>CAVROH010000001.1:0-51485 GCA_963722735.1 uncultured Chloroflexia bacterium
AGCAGGTAGTAAACAAGTTCATCCGTGAGATAAAAGCAGGCGGCCAATTGGCCGCCTGTAACTGTCTACTGAAAATTACTTGGCAAAATCTACTGCCCGGGTCTCACGCAGCACCGTCACCTTGATCTGGCCGGGGTACTGCATGGTCTCTTCGATCTGCTTGGCGATATCACGAGCCATCCGGGTGGCGGAAAGGTCATCCACTTCTTCGGGGCGCACGATGATGCGTACCTCACGGCCGGCTTGCAGGGCATAGCTCTGGGTGACGCCTTTGTAAGCATTGGCAATCTCTTCCAGGCTGCGGACCCGTTTGAGATACTGATCCAGGCTTTCACGGCGGGCGCCGGGGCGAGCGCCAGAGATTGCATCCGCGGCTTCCACGATCACCGCTTCCACCGATTCCTGTTCGATCTCATGATGGTGCGAGGCGATCGCATTCACCACTACTTTGGGTACGCCGTAGCGGGCGGCAAACTCAGCCCCGATTCCGGCGTGAGTGCCTTCCAGGTTGTGGTCCATGGCTTTGCCCAGGTCATGCAGCAGGCCGCCCATCTTGGCGATCTCAACATCTGCGCCTAATTCGAAGCGATCACCGCACACAGCTTGCTGGTCTCAATCGAGTGGTCCAACTGGTTCTGCCCGTATGAGGTGCGGAATTTCAAGCGCCCAAGTGTCTTGGTGATTTCTTTATGCAGGCTGGGTACGCCGGCCTCAAAGCTGGCTTCCTCACCTGCTTCCACGATAATCTTTTCTACTTCCCGTGAGGATTTTTCCAGCGTTTTTTCGATGCTGGCGGGGTGGATGCGTCCATCATTGACCAGTTTTTGCAGCGTACGGCGGGCAATTTCCCGGCGGACCGGGTCAAAGCACGAGATCGTGACTGCTTCAGGGGTGTCATCCACGATCACATCCACGCCTGCTGCGGCTTCAAAAGAGCGGATATTGCGCCCGTTGCGTCCGATGATCCGTCCCTTCATATCATCCGAGGTCAGGGAAACCATCGAGGTAGTAATCTCGGAGACATGCTCGGAGGCTACACGCTGGATTGCCAGAGAGATCAGCTTGCGGGCGCGTTTCTCACCCTCCTCACGTGCTTCGGCCTCGATCTGGCGCATCACCCGGGCCATATCGCCGCGGGCTTCTTTCTCCACCTCAGCCAGCAGCAGGGTCTGGGCTTCGTCGGTGGTCATATTCGAAATCGTTTGCAGCTTTTCCATTTCCTGCTCATGAAGTTCATCAATTTCATTGGCTCGCCGGTCCATGGTACTCTGTCGTTTGTTCAGCTGCTGTTCACGCTTTTCCATTTTCTCGGTGCGGTCATCCAGCTCCGTGCGGCGGCGTTGCAGGCGGTCATCCTCTTTACTCAATTCTTTGCGGCGGCGATCCAGCTCTTCCTCCGCAGATTCACGGATATCGGCAGCTTTGTTCTTAGCCTCAAGTTCGATCACCCTGGCCTTCTCTTCTGCCGTGTGGATGATCTGATTAGCCTTTGCTTCATCCGGCGGATCTCCTGTGTCAGCAATATTTGACGGATAAAATATCCCAACACAATGCCAACCACGGCGGCAATGACTGCGATTACGAATGGGTTCATGGTTCTACCTCTCAGTTTCTAGGTTATTCCGTTGAGGGCGACCGAACTGCCGCTCAATCGGGGTCGGAAGAAATTTCTTCCCAAATAATTGGCACCACTTCGGAGATCACACCGTAGTGGAAGCCGCGGCGCGCCAGAAAGCCGTAGAGTTTCTTGCGGAACTCATCCTGTTCCAGATCCCGGTAACGCCGGGATTTTTTGCGGGCGGCTTTCAGCGCCAGGTTGGTTTCATCCAGATCGGACAGGGCACCCTCGATCATACGGTCTGAGATGCCCTTTTGCCGCAGTTCGGAGCGCAGCATCCGGCTGCCTCTGGGGCGGAATTCCGATCGGTTTTCCACCCACAACTCGGCAAAGTTTTGATCATCCACCAACTTGCCGCGCACCAGGCGTTCAATGATCTCATCGATGACCGCCTGGTCATATTTGTGTTTCTTAAGGTTCTGTCTGACTTCTTTTTCTGACCGTACGCGGTAGCTGAGGAAATTCAGCGCCCGCTGCAGGGCTACTTCTACATTGTCCTGGGCTTGCAGTTCGGCGATTTTTTCATCGCTGAGTTCCTGCCCGGTGTGCAGCCACGCTGCTACGATCCGGGAAAGCCCGAAGGCAAACTCACCGTCCAGGTACATGTTTACCCGGTCTTTATTGCGTTTTTGCACTTTCAGTCCGGTGATCTTCGCCATAATGTTAAACAAAAATCCGTAACACACACTGGTGTCACGGCTGATGAGAGAGATCTGCCCATTCTAAGCGGGCATTATGGTTAATCTAACGGAATTTACCTGTGGCAAACGAGCTTCTTAATCGAGAGGCTCTTAAAAATCACTATGTAATCTTCGGTCTGTTTAGATCGTCTCTAATAGTCCGGTTCATGCCGGTTGACCTTGTAGTTTTTGCCTATTTCAGTTTTAGGTAAATACCTAAATTTCATTATCTCTGTCATATCAGTCGCGGCCGCAGTGTGTTCTGCCTTGCCAGCGGCCATCTGGCTGTGGAGCCGGTCACTCATCCAGGGGCATAATGCCTACCTGGATCACCTGCTCCCGGATCGAACTCTCGATCTGTTCTGCCAGTTCCGGGGTCTGGCGCAAATACTCTTTAGAGTTTTCGCGTCCTTGCCCGATCCTTGTCTCGCCATAGTTATAAAATGAGCCGCGTTTATCAATGATCTGGTATTCAACGGCGAGGTCTAGCAGGTCTCCTACTTTGGAGATACCTTCATTATACATTATATCAAACTCTGCGGTACGAAATGGTGGGGCGACTTTATTCTTCACTACTCGCACCCGTGTCCGGTTGCCGATCAGGTCCGACCCGGATTTGATCGACTGGATCCGCCGGACATCCATGCGGACGGAAGCGTAGAACTTCAGCGCCTGGCCGCCGGTGGTCGTTTCCGGGTTGCCAAACATCACGCCGATCTTCTGGCGCAGCTGGTTGGTGAAGACCACGGCGGTATTGGTCTGTTTGATAACTCCGGAGAGCTTGCGCATCGCCTGCGACATCAGCCGGGCCTGCACGCCCATGGTGGCGTCACCCATATCGCCTTCCAGCTCGGAGCGGGGCACCAGGGCGGCCACGGAGTCGATCACGACGACATCCACTGCGCCGGAGCGCACCAGGGTTTCAGTGATCTCAAGGGCTTGTTCGCCCATATCTGGCTGCGAGATCAGCAGGTTGTCCACATCCACACCGCAGATTTTGGCATAGGTCGGGTCCAGGGCGTGTTCCATATCGATGAAGGCGGCGGTACCCCCCAGTTTTTGCGCTTCGGCAACAATGTGCTGGCAGATGGTGGTCTTCCCGGACGATTCCGGGCCGTAGATCTCGGTCACCCGCCCGCGGGGAATCCCGCCAACCCCCAGGGCGATATCCAGTGAGAGCGAGCCGGTGGGGATCGCTTCTACCTGTAAGCTGTGCGCCTCCCCCAGCCGCATGATCGAGCCGTCCCCATACCGTTTGGTGATATCCTTCAAAGCGTTATCAAGCGCTTTGTTTTTGGCATCAGACATTGTATAGTTCCTTTCTACAATCTGGATTAGCCAATTTTAATCGATTCGACGTGCATGGCTGCCAGAAGATCAGGTAAGTTCGAAGTAGGTAGTAAGGCGGTGGACAGTTGGAATGAAAACTGCCTGCTGCCTACTGTTTACTGTCTACTGATAATCTATTATAGTTAACTCCTCACGGACTTTGTCAGGAGGATTATAAATGTCAAATTTGCGCAAAGATGCTCTTGAATACCATCGCCTGGGTGGCAAGCCGGGCAAGATCTCCGTTCAACCCACCAAACCGTTGGAAACCCAGAGAGACCTCGCTCTGGCTTACTCCCCTGGAGTGGCCGAGCCGGTCCTCGAGATCGCCAAGGACCCCGAAATGGCATTTGAATACACCTCACGCGGCAACCTGGTCGCGGTGGTCTCCAACGGGACTGCGATCCTGGGTCTGGGAGACCGCGGCGCGCTGGCCTCCAAGCCGGTGATGGAAGGCAAAGGTGTGCTCTTCAAGAAATTTGCCGATATCGATGTCTTTGACATCGAGGTGGACAGCCACGACCCGGATGAGATCATCCAGTGGTGCGGGCGATTGCCCCCACCTTTGGCGGCATCAACCTGGAGGATATCAAAGCCCCCGAATGTTTCTACATCGAAGAGACCCTCAAGGGGATGCTCGATATCCCTGTTTTCCACGATGACCAGCACGGTACCGCCATCATCACCGCCGCCGGGCTGATGAACGCCCTGGAGATTGTGGGAAAGGACATCACCGAGATCAAGCTGGTCGTTTCCGGGGCCGGGGCTGCCGGGATCTCGTGTGCCAAAATGGCTGTGCTGCTGGGTGTCCCGATGGAAAATATCACTCTCTCCGACATCCACGGCGTGGTCTATAAAGGACGTGAGGAGGGCATGAACCCCTGGCTGGAACCCTTTGCCCGGCAGACGGATGCCCGCACGCTGGATGATGTCATTGACGGGGCGGATGTCTTCTACGGGCTTTCTGTGGGCGGTGTGCTGAAGCCGGAGATGGTCAAGACGATGGCACGTGACCCGATCATCTTTGCGATGGCAAATCCCGACACCGGAGATCGATTATGATCTTGCCAAGAAAGCCCGTCCGGATGCGATCGTGGCGACTGGCCGCTCTGATTACCCTAACCAGGTTAATAATGTGCTTGGCTTCCCCTTTATCTTCCGCGGGGCGCTGGATGTGCGGGCCAGCGCGATCAATGAGGAGATGAAACTGGCTGCTGCCAAAGCGCTGGCCGCACTGGCAAAAGAGGATGTTGCGGACAGTGTCCTCAGAGCCTACGGGGTAGAAACGCTCAAATTCGGCCGTGAGTACATCATCCCCAAACCGCTGGACCCGCGGGTGCTGCTTTGGGAGGCTCCGGCTGTCGCCGAAGCGGCCATGCAGACTGGCGTGGCTCGCCGCACCATCGATCTCGCCGCTTACCGGGAGCAGCTTGCTCTCGGCAGGGGAAAGGGCAGCAGGTGCGCCATTACATCCTCAACCAGGCCAAAGCGGTCAAAGTCTGCCAGCGGATTGTGTTCGCTGAGGGAGAAGAGGACAAGATCATCCGCGCCGCCGAGCAGATCTTTCTCGAAGGCATTGGTGCACCGATCCTGCTGGGCCGCCCGGAGGTGATCGAGAAGCGTGCAGAGGAATTGGGGGTGGCTTGTCATGCCCAGATTTTGGATCATCTGGATTGTGACTGCCTGCCAGAATTCGCCGAGGCTTATTACCAGCTCCGACAGCGGTATGGCGTTACCCGTGGCAGGGCGCGTAAACAACTTCGTGACCCGAATGTGTTTGGCGCGATGATGGTCAAGCAGGGCGATGCTGATGCTTTTATCTCCGGGCTGACCTATGAATATCCCGAGGTGATCCGCCCGGCGCTGCAGATCCATCACACCGCTCCAGGCAGGCAGCGGGCCGCCGGCGTTTACCTGATCATCGTGGACGATAAAGTTTATTTCTTCACCGATGCGACCGTCAATATCGATCCCGGCGCCCAAGACCTGGCCGAGATTGCCATCCTGGCGGCGGACTTTGCCACCCGCCTGGGCGTGGAACCGCAGGTGGCGATGCTTTCCTTCTCCAACTTTGGCAGCACACCCCACCCGCTCTCGCACAAGGTCAGGCAGGCTGTCCAGATCGTCCGTGAGCTGCGCCCTGACCTGGCTGTGGATGGTGAGATGCAGGCCGATACCGCCCTGTCTACCGAGATCATTGACCAGCGATATCCGTTCAGCCAGGTGCGCGATGCTAATGTGCTGGTCTTCCCGTCACTGGAATCGGCGAATATTGCTTATAAACTGATGGACAAACTCGGCAAAGCCCAGAAGATCGGCCCGATCCTGCTGGGAATGGGCGCACCGGTGCACGTCCTCCAGACCGGCGACGAGGTCCGCGATATTGTCAATATCGCCGCGGTGGCCGTGATGGACGCCGGAGGCCGCTAATGAGCCAGCCAACCCGCATTATGTTCGTTTGCCAGGGGAATATCATCCGCAGCCCGCTGGCAGAGCATATCTTCAATCACCTTGCCGAACAAGCCGGATTAGATGGACAGTTCTTTGTGCGCTCCTCGGGGACCTCGTCCTACCATGTCGGTGAATCTCCGGATGCGCGCATGCGGAAGGTGGCTGCCAGGAATGGGTTCAAATACACCGGAAGCGCCCGCCAGTTCCAGATCTCCGACTATGACCGCTACGATCTGGTGATTGCCATGGATATGGAGAACCTCGCCATCCTCAAGCGGCTTGCCGCCGAGGACGATCTCCCCAAACTGCGCACCATGCGTACCTTTGACCCCGAAGGAGATGCCACGATGAGCGTGCCCGACCCCTATTATGGCGGGATCGACGGCTTCCAGGTGACCTTCGACATTGTCAAGCGCTCCTGCCAGGGACTATTGGAAGCGATCCAGCAGGGCGAGGCATGATCCTCGGCCGGGCGACACCCGCTGTCCCTGCTGCTGTGGCGGATTGGCTCGCAGAGCAGAAATTGGGTCGGGCTGTCCGGCTGGACCGGGTCGGCGGGGGATGTATCAACAACGGCGCTGTGCTCGTCACCGAAACCGGGGTGCGCTTCTTCCTCAAGACCAATTCCTCCTGCCCTGCAGATATGTTTGCCCGTGAGGCGGATGGCTTGCAAGCCCTGGCTCTGGCGGAGAGCGGGCCGCGCATCCCCCAGGTCTATCTCCATGGCCCGGATTTCCTGCTGATCGAGGATCTGGCCCCCGCGCCGACGCTCCCGCAGCTTCTCCCAGGATTTTGGACACCAGATGGCCGCCCTGCACAACTTCACTGCCGAGCAATTCGGCTTTGACGCCGATAACTACATTGGTTCCACTCCCCAGCCCAACCCCTGGACGGCGGACGGCTTTGAGTTCTATGCCCGGCACCGTTTCACCTTCCAGGCGGAACTGGCCACCCAACGCGGGCTGCTTTCCCCTCAGGAAGCATCCCTCGCTGCCGACCTGGCTGCCCGGCTGCCCGATCTGGTCCCTGCCCAGCCAGCTTCCCTGCTGCACGGAGACCTGTGGAGCGGCAACCAGATCGCTGACTCGCAGGGTCACCCGGCGATCATTGATCCGGCGGCCTATTACGGCTGGGCCGAGGCCGACCTGGCGATGATGGTCCTCTTTGGCAGCCCCGGCAGCGGATTCTGGGAAGCGTACAACGAGGTCCGCCCGCTGGAACCGGGTACCAGGAGCGGTTTGGGTTGTATAATCTCTATCATCTGCTCAACCACCTCAACCTCTTCGGGCGCAGCTATCACGGGCAGGTGGTCAGCATCCTGCGCCGCTATGCTTAGCGCAGAATCAGGAGTTCACATGGATTCAGGATTTGGTTACGTCGGCGTTATGGAATTCATCTTCATCTTTGCGATCGTTATCCTCGTGGTTGGCCCGCGGCGGATCCTCCGCGGTTGGCGGGTGATCCAGGACTGGGTTCGCAATGGTTTCCGCCGTGCCGGCAAGACTGATGCCGCCAGAAAGGGGCGTAAGATTATGCGTGGTTTGGGGAGTATGGCGGCTTACTTTGCCAGAGACAGGAAAAATGAGGAGTAGCCAGAAATATCACATTCCCCCAAAATCCGGTACCGCCTTCACCGTCCAGGCAGGCCAGATCCTGCGTATCTCCACAGTCAATGGCGGTCAGGTGGTCGATCTGGTCTCGTTTGCTGCTGGGGACTCCACCGAATCGCTTTCTTCCGGTCACACCACTGATTACAACGGGACCCTGTTCCTGACTACTGGGCATATTCTCTACTCTAACCAAAGCCGGGAGATGTTCACCCTGCTGTGAAGACCCCGCCGGGCCGCAAATCATGCTGTATGCCCCGTGCAGCTACCAGATGTACGAACTTCAGTATGGCGTTCATCCGGAGGATGAGCCGCACCCCAACTGCCTGGATAATCTATCCACTTCGCTGGCTCAATACGGCGTCCAACCTCACCAGATCGGGATACCCTTGAATATCTTCATGAATATCGAGATCCAACCGGATGGGGGGATTGAGATCAAGCCGCCCGCGCGCCAAACCCGGCGATTTCCTTGAACTGCGCGCCGAGATGGATCTGATCGTGGCTCTCTCCGCTTGCCCGGCGGGTAAGTGCAACGACTTCTCCTGGTCGGCGGTGGACGTTGAGGTGCGTGATGAGTGAGGCAGCAGCGTATGACCTGATCGTTATTGGTGGTGGACCGGCTGGTTTTTTTGGTGCAATCTCCGCGGCTGAAGAGGCCTCCAATCTGCGCATCCTGATCCTCGAGAAGGGCAGCAAGCTGCTGCGCAAGGTGCGCATCTCTGGGGGCGGGCGCTGCAATGTGACCCACGCCTGTTTCGACCCTGCCGAGATGGTCGGATTCTATCCCCGCGGTGGACGCGAGTTGCGCGGCCCGTTCTCCCGTTTCCAGCCTGGTGACACGGTCGAGTTCTTCGAGCCCCGCGGCGTCAAGCTAAAGACCGAAGCAGATGGGCGCATCTTCCCGGTCAGTGATGATTCCGCCGATATTGCCAACTGCCTGTTGGACGAAGCCCACCGCCAGGGGATCGAGATCCGCACTCGGGCGAATGTCACCGCCATTTCTCGGGAAGATGCCGGCTATGTGGTTACGCTTCTCGATGGCACAGAGCTTACAACCCGGAATCTCCTGATCGCTGCCGGCGGGGGCAGCGACCCAACTTACCGCTTGATTCACTCCCTCGGGCACACCATCATTCCCCCGGTGCCCTCGTTGTTCACTTTCGAGATCAAGGATCCCCGCCTGGATGGGTTGGCCGGGGTCAGCGTGCCGGATGCAGCCCTCTCTATTCTCGATCCCGCTTCCCGAAAAACCCCAACGAATGAATCCTCCGGCCCGTTACTCGTCACCCATTGGGGACTCAGCGGCCCGGCCGTGCTCAAGCTCTCCGCCTGGGGAGCGCGTACCCTCGCCGATGCCAGCTATCGTCTCCCGCTCACCGTTTCCTGGCTTCCCGCCGAGACCCACGATTCCGCCTTCAAGTTGCTGCGCCAGAATAAGATTTCCACCCCCCGCCAGCAGATCGGGGGGCATCCTATCGCTGATCTGCCCGCCCGTCTGTGGCAGCGTCTGGTGACGGCTGCCGGTATCCCGCTGCACCAGCCCTGGACAGAGATCCCCGATAAAGGTTTGCACTCGCTGGCAAAGGAATTGGTTGCCGGAGAATACCAGATCAGCGGTAAGGGGGTCTTCAAAGAGGAATTTGTCACCTGCGGCGGAGTCAGCCTCAAGGAGATCGATTTCCGCACCATGGAAAGCAAAATCTCCCCTGGTTTGCACTTCGCAGGGGAGATACTTGATATCGACGGCGTTACCGGCGGGTTCAACTTCCAGGCCTGCTGGACGACTGGTTGGCTGGCGGGGCGGGGGATTGCAGAAAAGCAGTGATCAGGCGCTTAGGTAATGAGTGATCAGGAAAGGCAACATCAGCAAAGATCGCTTTTCTCCTCCCTTTTGAATGAAAATTCGTAGAAGTTCTGGGAGAGAAGCCGGCAAGCCGGAGGAGGAGGTTATTGTATGGACTACTCCCCAGCCTTCTCCAAGACCTCAGCCAGCAGCGCATCCCGGATCTCCGGCAGTTCATCCGCCAGGTTGTGCATTTCCTCCGGGTCTTCCTCGATCGCATACAACTCCACGAGCGGGTCAGCGCCTTTCATCCGGTCCCAGCCGGCGTAATAAGTCAGCTTGTATCCATCCTTCACGATCATCAGTGAGACCGGGTAGATCTCGCCGTACTGCGGGCTTTCCTTGGCTTCGACGGCGTACACTGCCTGGTGGGGATCCGGTTCTGAATCGCTGAACACTGGCAGTACTTTGCCCTCGATCCAGTCCGGGATTGGCTGACCGCTGAGATGCAGCAGGGTGGGCAGCAGGTCCACCGCGCTGGTGACCGAGGTTACATCCCGGCGGGTGGTCTGTCCGGGAGTGAAGATCATCAGCGGCACATGGATTACCGGCTGGTGCAGGGTTTCGTGGTAATGTTTCTCAATGCCGCGCTCGAACAGCTCGCCGTGGTCGGAAGTCAACACCACGATCGAGTTTTCCAATGCACCGCTGTCCTCCAGGTACTCAAAGATGCGCCCGAATTCATGGTCCGCAAGCAGGCAGAATTCATCGTACATCCGCCGGGTGTGGGACAGCTCTTTGTAGGTGCGCCCGCGAGAGAAGATGTGATCGGGTTTCTTCATCGGCTTAAAGCCATCGTCGAGGAAGTCGTCGATGAAATCTGCGCGGGTCAGGTAGGGATCGTGCGGCGGCAAATAGTGGAAGTAGCCTAGCATCGGCTGACTTTCATTTGCTAAATTCCCGATCTCTCCCATTGTCCAGTCGCTGGCATCTTCTGGCAGGAAAAAGTTGTCATCCCGGATATTGGGCAGCCCGCGCGGGTACAGATCGGCGTAGCGCGCCACGATGCGCTCCTTGTACGCCCGGTAGAAGTGTGAGAAGAACAGCGAATAGGTTCCCTTGCGGTCTTTCTTGACGATCGACTGCCACCAACTGGTGGTGGCGGTATCCTCGTCCTTAGCGAACATCAGATCGGAGACAAAATCCCGGTCCAGATACAGGTCCTGGCGCGGCTTGAGCCGGTCCATGCTTCCCTGCATCTGCTTCAGCAGGGTATAGGCCACTGCGTTATGCGTATAGCTTAACCGGTAATACTGGTCGAACAACTGGAACATGTTTTTCTGCTCGAATTCAGGGTCAATCCCGTTATCGGGTTTGAAGCCGCGGTGCATCCACGGATATGTGCCAGTCACCAGCGAACTGGTCCCCGGAAAGGTGAAATTGCCCGCCGCATAGTGCTGGTGATAGACCGTGGCTCGCTCTGACAGCCGGTTCAGGTTTGGCGTCGTCTCCCTCGGGTAGCCGTACATGGAAACATTCATCGCCGAGAAGGCATCGTACACGAAGATCAGGATATTCGGCTGGTCCGGGCTGGCTAAACGGGTGGGATCCATCCGCAGGGCGGGGAGGGCGGTTGCCGCAGCAGTTGTCCCAGCCAGTTTGAGGAAATCTCGTCGGTTTATATTCTTGTTCATCAGCTTGTCCTAGCCTGCAATGTTACGGATGATGATCACCACGATACCGATCGCATCCAGGAACAGATACAGCCCCGAGAGGGTCGTCAGCCGTTCGAGGAGGGCATAGGTGTTTTTGCGCAGCTTCTCTTTGTCCCGCAGTAGCAGGATCGGCACCAACACGGTGATGGCGATCAGCGCTACGAAGATGCTGCCCCACACCCAGGGATTGGCCAGCCAGGGGTTTGCCATGCCCAGCTTGCGCAGCCGCCCGAAGAACACGATCAGGATCAGCTGCTCCATGATCGACCAGCTGGCCAGGACCATCGCCAGCAGGCTCATCACCAGGAAGCGCATCGTTTTGCCCCAGCCACGTGGGAAGATCAAGCCAAGCAGGGCCACAAATCCGGTCAGCAGGATCGATTCTAGCAAGGTGTAAAACAGGGCGTAGCCGGTAAACCCGACCGCGTCCCACATCGTGGTTCGTTCTGCCACCCAGTTGATGTCGCGGAACACCATTAGCAGCGTCCACAGGTGCAGTGGAAAAGCGCACACCAGGAACAGTTTGAACCAGTCTGCACGGGTTAATTTTGAGTTGGTAGGAATTGGTTTGTTCATAGGTATGACTCTATCAGCCGTATCCGGCGCGTCCGTTGATTATACTTTACGTTGGGTTGAAATCTGATGTTTAATCGGAAAATGGGGGAGTTAGCTATCGATTTTGTTGCGTTTCTTGTTGTAATAATCAAGGATTTCCTGGGACAATTCCTCATCTTTCATCTTGCTTACTTTTGTGAGGGAGTGTCCATAGATCCACAGAACGACCCCGTAAAAATTAAACAGGAAGGACAGGCAGTTGAGGAAACCTGTCGACTTGATCGTATGGGTAACCATCAGCATAGGGAAGACCAGGGATAGGACACACATCACAATCCCGATTGGTTTGTACCAGGGAACCAATTTCTGGATTAGTTTGGGAAGTTTGCCGTCCGAATCCCCTCGATAATATTGGTAGTCCATATTGGGATTGTATCCCCAGATACTACCGCTTGGATTAATTCTGGATGTGAATCTCCCCGCAGCTTGAAATTATTGCTCAAAGCATTGATGAGAAATTAACACTTTTCAGTCTGCTGGGCGGATTAGTAGCTGGCTTGCTCCAGTTTGGCTTCGCCCCCCCTTGAAGCTGAATGATTATACAAACAAATCGGCCGTGTTCACCAGATCGAAAAAAAGCGGAGGATGAGTACCCTCCGCTTCCTGATCTTTAGATGTAACGATTACTGGTACAGCGCCGACTCGACCGCTTGCAGATCCTCGATCAACTGGTTGCAGTCCTCGATAGCAGTCTCCAAATCCCGGTCGATATTCGTGCGGATCAATTCCAGGCGCTGCGGCAGTGTATCGGCCAAACCGCTGTCAAAGGCCCGGATATCTGCCAGTACCAGCTCCAGGGCGGCGTCCGTCCCTGTCAGGGCAGACTTTGCAGCCACGATGTTCTCTTCTCCCAGCGCATACCGGGTGTTGTAGGCATCCACGATCACCATCATCAGAGCCTGGTGCTTCTCAGCTTTCCCCAGTGCGGCGGAGTCGGCTTCCAACCGGCTGTTTTCAGCTTCAAGCTGGTTGATCTTCCCTTCCAGGGTCACGACTTGCTGCTGCAGGTCCTCAAGTTCAACAATTTTCGGCTGGTAGAGTGCGAAATAGAAGGTCGCGAACCCGGCCACAAAAAGGGCTGCCGCGATCCCGAACCAGATCAGTGCTTTCCGCAGGAACAACTGGAATTTGGTTGGTTCTTTGATCTCAGCCATTTCCTCTTCAGAAGCCACCGGTTCATCCGGAGTTTCCGAGATGTTTGCCTCGGGATGCGCCGGGATTTTCGGTGAGTCCATTGCTACTTCCGTCAGGATCGGCTTCCCTCCTTTCTCAATTTCCATCATTCCCCCATCAGCAGGGGATTTGCTTGCCTTTTCTTCCGGCAATTCTTCAGGGGTGATTTCGTCATTCTCAGTCATTTTTAGTCCTCAATTTCATATGAGTTGGTTTCCACAATAGATAATACGATTATAACCTTTCTTTTCCAGGGGGTTTCATTGGATTGCTGTTAGAAATCCGGCATTCTGATCATTCTGTGTCTTTAGCGATTAACACTCTTCCCACCTTGCCCCTTTTCCATGCTAAAATAGAGCAGTATGGAAGAGAATACTTCAACACCCCCCGAGAAAGAATTTACCCTCCCCGAGCCTAATCCCGTTACCCGTGAGGCCCACCGCAAGGATTTCTTCCGCCGCGTTAGCTTGCCTCTGATCCTGGCGCTGCTGTTGGTCGCGGCTGTGGTGGTTACTTTTGTACTTGTCCCGGTAGGGGATGTCGAATCCTGGTCCCAGATCTCCACGATCCTGCTGATCACGCTGGCCCTGGTGATCGGGCTGATCGGCCTGGTCATCCTGGGTCTGATGGTCTTTCTGGTCAGCTACTTGCTCAAGCTGCTGCCGCCCTATACCCGGATGGCACAGGATGGCATTGAACAGATCAAGATTTATGCTGAGAAGGGTGCCGATATTCCTGTGAAGCCGGTCATCCAGGTGCAGAGTTTCATCTCGGCGATCAATACGCTCTTCCGCCGCAAATCTTAGCACGTTGTCTAACTCAGAATCTCCAGAGGTAATCATGGAAGAAAATACAAGCAACTTCAGAAGAAATGCGATGATCCTCGGCACAATTGGCGGTGCCCTGGTCGGAATGATGGCTGCACGCGTGTTTATCCGTTCTGCCGAAGATGAAGCCGAAAAATCTGGTAAAGAACTTTCGATCAACCCCTCCAAGGGGCTGCAGATCGGGGTGCTCGTCATGGGGCTGCTCCGCCAGCTTTCGAACCTCTGATCTGCCTATCGCAGGTAGCATACTGAATTAAGAAGAAGTCTGCCATTGCGCAGACTTCCTTGCGAAAGAAGATCACACCCCGACATCTTCTTACAGGATACCCAGCCAGATGGAAACCCGTTCCCCAACTTATCTCATCTTCGGACAACTCAGACGTGAATTCCTGATTACCCCCAGTAATAAGGTGATCGCCGATCAACCCGGCGGCTGTCTGCTGTATGCTGCCGAAGGGGCTGGTCTATGGCTGGAACCGGATCAAAAGATCGGCCTGGTCGCACGGGTGGGGGAGGATTATCCTCGGGCCTGGCTGGATAAGCTCGAACAGAGCGGATATCTGATCGATGGCATCAAGGTTCTCCCGGAGGAAGTTGACCTGCGCTATTTCCGCGCCTACTCCGATCTGCGCACCTTCCATCACGATGATCCGGTCAGTCATTTCACCAAACGCGGTCTGACCATGCCCAAGGCGCTGCTTGGATACCAACCGCCAAAATCGCCAAAATCTCCTCGCGAGGTGCTGCCGACTTCCCTGCGCCAATCCGATTTCCCCGAATCTTATGCCGGAGCCAGGGCGGCTCACCTCACCGGGCTGGATTTCCTTTCCCATACCATCACACCGCCTTACCTCCGACAGCAGGGTGTCCAGACCGTCACCCTCGATCCCGGCCCGTATATGCACAAGGAAAATCTTTCCGATGTGAAATCGATGGTTATTGGGCTAACCGCTTTTCTTCCCTCTGAGGACCAGCTCGGACAGCTCTTCCTCAACCAGACCACCGATCTGCGCGAGATGATCGAAGAAGTGGCCTCCTGGGGTGTTGAGATCGTGGTGGTCAAACGCGCCTGGCAGGGGCAGATGGTCTATCATTCGGTGACCAAAAAATGTTACGAAATCCCCGCCTATCCCTCCAAGATGGTCGATCCCACCGGCGCCGGGGACGTATTTGCCGGCGGTTTCCTCGCCGGCCTGGTGATTTCAGGCTCTCCCACCCAGGCTGTGCTGTACGGCAATGTCTCCGCCTCGTTTGCCGTTGAGGGCAGCGGTGTGTTCTATACTCAGGATGCGCTTCCCGGCTTGCAGCAGGCTCGCCTGGATAGCATCCGCGACTCGATCCGGGTGGTCTGATGTCTGACAAAATTGTTGAGGAAGTCGTCAACAGGGCGATCGAGATCCAGCAGATTCCCGCCCCCACATTCGATGAGAAGCTGCGTGCGGCCTTCGTTGCCGAGTCCTTCCGGGCGGAAGGCTTGTCTGATGTGCAGATCGATGAAGATGGCAATGTGTATGCCCGGTTGCCTGGGATGGACAGCGATAAACCCCCGCTGGTCGTTTCCGCCCACACCGATACCGTCTTCCCCGCCGAAACGGATCTGACTGTTACCCGTGAAGAGGGCAAGGTCCATGGCCCGGGGATTGGCGATAATTCCCTCGGCGTGGCCGGCTTGTTCGGGCTGGTTTGGATGCTCCGCCAGCACAACATCCAGCTCCCCGCCGATGTGTGGCTGGCAGCCAATATCTGTGAAGAGGGTCTTGGCGACCTTAATGGGATGAAAGCGGTCTATCAGCGGTTCGGTGACCGGGCGTTGGGCTACATCATCCTGGAAGGCCTTGCTCTGGGACGAATTTACCACCGCGGGCTGGGCGTTCGCCGCTACCGTATCTCTATAGAGACGGTTGGCGGCCATTCCTGGGTAGATTACGGCAACCCCTCCGCAATCCATGAACTGGCGCTGCTCACCTCAGAGATTTCCGGTCTTCGCACACCCTTGCGGGCGCGCACCACGATGAACGTGGGCAAGATCTCCGGGGGCGTTTCGATCAACACGATCGCCCCATTTGCCTCCATGGAGCTGGACCTGCGCTCTGAGAATGGACGCGCTCTCTCGACACTGGCCCGCAAGGTGGAGGGGCTGGTGCGCCTCTCAGAGCGGCCTGGCGTGCGCTATACCTGCGAGGAGATCGGAAACAGGCCATTCGGCGAGATTGCTGAAGATCATCCCCTGGTGCAAGCCGGGATTCAGGCGCTCCGCAACCAGGGTCTGGAGGCTGTGCTTGAGATCGGCTCCACTGACGCCAATATCCCGCTTTCAAACGGTGCGCCGGCGATTTGTATTGGTCTCTCCAATGGGGGCGGCGCCCATACCACCAGCGAATTCATAGAAACTGCGTCGCTCACCAAAGGTCTCGCCCATCTGCTGGACGTTGTCCAGTTGGCATTCGACCCTAGGTAACCAGTTACCCGGGCTTAGGGTGTCATCTGCGTCATTCCCAGGGTAACAATCAAACATTCTTAATTGCTTTTCCAACTGTCTACTGCCTACTGCTTTCTGTTCAAATATGACTCCAACAGTAAGATTCTACACTTCCATTCCATCTTAATCCCGGAATTATTAAATATATTACTGGTATAAAAATGGAGTGTGCCTAAGATGGAAAAATTAATTACTGAAGATGTTGCTAGCCAGATCAAGGAAATCTTTGCCGAGCTGGAATCTGCGGTGAAGATCGTATTCTTCACCAAGCAGCAGGATTGCGATTACTGTGACGAGATCGACCAACTGATCGGCGAAGTTGCCGAGTTATCAGACCTGATCAATGTTGAGATTCTCGACATTGAGGAAAACCCCGATGTGGCTGAAGAGTATAATGTGCTCTATGCCCCCACCCTGGTGATGCTCGCCCAGGATGGTGAGTCGCTCACCGATTATGGTGTCCGTTTATTAGGCGCCCCTTCCGGGCACGAGTTCACCACACTGATCCATGATATTCTCTATATCTCCAAACGCAGCACAGACCTGAACGACGAAACCCGTGAATATTTGCAGAACCTGACCGAGCCGTTGCTGCTGCAGGTCTTTGTGACCCCGACATGCCCCTACTGCCCGCAGGCGGTCCTCCTGGCCCATCAGATGGCGATGGAAAGTGACCTGGTGCAGGCTGAGATGGTCGAAGCCACCGAGTATCAGGATCTGGCTGCCCGGCACATGGTCAGCGGTGTGCCGCAGACCAGCGTCAATGATGGACTGGCCCGCGTGGTAGGTGCTGTACCCGCCCCGGCGCTGATCGAGCAGATCGAAGCTGCCCTGGCGAACAAGAAAACTGCCTAGAATTGGAGGAAAGAATGGACGCTAAAGTTACCTGGAAGAATGAAGGATTGCTCTTTGATGCGACTGCCGACACCGGCGGGATCGTGAACCTGGCCTCTAGCCTGGATACCGGGGTAGATGGCTTCCGCCCGATGGAGCTGTTAGCCATGGGTCTGGTCGGCTGCACCTCGATGGACGTTATGTCGATCCTGCAGAAGAAACGCCAGGATGTGACTGGCTTTGAGGTCCGCGTCCACACCGAGAAAGCTGACGGATATCCCAAGGTCTGGACCAAAGCAGTCATCGAATACGTCGTCACTGGCCGCAATGTGGACCCCAAGGCGGTGGAGCGTGCTATCCAGCTCTCCAAGGATACCTACTGCCCGGCTCAGGCCATGCTTGGCAAGGCCGTTGAGATCGAGCTTACGTACACGATCATCGAAGTGGAATAAGCTTTAATCATTACCCCCAAATATATAACTAAGTCCGCCACCCGGCGGACTTTTGGTTTTTAGAGCACTGTTATTGCGAGCCTGACGCAACGCAGCTACTAAGAGCGAAGCAATCTCCCAACAAAATCATCACTTCTGATCAATCTCCAATCGAAGATTTTAACGCTATCTGAATTTATCCGTATTCATCTATGGTGAAATATTTTACGGCTCTGCACTCGGCATCACATCCACCTCATCCACATGCCCATCTACATTCCCGGTTGCCGTCAGGATCGTGTCCGCAGTCGAAAACTCACTGGCGTTCACTGTCTTATCAAAGCGAACCAGGCTTCCCTCATATAGCCGGTCTCCGGCCACCGCCCGCCATCCCTCCAGCACCCAGGGCACCGGGCTGTCGGCGATGATCCATTCCCCGTTGTATTTGCGTGCCAGGTGGACATGCGTACCGGTGGCATTTCCCCCCTCACAGGAAGGATGCCCCAATGGATCCCCGACAGAGACTTCCGTCCCCTCCAGGATCTGATCCCGGTGCGCCACATGCAGATAGAATAACACCCAACCGGTGCGTTCATCTCCATCTTTATCCAGATCAAGCATCACGATCCCCGGATCGGTGCGGGCGACCAGCCCGTCCGCCATCGCCACCGTCCAGTCAGTGCTTACATAGCAACCGGTGATATCTGAAGCCGGGGCAAAGTCGATTGCCGCGGCTGGCGCGCCATCTCCCCAGGCGGTGTGCGGGCCGCCGGTGTACGCCCAGGACTCTCCGGGGGCATACGGCAGCACCAGCCCGGGCTGGGTCAGGCTGCCGGGGATGTGCGGTTGTTCTCCTTCCCAGGGATCGCCGTAAAGCGCTTCCCAGGTTTTAGCGAACCCCTCCGGGCCAATCGCCTTCTGGTACTGGGGTGCAGACATGATTATGCTGAACATGCGCTGCAACGAGGCGGTGGCGGCATTCTGCCAGGGATCGGGGCGTTCAATCGTGCCGTCTGCCAGTTCGATCTCCAGCAGTTTCCCCTCCCGATACATGTAATACCCCTGGTTGAGTTGGTTGGCGGCCCAAAGCAATTGGCGGTAATAACCGATGCTGAGCGGGTTGCGGTAGCCAAATGGATAGTCCGCAGATTGCTCCGGCAGGGCGGGGTAGCTGAGGGCATTTGCAAAATATTCGGATAAAGCCAGGAGTAGGCGCGGGCTGATCGAATAATTCCTCGCCACCAGGTTGATCAGCTCCGGTCCGCTGCGTTCTTCACTCATGGCGTATTCCTGATAATGATTGATCCAGCCATTGGTCTCACCGGTGAAGGCGACTACATCAAAATCCACGGCTGCCGGGCCGTTGATGAATTGGCTGTCGGGAATTATCTGGAAAGGGGTTCCCCAGAAGTTGCGGTAATAGATCGGGATCTGCATCGGCATGCCCGGAGGCATCGTGCTGGCATCCAGCGGGATGCCCTGATTGGCTGCCCGGATCTCATCCACAGTCGTATTGAACCTGGCGGCCAGCGCCGGCAGGGTATCCCCGGTCTGGGCAGTGTAGTCCACCAGTTCCCCGGGCATGTAGGTTGGACGGTCCGGCAATGGGGTCGGGGTTGGTCCAGCCGGGAGAGCGGTTGAAGTGGGGTCAACAGGAAATCCGTCTATTGGGGACAGGTCCTCCGTTGGACTGCTGCCGCAGCTTGCCAGAAGCAGCAAGAGGAGCAGGAGTAAAAGATATTTGGTTTTCATCAGATCACTGTCACCCGTCCGGGCTTTCTTCTTCCCGGCTCACTCTGGAGGTGAAAGCGCCCTTATCTGAGGCGGTGATTGTCAGGTTGCCCTTGACCAGGGTGCCCTGGTAGGCTTCCTCATCCCCTGCCACAGTCCAACCGCTCAGTTCCAACGGGATCGGACCGTCAGCCAGCACCCACTCGCCGTTGTATTTGCGGGCGATATGCAGGTGTGTGCCGGTTGCCCGGCCGCCTTCGCAGGAAGGTTTGCCGATCATATCACCCTGGGTTACCCAGTCTCCCACATCCAGGCGCGGGTGGGGGATCACGTGCAGGTAGAACATCGCCCATCCGGTTTGCTCATTGCCATCCCCGTCCAGATCGAGGATCAGTTGCCCAGCCTCATTGCGGATCACCATCCCGGTGGCGGTTGCCACGGCCCACAGTTCAGAGCCAGCACACCCGCCGGCCACACTGCTGGGAGCGAAATCGATCGCTGCCTGTGCGCCTTCGATCGTCCACGCGCCGTGCGGGCCGCCGGTGTAGGCCCAGACATCCCCAGCCTGGAAAGGCAGTTCCATCTCCGGCTGTTCCAGCCCGGCGGGAAGCAGCGGTTCCACGATCGCTGCCCGGTCCTTGGGGTCACCGAACATGGCAATATGCTGTTGGATAAAGCCGGTTTCCGGATCGATTGCCTGGAACCAATCGCTCTTTGGCATGATCTGGGCCAGATAATACATCAATCCCACCGTACCGGCGTTTAGATCTGGCGCCAGCCGCAGCGTGCTGCCATCCTTGAATTCAATCTCGGTCAGAGTGCCATCCCGCCAGCCGTAATAGCCGATCGAGACTTCCATTGCTGCCCAGCTCAATTGTGACGAGAGGGCTTTCTTGTCAATATCTGCGTTGCCCAGCGGATACGATTCTTCTGAGAAGGAGCCGGGGTGTCCCAGTACCCAATGACTGTTATATTCCAGCAGCGAGAGCAGCAGCCGGGGGTTGATCGAGTGGTTCAGGGCGGTGATCTCCACCACCTCGCCACCGGATCGGAAGCCGTGGTAGGTCATATATTCGTGATAATCGCTCAGTTGGCTGTTGAAGGTATCCACGTAGATCTCGGTGAGGAAATCCAGCGCGGACGGGGAATACACCACCTCGCTGTCCGGGATCAGGTGCACGTTCGGGGTGGTCAGCAGTAAGCGCTGCGGCACCATCAGCATCTGGCCGGGGGAGATGTAGCCTTCCTCCGGGATCTCCTTATCCGAGACGATCTCGAAGGGATGCACGTTGAAGCGGTTGGCTAATGAAGCCAGGGTCTCACCAGACTGGGCATAATATATCATCGGAGGGGTGTCGGCGGCGATCTGGGTCGGGGTCGGAAGCGGCGTCATGGAAGGCGTCGGCGTATTGAACACCGGTGTAGCAGTTGCCAGACTGGGATCCATCGTGGCTGTGGCGGTTGGCGGGGGCGTCTGTGTCTCCGTGGGGCGGATGAATTCTACCGTCGGCACGAGATTCTCTTCGGGGGTGAACATGGCTGTCTCGGTCAGGCTAGCGGGTGTGATATAGCCGGTCCGGCAGACCATCGAAGTCGCCAGCAGGACCGCTGAAATTAAAATCAGCCGCAGGTACTTCCGCGTGGTGTTATTGGGGGCGTTCAATTTTGTTTTCTTCATCTTTGCATTGGCAGGGATAAATGATCATCCCGTCCTTTTCTAAATATCCGCCGTATAAAATGCCGTCATCAACCAGCGTCCAGCCGTCCATCACGAAGGGGATTTCGCTGTTGACCGCAATCCATTCTCCATTATACCGCCTGGCAAGGTGTACATGCGTGCCGGTGGAGACGCCGCCTTCACAGGAGGCATGCCCGATCCGTTCGCCGGCTCTGACATACGCGCCCACTTTCACCCGGTCGCGGGTTTCGATGTGCATGTAGAACAGCGTCCAGCCGGTTTCCTCGTGCCCGTCCCCATCCAGGTCTTGGATCACCGCGCCATCCCCGGTGCGTGTGATCAGCCCATCAGCCATTGCCACCACCCATTCGTCATTCTGGATGCAGCCGAGTTCCTCTTTTGGCGGAGCAAAATCCACTGCCGACCAGGCCGATCCGCCGTCCCAGCCACCGTGCGGCCCTCCGGTGAAGATCCAGCGCACCTCGGACTCGAAGGGTAATTGTAGCTCTGGTTGGCTCAAACCTTGTGGGATCAAAGGCTCGACTGCCCAATCGAATGGGTGACCGTAGAGCGCTTCGTAGGTTTTGATAAACCCGGTCGGGGAGACTGCTTCCCGCCAGGCTGTTTCTGTCATCACCTGGGCAAATATGTAGTGGACTGCTGCCGTCCCGGCGTTGATCCGCGGGCTGGCTGGGATCAATTGCTGGTCCATGGTCGGGTAGCCCGCCAGCGCATTCACCCGCCAGCGGTAATACCCGCTGTTGAGCGTATTCGCCGCCCAGGCCAACTGGAAATAAAGCCCTTTGCGCCAGTCGTCCATCCGCCCCATCGGGTAAGTGAACTCGCTGATCTCATCCTCGGGTTTGGTCAGCCAGCCGCTCTGGTATTCCAGGATCGCCAGCAGCAGCCTGGGGTTGACCGAGTAGTTGGCTGCCACCAGCTTGACGATCTCCGGCCCGGTGGTAGGTTCCTCGTTGATCTCTTCAACATAATCGTTTAGATACCCGCCCATAGAGTTGATATAGGCGATGATATCCACTTTGGCGTTGTACGGCCCGTTGACCAGTTCGGAGTCGGGGATCAGCTTCAGATCGGGAGCAGGGTCGGTCGGGGCGGGTGGGGGGATCTGCAATCCCTGTCCTACAGAGATCAGGTTGGCATCGCTGATTCCGTTCTCCGCGGAGATCACTTCCCATGAGATGCCATACGCCTGTGCGATCGTGCCCAGGGTATCGCCATAGCGTACATAGTAGGTCTCGTAGCTGCTGCGGATCGGCGGCAGGGAGCGTTCCGGGTCGGGGGTTGGGGTGGGAGCCTGTTCCCCAGGCTCCCGCAGCACCGGCAGGAAACTGAAATCCGAATACGGGCCTTCTGTCGGGCGGGGGAAGAATTCGCCGGCGTCTGTAAGCGATTCCGATGTTGGGATTGAGGCGTTCCGTTCACCCACCGTGGTTGTGGGCAGATTACAGGCCAGCGCGGCGATCAGCAGGGCCAATGCCGTCAGCAGGTTCCGGGTTCTGGGGGAAGTTAATGAAAGGTTATGCGTCATATCTACCAGTAAGTCTACATCCTAAGCGGCTATTTTACCACTTTGAGCGTGGTTGGTTTCCGTTAAATGGGTGCAAGATGGATGCCTTCCTCGGCCCAATCCTCCGCCCCTGTTTGTATCCTCCTGAATTTACGACTTTCTCAAAAACAGGGGTTGTTGGCGATGTTCAAGCCGCTTGAAACTGTCAAACAACTTTTTAAAAAGTGTAACCTTTTGTAACCTTTTGTAACCTTTTCAGGGTTGGCTTTCAAAAAGCTGCCTGGAGGCTATCGGAAATTAGCTATCTCATGCTGTTGCTCTGCGTCGGCACGGAGTGTCATTGGAAACGTTCCCTCCGATTTACTCCTCAAAAACGCTGACTGTGAGAAAGCCATGGTCCTGAATTCCGGGGGACTACCCACTGAATTTCTCAGGGAGTATAATAATCGCTGTCGATTCACCGTTCTGGAGGAATTATGCCCGCAACCTTAGTAGAGTGTGTCCCCAATTTCTCTGAGGGACGCCGCCCAGAAGTCGTCTCTCAAATTGTGGAAGCTGTCAGGCAGACCCCCGATGTGATCCTCCTTGATCACAGCTCAGACCCGGATCACAACCGATCCGTGCTCACCTTCGTTGGTACGGCGGAGGGTGTGGAGCAGGCTGCATTTGCGGCGATTGCCAAAGCCGCCGAGTTGATCGATATGGATACCCAGAAAGGAGAACACCCCCGTATTGGGGCTGCCGATGTGGTTCCCTTTATCCCCATTTCCGGTATCAGCATGCAGGACTGTGTGGCGATCGCCCGGCGTTTGGGCCAGCGTGTCGGCGAGGATTTGGGCATCCCTGTCTATCTGTACGAAGAGGCTGCCACCCACCCGGATCGGGTCAATCTTGAAAATCTGCGCAAGGGTGAGTATGAAGGCCTGAAGGCGGTGATTAGCGCCAACCCAAGCCGCCAGCCGGACTTCGGTCCCAGCAAAATGGGCAAAGCTGGCGCCACCGTCATCGGGGCGCGCGCGTTTCTGGTGGCGTACAATGTCTATCTGGATACGGAGGATGTCGCCGTTGCCCGGAAGATCGGCAAAGCCATCCGCCACAGTTCCGGTGGATTGCGCTATGTCAAAGGTCTGGGGATGCTGGTAGATGGCAAAGCGCAGGTCTCGATGAACCTGACCAACTTCAAGCGCACGCCGGTTTACAGGGTGGTCGAGATGATCCGGCGGGAAGCAGCCCGTTATGGGGCGAATATCACCCACAGTGAGCTGATTGGGCTGATCCCCCAACAAGCCCTGATCGATGCGGCGGTCTGGTATCTGCAATTGGATGATTTCTCCGAGGATCAGATCCTTGAATACAAGATGAACACTGAGCTTGCTGCCTTCCAGGGTAAGCCGGTCGAAGCAGTCCCCTTCCTTGAAGAGCTTGCTGCTGCCACTCCCACGCCTGGAGGCGGATCAGCGGCGGCTTACAGCGGGGCAATGGCGGCTGGTCTGGTGGGGATGGTCGCCCGGCTGACGGTGGGCAAGAAGAAATATGCCGCCGTTGAGGAACAGATGAACACGATTATCCCCCAGGTCGATATCCTGCGTACCCGCCTCGAACAGGCGGTCAGCCGCGATGCGGCCGCCTTCGACCAGGTGATGGATGCCTTCCGCTTGCCCAAAGAGACGGATACCCAGAGTGCTGCCCGCTCTCAGGCGATCCAGCAGGCTACCCTCCATGCCACCCTTGTGCCGCTTGAGGTGGCCGAGGATGCGATTGAAGTGCTGCGCCTGGTCCGCCAGGTGGCAGAGAATGGCAACGTCAATGCGATCACCGATGCGGGATCGGCAGCTGCTCTGGCCCGCGCCGCCCTTACGGGGGCTTCGATGAATGTGCGCATCAACCTCACCGGGCTGGAGGATGCTGATCTGGCTGTTCAGATGCAAGCCCGCCTGGAGGAGAGCCAGCAGCAAGCCGATGAGCTATTGGCAGCAATTAAGCAGGCTGTCTCCGACAGAGGAAACATCTCAGGATTCAAACTGTGAAAATGCGGTATAGATTTCGGCTGCTGTTGATACTCAGTGTGCTGGTGCTCGCCACCTTGCTGCTGGCTGGCTGTGCGCCTTCCGGCTGGCTGACGACCCCCACTCCGACGATTGATCTGCCGGCAGCTCTGACAGCTCTGGCTCCTTCTCCGGAGGTCAGCCTGCCCACTCTAGCAATCAGTCTGAACCCGGCACCTACCCCGGTCACTGAACAGCCTTCTGACCAGCCCAACCCTCCTAAGGAGGTGACCCAACGTCTGTGGGTGGCTCCGTATCTCCCGGATGACCTCATGCAGGGGATGGTTGCCCCGGTGGCAATCCAGATCGTCTCTGACCCTCTGCTTGCCACTCTCCAACTGGATGTCTCTTCCCAGGGTGTCCAGGTCTCATCGCTGGTCTTTGCTCTGGTGGCTCCATTCCCCACCCTCACCGATCAGATTTCTTTTGCAGATCTCATCACCGCCTGGCAGGGGAATCCGGGTGAATATCTATCCGCGGCAGTCTTTATCTCACTGAGCACACCAGCCTGATCCTCTCCCGGATCTGGGGTGACCCTGCGGGGAACTTCGTCCGCGTCGTGCCTGAGGCAGACCTGCTCACCACAGTCTGGGCGGAAGCCTCCGCCTGGGCGATCGTCCCGTTTGGGGAGCTGGTCCCCCAGTGGAAGGTGCTGGCTGTCGATGGACAGTCACCGCTGGCGAAGTCCTTCGATGCCGACCAATATCCGCTCAGTTTACCCGTCACGCTGACCGGGACATCCACCGAACGTGGTCGATCAGTTGGCCGTGGCGCTGGCCGATTTCCTGCCGCAGACGATCAACCGGGACCCAGACAGCCTGACCACCGTGGTGCTCACCGGTGTGACTGCCCTGGTGCGTGCGACTGCCCATGAGATGGAGGCCAAAGGTGTCCTTCATCCTGCTGAAGAGATTGGCTCCATGCTGCGCGAGGCGGATATCCTCCATATCAGCAATGAGGTGCCTTTCGCTGAAGCCTGCCCGCCCCCTAACCCGGTCAATACCCGTCTGGTGTTCTGCTCCGATGATAAATACATGGAACTGCTCGAAGAGATCGGCACTGATGTGGTCGAGTTGTCCGGCGACCATTTCAGCGATTGGGGCACCGAGGCTACACTGCACACCTTCGACTTATACGATGCTGAGGGCTGGCCTTATTACGGCGGCGGGCGCACACCTGAACAGGGGCGTCTCCCGATAACCATGGTACATAATGGCAACAAGATCGGCTTCATTGGCTGCAATGGCAAGGGTGGTTCTTATACACCCTCTGTCAGAGGGCTGCCTGGCGCGGTGGACTGTGATTTTGACCTGATCTCCAGTGAGATTGGGCGTCTTAAAAGTGAAGGTTATGTGGTGATCATGACTTACCAGCACCACGAGACGTATGCTTTCACTCCGTCTCTGGAACTGTACAATGATTTCCACTTCACTGCTGAGGCTGGCGCTGACATTGTCTCCGGCAGTCAGGCCCACCAACCTCATGGGATGTCTTTCTATGCCGGCAGCACGGTGATGTACGGCCTGGGTAACCTTTTCTTCGATCAGCTCCTGATGGGAGAGAACGTGTCACGGGCAATGATCGCCCGCCATGTGATCTACCAGGGACGCCACATCAGCACCGAGATCATCACCATCTACTTCGAGGACTTTTCCAAACCTCTATTCCTCCTCGGTGAGGAACGGGATCGCTTCCTGGGGCAGATCTTTGCTGCCAGCGATTGGGGTGACCTTGGGATACCTGACGGTTATACCCCCTGACCTCTGTGATGAAAGTTTTGCACAAACTAAAGGAAAAGATCAAAGCCGCCCTCGACCTTGAATCGATAAGGACCTGGTGGGTAGGATTTCGACTGTCTCCAGGGTGGGCGCGCGGCCCGGTGATCGGGGTCGGGCTGCTGGTGCTTGTTCTGGCCGGGTATTACGGAGTTACGATCCACACCGGCTATGGCCTGCTGGTTGATCTGGTCGCCCCGGTATTGTTGGCCGCACTTGGATATATGCTCGTTTTGGGGGTAGGGGGCTGGCTGCTGCGCATGCTCCTCAAGCTGCCTGTCTTGCTCTGGGTGGCGGTTATTGCTGCGGTGATTTTTGGCATGGAAGTCTGGGGAGTACGTACCTGGATCCACTGGGGATTGAACCTTGGCGTGCTGGCCGGCGTGATCCTGTTCAGCACGGCCCTGGTGGGTATCGTGCGCGATTGGCAGATTGCCTTGCTCCGCAAGAAGGTCATGCTGGGCGTTTTGGGTCTCATCGGGTCTGGGATTTTGGTGTTTGCCGGGGTGCTGGTCTTCTCCCCAGGCCAACCTGCGGCGAGATTACCCGTTGAGATCGTTCTTGGCGAACCAGAGATCACCGCCCCGGATCCTTCCCAGCCGGGGACATATCCGGTAGTTTTTCTGACTTACGGCAGTGGCACCGATCTGCACCGCCCCGAATTCGCCGAGGAGGTGGATCTGGTCACCCAGCCTGTGGATGCCTCCCCTTATGTCTCCTATAATGATTGGAACGGCAAGCTGCGTGAGTACTTCTTCGGCTTTGATGAGCATGCATTCCCGCTCAATGGCCGGGTCTGGGTTCCGCAAGGGAATGGGCCATTCCCGCTGGTGCTGATCGTCCACGGCAACCACAATCTGGCGGATTTCTCCGATCCCGGCTACGCCTATCTGGGAGAACTGCTCGCCAGCCGGGGGTTTATCACCGTGTCTGTCGATCAGAACTTCCTCAACGGTGGTCTTCCGGGCAGGTCCAGCGGCGAGAATGATGCCCGCGCTTGGATGCTGCTGGAGCACCTTGTCCAGTGGGAGGAATGGCACAATGATCCGGATTCTCCTTTCTACCGGCAGGTGGACCTGGAGAATGTCGCCCTCATCGGCCACTCCCGCGGTGGAGAAGCCGCCGCCTTGGCAGCCACCTTCAACCAACTTTCCCGCTATCCCAACAATGCCCGCACCAGCTGGAACTATGGATACGGCATCAAGGCTGTCGTCGGCTTCGCCCCGGTGGACATGCAGTGGCTGCCTGCCGATCATCCCAACCCGCTGGTGGATATCAGCTACCTGGTGCTCCAGGGGTCTCACGATGCCGATCTGTATTATTTCGATGCCATCCAGCAGTACCAGCGGGCTGTTTTTACCAATCCTGAGGGGGATGCTTTCAAATCGGCAGTCTATATCTACCGTGCCAACCACGGCCAGTTCAACACCACCTGGGGGGAGCGGGATTATGCCGGGATCAAGGGGATCTTCCTCAACCGCGAGGCTTTGCTGACCGCAGAGGAACAGCAGCAGATCGCCAAGGTGTATATTTCCGCCTTCCTGGAGACCGTGCTTCACGACCAGCCGGAATACCGCCCCATATTTGAAGATTACCGCAATGCCGGAGACTGGCTGCCGCAAACTGGCTACATCACCCAATATGGAGATTACGGCACTCAGCTTGCTGCTGATTTTGAAGAAGACTTCGACCCGGTAACAGCCTCACTCCCCGGCGCTGTGATCAAGACCAGCGGCCTGTCCACCTGGACGGAGAGATCGCCGCGTTTCAGGGGAGGGGACCGCCAGATGAACCATGCCGCCTACCTGGGCTGGACGGGCACCCAGGCTTACTACGCCATCGGCCTGCCAGCCAGCATCGATTGGGAACTCTCACCCGAAACCAGGCTGGTCTTCCGGACGGCGGACGCCCGTGAATGGGAGGATGTTGAGGAAGGGCTGGATTTCAGCGTCGCCCTGATCGATAGCCTCAACCAGCGGGCTGTTATCCAGATCTCAGAAATCCTGCCGCTTCAGACCCAATTCCCCGCCGAGATCTACCGCATCCCTTTGTGGAACGAGGAATATATCGAGGATGCCAGCGAAGCGGTCTTTCAGGGCTACCGGATTCGTTTGCAGGCTTTCCTGGAGATCAATCCTGCCCTAGATCTCGATAATTTGAAAGAGATTCGCTTCCTGTTTGACGATCCGGTAGATGGCAAGATCTATCTGGATGAGATCGGGTTTGATCTGGTGCCATGATGAAAAAAATACCAGTCCGGGAAAAAATTTCCTGACTATTGTATAATCAGGTTACCTGAACAGATTTCTCGATCTAAGGAGAAGTGCCATGCCCGAAAGAGATTACCTCCTCGAACTGGATAAAGAGACCCTGGTTGATTTGCTAGAAGATGCCGCCAAGAATTGGCTGGCGCATGATGGTCTATGGTTCCAGGCGGTGGAGAAGGAATATGGCATCGAAGCCGCTTTGGAAATGGACCGCCGCGCCTGGAAAGTATTTACCCAATTGGAAGCCAAGCGGATCGTGAAGCGCCTCAATCTCACGGAGAACGGCGGTATTGAAGCTCTGGATGAGGCACTACGTTACCGGTTATATGCCCGGATCAATGATATGGAGATCTACCGCTCTACCCCTGACACCCTCCGCCTGGAGATGAAAGAATGCCGCGTCCAATCTGCCCGCGAGCGAAAGAGCCTACCCGACTTCCCCTGCAAAACGGTTGGCATTGTCGAATATGCCTACTTTGCCTATGCTATCGACCCCCGTCTGAAGACCGAGGTGATCTTCTGCCCGCCTGATTTCCGCCCGGAAGGCTGCTACTGCACCTGGCAGTTCACCCTCCAGGAGGAGCCGATCGCCCCTGATGAGGTCATCCCCGACGGATCGATCTTCGGATAAAGAACATCTTTAATTTGAAGGAGGGTTCTCCGATTGATTACCGGGAATCCTCCTTTTCTATTCTTTTAAACTAATCCTGGCGTACACCTCGCCCCCTTCAACCTTGCCAGTCGGCTTGAACCCCAGCTTCTTGTAGAATCCCTCCGGGCTGCCAGGACCCTGCCCATAGCTGAGTTCCAGTTCCTCGGCGTTGGGCAGGGTACGCACATGGGTTTTGATTGCTTCCATTGCCTTACGACCATATCCCCGACCGTGGACCGGCTCCCCGATCATAAACCGCCAGACCATATAATTAGCCTCTTCCTGGTTGAGATACAGCATCACAAAACCTACCAGAGCCTTCCCTGCGTAGATCGCCCGGAACCAGGCTTTATCGGTGAAATTTGCCTGGGCAAGCGAGTTGGCATTGGGGGCAACAAAATATTTTTTCGGCTCACCGAGGGTTTCGCTGAGCAGCATCACGGGGTAAACACTGTTTCCGTTGATCTCTTTCAATGTCACAAGGCTGTCATCATTCGCAAAATGATCTGCCAGCAGGGGAGTGAGGGAATTTAGGCTATGTATGACCTTCTCTCCTGTCCTTCCACGTGCAGATGCCCACTTCCTGGCCAGGTCCAGGTACATTTCCCAGCAGAGTGAGTCTGGTTCTTCCTGCGAGCAGACTTCATCGAGAAGCCATGACAGGCAAAGGCCCATGTAAACAGGGTGGATAAAATTTGGGGTTAATGGCAGGGCTGCAAATTCATCCAGGAACCCAAGTAACGAAGTAGACAGGGGATCATCCAGTTTGGTTTTCTCAACTTGGGTTTTCAGCTCATCCCAATTTACGTCAAGCTCCATCTTTTTATCCTCACTTGTATGATTAATTGTTTTTTATCGAGACACCAGCTATTGGGTTTCCCAATCCCCAATCCTGATTCACCAATCACTCCTAGTAGATCGTCACCATGTCTTTGAGCTTCTCGAAGGTCGCCGGACCGATCCCGCTGACATCCATCAGTTGCTCGATATTGGTGAATGGGCCGTGTTCTGTGCGGTAATTGATGATCGCCTGCGCTTTGACCTCACCGATCCCCGGTAGGGCGGTGAGCGTGTTCAGGCTTGCGGTATTGATATTGATTGGGAACCCGCCGCCGTATTGGGTCGTATCCTCGGCGCTTGCCGTGTCAGGGTCCTGGGCGATCTCTTCCGGGCGGATTGGCACAAGCACCTTGGTCCCGTCCGAGAGTGGTGCTGCCAGATTCAGGGATTCGGTGAACGCTTCGGGCAGCAGTCCGCCAGCAGCAGCGATGGCATCCTCCACCCGGCTGCCTGGGGGAAGTTCGAACACTCCTGGTTGGACGACTGCGCCGCTCACATCAACCGTGATCCCGGCTTCAGGCGGCGCTTCCGGCAGTTGGATGGCGCTCCCCCGTTGGGGACGGCTTGCCAGCAGAATAGCGCCTGCGGCGGCCAATCCGCACAATAACCCGATAATGATCATCTGCCATGGAAATTTATTGTTTTCCATCCTGTATCTATTCTACAATGATTTTTCCCCGATTCAAAATTGATTAATCATCCACAGGAATTTGGGGTTTCTACTATAATTGGCGAAATCAATCCCGCACTTGGAGTCATCATGACCGGAACGATCATCAACATCATTGCCGTGCTTATCGGCGGCGCTATCGGACTTTTCTTTGGCAATCGCCTGCCTGAGCGCGTTAAGCAGACCGTCATGGCGATACTCGGCCTGTTCACCTTTGTGATCGGGATCTCCATGTTCCTCGATACCCAGAACCCGGTCACCGTGCTGCTGGCGCTCCTGTTTGGTGGTTTACTGGGGGAGTGGTGGCAGATCGAGCGCGGGCTGCAAAACTTCTCGGCATTTATGGAAAAGCGGTTCGCCGGCGGGGACGGGGGCACTGAGAGCCGCTTTGTGATCGGGATGACCACCGCCTCGCTGCTCTTCATCATTGGCCCGATGGCGATCCTTGGCTCGATCCAGGATGGCCTCGGCGCGGATTTTACCCTCCTGCTGATCAAATCGATCCTCGACTTCTTTGCCGCTATGGCCTTTGCATCCACACTGGGGGTCGGGGTGCTTTTCTCGACTATGCCGCTGCTGATCTACCAGGGGGGTATTTCTCTGCTGGCCGGCACTGCCGATGCCCTGCTGACTGAGGCGATGGTCACCGAGATGACCGCTGCCGGCGGGGTGATCCTGGTTGCCCTGGCGATGAGCAGCCTGCTGGAGATCAAGAAGATTCGCGTGGGGAATTTGCTCCCCGCCCTGCTGGTTGCCCCCATGATCCAGCCCCTGATGGCGGCATTACTTGGCTCGCTCGGCTGGGGCGGGTGATCTCAACCCTTGATACCTTTACCGCCGACCGGGGAGGTCTCAAAGCGTTCCCCAAATCCAGCGATCATCGGTCTGCCTTTTCTAATCGCCTCCTGTACAGATGGCAGTGAGAGAGAGGCCTGGTGGCTTTCCTGATCTTCCCATACTTCCGTGATCCAGATGGCATGCTCATCCTGGCTGTCTTCTGCAACGATATAACTCAAACATCCAGGCATTCCAGTTGAGGTGGACAAAAGAATTCTGGATCAATTCCTCACATTTTCCATCTGTGGCAATAATTTTTCCAATTATTCCGTACATAGGCTGCTCCTGTCTTATGCAAATTTACTTCGATTTGACCTCGTTGACCCGAAACCTGACCATCTCCCGGATCAGATCATAGGGGATTTCCTTGTCCAGTGCAAATTGAACCGTTCCTTTGCTGGTCTTGTAATCCGTAAGCGCATCTTTGAATTTTGAAATCCCGGACGATGAGGGATAAAACCCGATATGCCTCTTGTACCCGGCAAAATGGACCAGGTTCTCTTTCAGATGGAAGGTGGGAATCCCGTAGCTGATCTTTTCTGTTGCCTCCGGCGCTTCTTCCTGGATAATTCCTCTGATTTTTGACAGGATCGATTGCACCTCTTCCGGAAAACCGGCGATGTGCTCGTCAATTGTTGTGATTTTCTGATCCATCACACTCCTTCATATTAATATTCTTAGCTCTAGTTATAGTCAGATTGAGGACTCAATTTCTTTCGACCCGGCTCTTTCTCCTTTCCAGCAGACTTTGGATCCGGGCATTGGTTTCCCTGGTCAGGGGGTTGAACCATGAGATCAGGGCGGAAAGCAGCAGTAAACCTCCCCCAACGAATGAGATTAGAATTCTCATCGTTGTCAGGGCGCTCTCTGGCTGCTGGTGGAATATTGCCCCCTCGGTTGGGTTCTGATACCCGGAGAGCCCCAATAATTGCAGCACGAGGAAGATTACCAGGGCTGTGGCAAGTTTGCGCAGAAAGGCGCGGGCCCCATAATAGATACCTTCCTGCCGCTGACGGGCACGCAGCTCATCCCATTCTATGATATCCGGGAACATCGCATCTGGCAGCACATAGGCTGAGGCCACCCCAAAACCAGCAAACCCGCCCAGCAGCAAGAGCAGGTTGATCTGCCCCGGCTGCACAAAATAGATCAGCACTAGCACGATCGCCAGTACCAGCATCCCGACGGCATATGCCTGCTGCTTGTTGCGCCGGTTGGAGAGCCACAGCCAGAAGGGGACGGAGATCATCGTCACCAGCATCAGCAGGCCAAAAAAAGCAGATTCCAGGGCCAGATCCATTCCCAGAAGATTAGTTTTTACCAGCATGTCTCCCTGGGCGATGTAGTACAGCAGGTAGAAGGGAAACACGACCGCCACCATGTCCAGAAGGGTCCAGTTGAGCAGAAAGATACCTGCCACATACCGAAATGGAATATTGCTCCAGGCCAATTTCAGCATTTTCGGCAGACTGGTCTTTTTGGGAGTGGGGGGTATTTGCGTCTCACGTACGGAGAAGAAAACGAACAAGAAAAAGAAAGCACTCAGCCCGCCAAATATTGCCGCAGATTGAAAGTAACCCGTCCTTGGATTCAGGCCTGCCTCCGCGGCGGCATCAACCAATAGTGGAGTGGTTAACACTACAGAAAGCGATCCGATCAGCTGAAAGGCTGTTTTGAAACCGGCGATCGAAGTGCGCTCATCATAATCCTGGCTCAGATCAGGGATCAGGGACAGGTAGGGTACTGAGAGCAGCGTGCCCAGCGTATCCACCACCATAAAGGCGATCGTGACATACAGGGTCAGCCCAATTTGACTGTTCCAAGCGGGGGCTGTCCACAAAAGCACTGATATGATCCCATATGGGATCGAGAAAAAAAGCAGGAATGGCCGTCTCCGGCCCCAACGGGTTTTTACCCGGTCTGAAAGCATGCCAACGAGCGGGTCGTTGAAGGCATCCCAGATCAAGCCGATCATCGCGCCCAGGGATGCAAGCTGAGGGTCCAGCCCAACAACGTCGGTCAGATAGATCACATAGAACAGAGATCGCATCATCCCGATTGATGAGGGGCCAAATTCCCCTGAACCAAACGCCAATTTTTTCCAGGTGGAGAGCTTATTAGGTGTATTGATTGTCAAAGGTCGGCCTGCTTTCAAAAAAGGATGATTTCTCTGCTAATCTTAACCAATTCTGGTAATAATAGTTATGTCTGCCTGTCCAGAGCGGTAAATATACCGGGCTGGAAGAAATAAAAACCCCTTGACATTAACGTTACGTAAAGGTGTATAATTCCGCTATTGGAGTACTTCAATGACATACACCATCAAACAGATCGCTGACCTTGCCGGGGTTTCCACCCGCACGCTGCGTTATTATGACCAGATCGGGTTGCTCAGTCCCTCCCAGACAGGCGACAACGGCTATCGCTACTACGACCAGGTCAGTCTGCTTCAGTTGCAGCAGATTTTGTTCTTCCGTGAACTGGATGTCCCTCTCAAGGAGATTCAACGAATCCTCAGCCGCCCGGATTTTGATCTCCGCCAGGCTTTGGAGGAGCACCGTCTCTCGCTCCAGGGGCGGGTCCGCCGGATGAACAGCCTGATTGAGACCGTAGATCAGACGATCGCTACCATCGAAGGAGAATGGATCATGAGTGACAAAGATTATTTTGAAGGATTTGACGAAACCCAATACGAAGAAGAAGCCCGTCAGCGTTGGGGGAAGACCGATTCGTACGCCCAATCTCAGAAGCGCTGGAAGAGCTACTCAGCGGAGCAGAAGGAAGCGATCAAGCAGCAGGGTGGGGAGATCACTCGACGCATGGTCGGCACTGATTCAGCCCTCAAACCCGATGATCCCGGTGTGCAGGCTGCTGTGGGTGAGTACTTCGCCTACATCAATGAGACCTTCTATACCCTGGAGCCGGAAGCCTTGCGTGCGCTCTCCAATATGTGGGTGGAGGATCCCCGCTTTGCAGCTAACTATGAGCGCATCCGGGAGGGAGGTGCCGAGTTCGTCCGGCAGGCAGTCGACATCTTCTGTGACAATGCCAGATCTTGAAATAAAAAACTGGGCAGGTCATTGACCTGCCCGGCATTCTTTTAAGCCAAAATTACGGCGTATCCTCGATCAACAATAACCAGGCGATCTCCAGATCATTGGCGGCGACCACCGGGTAATCTGGCAGCAGGTTTATCGCCATGTCCAGCCGGTCGATCACGTTAGTTAGCTGGGTCTTACGAGCTCCATCCACCCCCGACACCATCCCGGAAAGCCTTTCGCGCGCCACAGTGATATCGATACGCGCCAGTCCAAAGTTGCTCTGGGAGAGGTACAGCCGGGCACGGTCGATCAGTTCGAGGGAGTAGGCGATCATGGTCTCTTCCCGCAGTTGGGCGGTCAGGTCTTCCTGACCGGCGAGGGATGAGTCTTCCAGATCAGCCAGATCGCTTTCCAATTGGGCGATGCGTTCGTCTTTTGCGGTCAGGTCGCTTTCGAATTGGCTCAATTGGGTTTCGAGGGCGGCGATCTTTTCATCGAGCGCTGCCAGGTCTTCAGCCTGCTGTGAGGCAATCTCATCGATCTGGGAAGTGTTGGCATTCAGCGGGTCAATAAAGGTACGCTGGATGTAGGGTACACCGTAGTAAAAAGCTGCTCCAGCCGCGCCGACGATCCCGGCAATCACCACCAGCCACAGCAGCACCCGGAAAAAGGCCCGCACGAAGCGCCGGAATGCCCCTGGTTGTTTTGGTTTGGGCGGTGGGGGTGGCTCATACGCTCGCAGCGGACGGTCATATGCTGGGACGGTGACCGAATTATCAGAAGCACTGGTTGCCGCATCCACAATCTGTTCCTCTGCTTCAGCCGCGGCTTCGATCCGGGTGTACAGGTTGGGTCCAATTCCCTTGATCTTGAGCACATCCTCGACTGCTTTGAAAGGACGGGCAGCGATGATGCTCTCAGCCAGGGCTTCCTGAATGCCGGGGATGGCAGTTAATTGGGCTACATTGGCACGGTTCAAAAACTCAAGTTCTTCCTTCATTTTGTTACCTCAATTTATAGGTTACGATATATTTCGCCGGATATTTCCGGCTTATTTTCTACTATAATGACGTTCCAGCCGCACCAGAGTTTACCCTTCACCATCCTGTCAGTCAAATGAAGAGGCTTGGCCGCCTAGTTCTGGATGGCCATCAGTAATCCTTCCAGCTCAGAAAGATCCTTTCCAATCAGCAGGTAAATCTTATCGGAAATTTGTTGCAACAGGATCGTGGTGGTTTCACTATCCCAGATCAGGGGGGTACCAGGCTGAGGGATGAAGTTATCAATTGTGCGGGAATACTCTGGCCGGGCAAGCATTGAGATCTTATACATTTCGGAAAATTCCTCTGCATCCTCTACCGAATCCCACTCAATTTTCATCATCAGGACTTCTGACCCGGTACCTGTATTCTTTACCAATACATACTGGTCTCCACCCCATCCGCGAGATGCGTCAACCGCTGCGGTTTCCCCCACGTAATTGGTGAGCATCAGATACAGGCCGAACTGTCCGATGGTGTCTTCCACCATGATTTCCCAGTTAGTCCTATCCTCATCTATCTTGGAAGCGATATCGACAAATTCAGGCGCTTCACGATCAAAATATGTCTGAGGGTACATGATATTTTCAGAAGATTGTGGGGGGTTCCTGTAGGCTTCGTTGACCTGATCCCAGCCTCCTCTTTGATACAGCGCTTCAACGAATAGCAAACCATACTTGTAGGGGAATATGAGCCTCTCAGTGAAATAATCTTCTCCCATAAGGCTGACCCGCGGGTTCCCCGAAGAATTGGAAGCTGCTCTGTAAGCAGTAAAGAAGGGTACATACCCTTCCACGAACTGGATCATGGTGAATTCGGCATCCCCTTCGATCAGGGAGAGTAATGCCAAAGCCTGATCGCTATCATTCACCTCTTTCTTTAAGGAGGTCAGGTTGAATTCCTGGTGCTGTAGGGCATGAGTGCTTTCATGGGCCAGCACCAGTTTGTCATCGCTGTCAACTTCATTCCTGGTGACCAGATAAATCACATTGGTTTCCGGGATATAGAATCCAGCCAGCGATCCAGTATTTGACTCTTCTCTGGATTCCAGGAGATTGAAGTCACCATCTACGATATCGAGAATCTGAAACGGGCGGATTTCAAGAAGAGCGGTTTGTGCTACCTCATTGGTAATTTCCAGGCGTGCCCGGGAGTTCAGTTCCTGGGCTGAGATCGTTCGCTGATCTGGAGTATCGGCATACTCGAGACCTCTAATTTCTGCTGTATTGGTATAGATTTGGTCGAAGCTGGATTGTGTTGTTGTGTCATATTCGGTGGGTAGGTTGTGGTCCTGCCGAAAAACCAATGTCTCAAAGTCGATCAGCGTATCTGCAAAATCTGCCAGCAGGTCCAGGGAGGAGTCCAGGGAAAAAGCAATCTGGCCATCTACTCTGATATTCACCTTGAGACCGCCATTTACTCTCGGATAGGTTCTGGGGAGATAACTGGAGGCGGTCTTGGAGACCAAACCAGACCTTTCAAGGTATTCTCCGGAAATGAGCATCTCCTGGTCCATCGGTAGATCCACAACAAGAGTACACTGATGGTCTTTCAGATCCAGGTATTGGAGGCTGAAATTTTCAAAACCAGAATCGCCGGATAGATCTTGTTTGATCTGCGCTAAAGCGTCCTCCTGTGAAATTTCATAGCCGATCTCAAGGGATTTCATCATCATTGAAAGACGTTCTTGCTCCAAATCAGTGAGATCTTCTCCTGCGTCAGCCAGATAGGATTCAATCTCCTGGAATGCTTCTTGGTATTGTCCCAAATTCCGTCTGGCGATACTCAGGTACAAATGCACGGCCGAGTTTTCAGCGTCCAGTGCCAGCAGCTTTCTGAATGTGGTGAACGCATTCTGGTTATCTCTTGCCTCGAGGTAGACTAAGCCTTTGACCAGCAGCACATTTTTGTCATCTGGGTTAAGCTGATACGCCTTTGTGATAAATTCTGAAGCCGCCACAATCTGATCCAGCTGAAGCTTTACAAGGCTTAGGAAAGTGTAAGCCTCATAGTTGTAGGGATCCAGCGCAATTGCTTGTTCTAATTCGATCTCCGCTTCATGCAGAGTGCTGGTGCTAAGATCGATCTTGCCAAAATAGGTGTGAAGTTCTGAGAATTGGGTTGTGTGGGTGAAAGCTTCAAGGAAAGCCTGTTCCGCGGATTCCCAACGCTCTTGCTGGCTGAAGACCTGACCCAATCCAATGTAGGCTGCTGCCAGATTGGGTCTCATCTCAATTGCCTGATTGAAGACGTTTTCAGCGCTTTCCAGGTCCTCATCGCACAAATAAGCAACCCCGCTGCCGTAGATGAAGGATGACTCCTCTGGAAATTGATCATTGAGATCCTGGAAATGGTTCAGGGACTGTTCGCAATCCTTCATGCTGGCATAGGCAGAACCAATTCCCATCAATGCGGTGAAGTTGTGGGGGTCAATGTCCAGGACCTTCTGGTAGTTATCAATCGCAGCCTCAAATTCCGATCTTTGGACAGCCAATTCGGCTCTGGCCAGGAAAGTATAAATATTCTCCGGGCCTGTCGCTTCCATTTTTTGCAGCCACTGGTCTGCGGATGAGAGATCATTCTTCTGAAGGTGCGTGCTGGCGATCCAATACATAGCTTCTGAATGGTCAGGGTCCTGTTCCAGAATGGATTGGAACCCTGCGAGTGCTTTGTCATAAGACCCTAGGCCAAGATGGGATTTTGCCAGTTCGAGTTTGGCTGAATAACCGGTCTTCTCGAACTCGGCTGCCTTCTGATAGGCTGCCTGCGCTGCTCCGAAATCGGCTGTTTGGGTAAAATAGTCCCCCAGTAACAGATATGTTTCTGCCTGATTCCAGTAAACTTGATAGACCTCTTCCAATAGATCCCAGGCTTGCTGGGTTTCCTGATTGGCGAGATAAACCCGGACAAGATTGCGAATGATGAAGGGGTTATCGTGCGCAAGTTGATAGGCTCTCTCGGCAAATTTCAGGGCGGCACTGGGTTCGAACCGATATAGCTGCAAATCGGAATAAACTGCGAGGACATAGCCATTTTCAGCATCCAATACAACTGCCTTTTCGATTGCTGAAATACCCTCTGCTGAATAGACCCCCTGGATCATCAATGCCCGTGCCAATTTGGCATGTGCAAGCGCAGCGTTTGGGTTTGCCTCAGTGGCGGAGCGGTAGATCTTGGCGGCTTGTTCAAATTCGCCGGCATCGAAGTACCTATCGCCTTCGGTAATAGCGTCATCAACGGGGGGGTAAGCTGTAGAAGTTGGTTCTGGGGGTGGTGTTGACGTTGATCCTGAGTATGGATTACAGCCTGCCAGCAGAAGGACGATCAAAACCACAATGAGTGCTGCTTTGAATTTCATCGATAACTGCTGAAATATGGTCAGAAATGGTTTCTTCATGCTTCGTTCCAGTTTAGCAATTTGATCGTCCGTGCTCTATAAAGGATCATTCTGAATTCCTAAGAATTTTATTGGGACCAGATATCAACCCGATCCCATTTTTATGTTTTATTGGGTTTCTGGATGCCAGTTCTCCGGTTCTTTATTCACCGGCATCCCTATTCTCTAGCTCGCGGTTTTCTTCGTCTACCTCTACCATACCCGACAGGCGGCGCAGCTTCAAGCGAACCTCGCGGAACTGGATCTCCGAGAGGCCCAGCTTCTGCCGGATCTTGTTCACGTCCATCCTGCTGGTCAGATCGGTCAGGGCACATGACCAGCGGCACATCAGGAAGGAGAGTTGATCTGCCAGACCGACCTCCTCGCCGATATCCTGCAGGAGGTATTCCAGCCGCCGTGGTGACCAGGGGAAGAGTTTCTCGCTGAGGTCATATTCCTGGGCATAGGCTTCATAAGCTGCCAGCCATTCCTCGGTCAGGTCGATCTTGCGCTCCTTATAGCGGTATTTTGGATTGGCGTAGCGCACGAACAGGATCGGCCCGCCCGGCGCTTCCAGGTCGATATGTTTGGTCGTCAGGGTCAGCAGCTCGCCTTTCTTGATCCCGGTATCCAGCAGCAATTTCAACAGCACGTAATAGCGCAGATCGGATTTCTCGGCGGTCTGATAGGCTTCGGCTGCTTTTAGTGCGGCGTCCATCTCCTCCGGGGTCATCACCGCCGGCAGCGGGCTGCGTACCGATTTCTGGATGACTTTCTCTGCCGGGTCCACCAGGATCGCTCCAAACTGCGACAGCCAGCGGAAGAATGATTTCAGCGAGGTGATCCGCCGGGAAAGGGTCTTGGGGCTGCAGGGAACCCCGCGGCCGGTCTGCATCCAATCAAGAAAATTGTTCAGGTCCCGGGTGGTGATCGCCCCGATCTTCTGATCCGGGGGCAGGTAGGAGGCGAGCAGGTTCATATCACCCATGAAGGCTTTCACTGTGTGGATTGAACTACCCTGGTCTTCCAGGTACATTTTCCAACTGTTCAGCGCCAGGCTCAGCGGCGTCTGGGCGTTGATCAGGGTGGCAGGTTTTTTCTCGGTCATTTTGCACCTCAATTTTCTTTCGTATAGTCAAATAATACAACTGAGATGCATTTCGCGCCACTCAAAATGGGAAAGATTCAAGTAGTTGGTAGTAGGCAGTAGATTAAAAAAAGCGGTGTTACTGCTAGGCGGATATTCAGTTGAGGCTGACCTATGGGCGAAGCAATCTCCCGGAAAAAACCTGATTTCCCAATTTAATTCAATCGCAACAGAAATACCCTATCTGTGTCCATCTGCATTGATCTGTGGTGGATTGGTTTTTTCCTGATCCCTGAGTGCCTCGTTACGTGGTGCCTGGTTCATCTATCTAAATCGCGTGGGTCAAAGCAGGGATCAAAATCTGCCCCCAGCACCAGCAGAAGATCGTAGGGCAGGCTCTCATCGGGGACGGCGGCAAAATACTCCGGCAGGATGCCGAACAGGGTTTGAAGCTCTGCCGCCTGCCCCTCATCTGCGGCGCGGAAATCGAACAGGCGGGTATGGTTGTAGTCTGTCCGGTCGGCGGGGGAGACCAGCGAGTCGTAGCCAGCATAATGCAGACGCTCTGCCGCCAACTGATCGAGCGCGTCTCTGGTTGTGCCATTCCACACCGCCACCACAACCTCCTGGCGTTTCTCGTCCTCTGGCGGGGGAGGACCGAGGGCCTCATCCACCAGGGCGTACACAGCTGGCAGATTGGGGAGATGCATTACCTGCCCATACGGATTCGTCCAGCGTTTGAGAACATTTTCCTCGATGTAGTAACTCCTGATCCGGGCAGAATCCAGCGAAGCGATCTGAGGTGCCAGGTTGAGGGCATCCACCAGAGTGAAATCGGTCACCACCGAGCTGGAGACCTGGCTGTAGAGGGTCGGCACCTGGCCGATCCAGCCGAATTGTAAGGCCTGGCCGTATAATGCCCGGATGATCTCCTGTTGGCGGCGGTTGCGGTCAAAATCGTTGGATTTCAGCCGGGAGCGGGCATACCACAAGGCCAGGTCCCCATCCATCTGCACGACACCGATAGGCACGGTGTACAGCCCCCAGTTTTCCTCCACATTCGGGTTCAACTCTGGAGATTTCAGGTGGTAATCGGTATAGGCGCAAACCACTGGCACCGACAGACCTCCGAGGGTATCGATGATCTCCTCAAACTGGCCGAAATCCACCAGCATATAGCGGTCGATCTCGATCCCGAAGTTGTACAGCAGGGTATCTTTGACCAGGGCTGGTCCCAGACCGGGGTAATAGCTATCCTGGCCGTGCTGGAAGGCTTTGTTAACCTTCTCCATTTGCCATCCGGGGATGTAAGCCATCGTGGTCCGCGGGATCGAGATCAGCGAGACCGAGTTGTATTTGGGCTGGAAGCTGGCCACCAGGATCACATCGGTAGCAAAGGTAACTTCCCGCCGGTCGGAGCCGAGCAGCACCACATTGAAATCTTCCGGGTTATGCTGCACCGGCGCTGGCGCGGGGACTTGGGTCATCAGCGGGCCGGGAGTGCCAAAATACGGTTCCGGCCAATCCACCGGGGTGGGGGTCGGCCAGGGCGTTGGGGTAGGTGTGATCGTCGGAGTGGGACCTGCGGGGGTTCTGTTCGGGTCAGGGGTGCCGAAGAAATCCTCGTCCGGGGTGGGGAATTCCACCGGGTCTTTCGGCCCGGAAAGGCTGCATGCCAATAGAAAAATCGCCAGCAGGAATAAAAATAAAATCAGCCGCGCCTGTGGATTCTTCATACAGTAATCATACTGGTTTCTGGTCTTGGTGACCAGACAATGGAGATTTTACTGTCTTGATTTTACTGCGAGTTTATCATCTCACTGTTTGTGCAAGAATACTCTTGAAATGAAAACCTAACAAATTTGTTATATGTTATTTTGGCAACAAAGAAGAATAAATGATATACTGAGTTTTGAATATTTAGGAGAATTCCGTGATTTCGACGATTACTACCTCTACAACTTCAACAATTACGACTGCAAGTATTGCAGGTTCATTTGCTTTAATTGGCGTTGTTGTATTCCTAATGATATTGGTACAAAAAGAGGTAGCTGCTGGTTCTGAGAGCAAACGATTGGAACGCTTTAGTAAAGCTCTGAATATCAGTATTATCCCGCTGGCAATTGCTTTCATCCTGATCGTAATTACAAAAGTTGGCGAAGTACTTAAATAAAAAAGTCTGATAAAAGCAAAGAACCGTGTACCAATGTACACGGTTCTTTTTTGTTCCAAAATATTTATAGGGATAAACTCAATCCTCCAAATCAGCTATCAGTTGTCGAATAGCATTTGTATCTGGGGTCATTTTATTCACGCCATCATACATGACCATCTCTTTAGATACGCTAAGTTGTTCAGTGTTGTTTCCCGTTTCACCCAAAATGCAAGTCAACTGTTCGATTTGAGTGAGGGAAAGATCAGTGATTAATGTCCCGCTAACTTCCGTGAGCATTTCAGGTGCTTTGGTCCAGTTCTTGTGGGGAAATCATTGCAGTGAGCAAGGCATTGATTACCAAATTTTGACGCTGGAACCGTCCAAATCATCAGGCCCCTCTCCATTCGGGAAAAGGATCCGAACAAAATTCAGGGTCTGTTGGGCGTCGAGAGTTTGCGTGCCAGATGGGAAGAAACCGAAATTCTCTGCGGATGCATCTATCGCTGTTGCGAGGGTGATATCAATCCCTCCAAGTGTCTCAACCATATCAAGAAAAGCCTCGCCGTTGATGGTCATATAATTGTCGGGGAAGAATCCAAATTCATCGCCGATGGCTTGAGCTACTGCCTGGGTAGCTTGTTGGGATTTCTCCTGATCGCTGCCTTGGGTAGCCTTGATAGGCTTCAAAATAGATCAGGTTGAGGGGGGCTGTGGATCCCAGTTCATACACAAGATCAGCAGGTGTGGGTACCCATAGGTCTGTGGGTATTGCCAGGATACTGGTATGAACCGTATCGAAATCCACGACTACTAATCGAATTGCATCTGCGCCAACATGTTCTTCTTCAATTGGGGGAATGACACCAATCTGGATAAGTTTGAGTACACCAGATCCATTGCAGTGAGGGTTGGTTCTTCAGTCATTCTTGTGTGGCGAGTGGCGGTGGTAACGACCATGGGGGTGGGGGTTTCAAGCTCGAGAGTGGGACTTCAGGGGAGTTGAGAGAAATTTGCGTGAGATATAAACCCCACCAATGATCAGACCTACAAAGACCAGGAATATTACTACTGCCAGAATGATGATATTTTTTGTTTTCATCGATCCTCCTTGTTGGGCGATCTGGTATATAGCATTATACACACTTTTATCTGCAGAATTTCAAAAGACCATGTTGTTCTTTCCGGAAAAAAGCGGGAAAACAATTGGGAAGGAAATGGAACTATTGGGCTAAGCTATTCTTTACCTATCTGTGGACTATGTAGTGAATTTGGTAGTTCTTTATCCCTCGGTGCCTCGGTTTACTCCGCATTCAGGGCATCCAGCAGCATCTCGCGAATAGCAGCCTGATTAGGCAGCAGCACGGCAGAGCCTGCCGGCGTGGTCCAGTTAGTTACATGGCTGGCTCCAACCGCATATTTGCCTAAATCCCCGCCCATCAGTTCATCTGCTACCGGCAGGAAGGGGGTGATCTCGCTCAATGGCAGGTTGGTCTCGATGATCCCGTTGTACTGGGAATACAGACTGGGGAACCGGGTGACGACATCAAAACTGAGCAGGCGGCGGACCAGTGCGGTGAGGACTTCCTGCTGGCGGCGGGTGCGGTCGAAGTCGCTGGTGGTGTAACGCGAGCGCACATACCACATGGTGGTATCGCCATTCATCGTCACCGTTCCGGGGTTGACGGTGTAGGTGCCGTATCCAGTGCGTTGATCAGAGAGGGTGCGGCCCACTTGTACATTGATCCCGCCGAGTGCGTCGATCAGGTTTTTGAAGGACCACAGGTGGATCAGGCCATAATAATCCGGACGCACCCCGAAATTGTATTCCAGGGTATCCGCGATCAGTTCGAACCCGCCGCGCGCCATGGCCGAGTTGATCCGGTCGGAGTACAACCCTGGCAGATAGACGTACAGGTCGCGCGGGAAGGAGATCAGGTTGACCTCCTGCGAATCCAAATTGATCGAGACCAGCATGATCACATCCGTGCGATATCCGCCACCGTAAGGGCGCAGGTCCGACCCCATCAGGAGGATATTGACCTGGTCATCTGGCAGCTTGAGCGGAACAGCCCGCTGGCTGCCGCTCGCCGCGCCAGACGTGGCCGGGTTGTCCCAATCCTTGGGGGCATTTGCATCCGGTGTCGCTGTGGGGAAGATCGGTTCATTTTCAAATGGTGTCGGCTCAACCGGGAGAAATACATCCTTCAAGCCCAGGTTACTGAGGTCGGCAGTCAATAAGGCTGTCTGCGGCGTGGAGGTGGCTGTCAGGCCATTCCCGCCATTTACCGCGTTGCCGCTGCAGCCAGCTAAAGCCAACTGCACGAGAACAGTAATAAGAACCAGAGCGCTGGGAAAACGAATTTTCATAACAATGGCGATTGTATCACCTATTCAGTTTATGGATTATTATAGGTGACATTCACCGAAGAAGCGCTGGCGCCCATTGTCACGTTGATCACGTTGGGGTTTGCCGTTGTTGTGTAGCTCAGGGTGGTTTGCCAACTGTCCACAACCCAGCCGCCAGTCGGCGCTGCAGTGACGGTGATCACTTCGCCTGCCGCATATTTTCCTGCGGCGCAGCTCATCGTGGATGCAGATGCGGTAGGCACGCTGCCGGATCCTAATGTCACGCCCAAGGTCAGAGTTGAGCAAGGGGGGGGGATCAGTTTGTAAGTCACCGATACCGCGGCCGCCGCGGCTGGCATCGTCAGTTTGTTCGTACCGCTATCTGTGCCGGTCCATGTGTCTACGGTATAGCCCGAATCTGGTTTGGCGGTGAAGGTGATCTTCTCACCAGAGACATATTTGCCGGTAGTGCAGCCAGTCGATTTAGCCTTGTCAGGCACCGGGTCCAAACCATTTGCCCCGCTTGAGATCGTCAGTGCGTAGCAGGTTTGCTCGTAGATCGGTTTGGTAAGCTGGTCATTGTCCGGCATGGTCAATGTATTGGTCAGGGCTGTTGAGCTATTGTTATCGGTGCCGTACCAACTGCCCACCAGCCATCCTGCGGCAGGCGCTGCTGTCAGGGTGATCTTCTCGCCTTTTTTATATTTCCCTGCTGCACAGCCGGCGGAGTTCGCCGGGGAGGCAGTCGCGTCCGCACCGTTCCCCAGGTGTGAAAGTGTAAGCGTGTAGCAGCCGTCACTGGTTGGTTTGGGGGTTTTGGTGGGATCTTGCGGTTTCGCCGTCTTGGTCGGAACTAGCGTGGCGTTATCAGGTACCCACAGGATTTGATTGGTGATGATCTGGTTGGAGGTCAGGCAATTGCCACTTTTGAGAGTAGCCACATCTGTCTGGAAAAGTAATGAGATCCCAAATAACGTGTCACCCGATTTTACCTTGTAGTCCCTCCAGCCCGCAGGTTTGGTGCAGGTCCCCCCTGAAAGTCCTGCGGAACTGGTGCTAGTCGGCTCAACAGTCTGGGCCGGCTCGACCGTCTCGTTTGGCACTTCGGTGTCTATTGGCGTGGCAGTATCCTGGACCTGGACCACAGCAGTCGGTTCTTCCTGGTTGGAAATAGGCTCTTCGGTCGGTGAACTCGCTTTGGTCGGGAGCAAGATCAAGGTGGCGGTCGGGTTTTCCAATTCCGAAGCTTGATCTTCTATTACCTCGGTGGCGGTGAATCCGGTTTCTGCCAATGCTGTTAGCAGTGCGCCAAAGACCAGTAGCAGCGAGAAGGCTGCGATCAATACGGTGGTTAATTTTCCGGCCTTCATTATCGGATACCTACTCTTCCTGTTGGGTGATTGTCGGGGAGGTCACGGGCAGCAGCACGCTGTAAGTTGAGCCGACTCCCGTATCGCTCTCAACCCAGATGCGGCCGCCCAGCGCCTCGGTCAGCGTTTTGGCGATCGACAGTCCCACGCCGGTATCGCCGACTCCCTCGATCAACGGGTTATCTGCCCGGTACAGCCGGGAGAATACCCGCGGAAGTTCTTCTTTGGGGATTCCACCACCAGTGTCCGCCACAGAGAGCAGAATAACATCATTCTGGGTCTTGTCGTACATCTGCGCCCGGAGCATAATTTCACCCTTTTCCGGGGTGGCGGCGCCGGCATTCTGCATCAAATAAAGCAGGATCTGCTGCAGGGCGTCCTTGTCGGTGTGCAGCTTGGGCAGCCGGGGATGGATATCCACCCGCAGCGAGAGTTCTTTCTCCCGGAATTGGGTGCTGGTGGTATCGATGGCGGTATCAATCACCTCGATCAGTTCCATTGGCTGCACGGTGAACAGGTATTTCCCTGAGTCAAGTGTAGAGACCTGGATGAGGTCATCGATCAGTTGGTGCATCCGCTCGGTGGAGGCTTTTACCCGCTCCAGGAACTTCTTCTGCAGCACGCCCAGGATCCCCACCGACTCCGAGATCAACAGATCGGTATATCCACTGATCGAAGACAGCGGCTGACGCAGTTCCTGCGAGATCGAGGCAATCACCTCGGCCTGCTCTTCGGGGAACAGGTCGCCATTCGAGCCGCTGCGGAAATCCATCAGGGATTGCAGCGCTTCATTGGCTTCGGTCAGACGGGATTCGTACTCCCGGGACTGGTGCAGCGCATTTTGCAGCACCTCGTTATCCTTCAGTGAGGATTCTTCCGAGACCGCCTCAACATTGGCCAGACTGCTGGTCAGAGATTTATTTTCTTCCACCAGTTCCGCCATCCGGATGGTGAGTTCCTGGTTTTGCTCCAGGAAGATCTGGTTCTTCTCCGCCAGTTCCTGATTGGCATTTGCCATTGCATCAACCGTGGCCTGGGCATCCAGCGAGGTCTGCGATTGCATACGCAGGGTTTCGTTTTCTTCCAATAGTTGACCGTGTTCCTCAGTGAGTGTCCTGGCTTTGGCGATTAGATCCTCAAAGCGGGTGTTGAGAGTCTCGTTTTCATCAGCCAGTGCCTGGAGGTTTCTCTCCAGAATAGATTTTTGTTCCTTCCAGTTCAGCCCACCGGTCTCAGGAGGTTCGTTTGCCGCCAGTCTTTCCTGCAGTTCAGCGATTTGCTCTTCGAGAGATTCTTTCTCCCGGACGAGGCGCTGTTTGTCCGTATTAGTGAGGGAAAGCTCCTGGTTAAGGTCTTCCATGGCGCGCTCGTTACGCTGGGGAGCCAATGCCTTTTGAAGCACATCGTTGATCGTATGGCTGGCGGCTTTCATATATTGCTGGTCGTCGGCGTTCCATACGTGCTTGGAATACGGGCTGAGCAACACCACGGAGCCAATCACGACGCCATCATCATTCAACACCGGCAGGGCTAGCAGGTTATTGATCTCCTGCACCTGGAGGATACGGGCCAGATCGTACATCTTCTCGTTGCCCTGATCCAATACGTGCAACGGACGGCTGTTTTCAAATAGCTTGTCGAAGCGCGGGATCAGTCCACTGTCAAACGAGGTCGATTGCAGGCTCTCCTGGACGATCAGGTCATACCCGCAAACCAGGTGAACCTGAAAATTTTGATCAGGCGGGGTCAGCAGCAGGCACAGGTCGGCCACTACGGCATGGGCGGTCAGACGGGTGAACAGCTGACAGATTTCACGGGGAGTTTTGGCAGCAGCCAGGGCCAGCCCATTCTGATAGATATGCAGGTCTAGAGCAAGTTTGGCCGAGGCTTCTGGGTCGCGCTTCAGTTTGGGGCCTACATCCACCAGAGCGTCCAATGGCGCAGTCACGATCGAAGAGGGATCGATCGGTTTTTTCTTTTTCTCGACGACTTCCTTCGCTGCTTCCACGGCTTGAATCTGTACCTCTTCTTTGGCCAGTGGGGCAGTTGTAATGTTAATGTGCTCTGTGGTTTTAACGCTATCCTGTTCCGACATTCTCATTGGCTGGAAGTAGTTTAGCAGGATACCGGACAGCAGCGGGAAGGCTACCAGATGCGCCAGGCGAGCGATCGGGAAGAAATCTCCCTCGGCCACCGGGATGACCAACTGGGCGCCTTCACCGATCAGCAGGATCACCAGCATGATGATCCCCTGCGCTCGGGCGGGCGTCTTTTCGGCATTCAGCGAGAGGATCCCGATAATCAGGATGCCGATGGTGATTGCCTGCCAGAGTATCCCCACCATGCTCTGATTGAGAGCGCCATGATCGCCGCGCAGTCCCCAGTAGATCGCACTGACCATTCCCCCAAGGAGGATTAATGATCGAAGATCGTCAGGCCGACATCCCCTTGTTTATTTTCTTCGGGGTAGGCAAACAGCCAGATCACAATCACCACGTCGAAGGCCAGGATGACCAATTCGATCACACCGAGGCTGTTGGACAGGAAGTTATTTTGCATGATCGCTGCCAGCGAGAAGGCAAAGATCATCAGCCGGGAAGCGATCAGCAGGGTGATGCCTGTCAGCAGCCGTTTGCGCTTATTCTCGTCCTCTTTCAGGGCGAGGAAGCTCATCGCCGGTTGCAGTACGCTGATGAAGATGAAGGCGATCACCAGGTGATAGACCATGCTGCCGGAGGGCTGCACCAACAGGGTTGTGATTTGGCTCAAGATCGTTTTCATAGACTCGTTTGCCCCTAATCAAAGAGGGTCTCCTCAATGAGGATTATAGCATGGCGGAAAGTTAGTTTTCAATGCAAAAGTATGCGCGATATATGAGAAAAAAATCGCCTTTTCCTGACTATTGGGATGCAATATTGGGGCCAGGAAGGCAGCAGGTAGTTTGGTTTTTCCCGAATAGCCTACCCACTTGGATTACGAATCATTGGAAGATGTCAGCGTAAAGGATGATAGCTGTTATGGCACCTCCACCAACTTTTCCCTGGCAAGCAGGGCGTATCCGGATTCTGGCGCCTCCTGCCAGAGCCGGTAATAGGTGTCCACCGCCAATTGGGTATCTCCGTTTAGTTCGTACGCTAATCCGAGGAGATAGAGGAGGCGGGGGTATAAATCAATAGAGGCGCCATCAAACGATCCCCAACCACACTTAATATTTCGTTCTTTAGATACCTCATTTAGAGGTTCTAGCACCCCTAAATAACGCTTTGAAATACCAATGACATAGCTATACGCTTTTTCCTCAAATAACAGATGCTCAATAAAGTCAATCCCCTTAATCTCTTGCTCAGTCTCATCCCAATAAAAACCGAAGGTTCCTGCGGAAAAATTTCTATCGCATTCATCCCAGGCATATTCTTCGTAAGCGGATAATCCATAATAAAATATTCTGTCGTTGATGACTATTTGTTCAAAATAATGGGGTTTCCAAAAATAAAGTATTTCTATGGCTTTGTATGGCTGAGAAATCAAAAGTCAAATTCAACCACAAAATAATCACTCCCAAATCTGAGCAAATAGAAATGAGTATCACTATTTTGTGTTCGAATAAGTTCTGCGGAGATCGACTTGTCCGTTTGAGATTGAAAGTAGCCGTCTAATTGCATTGAAGCAATCTTACCTTCAGTCGGATATATCATTAGTAATTCAGGTTGGCCTGATTGGAAAGCGAAATCAGCATTGATAACATCAATGGTTTTCTCCCCAAGCAGTATACGCTTCCGGCTACCCAAATTGTACAACGAAAGACTGTCTAGGAATTCAGGTAATTGATCATAATTGTATGAATTCATAAGGATATTAGAAAATCGTTCCAGTATCACAAAAATGGTCATGAAACTCATGTTTAACCCAATAATCATCAGAGAGACGATCGAACTGCGAGGATGTGGTTTTGCAGGCTGGCAGGAGAGTTTCAGGCTCACCTGTGAATATTCCAAGAAATGTGTTCGCAACTTTAGAAGGGATTTCTTTTTCGGGGTATTCTGGAAAATCAGCTACCTTCTGGATCATATCCATGCCTATTTCCCGATCTGTTTGCAGATACTTAAACCCCAGAAATAACCGCAGCAAATCATAATCATCTTTGGAGAGTTGATAATAAGATGAGTAATCATATATATTCAAGAAACCCCATTGATCAATAATACTTTGTAGTAAATCAATTTGGGACTGGACCCTCATCGATTCAGAAATATATGGTGGGTCACTGTAAGTAATCGGCTCCTCATAAACCATACCTGAAAACTGATAATATTGGCCATCCCATTTCCATAGGTATCTGAAATCCGGATCGATACTTTTCCATAGAAAATGGTTAATAACAAAGTCAGCGTCTAAATGATTAAAAATGATATCATACGCGAGAACTATGACAATAAATCTTTCCTTGTGAAAGGTCATCAAGGCTATTTTGCCGCCATTCATATATTCTCACGCGGCATGGATAAGTTACCAGAACTAATTCTGGAAAACCATTTTGATTATTATCAATTGGCACGTTGGTTTCTACCCATAACAATGGGGTAAATTCTTCATCGAAAGCAACTACGGCTAGCATGTCTTCGTTTTCTATAAACAAGAAAGGGATTTGTGTTTCCCTAAATAACCCGTACTGACAGTTACTATTAGAAGATAGGCGTTTTTCTTATTCTCAATGAATTTCTCCAAAAGAACTGATCTGCTTGTTAATGCCCTCGGATGGAGAAACTCATTGATTGAGGAAAGCGGGTCTGTAGGAGAATTTAGGGCCTCTTCTATTTGAGACCTCAGCCATTCTAGTTGAGTTGGATCCAATCCGTTCCCATAATCGTTGTCGAGATCAACCAGCAAATTTTCCATTGAATATCTTCATTAAGGTTAAGTCGGGGTAACGAATTAGGGCTTCTTGAATAATCAAATCTACTGAATATTAAAGTCATAATAATATGAATCCGAATATGTCAACCGGAAATCTCCATCATACGAATATTGATCTGCGATCTGTATCAGGCCAATTCCTTCTTCCGAAGACCAATCCTTAAGCTTGAATTGATTTTCTGTCAAAGAAGTCGTGCTGATGGGTGTTGGCATTTCCTCTACAGGTATTTGATTTGGCACTGGAAATAAGGAATTACTTGTCCCTTCCTTGTATTCATGGTTTGGGAAAGGTGTCATTGTCGGTCGAGGGGTTGTTGATGGATGATAATTGGGTGTATGCGTTGGGATATGGTAGCTGTCTCGGATGGAAGAAGTGTCTCTCTCGGAACAGAGGTTTCCTCGGGCAGTGTAGCCTGCGAGCAGCCAACCACCAGCAGGGTCAACAGTACAAATCCCATTAGCATGATGAAGGTTTTTCGATCACCCATAGTTCTCTCCTCCTGAATGTGCCATTCTTATTATATACAAAAGACAGCCAGGAACAATAAAAAACCACAAGTGTAACCGTTAGCTAAGGTCCTCCCCTTA
>CAVROH010000002.1:0-47442 GCA_963722735.1 uncultured Chloroflexia bacterium
TCCGAAACGGACTGACCCCATGCCCATCCGGATCATTCTACATAACAGGATTGTTATATGCGTACGCATACCGATCAAGGCCAGTAGCGCTGGCCGGAATCGGAATGATCGTTTCCGCCTGGGCGAAGTGGCCCAATTGGGGATCACCACCGGGCCACGTAGTAATACAGCCCGATCTCTGCCTCCTCCCGTTGCATGGCTCTCCAGAGAGCCGTTGTCGTCCGTGGCTCCATTATAGACGAAACCGTCGGTTTCTTTGGGCGATTGTGCCAATCGCCACGCCTGATCGAGGTTTGGGGTAAAACCTGTCTGTGAAATCAGTCGTAACTGGGAGGCACCTTGCCCCTTCTAGGGGAAAGGCCGGGAAGGTGTCGATTCACAACCGTGCGGATGTGCTGGCGGTTGAAACCGCAGCCACACAAACACGAAGTCAGCCCTTGGTCGGACTGAGATCAGCGATCACTCGTGGTTTTGAAACCCAGGAGGGTGGGTTTAGTGCCTCTGTGGCTGTGAATTTATTCGCCAAGCCACAGGTCACCCTCGCCCCTGTTGGGAGAGGGACAGACAATGGCACAGCGTATGTCAGGGTGAGGGAGGGTAATTCCCAACAGCCAGGTGGGATGGGCTTCAACCAACATAGCTGATGGTTTTTTGTTTCTCGCGTCCCATCTTCAACCTCTGCTTGGTTAAAAGAGTGAAGCCCCTCTTGAGGGGCTTCACCGATCAGCTAAGTTCTAGTTTGATTTGGTTCGTGTTAGTGACTAGACACCAGCGAGGGTGGAGCCAATGTTGTTGAACACGTTACCAATGGTGGGTCCAAGGAAGTTCATGGCCACGATCACGACGATGGCGATCAAGACGATGATCAGGGCATACTCTACCAAACCTTGTCCTTTTTCTTTCTTTGCGAATAACATTATGAGTCTCCTTTTATGAATGGGTCACTAACTACTTAGTGACTATTGAATTATGATCTCATTATATGGGATTATTGTAAAAATACAATACCCTGGCTGTTTACAGAATTGTTAGGTAGCCGCAGCCTCTCTGGGAGGGATATCCGGGATAGTCATACTGATTCTGGTTCCCTGGCCGATGGCGCTGTCGATGATCAATTCACCGCCCAGCATCTCCACCCGGTCTTGAACCACCTTGATACCAATCGCATCCTCATCTCTGTCCAGCCGGCTCACTTCCATACCGGTGCCGTTATCCTCCACATCCAGCCGGATTATATCCCCCATATCCAGCAAAACGCGGATATCAGCTGCCTGACCACTGTTGACCGCAAAATTTAAAAATTCCTGCATCGCCCGGAAGATCAAGACCTCCAGATAGGATTCCAGGCGGCGTTCGTTGCCCGTTGCCGTCAGATCGACATCCACAGAATTCTTCTCCCGGAAAGAGTTAACATACTGCTTGGCGGTAGGCACCAGGCCCAGGTCATCCAGCATCATCGGGCGCAGATCGAAAATGAAATCACGCACTTTCTGGAAGGTCTTGGAAGCCGCCCCCTTGAGATTGGAAAGCTCCTCCCTGGCCCTACCCTGATCCACTTCGAATAAGCGCATGGCGATCTCGGTCTGAAGAATAAAATTCGAGAGCGCCTGAGCCGGTCCATCGTGCATCTGGCGCGAAAGCCGCTTGCGCTCTGTTTCCTGCGCCTGGATCAGCAGCTCTGCCTTGGCATAGTTACCAGATTCTCCAGCCGCACCAGAGCCGCCTTCGTTCTCCTGAATTATCTTCAGTATTTCGCGCAGCGCCGAAAGGTGCCGGTCCAGATTGGTCTGGTCGCTTTGCAGTTTCTCCAACTGACCGCGCATCCCAACCAGACGCTGCTGTGCATCCAAAGCGGCGTCGTAAGCATTCTTCACCTCGATGACCGGCAGCTCTTCAAGCTGGTTGTCAACCTGTTGCAGATGCATGGTGATCGTGGCGTTCCGCTGCGAAAGCTTCTCTACCTCCACCTGGCTCTGATCGAGCATCAGAGTGATATCCCGAAGTTCCCGATAGGTACGGTCGATCTCATCCTGGATCAGGTCCGCAACATGAATCGGGGGTAATTCGCTTGAGAGATTATGTTCGGACATGGGTTACTCCTCCGCACCTGAATCCTGGTCATGCAGCCGCATCCAGCCCCGTTTGAGGGCATAGACGGCTGCCTGAGTCCGGTCTTCTACATTTAATTTTCTTAGGATCGCAGTCACGTGGTTCTTCACCGTCTGGTGGCTGATGCCCAATTTGACGGCGATCTCTTTATTGCTTAATCCCTGGGTAATACAGCCCAACACTTCCATCTCCCGGGAGCTGAGAGGATAAAACGGCTCCCCCGGGTCACTGTACGCCTTATGGCCTGAATCCATTTTGGATTCCAGCCAGGAAGTCACCCCGACTGCATCCATCTTCTTGCCTTCGATATAGAAATATCCCTCAGATACCGCCCGGATGATCTCTACCAGCAGCTCTGGGGAGACATCCTTGGCGCTGTAGGCATAAGCCCCGACACGCATGGCGTGGATCACCTGCTCCAGGTCATCATAGGCGGTCAGCAGGATCACCCTGGTAGGAAGTTTCTCGCTTACGATCTGGCGCGTGATCTGCTGTCCGTTCATCCCGGGCAGGTTAACGTCCAGAATGGTGACATCAGGCCTAATATGACGGATGATCTCGATGGCGCGTTCGCCGGTCTCGGCTTCCCCCACCACCTCGATATCAGACTCCAGCGAGAACGAATCCACCACACCCTGACGAAAAATCGGATGGTCATCCACTACTACAACTTTTATCTTCTCCATAACAGCATCCCCGATCAGCGTGGTTATCGACATTGGCGATTCAGATAATCAAAAAAAGTATAGCACAGGGTCACAGCACAAGCAACAAAAGACAGTAGGCAGTGGTCAGCAGGCAGTTGGCAGCAGGCAGTTTTTGGCTACTGACAACTCCCTTACAACCTGCGCAGCGCTTCCAGATGCCCGGTACGCAGTTGGATCGAAGACAGCGCCCAGTAGCGCACCCAGTAAAGCAGTACCAGGGCCGTCACCGGCATCAGGAACCAGAACACATCCGCCGGACGCCCAGCCAGATCCCCACCCATGGTCAGCCAGAAGAGCCCCCACTCGGCATTCAGGATCAGGGCCATCACCACCTGGGAGAGCTGCCTTCCCTGACGCGGCCAGCGCTGCGCCCAAACCGAGAACACCAGCACGAATGGGATCACCAGCACCACCTGGCTGGAAAGCGAGGTCGGCAGCCCGATCAGTTGGGTGATCACCAGGGTCAGCGCGGCGGTCCACAGGAACCAGCGCTCATCGCGTCCCAACGCCGCCCACCAGGAGATCAGCATCACCCCGGCCAGCAGGACCGCAGGGAGCCCCATCGCCCACGGGCCAGCATCTGGCGTCCAGACCCACACAAAGGCCGCCGGTGAGGCGGGGAAGCCCGCCTGGTAGAAATCCAGCAGAGCCATATAATTGTTCAGCAGCCACTGCGGAGCAATCACCAGCGAGCCAGCCACCAGCACCACCATCACGCCCAGCATGCTCCAAACCAGAGACATCCGGCGCTTTGATACCGCCCACACCAGCACAAACGGCAGCAGCAGCGCTACCATCTCTGGCTTGATCATCGTCAGACCAAACAGGATCCCGGCCCCCACGTCCCGCCCGCGGATCACCAGCAGCATGGCGATGGCGATGATCAGCGAGATCACCAGCGCCGGATTGCCCAGCCACAGCGCCCGGATCACCTCGACCCGCCCGAAGGCAAACAGCACGAAGAACAGCGTCCCCCACACCCCCGGGCGCCAGCGGGTGAGCTGTACCGCAGTGAACGCCAGCCCCACCGCGCAGAAGAAGTTGAATGTCATCCATACGGCGCGGGACAGCGAATAGGGTGAAATGCGCGCAAAGGGACCAAACAGCACCAGCGAGTAATACGGATAGACAAAGCGGGGCGTCCCGCCCTCCCCCAGCAGCATGGCGCTGAGCCTGACTGCCTCCGCGGAGTAGGGATCCGCCGCGCGGGTTTCCATCGCCACCCGGCTGGCCTCCCAAATTGGCGCGTAGACCTGGTCTCCGCCCAGCGGGACGAGGATATTCTGGTTGACCCAGGTCAGTCCGGCGCCCCCTGCCAGGATGACGACCAGTACGATCAGGAATGAGATTTCAGGTCTGATGCGGCGCAATAGTTCCTCTCCAGCAATATTTCTATTGAAAAGGAGCGGCCAAAAGCCGCTCCCGATCAATTCTACCTCAAAACCCTAATTGAGCGCCTTTTCGACCACTTCCACCACCTCGGGGAAGTCGATCCGCAGGCGTTTGAGCGTCTCTACCGTGGGGATCCCGTTCTGGGTCCAGCCGCGGCGCGTGTAAACGGCGTCGCACAGCTTGCGGTACTGATCCTCGCGGTACTGGCGCATGATGGCGACCTTCTCCTGGGAGGATTTGCCCGCCGGATCGACCCCGACCAACTCCTTGAGTTGACCGTCGTAGCGTTCCTGGCGGGACTCGTACTCCTCCACCGTCACCGGGCCAGCCGAGCGGTAGGGGATCTCGTCGTGGGCGCGGTCGCCATATCCCAGGCGCAGATTGAAGACCCGCTGGAAGTTGTAGACTGCCTCCGACATTTTGACCAGATCCTCGCCGGACTTGATATCCGTGCGGCCAGTGACGCCGACGAACAGGTTGACGTAGTTCTGGACGTGCTCCGGCACCTTGGCGGCTTCGATGCCCTTATATTTGGTGCGATTGTCGGTCGGCTCCACATCGTTCCAGGGCAGCTTGCACAGGCCGTTCAACCCGAACCAGGTGCGGAACATGGGGAAGTAGTGCAACGCCTCGGCTTTGTCCTCAAAAGTCGGAATCAGCTTGAGGACCATATCCATGAAGATCAGCCAGGCCTCATCGTGCTGGGCGCCCTTATTGGCGAGACCATAACCGCCCTGCATCGCCAGCGACTCTTTGGTCATGTACTCGGAGTATTCCATGCCCTTGGCTTCCATGCCGATATCCTGCAGCAGCCCCGGATCGGCACCGTATTGCTCGGCGAAGATCTTCTTCATGCGGCGGATGCCCAGCCCGGCGGTCTTGCCGAAGCCTTCTCCGGCGCCCATGCCGTGCAGCACCTCGGCGGCGGCGGCAAAGTTACCCCACTCCAGCTTGATCCCGCCGGTGCGCTCCTCGTTGAGGATGCCCTTCTCGTAGCACTCCATCAGGAAGGCGGTCAGCGTGCCGTAGGAGATCACGTCGATGCCGTAGGTATCACAGTAGAAGTTCAGCTCCAATATCTGCATCGGATCGAAGATCCCCAGGTTGGAACCGACCCCGCCAACGGTCTCGTATTCCGGGCCATCGACGAAGACCTTATCGCCCTTATAGGGACCGGTTTTCAGCTCCAGATCCTGGTAGCCGTGGGCGCAAGCCACCGTACAGCCATACCAGCAGCCGTCCGGGGCAGACAGATCGAACAGGCTCTCCCACACCGTGCTGGCGATCTTGTGCGCCTCAGGGTGGCCGCCGAACTTGAAGTTGTGGGTCGGCAGCAGGTCGAATTCGTCCATGATCTCGACCAGCACCGGGGTGCCCTTGGTGGCCATGCTGTTCTGCACCGGGTCGTTCTCGGCGACCTCTTTGGTCATGCGCTTGCCGGTCTCGTTGATCAGGGACTGATCGGCGGCATTGTTGAGCTTGCCGCCCATCTTGGGGATCTTGACGACCAGCGCCTTGAGCTTCTTGTGGCGGAAGACGGTGCCCGTCCCGCCGCGCCCGGCCTGCTTGACCTTGAGCTGCTTGCGGGGCAGGTCGTAATAGGAGACGTTCAGGCAGCCCAGCAGGGTGTTATCGGCACCTGTGCCAGCGGTGACCGTGCTGACCAGGTTGGGTTTCCTGGGGTCGGCGAACATCTTGAGGAGTTCTTCGGTGAGCTTGTGGGTGTTGACCTCGTCGGTCTCGGCCTCGACGATCTGGACACTTGCCCTCCTCGCCGTCCACGTAGATGATGACTTCCTTATCGGCGATGCCCTGGATCTCGATGGCGTCCCAGCCGGCGAACTTGAGGTACGGCCCGTAATAGCCGCCGACGTTGCTGTCGACGACCACATTGGTGGTCGGGGAGACGCTGACGACGATGGATTTGCCGGTGCCGGGGTATTGGGTGATCCCGCCGATCGGGCCGGAGGAGATCACGATCTCGTTCTCGGGAGAGTCCCATTTGGTCTTCCCGGTGACGGCGTCCCAGAGCAGTTTGAGGCCGAAGCCGCGCCCGCCGATGAAGATATCCTTCATCTCCTGCGTGACGGGTTTGGACTGGATGGTGTTGTCCGCCACGTTGATGTACAGGGTGCGGTTGGTATAGCCTTTGTCTACCGGTTGGAGGGGGTATTCGAATTCTGCCAGGATCTTGGGTTGGGTCACAGGATAACCTCGCTATGTGATTGATTGGTGTGTGAAGGATTATACTATGGGATGGCCGCAAACCGACACAGGCCAGAGGCCTGCTTTAGGTTTTGCTAGCCGTAATCCTTCGGATTACTATAGGCCAAACGCCACGCATAGAGATGGAATAAGAGGAGAAAGGTTACAAAAGGTTACAAAAGGTTACACCTTTTACAAAGTGACTTGACAGGGTCAAGCGGGTTGATGGAGGGGGGGATGGGGGGGGGGATATTTTTTCACCAAATCAAGTTGGAACATTTGGGCTACATTACGGTATAATACAATAATTATTCAATACACCACACCAATGGTAATAATATGAACCAAAACATTTCCAATAACAGAGTTTATCTATGTAAAAATAATGAAATTGACGAACTTAAGAATTCAAGTCATTCCTTTGACTAATTATCCTATATACAGATATTTTTATAAATGAGAAGATTTCCTCATTCAAATTCTCAAAGAAAGCCCAACAAGAGAGAATTAACCCATATTTAGAATGGATTGACGTGGTTTGGATTATCTGTCATCAAATGGGCACCTCTTAGTGTATGGTCTTCCACGTTGGCTTCCTTACTATGCTGAATATCTGGAAGCCAAGATGATCTTCAAATATGGGATTGCTTTCAAAAAATCCAAACGGACCAAAGACGGCCGGTTTTGCCCTCCTACCATGAGGGGATTCTTTTCTTTGTAAGCAAACCTCAAAAATTCACATATTAACAAAACACGAATACCTCCACCTTATGTGCTCGGAATGTGGAGATTATTTGCCGATTGGGGAGGAAAAATGACACTTTAAGAAATCCTGAGGGCACAGCAATATCTGATGTGTGGGACGACCAAGATAATCTAACGAATCAAGATCAAGGAATTTCAAGGCACACCTTAAATCGTTTGATTGAATTAGCTTCAGATCCTTCTTCAGATATTTTGTTAGCGTCCTTTTCAGGTGTTACTTATAAAAGGAATTCACAAGTTAAAGTCAAACTTATCGAAAAATAAAGAGCTAGTTGAGAATAGACCCATTTTACGAAATTTTACTCGCCATAATTCATTTGAATTTAATTACAATTCTAATAGTGACTACAAATTCTCAAAGAATAAGATCTTTGTTGGTGATTGCATCGAGGTAATGTGGAATTGGCTAGTGGACAAAAATGCTAGATTTGATCTGATTTTTGCTGATCCACCTTACAATCTAATGAAGAATTATGGTCAAATCGATGATGCACTCCAGGATCAAGAATTTATTGATTGGACTGACACTTGGCTATATCTTTGTTCTCAGTTACTCAAACCACATGGGACATTGTATGTACTAAACCTACCAAGATGGACTTACTTTCATGCTACTTATTAACAAGTATCTCCACTTTCAGCACTGGATTGTTTGGGATGCATTATCTGAGCCTAGAGGGAAAATTATGCCTGCACATTACGGTTTACTAATGTACTCTAAACATCAAACAAAATTTACTCGAAACACGCTTCCTCCAATACCTAAGATGGATATGTGTCTTCGTCCAAAATGCGTAAATAGCAGATCTAAAAATACCCCTTCAGAACCAGTATCAGACATCTGGTTCGATGACACAGGATAAAACATCGCCGAGATAGAGACGAACACCCTTGTCAATTGCCACCGAAATTGATGGAAAGAGTAATCGCCCTAAGTTCTAACATAGGGGGTAATACTTGATCCGTTTGTAGGAACTGGAACAACGGTTGTAGAGGCAAATAGAATGAACAGGCAATATGTTGGGATTGATATTGATCCGCAATACAAGTTGATCGTTGAAGACAAATTATCTAAATTGCAACCCAAGTTACCGGGTATGTCAAACTAATCAACCTTATATATTGCTTTTATTTCACTAATAATTTTCGTTCTATCATCATCATCCAAATCTTCTAGCCATTCTTGGATAAGCTTCGATCTTCTATTAAACTTTCGAAACCCTGATACCTTCCAAGAAAGATTCCTCATCAGGCCAATAGACTACACCATTTTCAAAATCATCCCAAGACTTTGGCCGCAGTTTACCATCATATGGCCGATATTTCACACCACCACAATCTGGCCTAATTCCAATACTATGGTGTGTTGGTTCAATATAAACATCCACAACCTGCGGATTTTCTTGCCCTTGCCATTTTACTGTAATTAGGTATTCATATTGGTACTTTCCTATATGGTTTCCCTCATAAGTATCCAACCTACCAACATCATACCAAGGATCTTTGTTCTCTTCTCCCGATTTGACATTAACTCCAATCAGCTGATCATTAAATAAAATTTTCAAATCAGGATAAGTACTCTTGGACACGGCTTGAATAAAATTATCCATTGGAATTGAAAACGGCTCAGAATCGAGAGTTTAGAAATCAAAATTGGAATAATAATTTCCTCGAATCCTCCCAAAAAAATCTAAACCCTGTAAGAATATCAACATCTCGAAAACGCGAAAAGGATCTCTGCTCGTAATGTGCCAAGGCAAGAAATGTGTCGTTGAAATCCATAATCACCTTGGCCAAATTTGGTCAACTGAAATTAACAATTCATCAACTATTTTCCTCAAAGTAATAACTGATAAATTTCTTTCACCTCGTTCAATACTTCCATAATAAGAACGATCAATACCTACTTTCTGAGCAAATGATTCTTGTGAATACCCCGATTCTTTCCGATGTTTCGCAATATTCCTTCCCAGTTCCAATATAGTTTTCTTTACATATTTCATAAATGAAATATAAATAATTGCTGTCATTATGTCCACGGCCTATAGTAACCAGTGGGCGATTTTCTTTACTGTAGCCTTACATCTCCTTCCCCTTGGTAAAGGGAAGGGCAATTGCGAGCGAGCACTGATCCATAGATTAAGGAAAACGGTCTTCTGTCAGCTGCTGTCCAGGTTGGCCTCACATGGCAGGGGGACGATCTCTGATCGTTAGGGGAGGCCGCCCTCCCCAAGCGGGGTGAAGGGGCCGGCTGGCCCCTTCAAGGCTAAGTAATACCTTGATCCCTAAAATTCCTGTGTAGATCGTGAACTCATCAACAATAAACTGATAGTTGGATTTTTGGCAAAGTACCACGTGACTCGGGTACACAGGATTTAGTTTATTTAAATCTCTTTTTGCAGGGGGTTGCGGAACCCCACTGCACCGGACAAAAGCTTCGCTTTTGTTAAGGGGATTACATCCCCTGGAACCCTGTATATGAAGCTAACCTTGTACATAGCTAACGGAAGGCTCATATCCTTTCATGAGGTACTTGCAAACGAGGCATTCTGCCCCTCATAGAGGAAGGACCGAGGAAGGGGTCAGAAAGGGAAGGGCAATTGCGAGCGAGCCGAATTTCCTGCACTGTTTCCCATTTAATCCAAGAGTAAGAAGAAATTAAAATCCCAGATTATGTCGAATCGACGTCGGTACTGATGCGCCAGGAATGGAAAACGTACACGTGACTAATTTTATTGGGGGTTCCAGGGGATGGTACGAAGCTGAGAGCTTCGTCTTACCCTGGCGGCGGGTGCAGGGGGTGGCGGAACCTCCTGCAAGTAAGCCATCGAGGTTTAAATCCTGGATGCCCAATCGAGTAGAGACAACTCGCAAATGCCTGACAACATCCAACCCTAAAGGTAAAAATGGTATGAGCATACCCCCAGGGTATCCTAAACCTCTCACCCTTTTCTCACTTACTTAGGGGTAAACTAAAATATAATCTCGAACAGCGTTGATTTACACCCAGAGGAGGTAACGTGAATTCCTTCCGCGAGACCATCCGCAGTATGCGCACATTCATCATCATCTGGTTCGGCCAGCTCATCTCCACCATCGGGTCCGGCCTGACCAGCTTCGCCCTCGGCGTGTGGATCTACGAGCAGACCGGGTCTCCCACCCTGTTCGCCATCAACCTGCTGGTCTATTTCCTCCCACGCATCATCCTCTCTCCCTTTGCCGGTGTCATCGCCGACCGGATTGACCGACGCATCGTCATGCTGGTCAGCGATAGTTTCGCCGCCCTGGGCACCCTGGGAATCGCCATTCTGCTCTACACGGGTAACCTGGCCATCTGGCATATTTATATCGCCAGCGTGCTGATCTCGATTGCCAACACCCTGCAGTGGCCGGCGTACTCCGCCGCCACCACTCTACTCGTCCCCAAGAAGCACCTCGGCCGGGCAGGCGGCATGTCCCAGGTTGGGGATGCCATCGGCTCCCTGATCGCCCCTGGGGTCGCCGGTGTGCTATACGTCGCCTCCGGGCTGAACACGATCATCATCATCGACCTGGTCTCTTTCATCTTTGCCTTCGGAACCTTACTTATCGTCCGCTTCCCACAGCCTGAGAGCACCGGAGAGGTAAAGGTGACCTTCTGGCAGGATCTGCTCGTCGGATGGCGCTTCATCATCCAGCGCAAGGGATTCCTCGCCCTGCAGATCATCTTCGCGGTGATGAATTTCAGCGGCTCGATCACCAACGCCATGTTCACTCCGCTGATCCTTGAAATGGCTGCACCGGACACCCTCGGCTTCATCGCTACCTCGCTGGGCGGTGCATATCTGGTCGGCACACTGATCCTCAGCATCTGGGGAGGACCCAAAAAGCGCCGCATCTTTGGCACCTACACCTTCGAATTCCTCTATGGTATGGGCATTTTCCTCACTGGCTTTGCCACCACAATCCCCTGGCTCATCGCCGCCCAGATGCTGAGCAGCCTGAGCGTGGCAATTGCCAACGGCTGCACCCAGGCCCTATGGCAGAGCAAGGTCCCCCAGGATATGCAGGGACGCGTCTTCTCAGCACGCCCGATGATCTCTTTCTCAATCATCCCACTGGCTTACCTGTTTTCCGGCCCGCTCTCCGAGAAGGTCTTCATCCCCGCCATGACAGAAGGCGGCGCCATCGCCTCTCGCTTTGGCGACACCCTCGGCACTGGCCCGGACCGCGGCATCGGATTGATGTTCATTGTGTTTGGATTGGTCTATATGCTCGCCGCCCAGGCAATCCTTCTCTACCCCCGCCTGCGCCGCATCGAACTGGAACTCCCCGACGCCGTTGATTCGCCTTCAGAAACCCCGGAGGTTGAATAACCAACAAGAATCTAGTTTCGAAATGTGGCCTTTGGCAAACCTAAGGTTTGCGGCAATTACTCTGAGGCTAACCGCACCCGGGTGAACTTGTCCACCTCGCTCTCGATCTTCATCTCCCCCCCGATCACCGCCAGCATCGTACTGTGAAGCGGCAGCCCTTGTTTGCTGGTCTGCTGGGTCATCTCCTGTCCGTCAATTCCCGCCCCATCATCTTCGATCACCACCTCGATCCCCCTGCCTGCACCTGAGACCGCGATCCTCAGTCCCAGCGGGCGCGCCTCCTCCCCCCCGATCCGCCCATGCCGGGCAGCATTGCGCATCACCTCACGGGCCGCATAATACAGCACTTCCTCCTCCAACTGCGTCAGCATTTCATCAGCGCTGTCCGCCCCAGGAGCGATCTCCCAACCGACCTGATCAAACCTTGCCCCGACTTCATCCTCCACCAGCCGCTTTAATGACTCGATCAGCCCCTCCCCCGCAAGGTCGGGCAGAGAGGGCCCCGGCAGGTTGCGGATCAACCGGGAGATCTGGCTGTGCACCCCGGTCATCATGCCAATCGCCTCCTCAGTGGTTTCATCCTGGACGCTTGCCAGCTTGAGGATCGCGGCGTGCAGATCCTGAAGCACCTCGTCATGCAGCACCCGCCGCACCCGCTGGTCGAGCACTTGGGTTTCCGCCAGCCGCTGACGCTGCAAGCCCAGCAGCCTGCGGGTCACTTCCGCGCTCACCCGGCTGTCCACCAGTCGCTCGCCGCTCGATTGAGCTACATCGATCTCTTCCCGGGAATACAGCCCCTCATCCTGCTTGGCCCCCAACAGCAGCACGCCAACCAATCCGCGCTGCCGCCAGAGCGGTACTGCCCACTCTATCTCGGTGTCCATCTCCAGCGCTGCCCGGACGATCTGGTCATCCACGCTAAAATCCACTGCCATCGCCTCAACCGCAGTTCTCAGTTTGTCAGCCTCATCCGGTGTCAGAGAAGAAATCCCCCCCTGGGAGAACAGCAGCGGTGCGCCAGCCATCGGCGCCATCGGACCGACTGCCAGCAGGCAGGCCCGACTGGTACCAAGCACATCCTGGCACAAGGCTGCAAATGGCTGCAAGACCCCATCCTCTTCATCCAGATCGGGATCCTGGCCGACCATCTGGTCATAGATCCGCTCCGATGTCACGAATGGCCGCAAGCTCCGGATCGTGCGCTGCCGTTCGCTGATCATCCGCCAACTGAACAACGCCAGGAAAAAGGTCATCATCAGAGAGGAGATCATCACCCCGTAGATCGGCCTCAAATTGGTGCTGAACACGAACCCGATCACGGCCCCGTATCCAAGGGCGATCAGCACGGCATAATGCCACTGGCGAATGAACCCTTTTCGCGGCAGGCTCTGTCCGGTAAAGATCTCATACGCCACAACCGCCTGCCCCACCAGGATCACCGCCCCGGCGATCAGCGCTTCGATGACCACATCGAATCCGCCAATGATAGAAAGCTCTTCCATGTTGAAGGTCTTTTCACCAACCATACCAAACAGCCAGCCAAACACACCCATCACCGCCAGACTAACCAGCATCAGCATCAGCGAAGCGGCGATCAACCATGGCCGTGCCCGTTTGCGGGCCAGTTCACCCATCTCATGCCGGATCGGTCCAGGTTTCCAGACTGCATCCAGTGAGAGGCCCATACACAGCACCAGATACAGCGGGAACATCACCAGCAATACCGGCACACCCCCGATCGTTGGTGTCTCATTGATCCCCCGTGCCGGGTACCCCCCGGAGATCGGCTGCTGCTGCAAGATCGCTCCCACCGCCAGCACGCCGATCAGCACCACCAGCACCCCCAGGATCCATACCCGGTGCCGTCGGGCCAGCCGGTTTATCTCTCCAGGCTCAGGCTTCTCCCAAAAACCGGCATACCACAGCATCATCACATACCACAGAGAAGGCAGGGCCGTCACCGCCAGCAGGCCAATCGCCCACCAGAAAGTCGTGCCGATACTGATCACCTGGAAGCCATAACCCAAAATCGCCGTGTGGCTGATGAAGAAGATTCCCCCAAAATAAAGACCTGCGGCAGCCAGCCAGCCACCCCAGGATCGCTGTTCTACATTGAATAGAACTGTCGTGCCCAGCCAGATCAACAGGATCGTATTGGTCAGTGAGAGGGCCATCGCGGCCCAATCCAGCCAGAACACACCTGTCATTTGCCCGCCTTTGGATCTCCCGCACCTGAGACATCTTGCCAGGGAACCCATTCACTGCGTTCATCCAGCACCGAGGGATTTCCTTCCTCATCCCACTGCATTAACCGACCGGTCTGGGCAATGATCGCGGCCCGCGTCCGGGCGATCTTTTCATCTGTGGTGGTGGTATTCAACCCCCAGGCGGTGTAGATCTGCCCGTTCGTCCGGCTGATCGTGCGTTTGTCCTTGAACCCCATCACCCTGGCAATCTGTTCATTGGTCATACCCTGCGCCAGCATCCTGGCGACAGCTTGCTCATTCGGTTCCAGCATCCCCATCGGGGATTGCTCATCCCGCGCCCAGACTTCCTGCACCCGCTCTTCAATCTCCGGATCAATGAAGCTGCGCCCTGAGAGTGCATCCTCGATCAACGGCAGGATCATCTTCGGCAGCAGGTAATTAGATTTCTTCACATAGGCGTAATGGCTCAGGATCCCGGCGCTGCGGAAGTCTCGGTAATAGCGATCTTCATCCTGGATCGAATAGAACACTATCGGCATGCGAGGGATCACCCGGCGGATCTCGATCCCCGCTTCGATCCCGTTCAGCTCGCCTGCCAGGGCCACATCCATCAGGATCGCGTCCGGCAGCGGATCTGACAGACAGAATTCCAGCGCGTCCTCCCCACTGGCGCACATCTCCAGCACTTCCACTCTGCCGGTATCTTCCAGCCCTGCCCGTAATGCCGGACGCAGGCGCTCGTTATCTTCTACGATCAGTAATTTGATTGCTTCCATACGCTAACTATGCAATAAGACCGGCGGTTCGTCAAGCACCCGCGTGCTTGAATAAGGGGGGCTAAGTCTTTGTCAGGTTCAATCTGAAAAGGAGAGCTCAGTTCAAGGCTGAGACAACAACTATTCCAGCCCAACAGACATGAGCACCCGGTTGGTGGGCTCAATCAATATCCGAGCGGTTGATGATGTAATCCAGACCAAGGTCAATCTTCTTCAGAGATTTCAACGCTTTCTTCATCCAACTGCCAGGCTTGTCCATATACACCTGGCCGGACTTGCCATTCACCAGCACATTCAGGGTCTTCCCTTCAAACACTGCCTCCCCGATCCATACCGCGACCAGCACCAGCTTATAGGAGGACAGCAGAATATCATCCGAATAATAATGAAGGTTTTGCACCTGGCTGAGATTAGAACGCTCGAATGCCTGACGCTGGGCCTGCTTATAGGCTATTGCCCGGGCATTCACCGCCGCATCCGCCATCGGGATCTGGTAAGACTCCGCCAGCCAGTTAGCCAGATACTTCGGCTGGAAGGTAACCACATCCTCAGCTTTCAGATCCAGCAGCATCTCGGCAAAGAATTTCGGTTCGGGTTTCCCGGCAGGCACAAACAGATCATCAAAATGGACCGGACGGCTGTCCCGCACGGGCACCGTCTGCCCCTCCTGATATTCCATATACCCAGTCCATTTGATCTGACCTTCCAGGTCAAATGTCCACGCCGGCAGATAGACCCCCTTCAGGGAGGTGATTCGCATCCCAGCGAGTCTCTTGTCCCAGTCCTGTGAAGTTTGTTTGATCCGTTTTTCTGCCTCTGCCTCACTCACCGACATTGGTACAACCCCCTCAGGCGGGATCAATTCTCGCACCTCAGACTGGATGATCGAGTAAGTCGAGTCGCAGTGCGCGCAGGTGATCGATAGGGTTTGTGGCCCCAGCAAATACACCGCCCCGCAGGATGTGCACTCAAAAGCCTGCATCGCCCGGGCTTGCTGATGACCCTTGGCTAGCGAGATCCCTACCAAAAATTCCTGCTCAACGGTGCCATTCTCCTCCCCTGACTGACCCTTCATTGCGCAGTATTCGCATTCCAGGGTTTGCCCGTCAGCAGAGAACACCATCCGCGCCCCACAAGTCGGGCACTCAAACCGGTCGGCATCTCTCTGCTGGGTTTCGATCGGCGTGGTCATTTCAAACTGGTCCGGGTCGATGATCTCATCCTCAGACAAACGCCCATCCAGGATCGCCAGTTCCTTGCGCGCCCGGTGGTGGCTCATGTCGTATCCCAGCGCAGACTCCAGATGGTCGCGTTTCTCTTCGACAGTCTCTGCGATCTGGCTGAGCCAGAAAAACGCATCCGCTTTCTGATCGCTGGTGCTGGGGACATTCATCACCCGTTCCAGATATCGCCGCGCGGTAGGATACTCCCCACCCTTAATCTCTGCCACCGCCCGTACCAGCATCCGCCGGGCTTCTTCATATCTGCTGAATGCGCTCAATTCATCCTCTCAATCCGTGGGAGCTAATTTCAACGACTCGATCTTGTCTCTCAGTTCCTTATTGCCTGGCTCCACCAGCACAGATCCATCCGGGAAGAAGATCGTTGGCACGACCCGCACCCCTTTGTTGTGCTCCACTACGATCTTGTACCCGTCCTCCGATTTATCCACATCGATCTCGGTAAACGCCACCTTCAATCGCCGGAAGATCATTTTTGCGCGTACACAGTCCGGACACCAACTGGTGCTGTACATCATAATGCCGGTTCCTTTTTTGTCAGTCATCTAGGCCTCCTCAAGCCGGAATAACACCTCAATTATACCTAATCCCTCCAAAGTCATATTTGGATTTCGACCCAAAAACCCTATAATGAGATTACAGGTATTACGCATAAGGAGGAAACCTGATGAGAAAGAAAGACATCCCTTCACTGTCGAGTATCAGATTCATCATCCTCATCATCCTGACCACATCTGCCATTCTCCTTTCCGGTTGTTCGGGAAGCTATCCAAACCCAATCCCCTGTGGGGATACAAACCAGCTGATCACTGCCATCAAGATCGCCAACGGAACCCCGGCTACGCATGACATCATCGAGCTGGACGCCGGCTGTGTCTATAAGATCGAGACCAACTTTGATAACAGCAATGCGACAGGCAGAATCGGCTTACCGTCTATCACCTCTCCAATCACGATTCGCGGTCATGGCGCAGCTATCGTCCGCAGTTCGGAACCGAAAACACCGAAATTCAGGCTGTTTCTTGTGGGTCCCGCCGGTGAACTGATCCTTGAAGAACTGACACTACAGAATGGATATGCCGATGATCCCAAATTACCAACGGATGTTCGGCGGAATTCTGGCGGAGCGATTCGCAACACAAACATCCTCTCCCTTTATCTGGTGAATATCCAGAACAACAATGCCAATGGTGTCGCCGGCGGTATCTTCAACGAGGGAGTTTTGAAGATGGAGCTTTCATCCATCAGCGGTTGCGAACATGATGGCAACACCTGGACCATGGGCGGTGCAGTCGCCATCCATAATGATTACTCCTATGCAACAGCCACGATCAAGAAAAGTGCTATCTACGGGAATGGCCTGGTTGGCGGCAGTTCCAATGTGATCACCAACAACGAAACTTCCACCATGACCATCGAGAATACCACCATCAGCGGGAACGGCGGGCGTGCCCTTAACAATGACGGAGATCTGGACCTGATCTTCTGTACAATCGTCGGGCACGGGTCTGGGATCTGGTCTGTCTGGTATGGCATCCCCACTGTGGATATGATAGGCAACATCTTCCAGAACACTCACGATTGCGATATCGATGCCTCGGTGCTGCACACCAATATGAACAATATGGATTCAGACGGCACCTGCGGGGTAGCCTACACGGTGCCGGGACCAGCCCAGGGGCTGCTCCCCCTGGCTAACAACGGCGGGATCACCCTCACCCATGCCCTCAGCCCCAGCAGTCCGGCAATTGATGCCGTTATGGGTGTTGCGTCCCGGGTCTGCCCAATCGTAGATGATCAGCGCAGCGTCTCCCGCCCCCAGATAGCTCGTTGTGATATCGGCGCATATGAATTTGATGGCGAGATCGATCCAGAGTCTCCCCCACCTCAACCAGAGGAGCCTCTATCCACCAGTGAGACTGAAATTCCGGAAAGACCTGCTGATACACCGACCTCAACCCCGATGCCAAACCGCTGCGATCTCTTTGATAGCAAGAATGCCAAGCTCACCATGCTGGATATCCCTTATGGTGAAACTACCCTGGATATAATCGTCGAATATCCACATCCAATTCCCGGGTTGGAAGAAGAGATCCCCGGAGATGCCCGCCCATGGGAGTATTCAGCCAAACTGGGTGATGTCCTAGCTGAGAAGGCGTCTTTCCAGGGCTATAGCGGCATGATACATTTCACCTTTGAACTAACCAAAAATTACTTTGGGTATGCATTCCCGCTGGAGGTATGGGTCAATTTCTGCGACAAGAAGATCTACTTCCATCGGGCAGTGACAGTCTTTGAACCTGAAAAACCTGAAATACCTCCGACGCCGACAGAAACCCCGATTGCCTGTGTTTCCACTTTGAATAAAGCTGATTGTGTTGCCTCAGGCGGCACCTACGATACCAGGAAAAAAACCTGCAATTGCCCGTAAGGAAAAAAATGCCCGGGAGCTTATCCCGGGCATTTCTCAATAGATGCTTTCTCTAAACCTGAGGTAACACCTGGTTTGCCATAACGGCCAGCCGGTCGGTATCATCCATATCCAGCCATTGCAGCATCACCCGCTGGCAACCGGCATCGGCTAACTGGCCCAGATGGTCTACCACCTGGCTGGCTGTCCCGACTGCCATGCCAAACATCTGGCGCAGGTCGTCCGCTGTGCGTTTGCCGTTGGTACGCTTCTCCACCAATGCAGCGACTTCTGCCTCATCCCGGCCAAACTCACACCCGATCATCATCGAACGCCTGATCGCATCCGGCTTGCGGCCAGCTTCTCTGGCTAATTCATCCATCAGCTGATTGCGTTGGGCATAATCCGAGATCGAAGTGTACAGCCCATTCCACTCATCTGCGAATCTGGCGGCCAGCGGCATGGTGCACGTCTTGCCATTCCCCCCTATCAGGATCTTCGGCCCGCCGGTGCGCTGCGGTCGGGGTAAAAGCACCGCTTCTTCGATCTGGTAATACTTGCCTCGATATGTAGAGGGGCTGTCATTCTTCAGCAGTGCGCTAACTACCTCCAGCCCATCCTCAAAGCGCTCAAACCGCTCCGGGATCGGCAGCAGGTCCCAGCCGAACTTCTTATGCTCACGTTCCTGCCAGCCAGCGCCGACCCCCAGCATCAGCCGCCCCCCGGAAAGATCATCCACCGAGGCAGCCATACGTGCCAGCATGCTCGGATTCCGGAAAGAGAACGGCGAGACCAGCGTCCCAAATTCGATCCGCTCGGTGTGGCTCGCCAGCCAGGTCAGCGAGACCCATGCTTCCAAAGACTCCTTATCCGGCGGTGAGCCATTGGTATAGTGATCTGAACGGTAGATCCCGGCAAACCCCAGATCCTCCGCCAGGGTCCCAATCCGCTTCCAGCGCTCCCAGGTCAGACCATCCTGCCCTTCGATCATCAAGGCTACTTCTATCATTAACTTCTCCTTCCCTACTTCCATTGATCCAGCACCTGCTGCAGGCGTGTCTCCCAATAGACATCTTCGGGCATCGGGCTGGGACCGCCTGTATCTTCCCAGGTTTCTCCCAGCAAGGCCTGCGAGATCGCCAGACAGGAGGAAGCGCCACCCTGCAGATCATAGCCACCTTCTAGCAGCACCGCCAGCCGGCCATCACAGTGCAGATCAGCAAAATCCCGCAACTGTGCAAGGATATTGCCATACCCGCTGGCGGTCGCCAACTGGTGTCCTAGCGGGTCCCGCCAGTGGGCATCTGCTCCCACGCTCACCAGCACCATATCAGGGACAAAGGCTTCAAAAGAAGGCAGGATCACCTCTGTGAGAGCTGCCTGGCGAGCTTTATCACCCGCATACGGCGGGAAGGGTACATTCAGGTTGGTCCCTTCTCCGTTCTGTGCTCCAGTCTCGGGAACCAAACCGGTCATCGGGTACAGCGGGTACTGGTGAATCGAGCAGAAGAACACATCTCCGCGCTGATAAAAGATATCCTGGGTCCCATTGCCGTGGTGCAGATCTATATCCAGGATGGCGATCCGTTTAGCATCCGTGGATTGTAAAATATGCTCCGCTGCCAGGGCGACATTGTTTAACAGACAGAAGCCCATCGCCTGGTCAGGGGTGGCATGGTGTCCAGGTGGCCGGCACAGGGCAAAGCCCTTATCCGCCTGCCGGTGATAGACCGCATCTGCCACCGCGATCGCCCCTCCGGCAGAATTCAGCGCTAACTGCCAAGAAGCTCCGGTCACAAAGGTATCTGAATCAATTGAACCGCCCCTGGCGCTGGCATCCGCCACCTGCTGCACGTGCTTCTGGCTGTGGATCGCACCCAGTACGTCCGCTTCGATCTTTGCCGGACCGACCAGCCGGGTCTCTTCCCAGATATTGGCCGCACGCAAAGAATCACAGATCGCCTCGATCCGCTCGGGGCGCTCCGGGTGCTCTGGCGAAGCATGCTGCTCATGGTTTTCAGGGTAAAAATAGATCAGATCTTTCATTTCAAAGTCCATTTATAAGATACTTGGCTTACTAAGAGATTATATCCCACCTCTCATTCACACGCCGAAATACCCCTGATTTAAGCAGGTGTTTCAGCCCCATTTGACGACTGATCCTAGTTTTGACTGAATTGGAATGTCGATTCTGCCAGCAGGATGATCGTGAAGATGAATAGAGCCAGTTCTGCATACCAAAGTTCAAAGAGCATCAAGCTCATCGCCAGGGTCACAGCAACTGCGATCACCCTCATATTTTTTGCCAGACTAAGTTTCCTGCGCACCAGCGGTCGATTGGCAAGCACATACTCCCGGTATCCGATTCCCATCAGGATCAAGCTGACGGCCGCCACAATTGCGATCAGGTGCCACCCGCGTATAAAGGGGATGTCCAATGAGATGATCCCGCAGGTTCCGACATAGGAAGGAAGTGGCGTTTGCTTGAAAACGAATACCTTCGCCATGATCAGATATCCCCAGGCGGCATCATCTGCTGATACCTCCCATCTAAGCGTGGTTGACTCGGATGGGGCTTGGTAGAAGGATGCGTTCATTTCCCGCTTCAGCGTCAGGTATCCCTGGCTGACATAGGTCCGGACGTAACGGTATAAGCGCTTATCACTGTCATTGGTGATCGTCGCTTCAATCACACCATTCTCCCCCCTGGTGATCAATTCCGGGCATCTCAAAGTGCGCAGTGTATCATCGCCTGAGACTATTGCCGAGAATACAATTGCCTCGGTATCCTGAATGAAAGCAGTCATAAAAAGCAAGAACCCGATCAATGCCCCGATCATAAATTTCCGAACCCCGACTTTATTTGGATAGTTCCATCCACCTTCCATAGCGCTACCTCAGTCCTGCCCCATATCCGACTCAAGAGTGATCATTGTGATCTCTGGACGGCAGTTCAACCGCACATACGGCGTTATCATCCCGATCCCGGGATTGGTGTACAGGTGCATTTTCTCCACCTGATAACGTCCTCGAGGATATTTCCGTCCAAAATCCGGCGTCACCGGCGGTCCCAGCAGGGGTATATAGACCTGCCCGCCATGTGAATGGCCTGAAAGCTGGAGAGCAAACAGGCCGGTCGCGCCGCTGATATCAGCAAAATCCGGTTCATGCACCAGCAGAATAGCCACATCCCCCTCCCGCAGATCGGCGATCACCTTCTCCAGGTCCTGGTTTCCTTCCATGTACGAATCCAGTCCGCAAATTTGGATCGAATCTCCATCAGTTTTCAGCTCTGTGCTGCGGTTGGAGAGATCCTCCAACCCGCCGGCGTCCATCAAACATCTGGCGGATACCACATCCCGCCAGTGATCGTGGTTCCCGACCACCGCAAACTTGCCTTTCGGGCCAGAGATTTTCTTCAGCGAGGCTGCATATAGTGGAATCTCTTCCAGTACAGTTCTCGCGTCAATGAAATCCCCGGTGATCATCACCACATCGGGAGCAGCTTCGTTCACCAGATCCACCACTTCAGCAAACCGGGTTGGCGTCATCCAATCGTTGAAATGCAGGTCGCTCAAATGGGCGATCCGCATCCCCGAGAAGGCTGGCGGCAATCCCCCAATCCTAAAGCTTTCCTGGGCAACTTTCAGCCAGCCGCGTTCAAATTCGGCGTATTTCCAGCCGCCCAGAGTGAATACTGCGCAGCCCACCAAAACGTTCCGGACCGCCTGCAGAAATCCCCTCCGCGGTAATTTGTGATGGCTCTCCACCAGTTTTATGAGTTTTCAAGTGGTCTATCTCTCCGAGCTTATGCTTCTCTTTCGATTTTATCCCAGATTATTGCCTATTCCACCTGCATTCATCCAGTATTAAACTTATCAATGGATCTAGTTTAGACCATTGCCGAGTAACCGCCCCAGATTATCCCGTTGAGAAATTCAAAATATAAGTTAGAATAGGAATAATCAAAACTTTGTTTTAGGACGGGAATATGATCCAGCCAGACCCCATAATTGGTGCCACTATTGGCAAATATCAGTTGACAGAGTTCCTCGGTGAAGGCGCTCTTGCTAAAGTTTACAAAGCCTACCATCCAGACCTGCGGCGCAATGCCTCCATGAAGATTTTGCACCCCAGATTGCTCAAGGACCCCGAGTTTGTCGCCAGCTTCAAGGAAGAAGCCTCCAATCTCGCCCGCCTTAAACACCCCAATATCGTCCAGATCTACGATGCGACCATCACCTCAAAGTTCCCTTATTTTGTGATGGAATACATCCAGGGACGCAGTCTGCGCCAGTTCATGACCGAATTCAAACAAAAACAGACCCGCATCCCGATCACTACCTCATTGCGGATTGCTTACAGTATCGGGCTGGCCCTTGCGTTTGCCCACAAGAACAACGTCATCCACCGGGATATTAAACCCAGCAACATCTTGCTGGAGGACTCCGGGCGCGTGGTCCTGACCGATTTTGGACTTGCCCGGCTCACCGGTCAGCCAGACCTTAGCCCAGAATCGCTCCCGATCGGTACCCCGGCGTATGCCGCCCCTGAACAAGCTCTCGGCCACACCCCGGAACCCGGTTCCGACCTGTATGCACTCGGGGTTGTTTTCTACGAGATGCTTACCGGTTTCCAGCCTAATCTGGCCACCGATTCCCTCCAGACAACGATCAATCATCTCACCCAGGATATCCCTTCTCCGCTGGAATATTTCCCCGAGCTGCCTGACGAAGTCGCCGAGATCGTGGTCAAATCCACCCGCCGCAATGTCAACGACCGTTATGCTTCGGTTAATGAATTTCTCAATGAACTCACCAATGTACGCATCAAGACAAAGACCACCAAGTTGCCCACCGCCTCCCTTAAGGATTTGCAAATCTCCAGCGACCGGGTATCCTCCTGGGCCGCCCCTGACCTTGAAGATTCGGGGGCTGTGGTTTCCCTCAATTTTGTGGATACCGGCCAGGTGATCAATCTGGAACTAAACCGCGAATACCTGATCGGCCGCCAGCACAAATCCCAGTCGATCATCCCCGATATCGACCTGACCCCCTTCAATGCCTATGAATGGGGAATTTCCCGCCTCCATGCCAGCCTGAATGTCCAGCAGGACCAAATCCTCATTACAGATCTTGGTTCCTCCAACGGTACCTGGCACGCCGGGAATCGCCTCCCCACGGACGAGCCTTACGAACTTCACCACGGAGATGTGGTCCATCTGGGCAAGCTCAAGATCCAGATCCTCAGCTATTTGTAAAAAAAAACGCCCATATGGGCGTTTTTCCTTTCCATACCATATTTAATCTACCCGCTGATAAATTCCCTTCTCCCGCGTCATGATCTTATGCTCGATCATGCCGCGGCGGAGAGTGGCGACATCGTCATTGAAATCCAGCAAGATGTGATTGACCTCCATCTCCGGATATTCCCGCCCTGGTTCAAATTCTTCGGCGATCTTCTCAAGGATGACCATCCGCTTCTTGAGTTGAGCAGGGATCTGGACCAGCCGCCCATGCTTGAAGAAAGTCCGCAGGACCTTTTGCCGATACGCATCTGCTTCCGCCCCAGAGGCCAGTTCCGGTTGGGCCAGATGCACCAGGTCTGCCAGATTCTGATCCAGCAGGTCAGCCTGCAAGGAATAGGTCTGGTAATACTGATCCTTGCGTACGGTCAGGAAACCCGCTTCGGTCAACTGCTTGAGATGATGCGAGATGGTGGCAGGGTTCAGGCGCAGGATAGCTGCCAATTCCTCCCCATGGCGGGGCTTGATCTTGACCAGATTGATGATCAACAGCCGGGTGGGATGTCCCAGCGCTTTGAACAAATTTGCACGCGCTGCCAGGTTTTGTTCGTAGTTCAGTTCACTCATTTTCGTCTCGCTCCTGTTCCAGGTTCCCAGCTCGCACCCAACTCTTCCCGGTTGCCCGCAGGTAGCACTCGCCAAATACATCCAGGGCGTGCTGGATGGTGCTGCGCTTGATCTGCTCCTTTACTAAACCGTCCCTATCAGCTATGGCCTGCAACAGATCCATCTCCCGGTCGGATTCAACCAACAAACGGGAGAGTGTGAGATCAAACCCATCAGCCAAAAGGTCCACGGGCGCTTTTCCAGTCTGGAAGACAGCCTCATAATCCCGGTGAAACTTAATCTCTCTTTTTTTCATGTCCGTCCACCTTTCTAGTTATCTAATCAAATAATACTATTTATTTCGATAATTGTCAAATTAATATATTATTTTTTTGTTTTAATTCCAATCGCGCGCACTAAAAAATCCTTGCCAGTGCGGTATAATTTATGACTAATGTGTAACAAAACGATCCCTCAACCGTCTCAAATAGGTAAGAACAGATTGTGAATAATCACCAAACCCCGAATCCGGATCAGGAGCTTCTCCAGCGCGCGAGGCAGGGCGATGTCGAGGCATTTGGCGACCTGTACGAAAAATACCTCGACCCGATCTATCGCTATGTGCACTACCGCCTCCCCTCCATCGAAGACGCAGAAGACCTTACCGAGCATATTTTTCTAAAGGTATGGGAACTTGTTTGTGAACAAGACAAAATCACAGAGATTAACAATTTCCAGGCCTGGCTTTACAGAGTGGCTCACAATCAGGTGGTTGACTATCATCGCAAGAAGCGTCCGATCTCGATTGACACCCAGGACGACAAGGACTGATTTGGCCGGTCCGATCTGGATACGGAGGTCGATGTACTAACCAAGCTGGATCATCAGGCCCTGCATACCGCAGTCGTGAAAAGCTCGATGATCAAAGTCAGCAAGTGATTGTCCTGCGCTTCATGAACGAACTAAGCCACGCTGAAGTCGCCGAAATTCTCGATCTGGAACCAGGGCACATCAGAGTGCTGCAGCACCGAGCCATAACCCGGCTCAGAAATATAATGAAAGACTTTAACACATGACTGAAAAAGAGATTTTTGAACTATTTGAATCCAGCCTGGAATGGAAGCGCAGAAACTGGCGGCTCCAATCTGGAAGCTGCTTCCCGCTTCCCCGACTACCAGGCGGAATTGCTCGAGCTGCTCGACCTTGCAGACCAGGTCAAGCAGAATCGAGGTCGCTGGCCCCCGGCCGGAATTCAAAGCCGTTGGCGCGCACCCGAATGATCAACCGGATCAATGCTTTGGAAAGATCAAAAACCAGGGCAACTGTAACAAAAGCCAAGGCTCCTCGTCAAATTAGACACACTAACAATTTGACCAGGAGGTTATCCATGACTTGGATTATCGTTATCAGCTTATTAGCAACAGCACTTGCAGGCGGCAGCGGGGTCGCATATGCATCCACCGACGCACTTCCGGGTGACACACTCTATCCGGTTAAGACTGCCATTCAGGATCTTGAACTTACCTTTGCTTCCGACGAAGCAGATGTAGACCTGCTCCTCGATCACATGGCAGAGAATATTCAGGATATGGAAAAATTAGCCCAACAGGGTCGCTACGATGATATCGAGACTGGCCTGGATGATTATCTCAACAACATCCAGGAATTTACCCAGACCCGTACCCGCGTCAGTTACGACGATGCCGGCACCGACGACAGCATCAACCAGCGGCTCCAGATCCACACCCAAGCCCTGACCAACTTGCAGCATGCAGCTCAAGACCCAGGAAAAACTGCAAACCAAGCTGCAAACTGCAACCCAACTGACCGATACCGGCAACACTTATGGCCCCAATGACGGCGGCAAGCCGGACGATCCCGGCGAACCGAATGGCGCTGGTCCTGCCGAACCCGGCAATGGTACCGATAATGGTCAAGGTCAGCCCACAGACTCAGGCAATGGTCAGGGGCAACCCACAGATTCAGGCAATGGTCAGGGTCAGCCTACAGACACAGGTAATGGTCAGGGGCAGCCTACAGACTCCGGCAATGGTCAGCAACCCACAGACACAGGCAGTGGTGGGTGTGGACAAGGCCAACCGCCAATTCTGGCAGTGGCAACGGACCTGGCGGGAAACCGTAACCCCCCATCGCATAAGATCTTAAGAAAAAAAGACGGCTTTCGCGATTAGAAAGCCGTCTTTGATTTAACTCTGAGGGTTCAGGGCAATTCGTCAAATATGTCCTGCGGAGCAAATGCCACCCCAACCATTGAAGGGCCGGTATGAGCGCCCAGCACCAGTGACATACTCCCAATCGGCAACCAACTCACCTGGAAAACTTTGTCGATCTTCTCTTTCAGGATCTCTGCAGCCACTGGGTTCAACGAATGCATTACCTGAACGCGCAACCGGCTGCCATCCGGATGAAACTTCTGCATCTGCTTCACCAACCCGTCTATTGCCCGGTTGAAGGTGCGTTCCTGCCCCATCTGGACATAGGTGCCGCCCTTTTTCTCCACGCCAATGATCGGTTTAATATTCAGCAGCGAGGCAATCAGTCCCTTCATATGGCTGATCCTCCCGCCGTTGATCAGGTATTTTAGTTCTTTCAGCGTGTAGATGCTTTCCGAGCCATCCTTGATCTTGTTGAGTAAATCCAGGATCTTATCTGTCGGCCAGCCAGCCTTGATCGCCCTTGAAGCCGCTTCCACCATCCAGCCAACTACCACCGAAAGGGTTTTGGCATCAAAATAGGTCACCTTGACTTCCGGGACCAGGTCACCGCCCGCTACAGCTGAATTAAACGTACCTGAGAGACCGGAGGAGATATGAATTGATAACACCTCTTCCCCATCTTTTCCCAGCCGTTTGTATACTTCTGCAAAATCGCCTACGGGGGGCAAGGATGTCGTTGGGAGTGAATCAGTCGATTCCAGCAAGTCATAAAAGTCCTGCGTGGTGATATCAATATCCTCACGATATGATTTTCCATCAAGGTTGACCACCAGTGGTAAAACTTCCACCTCGATCTTTTTAATACCTCTTCCGGGAAGAGCATATCAGCGCCGGAGTCTGTTACAATTTTCATGGCCTCTCCTCTTTATCTACTTTTGGGCTTCCTATTAATTCAATAACCGATCATTTATCTTACCTTTAATTGTAGGCAGCACATAGGGAAATTTTCTTATAGTTTTGTCAGAATATCGCCCCTTTGGGTATAATTTTACACACCAGGATAAAGGAAATCTCATTATGGTCGAAAACTCACTGCAAAAAATTGAAAAAGAACTGCTCAACGGATTGGCGTCACAGAAAGCCGGCAATCAGGGCAGAGCCAGGGTATGTGCCCGCCGGGCCGCAGGCTGGGCCATCCAGGAGCATCTCCAACAGCGGGGAATGCCAGTCCCCTCCACAATTGCCCTGGAACTGATCAAGCACTTCGCCGCCTTTGAAGGCCATCCCGATCAGGTCAACCAGGTACTCCACCACCTGCTGATCCGCGTGGAGAAAGATTCCTTTGAAGAGGATTCCTACTACCCGATCGAAGGGGTTGACCTGGTGGCTGAAGCCCACTGGCTGGTCCAGCAACTGCTGGAAATTGAGTTCCCCCTAGAATTGTAACCGCCTGCTGGCACTCTTGGAATAGATAATCTTCCAAATTAAAAGAAAAAACGGGCAGCCAGTTGGCTGCCCGTCATCGTGAGCATTGCATTATTTACGCTGCAATCGGTTCCTTCGGCAATTGCTTTTTGCCGCCCTGGATCAGGCCAATCACCGCCGCAATAATGCGGATACCGCCCAGGATTAACCCAAAGAATGAGACGATCCCGCCGGCCAGCAATGCCACCCGCTGCCAATTCCCTTCTGGCAGGGTAAACAGGCTGCGCTTCGGCTTCCCGACCAGGTCCACACGCAGATTCTTGACAAATTCCACCCGCGGTGTCACCGGTTGGAACATCGCCTCCAGCTTGCTTTCAAGCAGACGCAGATCCTCTTCCAGTGTGATTTTCTGTCGCTTCCAAGACCATTCAAACTTCATTGATTAGATTCCTCTCTGGCCTCAGCCAAAAATTATACTTCCAGCCCGCCCACCTGCATAAACGGGTGGTCAGGATCTAAAGTTTCCACTTCATCCCGCAGCGACATCAGCGTCCGGTGGTAGAGGCTTTTGATCGCCCCTTCGGTCTTGTCCATCACCTCACCAATCTCGGCGTTAGACAGGTGATCGACAAACTTCAGGATCAGCAGCTGCTGGCGATCCTCCGGTAATTTATTCACCAGATTGAGCAGAAATTCTTCCTGCTCCGACCGTACCACCACCGATTCCGGCTGCACCTGCCTACCCGGCATTCGGATGCTGTCATCCAGCTCCACGATCTGCCTGCGGCTGTTATCCCGGTGCCAGTTGGCTACCAGATTATGTGCGATCCGGTACAGCCAAGCTGAGAAGGGAAGCCCTCGGTCCTCATATTTGGGGATATCTTCATCGCCCGGGTAAACACCCTGGAGGTCAGGTCCTCCGCATCATGCTGATTGCCAGTGCGGTAAAATATGTAGTTGTAAATTCGGCCAACATAACGATCATACAAGATCCCGAAGGCCTCACTATCCCCTTGCGCAGCTCTGGCGAGCGCGTCAGCGTCTGATAATTCCAGATCCATCCGCCACCTTCACTGACAGGGGTTTTGATGTAAGTTACCTACTATAACCCTGCCTAGTTAAGTTAGTTACTCTCCAGTTTGATACTGGTAGTAGTTATCCAGTATATCACGGTTAGGACATCAGGCGGAATTTTCACGATCTAACGCTGCAATAGGGGCTGTTCTGATCTGGCTTGGCAGCCCAAAATTTTACTCCCCTGTGGACTCTTCACCTGGATCATCATCCGGCGTTTTGGCATCATCAATTCCCGGCTCATCCAGCAGGTCCTCCCCACCAGTTCCCTGAGTCATGGCTGCTTGGCGTTGAGCAGTTGATACATACTGCTGGGTCCCAAAACGGGTCAGCAACACTGCCCCCAACCCGATCGCGCCGGTCAGCGTCCACAGCAGGCCGCCGATCACGCCCCACAGGCCCAGGCTGAGCAATCCAAGCAGAAAAGCCATACTGAAAGCACCCAGGGCGGTCTGAAGTGTTGTGGTCCATTCCTGTTTGGCGGCGATCATCATCCGCCGTCCCATCTCACCACCGACAGCGATCAAGCCGTAATACAATTCCCAACGTGAAGGCCAGACTCAACAGCACAATCAAAGAGACGGTCAGTGGGATCAGGATCACGGTGATGGAGAGCAGCGCCAACATGATGATGGCAGCCACAAACACGCCCACCGACAACAATCCAAAACCACCAGAAAGCCCCGGCTGCTCCTCGATCGTCTCGCGTACCAGAGTGGTATTCTTCGGCACCACCAGACCTACCAGCACCGCCACAGCGGAGAAGATCAGCGCCCGGGCGATCACCGAGAAGAAGCTCACCACCGGCTGCAGCCCGCGTGCCATCCGGTCGAAGAAGGTTGGCTCTGCAGGTGTAATCGCCGGTAATTCAGGAAGTTCGGGCTGCTGGATCTCTGGCACAGCAATCTCGGGGATATTTTCGGTGATGATCTGCCCATAGATCTTGGCATCCTCATCCCGCCGCACCACAGTTGCCGGAGCGATCAGGTCGCCCTCAACCACTGCCGTGCCCCTCAGCCGGACCACACCGCCGATCGCCACCAGGGTGTTCCCGATGGTGCCTGAGGCAGTCACATTGCCGCCGAATACCAGCACATCCCCGGTGACCACGGAATCCTCTTCCAGCTCCACCACCCCGCCAAATACGATCAGGCTGCCATCCAGCGTCTCGCCATTTTCCAGGGTGTAGGTACCGAAGAAGACCACCTCGTCATCCAACATTGGGGTACGTCCATCGCTGCCCATTACAGACCCGGTGAACACCAGGCTGACCAGCAATACGGCTGTCAGAGTGATGAATATCTGCTTAGTTCTCTTCATGTTCAACTCCTCGGACCTGAATATGCCGTCTGACCATTGAAATCCACAACACAATCATGATCCCCATCAAGGTAAAACCGCTCACCAGCCAGGATGTCGGCACCAGCCTCGGGACCGTCCGGAAAAAGGTACCCAATACTCCGGAGACCATCTTGACAAAGATCACCAGGCGGCTGATCAGGTCTACCCATAAATTCAGCAGCCCGCCTGATGAGATCGAAGGCACAAACTGCAGACTGATCAGGATAATGAACCCGAATGCAATCACCAGGTTAGTGATGATCAGGGCGGTCGCCTGCAGGCGTTCTTCTCTCTGGCGTGCCAGTTCAAGCCGCGCCATGAATCGGGAGGTGAATCCAGGTAGAGGGGCAACCTCACCCGCCGCCCGGAAGGTGTTTTCCACCTCTGCCCAGGCAGTCTCCAGCATGATGTCCTCAAACCGGACTTCGCGGTTAGATTGTAGATCTTTCATAATTTTTCCTCTCGATGACCAGCGATTCGTTCTGGGTTTCCATCCAAACTTCGGCCAGTTCTTTTCTTGACCGGTGCAGCCGGCTCTTGACTGCGCTCACACTTAAAGACAAAGCCTCGGCGATCTCATCATACGAATAGTCATACCAATAACGCATCACCACGGCGGCCTTATCCTTAGGCCCAAGATTTTCCAGCAGCGCCGAAACCTGTTCCTGACGTTCATCCTGCATCAGCATCACCTCCATCCCCAGCCCCTTGTCCTTGATGATCGGTGAATCGAACTCATCGTACGAGAAGGTCGGCAGCTTGCGGCGGCGGTGCTGATCGATGCAGTAGTTCGAGGCGATCGACAGCAGCCAGGTGGAAAATTTACGGGAAGGGTCATAGCGGTGGAGCGCCTTATACGCCCGGATAAAAGTCTCCTGGGCAGCATCTTCGGCATCTCCGGCATTCCCCAGCATGCGGTAGCACAGGTTATAGACAGGGCGCTGATAAGCCTCCACCAATTGGGAGAAGGCCAGGTCATCACCTTTCTGCGCCTGTTTCAACCACTCACTCTCTGACGAATGCATAAATGATTCTTCCTCGTTGTTGACCAGAATGTTCGGTCATCTTCACTAGTATATACGCAAAACTTCCCAATCGGTTGCACATCTTCCGAGAGATTTTTAATCAATTGGCCCTATTTGATCGAGGGTCGAGGGCTCGCCTGCTCATTGCCCTCCATCCCGTTTCAAGGTAAGATTGTGCCTATCCCATCTGGAGGAGGAAATCCTCATGCCTGCAACTGTGATCCTCAACCCATATGCCAATCGCTGGATCTCCGGTAAACGCCAGCCAGAGCTGGAAGCCGCGCTCAAAAAAGCTGGTTACGACTACATCATCAAGGTATCGGAATACCCTGAGCATGGCATCGAGCTTGCAAAGCAGGCCGTTCTGGAAGGCAACACCCCGCTGATCGCTGCCGGTGGTGATGGCACCCTCAGTGAGGTGGTCAACGGCCTGATGCAGGCCACTCCTCCCGGAGAACTTCCTGCCGGACCGATCGGCTTTGTTCCCTTCGGCACCGCAAATGACCTCACCGATATGCTGGCAATTCCCAGAGAACTGGACCAGGTCGTCCAGCTATTCATCAGCGGACACACCACCACTATCGATCTTGGCAAAGTCAACGGCCGCTACTTCGATAACAACTCCGCTGTCGGGCTGGAACCGATCATTTCGATCTATAATATCAAGCTCAAATGGCTTAAAGGTGTCATCCGTTATATGATCTCGGCTGTTCTTGGTATCATTCGCAACCCCAAATGGGAGGCGGAAATTGAATGGGACGATCAGAAATACACCGGCCAGATTGCTCTTGTCAGTGTAGGCAACAGCGCCCGCACCGGCGGTGTATTTTTCATGACCCCGAATGCCTCCCTCTCAGACGGTTTCCTCGATTTCGTCTTCGCCCCCGGATTGAAGCATGCCCGCCTGATGCAGCTGCTCCCCAAAACCCAGACCGGCGAGCACATCCATGAGGTTGAGGTCCGCGAGCACCGCACCAAAAAACTGACCATTCGCACCGAGACACCTACCCCGATCCAGGCAGACGGCGAGATCTTTGACCTGGCCGCCACCGAGATCACTTACGAGATCGTTCCTGGTGCCCTCAAGGTCTTCACCCCCAAGCCAAAATAAGCTGAATTCGTATAGAAAATAATGCCCACCAAATGGTGGGCATTATGTCTGTCTAATACTTTCTGCCTGCTGATTACTTCCCTTCCATCTCCTGCCTCACCAATTCATACTGGTGGGGTTTATCGATATCCATTCCCAATTCTGCGTAGGGACAGATGGCTGCCTTCCCTACCATCCCCAACCGCTTGCTGATCTTTGCCACTCCGGTTTCCAGGTCCAGGATGCGAAGCACTAACCCCAGCAGGATTCCCGGTCCCAGCAAACCCGCCTGCTTCAGCGGGTTTTTTCGCTGGGCGGCGAGCTTCTCCCATATTTCCGGGTTCTTTTGGATCACGGTAGGAGAGACCATATTCAGATCCCCCCCGCAAACTTTCATCCCCTTCAGGGAGATAAATGTGCGGTTCGAGCCAGGGAAGCGTGCTTCCATCACCTCATCCGTGATCACATGGTAGATCAGATCAGCACCGGTCTGCACGCCGTTATCCACCACCCAGTCCACCATCTCAGTCTTCAGCAGGGGAATATCGCCGGAAGCCAGTAAGGTGTGCTTTTCTTCAGGAGTTTGTTCCATGGATGCACGTAAGCCTGCCAGAGCATTATCCAGCAATCCGCCCTGGTCGGGGATGTATGTGACCGGCTTGCTGCAAGAGAACCCGGCGCTCTCATCCTGCCCAACCAGGATCACACTGGAGATCCGATCACTGCCTTGCAGCGCTTCCAGCACCCATTGCAGCATCGGCTTACCCCCCAGGGCCAGGTGAGCCTTGCTAGGCGGCGCTCCGTCCGGCAGCAGATCGAACAGGGGATCTTCTTCGGTTAGCTTACCACCTGCCAATACGACGACATTCATGAGTTTATATCCTCCGCCTGATTTACTTCAGTTGAAGCAAGGATTTCCTCTTGCTCGATCACTTCTTCCAGCGTGATCAGGTCCACATCTTCTTCCCAGGGATCCACGTTGGAAAGCATCCTGACCACGTAATTCAGCACCACCCCGGCAGAACTGATCAGCGGCACCACCACCAGAGCCAGCAGCGGCCCGCTCAACATCACAGCTCCAAGTACGCTTACCAGGATCACAGCCGGGTGCAATTTCAGCCCCTCCCCGATCACCTTGGGACGCAGCCAGTAATTCTCAAACAGGTGGATACTGGTAAATGCTGCTATTACAATGATCACATAGCCGAGTTTTGGCAGTCCGAAGATCGGTTCGCTGGTGAATAATGCCACCAACCCGGCAATAAAGATGAATACCGAACTGCCCACCGAGGGGATCAATCCCAGCACAGCCGCCACCAAGCCCAACACGAGTGCCGCCGGCAGCCCAACCAGCATTGACATCAAACCCGCGATAACTCCCAGGATCAGCATCATCGAAATTTGTCCCCGCAGGTAAAGCTGCCAGATCTCCCGGATGCGTTTGAACATTTCATAGCTGTCATGCTTCAGATTGTCCGGCAGGAGATTGAAGATCGCGTTGCGGGCCTTCGGCCAATCCGCCATAAGGTAATACACCACGATCAGGATCACACCCACCCACACCAGATTCTCGGTGATCGCACTGACCGACTCATAGATCACATTCGGGGTCAAAATATCCAGGAGTGTTTGCTCGATCTCTGCCGGGATCCCGCTGAACAGCTTGTATCCCAGGATGGTGGTATGCGCAAAGAACTCGTTCAGGCCATTTATGATGGTGACTATTTGATCAGACAGAGACTGGACATCCCCCAGCAGCGCCGGCGTCACCACACCAGATGTGGTCCCGATCAAAGCCAAGAACAGCAAAAAGACCATAATCCCGGCTGCCTTCTGACTCAGCGGGGTTTTTCGCCGGATGAATGTAGCCAGGGGGTACAGCAAAAAGGCCAGCAAACCGGCAATTACCAGCGGCCGGATCAATTCATGAATAAACACCAGCAATGCTACAGAGAGGATCAGCAACACGCTGATCACGAAGATACGGGTCTGGTCACTCCATTTCGATTCCAATGTATTCCTCCAGATCAGTGTTCAACTATTATACCGCTACAAAAACTGGCATAAGGTACACTGCCAGCACTCAGTGAAGGGGCTTTACTACTTTATAATACGCAGACCAGACCAAAAAGTTACGAAAAAAAATCCACCGGATGTTTCAGGTGAATTTTTCGATGAATACTTGATCCCCCAGGACCAATCTTTTCTTTTTTTCAAACGACATCCTGGTATTTTGCGCAAAATTGGAACAAACCCTTTCGGGAAAAGAATTGCATCACTCCGAAGGATTCCAGCGCAGCAAGGCCAGAACCACGTTCAGGTGGATGTCGAATTCCGTATCCCAATGCGTAGACAGTTCGACATCCGCACCAGGCGCCCCCGTGGAAAGGGTCCAGTCCACCAGCGAGCCGGTCATATAGCAGCCGGTGATATAGGGTGGAAATGGGTAATCCGCCACATTCGAAAGATAGCGGGACAGTGCAATCGAATCCGGATCATGCGGTTCCCCAGCGGGATAGAACCCTGGGGCGGCGGAATGATAGCTGATCACCGCCGTGATCGGGTTCTCCAGCACAAAAGCCATCAACGCCACAGTTTCGGGCTCGGAGGCCGGGTAAGCCCCGGCATTCAGGTCGGTCAGGTCCCAGCACCCATCCCGATCCCAGGTCTCTGACCAGCCGACCGGGAAACTGCGGTTCAAGTCCACATTATGAGCGTTGGGGCGCCCTTCCTTTTTGTGTTCCAGCACTTCCCCATCCGGGTTCAGCGAGCGTATCAGGAAAAGGGTAGCATCGCTAGGCACCGCGCCTGGATTCCGGGAGAAATACGTGATCAGCTGATCGGCCAGCTCGATGGTATTGATCTCATATCCGCCGTGGATGCCAGCCACCACCAGGTATTTACTTGGCCCCTTGCCAAATCGCCACACCTCGATAGGGCGCTCCTGCACGGAGTATCCAATCGTGACCGGCCCTTCCCACAGGGCATCATTTGTTGGCTGGATGGTAGGGAATACGATCGGAGTGGGGGAAGGCCCTGGAGTGTGTGTCGGGATCAAGGCTGGCGTGGCTGTCGGCAGCATCCCCAGTTCCGATTCTGACTCCGGGGTAGGTTCCACTGCGGAGATTCGAGGTGTATAGGTTGCAATCGGCGTAAACTCAGTTGCTGTGGCAGGGATCACCACCGCGGCTGCTTCTGCACCGGTTGTCCAGCCGCCAAAATTCAGACCCAGGATGATTACGCCTGCCAGCAGCAGTACCACCACCCAGATCCCCCCAACGATCCAACCCAGATTTGAAGATCCGCCCGACTGATCCGACATTATAGAAGCTCCTTGAAATTGATCATAGCAATTATTGTACCTGAAACTCGATCATCCCGCCGGATAGAGCCATAAGTTTTTTTGAGTGGGACAGCAAGCGATACTGAAAGCCCACAAAGGCTACCTGAATCTGGATCAAAATCAAAAAAAAGCTGTATCATTGTAGTAACTACCACTCAAGGAAACGAGATGAAGAAGAACAAAACCACCTTGCTCCTAGCCCTGATCCTGTTACTCCTCACACCTCTCCTGATGGCTGATATGGGGGCCAAACCCACCGCAGAGTTTGAGATCATCTACCAGACATCCCCAGCCCCGGAACTGACCGGATACGCCTTCTACGTCTGCGAAACCGCCGACTGCCTCGACCCCTACATTTTGGAAGATCTCGGCCCACAACACTTTGACTGCACCCAGGACGCCTGTAGCAGCATGGCCTATGGTTACGGCGATTTCATGTACATCACCCTGGAATTTGCCGACGGTACTATACTGACCTCCAATATCTTCACCAAAGAGCACTTCGATGCCGAATACGAGATCGTCGTAGGGGAGAACAGTCTTACCGTCACTGAAACTGGCGGTTCTAACTTGGGCCAGTATCGCGGTCTGGGAGCGATGATCATCTTCCTGTATGCGATGTATGCCTGCATTGGCATTTTCATCCTGGTAATGGTCATCCTCGGCATTGTACTCATAGTCCACGCGATTCGCAAACGGGCTATCCGCGCCGATTGAGGACACACTTCAAAAAATCGCCAGATCTGTGAAAAGCTTCCTTTCCCCCACCATCCCGATCACGATCCTCATCGAAGGGATCGTGCTATGGACATGGTCTATGCGCAGCAAGCCCCGGCAGAAGCGATACCTGCACCGCCTGGCTGCCTTGACGATCGCCAACCTCCTGACCCAATTCCTGCTCATCGCTGCACTGGTCTGGTCCCCATTTCGCTACTGGCCCACTCTGCTGACCATGGAAGTTCTGATCGTGGTCATCGAGGCCGAAGTCTTCCGAAAGACCAGCCTGTCCTGGAACAACGCCTTCAAACTCAGCCTGCTGGTGAACCTGGTCAGTTTTAGCCTGGGGCTTCTCCTTCCATTCTAAACCCTCTCCCTGAGGGAGAGGGTGACTGCGTAGCAGTCGGGTGAGGGGGTGCATTGAGCCAATCCCATCGCCAAACCCGGATAAAAAAAGAGGCGGCCAGATAGCCGCCTCCCAAATCACTAATACAAGGAAACTAATCCCCCTCTATTGACACTTCACCGTGAACTGCACCGGAGCAGACAGATATTCATTCGCGCCAACCGCTTGCACCCTGGCAGTCGCCGTCACCGAATTGTTCGAGAACAGCAGATAGCTGTAATTCACCGTATATCCACTGGTGAAATCCGCCAGGTATTGCGGCGCCGGGTCAAATGAATACCCGCTGGGAGAGATCACGTTGAATACCAGGTTGAACTGCACTTTACCGGCATTCGAGGTCGTTACCGTGTAGCTGAAATTAAGTTCAGCCGGGCAGGATCCCTGATAATTGGTTTTATCCACAGAAACCGTCGCCCCGGTAATCTTCGCCCCGCCGGAGATGCTTTGTCCTCCGGGGGTACTCCCACCAGAGGTGCTCCCTCCGGAACTGCCCCCCCCGTTATCCTCTACTGCCAGGATCACCATATAAAGTGAGAGGTATTTTCCCTCGTCCGCAACACCGACCCTCTGATTTTCCTCGTTCTTCAGGATCCAGTAGCTGGTGTATTCACCAGTGGCAGTCGGCACACGGAAATCAATGGAGATATCGATCATCTCCCCAGGGGCAACTTCTTCCCCCAGCGGGATCTGAGTAGCAGCGCCTAACTTCTCGCCCTTCTCGTATTCGATCACATACCCGGTCGTCCAGGTGGTGGAACCCGCATTCTTGATCCGCCAGGTCTTGGTGATCTCCTCCCCGGTCTCCAGCTCAGAATAATCCGGGATGGTAACGTCGGTGATGAATTGGGCCATCTCACCCTCGCCGATCTCGTCACCGCCATCGGGTGTTGTTGTCGTCTTTGGGGTCTGCGTTGGTTCGCCATCCCCGCTAGGTTCCTTTGTGGGAGCCGACTCGGTTTCTTCCACCTTTGCCGTCGGGTCCACACTCATATCTTCAGTCACTGCAGCATCCACTGTTTTTGCAATACTGGTTTCCTTAACGCCAGTGTCCTCCTCTGGTGTCGGGTAATTACACCCCGCCAGCAAAAGCACGCTAATCAAAATAACCACAATCATTTTCTTCATACCAACCTCCGGTAATTATTTTTAATCGAAGGACCCTCTTCCTACTCAGATTATACAATGGACTTATAGAAAAATTAGCCAATTTAAATTTTGATTTGTTGCCCATAACTGACAAGAGTGTAAGATATTTTCCCTTACATAATCCTGCTGCCCATTTTACAATTCACCTTGTTCATTCCAACCAGCATCAAAAGGAGTACCTAGTGAGAACAATCCTGATCATTATCGGTATCTTATCTTTGTGCCTGATCTGCCTGGTTGGTCTAGTCGGGCTTAGCTATTTCTTCGATATCCCCGCTGGCTTGTGGGGTGAAGCCGGCTACTTTGACCAGGATGGTTATCTCACCGATGAGACCTACTATGATGACGGATATTACTACGATGAATACAATCAGGGACAGGGCTACGATCAGGAGTATGACTATTACGAGGAGGGTTTTCCAGATTTACCCCCTGGTATCACCAATCTTGCCCCTGGGAGATACACCGAGACGAGTTGCCCCTTCCAGACCATCTCCGACCGGGTCACCTGCGGCTATCTTGCCGTCCCCGAGGAGCACACCAACACCGCCAGCCCAACCCTGTATCTCGCTGTAGCCACCATCCATGCCAGTTCGGCCAATCCGAGCGGTGTCCCTCTGGTCTACCTGGAAGGCGGCCCCGGGGGCAGCGCATTAGACGGCGCGGAGATACTCTGGCTGGACTCCCGGCTGACTGAGGACCGCGACGTGATCCTGCTCGACCAGCGCGGCACCGGCTACTCGGTCCCCACCCTCAATTGCCACGAATACGACAGGATTCCCACACTACGCCAAAATGATGACGAACTGATCGAAGACTGCCGTAACCGGTTGGAGGACGAAGGGATCGACATGACCTCTGTACAACAGCGGCCAGAATGCCGCCGACATGCCAGTGCTCCGCTTAGCCCTCGGCTACCCGAGATCGACCTGCTGGGTGTCTCCTACGGCACCCGCCTGGCGCTGACCGTGATGCGCGACTACCCCGAGGGCATCCGCAGCATGATCCTCGATTCGGTTTACCCCCCGCAGCGATCGACGCCCTCAACGAAGAACCGCTGATCACCATCCAGGCACTGCTGAAGCCCTCACCGACGGCTGCCAGGCAGACCCGGCCTGCCGCCAGGCTTACCCCGACCTGGGCGCGGTGCTATTCGAATTGATCGAAGACTCTAACCAGGACCCGGTTTCTGAAGATGATCGAATTTACTGCGGAGGACTTATTACGAAGAATATTATTACGAGGACTATTACGGCCTACGACCTGATCGACACGCTGATCGACTACTCTACGATACGGCCAATGATCCCCTACCTGCCCGGCCTTCATTAATGCGATGTTGATTACAAGAATACGACGGAGCATATGAGATCCTCGATATCCCCGAGAATATGCCCGATTTTGAGGATGATTACGGCGATGTGCACCGGGGTGGATGTCTCCGACAGCGAAGGGATGTACTCCTCGGTGGAATGCTACGAGGAAGTCGGTTTTAGCTCTGTATCTGCCGCCGAGACCCTGGTCCAGGGTTATTCATCGATTTATACCGACCAGATGATCTGGGACGCCGAGGACTTCTTCACCACCTGCCAGATGTGGATGGATGCCACCGCCCCGCCGATCGAGGACCAGCCAGTGAGGAGCAATATCCCAGCCTTGATCCTCAATGGGGAATACGACCCGGTCACCCCGCCCAAATGGGCACAGGCCGCCGCCGATTATCTCCCCAACAGTCAGTTGTTCATCTTCCCCGGTCATGGTCACACGCTGATCGATGCCGGCACCTGCCCGGTGATGCTGATGTTGGATTTCCTGGAGAGTCCCAATCAGCCGGTAAACAGCGCTTGTTTCGCAGCAATCTCACCGCCGGATTTTGTCACCAACCCATAAGTTCCCGACTTAAGGTCGGAAGCCACCGGCATAGCCAGTGGCTTGACCTGAGGCTGTAAGCCTTACTACGAGCAGCACCTTAAGGTGCTGCTTTCACTTCGTTCAAGACTGTCGCACTGATCAGCGATCGATGCTGCTCTTTACCCCAACCCCCGTACCCCCTTCCCCAGCCACTTTCTTGATCTGCGGTCCAGGTCCTCTTCGCCGGGTAAGGGGGGCTGGTCTCTGGAGGGGGCTGTGGCCCCCTCCGCCTCAAAGGCCCCTCCCCCGAAGAATATCACTCTAGTTAATATCAATCATTTCCAAGGTGGGGGCAGAACCTGGCTGGCAGCTTGATCGCGGCAATATTTTTTGATTGATTTCCTGCGCTGAAAGCTTTTAGCTTCCACCAGCTATACCGGTGGTTTTCTGTTTCGGGCGTCCCGCCCTCAACCCCCTAAAGGGATAAACAAAAACGGTGGACTGAGCTTTCAGTCCACCGTTGATTCTTCCAGTTTTCTGGCTAGTCTTCTGCCTGTTTCATGATCCTGCCCATATAGATCCACACCAGTACCGCACCGACCCACCCCACGCGCTGCCCCATCCCGACGGAAGCCGGGAACATCGCCGGTACAGCCACAATTGCGAATCCCTTTACCAGCCAGCCCAGAATTTTTTTGAAATTTTCTTTGATCTTCATCGGTGTATCCTCTATCTACGTTTCCAGTGATACTAAAAATAACCCAGGTTCACCTAGATAGTTGCAAAATCAATGCCATCAATACTGTCTGGCGGGGTCTTCTTCCAAAAGCTCCAAAACTTCTTTTGCCAACTGCCGGCCAAGGATGAACCATTCCTCCTCTTGATTTTCTGCCGCCTCCTGCTTCATCCGGTCCACCATGTCGATCAGCATTTTCATCGACGCGGTCGACTTTCCCGCCAGTTCATGGTCTGCGGCGACCTCGATCAGGGTGGAGAGCACCAGCTCCTCGATCTGCCCCAGATCAGGCGCGGGCATTTTACCTATCCCGACTAACGGATCCTCTCCGAGTTCCTCTTTTGAAATGAATTTACCGCTGGCCGCATCTCGGTAGCGTACGAATGTATACTGCCACACATCGCGTCCATTTGCCAACCTGACCTTCTTTCTGCTCTCAAACCCCATCTTCACTACCCCCCTTTTTGGTTAATTTTATCCGCAGTACTTGACGGGAATGACAGCTTCCCGGTGGCAGGTAAACCAGATAGACAAAACGCCCTCGCATGAGCAAGGCGTTAATTTCTTCTAACAAATTTTAGGCACTGTCCTCAGGAAAATCTCATTCCATTACTTGTCTCCCAAATCCCAAAGTGCCCAATCACTATTCACTTTTTCCCAATCACTAATCGCTGAATTGGACTCTGATAGAGCCAGACCCAACGTCGAAGCGGATCACCAGTTGCTGTTCAGCCTGATCGAACCCTTCGGTTTCCCAGGTGCCGCCATCGCCGACCACATTTTCACCGCCGGAAGTGCGTACAAACCCAGAGGGAACATTCACGCTGCCCGACCCGGTATCCCCACGCACCTGCACCGCCAGACCTTCAGGCACGACCACCGTGATCGAACCTGAACCAGAATCCAGCTTGACCTCTCCAGAGTTTCCGTCTGCCAGGGTGACAACAATCCGGCCAGAGCCAACATCGACTTTCATATCCAGATCTGAGTCTCCGCCGGTGGTCACCGTGACCGAACCGGAACCAGAGGACAGATCCACGGGGTAATCCCCTTCGGGCAAGGTTACCGTCAGGCTGCCGGAACCGCTGTCCGCTTTCAGGCCTTCCAGCATGATCCCGGAAAGGTCCATCTCCGAACTGCCGCCTCCAAGATCGACTTCCAGGTCCATCGGAACGCCGGTCGCCAGACCAATCTCTGCCCGAACCTGGGTCTGGGTGATCCAGTCGGTGAACATGCTGGGCCGACCTGGTCCAGCCGCAGCCGGATGTTGCGGGTGCTAGAACCTGAGGAATTGAAGGTCACTTTTTCATCGTGGGTCACCTCAGCGGTGAAAAGATTAGGGCTATCCACCAGGGAAGAGATCTCCACATTGCCGCGATCAAAGTCCACTATCACATCCGCCTGGCGGACATCACTCAGCGGATCTGTAAAGCGTTCGGTGGTCAATTCCGGCGCTGGGAGGGTATCCATCACCATTGGGGCAAAGAAGAGGAAAGCCACCACCACCACAGCCATCAAGCCGGAGAGCAGACTTGCCAGCCAGCGGTTGTTCTTCCCGAACAGCATATTGATCCCTACGACCACCAGGAAGACCGGCCACAGCCGCCAGATCTCGTAGAAGCTGATCATTTCGATCATCCCCAGATTTTGCAGCAGGTATAACCCGCCGACACCGATCAATATCACCGGCCAGAACAGGTTAGGGAATCGTCGTCTATCGTCCATAAGAATACTCCTGATCACCAGAAAAACGTTTCCTGGTGAATAATAATTTATAGTTTACCCAATCACTACTCTATACGAAACAGGAGGTGCAGAGTTGCAAATTTGGAATCAGGCAGCGGGAATCCCAGAGAGGTTCATCCATGCCCTTTTGCTGATTTTCATAGCGCCCCATCACAAACAGCAAATCAGACAGCCGGTTGAGATAAACCAAGTTCAGCCATTTGACCGCCTGCGACTGGGAGAGCGACACTACCATCCGTTCTGCCCGGCGGCAGATCGCCCGGGCTACCTGCAGCGCTGCCGCACCTTGTGTACCGCCCGGCAAGATGAAGTTCTCCAGCGGCCCAACCAGCGAATTGATCTCGTCGATCTTGCTCTCCAGTCCTGTCACATGCTTGTCTTCGATCCTAGGCACCTGCCAGGCTTTCTTGTCGTCCTCAGGGAAAGCCAGGTCAGACCCCAAATGCAGCAATGTGTTCTGGACAATTTTCAACTCGGTGGCGATCTTCTCTTCCAGCCCAAACGAGAGTGCCAATCCGATCATGCTGTTAAGTTCGTCGATTGTCCCGTAGGTCTCCACCCGCAGATCGTTCTTGTGGACCCGCAGTCTGGATCCCAGTGCAGTCGTCCCGTCATCCCCCGTCTTGGTGTAGATCTTGGTTAATTTTGGCATAATTCAATTCTAATAGGGTTACTTGCCTGGCGCAACGACGAGCTAATCGTTGCCGCTATTATCCAGCCCTCCGTACCGTACTTTTTATCCTCACAGACAGACCAAACCTCTTATTCACATGCACCAGCAGCATCGTCAGCGGCAGAATCCAGGCCATCTTCATCACTTCCAGGCCCAGCCAGGGTTGGAACAGCTTATAAGCATACGAGACTGGCAGCACCCACCAGGGGGATTCAAAGATCAGGAAGACGATATACGAATACACGCTGAAGAAGGGAAAGGCCAGGGCGGAGACCATATAGCTCACCAGGGTCCCCTCCTCCCGGTCCTTGAACAGGAACGGCAGCGGCAGTAGCACCAGTCCCCACGGCCAGAAGAATTCCGAGGCCATCTTCCATGGGTGATCAGGGATATTGATCGTGGCGTTCTCAAACCAGCGCAGCGGCCAGTCGATCCCGTACACCGCCAGGCTGATCGCCAGCACAGCCGCCGGGACCGCCAGAACTCTCAGTAGCTGCTTTCGTTCCTCGCGCACCAATAAAAAGATCACTGCCAATATCGCAATCTGCGGCTTGACCATCATCAGCGTCAATCCTGCCCCGCGCCAGTACGGGCTTTTCGCCCGGATCGCCAGCAGCCCCCCAAGACAGAGGAACACATCGATCTGCCCCACCAGTACTGCCCGATCATCGGGAAAGTGAACAGGAAAATCAACGGGTTGATTTCTGTCTTCCAGGCCACAAGGAGTAACCCGGTCAGGCTGAACACTGTCCAGAAAGGCCACACATATCCTGCAGGCGCTAATATCAAGGGCGACATCAGGATCTGGGCAAAATACGGGATAAAACCGCAGTCCAGGCAGCCATCCGCAAACGGCTGATAATACCGGACTGTGTCCATCCCCCCACCAAAGAAAAAGGCAATGATCACCATTGCCACGGCCATTTCGATGGCGATAATCCACGATACCCGGTGCCAATTGACCTTCTTTAGTTTTTGCATGGAATTATTATAACGCCAGGAGAATTTTCACACCTGGACGAATGAATTACAAATCTGTGATCAGGAACTTGCAGGGGAAAGTCCTCGATTGGCGCACAATCGGAACCCACCCATTTGGTCATTATTTTCCACCTCTGACCCGCCCCCAGACCTTACCAAATCCCCAACCCAGGAATGGTAGCATCACGCCTGTCACCACCCACTCCCAATTCGAGTTCATAAACCGGCCCCAGAGCATACAGCAGATTCCCGCTCACATCCACCGTTCGCACCTCCGAAGTGGTATGCACTTTATCCCCCAAACCCTCGGCATTCACCACCACAGAGAGATGCAGGGTCAGGCGATGTTCGCCGGTTTTCTCCGGACGCACCTCCCACTTCCAGCTAACAGAGGGTTGATCTGGTGTTCTGATCTGTTCTTCCTGGCTGATGGGTGTGATCGAGAACCCCTCTCCGGTCAGACTGCCACCCATCACCGTGCTCACTCTCAGCGGGATCACGATCACCGGCCGGTCATCCTCCATCCCCACCGTCAAGGTGGCGATGATCTCCTGATCCTCTTCAAGTTCCTCCCCCGTGACCGGCACGACCCGTACCTCTACCAGGTATTCCTTCCCCAGCTTCATCTCCTCCGGTGGATTGAACAGCGCACTCGCCTTGGGGCAACCCTGCCACTACCTCGGCATATACCATGTTCAGATCGATATAAACTGTTTGGACTTCTTCAGTTGGCAGCGGGGCTTCGCCAGTTATAACCAGCGCCTGGGTTGCAGTCGGAATCGGCATTTGAGTCGCTTCTGGCCCTTCGCTGGGTTCCTGGTTAGCTCGACCACCCACCTGGGCCACCGCTTGTCGCACAGGCGATTGAGATCAGAAAGACCAAAAATAATGCAAGGAACAGGCGCATCAATTTACTCATATCCCCATTGTATAGATTTTTAGGTCTGCTGGCAACTTTCCGAACTGCGGACTGATCCTTTAAAACTCAGCCTCACAGACCCATTCTCGCTGCGGGAACTCCCCCTCTTCAGGCAGCACGATCCGCAGGGCATGCAGCATCAACCGCTCTGCCGGCTTCCCCCCATACAGCCTGTCGCCGATGACCGCCGCACCACGCCCGGCCAGTTGGACGCGCAGCTGGTGGGTCCGCCCAGTCTGCGGATACAACGCCACACGGATTCCAGTCGCTTCTTCCCCCAAGATCTCATAATCGGTAAAGGCCGCTTTCCCCCCTTTTGGTACGCTCACCATCTTATCCCGCTGTTTGGGATCTGTATCCAGATAATCCCGCCGTAACACGCCCATCGTCCAAACTTCCACGATCTGAGACCAGGCCAAGATACTCTTTCTTCACCGTTCTATGTTGAAACGCCCGGTCCAGATAGGCGTTCACCGACCCTGGACGGGTCAGGATGCACAACCCAGAGGTATCCCGGTCCAGACGGTGGAACAGCCTCAGATCCGCCCCAAAAGCCGCCTGGGCCAGGCTGAGCAGATTGTCCTCGCCACCCGCCCTGGTCGCCTGGGAGCGCAGTCCAGCCGGTTTACACACCACCAGCAAATCGCCTTCGTCCGCCACCAGCCAGCCCGGATCAAATACGCTAGGTGCAGTTGGTTTCGGCATCTGGCGGATCAATCACTTCGATCACATCCCCCGTTTTCACCTTCCACGAACCCATCCACACCGGTTTCCCGTTTACTTCCACTTGCGCGGCTATCGATGGCCTTCCCGACTGCCTGGCGCCCCCAATCAGGAAAGGCCTCACGCAGGACCTTATCCAGCCTTTGCCCCTCCTGATGCGACGCTACATCGACAGGTCAAAGATTCAATTTCTCACCATAGCTTGGTCACCCTCCACCTGGATTGGGGACAACAAACGGAATTTCCAACGCGGGCGCGGTCAGATGCGGCAGGAAAACCTGAACCACCACCCTGTTGCCGCTAGTCGGGGCAAGCCCCCAGCAATAGATCCTGTCCGGATATTGATCTGGAAACAGCTCTTCACAACTGAATTCTTCATCAGCTACCAATACCCGGATATCTTCTAGCAGACCGGCAGGCCAATTTTCAAGTGAAATCTGAAAATGTTCTGGGTCCATCAAATGGGTCGCCTCAAATAAGGTCACACCAGAAAATTCCGGCATGGTGGTTAAATCAACTGTTGCAATAAGCTGGGGCTGTTCCGGAGTTTGGCTGGGAATTGGCGTCCTGGAGGCTTCCAAAACTGGGTCATCCACCTCCATCACCTCAGCGGACGGGGGTGCTGTTTGTTCACCCGTAAGATCTGTGGATGTCTGAACAGCTGAACAGGAAACCAAACCCATGGCCAACACCAATAACATCAATTTATTCATGGGTCTATTATCGCATGAACTGTGGGAAATTGTTCTTGCCAAACCCTTATGCTTTTCTTAACTACTCCAGCGTCCTGTCACAGACAGATCGATCTTGCGCCCCGCCGACTTCTCATTCACCGTCAGCGTGCCCAGAGACAGCTTTCCCCTCAGTCCATCCAGCAGTACCTCCAGGCCGGGCAGCAATACCTCCGGCGGGCTTTCAAGGGCATAGGCGGTCACCACCATGAATCCGGGATTCTCACTAAAACAACCCCGCAGCACACGGCACAAGTCATCAAAGCCCTCAAAAAACGCCCAGCGCTCCCGGTTTGGCCCCAGCCCATATTTCGGTGGATCAAAGATGATCCCCTCGTAACGGTTGCCGCGTTTCAATTCCCTTTTGGCGAACTTGACCGCATCCTCAACGATCCAGCGGATTGGCAAATACGACAGCCCGTTCAATTCCTGATCCTCGCGCCCGATGGTGATCGCCCGCCGGGAGGAATCGATATGGGTGACCGCCGCGCCTGCCCGTGCGGCTGCCAGACTTGCCAATCCAGTATAGCCAAACAGGTTCAGCACCCGCGGCTGCCCGCCGATCCTGGCAACCTGCTCTTCGATCCAATCCCATTGGGCGGCGTTCTCCGGGAAGACCCCCACCTGGCGGGAGTGCTCGATCCCCACCCATATTTTCAGATCCTGGTAGACGATCTGCCAGCGGTCCGGCAGTTAGCGCGGGTTTTCCATTTACCACCCCCGCCTTGCTTTGCCGCCACAAATTCAGCCGCAGCCGCAGCCCAATACTCCGCTGGCAGACCGGGCTTCCAGACCGCACGCGGTTCGGGCCGGATCAGGCAGTGGGGGCCGAACTGCTCCAGCTTGCGCCCCAGACCGCTGTCCAGCAGTTGGTAATCCTGCCACGCCTTTGAGATGATTTGTTCACTCAATACCTGTTTACATTCCTCCATTCGATCTCAGAACTGCCTTGATCCGATCCGCCAGATCCACAGCCTGATACGCTCTGGCAGTCGGGACATGCAGGATACCCAGCCCGGCATGAGCAAACAGAGAATCCACAAACTCATCCCGCTCCTTCCGGTCTTTGCGGTCATGAGAGCTGTCATCCAGTTCTATCCCCAGCACCGGCTGAAGACTCGCCAGGCTCATAAAAGCAGAAAATCGATGTGCTTCTGTGCGATACGGTTTTTTGCTGCTTGGTAACCATCCCCACCAGAAATCTCAAATACATCGAGCAACCGAGGTTTGAGCATGATCTGATACCTGGTGCCAACTACCTCTGCCAGAACATTGAAGAAACGGATTTCTGCATGTGTAAGTACAGACTCTCTCACACTG
>CAVROH010000003.1:0-120124 GCA_963722735.1 uncultured Chloroflexia bacterium
TTCCTTCTGTCCCTTCTCACTCCTCCCAGAGCTGCACAGTTAGCTGGATATGCCCAACATGCTGAGCAGTATGCTCCAGGGCGTGGAGGACCGCCCAGCCGGTGGTGACGTCCATATCATGCTGGGCAGAATGACGCAGGGTCTGCAGGTCGCCAAGGGTTAGGCTCTCAAATGCTTCCTGGAGGGCGCGGAGAGTTTCATCTAGCAGGGAGAACAGCTGCGCCTCATTGAGACTGGCAACTTCAAATTCCGCAGAACGCACCCGGTCAGAGGACTGGCCAGTGGCAATCTCTGCGGCCCAGAATCTCTCGGCGGCGGCAATATGGGTGACGAGCACATTTATCGAGTTGGTATTCCCCGCCGGGACCCAGTCGAGGGCTTCCTCCCCCAGACCTTCAATTACCTTCTTGATCTCGTTATGAATCTCAGTGAAGCGGTCGTAACAATCAACGTAGAATTGTTCCATCGAATCCTTCTTTCCATGTTTTGAATCGATTTTATCGAGTTTTCTCAATCGTGGCGTTTGTTAGCTGTCGCATAGCATGATGCGTGCAAATGCCGACGTTCAGCCAGTGGCTGAACATCGGTTTCCTTTCTTACGGGTGCAGATAGACATTGTAATCGATATTGCCGGGAGACTGTCCGAGATCGGTGAGGATCTGGGCCATCTCGGCACGGTGCTGCATACCGTGAAAGACGATATGGGTGAAGATATCGATGTAACGGTATTCCAGTTCTGCGCCATCCGAGCGAATATGGTTGAAGGTCTTGATCATCCGCTTCTCATCGAAATCGGCGATAAATTGACGCATGCGCAGCTCAAGGTCGAACCAGGCAGCGTAGAGTTCCTTGGTCGTGGGGAAATTCTTGGGGCCGAACTGCTTTTCCATCTCTTCCACAGAGACCGGCGTACCAGCCATCCGGTCCAGCCAATAGCGCTCGGCAAACATGATATGGGCCAGTTTCCTTCGGGGGCTGCCCTCAGTCTCTGATATCGGTCTGGTGAATACCTCAGGAGGCAGTTTTTCGGCGTATTTGAGGATCAGCCCATTGGCCCAATAATTATAGTCAATCAATTGTTCGATATATGCTTTCATAGCTGCCTCTCACATCGTCAGGAATGGATTATAAACCCGTTCCCAACCAACAGTGGTTTCAGGCCCATGGCCGTTGAGCAAACGGGTCTCGTCTGGCAGGGTGAGCACCTGGGTGGTGATGCTCCTAATCAACTGTGGGTAGCTGCCGCCAGGCAGGTCGGTACGGCCAATGCTGCCCTGGAATATTACATCCCCGCAAAAGAGCACGCCTGCCTCAGCACAGTAGAACATCACATGCCCGGGAGTATGACCAGGGGCCAGCCGCACCTCAAAGCTGAGCTTGCCCAGGGTGAAGGTCTGCCCATGCACTAAATCGATGCTGGGGCCGCGGACCGGGATCGACATCATCAAGGCCGAACATGGCAGCCCCACCCTTGCATCTCCCACAGAGGCAGATCATTTGCGTGCAGGGCGACAGGTGGTGCAGGGTCATAATTGGCAGCCAGCGCCCCCACCCCGCCGATATGGTCAAAATGGGCATGGGTGAGCCAGATGGCTTGCAGCCCCCAGCCCAGGTCATCCAACTGCCGGTAGAGGCGGGCTCCTTCATAGCCGGGATCAATCACCACCGCCTTTCGGGTCTCAGAATCAGCGGCGATATAGGCATTGGTGGAAGTCATTCCCAAGGGAAATGTGCGAATCTCAAGTGTCATACGAATCCTCTAAAAATCTAATGAAAACGTAAGGCTAATTATACTGTGTCTGTCCCAAAAAGCATGTTAAACTTAGGTATTCAAGGAGAAAACATGCCAAAGTACCTTCCGGAACCATTTCGCATTAAGATGGTAGAACCGATCCGGCTTATCCCGCCGGAAGCACGTCAGAAGGCCATGCAAGCAGCTGGATATAATGTATTTGGACTGCGCTCAGAGGATGTTTTTATCGATTTTATGACCGATTCCGGCACCTCGGCGATGAGCCAGGAGCAGTGGGCGGCGATGATGCAGGGAGATGAATCGTATGCCGGAGCGAGATCTTATTTCCGGCTGAAAGAGGTGATAGACGAAATCTTTGGGTTTAAATATTTCGTCCCCACCCACCAAGGCCGGGCGGCGGAGGACATCCTCAGCACCCTGATGCTCAAACCCGGGCAGTATGTCCCCTCGAATATGCATTTTGATACCACCGAAGGCAACATCCGTGCACGGGGAGGACGGCCGGTCAATCTGATCATCGATGAAGCCTACGATCCGGCTACACGGGTGGATTTCAAAGGCAATATGGATATTGCCAAACTGCGCAACTTCATCGAGGAGACCGGCCCGGAAAACATCCCCCTGGGGATGATCACAATCACCAACAATGCCGGCGGCGGGCAGCCTGTCTCGATGGAAAACCTGCGCCAGGTCTCTGAGATCTATAAGGAATTCGGGATCCCCTTCTTTATTGATGCCTGCCGCTTCGCCGAGAACGCCTACTTTATCAAATTGCGCGAACCTGGGTATGCTGACAAAACCCCACTGGAAATCTCTCAAGAAATCTTTTCACTGGCCGACGGCGCTACGATGAGCGCTAAAAAAGACGGGATCGTCAATATCGGCGGGTTCCTGGCAATGAACGACGAGGAACTGTTCCAATCCGTGCGCAATGAGCTGATCATGCGGGAAGGATTCCCCACGTACGGCGGCCTGGCAGGACGCGACCTGGAAGCGATGGCTGTGGGTTTCAAAGAAGCCCTGGAAGTATCTTACCTGGAATACCGGCTGGGGCAGACAGCCTATCTAGGCGAAGGTTTACTGGAGAATGGTATCCAGATCATCGAACCGCCAGGGGCTCATGCGATCTACATCGATGCGCTGAAACTGCTTCCCCACATCCCCCAGCGCGAACTGCCGGGACAGGCGCTCTCGATTGCAATGTACCTGGAGGGCGGTATCCGCGCCGTGGAACTGGGCACCGTGGCATTCGGCTACATCGACCCGGATACTGGTGAAGAGATTCTCCCCAAGCTGGACCTGGTGCGGATGGCAATCCCACGGCGGGTGTATACCCAAAGCCATATGGATTACGTGGTGGATGTGCTCACCAGGATCGCCCGGCAGGCTGAAAGCTACCGGGGCTACCGGATCACTTACCAACCAAAACTACTCCGGCATTTCACAGCCCGTTTTGAACCCCTTTAGAACAAATTAGGAAGGTAACATGGCAGATCAAGACTTTTTTGACGAGATCAAACGATACCAGAAGCAACTGGATGAACAACTGAGAACTCCGGATGGCTGGCTGACCCTGGTCGGATTGTACTGGCTTCAGGAAGGCGACAACGAAATCGGATCTGACCAGTCCTGTGCAATTCCCCTGCCGGTGGGCACCTGCCCCAATTTCATCGGGACCCTCAACAAAAACGAGCACAAGGTTACCTTCACACCCGCACAAGGGGTGGAGGTTTTGTCTGGAGACCAAACGGTGGTTGCGGGGATCGAGCTCGAATCGGACTTGAACCAGAACCAGACGATCCTGTCTGTGGGTGAAATCAGCTTCTATCTTGTGATCCGCGGCACCCGTTACGGCATCCGGGCAAAACAGGAAAACAGCCCTAACCGGTTGAAATTTGAAGGCAGGGTCTGGTGGCCGATCGATGAAGAGCGGCGGGTAAGGGCGACGATCGAATATTATGATCCTCAGAAGATGGTGGATGTGCCTGACATACTCGGTAATGTGAACAGAACCGCTATGGACTGTTCACTGAAATTCAAGATCGACAAGCGCGAATATTCACTGGATGCCTTCGGCCTCCCCAGCGGACAATTCTACATCCTCTTCCACGATCTAAGCTGCCAAAACGGCAGCTACCCGGCTGGGAGGTTCCTGGTATCAGAATATCCGGAAGATGATACGGTTGTGATCGATTTCAACAAAGCTCACAACCCGCCATGCGCCTTCACCTCCTTTGCCACCTGTCCCCTTCCGCCCGAACAGAACTACATCAGCGTGGCAATTCAGGCGGGGGAACGGTATAAACCGCTTCCAGGGCACAAATAAACCTCTAATCCGATGAACAGCAAACAACGCAATCTGGTCGCTATCCTAGTCGGTATCGCAACCCTTGCGTTAATCATAGCCCTCTCTAAAGTTGACCAATCTGTTCCAGCGCCATCGCTGTACTGGTGGATATTCACCTTACTGCTGGCCTATACCTCATCGTATGGGATTCCGCTGTCAGTTGGAGAGGTATCACTCGCCCCTATGGTAACGGTGATCGCCCTGCTGGTGATGGGGGCCTACCCTGCCAGCGTATCTGTGGTCATCGCAGATGTGCTTTACGGTCTGTATCGCTGGCTGTTCCCAGAGAAAGCCAAGTGGGAGAAAAACGATGATGGCTACAATCTGGTGGCCACCACTTCTGCTAACCTGACGATGCACACACTGAGTGTGATCGCTGCCGGGATGGTATACTTCAGCTTTGAAGGGCAGATCCCGATCCAGACACCCAGGGATCTGATCATCCTGGTAACCATGGGGGCTGCTTATATTATCACTAATTACATCACAGCAGCCCTCTTCCTGCTGATGCGCAGCCGCCCCCACCTGCGTTACCTGATCGAAAACCTGAGCACTATGCTGCTCTATGAGGCGATTCCATTAGTCTTTGCGCCAATGGCAGCCGCCATTTGGCTGACCATGGGGGTGACCTCCTTCCTGGTATTTGCCTTCAGTTTGGTATTAGCCTCAATGATCTTAAGGAACCAGGCCTCCAACAAACTGGAACTTGAGCGGCATATCAAGGAACTGAAAGGGCTGCAATCGGTTGGACAATCCCTAAGCGCGATCCTGGATGAAGACCAGATCGCTGAGGCAATCTACCGCGAAGCCAGTAAGTTGATGCCGACTGATAACTTCTATTTGGCTTTGTACCTGCCAGACACCAACACGATCCATTTCCCGATCACTTACGAGCACAATATCCTGCTGCCTCCCCGCTCACGCAGCTTTTCCAATGGACTGACCGAATACGTGATCCAGACAGCCAAACCTCTGCTGATCGAGAAGAACGTCAAACAAACGGTCGTATCGATGGGGATGAAACACTATGGGCAGGAGGCGATCTCCTGGCTGGGAGTTCCTTTGATCGTAGGGGAGGAGGTTTTAGGGATGATCGCAGTCCAATCCTACCCAATTGCCAACCAGATTGCCTTGAAACTGAATGATTCAAACCTGGAAATCTTGAGCATGATTGCAGCGCAAGCATCAATCGCCCTTCAGAATGCCCGGCTCTACACCCAGACCGACCAGGCTCTGGCACAGCGTGTACAGGAATTGAATTCGATCCTGAATACAACTTCGGATGGGATTGCCCTGGTAGATGACGAGCATATCCTGCTTCAGATCAACCAGTCACTTTGCAGTATGCTAGGCTGCTATCGAGACAACCACATCGGCCAATCACTCAGCAGGAACGACCGGTTCAAGATGCTCAACCTTTCGAATGAACTGAAAGAACAGATACTGGATAACGACCTTGAGTTCTATCAGGACAGGGTCACCCTGGTGCAGAATGGTGACATCCCGGCAGAGAGATCTATCTCACCGGTCTACGGGCCGGATGAGCAGATCGACGGCTGGCTACTGGTCTTCAGGGATCTAACCAAGGAACACCAGTTAACCGAATTCCGAGAAGACCTGACCCGCATGCTGGTCCACGATCTGCGCTCACCGGTGGTGTCCATTCAGGGCGGTCTGGATATGATCGAGGTATTGATCGAGGATGGGGCTAAAGAAGAACTGCTGGAAATGGTGAATATCTCCCGCAAGGGCAGCGTACAGGTGTTGGGAATGATCAATGAATTGCTGCACCTCAACCGGCTGGAATCCGGGAAGATGATCCTGCAAGTGGACCCGGTAGACCTGAAATCACTATTCGAAGAGGAGACGATCTTCCTACGTCCAGCTTTCCAGCATGCCGGGATCATGATCGAGGAAATATTTGAACGTGGGCTGCCTTTTATCCAAGCAGATACAGCCTTGCTTAAGCGGGTAATCCATAATCTGATCGACAATGCAATCAAGTTCACCCCGGATGAGGGAACAATAACCCTGTGGGCTAAATCCGACCCGGATGATGAAGAAACGATCCTGCTGGGAGTCCATGATAACGGACCTGGCATTCCCGAAGACCTTATACCGGCTCTGTTCAGCAAGCATTTCACCATCGAGGGAAAGAGCGCCAGGCGGCGCGGCACCGGGCTGGGGCTGCATTTCAGTAAATTGGCAATAAACGCTCACGGGGGTGAGATCTGGGCAGAGACTGAGGTCGGCAAGGGGACAAACTTTATTATCAGGATGCCAGTCAGACAGTGATTATCAATAAGGGATTAGGTCGCCCTAACCAGCGTTCTTCAAAATCGGCTCTGCTATTTTTTTGATATAGCAAACATTTTCAACAGCCTGAATCCGCTCAATCGAAGACCGCTTGCTGAGAAAATCGTGTACAGCACGGCTGCAGCCATCCCAGACAAAGTAGTCATCGATGATGATAATCCCACCTTTAGCCACCTGGTCGAAGAGATAATCCAGACAGATCATGGTGGAATCATACCAATCACCATCTAATCGAAGCAGCGCTATCGGCTCAGGTACAGAGAATTCCGGGACGGTTTCTTCAAACCAGCCTGGAACGATGTGATAGTTCTTTGCACCACTCTTTTCCATAATCTCCCGGGCAAAATCAGAACTGGCACTGCAGTTATCGAAATATTTGGGAGAAGTAACATCTTGCTGCCAAATTATCGCTCTCTCACCATCAATTGGCTGGGCAGGCGGTAAGCCCTCAAAACTATCAAACAGGAAAAACTCTCTATCTGCGCCCAGAAAATAGCTCAGACCAGCAATCATACCTCCACGCCAAACGCCAGTTTCCACGATGCTACCGGGAAGATCACACACCTGGTTAGCAAGCAGCAGATTGATGATGAATCTTCGCTCGGGGATCATTGTGTAGTCTTTGCAATTATGGAAAATGGTTTTGTATTCCTCATTGCGAAGATAAGCACCGACCTGTGTGTAGGGAAAGGATACCTGTTTTTTTCTCTTAATTGGTTGCTCATTCATATTTTCCTGCTTTTGAATTAGTTCCTCTTATGAACTATCTGGCCAACTAACCAGCATTCATCTGTCCAGTTTACCTGATCCTTGACTACTGCTTTTAATATACTATCTCAATTGTAACCTCCCACAAAAAATCAAACAAGACCACGGAAATCCTTTAACTTGTAGGTCAAGTATTCCTCATTTAGCCGACTGCCAAACCGCTTCCATTTCGTCGAGAGTCATATCAGAGAGCTTGAGTCCTTGCTTGCGGGCATGGTCTTCAATGGCGGCAAATCGCTGCTGGAACTTCTTATTGGCCTGGCGGAGGGCGTCTTCAGAATCAATCCCCCACCAGCGGCCGAGATTGACCAGCACAAAGAGCAGATCGCCAAATTCCTCGGCCTGCTGGGGCTTCCCATCGGCGGCGCGCAGTTCGGCCAGCTCTTCCTCGATCTTGTCCATCACGCCGCTGATCTCCGGCCAGTCGAATCCGACACGGGCTGCCCGGCGTTGATATTTCTCAGCCACGGAAAGCGCCGGCATGGAAATCGGGATGCCGTTGAGCACGCCTTTCTCGACTTGGTGGTTCTCACTGCGCTCCTCTGCTTTGATCCGCTCCCAATTTTTAATCACCGTCTCGGCATCATCGAGTTCAACATCCCCAAAAACATGCGGATGGCGGCGAACCAATTTGGTGTGGATTCCCCGGATCACATCGGTCATGTTAAATTCGCCATATTCGCTGGCGATCTGGGTCTGGAGCACGACCTGGAGCAACAAGTCGCCAAATTCTTCCTGCATCTCGGCCTGGTCATCATTATCAATCGCATCAATGGCTTCGTAGGCCTCCTCCAGCAGATTGGTGCGCAGGCTCTGATGGGTTTGCTCCTGGTCCCAGGGGCAGCCCTCCGGGGAACGCAGATGGGCGATCAACTCCTGGAAGCCCTCAAAGGAAGTGTACTCCCCCACCGGCGGTAGGTAGAGCGACGTCAGCAAACCGATATGCTCGCTGTGATCGATCTGGTAGAGAGGCAGGCGCTCAATTACCTGCGCCTCAGTTCCAGCCCCATGGACGAGCACGACCTCGTGTTCATCGGGATACTGCGCCATCAGGGTGATCTTGACCTCCCCGGCCAGCTCGCGGGAATACAGTTGGGCGACCAAAGCCCCCTGATGCGGCGGGAATCCGGGATGGTGGCTGGTGACCAGCTCCAGGGCGTCCACCAGAGTGGTTTGCGGAAGTGGGTCTATGCGCAACGCAGAGAAAGTCGGCTCAAGGAAGCTGAGTCCCTCAATGATGCGGACTTCAATACCCTCCTCGGCTGCCAGGCGGACGATCTCCGGGCTGGTGGTCTCGGCGACAAAAGGATGGCCAGGTACGGCGTAGAGCACTCCCTCCAGGCGACGCCCCAGGGTGATGATCTCATCCACAATGCGCTGATACACCTGAGTAAAGGTTTCTTCCTCATCATAGAAATGATCGAAGCTGTGGATCACCAAATCCTCAGGCAGCCCCAGGACGGTGGGATGCTGACTGGTGCGTAGATATACCTCTTTGGCCTCTTTGAGCGTCTCCCAGGCTTCCAGGGTAAGCTGGGCGGGGTTTCCGGGGCCGAGGCCGAGAATGATGATACCAGACATATCAGGATGCCTCCATTTCAAAGGTTCTGCAGGTGACGGTGGTTGCCCCCAAGATGGGGTGTACGGGCGAGGAAATGCATCCGCCAGGGGCCTTTGACTTCCTCCGGGCGGTATTCGAACCAACTGACCGAGGTGTTTTCAAAGTCGAGGAGCACTGAACGGTATGCGCCGATGTTGAAGATCACATCCGAAAAGGCGTTCAGCGTCCAGCCGTGGGTAACCACGGCAACGGTCTCGCCCTGGTGCCTCGTAATGATCTCGGTTAGGAAATACCCCACCCGGTTGCGCAGATCGTTGAATGATTCAACCCCAGGCGGATCGCCCTCAAATGGGGTGAACGGTTCGGCGTGGAAGTCCACCCGCTTGCGGATAGGGAGGATATCGTCCGGGATCGGTGCCCCGGAGGCGAAGCAGTAACCACCCTCCCGCAGGCGATGATCGGGCACCGCAATGAGATTATAGGCGGCTTCCAGCGGGGCTGCCGTCTCTATAGTTCGTATCAGGGTGCTGGTGTAGACGCAGTCCATACTGGGAACGGCAGATTTCATCCAGTCGGCCAGCTTTCCAGCTTGTTCGATCCCGGTCTCGGTGAGGTGGGCGTTGAGTTGGTGATTGTGTTCAATTTCGCGCCAGTGGACGTTGGTCCAGCTTTCGCCATGGCGGATCAGGAATAAGTGCATAAGGTCTCCGTGGAGTTGAATTTCAACGGGAGTAATGATACCAAAGTTTAGTCGGTTAGTCGTTAGTCTGATAGTCAGATGGTCATATAATATGGTTACGATAATATGTATTCTTCTGTAAAATAAGGATAAGAATTAATATCCCCTACCTTAGTGAGGGCAGATGGAAGAAAACAAAAATCAGCCAAGTCTGATCCAATACTTACTCAAATCGAGGAATTCATCCAGATATTTGCTCCGTCTTTTTTTAATCACCACGATAGGTCTGACACTAATTTAAATATTCCTTGGCATCTTCTTAATGCTCATCCTCCAAGGATTGATTTTTACAACCTTATATCTTGCATTATTTTTCAAACCAGCATTTATCATAACTGCCAAGTTGATCGGCCTGGATAATTCAGAAATTGACTATATTCCCTTAAAACCTAAATGGTGGGAATATCCGATCTGGATCTTCAAGGTCTTTATCTGGGCGATTCCTTCGATCGTTGGATTCTGGTTCCTGATCAAGAATGGTTTCTTATCTCAAAATCTGATCTACCAATTGTTTTTCAAATGAAGTGATCCTCGTATATATTTCGTTGTTATCCTGGGAGGGTTTTCGCCGATTGGTACTTCTCGGGAGCTAAGATTGATTCCCTCTAGACCCATGCGGGAAAGACAAATCGGCGTCCGGGGTTTCAACTGACTACCGACTACTGCCTACCGACAACTAACTTTAACCCAAAAACCGCGGCGGGAATCCGCCGCGGCCTGAGGTTGTTTGTTTTTTGATTCGCGTAGAGAATGCGAAGCATTCTCCAGAATCAATGGGGGAACCCCATTGATCTAGCGCTTGGTGTAGGTCGGGGCCTTGCGGGCACGCTTGAGGCCGGGTTTCTTGCGCTCTTTGACGCGCGGGTCACGGGTCAGGTGACCGCCATGGCGCATGGCACGGTCCACATCCGGGTTCATTTTAACCAATGCGCGAGCCAGTCCCATACGGACGGCGCCAACCTGGCCGGTGGGTCCGCCGCCCTTGACGAGCACGGAAACATCCACAGAGCCTTTGGAGCCAGCATCGGTCAGCGGGGAGAGGACGATGTCGACATCCCCAAAGCGGGGGAAGAATACATCTATCTTCTTGCCGTTGACGATAAACTCACCGCTGCCGCTCATAATGCGGACACGGGCAGTGGATGTTTTGCGACGACCAATTCCTTCGTAATATTGTTCAGCCATTAGTCACTCCTTACGCCAGCGGTTTCGGATTCTGGGCTTCGTGCGGATGCTCGGGGCCGGCGTAGACCTTGAGCTTCTTCAGCAGGTTTCGGCCGTGAGTATTCTTCGGCAGCATGCCCTTGACAGCAGCTTTGATCACCCTGTCGGGGTGTTTAGCCAACTGATCGCGCAGGTTGATCTCTTTCAACCCGCCGGGATAACCGGTATGGCGGTAGTACATTTTGTCGTCCAGTTTTTTACCAGTGACAACAAGTTTCTCGCAATTGATCACGATCACAAAATCACCGGTATCTACACCGGGGGTGTAGGTGGGCTTGTCTTTGCCCAGCAGCGTGCTGGCAATTTTGGTGGCAAATCGGCCCAGGTTCTGGCCATTGGCATCTGCCACGTACCATTCCTGGGTGATGTCACCGGGTTTGGGATGATAGGTTTTTTCCACAACAACCTCACTATTCGTTAATTATCAAAACTTCGTATTATTCAGGATACGCCACCGCAGTCAAGACCAGTCCGTGGGCCGGGGCAAGACCCTGGATGATCCCGTCTCCGGGGGAAGCCAGCGCTGCTTCCAGCACTGAAAACGGTTTTTTACCAAGCCCAACCTCTACCTGGATGTGCACCATGCGGCGCACCATGTGATAGAGAAAGGCGTTGGCAGTCACGCTAAAGCGGAGTGTATCGGCTTCACTGGTCCACCCTGCCTGATCTATCCGGCGGGTGGTGGTACCGCCCTCAATTGGAGGGGTACCAAAGGCAGCGAAGTCGTACTCGCCGACGAGTTTCTGGGCACAGGTTTGCAGCAGATCAAAATCCGGCTGCGGCCAGACCCGCCATTGGAACCGCTCGCGGAGCGGGTCTCTGACCGGCTGGATGATGATGCCGTACTCATAACTGCGCGAGAGGGCATCGAACCTGGGATGAAAATCGGCGGCGGCTTCACGCACCTCTCGAACGGAAATTTCCGGGGGGAGGTTGGCATTCAAGGCGCTGCGCAACTCGGTCAGGGAGTGCGACCAATCATGGTCAAAAGCAACTACCTGCCCGGAGGCGTGCACACCGGCGTCTGTGCGGCCGGCGGCCAGCACCGAGCTACCCAGCCAGCCAATCATCCGTAGGGCTTGTTCCAGTTCACCCTGGATGGTGGCGGTATGCGCCTGGCGCTGCATGCCTGAAAATGCTGTGCCGTCGTATCCGAGAATAATTTGGTAACGTTCCATCGTTCCCGGCTAACCGGGAGTCCAGTCGAAAACCTACTCGACCAGTTCCAACACCACCATTTCAGAGCTGTCGCCTTCACGGCGTCCGAGCTTCATCATCCGGGTGTATCCGCCATTGCGTTCTTCATAACACGGCGCTATTTCATCAAAAAGCTTCTTCACAATTTCATTATCTGCAAGGCGCGCATTTGCCAGACGGCGAGCATGCACGATCCTGTCATTATCCCCGGTTGCCAGGGCGCGTTTTGCCAGGGTGATCAGGCGTTCGGCCTGACCGCGGATGGCCTGCGCTTTGGCGCGGGTGGTGCGAATGCGCTCATATTCAAACAACTGCTTGACCATCACCTTGCGCAAGGCAGTGCGTGCGGCGGGGTGGCGGCCAAGGATTTTTCCTACTACTTTATGTCGCATGATTAATCTTCCTCCGGAGCATCGTCGGCTGCTTCGGCATCTTCATCTTCTTCAGCGTCTGCGCCATTAGCGGCAGCACCGTCGTCATCGCCGTCCAGGTAGCCTTTCTCGGTCATCTGGAGAACCAGCTCATCCATGCTCTTCTCGCCGAAATTGCGGATGGACATAATTGCGTCTTCTCCCTTTTCGAGGAGTTCGAGCACTTCACCCACGGTGATGATCCCGGCACGCTTGAGAGAATTGAAGACCCGAACAGACAGATCGAGGTTCTCGATTGGTGTTTCATAGATTTCGCTGGTCAAACGGCCGTCGACAACCTCTTCCTGCTCGATGGGAGCGAGGGAGATCTCGGTGACCCCGGCGATGTGACGGAGGTGCTCCATCAGGATACCGGCAGCGGTGCTCATGGCATCTTCGGGGGCAATCGTGCCGTCCGACCAGATTTCCATGATCAGTTTGTCGTAGTTGGTGCTCTGCCCCACACGGGCCTGCCCAACTTCCCAATTGACCTGCTTGACGGAGGTAAAGATCGCATCAACGGGCAGCTCACCGATGGGGAGCTTACCACTGCGGTCTTGCGCCGGGGAATATCCGCGGCCACGCTCAACCGTCATTTCAAGTTCAAGTTTGGTCTTGGCACTGTCTGAAGTGAAAAGGTACAGGTCAGGGTTGACCACTTCGACTTCTGGCGGTGCGATAATATCTGCAGCGGTGACGACACCCTCGCCGCGTACCTCAAGGTGCAAGCGGGCGGTGTCCACGTCTGACAGCTTCATACGGATCTGTTTGAGCTGCAGCATGATCTGAATCACATCTTCGCGGATCCCGGGGATGTCACTGTATTCGTGCTGGACATCGGTGATCCGGATAGAGGTGATCGCTGCCCCCTCCATGGAGGAGAGCAGCACACGCCTGAGCGCATTGCCCAGGGTGGACCCATAGCCGCGCTCTAGCGGGCTGATGGTGTACTTCCCATAATTACGTGATTCAGCCTCACGCTCGATCCTTGGGGTAACCATATTACTTAGAATGATCACAGGCTATTCCTTCCCCAACCAGCAGTTGCCTCAGCAACCGCCTTCGGACACTTAACTAACGGGAGTAGTACTCCACGATCAACTGCTCATTCAAATTGGCATCGATCTCGGCACGTTCGGGCAGCCGGAGAATCCCACCGCTAAAATCTTTGATATTGCGAGTGATCCAATCGGGAGCAGAACGTTCTTCGGCAATTGCCATCAGGTCTTTGATCAGGGTCTTAGAACGGGACCCTTCACGAACCTGGATCACGTCTCCAGCTTTGATCTGCATGGACGGCACGTCTGTGCGGCGGCCATTGACCATAAAATGGCCGTGCGTGACCAACTGACGAGCCTGAGACCGGCTGCTGGCAAATCCCATGCGGTAGATGACGTTATCAAGCCGAGACTCCAGGATCTGGAGCAAGGTGAGACCGGTAAGTCCCCGCGACTTGATCGCCTGCCGGTAATAGCGGCGGAACTGCTGTTCCAGCACACCATACACGCGGCGGGCTTTTTGTTTGGCACGCAGCTGCGCACCGTAGTCTGATTCGCGAGCGAGACCATTGGGCCTGGCGGCCATGTTGTCCGGGGGGATAGGCGCGTTTTTCCATTGCGCACTTAGGAGAATAGCATCTTTCACCTTTCAAAAAGAGCTTCTCACCCTCCCGACGACACAGTTTACATACAGGACCTGTATATCTAGCCATTAATCTATCCTCACTTCTTCCTGCGTATTCGGAATGTTAATTTGTTAAACTCGGCGACGTTTCGGCGGGCGGCAGCCATTGTGCGGCACCGGGGTAACGTCTTCGATGGAGTTTACTCTGATATCGGCGGCGCTGACGGCACGGATGGCGGATTCGCGTCCGGGGCCAGGGCCTTTGACGATAAGATCAACTTCGCGGATGCCCATATCCATGGCGGATTTGAGGGCGCTTTCCATAGCGAGACGGGCGGCAAAGGGGGTGGATTTGCGTCCGCCCTTGAAGCCCACAGCTCCGGCACTGGACCAGGTAACTGTGTTGCCCTGCTTATCGGTTACGGTAATGATCGTATTGTTAAAGGTAGCATAAACATGGATTTGGCCGGAAGATAGTACCTTCTTGGCCTTCTTGGGTCCACGTCTTGAGCGCTGTGGTCGTTTTGCCATTTCTCTCTGATCCTTTCCAGATTACTTCTTGGTTGCGCCTCTGCGGCGTCCGCGGCCGGCAACAGTCTTCTTGGGGCCTTTGCGGGTGCGGGCATTGGTGCGGGTCCACTGCCCGCGAACGGGCAGATTTCTGCGGTGGCGCATACCACGGTAGCTGCCGATTTCCATCAGCCGCTTGATATTCATCTGGGTCTCACGACGCAGGTCACCTTCAACCGTCAGGTTGGAAATGATGTATTCGCGCAGTGATGCGATTTCAGCGTCGGTCAGATCTCGCACCCGAGTATCCGGACTGATCTCGGTGGCAGCCAACATTTGTTGTGAAGTTTTCAGGCCGATCCCATAAATATAGGTCAAGCCAATTTCAACACGCTTTTCACGCGGGAGGTCAACACCTTCGATACGTGCCATAAGCTACCTCTATCCTTGTCTCTGTTTGTGTTTTGGATCACTGCAAATCACGTACAGCCGGCCTTTGCGGCGCACAAATTTGCATTTGCTGCATCTTTTTTTAACTGAGGATGATACCTTCATCATGTACTCCTTTGATAAGCCAAAACAATAAATTTTACTTCATTGTTCTCTTTTCGTCTAGGCTTATTCTCAAATCAATGTCAAAATTCTTGGGTCACCATCGGTGACTGCCACACTGTGCTCGGTATGCGCAGTCAGCGACTGGTCTACCGATGAGACGGTCCACTGATCGGCCTGCACCCGGGTATACGGTGTGCCCACCAGGACCATGGGTTCCAGGGCGATGGTCATGCCTGCCCTGAGGACCATTCCTCTGCCCGGCAGCCCCCAATTAGGGACCTGCGGACCTTCATGCATCTTGCGCCCGACGCCATGCCCGGTGTATTCCCTCGGCACGTGGAAGCCGAAGCTCTCCACATGCTTCTGGATGGCGTGGGAGACATCCCCCACACGGTTACCGGCGTGCATCTGGGCGATGCCCAGTTCGAGTGCTTTCTCGGTGACCTTGAGGAGCAGTTTGACCTGCTCGGAGGTCTCTCCAACGCCGACGGAAAAGGCGGAATCTGCTACGAAGCCTTTGTGCACCGTACCACAGTCGATGGAGACAAGATCGCCCTCTTTGATCACCCGGCTGCCAGGGATGGCATGAACCATCTGCTCATTGATGCAGGAATTGATCGTTGCCGGGTAAGGCGTGGGACCGGGGTAGCCAAGAAAAGCAGGGGTAGCGCCGTGGTCGCGGATCACGGTTTCGGCAATCTTATCGAGGACCGCGGTGGTGACCCCGGGTGCGATCGCCTCGCGCACTGCTTGCAGCGCTTTGGCGTTGATGCGTCCCGCCTCGCGCATGATATCAAGCTCTGCCTTGCTTTTTAATAACTACGTTTCGTTCCCAAGCCATATTTCTACTCTTAAGGTTCAGTTCACTTCGGGGAGCTTGCCCAGAAGTTCTGCGTTGACCTGTTCGATTTCCTGGTTGCCGTTGATTTCTGCCAGCACACCTTTTTGAGCGTAATACTCAATGAGAGGTGCGGTTTGCTTGGTATAGACCTTGATGCGGTGGGAAACCGTCTCAGGAGTATCATCCGGGCGCTGGTAGAGTTCAGAGCCGTCCAGGTCGCAGATGCCGGCCTGTTTGGGCGGGCTGAACAGGGTGTGGTAGATGGCCCCGCATTGTTTGCAGGTCCATCTGCCGGTGAGCCGTGCCATAAGGACCGATTCGGGCACCCCGATGAGGGGTACAATATCGATCTGGTAGCCCATTTCGGCGAGGCTGGCATCCAGAGCCTCAGCCTGGGCTGTGGTGCGGGGGAAGCCATCCAGGATGGCGCCTTTGGCACAGTCCGGGCGGCTGAGGCGGTCTATCACCATCGAAATTGTGACATCGTCGGGCACCAGTTCGCCTTTATCAATATAGGATTTTGCCAGTTTTCCCAGCTCGGTCTCATTCTTGATATTATCCCGGAACAGATCTCCAGAGGATACATGCGAGAGGCCGGTCTTCTCGGCCAGCATTTTGGCCTGAGTTCCTTTTCCCGCCCCGGGAGCGCCGAGCATGACGATGAAAACTGGCATCTCCTACCTCAATACCTTTTACTTTACCAGCAGCGATTCGTCGTAGCCGTGGACCTTCAACTCAGCTTCAATGTTGAAGAAAGTATCACGGACAACACCCACCACGATCAGCAAGCCGGAGGCGTTGATCAGGAAGGATCCGCCGCCGCCGATCTTGGCCAGATCGGGGATCAGCAGGGTTACCAGGTACGGCAGCACGGCGATCACACCGAGGAACAACGCCCCAGGGAATGTGATGCGGCGCAGCACTCTGGTGAGGTAGGCCTGGGTAGGGGCACCGCGGCTGACGCCAGGGATCTGAGCGCCGGAGCGCTTCAGGTTCTCCCCATAGTTCTGCTGCTGGAAAAGCACATCCGTGTAGAAGAAAGCAAAGCCAACCACAAAGATGAAGTTGATCAGCCAGTACCAGCCAGAACTGACGGTGATATTGGCTGCCATCCAGTTGGCGGTATTTACCACCCACTCCGTCTCCGAACTCTGCATCAGGCCGGCCAGCAGGCCGGGGAACTGCAGCAGGGCAGAGGCGAAGATCAGCGGGATCATGCCGGCCATGTTGACCTGCAAAGGCAGAGTGCCTTTGACGGGCATCGACATGCGGTTGCCCATGCGGCGGCCGGGGTACATCACGGGGATGTTGCGGCGGCCTTGCTGCACAAAGACGATCACGAAGATGGTCAGAATGGTGATGATCAACAAAGCTGCAAGTCCGGTCCAGCGGATGCTGGGGTCAAGGCCAGCGCCACCCTCTGCAATCGGCTTGGGGGCGTTCCAGACACTAAGGTAGGATGAAGGCAACTGGGCAATGATACCGGCGAAGATCAGCAGGGAGAGTCCCTGCCCGCGGATACCGTGCTCGGAGATCAACTCACCCAGCCAGATGGCAAACATCGTTCCAGCGGTCATCGCAATGATGATCGTAACCGAGCGCAGGATATTGGCACCAGCGCCAAAACCGAAGCCAGGAATGATCTCGACACCACCGAGGTTGGAGACTACCTGGATCTGACCGAAAGCGGTCAGTGCACCCATCAGGATCGCCAGGCGGTAGGTGTTCTTTTCCATCCACTTGCGGCCTTCGCGGGGGTCATCTTCCATCCGGGACTGCCAGGCAGGAATGATCGGGACCAGAAGCTGGATGACGATCTGGGCGGTAATATAAGGATATACACCCATACCAAGAATGGAGAACTGCCGCAGGGTACCACCGGAGATCAGGTTGACCATGTTCAGGAAGTTGGCAGAGGCGGAGGTACCACCCATGACTGCGCTGAGGGCCACAGTGTCCACACCAGGGACACGCACCTGGGCTACAAAGCGGTACAGGACCAGCAAACCAAGGGTAAACAACAGTTTTCTGCGGATGTCAGGAGCGGTCCATAGGTACCGCCAGCCAGCACGTTTCATGTAGTCTTCTCCTTGTGGTTGCTACTTGATCTCGAGGATCTCGACACTGCCGCCGGCAGCTTCGATCTTCGCTCTGGCGCCTTTGGTGATGCGGTGGACGCTGACCTTGAAGGCTTTATCGACATTGCCGCGCCCGAGGATTACGACAGGAAGCGTGGTCTTGCGCAGCAAGCGGGCTTCGTCGAGGGTCTCGGGGGTAATCTTGGCATTTGCCTTGAAACCTTCAAGCTGGTCAAGATTTACTTCGTTGTAGTGTTGCCGGAATGGCGGGGTAAAACCACGCTTGAACGGCAGACGGCGGTAGAACGGCAGGTTGCCGCCTTCACGGTAAAGTGAACCGCCGGCGCCTGCGCGGGCGCCGTAGCCTTTTGTACCCGGCCGGCAGTCTTGCCGCCTTTGCCTGCAGTACCACGAGCAACACGGATGCGGGACTTTTTAGCCCCTTCATTTGGTTTTAAGTCGTGTAACTTCATCGCCACGTACCTTTACTCTTCTACTGTAACCAGGTGGCTGATCTTGAAGATCATGCCCCGGATAACTGGTGTATCGTCGTGTTCAACCATCTGGTTGATCTTTCTCAAACCGAGGGCTTTAACAGTGCCTTTCTGGCGCTGGGGGTAGCCGATCGGACTCTTTACCAATGTGATTTTGAGAGTGTTTTTCTTAGCCACGTTTTCGCTCCCAGAAGGGCAGCAGGCTTTCAACCTTCTTGCCGCGCAGGCGGGCGGTGTCTTCGATCGATTTGAGCCGATCGAGAGCATCCATGGTTGCCTGCACCACATTGAGGATGTTGGCGCTGCCCTGTGATTTTGTGAGGATATCCTGCACGCCGACGGACTGCAGTACGGCGCGAACACCACCACCAGCGATCAACCCGGTTCCGGGGGAAGCCGGTTTGAGGAAGACGCGTGCGCCAGCAGTCTTGCCGACCACGGCATGGGGGATGGTGTTCTTGTACAGGTTGACCCTGTGCATATCCTTGCGGGCACGGTCTGTGGCTTTGCGGATCGCATCGGGCACAGTGTTGGCTTTGCCAACTCCAACCCCGACCTGTCCAGCTTTATCGCCAACCACTACGGTGACGCGGAATCCAAAACGCCGACCACCCTTGACCACTTTGGCAACACGGGTGATGTCAACTGTGCGTTCTTCAAGTTCTTGTTCAAATTCTTGTTTATATTCGCTCATATCGATCTCCTGCCTAGAACTCAAGGCCGCCTTTGCGGGCGCCCTCGGCCAGGGCTTGTACCCGTCCGATGTATTTGAAGCCGCCGCGGTCGAACACCACTGTGGTGATACCCTGTGCTTTGGCACGGTCTGCAATCGCTGCGCCCACCAGGCGGGCCTGTTCTGTCTTGGTTTTGCCGCTCATCTTGCCGCGCAGTTCCTTATCAATGCTGGAAGCGGATGCCATGGTGACAGCGGCTTCATCATCGATGACCTGAGCGTAGATATCGGTGAGGCTGCGGAAGACCGCCAAACGGGGTCTTTCAGGAGTGCCTGCTATTTGCTTGCGCACACGGGCGTGACGTCTGATACGTGCTATTCTACGATTATTCTTAGCCATTGTTCTACCTCTACACCTTGCCAGCCTTACCAGCTTTGCGGCGGACGTACTCATCCCGATAGCGGATGCCTTTGCCCTTGTAGGGTTCTACCGGGCGCAGTCCGCGGATTTCGGCGGCTACCTGTCCAACAACCTGCTTGTTATACCCGGAGACCTTGACCACATTGTTGCGATCGAGCACCTCAAAGGCGATACCTTTGGGCGGGTCTACGGTGATGGTGTGGGAATACCCCAGGGAGAAGATAATACTCTCTCCCGCCATTTCGGCGCGATAGCCAACACCATGGATCTCCAGGATCTTTTCAAATCCCTTGGTGACACCTTCCACCATATTGTTGATCACTGCACGAGCAGTGCCGTGCATCGAGCGGTCGAATTTCTCTTCAGATAGGCGTTTGACTTCCAGCACACCGTTTTCCAGAGTGACCTCGATCACCGGGGGGAAGGTGTGGGAAAGCTCGCCTTTCGGGCCCTTGACTCGGATGTGGCAGCCTTTGATCTCGACTTCCACGCCGCCCGGGACTTCTATGGGTAAGCGTCCTACTCTAGACATTTCAATAAACCTCCATGTTTATCCTCTTGCATGATTGGCCGAGGTGCTGCGCGCTTCGGGCAATGTTGGTGCAAATAGTCTGCAACTGCGTTGCTCCACTCGTTCACCAGCCACTACCCGGATGCAATTAGCAAACCTCTACCAAACCTTACAGAGTACCTCGCCACCTACCCCGATCTGCCGGGCGCGCTGGCCGGTCATCACACCTTTGGGGGTGGACAGAATGGCAATTCCAAGGCCGGAGAAAATCCAGGGGATCTCACTTTTCTTGGAGTACACTCTGCACCCTGGTTTGCTGACGCGTTCCAGGCCGTCGATCACGGAGCGGCGGGTGCGGCGCTCGCCTACGTATTTAAGGCGGATGCGCAGGATTTTCTCGTGGGGCTTTTCGCCATCCACAACTTCAAAGTTTTCAATATAGCCTTCGTCCTTAAGGATCTGGGCAATGGCAACTTTGATCTTCGAATTAGGCATAGCAACATTGGCGTGTTCAGCCATGACGCCGTTGCGAATGCGGGTCAACATATCGGAAATGGGATCAGTTACTGTCATTTCTCACTCCCTCCTACCAGGACGATTTGGTGACGCCAGGGATCTTGCCGTCGAGCGCAAGCTCGCGGAAACAGATCCGGCAGAGACCAAATCGACGCATGTAACCACGCGGGCGGCCACATTTCATGCAGCGGTTGCGAACCCGGCCGGGGTATTTTCTTCTGGATTCACGGATAATCATTGATTTTTTTGCCATTTTCTTATCCTTCTATCGCAAAGGGCATACCGAGCATACGAAGCAATTCCCGGCCGCCCTCATCGTTTTCAGCAGAGGTGACGATCGTCACTTCGAAGCCTCTGATCTTGTCGATCTGATCGTAATCGATCTCAGGGAAGATCAGTTGTTCGGTGAAGCCCATGGTGTAATTTCCGCGTCCATCGAAGGAGTTGGGGTTCACACCGCGGAAGTCACGCATACGGGGGAGCGCGACATTCAACAGGCGGTCCAGGAAGGACCACATACGCTCGCCGCGCAGGGTGACCTTTGTGCCGATGGCACGGCCTTCACGCAGCTTGAAGTTGGCGATGTTTTTACGCGAGATAGTCACCACCGGTTTCTGGCCGGTGATCCTGGTGAGGTCTTCAACAGCTGCATCCAGCGCTTTGGCGTTTTCGAGGGCTTCGCCCAAACCAATGTTGAGGACCACTTTCTCGACATGCGGCACCTGCATCACATTTTCGAGGTTCAGGGTCTCTTTAAGGGCCTGAACGATCTCATTGTCGTATTTTTCTTTAAGTCGTAATGCCATGATCTTACTCCACGCTAATCAATGTCTTCACCGCAGGAGCGGCAGACACGGAAAGGCAGCCCATTTTCGTCCCGCCGCACGCCGACCTTGGTGATCTCGTTGCATTTGGGGCACACCAACATGATGTTGGAGATATCGAAGGAGCCTTCAAATTCAATGATACCGGGGTTCATCGTACGGCCTTCTGCCTGGAACTGGCGCTGGTGCTTTTTGCGCATGTTGATGCCCTGCACCACAATCCGGTTCTCTTTGGGCATCACCCGGATCACTTCGCCGCGTTTGCCTTTATCTTCACGCGAGCCGGTGATCACCTGAACGGTATCGCCTCGTTTAATTTTCATTTTTTTGCTCATTATTCACCTTCTTTTAGAGCACTTCCGGTGCCAGGGAAACGATCCTGGTGAAACCGAGTTCACGCAGTTCGCGTGCCACTGGTCCGAAGATACGAGTTCCCTTAGGGTTCTGTCCATCGGTATCCAGGATCACAGCAGCGTTGTCATCAAACCTGATCGTTGAACCATCTTCACGGCGCCATTCCTTGGCGGCTCGGACGATAACGGCTTTGACCACGTCAGACTTTTTGACGCTGCCCTGGGGGGTAGCCACTTTGACGGTGGCGACAACAATGTCACCGACAAACCCGTAGCGGCGGACAGATCCACCCAGAACCTTGATGACCAGGATCTCACGGGCGCCGGTGTTATCGGCAACTTTTACTCTGGATTCTACCTGGATCATGACTATGCCTCCGGTAAATCCTCAGCAATTACGCTGCGCTTGGTGATCTCTTCTACCGCCCAGCGTTTGGTCTTGGAGATCGGGCGGGTCTCAACGATGATGACCTCATCTCCAATTTCGCACTCAAACTCGTCGTGAGCTTTGAGGGTACTGGCGCTGGTTACCACCTTTCGGTAAAGCGGGTGGCGGTAGCGGCGAGTGATCTCGATGACAACAGTCTTCTGCATTTTGTTACCGACAACCACTCCACTCAGACGTCTGCGGGTATTTTTCATTCCTCACCTTCTTTCTGGTTCAGGATGGTGATCAACCGGGCGATCTTGCGGCGGGTCTGCCGGATCTGGGTATGATCGGTAAGCTCACCAGTGGTGAGTTGGAAGCGCAGCCGCATCAGAGCTTCGCGGGCGTCATCCAGTTCTTCCTGAATGTCTTCAATTTTCATTTCACGGATTTCAGCAGCGTCCATCAGGAGCCTCCTGCTCTATCGTGGGCGGTGATGATCTTGGTCTTGACCGAGAGTTTGTAGCGGGCACGCCGAAGGGCTTCGCGAGCGACATCTTCGGACATACCGCCGACCTCAAAGAGGACCCGGCCAGGTTTGATCACAGCAGCCCAAAATTCCACATCGCCCTTACCCTTACCCATGCGGGATTCTGCAGCTCGCTGGGTGATAGGTTTATCGGGGAAGACGCGAATCCAGACTTTCCCACGGCGGCGAGCAGCACGCACAATGGCACGGCGGGCGGATTCGAGCTGGCGGGCGGAGACCCAGCCGGGTTCAATGGCCTGGAGGCCAAATTCTCCGAACTGGACTTCGTTACCACGCTGCGCTTTGCCCTTCATGCGACCGCGCATCTGCTTGCGGTATTTCACACGTTTTGGCATTAACATAATTGCTAAACCTCTTAATTCCTATGCCGGCGGGGTTTACTTGCTAACGTAAACGCCTTCGGTATTGACTTCTTCTACTTCTTCCAGTACTGGCAGGATCTCGCCTTTATAGATCCATACCTTGATGCCGATGACACTGTAAGTGGTTATGGCTTCAGCGACAGCGTAATCGATGTCGGCGCGCAGGGTGTGCAGGGGCACACGGCCTTCACGCAGCCAGACACGGCGGGCCATATCTGAACCGCCCACACGGCCAGCGACTTCAATCTTGGCACCTTCGGCACCAACGCGCATAATCTGCGAGAGCGCCCGGCGCATGGCCCGGCGGTAGCTGATCCGGCGCTCGAGCTGCTCAGCGATATTCTGGGCTACCAGAAAGGCGTCCAAGTCGGGATCTTTGATCTCTTTAATCTGGAGATCGATCTTTTTGCCAACCAGGGTTTCAAGGTCTTTGCGCATGGCTTTGACATTCTCACCTTTGCGGCCGATGAGAACGCCTGGCTTGGAGGTGTGCACGAAGACGCGCACTTCTCCGGGGAAGCGTTCGATCTCGATACGGGAGATGCCGGCACGCGGGGAATGCTCGCGGATCATCTTGCGTATGGCAAAGTCCTGGTGAAGTTGTTCGGTATAATCAGCGCCTTCGGCGTACCAACGCCCATCCCAGGTTTTATTGACTCCCAGGCGAAAGCCGATCGGATTTACTTTACGACCCATATGGTTCTCCTTCCTAGTTCTCTTCTCGCTCGCGCAAGATCACAGTGACGTGCGAGTAGCGTTTGAGACGCGGTTTGTAGCGTCCGCGTCCGCCGAAGCGGCCGCGCTTGAGGGTGCGTCCCTCATCTGCGAAAATCTTGTGGACGTAAAGTCCCGCCCGGCTAATGCCGAAGTTTTCTTCTGCGTTGATCATCGCGGAGTACACCACCTTGTAGACCGGTTTGGCAGCTTTGTTGGGGACGAACTTGAGCATGTCAAGGGCATCTACCACATCTTTGCCGCGGACTAAGTCCACAACCAGCCTGGTCTTCTGCGCAGAGATAGGAAGTTCTCTAGCAACTGCTTTATATTCATTCGACATTGCTCGGCTCCTACCTTCGTTTCTTTTCCTGAAGATGGCCGCGGTATGTGCGGGTGGGTGCAAATTCTCCCAGCCGGTGCCCGACCATATTCTCGGTGATGTAAATCGGCACATGGCGGCGTCCGTCGTGGACGGCGATGGTGTGGCCTACCATCTGGGGGAAGATGGTGCTGGCCCGGCTCCAGGTGCGGATCACTTTTTTCTCGTTCTTTTCATTCATTTGTTCGACCCGCTTCATTAGCTTGGGATCTACAAATGGTCCTTTTTTCAGTGAACGTCCCATAATTCAAACTCCAAATTCCTAGCGGCGTTTCTTACCGCGCCTGCGGACAATGTACTTATTGGTGGTCTTGTTCCGGCGGGTGCGGTAACCAAGTGTCTTCTGACCCCAGGGGGACTTGGGGCTGGGCATACCGATCGGGGAACGACCTTCACCACCACCATGCGGATGGTCCCGGGGGCTCATCGCGGAGCCGCGGACGGTGGGCCGAATACCTTTGTTGCGCTTGCGTCCGGCTTTGCCCAGGCGGATATTGCCGTGCTCGACATTGCCGATCTGACCGATGGTTGCGTAGCAGACCTGGCGGATGAGCCGGACTTCGCCGGACGGCAGCCGAACCTGGGCGTAATCGCCTTCTTTTGCCATCAACTGAGCAGCAGCGCCAGCGGAGCGGACCATCTGCCCGCCTTTGCCTTCCTGCATCTCGATGTTGTGTACCATCGTACCGGTGGGGATGTTGGCGATGGGCAACGCGTTTCCGGGGCGGATGTCTGCATCCGGGCCGGACTGGAGCGTATCACCCACTCGCACGCCTACCGGGGCGAGGATGTAGCGTTTTTCGCCATCTGCGTAGTGCAGCAAAGCCAGACGGGCAGTGCGGTTAGGATCATATTCGATCTGAGCAACGCGGGCAGGAATGTTGAGCTTGTCGCGCTTGAAATCGACTACGCGGATTTTTCGCTTGCTGCCGCCGCCGCGATGACGAACGGTGATCCGGCCGTAGTTGTTGCGGCCGCCGCGCTTGCGGTTTATCCGGACGAGGGACTTTTCAGGCTTTGACCTTGTGATTTCCTCAAAGGTGTAGCTGGTCATGTCCCGACGGCCGGGGGTTGTGGGTTTATATTTTTTGACTGCCATTAGTAAACCCCTTCAAAGATATCAATGGTTTCGCCAGGAGCCAGGGTGACAATCGCCTTCTTGAACTGTTTGCGGCGGTTGACCATCCGGCGGCTGGAGCCAGACATTTTCTTCTTGGCGGGTAAAATTGAGACGTTTACCCGGGTTACATCGACATTGAAGATGACTTCAACAGCTTCCTTGATCATCGGCTTGGTTGCAGAGCTAGCTACTTCAAAGACGACCTGGTTGTTCTTGTCGTTCTGGAAGTTTGACTTCTCAGTGATGATCGGGCGCCGGAGGACTTCGTAAAGATTGGTTTTCATGATCTACCTCTCTCGCTTACTTCCCCAGGTGGCCGGAGATGACGTCCAGGGCGCTGGCGGGGATGATGACTTTGTCGTATCCCAGCAAATCGCGCACATTGATGTAGCTGGCCTGGAGGGTTTTGGCATTCGCCAGGTTGCGGGCAGAGCGGGCAACCAGGGCTTCATCGCCATCCTTCTGGGTCATCAGGATCAATGCGGAGCTGTCGCCAACCAGTTTTTGGAGGGCGGCGTGCATCTCTTTGGTTTTGGGTTCTTTTATCTTCAGTTCGTCTACGATCACAATCTCCTGATCGGCAGCTTTCACCGAGAGTGCGGAGCGGAGGGCCGCCTGGCGCATCTTCTTGGGCATTGCTTTCTCGTAGGAACGGGGTTTGGGGGTGTGGATCTTACCACCACCAACCCACTGTGCAGCACGGGTTGAGCCCTGACGGGCGCGGCCGGTGCCTTTCTGCTTGAAGGGCTTGCGGCCACCACCGCTGACTTCGCTGCGCCCTTTGGTGCTGTGAGTGCCCAGGCGGGCATTCGACAGTTGGCGCAGATAGGCCTGATGCATCAGGTCTACGTTTACCGGGGCTTCAAAGATTTCTGACGGCAATTCAACTGTCTTGTCAGTTTTCTTTCCATTGAGTGTGTAAACATCAAGTTTCATGGTTACTTTCGCGTACAGTTCTGCTCAGCAGCTACTGTTTGCGCGCCTCCTTTAGCATGAGCAGGCCGCCTTTTGCACCGGGGACTGCGCCGCGCAAACCAATCAGGTTCCGCTCTGCATCCACCAGGGCTACCTTGAGGTTTTGGACGGTGACACGCTCGTTGCCCATCCGACCAGGCATGCGTTTACCCTTGAAGACCCGGGCAGTACCTGAAGTGGCACCAATCGAGCCGGGTGAACGCTGGCGGTCTGACTGACCGTGGGTGATGGGGCCGCCGCGGAAATTGTGACGCTTCATAACACCGGCAAAACCTTTACCTTTGCTGGTGCCGATCACGTCCACGTAGTCTCCAAGTTCGAAGACGTCTGCGGAGACTTTGTCGCCTACTTTCAGGTCAGTATCCTTAACCCGAAACTCACGCAAAAACCGGAGCGGGGGGGCATCTGCGTTATTTAGATGTCCCAACTGGCCTCCGGTCAGGCGGGCAGGCTTGATCTCATTGAATCCCAATTGTACGGCACTGTAAGCATCAGTCTGCTGAGTGCGTATCTGGGTGACATAGCAAGGCCCAGCCTCGATGAGGGTGATCGGCACAGCATTGCCTTCCTCGTCGAAAATCTGGGTCATACCGATTTTCTTGCCTATAAGCCCTTTTAACATTTCAGTTGTACTCCTAATCTATTAGATTTTTTAGGGAATGTAAGCCGGGCTGGGCTCCATCATCCCTTAGCGGTGCAGTCAGCCAACCTGGAGAATGCATTCATGCATCCTGCCAGACCAGCTCTTTCACCACTATTCTGTTTTCAAACCAGTTCACACTAGATCTATGCGACCTGGGTCAAACCCAATTACTTCAGACGCAATCCGGTCAAATTTCTTTCGACTAGATCTTGATCTCGATATCCACACCGGCCGGCAGATTGAGACGCATCAGCATATCGATGGTCTTTGAATCCGGGTCCAACACGTCGATCAGACGGTTGTGGGTTCTGATCTCGAAGTGTTCGTGTGAGTCTTTATCAATAAAGGTCGAGCGGCGAACAGTGAAGATCTCGCGCTTCGTTGGGAGTGGTACGGGTCCGACGACGCGGGCACCGGTACGCTCTGCGGTTTCGACAATCCGCTTGGCGGACTGGTCGAGGACACGATGATCGAATGCCTTAAGTCTGATACGTATTTTTTGCTTAGCTGCCATAATTTTCCTAGTCCAGGATCTCGGTGATGACGCCAGCGCCGACGGTCAGACCGCCTTCACGGATGGCGAAGCTGGAACCATTCTCCAACGCCACCGGCGTGATCAGTTCCACTTTCAGATTGACACGATCGCCAGGCATGACCATTTCCACGCCCTCAGGCAGGGTGATCTCGCCGGTCACATCCAATGTCCGGATGTAGAACTGCGGGCGATACCCGGTGAAGAATGAGTTGTGACGCCCGCCTTCGTCTTTCCGCAGCACGTACACTTCGCTCATGAACTCTTTGTGCGGTTTGATCGACTTCGGCTTCGCCAGCACCATGCCGCGCTCTACATCATCACGGTTGATACCTCTCAGCAGCAGACCTGCATTGTCGCCAGCCATTCCGGTTTCCAACTGCTTGTGGAACATCTCGATCCCGGTCACTACCGTGCTCGGGGTCGCATCCTGCAATCCTACGATGTCTACCGTTTCATTCAGCTTGACTGTGCCGCGCTCGATACGTCCGGTCACCACTGTGCCGCGGCCCTTGATCGAGAACACGTCTTCGATGCTCATCATGAACGGCTTGTCGGTCTCCCGCTCCGGCTCCGGAATGTATTCGTCAACCACGCGCAGCAGCTCGTGAATGCTCTCGTATTCCGGGGCAGTCGGGTCGGTGCTCTCGCTTGACAGTGCCGCCAGGGCACTCCCGCGCACGATCGGGGTCTCGTCTCCCGGGAACCCGTACTCGTCCAGCAGCTCGCGCAGTTCCAGCTCGACCAGCTCCAGCAGTTCTTCGTCGTCCATCATGTCGACCTTGTTCAGGTACACTACGATGTTCGGCACTTCCACCTGCTTGGCCAGCAGCACGTGCTCGCGGGTCTGAGGCATCGCACCATCGGGAGCGGCCACCACCAGGATGGCGCCGTCTACCTGCGCCGCACCGGTGATCATGTTCTTGATGTAGTCACGGTGCCCGGGCATGTCCACGTGGGCGTAGTGCCGGTTGGCGGTCTCGTACTCAACATGCGAAATGTTGATCGTGATCCCGCGTTCCTTCTCTTCCGGCGCATTGTCGATCGTGTCGAATGCACGAAAGTCGCCGTATCCGGCCATGGCTGCTACTTTGGTGATTGCCGCGGTCAGCGTGGTCTTGCCGTGGTCAATGTGACCCATGGTGCCCACATTCAGGTGGGGCTTGCTTCGATCGAATACTTGCTTTGCCATTTACTTACTCCTTATAAATGCTCTGTCATCGCGACAATCTGTAAATAATTACCGTTTTTCTAAATCTTTTTCAGATACTTTTGCGTAATGGTCAAATTCCATTGTAAAAACGCCTCGGCCCTGGGTGGCGGAACGGAGTTCGGTGGCATACCCGAACATCTCTGCCAGGGGGACCATCGCGTGGACTGCCTGGGCATTGCCAGGGCGCATTTCCATGCCCTGCATTTCGCCGCGGCGGGCGTTGATCTGCCCAACTACTTCACCCAGATATTCCTCCGGCATGACTACTTCCACTTTCATGATCGGCTCGATCATGGTGGACTTGCCTTTCTGAAGACCTTCCTTGAAGGCGAAGGTTCCCGCCATCTTGAAAGCCATCTCGCTGGAGTCCACTTCATGGAATGAACCATCTGTTAATATGGCATGAACATCCACAACTGGATATCCGGCTACCACGCCACCTTCGGCTGCTTCCTTGATGCCCTTCTCCACTGCCGGGATGTACTCCCGGGGGATAGAGCCGCCAATAATTCTATTGGTGAAGGTTACGCCGCTGCCAGGCTCGCCAGGCTCGAGGCTGATGACCACATGGCCATACTGTCCTCGTCCGCCGGTCTGCTTGACATAGCGGTAGTTGACCTCTTCCACCGGCTTTGTGATCGTCTCCCGATATGCAACCCGGGGACGACCGACATTGGCCTGCACTTTGAACTCACGCAGCATGCGGTCCACCAGAATTTCGAGGTGGAGTTCGCCCATGCCAGAGATCACGGTCTGCCCGGTTTCAGGATCAGCTTTCACCTGGAAGGTGGGATCCTCTTCAGCCAGACGGCGGAGAGCGGTTGCCATTTTGTCCTGGTCGGCGGTGGTTTTCGGCTCGATGGCGATCGAGATTACCGGATCGGGGAAGGTAATGCTCTCAAGGATGATCTGTGCGCCTTCGTTGCACAGCGTGTCCCCGGTGAATGTTTCCTTCAAGCCCAGTACTGCACCAATATCGCCAGCGCCGATCTCGTCAACTTCTTCTCGGCGGTCTGCATACATCCGGATCAGGCGGCCAATTCTTTCCTTCTTCCGTTTGGATGTATTGAAGACCGCGGAGTTGGAGCTGATTATTCCGGAATAAACCCGGAAGTATGCCAGCCGGCCGACGTAAGGATCTGTAACTATTTTAAAGACCAATGCGCTCATCGGTTCCTCAGGATCCGGGTGGCGCTCGATGGTTTCATCCGTCTTGGGATGAGTGCCCTTCACCGCGGGGATATCCAGGGGTGAGGGGAGGAATTCTACAACGGCATCGATGACCGGTTGTACGCCTTTATTCTTCAAAGAAGAACCACAGTAAACGGCTGTGGCTTTGTTATCGAGGATTGCCTGCCGCAGGACATTTTTAAGCTCTTCCTCACTTATCTCTTCACCCTCGAGGTATTTGAGGGTAAGATCATCATCCAGTTCGGCAATCGCTTCGATCATCTGGTCACGGGCTGTTTGAGCTGCGGGGACCAGGTCCGCGGGGATCTCGGTGATCTCGGGTTCGGCGCCTTGCTCATCTTTCCAGATGATTGCCTGCATGGCGAACAGGTCTACCGCTCCAGCAAAATCCGACTCAGCTCCGACGGGAATCTGCACGGCGATGGGGTTTGCGCCCAGACGCTCGCGGATCGATTCGATCGAATTCTTATAGGATGCCCCGACCCGATCCATCTTATTAATGAAGCAGATGCGGGGGACTGCGTAACGGTCGGCCTGACGCCAGACGGTCTCACTTTGCGGCTCAACACCTTGGACAGCGTCGAAAACCACAATACCGCCATCCAGCACCCGCAGGGAACGCTGCACTTCAGCAGTGAAGTCGATGTGGCCAGGGGTATCAATGATATTGATCCGGTATCCCTTCCACTCTGCGGTGACGGCGGCGGATACGATCGTGATGCCGCGCTCGCGCTCCTGCTCCATCCAATCGGTGACGGTGGTACCATCGTCCACGGAACCGATCCGGTGGGTTTTGCCAGTGTAGAACAAAATCCGTTCAGTCGTTGTGGTCTTACCAGCGTCAATATGGGCAATGATGCCGATATTGCGTGTTTTTTTCAGGGGAAATTCTTTCTCTTGTGACATGGTAAGACAACCAACAACCCTTTTATCTAATTATTAATGTTCGAGTTAGACTCTGTAATGAGAAAACGCCCGATTGGCTTCTGCCATCCGGTGTGCTTCTTCTCGTTTACGAACTGCGGCGCCCTGCCCGGAGGCAGCTTCCATCAGTTCTGCGGAAAGTTTTTCAGCAAAGGATTTGCCACCGCGGGACCGGGCTGCTGCCAGGATCCAGCGGGTTGCCAGCGCGAACTGGCGGTGCGAATCTACTTCCATCGGCACCTGGTAGGTAGCACCACCAACACGGCGGGGGCGAACTTCCATGACGGGGGAGACTTCCTTCATCGCGGCTTTGAAAACTTCAAGCCCGGATTTACCGGCGCGCTCTTCGATCAGATCGAAAGCATCGTACACCACACGGGTGGCGGTGGATTTCTTACCGCTATGCATTACGCGGTTAATGAAGGATTGCACATCACGATCGGCGTACTTGGGATCGGGTTCGGCAACACGTTTCTCGGGTCTATATCTGCGTGGCATAATTCACTCTTCCTAAAATGCTATTTGGGGCGCTTGGTCCCGTATTTTGAACGGGCCTGCTTGCGGTCGTTTACACCAGTGCTGTCGAGCGTACCACGCACAATGTGATATCGGACGCCAGGCAGGTCTTTGACACGCCCACCGCGAACCAGTACCACACTGTGTTCCTGGAGGGTGTGACCCTCGCCAGGAATGTAGGCGGTAACTTCCAGACCATTGGAGAGACGCACACGGGCGATTTTCCGAAGGGCGGAGTTCGGTTTCTTGGGAGTCATCGTGCGGACCACGGTGCAGACCCCGCGCTTCTGGGGAGCACCTTTCGGCTGCGCAATCCGCCGCTGCTTGTAGGTGTTGAACACATACTGAAGTGCAGGGGCTTTACTTTTCTTCTTCTTTACTTTGCGGCCCTTGCGGACCAACTGGTTAATTGTTGGCACTTTCGCCTCCGATAAATACTATCTTTACTCAGCAATACAGGCTGTGATTTTCCAAAAACACAGGCCATCGCTCGTAGATGATGGCCTCGATTCGATCTGCGTGTTTTTTATGACAGGGCAATTGACCCATGATGCGTTCTTAAAATCACAGCCACGAATGGGGACTTTTAACCTTTTTAGCCTTATCCGTCAAGGATATATGGACTAATCGTCAGGGGGAATTTGGTTAGAGGTGGATGAGCATCGTGCAAAAATCAACCTGGGTTAGGGTCAACTCTACTCCAGGATCATTAAATATGAATGAATGGATATTCAGCCAGAATTTATTCAAGAGCTATAAATTTCTATGGTGTTGCACTCACCGCACAACGGAAACCGATCCGCCCGGAAGTCGAATTGGGACATGCAAGTGCGATCCTGCCAGGGCAATCTCCAATGTTGAAGAATCCATGGTCCCACCGCGAGCGACCCTAATTGGGCAAGATCCTACATGTTCCCTGCCATCCTGGGCATCATAAGGATATCCGGCATGAAGCAACTACTGGTCCACTCCCCTACACTGCCAGCCATATCATACAATCCAAAACCATTCGGGAAATAACTACCGACAGCAGCAAATGTCCAATGTCCTTCAAGGTTATTCGAACCATTCCAGAAATGGGCACCATTGGGGGATCCGGTTGCAATCACTGGGGGATCATCCCCCCATGGGATACAGCTTGCCCTCCAAGCCTCCTCGGGCAGCTTTCTCCCACTCGGCCTCCGTCAACAGACGTGCGCCTGCCCACTGGCAATATTCACTTGCCGCATCCCAATCAACCAATGTCACGGGTTCATTGAGATGTCTCTGCATGGCTACCCACTCGCCCTCTAGTTCACGGATCCTGACTGCATCCGTACCGTCACCCCGATAATATCTTTCATCCAGGTTACCTACTACCTTGAGAAATTCCACGTACATCTCGTTGGTGACCTCGTATTGATACACCCAGTAGGCATCTGTGGTCATTGTGTGGACAAGGTCCGCATCAGGTGTATCAGCATTCCCCATGGTGAACGCCCCAGCGGGGATATACACCATCTCGGCCCCATCAATTAGATTAGTCCTGGTATCGATTGGTGGGTTGATTAGTACAGTGGCAGTTTCCTCAGTAAACTCACTAACGTCAATCCAAGACAGGTCCCAGAATTTGATGTTGTCAAAACGGACTTGAAATTCGACTTCCTGATTGACACTTCCAAAGAGGATGCCAATTTGCTGATCGATTAACTCAAGGTTATCTGAATACCCCATGAAGTAGCCGTCGAGGAAAAGGGCAAACTGACCCTGGTAAAAGATCGCCAGTAAGGTATATGATTCCTCCATGTTCTTATAAAACGGGCGGCCCTGATTGAAAATCTCGAGGAATTTACCAGAGTCATTCAACTCGTATAAACCACACCAGATTTCCTGGCGATCTTGATAGAAATCACAATAAGGGCTGTAATGCTCCTGATTATTTTCTGGTCCCCAGGAAGTTTGTAAAGAGGCAGATAGGTTTGAGGAACCTGGCTCATTGAATCTGAAATCGTACTGGATAGCGAAAGCTGAATATGCTTGCCTGCTCAATTCAGGGAAATCAAGTTCGAAATTATCATATTCCAGGTCATTGATAGAGTTCAGGCGAACCTCCCCATCAAATACCAGGCCAGCCAAATCAACAGGTTTGGTATCGCTGAAATTTACCTGCATCTCCTCCCAATAATCCTGCGGCGATTCGAAATCCTCCTCGAAGGTAGGGGCTGCCTGTGACAGGTATTCCCGGATAGGGGCATAAAATTCTTTAGCTGCCTGATTCTGCTCGGTTTCACCAAATTGCACTTCGCTCAGGTTCCAAATTTGGATGTTGTCCAATGCGATATCTAAGGGCTTATATGAGGTAAATGAGATGTTTGTAAATCCTTCTGAAATGGTTTCATCCTCTACATACGCAAGGACTTCGCCATCGACCATGATTGACAATTGATTTTCCCATGCAAACACCTTGAAAGTGGTGGGCTGCCCAAGGCTCAAGTTTAAGGATGAGCCTGTAGCCAAATCCTCAAATCCATTTTTGTCCGACAAACCAAGCCACCAGGAACTCCCAACAAAGTATCCAAAATAATAATTCTGCTGATCAAATTCTCGGAAGTTAATAAACATTTTTGTTCCGTAACTGAATTCAAGAGGCGTTATTTCAAACTGGAGGAGAAAATCATAACTATCAGTAATCCGGATATCATAACGGGTTTCGGTAGAAAGGTCGTCATTAATCCGAAGTTCACCATCGGACACATATTCAGCTACAAATCGATTTGGTCTGATTTCCTGCTCATACCAATAACCCTGGGAAACCGAAAAATCCTCTACGAAATCCGGCGTGGTGCTAGCTATATCTCCAATCCAGTTAATCAACTCAGGATTAATCATCGCTGTCCCTGATAGGTCATCTAAAGCAGAAGTGGCAGTGGAAATAGAATCGTCAGATACTCCTGGCGTCTCCCTACCCTCCGTAGGTGCAAAGGCAGTTGAAATCTGCTCCCAGAACATCGGTACAAGCACGGCGGCGGCGATTACCGCCACTGCCGCTCCCCAGGCCCAGACCGGCACCTTTTGTAAAATCCCTTTGATGTCCACGGCAGGCTTTGGGCTTACCCGGGCTGGTTGAGGGGCAGCTTTTTCCTGTTCAGCAGCGATCTGGCGCTGCTTCTGCACAAGCTCTTCCTTTAATTTGCGCTCCTCCACCCCGGCAGCCAGTTCCAGCCAATCCGATTTGAGCTGGCCCAATTCATCCCGATAAGAGCCCAGATCCACGCGGAGCAGATCACCCGGAGAATCCAGGATACGCTGGATCGCCCGCAGGGTGAGTCCGGCACTGCGTTTGATCGCTGTCTTATTTCGGCGTTCCTTCTGCGTCAGGTTGGTCAGCTGCTCGAGTTCGGTATTGATCTCTTCAACCAGCTGGCGGATTGATTCCAACTCCAACTGGTTTTCCTGACGCAAAGCCGTTTGACGAGTTTCCTCCACCCGTTGATCAGATGTTTGAGCAGCCGCTTTTTGCTCGGATTGGCGTTCTGCTTCCCGTGCGGCGCGCGCTCTGGCTTCCTCACGCTCCTTGGCTTCGATCTCTTCCTTCAACTTACGCTCTTCCAGACTGGCGGTGAAGTCCAACCAGTCATTTTTCAACTCATCGAATTCTTCCCGGTAGAGTTCTACGTCTACACGCACCAAGTCATCCCTGGATTCGAGAACCCGCTGAAGGGTGCGCAGCGTGAGGCTGGCGTTGCGTTTGATCGCTACCTGGTTGCGGCGTTCCTTCAAGGCCAGGTTCGAGAGCTGTTCCAGTTCGCTCAGGATCTCGGCCACCATGTGACGAATGGTTTCCAGTTCGCGCTGGTTCTCCCGGAGGATGGCGTTCCGGCGCTCCTCCTCGGCTGTTTCTCTGGCAATTTGAGCAGCAGCCAATTGTTCGGTTTTCTGATCTTCCTCGATCTGCAGCGTCAGGTTAAAAATCTCATCCTCCAGAGATTCCAACCCAGCCTCAAATTCCTTAATATCCAGCCGCAGATGGTGTGCCGGTAAAGCCAACAGTTCAGCCACCTTTTCCGAGAAGGTCTCAAAGGCATCCTGCAGATTCTTCTGCTGACGTTTTTGTTTTACCGAGAGACCCTGCAAACCGTTCAACTTTTCGGTCAATGAAGGAATGCCTTTTTGCACCTCAAGCAAGGCCTCCGTGTTCTTCTCACGGGTTATTGCCTGCTCCGCGCGGATATTCTCCAATGCCCGGATCAAACGCTCCACATCCGGGATAAAATCGGTACTACGCCGGATGCGGGTGGCATTCAACATGGGTAAATCTTTCATACTCTCCGGCAGCCGGCTGGCTGGGAGAGCCTGTACCCCGCCAATGAACAGCGGGATCAGCTTGATCCCCTGCTTGAAGGCTGCTTCGATCTCCAGACGGACAAAATCATTGGGGCTATCCAGGCGGGGGTTTCCATCCGGATCGGTGGCAGTCAGCCAGTGATCGCCGATCACGGCCAAAACAATATCGCTGGTGCTAACCTGCTGATCAATATATTCCCGAAAATTGACCCCCAACGGAATCGTATCAATGTCCATAAAGACACTGCCAACGCCAAAATGCCTTACCAGTTGGTCATAGATCTGGTCGGTGGCGTACTGGCTATCTACCCTGCGGTAGCTGATGAAGATCCGTCCTGCCATGCTTATCCCTTGTGATGGATGAATTATACAGGAAAAGATTCAAATCAAGATAATATTCCCTAAAACAAACCAGACGGTGATTAAATCACCGTCTGGTTACTTTCCTCGTAATGGTGAGGTTATTTCATTATATAGTGGCTATCTTCCGCGCCCCAGACCTAGCAGGCCGGTCTCCAAACGCGGCACACGGTTGCGGTCCTGCTCCTTACCAAAGCTGATGATCCCCTCCTCAGTGACGGCTTCAACCGCCAAACCGAGACTCTGGAGCTCCTTGACCAGCACTTTGAAGGAAGCAGGGATCCCCGGCTCTTCAATCGGGTCACCTTTGACGATCGCTTCGTAGGTCTTGACACGACCGATCACATCGTCAGATTTGACGGTCAACATTTCCTGCAGGGTATAAGCTGCGCCGTAGGCTTCCAGCGCCCAAACCTCCATCTCACCAAAGCGCTGACCGCCGAACTGGGCCTTACCACCCAGCGGCTGCTGGGTCACGAGGCTGTACGGGCCGGTGGAGCGGGCATGGACCTTGTCTTCCACCAGGTGGTGGAGCTTGAGCATGGTCATCACACCAATAGTGACAGGGTTGTCGTATGGGCGGCCGAGCTTCCCATCACGCAGGATCTGCTTGCCGAATATCGGCAGCGGTTTGCCGGTGTAGAAAGATCGGTTGAACGCGAATTCGTACAGCTCATCTCCAGTCTTATTTTCGTCGTCAATCTCATGGGTCTTAAGATAAACCTTGAGACAGGCTTCGATCGCCCGCTTGCCCTGAGCGGCACGCTCCGAGACCGGAACCGAGAACTCCTCGTAGTCCAGTATCTCTTCCGGTTTGAAGCCGTAATCACGCAGCCATTCCTTCAGCACGGAGTGGCGGGCATAGATCCGGTCGGAGACCAGGCGGTACACATCGTAGCCGCGGTCACCCAGCCATGCTTCCATGTAAAGGGCGCGGACTTCATCATCATCCTGGAACATCTCCGGATCGTAGTCCGGGTCGCTCTCGATGAGCCAGTCCCAGGCTTTGGTGGTGGTTTCTTTCCAGGCCTGATCGATCATCCAGGCGCGAGCCAGTTCGGCTTCGATCTCGCTCTCATTGGCGCCATCAAAGACCGGTACCACGGCGCGGAATCCCATGCTGCGGGCAGCCCAGCCAAGGTGGACTTCGAGCACCTGGCCGATATTCATACGGCTGGAAACACCCAGCGGGTTAAGGATGATGTCCACCGGAGTGCCATCCTCAAGGAAGGGCATATCCTCCACCGGCACCACCTGGGAGACAACACCCTTGTTACCGTGCCGTCCGGCCATCTTGTCGCCAGTGGTGATCTTGCGGCGCTGCGCCACAGAGACGCGCACCATCTTTTCTACACCGGCGGAAAGCTCGATATCATCATCACGGGAGAAGACCTGGACATCGACGACCTTGCCGCGCTCACCGTGGGGCATACGCAGGGAGGTGTCTTTCACGTCGCGGGATTTCTCGCCAAAGATCGCCCGCAGGAGACGTTCCTCAGGAGTAAGTTCTTTCTCACCTTTAGGGGTGATCTTGCCAACCAGGATATCGGAGGGACCAACCTCTGCGCCGATGCGGATAATTCCGTACTCATCAAGGTCTTTGATGGCTTCCTCACCGACATTGGGGATATCACGAGTAATCTCCTCCGGGCCGAGTTTGGTGTCACGGGCTTCGACTTCATGCTTCTCAATATGCACGGAGGTAAAGCGGTCGTCCTGCACCATACGCTCGGAGATCAGGATAGCATCCTCAAAGTTACCGCCCTCCCAAGAGACGAAGGCGATCACAGCGTTCTGGCCGAGCGCCAGGTTGCCACCCTGGGTGGATGAGGAGTCTGCGATAACATCGCCCTTCTTGACTCGCTGGCCTTTAACAACAGCCGGGCGCTGGTCGATGCACGTATTCTGATTGGAACGCTGGTACTTCCTCAGCGTGTAGGTAAATTCTTCTTTGCTCTCAGTTTCCAGCACAGTGATGGTCTTGCCAGTCACGGAGGTGACTTCACCATCCTCCCTGGCGATCACCACCTGGCCAGAGTCCTGTGCCGCGAAGGACTCCACCCCGGTAGAAACGGTGGGCACTTCGGGGCGCACCAGGGGCACAGCCTGAGACATCATGTTGGAACCCATCAGGGCACGGTTGGCATCGTCATGCTCCAGGAAGGGGATCAAAGCAGCGCTGATCCCGACCAACTGGTGGGGAGCAACGTCCACAAAGTCGATCTCGGTGGGATCGGAGAACTGGAAGTTGGATTTGTGCCGGCTGGACATCCTCGCGCGGACAAATTCTTTATTTTCATTGATCGGTGTGCTGGCCTGGACGATGAAAAATTCATCTTCGTAATTTGCGGAGAGGAATTTCATCTCGTCGGAGACATAGGGCACAATCTTGATCTCGCCGACATCCAGTTTGGCGAGTTTTTTAGCCAGTTCTTCATCGACCCGCACGCCTTCCTTAGCGACGACCTTCTCGGTCTTGGGGTCAATCACATCATCCAGCAGCTTGCGCCCAATAAGACGTTTGTCTTTGGGCGTCAGAGACTTGATCACTTCACGGTATGGGGTTTCAATGAACCCGTATTCATTCACCCTGGCAAAGGAAGCCAGACGGCCGATCAGACCGATGTTCGGGCCTTCCGGGGTCTCGATCGGGCAGATACGCCCATAATGAGAGTGGTGAACGTCACGGACATCGAAGCCGGCGCGCTCACGACGGAGACCACCGGGGCCAAGCGCTGAGACGGTGCGTTTGTGTTTCAGTTCGGAGAGCGGATTGGTCTGCTCCATGAACTGGGAAAGTTGGCTGGAGCCAAAGAATTCCCGCAGGGCAGCCACTACCGGACGGATGTTGATCAGGGTGATCGGGGCAAGCTGTTCCTGGTCCCGGATGGACATACGTTCTTTGATCACGCGCTCCATCCGGCGCAGGCCAATACGCAGCTTGTTCTGGATCAACTCGCCGACGGTTTTGATGCGGCGGTTGCCAAGGTGGTCAATGTCATCAGGGGTGATGACCTCATTATTTATTTTGATCATCCGGCGGATGAGCTGGATGAAATCCCATTTGGTGATGGTACGCTGTTGAAGCGGTACTACGCCGTCCAGTTCGAGCCGTTGATTGAGCTTGTAGCGCCCGACGCGTTCAAGGTCGTAGTGGCGCTGGTCAAACAGTTGGGTTTCGAGGAATTCCTTGGCATTGTCCAGCGTAGCGGGATCACCGGGGCGCATGCGTTTGAAGAACTCGATGAGAGCCTGTTCGGCGATAGAATATTTTCCATCGACTTCCCATTCGGGTTCCTGCCGCAGGGTTGCAGCAAGATACATGCGTTCCGGGTTGTTATCGACACCCTCAAACAGGGCGACGATCTCTTCGTCGGTGCCTTCCTTGATCGGGGAATCCTTCACCCCGTCATCGATGACAGCCAGGGCGCGCAGGAAGATCGTCACCGGAATGGTGCGCTTGCGGTTGAACTTGAGGGTTAGGTAATCAGCTTTACGGGTCTCAAATTCCATCCAGGCGCCCCGGTCGGGGATCAGCTTGGCAGTCGCCTGAACGCGGCCGGTCGAGCGGTCGCGCGGGTCTTCGAAGTAAGCACCAGGGGAGCGGATCAGCTGTGAAACCACAACACGCTCAGTACCATTAATAATGAAGGTGCCTTTTGGAGTCATCTCCGGAAAATCACCGAGGAAAATTTCCTGCCGGATCGGCTCTGCGATCTCGGGGCCAGCCAGGAGTACGGAAACGTACAGCGGGCGGGAATAAGTGAGATCGCGATCGATGCACTCGTCCATGTTGTACTTTGGTTCATCGAACCAGTATGTCAGGTTCCACTGCTCTGCTTCCGGCTCATAGCTGGGGAAGTAGAGACGCATACCGCCATTGTACGATTCGATCGGGGATACTTCGTGGAACAGATCCTGCAGACCGGATGCTTTCAATCGTTCGTAAGACTCAAGCTGCACCTCGATGAGGTTGGGCAGAGGCAGTTGGACGTTGATCCGAGAATACGATTTAACCGGCAACATATCCATCATTTATAACTCTCCTGGGGAATTTCTATTGAACTGATTTTCCTGCTAATCACGCTTTTTCTTTATCGCTTTCCAGCTATTTAAAACGGCCTGTACACGCGCTTAAATACAGACAAGGCCAAATTAGCCAAGTTAGCATTATAGCAGAACCAGGGTCATCGTGCAAGGGTTTATTTTCACTTCTTCGTCTTCGATACCACCCCACTTAATTCAGAGGTCATTCTAATATAATTTTCAAATTCTCGAAAGGTTCAACTCGCAAGCCATCCGGCTGCCAGTCCACTGGTTGTTCATCTACGCGGGTACTGCCGGGCAGAGCGCCGTGCAGCACCAGCCGGTAATGCTCCACCCCATCGAAACTGCCCTCAGAGCGGTTCTGGATAAAGAGACGGTTCTCACGGCGCGAGAGGGTATAAAACTCGGTCCGTGATGGGCCGTAGCCATCATTAGCATCCTGGTAGAAGAACGAAACCGATTCGGTCTCTTCCATCGGGACGAAGATGTGCAAGCTGATCTGACCATCCTCCTGCATGGGGATGATACTCCCACCGCGGATGAACAGGGGGATCTGCTCCAACGGTGCGGAGACAGTCACCTCCTGACCGCCGGTGTGCACCGCTCCATCCCAATACGAATACCAACTCCCCTCTGGAAGGAAAACGGTGCGCTTGGCTGATCCAGCCTCCAATACCGGGGCGACAAGCATATGGGAACCGAGCAGATAGGCATCGTCGATTGTCCAGAGACGCTGATCCTGTGAGTCCTCCCAGAAAAGGGGGCGCACCATCGGAGAGCCAAAGGTATTGGCTTCTGATGCAAGTGAATAGAGATACGGCATCAGCTTCTGGCGCAAGAGCATCATCTCACGGCAGATCTCGGTAGCTTGCGTTCCGTATTTCCACGGCTCTCCCAGGCCGGAATGAATGGCGGCATGGTTGCGGAAGAAAGCCATCAAGGCGCTCATCTGGAACCAACGGATATACAGTTCGGGTTCGGGATTGCCTGAAAAACCGCCGATGTCGGAGCCGGAGAAAGGTATCCCGGAGACACCCAGACCGAGCACGGTGCTGATCGTCATCCTGAGTGCCTGCCAGGTGGACTCAGTGTCGCCGGTCCATTTCCAGGCATACCGCTGGATGCCAGCCCACCCAGAACGGGTGAGCATCCAGGGGCGGTGATCCGGCTGCATATAGCGCAAGGCAGTATAGGCGGCGGAGTTCATCTGCAGGGCGTAAATGTTTTGGGCTTCTTCCAGAGTACCCTCGCGGCCTTCAAAACTAAACACAGTGCTCCAGGGGAATTGGTTAGTCCCCCAGGCAGAGAAGGAAGTCGGTTCGTTCATGTCATGCCAGAAACCAGCGATGCCATCCTCTACAAAACGCTTGTAATAGCTGCCCCACCAACGGCGGGTCTCCGGGCGGGTGAAATCGGGGAAGTGAACCCAGCCAGGCCACACCAGGCCGCGATAGGGGCTGCCATCAGGGAGCTTGACGAAATGATCGTCCTGAAGTCCTTCCTTATAAAGGCTGTATTCCGGATCGATCTTGACGCCAGGGTCGATGATCACCACAGGGTGGATACCGTCCTGGTTCATCTCATCCAGCAGGCGGTCGAAGCCGGCAAAGCGCTCTTCATCAACGGAGAAGACCCGATAGTCGTCCATATAATCGATATCGAAGTGGAAAGCATCCAGCGGCAGGCGGTGCTGCTTGAATCCCTGCACAACCTGGCGGACCTCCTCAGCCGTTCGGTACCCCCATCGGCATTGGTGAAAACCCAATGCCCAGAGCGGAGGCATGGCAGGCCGGCCGGTAAGGCGGGAGTACTCAAACAGGGATTGGGGCAGTTCGCCGGCGAAGAAGTAGAGACGCAGCGCACCGCCGCTGAAGCGCAGACTGGCTTGTGAATCAAACTCAGCCCAGGCCTCGTGGCTGTTCTCGTAGAAGATCAAATAACCGCCGTCCTGCTGCTGGCAGTAATATAATGGGATATTCAAATAAATCGGCTCAGCCCCAGGGCCATAGCTGCCCCCGGGGTCGGTGTTCCAAAGGTGATACTTTCCGGGACGCAGGTTGAAAGAGGTCTGCTCTCCCAGGCCGTAGATAACCGCCTCTTCAGAGAGCGGGCTTTCCGTGCGCCAGGCAGGCTGCTCATAGACCGGCGGATGGTCCTGGCGGATGAGGGTTTCCCCGTCAAAGTATGAGACCGAGCCATTCTGGTGGACGATGATATTCACATCTCCGGCGCTGAGCTGGTAATCGTCGCGGTTCTCGATCAGATGGGCTTGCAGGGCAATCGTCTCATCCCCGTCGACGGCGTATTTAGGCGCTGCACGGCCAGGGCTCCAGGTGAGCCGGACGCTTTTCTCGGAGAGGAAGGCTACCTCCAGGCGGATGCCGTGCTCGAATGAGAAATAAGCCCCATTATGGAACGGCTGCACATCGATGATCTTCTCCGGACGGACAGGCTTGCTCTGCTCAACCTTACGGGGGAACTTCTGTTCAATCCGGTCTCTGTAGCGGGAATAAGCGATGGTCTGCAGGGTGGACTGAAGCCCTACAAAACGCACACCGATGAGGAATTCCTGCAATAAGTTCATAGTGTTATTATACGCAGAAAAGTGAATTACTGGTATAATCCGGCGCTGCTTTCCCGGTCGTAGCTACCCGGGTACCAAAACTACGGCGGTGTCAGTACCCCGCCTTACAAAAACTGAGGAGTTTTTCTATGTCTGTTCAAACAGGGGAAAATAAAACCGTTTCCGTTCCCATCATTGCTGTGATCGTAGTTGCCGCTTACATTGCCGCCCAGATGCTGGCCGACATCGCCAGCCTGAAGATCGGCGTGGTCGCCGGCCTGGCAGTGGATATGGGCACCTTCATCTACCCGATCACCTTTACGCTGCGCGACCTGGTCCATAAGGTGCTGGGGAAGCGCAATACCCGCGTGCTGATCATTGCCGCCGGGGTGATCAACCTGTTCATGTCGCTGTACCTGCGCTGGGCAGCCAGTGTACCCGGTGATCCGGCGTGGGGGCTGGATGCGGAATTCTCTGCGGTGCTGGCTCCGGTATGGCGCATCGTGATCGCCTCTATCGTTGCCGAGCTGGTCTCCGAGCTGCTGGATACCGAGATCTATCACTGGTTCGTCACCAAAATCACAGACAAATACCAGTGGGCGCGTGTGCTGATCTCCAACTCGGTCAGTGTGCCGGTGGATAATCTGATCTTTGCCGTCGGCGCTTTTGGGTTCGTGCTGCCGTGGAACGTGGTATGGCAGATCTTCCTCTTCAACCTGATCGTGAAATATGCCGTGACCGTGGTGAGCCTGCCGCTGATCTATGTGGTGCCGAAAAACCAGGCATCGGATGAATAGGCGCCGAGTAACGAGGGGATACCATAAAGCAAAGGGCGAGCCAAATGACTCGCTCTTTCCAATTCAATTCGTCACCAATCACATCTTATTCGAACTTGATCAAACTGCCGGTTTCGTTGGTGCGGGCAATGAAGCTCTGCCCATCAGCGCTGAGTTCCACCCGCCAGCCAGGGACAATCGCCATGGTGCACATCATGCCAGCCTCTGCCAGTCCCAGGCAGCCATCCGGCCAATCGGTTTGCTGATATGAGACGATCTCAACCGCCTCGACCGAGATATTCAGGCGAACGGCGAGATGTTCCTGAGCTGCTACGGCTGCCTGAGGGACTGAGCCATCATATCCACCTATTAGCGGTGGGGCGACCGGGAACGCAACATCCAGATCCTCAAATCGGATACTGTCTCCCTGTTCATCGGTACGCGCGATATAGACCTTACTTTCTGCAAGCAGGGTGACCTGCCAACCGGGGGTGATGGCAGCCAGGCAGCTTTCCGCCGGTCCGCCCAATCCGAGGCAGCTATCGGACCAGTCTACCTGGATCGTTTTGCTGATTTCGATCTGATCTTCTGACAGGTCCAATTTTTCAGCAAGCAGCTTAAGAGCTTTGATCGCTGCAAACGGCCGGATTTGATCGCTCGGATCCTCGACAGGGTCAATGATCTCAATAGGCGGGAGGGGATCTACTCCCTGGGCAGGCGGGTCAGGATTCTCAACCGGGTTGGGTTCATCTCCGTCTGGTAACGGCAGGTCTGCAACACAAGCATTCGCCACCAATAAAAGGGTAATGACTATCAGAATTGAAAAAATGATCTTTTTCATGGGGTCTCCTATTTTGTGATTTCTCTCTATTAACGTTGGGGGGATTGATCTGGTTCCCCTCACCCACCTGATCTTGCAGTTTAAAGTTGAATACCCCGCCATGCCGTGTGATACCTTGTCTTGAACCTGCTTACGCAGGGAGGGCCCGCTCCGATACTTTGCCTTGGCTTGCGCCTATCGCATCGTGATCGCGAATTAAGGTCCCTATATTTTGGTGTTGGCTCAGGACTTGATGGTATCAATCACGCACACAGCAGGGTATTCAATTGTGCAATTCTTATACCATGAATTTAAATGGCTGGGTAGAGGAATTGAGCTGACATTAATCTTGTTAGGGATGACTAAAAAAAATCCCGAAGGTTTTTATCCCTTCGGGAATTTTTGAAATTTATTACTTTACTTCTCTTCCTGCAGATCGAGTTTGATGTGAAGCTCTTTGTACTGCTGGGGTTCGGCGGGGGTGGGGGCGTCGGCCATCACATCCCTGGCGTTCTGGTTCTTGGGGAAGGCGATCACCTCACGGATGTTGTCCTCATCGGCGAGGAGCATCACCAGCCGGTCAATCCCTGAGGCGATCCCGCCGTGGGGCGGGGCGCCATAGGAGAAAGCTTGCAGCATGTGCCCAAAGCGTTCGGAGGCAACCTCTTTCTCGAGGCCAATCAGTTCAAAAACCTTGGCCTGCAATTCCTGATCGTGGATCCGGATCGAGCCGCCGGCGACCTCGTTGTTGTTCAGCACCAGGTCATACTGGGCGCCGCGCATCTTCTCCGGGGCGGTGTCTATGTACTGGATATCCTCCGGCATCGGCGAGGTGAACAGGTGGTGGCTGGGATCCCAGCGTTTTTCATCTTCATCCCAGAAGGCGAAGGGGAAGTCGATCACCCAGCAGAAGCCAAGCACATCCTTATTAGCGAGACCGAGTTCCTCGGCCAGGTGGACACGCAGACGTCCGAGGGTATCGAAGACCACGGCGGGCTTATCAGCGACAAACAAGAGCAGGTCGCCATCCTCGGCACCCATGCGCTCCTTGATCGTTGCGATGGTTTCTTCCTGGAAGAACTTGAGGATCGGGGAGCGGGTCTCGCCTGAGGGATCCAGTATGATGTAAGCTAGGCCCTTGGCCCCAAAATTGCGGACATACTCGGTGAGGGCATCAATCTGCTTGCGGGAGTAAGTGCCCAGTCCTTTGGCGTTGATCCCGCGAACCTGCCCACCAGCTTCGACGGCGCTCTCAAAGACGCCAAATCCACAGTCCTTTGCCAGATCGGTGATATCGACCAGTTCCATGCCGAGGCGGATGTCCGGGTTGTCCTTGCCGAAGCGTTTCATCGCCTCGGTGTAGGTCAGGCGCGGCCAGGGGGTCTGGAAGACCTTCTTATGCGGCACTACTTCGGCGATCATTTTGGTGTACATGCCCTCGATCAAGCCCATGACATCATCGCGCTCAACGAAGGACATCTCGATATCCAACTGGGTGAACTCAGGCTGCCGGTCACCGCGCTGGTCTTCGTCCCGGAAGCAGCGGGCGATCTGGAAGTAACGCTCTATCCCGGCGACCATCAACATCTGCTTGAGCTGCTGAGGCGACTGAGGCAGGGCATAGACCATCCCCGGGTGGACGCGTGAGGGCACCAGGTAATCGCGGGCGCCTTCGGGCGTGGTCTTGAAGAGGATCGGAGTCTCGATCTCGAGGAAGCCCTGCTGGTCCAGATAATCGCGGATAAACTTGATCACCCGGTGACGCAGGGTGAGGTTACGCTGCATACGCGGGGTGCGCAGGTCCAGATAACGGTATTTGAGGCGCACGTTCTCGTCAACCTCTTCTTCCTTATTGATCAGGAAGGGCGGCGTCTCGGAGGGGTTGAGAACCGTAACAGAGTGGACCTCGACTTCAATTTCGCCGGTCTCCATGTTGGGGTTGACCATCTCCTCAGGACGTTCGCGGACAATCCCTTCCGCCTGAATGACCCACTCAGAGCGGACCTTTTCAAGGGTCTGATGGGCTTCAGGGGAGGCCTCAGGATCGGCGACTAATTGGACAAGTCCGAAGCGGTCGCGCAGGTCAATGAAAATCAGGTCGCCGTGGTCGCGGCGGCGGTGGATCCAACCGGCCAGCTTGACGGTTTCCCCGACGTGCGTCTTGCGGAGTTCTCCGCAGGTATGAGTTTTATGCATATTATTTCTCTCCGTAAAAAAATTAAAAGATTTTCTTGAGGTCAGTTAATTAAAAATACCCGACCGGCCAGCTTTCCACCGCGTCGGGCAGCAAGGTTCGTGTGCTGAGTTTCAACAGACAGGCAGCACAAAACCCGCGCCGCGACGCCAGGGATTGATATCCTTGTTGTCAACTACAAAACTGGCTTTGAGCAATTCTGTCTGTGTCATCGTAGAGAGATTATAGCAGAAAAAAAGCAGGGTGTGCCATGCACACCCTGCCGATAGTTAGAAAGTGTTGATCAGAAGATCAGGGACGATCAATGGCGATAACGGGTGAGGTCCAGGTCTCCCAATGTTCTGGGTTATCCGGGTTGCCGTTAGCCTTGAGCGCATTGACTACCAGGATGTACTCACCGTCAGCAACTGGCTTGGTCATATTCTTGGTGTAGCCATTACCATTGTAACCATTGCTGTGGATGCGGGTACCATCCCACCCGAAGGCAAAGAAACCAGTGGGTGTAGCATTACGCGGCAGAAATTCTTCGAAGATCGCGGTGCTGAACTTCGGATGCAGTGGTTTCATTGTATCTGCTTTGAAAATCTGGATCTGCAGAAGCTCAACCTGATGTTCAAAGTGGATCAGGATGAATGGGATATCTTCACCTTCCATAGTGTACACCCAATCATCGGGGCCTTCCACTGGTCCATAGAATTCTCCCATGTAGCTGATCGCCAGCCAGGGGAAGCCATAATCAGATGGTGTTAGTGCCTGAATGGCCTGATAGTCTCCGCCAACACCAGCAAATGGCACGCTGTATTCCTGCCCGCCATCCTGGGGAGTGAAGAAGATGTATCCGCCATACATGTACAGGTCTGGGAAGTAACTGACAATCGTGGCATCCACTGTGGCAGTTTCGCCAGGTTGGACTGTTACCACAGCAGGATCAAAGAATACCTCTACTCCACCGAACGAGAATCCTCCGATTTCAAGGACGCCATATGTAGCCAGAGTCTCTTCATAGGACATATCGTAAGTCACGGCAACGGAGCCATTATTTTCAATTGTCAAAGTTTGGGTAAACGGTCCAGCTTCGGTCTCACCTGTGGCGATCTTTCCGGGGGTGATAAAGGTTGTAGCCAGAATAGCATCATCAATATCAAGCATGCCTGCACCCTGGCGGAAGGCATGATCCAGAAGGCCATAAGATGGGTTCAAGCTCCACAACTTCGGATCAGCGCTATTCTGGAGGATCGCTCGCACCTCAGAAGCTTTCAGCTGAGGTTGGGCTTCCAGCAGCAAGGCCACTGCACCTGCCACATGCGGGGAAGCCATTGAGGTACCACCTTTGCTGCCATAGCCACCCTGCTCAAGCGGGATGGTAGAGAAGATATCTCCACCGGGCGCGCCGATATCAGGTTTGAAGCTCAGGTCTGGAGCCAAACCATACGAGCTGAAGCTGGAGATTAACCCACCTGTTGCGCTCGGGAACAACCCAAGCTGGTCGGTCCAGGTCAGGCTGGTAGGCAGCAGGGATTTGATGAACTCACCATCTTCCAGAGAAATGCTGACGACAGGAGTAACGCCGTCAATCGGTGCGCCCAGGGTTCCATTGAAGTTCCCCGGGGCGTTATTATGAATCACAACTGCAGAAGCCCCAGCGGCAATCGCGTTTATAGCCTTCTCCGCGAAGGAGCATGCGCCACGAACAGCCAAGGCCACCTTGCCAGCAGGATCAGCCAGCAGCGGAAGATCCGCATTGCATGCCTGACCAACGAAGACAATCTCTTCTGTGCCAGCGGTGGGAATCGGGCCAGTGTATGTCATTTCAACAAAGGAAATCGCCTCACCTTCAACCAAAAAGAACGGCAAGGTTGCATCTGTATTATCAAAAGAGGCAACGCCAATTACATCTTTGCCCAAGCCAGGAGCTCCGGCTGAATACAGACCGTTGGCGCCGCTGTTCCCGATTGAAGCAACCACAACCATCCCCTTCTTGACCAGGCGGTTGGCAGCCTGAGCGGTCGGGTAGTCCGGCCATGTGAATGAGGAACCGATGCTCATATTCAGGATATCCATCTTGTCTTTCAGAGCCATTTCCATGGCGGCGATCATGATGTCTGCATCCGTGGAACCATCACAGCCAAAGACACGGTAGGCACCGAACGTAACACCAGGCGCTACACCAACAACACCACCATTTGCGCCTACAATACCTGCAACGTGGGTACCATGACCCTGGCAGTCATCCGGATAGGGATCAGGGGAAGGAACTGGATTGTATGTAGCAGCAGTGCTATCGGCATTATAGTCATCACCCACCAGGTCATAACCAAAAGCCACGCGGCATCCAGGGCCAAAGCAACCGCCCAGATCAGGGTGATCGTAGTCAATACCTGTATCCATCACGGCAACCTTGACCCCTGCGCCGGTGTAGCCAAGTTCTGACTGAGCAATATCTGCACCAGTCATCGCCAGGGCGGAAAACAAATCAGGGGAAGCGCTCTCAAAGGTATCAGGAATTGAAATGGTCTCAACAGGATATACGGCTTTCACTCCAGGAAGGCTTGCTAATTTATTAACCTCACCTGGGGCAATAGACACGGACATGCCGTTCCACAGGGTTTCAAAAGAAAGCCTTTCTGTGTAAGCAATTCCAGCTTTATTAGCCGCATTCCGGAAATTCTGCTTATCCTTTTCGGCGTTTTTTGACGATCCACCATCTGCAATTGGTTTGCTGGCAAATTCAACAAACCATGCTGTAGGGGATTCGTCCACCATCTGACCATCACCGACTGTAGGCAATTCAAAGTCCGGTACGATGGGAGTTGGACCATCACCATTTGCTCCGGCAACTGTTACTGCCAGTGCCAGAATAAGAATGGTAACCAACATTGTGGTTATTTTTTTCATTTTATCCTCCAGATAATCTGACTAGTTTACTTCAAAATGAACTTTTACTTATTTTTGTATTGGGTTTCACCTCCTAAGTACAATAAAAATCCCCATTTAGGGAAAAAATCCGTCAAAATGGATCGAAAATTAATCTGGGGTTAATCAATTATAGCAAGACCTAACCAAATTGCAAGGTTTGGGTTAGTTTTCGGACTGATCCTTACTGGTACATTAGTCCTGGATGAGAGACAGATCACAAGAAGTTTGCGAAATTATTCACAAAGTGGTAAGATTGAATAGACGGATAACTCCATAATCAGCCTGACCCGAGGATCACAATGGCAAAAACACTCCGAGACGAAATCAACATTCTACACGCCCAGGTCTGCAGCGGTCTGGCTGACCCTAACCGGATCCTGATCCTGTATGAACTGGACAAAGGCCCGCACAATGTCAGCGACCTGGCAGCCACCCTGGAGATCCCCCAACCGACAGTCTCCCGACACCTGAAGATCCTGCGCGAGCGCAATATGGTCACCTCCGAACGGGATGGGCAATCCGTGTTTTACAGCCTGACCGACAAACGGGTGATCCAAGCGCTGGACCTGCTGCGCGGTATGCTGGCTGACAGCCTGGAAAGTCAGATCAACCTGGCTCGCTCCGCCTCCGAATCGATCCGCAAGGATTAGACAAACACTTCTGGACAGTAGGAAGCCCACCTTGGGTGGGCTGTTTACTTTAGAGGATTCCTGCTAAAAAACTAGAGAAAATGACTCTGGATGCTTTCAAAACAGCCCCCCCTCTAGGGGGACAAGAAGATGCCGGCTTCCTGAACGGATCACCTTCTTTGGATCAACCAGATCACCAGCCCGATGACCACCAGCATACCCAGCCCTGCCGCGCTAAGGACCAGAATCAGCCAGGTGGGCAGAACTGCTGATCGCTCAACTACCTCAGGCAGCGGTGTTGCGGAAGGCAAATAGGTTTTCTCAGGTGTCATCTCAGGCTGCCGAGTTGGAGTTGGGGTTGAAGAAGGTGATGCCTCCTGCGTGTTTGTAGCTGCCGATTCAGGTGACATTGTTGGTTCTGGCGTATTCTCCTTTGGGGTTTTTAGATAGGCAATCTTCTGTTCCGCCGCCATGATAGTAAATCCATCTTCCTGACCTAATTCAATATCGAGAGACTGGATATGCGCAAGTTCATCCTCCAGAAGATCCAGATTCTCCTCGGATGCGTTGGTGATCAGATAGCCAAGATACAGGATCTGGATATCGAGATCGTTAGGGGCCAGATGGGCAGCTTTCCCGATAGCCTCCAGCCCCTGGATGAATAGTGGTTCCGGGGCGATCAAGCCAAAAGCGCCTTCATAGACAGTAACATCAAAGATCGCCGCCGCCAGGCGGTGCAAAGAAGCTACATTATTCGGCGAGCCTTCCAGTTTTTCGCGCTCAGAGATAATTTGAAGCCACCGGTTGGGTGATACAAATTCAAGGAAGAGATTATCGTTACTGGTCGGTTCCAGGTCGGTGAATTCCCAGTACAGGTCTGATTCAGTAAACTGGAACGGCTTTTCCTGATATCCCAGGAAAACATTCTCGGATGTGGCTTTGTATGGAAAACGGATGATGATCGTGCCCTTGCCAATTGGGCCATACCAGCCCGCCCCAGTGGCGAGGATATAGTTCAGCGAATCGTGGGGAATCCCATGAAGGTAACCATTGGCATAGGTCAGGGTGGAATAGGTCACCTTCATTTCAACTTCTTCGCCGGGAGGGAATGTGACAGGGAAATGGGCCCAATTGTAATCCTGGTTCCAAACAATATCATCCTCCCACCACTCGACCGGATCGCCATCCACCTTGATACTCACGATCTCCAATTTGCCGACTTCGTATGCCGAGCGGATTGGAAAACGCACGTTCATGCTCTCTGTTTCTGTCCCCTGGTTGACCATCCAAAAGGTGCAGTTGTACGCCAGCCGGTAACCGCTGGTCGTCCTGTAGGGAAACTCATCATCCATACTGATCGTGTCGAAGGTGGATCCGACATCGATGATCACCTCCTCGGCGACCATCTGCACCATGGTGGTCTCCACTCCGGGCTGGATGATCTCTCCATTAGGCGGTTCAGGCGGGGCAGCATCGGCGCGAACCGGTAACCCCGGGATGAAGATGATTGCCAGGAAAAACAGTATCGCGAGAATTATAATTTTCTTACTCATAATTCTTCCTCCATTTCTAGATTGATCCAACCGAACTACTTTTTGCGGATGAACCAGACAACTAATCCAATGACGATCAGCACACCTAATCCGATAGCGAAGGTAAAGAATGGCAATCGAGGAGAGACCTCTGCAGGCTCGGGAATACTTGTTGACACTAGAGTATCGATTGGCTTTGGCGTATCGGTTGGATCTGCTTTATTCGGTACCGGGATGGGTTTTTTTGTGGGACGAGAGGTCTTTGAAGGCGTGGGGGTATACGTCCCTCCTGGCGGATTGGTTGGGGTGGTCGTCGGTTCTGGCGTATTCGTTGGGGTTTTGGTTGGCGTATTTGTGGGCGGATTGGCCTGCTGATACGCATTGAGTGGATTAGAATTGAATAGGCCATCCAAATCTTCACTGTCTGGATCAAGTTCTTGAATGGTTTCCATCTCGGTTAACAGCAGCTCGTGGGTCTCTGGATTTAGGTCAGCGATCAGGTACCTGGCATACTGCACATGAAGATCGACATCATCAGGATTCAAACGGACCGCGTTGGCCATTGCGTTGAGCCCTTCCGGAAAAAGTTCTGGCAGGTATTCCACTGTCTCAGCACGGTCATAGATACAGATCGAGAAGATCGTTTCAGCCAGGCGGAGATGGGCGGAGAGATTATTGGGACTGTCAACCAGCTTAGCCCGGGCAGCTTCGATCACAGACCATTCATAAGGTGAAACCACTTCAACCCAAAAGTTATCCTTCAGCTCGGGCTCAAGATCGGTAAAATCCCACTGCACATCGGTACCGGTAAAGTCCACTTCTGCAGGCCTACCAGACAGAGAGACATTTTGAGGGCTAGCCACATACGGCAAACGAAGGATGACCCTTCCCTTTCCGATAGGTCCATACCAACCAGCCCCAGTCTCAAGCACATAGGTTATCGCTTCTAAAGGGTTAGTCCAGCTTGCCATCCGGCTGAGGGAGGTATAGGTAACCTTGATTTCTACCTCTTCGTCAGGGGGAAAGGTAACATTAAAGTGTGCCCAGTTGAAGTCTGTTTGCCAGTTGATCTTATCTTCCCACCAGTCGATCGGCTTGCCGTTCACCCGAATACTATAAAGTTCGACCTTACCAACCTCATATTGGGAACGGATCGGAAAACGCACAGCCATGCTCTCAGTCTCATCGCCCTGATTGACCATCCAAAAAGTGCAATTATACGCGACGGTGTAACCACTGACCTGCATGAAGGCGTAATCCTCCCCCATATCAATGGTTTGTTCTGTGGCGCTGACATCAATGATCACCTCCTCGGCAACCATCTGCACCATTGTGGATTCCTCGCCTGGGGAGAGATTTTTGCCATCAGGGGGCGGCTCTGGGGCAGCGTCTGCCAGGACATCAGCAACCCAGACAGTCACCAGACAGGCAACGATTGCAGACCCGGCGATCAACCAACTCGACGACCGAACAGTTTTTTTTCTGACCACACAAGCCTCCTTTCAATCTTTCCTCATTTTGATAATACAACAAAGCGAAACAGGAACCAAATTGCATCTGGTAAAGTTGTCGGATTTTTGCTACTATGATTGTATAGACAAGGAGGAGTAAATGAAAAACGAAAGATTCGCCATGGATTTTTGGTTTTTGGGGTCATCCTGGCCCTGACAGCCTTTGGGTGCAAAATATGGACAGATCTATTCTCGCCTCAGGATAATGAAGCTCCCGCAGTTCAGCCTGACAACCCGGAGCCAATCGATGAACCTGACGAGGACCCCCAACTGGATCCAGTTGAACCAGAAGAAGATTTCCCTGGAGAGCAGAACGGGGCTGGCCCGGACCTGAACGACCAGGTGGAGCTGAATATCGGCGGGATCCAGTTGTTCTACGATCCCAGCCTGATCGCAGATATCCAGGGGGAATGGAAGGAGGCATCGGGCAGCCTGATGAGCGAACCATGGCCGGCTTATATGCATTACGACCTGCTTCTGGACGCCGGCACGATCAGCCTGATCGAAGTCTACTCGCTGGAATTCGCCTCGGCAAGCTACGAAATGGCGCTGGATGAGATAGAAGGTCTGCTTCAGGCGCAGCCCACTGCGGGGATGGAGTGTATCCCGGAGGTTTCCAGGGATACGGCTTACCAACAATGCGATCATCAGCAATTTGTCTCCAACATCAAATACATCCCGTTCAAGAATGGAGATGGTGTCCGCTGGGTGACGGTATATGCAATCCAGGATGCAGTAGCGGTCTCGAATGAATCTTTGGTGTACCGCTTTGAGGGGCTGACGGGGAACGGTGACTGCTATCTGAAAGCCAGCTTCCGGATCACGCATGGGTTCTTGCCTGAAACGGATATGCTCACCGATGAATTGTATGCTGATACCACCGGCGATCTACTGAAGGAATATTTTGATAGCTGGGGGTTAATCCTGGATACCGTTCCGGAAGAATTTATGCCCACACTGGAGCATTTTGATGCGATCATCGATTCGCTGGCGGTGGGCGTGTGTGGGGCGGGATAATGATTCAATCAACCCTCGGTTGATTGAATTTAAGTAAACCCCAAAATGTTTCATTTTGGGGTTTACTATAATGTCGATCTGATACTGATAATAATTGGTTGAATGGAAGTAACCTACAAGATCCGCCATCCAGCGGACTTTGATTGCATGTTCCTAAAAGTTCAGTACCAGGGAAACCACCTTTCTGGTAATATCTTCCCCATGAGCAACAACCGTGACCTCAACAAACAGATTGCCTTGCCTTCGGACCACGGATCGTGGGTCTTCCTGCTCAGCCCATTGATCATCGGGGTCTTCGCCGGGAGGAAGTTTACCGGCGCGCATGGGTGGCTGATCCTGAGTGCGCTGGCGGTATTCATGCTTCGGCAGCCGGCCTCCTTCCTGGTCAAGTCACTCTCCGGGCGGAGATCGTCCAGTACTACACCGGTAGCCCTGTTCTGGCTGGGATTCTACGGGCTGATCTGTTTGGCAGGGATCGCCGGATTGGTGGTGGAACAGGCCGCCTATCTGTTGTGGCTGGCTATCCCGGGAATGGCGGTATTTGGCTGGCACCTTTGGCTGGTGAGCAAACGGCAGGAACGCCGCCAGATGGGTGTGGATATCCTCGGGTCGGGGGCTTTGGCCCTGGCGGCTCCGGCGGCCTACTGGATCGCAGCCGGCGGGACAGATCCGCTGGGCTGGTGGCTGTGGATCCTGACCTGGTTACAATCGGCGGCTTCGATCGTATACGCCTTTCTGCGGCTGGACCAGCGCGTGCTGAAAGAGAAACCCGACCGGCCAGATTTATGGCAGATGGGCCGCCGGGCGCTGCTTTATAGCGGATTCAATCTTGGATTGACAATTATCGGAAGTGCGGCTGGCTGGCTGCCGCTGTGGATCTGGATTCCCTTCCTGCTGCAGTTTCTTGAGGTAGTGTGGTGGGACGCTGAACCCGGCTGTGGGCTGGAAACCAACCGCAGTCGGCTTCCGGCAACTGGCAGTCTCAAGCCTGTTTACCGTGATGTTCGTCCTATTGTGGTGACCCCCCCATTCAAATCATTTCTCCACGGTTGAATACACATCATCCCGCAAGGCGCTCAACAAGGGTAGCTGGGCACGGATGCGGTCATTCAGGCTCAAATCTAGCTCGGCGAACAGGGTGACCTCTACCGCCCCTGCCCTGTGCAGAATATCTCCCCATGGAGAACAGACTATCGAATTGCCGTAGGAAACATACTCAGCAGCTTCATCGCGGGCTGGGGCTGCGCCGATAGTGAAGAGCTGATTATCCACCGCCCGCTGCCGGAACATGATTTCCCAATGCGCTGGGCCAGTGGTCATATTGAAAAGCGCCGGGGACAATCACCGCCTGCACCCCTTTGAGCGCCATCAAACGCACCAACTCGGGGAAGCGCATATCAAAGCAAATGCACAGCCCGATCAACCCATAGGGCGTATCAAAGACAGTGACCTGACTACCCGGAGAGAAGGTCTCCGACTCAAAGAAGCGCTGGCCGCCAACGACATCGATATCAAAGAGATGCATCTTGCGATGGCGGGCGATCTGTTTCCCGGCGGGATCGAAGACGAAGCTGGTGTTGTAGACGCGCTCATCCTCCATTTCCGGGATGCTGCCCGCCACCAGGAAGACCCCATTCTCCCTGGCACACTTGGAGATCGCCCCCCAAGTCTCCCCACCCTCCGGTTCTGCGAAGGAACGAAAATAGCGGTTGGAATAAGGGCAGTTGAACATTTCGGGGAGGACGACCAGATCCGCGCCGGCTATGGCTGCCTCCGAGACCTTGTGGCAGGCCAGTTCCACATTGGCGTGTTTATCCCCGGAAACAGGCATCTGGATCAGAGCGATCTTGATTTTCTTGTCTTGCATCTGGATGGTTCCTTCGTTCAGTGTGGATATGTAAAGAGCAGGCTTCCGTTGTGGAAACCTGCCCTTCTCCTCCCAGGCGTACCCAGGACGTTGGTTACTTTTTCTTAAGCCGAAGCCCCGCTATGTTACCACGGTCTACCCAGGAAGCCAATACTACTGATCTGACTATCTAATCAGATCAGCACACGGGGCAGCGGAATAGGAATCACACATCCGTGCTGGCGCCTGGCAATGACAGCCGGCGTCTGGCACTGCCAGCCGACGCAGAGCATTGGCACGAGATCCCTGAAAAGGCGGCGGAAGGTTACAAAAGGTTACACTTTTTTACAAGTTGCTTTACAGTATCAAGCTTGTGCTTGTTGACTGGCGGCAAGGGTGCGTAGAACAAGGTCCCCAAAATGGTCAAACCGACTTTGAGAATGCCAACCTTGATTGTGAAATAAATTATTTGACAGAACTCTAATACATTGCCGATCAATCAGGACTACAATGAATCAATACTTCGGAGGTGAAAATGAAAGTAATCAAATGGATCGTAATTATTGGCGTAGTTGGTTTTCTTGGACTGCAACTGATTCCCTACAACCGGAATCATGTCAATCCGCCAGTTGTGTCAGAGCCGAATTGGGACAACCCAGCGACGCGTGAGCTGGCGGTTCGAGCCTGCTTCGACTGTCACAGCCACGAGACTGTCTGGCCGTGGTACAGCAACATTGCCCCGGTCTCCTGGCTGGTCCAGAAAGATGTGGATACAGGACGGCGCAATCTGAATTTCTCTGACTGGGCCAAGGTGCGGGAACCGGGAGAGATCATCGAAGTTGTAGATGGTGGATATATGCCGCCCTCTCAATATTTGTTGATGCACCCGAATGCAAAGCTGACCCCAGCCGAGAAAGATGCGTTCCTCAACGGTATCAGGGCCACGATCGCTGGGAATTAAACCGGTCAGACGAAAAAATATCTGCATGAAAAAAGCGCCCGCATTTTGTGGGCGCTTTTGTGTGTAGCGCGGGTGGGGGTCGAACCCACACGATGTCACCATCGGCGGATTTTAAGTCCGCTGCGTCTGCCAATTCCGCCACCGCGCCGTGGTGGTAAATTCACCCCTATTCTACACGGAGTTCAGCGGGGGTCAAGATTCAACAAACACCAGAACGGTAGATCAGGGACAGATGCAGGTGCAAACACCGCCGCTGCAATGATATTTTCCACCGGTCCATTGGCAGGCATCCTGCGCCATAGTGGTCTCACAGGCTGGCTTGAGGATGCTGACCCGATCATGTGGGAAAAGATCGGCTGATCACAGCCATTCACAAAAACTTCCAACTGCTGAGCTGTCCCCCACCAGCTCGATGGAAAATCGAAGACCTTGCAGTAGATCCGCCCAGGATATTCACGGACGGTGCAGGTTTCGGTTGGGCTGCTCCCCAGGATAGCCGGAGTAGACCCATTCCTCCTCATCACCGTCGACGGGTTCTTCCAACCCGGGGACCGGGAGACCAAAGTCCAGGTAGAAGGTCAGGTCGGAGGTGAAGAAGGGGACATCATGCAGCGCGAGGGTTGGCCTGCAGCATAAAACAGCTCACAACGGTTGACCGGTTCTGGAGTGGCGGTGTACTCCGGGGTTGAGGTAAATTCTGGCAGTGGCTCAGGTGTTTCAGATGGGGGCAGAACCTCCGGTTCTTCAGGCTGGCGGCGGGTTTCCACTGGCTCTTCCACACTGGATCGCTTCAATGCTGGTTGCGGGTTCCTCGACAGGCGGGGCTGTCGCAGGGGCTTTGTTGGACTGTAAGAAGAGATAGCCAAGGCCCAGACGGCTGCCAGTACAATGATCCCGACTAAAAAGACAATCCCGACGATAATCCAAGTTCTGTTTTCCATACCACACCATCCTTCATCCATTTGTCTGGTTTAGCGTATGCAATTGAATACCGCGTTGAAAGATTCAATTGATTATATGGGTTTATCTAGGCACCAGATGCAAACCCGGTAACTCCACTTTGATTACCCTGATCGATTAGGGGACTCAAATCTGGCTCCCTCAGGTAAAGCGTTTATAATTGCAGCAGCTAATCAGATTACAAAGGAATGTGATGCAACCCTCCTTTCCCAAATTCTATGAAGTTCCAGCCCGAAGTGGCCCAGGCGCTGACCAATGGCAAACCAGTCGTGGCGCTGGAATCGACCGTGATCTCCCACGGGCTGCCCTACCCTGAGAACCAGCAGCTTGCCGAGGATATGGAAGCCACTGTCCGGGCGGGAAATGCAATCCCGGCCACCACCGCTGTGATCGATGGCGTGCCCCACGTGGGGCTGGATGCTGAAGGGCTGGCAACCCTGGCCCAGGGAACGGGTTGCGCAAGATCAGTGTACGGGATTTTGGCCCGGCGATGGCCCAGAAGGCCAGCGGGGGAACCACTGTGGCGGGGACGCTGATCCTCTCAGAGATGGCCGGGATCAAGATCTTTGCCACCGGGGGGATCGGCGGGGTCCACCGTGACGCGCCTTTTGATATTTCCACCGACCTGGGACAGCTTGCCAAGAGTAAAGTGATCGTGGTGTGTGCCGGGGCGAAGGCAATTTTGGACCTCCCCGCCACTCTGGAGCAGCTTGAAACCCTGGGCGTGCCGGTGATCGGCTACCAGACGGATGAATTCCCGGCATTTTACTCGCGACGAGAGCGGATTGGGAGTCAGCGCCAGGGCAGACAGCCCGGAAGAAACGGCCGCCATCGCCAAAGCACATTGGCAGATGGGCGGCGGTGGCCTGCTGGTAACCGTGCCCGTCCCGCGAAGCGGATGCCATCCCGGCAGCCGAGGTTGAGATCGAGATCGAGCAAGCCCTGGCAGAAGCGGTGGCGCAAAATATCCGCGGGCAGGCGGTCACGCCCTTCCTGCTCAGCCGGGTGAGTGAACTCAGCGGCGGGAAGAGCCTGAAAGCCAATCTGGCCCTGCTGAAGAACAATGCCAGAACTGCGGCAGCGATCGCGCAGCATCTGTATCAGGTGAAGGGGATGAGGGCGGTCTGATAGTCGGTTAGTCGTTTTTCACCCGTTTAAACGTGATCTGCATCAGGGGTGTTTGTTGTTTTTCCTGATCCCTAATCACCAGGTGCCACATCACTCATTTTTTACGGCGTAGCGCTGGGCGGGAAGGTGCGCGTGGGGACTGGTGTCCCGGTCGGAAGCGGTGTGCTGGAGGGAATCTTGGTGGCGGTCGGCGGGAAGGGGGTGCGGGTCGGCGTGGGGGTCAGGGTCGGGAAGCGGGTGACCGTGATCGTGGGGGTCAGGGTGATCGTGGGAGTCAGTGTGGGTGTGGACGTAGCGGTATTGGTCGGTGTGTGTGTATTCGTCACGGTTGGCGTGCGGGTGGCCGGGAAGCCGACCACCTCAAAATCGCCAGCCACGGCCAGATCCAGCCCGATGAAGATCTGCACCTGATAATTTCCCGGCAGCCATTCTTCGGGTTCTGGTTTCCAGTCACTGAAGCCAAAGCCGCCTGTGCCGCCGTCCCAGGGGAGGGTCTCGAAGTAGATCAATTCGCCATCCCGGTACCACAGGGCAGTCCATTGGACACCATCGGCCATCTTGTCATAGCTAAAGATGGCGTACATCTCCCTGACCGGGTTGGTGAAGGTGGTATTGGGGTCGATCGGATTGAAAGCCAGGTCAATGCCCTGGGCGAATCGCAGCGGGCTGAAGACCGCATCTGCCGGCGGAGTAAGTGTGCCGGTAAAATTAACCTCCACCGCCAGGGGGACGTATGGCGTTCCCGTAGGTGTGGGGGTGTAGGTTTCCGAGAGGGTCGGGGTGATCGTGGGGGTCAGGGTGATCGTGGGCGTCTCGGTGATCGTGGGTGTAATGCTGGCAGTAGCGGTTTGAGACGGGGTCGGCGAGACGGTGTACACCCGGTAAATAGTCGGTTCGCCGTAACGGGCGACCACCAGCGTGACCCCCAGCAGGAGCACGGAAATCCCCAGCATGCGCCAGCCAGACACCAGACGCGAGCGGCGCAACCGGTAAAACTTCATGCGGCGCGAATCGCGGAGCCCCCCGATTCCCAGGAGAAAGGTGACCACAGCACCCAGCGCGAGGATGATCACAAGCATGCGCATGAAGGTCCGGATATCCAGTCCCGGCAAGTTTCCATCAAACATGTGGCAAATTATATCATTTTGAGGGGTCAGCAGGTACCTCGATCCCGATTTCGAGAAAGTCAGCGCCTTTTGAGGATTTCCAGATTCGTGATCACAACTGATCTTGAATTTGCATAAATCACCCGCACAGATTACAATTTTTGATAGACTTATCCGAACCAGGAGCAGATATGGATCTGGAACGCGCCTTCACATTTTTCACCAAGGACCCCGACTGGCTGAAGAAGCTCGCCATTGGTGGCGTGCTGACATTAACGGGCATCGGGGGGATTGCAGTGTTTGGCTGGCTGGCGGAAGTCTCGCGTCGGGCAGCCCAGAAAGAGGATGAGACCTTGCCAGAGTGGGACCAGATCGGTGAATATTTTCTGAACGGGTTGAAGTTCTCGGGTGTCACTCTGATCTGGAGCTTACCGGTGATTGTTCTAACGATCTTCTTTAGCATCATCCCTGCCGGGGTGATGTTCGCCATGCCCGAGAGTGACCAGGGGATCGCTATCGCCTTGATCTCGATCTTCTCCATCTGCTTCTGGGGATTCTTCATGGTCTACATCGTGGCGGTCAATTTCCTGATACCGCCGTTGTGGGTACCGGTCGCTGAGGGAATGCCTTTCAGTGAACTGCTCAACCCGCGGATGGCGTGGCACACCTTCCGCGCCAATGCCGGCGGGTTTATCGTGGCAGTGCTGATCGGCTCTCTGGTCGGGTCACTGCTGGGTATGGCAGGCGCGCTTCTGTGTGTGATCGGTGTATTTCTGACAGCGGTGGCAGCTCAATTGATCTACGCCCACCTGATCGGACAAGCCACCCGGCAGGCTAGAGAGATGCTGGCTTTGAGGGTAGATTAGTACAGTAATATGGCTACGGATAAACGACTCTCGCGACGTGATTTTCTCAAGCTGGCCGGCCTGACCACAGCCGGAGCTGCATTCCGCCGCGTCAACCGCCTATGGGAGGGCAGCCCCCTATTGCCGCCCCAGTCGATCAAGCTCGTACGCGTGGCTGTCCGGGAAGTGCCGATCTTTTCTGAGCCGGATTACGAAAGCGAGATCCTGGCGTACTGCTACAGGGATGAGCTGGTGTATGTCTATGAGGATGTGGTCTCGCCGTACGGACCGGTTCACAACCCCCGCTGGTATAAATTAGATGCTGGCTATGCGCACACTGCTCACTTACAGGTCGTTGAGACCCATCCCCAAGAAGTGATTTACAATCTCTCTCAGGAACGCCAACTGGCTGAGGTCACCGTCCCGATTACGCTTTCCTTCCTGTTCCATAAGTATGACGGCTTTTCTCCTCTCTACCGGCTGTATTACCAGTCCCTGCACTGGGTAACGGAGTTGGGATATGGGCCAAACGGGCAGCCGGCTTATGGCCTACGCGATGACCTGCTGCCGATCACCTATTTCGTACCGGCTCACCACATGCGCATGATCCAACCGGAGGAGATTACCCCAATCAGCCCAGATATTCCGCCGGAGCGAAAAAGGCTGCTGGTCAACCGTACCCGGCAAACTATGACGGCTTTTGAGGATGGCGTGGAGGTCTTCCATACAGATGTCTCCACCGGGGAGCCGTACAACAAACCCGGGGCGACCGGACCCTCCACGATCACCCCGCTGGGAGACTATTACATCAGCATCAAGATGCCGGTCCGCCACATGGGGGACGGCGTAGATCACCCCGGATATCTACGCCTATGAGCTGCCCGGCGTACCGTGGGTATCCTATTTCTATAAAACCGGGGTGGCCTTCCACGGCTGCTACTGGCACGATAACTACGGGACAGAGATGAGCCACGGCTGCGTGAATATGCGCCCGGAGGAAGCCAAATGGGTCTTCAGATGGGTCACGCCGGACAGCCCGGTAGATGAACGCGTGGTGCAGGGCTACGGGACGCAGGTGGAAGTAGTAGTCTAAGGGAAAAGGCACAGCAAGAGATTAATCCAAAAAGCCGCAGCAAATGCTACGGCTAAACTTCTCCAGTCTCCTCGGCTAGCAATTGGCTACAATCACCTGGCGCAGGGATTCAACCAACTCACTGGATGACACGCCCTTCTCCAACACACAGGTAACACCTTCCTTCTTCAAGCGCAGAGACATGGCCGTATCCACGACCGCGGTGAGCACGACCACCTGCATGTTCGGCCGTAAATTCATCGCCAATTTGATGCGGTCATATTTATAAGAATTCTCGAAATACGGATCTATTAGGAGCACATCGGGTTCACAGTCGATCAGGCTTTCGGTTAATCTCTCCAGCGGAGCTACCATGCAGACATCGAAATCCTCCTCGCGGGAGAGGCGCGCTTCGATCTGTTTTACCAACTCGACATGGTTGTCGATGATCAAAATCTTTAGAGGTCTATTTAAAGCATTCATAAAATATTTCCAAAAAAAGCTCCCTCAATGCGGCTGCAATGGAGCTTTATCCTAGTATAGCCATCGGGGAAGAAAGTTCTTAGGGGCAGATGTCCCCCATGTGTGGTGACAATCATCCCAAATAAGAGCGAAAGATGGGGTTTTAGAGATTATTCCTCTTCCAGAGGAATCGTCAGGCGGACCTGTGTGCCGCCATCGAGGCTGGGGCCGATGATGATATCCCCTTTCAGAGAGACAGCCCGTTCCTGCATGTTAGCCAGCCCATTGCCCACGGAGCGCTGCAGGCTGGTCGGGGTGATTGAGACGCCATTATCAACGATCTCCAGGATCAGGCTACCATTCTGGGTGCAAAGTGAGATATTGACCTCGTTGGCCTGGGCGTGCTTTTGCACATTTTGCAGGGCTTCCTGGGCAATATGGAGCACTTCTACGGTCTGTTCGGGGTCGATGGCGTCCGAGTCCACATCGGTGATCTCGGTAAACACATCCATGAATGTATTCGCCCGCAGGGCTCGCGCCAGTTCTTCGACTCCCTGGACGATGTTGCGTCCCTGGAAATGCTGTGGGCGCAGGTCGAGGATGTAGTTGCGGATATCCCGGATGGCAGTGTTCAGCGAATTGATCGCAGCTGCAATCCCCTTCCGGGCTTCATCGGGGCGAGTTTCCACCTGGTGAGCGATGCTCTCAAGCATCAACCCCACAGCATAGATCGACTGGATCACGCCATCATGCAGGTCCATGCCGAAACGTTGGCGTTCCTCAAGGACCGCCAACTGCTGCACCTGGCGGTAAAGTTTAGCATTCTCGATCGCAATCACCGACTGGGTGGCAAATAATTCCAGGATGCGCAGATCTTCATCATCGAACTGGAGCAGTTCCCGGCTGGATGGATTCCAGGGATCGAGCTTCTCAGTCAGGTAAAGGTTGCCGATCACCTTGCCCTTATTTTTGATCGGCACACCGATCATCGAACGCATTTCCGGGTGATTCTCCGGGAATCCATAAGATTGGGGGTGACCAGCAATGTCCTCGACGATCAACGGTTTTCCTTCATCGATCAGATAGCGGAACAAGCCGCGTCCATGAGGTGGTGCACCGATCAAGGCGCGCTCGTCCTCAGTGATCCCCGAGGTGATGAACTGCTGGAAACCGGTACTGGCATCGTTGAGTACACCCAGGGCGCCGTAGCGGGCGGAGACTAATTCGCGGCTGAGATCTACCACCTTCTGGAGCACCACACGGAGGTCTAGCTCGGTGATCAGGGAAAGGCCGGAAAGGTTCAGCGCTTCAAGTTGGGCGGCACGCTTGCGGATCTCAAATTCACGTGCCTCAAGCTGGGAGAAGACCCAGTTCGAGAAGATCACTACACCGATCGAAATGATCCCGACTGTGACGACCACCTCCAGAATCCGGATCTCGCCAAACATGATCAGATCAGTGCCAATCAGGACCAGGGAGAGCAAGCTGATCGGCAAGACGATGGTAACCCAGCGCAGTAGCTGCTTATTCATAAAGCTCCAACAATACGATTTCAGGTAATATGCTATAATCTGGACAGAATTACTGAAAATTATACCTTGAAAGTCCTTAGGGTCAATTAATTATGCTGAAAATCATGCTTGTGGATGATCACGAGGTTGTCCGCCTTGGAATTAAGGCGCTGCTTTCTAATTTTCCGGAATATGAAGTCATCGCTGAAGCTTCAGACTCAAATGAAGCCATAATGAAAGCCAAAGAATACAAACCCGATGCGATCATCATGGATATACGGCTGCCCGGCAAGAACGGGATTGAAGCCACCAAAGATATCATCGCAGAGAACCCGGACACCAAGATCATTATGCTGACCTCATTTGCCGAGGACGACCTGTTGTTCGATGCGATCAATGCGGGGGCATATGGCTATATCCTTAAGCAGATCGGCAGCGATGACCTGCTCAACGCCCTGGCTGCTATCGGACGGGGTGAGGCGCTGCTGGACCCAGCCCTGACGCAGAAAGTGTTCAAACGAGTGCGCGAAGCCTCACGCAAAGCCACCGATGAAGCTTTTGCCGCCCTCTCCGACCAGGAACTGCGCATTCTGGCGCTGATCTCGGAAGGCAAGACCAATAAGCAGATCGCCTCCGATATCTTCCTCAGCGAGAAGACCGTGCGCAACTATGTCAGCTCGATCCTGAGCAAGCTCAGCCTGAGTACCCGGTCTGAAGCGGCGGCCTATGCTGTCAAACATACCGTCTACGATCATGTACCGCGGTCGGACTAAAAGCGGTATAACAGTAGGAAGTAGACAGTCGGCAGTAAAACCTTTTCCTATCGGCTTCGCTGAATTCCTTATAGCCCAAGCCTTTGCGAACCAGGGTTTTGCCGTCAAAGTGTAAACACTATTCAGGATGAGACACTACGTACTGTATTATAATCCCCCCTATGAAGTCTGAATTATCCCACATGTCTACCTGGATTATGCCGCCACCACCCCGGTCAGCCCGGAGGTTGCTGCTGCCATGCAACCTTACTTCAGCCGAGTTATGGAAACCCATCCTCCATCCATCAATTTGGCCAACAGGCCGAAGCTGCGGTGGAGGAAGCCCGTCGTGCGATTGCTGAAGTTTTCAATGTGCTGCCCAAAGAGGTGATCTTCACCTCATGCGGCTCAGAAAGCGATAACCTGGCTCTGCGTGGCACTGCTTTTGCCGCCCGCCAGCAGCGCGGCGCTAACCATATCCTGATCAGCCCGGTAGAACACCCAGCGGTGAGCAAGACAGTAGAACAACTCGCCGCAATCTTCGGATTTGAGCTGGAGCTGCTGCCCGTGGATGAATCTGGCCGGGTCAGTGCGGCAGATGTGGCCGCCCGGTTACGGCCTGAAACAGCAGTGGTATCTGTGATGGCTGCCAATAACGAGATCGGCACGATCAACCCGGTTGACGAGATCGGCGCAGTTTGCCGGGAGGCAGGTATCCCCTTCCACACCGATGCCGTCCAGGCAGCTGCCCATTTGCCAATGGATCTCTCTGAATTGCCGATCGATTTGCTTTCTGTGGGAGCTCATAAACTATACGGCCCGAAAGGGGTTGGCGCACTGATCGTCAGGGATGGCACCCCAATCCTCCCGGTTCAGACCGGCGGCGGGCAGGAACACGGCTTCAGAGCAGGAACCTCAAATACCCCTTACATCGTGGGACAGGCAGCCGCCTTCAAGCAGGCTGCTACACACCGGGAACAGCATCACGGAAAACTGGTAGAAATGCGGGATCACTTGATCCGCACTGTGCTGACAACAGTCCCCGACAGCCGGCTGACCGGGCATCCCCAACAACGGCTGCCGAACCATGCCAGCTTTGTTTTCAAGGGTGTGGACGGCAACGAATTATTGATGATATTGGATGCCAACGGCTTTGCCTGTTCATCCGGGTCAGCATGCAAGACCGGTAACCCGGAACCTTCTGCGGTGATCAAAGCCCTGGGACTGACTCCCGACTGGGTACTAGGCTCTCTGCGGGTCACGCTCAGCCACCTGACCAGCGATGAGCAATTGGAAGCCTTCCTGGATACCCTCCCAGAGGCAGTACGCCGCGTTCGGATGCTGCGAGGATCCTAGGATGGATTTTCCGATTCCCAATGGTGCTAAAGTTGCCGTGGCAATGAGCGGCGGAGTAGATAGTTCTGTTGCTGCCGCCCTGCTGGCGGACCAAGGGTATCAGGTCTTTGGGATGATGCTGCGGCTATGGAGCGAACCAGGATCAGAAGCGGCCAACCGGTGCTGCACACCGGATGCAATGGCACTAGCCAAACAAATTGCCGGACAGTTGGGGATTCCTTTCTATGCAATTGATGCCAAAGATGTCTTCAGAGAGACGGTTGTAGAATACTTCCTGGATGGCTACACCAATGGGGTCACCCCCAACCCATGCTTGATGTGCAACCGGCATATCCGCTGGGAATTTTTGCTCAACCGGGCAGTGGCCCTGGGTGCGGATTATTTGGCCACCGGCCATTATGCGCGAATAAAACGAGAAGAAGGACAGCCTGTGAGATTATTCCGCGGGCTTGATCCGGGGAAGGACCAGAGCTATGTACTCTCAGTGCTCAACCAGGCCCAATTATGCCGGGCGGTCTTCCCAATCGGCGAATTGCAGAAAACCGAGGTGCGGGAGCTGGCCGAAAAATACGGGCTGCCATCTGCCGGCGTAAAAGACAGCCAGGATCTATGCTTCCTGGCAGGGACTGATTACCCAAGTTTCCTGACACGCCATGCCCCCCAGAGTGTCAACCCTGGCAAGATCATCACCCGAGATGGAGAGATTCTCGGAGAGCATAACGGGCTGGCATTCTACACCATCGGGCAGCGCAAAGGGCTGGGGATTGCACATCCTGAGCCGCTCTATGTACTTGAAAAAGATGCGGCTGATAACCAGTTGATCGTTGGTACCCGCGACCAGCTGGGAAAATCCGAAGCTGAGCACAAATAATACCAACTGGGTCAGTGGAGAGGCGGAAACAAAAGCCTTCCAGGCTGAGATAAAAACCCGCTACACCGCCAGAGCCCGAACCTGGCACCGTCATCCCCACGGAGGACGGCCAATTCACGGTACAATTTGAACATCCACTCAGAGACATCACCCCCGGGCAGGCCGCGGTGGTCTACCGCGGCGATGAAGCAGTGGCCTGTGGAATCATCCAAGGTGAAAACACTCCAGATGGGAAGCTTCAGAAAGGTAAAGCTAATCGAATGACAATTCCCGCCTTTTACTCGGATGTGTGATCGCAGCCCTGATGGGCGCCTTGGCCCACCTGATCCTCGGCGGCGGGCTCGGCCGGTTGGTGATATTCCTCTTTATCGGGCTGGTGGCGTTCTGGTTCGGACACATATTTGGCCTCATCTTCGAGATCAAATTCCTGAATATCGGCGCAATCCGCCTGGGGACCGCCCTGCCGGTGACCTTGATTGCCCTGGGTGTCACCGCCTGGTTGAGCGCGATTGACCGCAGCGGAGAGTAGCGCTAATGGCTGCTTCCCATAGGCCCAGGCAGCCCACCGCCCCGAATTCAGAATCTGAAGCTCAAGACTGACCATGACCGCACACCAAATCAGCAAAGCAGACATCCGTCGCACCCTGCACGAGCAGCCTTTCAAAGACCTGTTCGATCATTACCCGCCGGGTCTGCTGTCGGGATCACCGCGGCCAGCGGCTGTGCTGATCCCCTTCGTGTGGACGGATGCCGGCTGGGAGATCCTGTTCATCCGGCGCACCGTGATCGCCGGGGACATTCACAGCGGACAGGTGGCCTTCCCCGGCGGACGCCGCGACCGGGTAGATGAGAGCCTGACAGCCACCGCCCTGCGGGAAACACAGGAAGAGCTGGGGGTCAAGCCGGAAGATGTGGAGATCCTTGGGCAGTTGAACGAGTTCATCGCCGTCTCGAATTACCGGGTAACGCCGTTTGTGGGCACGCTGCCCTGGCCGTATCCGGTCGTGATGGACCCCCGCGAGGTAGCCCATTGGTTCACCATCCCGCTGGCCTGGCTGGCGGATGAATCCAACCGGCGCAGTGAGCGGCGCACACTGCCCAACGGCCTGGGAGATGTGAGCGTGGTCTATTTTGATCTATTATGCGGGGGAGCTGCTGTGGGGGCTGTCGGCGAGGATGATCACCGAGCTGCTGGAAGTCTTGGGCAGCCAGTAGTGGGGAAAAGACGATTTCACCACAGATGGACACTGATATAAAAGGTCAGCCTCCGGGCTGACTTTGTGATTATATGAAGGCTGCTGAAGTCACATTGAAACTCCAACAGCCAGTTGGAATTTTGGGTTGATGAAGAATTTTTCATGTCAGACCGTCTCAATTCGCATCTTAGGGGAGGTCTTTTATCTTGAATTTCCGTCTTTTTGGGAAGTTCACAGCCAGTTTGGAAGTGATGCATAAAATTCATATATTATTGAACAATCTCAATAGTTATTGTATTTGTTATATAACTTCCCTTCCAAGCCAATATCCCAGATGGCAAATCATAATAATTATGGTAAATTGCATAGATTGAATATCTTCCTGGCTGTGAAAAATTAAAGCAGTCAAGACCAAGTGGCGTGACGATTGATTGTCCTGGTGACAAGCGAACAAAATCTACATCTTTGTCTTGTTCAGGAATCCTAATTGATCCTGTGCATTGAAAATCAAGATTCTCACCTTGTGGGTCAGTCACCCTAAATTCCACAGATAATATTTCTGGCATATCCTGAATAGGTGATAAGAACAGCTTTTTATGTACATAGATACTCCCTGCAGAAGTATTCTTAATTTCGAGATTTAACAAAACAAAATCATCTTGCGTCAAAGTTGAAACAGCGGGAACCAATGCTATAGAGATGTCTTCATTTATTGGCTCATAAGATTCCAAAGGAAGATAATCTTTTGCTTTACAACTTATGAGCAAGGATAAGATTAACGTCAAGATTAGTGATCTTGCCAAATATGAACTTCGTAGAACTTTGAGTCTGGTCATCTTTGAAACCCTTATTGAGGGGATGGATAAGTATTAACTACTACATCCGAACTATACCCTGGCACAGAATACCCACCTGCTTCATTTATCGGTAGAGTATAACCATGTTTCTTTATGTGATTAAATAGATAGGGATTAGTCCTCTGAAGTAAACCTTGATTGCTTTTTAATCCTTGTTGAATATCATTTATCTCCCAGTCAAGCAATTGGTAGTCTTTAGCTCTTTCATCCAGGTATGAATATGCCTCAATTTCACTCATGAAAGAAAGATCATTATTGACTAATGTATTTAATTGTTGATCATTGCCTTCATAATGGTACCAGCGGTCGCCATATAGCTGACTATTTAGGTGAATATTAACCTCATGTTCAATAGCTAGTGCTAAGTATCCGACTGAGTGCCCATCATCAAAAATTTCTGGACCAATTGAGACCGATCCATTGATATATGTTCTCCCTTGCGATTCAAGATAGGAGTCATACGTTACGGATCCATTCACATTACTTGTATCAATTCCATAAGTGTTTACTACTGCATCGACTACAGCCTGCTTCTCTTCCGAAGTCGATGCGCTTTGCATCTGAGTTGTGAGAATAGCATGATCTTCTGAGCCAATAGGGGGAGCAGAATTACTTTCGGAGCATCCGGTTAGCAATAGGAGCAACACTAATGGAGGTATTAGGATTACTGGAAAATGTCCGCTTGGATCGCCATACACTATTGGGTTATTAAACGCATACCCGTACCTATCATACCCCACTGCCGACCCTGGATTCGGCACCACACTGTCCGCCTGCACAAACCGACCGATCGCCGGATCGTACCATCGAGCCACATAGTAGTACAGCCCGACCTCAGCCTCTTCCCGCTGACCGGTATACAGATAATCGGTGGTCATCGTGCCTGAATCGTAGCGAACCTCTCCAAAAGCGGAATAGCGCACCTCACTGACCAAGACCCCGGTATCATCCGTCGCCATCGAGGTCGATCCCAGGTGATCGACTCAAATTCACAGAATTTGAGTTCTGACAGCCAGGTGTAAGATCGTACCCGATTCTTCCTTCATCTGTAATTTTGTTCTGTTTTCCCAATCCCAAATCCCTGCTCACCAATAACAAGTTTACGTCAAATCCCTCCAGGCGTGCCCGTCACGCCGGATGAATTCATCCATGGCGGCAAATCCCCAGGTACCAGCCTCATATACCGGCAAATTCTGCACCGGGTGATCGCGCCAGGCCTCGATGATGTCGGTGGTGATCTTCCAGGCGGTTTCAACCTCATCGGCACGGGTGAAAAGGGTCGGATCCCCATTCATGCTGTCCAGCAGCAGACGTTCATAGGCTTCCGGCGGGGTAGCGCCAAAGCTCTCGGCGTAAGAGAAATCCAGTTGCACCGGTTCGATAGTGTTGATCGGTCCGGGCTTCTTGGCCCCGATGCGCAGGGTGATGCCTTCCTCTGGCTGGATGTTGAGCACCAGCACATTGGGCGCATCACCGGCCATGTTCTGCCAGCCAAATAAGGGCAGCGGCACCTGCTTGAACTGGATGGCGATCTCGGTGACACGTTTGGGCAGGCGTTTGCCACAGCGGATGTAGAACGGCACCCCGGCCCAGCGCCAACTGTCGACTTCCAGGCGGGCGGCCAGCATGGTCTCGGTGGTCGAGTCATCGGGGACGTTGGGTTCATCTTTATAGCCCAGCACACGCTTACCCGCCACCGTCCCGGCTACATACTGCGCCCGGAAGGTGTGTTTCAAGGGCGTCTTTCCCTTTCAACGGGCGAACCGCCTGGAGCACCTTGACCTTCTCATCACGCACGGCGGCTTCACTGAACGCCACCGGGGCTTCCATCGCTGTCAAGGCCAGCAAGCTGGAGGATGTGATTCTGGAACATATCCCGGATCACGCCGGCGGTATCATAATAGCCGGCGCGAGAGCCAACCCCGACTGTCTCTGCCACGCTGATCTGGACATTATCGATGTAATTGCGGTTCCACAGCGGTTCAAAGATGCCGTTGGCAAAGCGGAAGACCAGGATGTTCTGGACGGTCTCCTTGCCGAGGTAATGATCAATGCGGTAGACCTGGCTTTCACCAAATACCTTGTGAACCTGCTCGTCCAGCTCGATTGCAGAGGCCAGATCATGGCCAAAAGGTTTCTCGATCACCACCCGCACCCAGCCTTCGGCACAATCAGCCAGGCAGGCATCCCCGATCCCGGAGATGATCGTGCTGTATGCCGAGGGTGGCGTGGAGAGGTAATAGATCCGGTTGTGAGATCTTAAGTTCATCCAGCTTCTCCGCCAGCCGGGAATAGCCCTCTGCCTCATCAAAGGAGGAGCAGACGTAATGCATATTCGCCAGCAGTTTCTCCAGCTTTTCCTGGTCCACGGGCTGGACGCGGGCGAACTCTTCCACCGCCTTTCTTCATCTCGGCGCGCATGTACTCATCACTCCAATCCCGGCGGGCAAAGCCAATGATCACCAGTTCATCGGGGAGTTGTTCTTCAAGGGATAGCTGGTAGAGGGCGGGGATCAGTTTGCGCCGGGTGAGGTCACCGGTTACGCCAAAAATGACGATCCCCATCCGCTCAGATGGTTTTTCAGATTGCGGGAACATGCGCAGGCACTCCTATAAAATTAATTGCGATCGGATTGGGCATTCAACTGCCCAGGATGATGATCACTTTCCGCAGTTCGGGGAGGAGCAGTTCCTCGCTTTCGGATGAAGGCGGGGCAAAGGGCATACTCTTCTGCCCGATCTGGCGGGATTCGATCCGGTTGCGGAGGCGGATCAGTTCGGAGTAGGCATCCACATAGCCGATCCGGCCGAGGAAGGTAGATCGCCAGCTTGCGGATCGGGATCCGCTGGCGGCGGTCTCCGGCCAGGTCCTTGAGGAAGCGGCCGGTATGCGGGGCAAAATTGATCAATTTGGCGATATGCCCATGAGACTTCCTCATGTTCTACACCAACCTCAAGCAGGGATAACAAGCCCTGGTCACCCAGTTGGGAAAGTCCGGAAATGATCCGGGCGCGGACTTCTTCCGGGGCATACTGGCCGCTGGCATCCCGGCGGAGGATGTTGGCCAGCGCTTCCACCACCCGGATGCGCATAGCTCTCATCAGGGTCGAACAAGCGGGTGACAACCAGATAGGCAATCAGAGGGGAAACGCGCGCTGCCTGTGAGGCAAGGAGTTCATCCAGACCGGTATGCCGCACCTTTACATCTGAACTCAGCAGCTTTTCAGCTGCCTGCCAGGCTGCCGGGAATAACTCGACAGATACTTCGGTATCCTGGTCATCCAGTACGATCAGGGTTGGTTGGGTGATTGCCTCAGTCTCTGCATAATTCGCTCCTCTCGCCAATGGTCCTATTTTACCCTACTCTTTGCGTGATTCAATAATCGCCAGCAGATCTGCAAAAGCTTTGCTGAAAGATGCAACCCCCTCGGCCTCCAAGTTCATCGGTGACGGTCTTCACTGAGATACCCAGCGCTTCAAGACCATTGATCACTTCTTCCTGAAGATGAATCATTCTTGACCAGCGTATCCGCCACAACACCATGATCGAGGAAAGCGACCAGGGTCTTGGGCGGGATAGTATTGACCGTGTCTGCGCCGATAAGGGTATCGACATAGAGGGTATCGGGATAAGCGGGGTTCTTGGTACTGGTGGAGGCCCACAGGGGACGCTGCACCTTGTCCGCCAGCGGCTTTGATCTTCTCAAAACGTTCGCCGCCGAAGGTAGTCTGGTAGCGCTGGTAGGCCAGTTTGGCATTCGCAATCGCTGATTTGCCCATCAGGGCTTTGGCTTGTATTTGTGCCGATATCTTCCAGTATCGCATCCACTTTGGAATCCATACGGGAAACGAAGAAGGAAGCTACCGAGGCAATTCGGTCCACCGGCTGGCCGGCAGCGATGCGCTGCTCCAGACCGGCGATATAGGCCTCCATGACCATCTGGTAGCGCTCCTGGGAGAAGATCAGGGTGACATTTACATTGATCCCGGCAGCAATGGCCTGCTCCACGGCGGGGATGCCCAGCCAGGGTGGCGGGAATTTTGACCATCAGGTTGGGGCGGTCAACCAACCTCCACAGCTGTTTGGCTTCCGCCACAGTGCCCTCAGTATCGTGGGCCAGGTCGGGGTTGACTTCCAGGCTGACATAGCCGTCTCCGCCATTGGTCTTCTGATACAGGTCGGCGAACAGGTCGCAGGCAGCCTGGATATCCTTGACCGCCAGGGCTTCAAAGACCTCCATCGGGGATTTGCCGTCGGCCAGCAAGGGCAGCAGGTCTGCGTCATAATCGTTGGATTTGGCGATCGCATTGTTAAAGATGCTGGGGTTGGATGTCACCCCGTAGATCTCGCCATCGGCGATCATGCGGGCCAGCTCTCCATTTTCCAGCAGCTGCTCTCTGGATGTTGTCATACCAGATCGATTGTCCAAGTTCGAATGCTTTTTGGGAATTGTTCATTGAGTTCAGGCTCCTTCGGTAAAGGTCTCAAATTCCACCGGCTGCCCGGCGAAACGGTTTTTCATAACTTCAATTGCCTCGGGATTGTTGTCCACGAGCAGGAAATTGCGTCCCAGCTCCAGGGCAGCCGCCCCGGTAGTGCCAGCTGCCGGCAAAGAAATCCAGCACCAGGTCGCCAGGGTTGGATGAGGCCGCAATGATCCGCTTGAGGATTCCCAGCGGTTTCTGGGTCGGGTAGCCGGTCTTTTCCTTGCCGGTCGGGCTGACGATGGTATGCCACCAGGTATCGGTGGGCAGCTTGCCCTTCTCAGCCTTTTCTTTGCCCACCAGTCCCGGCGCCATGTAGGGGATCCGGTCAATATCCTCACGGTTGAAGGTATAATTTCCGGCATCTTTTACATACATGAGAATATTATCATGTTTTGCTGGCCAGCGGTTTTTGGGTCTGCCGCCGTAATCATATGCCCAGATGATCTCGTTGATGAAGTTTTCGCGGCCAAAGATCAGGTCGAGCAGGACCTTACAGTAATGCACTTCGCGGTAGTCGATATGGAAGTAGAGCGTGCCATGCGGGGCAAGCACGCGGTGGGCTTCGATCAGACGCGGCTCCAAGAAAGGCGAGGAAATCATCGAACTGGTCGGCAAATGCTTTGGTGCCGAGGATTTTGGATTCATAGCGCTGGCCCTTGAACCCGACCCTATCCCCGGTTTGACTGCGTTCCACCGAGATCTGGGTGCGGGCTCTGCTTCTTGCCGGTGTTAAATGGCGGATCGATGTAGATCAAATCTACACTGGCATCCCCGAGAGATTCGAGGACGCCGAGATTATCACCAAAGATGACCCTGCCAGCCGGTTGTTGATCATAATTAGCTCAGCAGATCCAAGGCGGCGGCTGACAACAGCCTCGGCGGTGATGCCGAACTTCTCATAGACGATTTTGTAAGGTGCAGAAGCGCCAAAGCGGTCCACGGCGATGATCTTGCCATCTGTCACCGACCCAACGCTCCCAGCCCATCGAGACACCTGCCTCGATCGAGACGCGGGCAGTGATCTGCCGGCGGGAGGACGCTGTCCTGATAGGCTTTGTCCTGGCTGGCAAACAGCTCCCAGCTGGGGAAGGATACCAGGCGGACATTCTTCCCCTCAGCGGCCAACTTTGCGCCAGCTTCAACGATCAGCTGAACTTCGGTGCCGGTGGCCATCAAGATGACCTCAGGATCACCATCACCCAGGTCTGCAAGCACATAGGCGCCCTTCTGCAGGCCGTCAGCGGGGGCGAAATTTCGCCCGGTCGAGGGTAGGGATACCCTGGCGGGAGAGCAGCAGGGCTGTCGGGCCGTCATGCATTGAGAATTGCGGCACGCCAGGCTTCGGCAACCTCATTGGCATCGCCGGCCGGATCACGGTCATATTGGGCATCGCCCGCAAGGCGGCGGCATGCTCCACCGGCTGATGGGTGGGGCCATCCTCGCCAAGCCCGATGCTGTCATGGGTGAAGACCCAGATGGTGTGGTAATGAGATAATGCAGCTACACGCAATGCACCGCGCATATAATCAGAGAAGACCAGGAAAGTCCCGCCATAAGGGAGTCATCCCGGGATACAGCGACATCCCGTTGACGATCGCCGCCATGCCATGCTCGCGCACACCAAAATGGAAGTTGCGGCTGCCGTAATGCACCAGCCTGGAAGGATTCCTCGCCGTTGATCCAGGTCTTGTTGGAAGGTGCCAGATCGGCAGATCCGCCGATCAGATCGGGCAAGGTTGGGGCCAGTGCGTTGAGCACCTTGCCAGAGGCAGCCCGGGTTGCCATACCCTTTTGCATCGGTCTCAAATACAGGGAGGGCGTCTTCCCAGTTGGCGGGCAAGCTGCCCGGCAAGAATGCGCTTCAACTCTGCGCCCAGTTCCGGAAATTCGGCAGTATAGGCATCCAGGGCAGCGTTCCAGTCAGCTTCCATGCTTGCTACCGGCATCCACTGCCTGGAGGAAGAATTCAGCCACATCCTCAGGGACATAGAAATCGGGTTCCAGCGGCCAGCCAAGAGCTTGCTTTGGCACCCTGAAGTTCTTCTGCTCCGGGCGGCTCACCATGTGCTTTGGCGGTCCCGGCACGGGTCGGCAGGCCAAAGCCGATCTGTGGTCTTGACCGAAATGATCGAGGGCCGCGGGTCAGCTTTGGCAGCCTTGATGGCGGCATCAATCGCCTCAACATCATGCCCATCGGCAACCGTCTGGACATGCCAGCCGTAAGCCTCAAAGCGTTTCATGCGGTCCTCAGTGAAGGCGATATCGGTACTGCCATCAATTGAGATCTTGTTATCATCATACAGGTAGATCAGCTTTCCAAGTTTGAGGTGGCCGGCCAGAGAGGCGGCCTCAGAAGCGACGCCTTCCATCAGATCCCCGTCAGTGACGATGGCATAGATGTAATGGTCGATCAGATCATAGCCGGGCTTATTGAAACGGGCGGCCAGATGTTCGGCGGCAATCGCCATCCCGACACCATTGGCAAAGCCCTGCCCCAGCGGACCAGTGGTGGTCTCCACGCCGGCGGTGTACACCATATTCCGGGTGACCGGGGGTCAGGCTGCCCCACTGGCGGAAGTTCTTCAAGTCGTCGAGTGAGAGTCGTAGCCGGTGAGATGCAGCAGACTGTAGACCAGCATGGAACCATGCCCACCGGAGAGCACGAAGCGGTCACGGTTGAGCCAGTTGGGGTTTTTGGGATTATGGCGCAGATGGCGGGCATAGATCAGTGTAGGCCATATCGGCAGCACCCATCGGCAGGCCGGGATGGCCGGAATTGGCTTTCTGAACGCCATCCGCGGACAGGAAACGGATTGTGTTGATTGCGCGGGATTGTAGACTTGTCTGGTCAGACATTTATATCTCCTCGTTGATATTCGATTTTTATAATTGCTAAATAGATTGCCTCAGCCGTTTCAGGATAAACTGAAAGTCCTGCACAATCGCCATGAATTCTGAATGCTCCCTACTCTGCCGGGATACCGACCTCAATATTGCCATCCACCACCCGGACCGGATAGGCAGGAATATCTTCAACGGCGGGAAGGCTAAGGGCATGCCCGTTGCGAACATCAAAACGTGCGCCGTGGCGGGGGCAGGCGATCTCAAATTCATCCTCGAATTCGCCATCACCCAGCGGCGCCATCATCGTGCGAGCAAACATCTTCGATAGCAAATATTTCCCAGCGATATTGAAGACCACAATGCTGAATTCATCGATCTCGACAAACAGCCGCTCGCCATTGGGCAGACCGCCCTCCTCGGCGACGACCACATATTCCAGGTCTACTGAATTATTTTCGTTGTAATTCAATACCATGATTGTCATCCTCCTACTCCACCAGCTCGTCGCTGGCTTCACCTTCCCCAGTCCATAGACACCAGCCTTGAGCACTTTAAGGGAGAGCAAGGCGCACTTCAACCGCACCGGTCCCAACTCGATCCCCAACAGATCGAGAATATCTTCTTTGGACATCTCTTTGGCTTCATCCAGCGATTTCCCGATCACAGCTTCGACCAGCAGATCGGCAGAAGCCTGGGAGATCGAGCATCCCTGCCCATCAAAGGCGGCCTCGGTGATAATGCCGTCCTCGCTGACGCGCAGATCGATCTGAATATGATCTCCACACAGCGGGTTATCATCCTCATAGGAAATATCATGCGGGTCCAGGCTGCCGCGGTAATGTGGATTTTTGTAACGATCGATGATTTGTTCCCGGTATAGGTCATCCATCATTTCCTTCTATCCAAAAATTTCTTTTACACCATACAAGCCTTCGATCAGCCTATCAATCTCGGCAGTGGTGTTATAGATATAGAAACTGGCTCGGGAAGTTGCCGGGATACCGAATTTCTCATGCAGCGGCATGGCACAATGATGCCCCGCCCGCACGGCAATCCCTTCCCCATCCAGGATCTGAGCGACATCGTGGGGGTGAACACCTTCAAAGGTAAAAGAGGCCACCCCGCCCTTCTTATCCGCCTGCGGGCCAAAGACCCACACACCGGGCACTTCTGCCAGCCGCTCAAGGGCATACTCGGTAAGGTGTATGCTCGTAGGCGGCTACATTTTCCATCCCGACCGCATTCAGATAATCCACCGCTGCGCCAAGCCCAACTGCCTCGGCAATTGCCGGGGTGCCGGCTTCGAACTTATGCGGCAGGTCATTGGGGGTAAAACTGCGCAGTTGGACGCGTTTGATCATATCGCCACCGCCCATGAATGGAGGCATGGCTTGCAGCAGCGCCTGCTTGCCGTAGAGGATCCCGATCCCGGTGGGGCCGAGCATCTTATGGCTGGAGAAGGCATAGAAATCTGCATCCAGATCCTGCACATCCACGGGGAAATGCGGCACCGACTGGGCGCCGTCCACCAGGGTCAAGCGCGCCGGCATCATGTGCCATGCGGATGATCTCTTTGGCCGGATTGATCGTCCCCAGCACATTGGACATATGCATAAAGGAAACCAGCTTCGGTTTTTGCTCCAGAAGCTGCTGGTAGACTTCCAGATCCAGCAAGCCATCTTCGGTGACGGGGATGAATTCCAGGCGGATACCGATCGCTTCAGCCAGCATCTGCCAGGGAACCAGGTTGGAGTGATGCTCCATCTCGGTCAGGATGACCAGATCGCCTGATTTGAGATTGGCGCGTCCCCATGATGAGGCCACCAGGTTGATCGATTCGGTGGTATTGCGGGTATAGATGATCTCTTTGCTGGAGGCGGCATTAATGAAAGCGGCTACCTTCTTCCGGGCGCTTTCATACAGCTCGGTGGCTGTCTCGGCCAGCACGTGAATGCCGCGGTGGATATTGGCGTTGGAGTGGTGGTAGTAATCGTCCATCGCCGCGGTCACCTGAATCGGTTTCTGGCTGGTGGCGGCGGAATCCAGATAGACCAGTTTCTTTCCAGGGTGGACTTCCTGATCCAACACCGGGAAATCCTGGACTGATCTTTGCTACATTGAACTTGCCTGCGATTTCAGGCTCTGACATATTGATTTCCTATGAGGAGCGCTGGCGGCGCTTCTTTTTGCGTGCGAAGCGGATATTGGGCGAGTTATGCGGGAACCAGAGCACATGGTCCGGCACCATCCACCCATCGGTGAGATAGACATTCTCATCAAACTGGACAGCGACGATCTTGGGATCTACCTGGACGACCACACCGGTCAACCAGCCGCGAATGCGTTCGTCATTCTCATTCTCGTGATCGCAGTTCACTTCCACAAGATCACCGACCTGAAATTCATCACGACTCTCAGGTTTGGAGGTAAAACTTATATCTGTCAATTTATATCTCCTGTTGCCTGCACTCTGCCTAGTGGCTGATGCTAGAAATCTCTATTTTCAGGCTGAAAGTCCATGCAGGTGACAACATGCACAGACCTTCCGGAACAAATTCCGTATGCCCATTCCCTATTGTATAGAAACTCAGGCTAACTTGTCAATGATTGCCTGCTGCAACCGCTCGCGAACACCCTCAAACGGGATCCGCTGCATGATCGGGTCGAAGAAACCTTCCACGATCAGGCGTTCGGCTTCATCGGTGGGGATGCCGCGGCTGTTCAAATAGAATACTTCAGTGGGTCGATCTTACCGACGGTTGCGCCATGGGTACAGCGCACATCATCCGCCATGATCTCCAGCCCAGGGATCGAATCTGCCCGGGCGGTGGCATCCAGGATCAGATTGGGATTGGACTTGGTAGCCGTCCGTCTTCTGTGCGCCAGGGGCAACATAGATCATCCCCTGCCAGACCGAGCGGCTGTGGTCCTTGAGCGCGCCTTTGAACAGCAGATCGCTGGTGGTGTTCGGGGCATGGTGATTTTGCTGGGTGTCATGATCGAGGTGCTGAACCCCATCGGTGAAATAGAAGCCAGACATCCGCCCAGTAGGAACCCTGTCCAATCAGATCGATCTCACTGAAATTCTTGGTCAGATGGGTGCCGATGGCGCCAAAAATCCAATCAAGGTTGGCATCGCGTTCCACTTTGGCACGCTCATGGGTGAAATTCCACACATGGCGGCCCCAGGACTGGAATTCAACAAAGGTCAACCTGGCAGCCTTGCCGACAAAGATCTCTACGATCCCGGCATGCATGGTTTGCTCATCTTCTTCCGGGGAGGCATATTCATGCACATAGGTGGCTGAAGACTGTTCCTCCAGATAGACCAACAAATGGGAGAAATACGCCCGGGATTCGCCCGGCCCCCACAGCACACTGTGCACGGGCTGCTCCACCTGCACGCCGCTTGGCACATACAGCAGCACACCATCCTCAGCAAAGGCCGCCGTCATGGCGGAGAATTTGTCCTCATCCACAGCCACGATCTGGCCAAGGATCTTTTCCACGATCTCAGGGTGCTCGCTGCAAGGCGGTCTTCAAATCGGTGAAGATCACGCCTTTGGCAGCCAGTTCCGGATCCAGGAAGACCTCGGTCTTGCCGGCCTGATCGTGATCTGCCCGCCGTGGCCCTCCCCCGCCAGGGGTTTCAGCAGTTCAGCAGGGACGGCCGGATCAGCCTGCATGCAGTTTGGCAATCTCAAAGGAATCAGCCTGCAAACCGCGGATATCGGTGCGGCGCCAGGGTTCCTCGCTGGTCTTGGGCAGTTCCAGACGCTGGAAGGCTTCCCAGCCGGCCTTGCGGTAATCAGTAATTGCTTCAGACCCGGTTTTCCATCTCCGGCAGCATCTCCTCGGCTGAAATTAAATCTGCCGATAGCTTTGCGAGTAGTGCGCCGGGTACTGGTGGTTACAACTCGTTTTTTTTCTGCCATTTTCGTTCCCTTACCCGATCGAACCTTCCATCTGAAGTTGGATCAGACGGTTCATTTCAATCGCATATTCCATCGGCAGCTCTTTGACCAACGGCTCAATGAAGCCGGAAACAACCATCGAGGCGGCTTCTTCTTCGCTCAGGCCGCGGCTCATCAGATAGAAGAGCTGCTCTTCGCCAACCTTGGAGACCGAAGCTTCATGCCCAATATTGACATCCTGGGCATCAATCTCGATGTAAGGATAGGTATCTGAACGGGAGCTATCATCCAGCAGCAGGGCATCACAAACCACATTCGACTTTGAGCCTTCAGCTTTCTCATGAACCTTCAACAAACCACGGTAAGAAGCCTGGCCGTCGCTCTTGCTGATCGATTTAGAGGTGATCTTGCTGCTGGTATTGGGCGCAACATGGATCACCTTTCCACCGGTATCCTGGATCTGCCCGGCAGAGGCAAAAGCCAGCGAGAGGATCTCGCCATGAGCACCTTCCCCAACCAGGTAGCAGGAAGGGTATTTCATGGTGATCTTAGAACCGAGGTTGGCATCCACCCATTCCATGGTGGCATTTTCATGCACAATCGAACGCTGGGTGACCAGGTTGTACATATTATTGACCAGTTCTGAATGGTGGAATAGCGGAAGCGGCCGCCCTTCTTGACCACGATCTCAATCACACCGCTGTGGAATGAGTCGGTGGTGTAGATCGGTGCAGTACAGCCCTCCACATAGTGGGCCTCAGCACCTTCATCAATGATAATCAGGGTGCGCTCAAATTGGCCCTGGTCGGCGGTGTTCATGCGGAAGTAAGCCTGCATCGGCATTTCCACTTTGACCCCGGGCGGCACATAAACAAAAGAACCACCAGACCAGACTGCACTGTTCAGAGCAGCAAATTTATTATCTTCGATCGGGATGATCGTCCCAAAATACTCCCGGAACAGATCCGGGTGTTCTCGCAGGCCATCCTCAATGCTCTTGAAGATCACACCCTGCTCTTCAAGGTGCTTCTGGATGCTGTGATAAACCATCTCGGATTCGTATTGAGCGCCGACCCCGGCCAGGAATTTTTGCTCCGCTTCGGGGATACCTAGCTTGTCAAAGGTATCTTTGATCGTATCGGGGACATCATCCCAGGTGCTGCCTTCGGCTTCCACTGGCTTGGTATAGAAATAGATCTCATCCAAATTCAAATCGGAGAGATCCGGTCCCCAGGTGGGCATCGGGCGGGATTCAAAATGTTTCAAAGCTTTCAGCCGGAATTCAAGCATCCACTCTGGTTCATTCTTGCGGGCAGAGATCTGGCGGACAACTTCTTCATTCAGGCCTTTCTGCTGTTCTGAAATACATAGGTATCGGGATCTTGAAAATCCCAGCGATAATCATCTAATCCATCGAGTAGTTCAACATCTGAAGACATACAACCCTCCAGAAAGGTCTATTTCTAATAATCGTTAGGCTTTGACGCCGTATTTTTCACGAATCCAATCGTAGCCCTGTTCTTCAAGCTGCAGCGCCATCTCTGGGCCGCCGGATTCAACAATTCTGCCTTCAAACATGATATGGACAAAATCTGGTTTGATGTAATCCAAAATTCGTTGATAATGGGTGATCACCACCACACCGAGGTCCGGTCCACGCAGGGCATTGACGCCCTCGGAGACAGTGCGCAGAGCATCGATATCGAGGCCAGAGTCGGTCTCATCGAGAATCGCAAAGCTTGGGCTGCAGGGTGGCCATCTGTAGGATCTCGGCACGCTTCTTCTCGCCACCGGAGAAACCATCATTCAGATAGCGGCCAGCGAAGGTGTGATCCATCTTCAGCAGATCCATCTTTTCTTTCAGCAGCTTTGCGAAATTCCGGGATCGGGATACCTTTATCTTCGGGATTATCAGCTTTGCGGCGGGAGTTGATTGCCGTGCGCAGGAAGTTAGCCAGGGTCACACCAGGGATCGCTACCGGATACTGGAAGGCCAGGAACAGACCCCGCTGTGAGCGTTCATGCGGCATCCAGTTCGAGCAGGTTCTCATCGCCCAGGTGAACTTCCCCATCGGTGACATCATAAGTGGGATGCCCGGAGAGGGCATAAGCCAGGGTGGACTTACCACTGCCATTCGGCCCCATGATGGCATGCACTTCACCCTGATTAACGGTCAGATCCAGCCCTTTCAGAATTTCAGTATCTTCATACATTCACATGCAGATTCTTGATTTCCAACTTTGCCATTGAGTTTATTCTCCTTATTTATCCAAGGATAATTTCAAAACTGGATGATTATAATTTATTCCTTGTGTTTCGTCAAACAAACAGCCCGAATTATAGCAAAACATCGGGATTAAAGTCAATATTTATGATAAAATTCTTAATTATTGACACGATTCCCAGCCGGATGGTATACTGCCAGCGAAAAATCATGGCGGTTGGCTTGGTTTTGGTTCTGATACATCGAGCCGTACAGGGGCAAAAATCTTACCTGAGAGACGAGAAATTGGCAGCCGGGTAACAAGTGGTTTATAAGGGAAATGAATAACACAAGAGAACAGGTATCTAAATATTCTGCTGCAAAAACAGCGGGCCACGATCAATGAACTGGCTGAAGAGGTGGGCATCCACCCTATTTCGGTGCGGCACCACATTGCCAAGCTGGAATCACTCGGCCAGATCTCGATCTGAAGAAGTTAAAGGCAGCGTGGGACGCCCAAACGAGTTTATTTCCTGACCCAATCGGGGATGGAAGAATTCCCCACCCGCTACCTGACCCTCTCGATCCGCCTGCTTGGAGCAGCTAAAAGGCGCGCTGCCAGAACCACGGTACCAAATTGTTCCGGGAGATCGCCGCCGATATGGTCGATGACCACACCGCCCAGATCGATCTGAGCCGGCTGGAATTCGAGGAACGGCTGGAATTGATCACCAAAATGCTGGAGGCGGAAGGCTTCACCATCGAGATCACCCCAAATGAGGCGGATATGAGATCAAAGGGATCAGCTGCCCCTATAAGCATGTCGGTGAAGAACACCCTGAAATCTGCATGGTAGACCAGGCGATCATCGAGAGGATCCTCGCCACCAAGGTCGAAAAAATCCACTGTGTACTCAGCGGAGACCAGTACTGCTCCTATCAAACCCCTACCCCACCGATCACTGAGATCAAATTCTCAGAGGAGGAAAAAAATGCCCGGTAAATCACAGGACCCCCGAAGAACCCCCGTGTGGACGATCGAATCCACCCACCCCGAACTTGTCGAACATGTGGATACCGGATTGCGCGAAGTGATCGACCCAGAAATTGGGTTGAACATCATCGAACTGGGACTGGTGCGCGAGGTTGCACTTGACGAGGATGAGAACACCGCCAACGTCAAGATGATCATGACGACACCCTTCTGCCCCTACGCACCTGCCATCCTCGAGGCAGCCCGCAGCAAGGTGGAAGAGGTACTGAAGGCAGAAACCAGCGTCGAGATGGGGATGGAACTATGGGATATGGCCTTCATGGAAGAAGGCACCGGCGCAGATTGGGGATTGTTCTAAACCTAAAACAAACCACAGATGAACAAAGATAAACACGGATGGAAAAAACCCTCCGTGTTTTTTCATTTATTGGAATACCTGGTTATTCAGAACCGGGACTGACCCAAACTTCACGATGTTCAATGAAGATTAAATTATCCTCTGTTACAACAGCATCAAGGATATTTAGTGACAGATCACCATGACCCATATAATCTATAACCTCAAAATAGAAAGAGATTTCGATGCCTCCTATCTCAGATCGACTGATTTGAGGTTCAGTTATCATTATCCGTTCATTGTCTAGCAAGGAACTTGGTATATTTTCCAGATCTTCCGGGCCATTTATCGGTATTGTGTAAGTAAAAAAGGCAATCAGTCCGAGCCATTCATCATTACTCAGTTGTCCTGGGTTAGAGCCGAGGGAAAATTGCTTGATAATATTCTGCAAGGCCTCTTGAAAGCACCAGATTTCTTCGCCATAAATGGCACAACGGTCATCTGGAATATCTACAACCATTGGTGTCGCAGAATACATTTTTAATCCGGGTAGGGAAATCACAGAAGTTTCCTGTTTTACGAGAATTGTTACTGATTGGTCGTATCCACCCACATCCCTTACTTTGGCCTGGACCAATGCGATGGCGATATCTTCGCGGTTACTATCAGCTTCTGTTTGAACAAGAGTTCCAGATTCTATGGTAAATTGTGGATTAGAGTTGACATTTGTCCCTTGCGGATCATCTGATCTGTGTGTATTAGTGCATGCTGTTAATACTAGCAGGATAATTAGGAACGTCTGGGATAAAGTTTTTCCGGATAAGTTTTTTCTGTTCATGGCAGTCATTTCGCAGGATGGTTGATAATCAATAGAAAATAGGATTGTATTCTCTGCTAGCCGTGGATACCCATATCTTATGACTAGAAGCCCAGTGAGTTGATAATACAACATCTACTGCGCGAAATCAACCAAATTAACAATTACCTGGATTCAGTAGCTCAAAGATTTTCCTCGATTCCAGGTTTTTAATTCCTCTTTTGCCCCCTACTACCACAACATGGCTTTTCTCACCCTTTTTCCAGGGTTTAAATTCATCGGAGGAGAGTTCACGATCGTATCCAGTCGTAAACTCCCCTCCTTTTTAAAACAAAACTATTTGCTCTAGCTCAATTTGAACATCTCGGCGAATTTCATCGCCATATTGAGGTTGCCTTCCAGCTTGACCTTCCCCGCCATAAAGGCTTTCATCGGGGCTAGCCGGCCGGTGACGATGTCCTTGTAGTCCTGGGAGTCAGCGCTGAGGGCCATGGAAGCATCTTCAAGTTTCCCCTTCTCCACCTTGACAGCTCCATCCTTGATCACCAGCGCCCAGTCGCCGGCTTCTTCACCGGTGAGCACAAACTGGATGATCGTATCCAGGTCTCCGGCTTTCTCCGGCAGGAATGCACCGGGTAATTTCTCAAACAGTTCTTCGATTGTAATTGCCATTTTTATCTCCTATTTTCGTATTTTCAAATAAAGCGAGATTGGTTCGCCGTAAGCAACTAGGTTGCGTCTAGCTCGCAACGACACTTGAAATACGTTCAAAGATGCCGGCCGCGCCCATCCCACCGCCGATGCACATGGTCACCATACCGTATTTTACATCGCGCAGTTCCATCTCATAAAGCAGTTGGGTGGTGAGTTTGGCGCCGGTGCAGCCCAGCGGGTGACCAAGGGCAATCGCCCCGCCATTCACATTGGTGATCTCGGTATTGATGCCTACCTCGCGGATCACAGCCACGGATTGGGAAGCAAATGCCTCGTTGAGTTCGATCAGCTCGATCTCGTCGAGTTTCATGTCCGCAAGTTTAAGCGCTTTGGGGATCGCCGCGATCGGTCCGATGCCCATGATCTCCGGGCGGACGCCGCCAACGGCATAAGTGACCAGCCGGGCAAGCGGTTTCAGCCCCAACTCCTCGGGCTTTGGCCAGCGACATAACCATCATCATCGCGGCGCCGTCACTCGTCTGAGAAGAATTTCCAGCCGTGACCGTGCCGCCCTCCTTGAAGACTGCACGCAATTTTTCCAAGCCTTCCACTGTGGTATCGGCGCGCACACCTTCATCCACCCGGTGGATAAATTTTGTGACGATTTCCTTCCCGTGTTCACCAGGGGAGACTATCTCCACCTCGATAGGGACGATCTGCGGGCCGAAGCGGTCTTCAGCCAGGGCGGCCGCTGCCTTGCGGTGGCTGTGATAGGCAAACTCATCCTGGTCTTCCCGGCTGACATTGTATTCATCAGCCACGTTCTCAGCGGTGATCCCCATATTGACATACATCTCGGGGTACTCCACCGCCAGGGTCGGGTTGGGGGTGAGTTTAAGCCGGTCATCGGCACCATCGACATGGACTCGATCCCGCCAGCAAGGGCGATCTCGATCATCCCGGACATGATCCCCTGGGCAGCATGGGCGATGGTTTGCAGTCCGGACGAACAAAAGCGGTTGACCGTCTCCGCCGGGACTTCCACCGGCAAGCCGGCGCGGATTGCCACACGACGAGCCAGGTTCAATCCCTGGGGGCCTTCCGGCATCGCGCAGCCGATCAGGACATCATCCAACTGCTCGGGTTTTACCTGAGGGACTTCTGCCAATACTGCCTGGATCACCGCCGCGCCCAGATCCTCAGGGCGGACGCTGGCCAGGGCACCTTTCTTGGCCTTGCCGACTGCGGTGCGTTTTGCGGCGACAATCACCGGGTCAAATTGTGGGTCTCGTTCAATTTTTGCCATTTCTCTTCTCCTTAATTCCGCAGCGGTTTGCCAGTATCCAGGAAGTGCCAGATGCGCTCCTGGGTCTTTCTGATTTCCGCACAGCGAGAGGAACTTTTCGCGTTCCAGGTCGAGGAAGTACTGCTCATCGACCCACTGCGGCTGGCTGATATTGCCGCCGGTGAGCACCTGGGCGACATGCTGGCCGACCACACCGTCATACTCGCTGATGTACTTGCCCTGCTCGAACATCCACACCCCCACATTCAGGGTGGAGAGCACATCCCGCCCGGCGGCGTAGATCAGTTCCTTGTAAGGCGGTACATATCCGGAATCAGCCATATGGCGGGCTTCACGTTTGGCTTCCATCAGCAGGTAATCATCATTCATCACAATGCGGTCATACGGGGAGAGCATGCCAAACTCGCGGGCTTCCACCGGGCTGGTGGCGACCTTGGCGGTGCCGATCTGCATGAAAAGCTGCTGGATGAAGGGCATTGCGTCTGCATCCGGGGTGCGCATGGCGGGGTTGACCACCCGGCGAACCATTTCCTTGGTGCCGCCACCAGCAGGCAGCAGCCCCATCCCGACCTCGACCAGGCCGGTGACCAGGAACCCTGAGCTCACGATCCGGTTGGCATGCATCATCACCTCTGCCCCACCGCCAAGGGTGTAGCCAAAGGGGGCCAGCACCACCGGCACAGGCGAGTAGCGCATGCGCATGTTCATATCCTGCAAGCCCTTAACGACCGCTTCCAGCTCATCCCATTGGCCTTGCTGGGCATGCATCACGATCAGGAAAAGGTTTGCGCCGGCACTGAAGTGCTGGCCCTGGTTGCCGATGACGATACCTTCAAACTGCTTCTCCGCCAGGTCCAGGGCATTTATTGATCATCTCACCGATATCGGTGTCGAAGGTGTTCATCTTGGAGTGGAATTCCACACAGACGATCCCGTCACCGAGATCAACCAGGCTGGCAGAATCATTTTTGGCCACTACTTTCTCGTCCATGTGCAGGGCTGGCAGGGAGATGATTCCCTCCGGCTTCTCAAAGGCTTGGTATTTCTTCTTAGCCGGGTTGTAGATCCCGATCTTGAGATCGCCCTTGATATTGGTAGAAGGTCTCGATGCCTGCCGCGAGCATCTCATCCACCCAGGCGGCGGGTTCAAATCCTTCGGCGCGCATCTTCTCAGCCGCATCAGCGACACCAAGTGCATCCCAGATCTCGAAGGGGCCGATCTCGTGCATGAAGCCCCAGCAGAGGGCATCATCAATCGAGGACGGCAGGTCGGCGATCTCGGGGATCACCTGGCTGCAGTAGGCCAGCATCTGGTAGGTGAGGGCACGGGCCAGTTTGGCGGCTTTGTCGTCCTCCTCCAGCAAGCGCCTTGATACGCGGGCCCGGCTTCTCGATCCCCCGCACTTTGCCGATCGAATCAAAGCGGATCTTATCTCCAGGGGGCTCATGTTCCAGAGTCTTCAGGTTCAGCGTCCAGAACTCGCGCTTGCCGTCCACGAAGATCTTCTTGTAGTAGCCAACCTTGGTCTTGTTGCCCAGCCATTTCTTCTCGATCATCGCCTTGGAGAGCTCAGCCGGTTTCTCGGCTGTGAGCACCTCCTGGGCAGTCTTGTCATGCTCGATCAGCGGGGCGAGGTTCTTGCCCACATGGTGAGCAACATCCAGCCCAACCAGGTCGAGCAGGCGGAAGGTGGCTGTTTTGGGGCGCCCGATCGCCGGGCCGGTGATGGCATCCACTTCGGGGATGGTGTAGTCGTTCTCCAGCACGTACTTCATCGTAAATCCACCGGCCACCGAGAAGACCCGGTTGCCGATGAAGTTGGGGGTATCCTTGCACATCACCACGCCCTTGCCGAGTCTGACCTCGCACAGGTTGGCGATGAAGTCGATCACCTCCGGCAGGGTATCCGGGCCGGGGATCAGCTCCAGCAGCTTGAGATAGCGCGGCGGGTTGAAGAAGTGCGTCCCCAGGAAGTGCTGGCGGAATCCCTCCGACATCCCCTCGCAGATCGAGTGGATCGGGATCCCGGAGGTATTGGTGCTGATGATGGCATGCTCGGGGCGGATGGCGTCGATCTTCTCAAACAGTCCCCGCTTGATCTTCAGGTTCTCAATGATCACCTCGATCACCCAGTCGGCCTCTTTGATCACATCGAAGTCATCTTCCAGGTTGCCGATCGTGACCATTTTTGCGACTTCAGGGGAGAAGAAGCTGGCCGGTCGGGATTTGAGCGCGGCCTGCAGGCCAGCCTCGACAATCCGGTTGCGGACGGCTTTATCCTCCAGAGTAAGCCCCTGGGCTTGCTCCTTGTCGGTCAGTTCCCGCGGGATGATATCCAGCAGGGTGACACGGATTCCGGCATTGGCCAGGTGGGCGGCGATCGCCGCTCCCATCGTCCCGGAGCCGATCACAACAGCATGTTCAACTCGATATTTCATCATTCCTCCTTATCCGGTTAGCGCAGGTCTTTGCCGCGGTATCCGAGCAGTGCCCGGGCGGCCACCAGGCGGTTGATCTGACCGGTGCCTTCGTAGATATCGTTGATCTTGCCATCCCGCATCCACTTTTCCAGCAGAAACTCGCGGGAGTAACCCATCGGACCGAGGATCTCAACCGCCTTCTGGGTGATCTTGGTGACCACATCCCCGGCATAGAGTTTGCTCATCGACGATTCTTTGGCATTCGGCATGCGCTGTTATCAGACATCCAGATCGCTTTGAGGGTCAGCAGCCAGCAGGAGCGCAGCATGCGCTCCATATCGACGATATCGCGCTCGATATTGGTCATCTTGTTGCGCGGCAGCCCCATGCGGAGCTCCACGCCCTGCTCTTCCAGCAGGCGTTTGGTCTCCTCCAGGGCGCCGCGCGCAATCCCCAAGGGCAGAGGCAGCGATCAACGGGCGGGTGACATTGAAAGTCTGCATGGCGCCTTTGAAGCCCTTGGTGGTCTTCTCGATCTCGGGACTGCCGAGGATATGATCGTAGGGCACCCGGACATCATCCAGCACGATGGTGACTGTGTCGGAACTGCGGATACCGAGCTTGATCTCCTTCTTGGTGACCTTGACCCCAGGGGTATTGGCAGGGACAACAAACGAGCGGATTCCGGCACGCCCAGCCTCAGGATCGAGGGTGGCCCAGACCACAGTATACCCTTCGGTATCGATCATGGCTTTGTGCCCGGCGGTGACAAAGATCTTCTCACCGTTGAGGATCCACTCATTGGTCTCTTTATCCAGTACCGCCCGGGCAATGATCGCCGAGTTATCGGAGCCGGCATCTGCCTCGGTGATCGCCATGGCAGTGAAGATCGGCTTTATCCCCATCCAGGATTTTGAGGAATTTTTCTTCTGCTCGGGGGTGCCGGCTGCTTCCACAGCTGCGGAACCCAAGCCGCCACGCGGCGTGCACAGATAGAACCCGGCATCTCCCCAGGAGAGCATTTCGATCTGGTGTGCCATGACCATATACGCCTGCGCGGGGTTTCTTTTCTTTCTTCTCTTCGGCTTCTCTTCTTGGGTGGCACTAGCCAGATTGGCAGACCCCATCCCCTTTGAGAGCCGCATGCATGAATTCAATATAGTCCCAGGGGATCTCGCCTTCGTTCTCGTCAAAGTGACGGGAGACCGGGCGCATCATATTATCGGCCACGGTCTTGGTGAGATATTGGGACTGGGTGACAGCTTTCGATTTTTCAAATGAAATCATCTTTTCGCTCCTTCCTACACAATCGCCAGGCCGGTGAGGGCGGAGATGGCACGGGCGTTGCGGTACCACAATTCCACTGGATGCTCACGGATATAGCCATGGCCGCCAAGGATCTGCACCCCCCGATCTGTGACGATCATAGACCATATCAACCGCCCCCATATAGGCCAGATAAGCAGTATGGGCGGCCCCTTCATCGCCGTTGTCCAGCTGCCAGGCAGCCTCCCAGGTGAGCAGGCGGATGGCTTCGACTTCGGTAGCCATCTCGGCAAGCATGAAGGCAATCGATTGCTTCTGAGCAATGTAAGGATCCGAGCACAAAGCGCTCCTTGGCATAATCGCTGGCATATTCACAGGAGGCCGCGCCATCCCGACTGCCAGGGCGGCCATGGAGATCTGGAAAGATGCCAGCAGCGGGGCAAAGTCGTGCCCGTCCTCTCCGCCGAGGCGGTTGGCCAGCGGCACTTTGACACCATCCAATTTGACCGTGAAAAGCGGCAGGGCATTGAGGCCCATGTATTTGTCCTGCTCGCCGATCTCGAAGCCCTCCAAGTCCGGCGGGGACGAATAAATCCCTGGGTGACACCATCCAGGTTAGCATACACGATCATCGCTTCGGCCTTGATCGGCAAAGGGGACGGCGCATTTCACCCCGTTGAGGACGTAATTCCCGCCATCCTTGAGCGCAGTGGTCTTGAGATCGTTGGGATCGAAATCGTAGCGGTATTCAGTGAGGGCGGCGGTGTAAGGCTGCCATTCGGCTTCCAGCACCGGGGGCAGATACTTGCGTTTTCTGCTCCTCGGTGCCCGCTAACAGGATCGGGGGTAACGAACAGGGACGGTGCCATGATCGCTAACGCTCCGGCCAGGTCTCCCCAGGCAAGCTCCTCGGCAGCGAGGATGCTGGTGAGCGCCGACCGCTCGCCAAAGCCACCGTATTCGTCCGGCACGGAGGCCTGGAGCACGCCCAGCTCCCAGCCTTTTTCGATCAGGCCGGGCTCGAAGCCGCGGTGCTCTTCTGCTTCGTGGGCGGCTGGCCGGAGGTCTTTCTCGGCAAACCGCCTGGCGACATCAATTAGCATTTGTTGTTCTTCAGAGGGTTCAAATGAGTACATCTTCTTCTCCTTTTTTTCTGACCCATTTACCTTTGATAAAAGCCGTTCAGCAAGATATCGGCAGATTGGTTGGCAATTTCTTCAGCAGACAGGCGGCCATCAGGATTGAGCCACATCACCGTCCAGCTTGCGACTCCTAAAGCTACTTTGGCAGACAGGCCGGGATCCTCCACATTGAAAAGGTCGGCATCGACGCCCTCCTGGATGATCTGACGCCAGTAGTTTTCATATTCGTCCCGGCGGGGGATGTGCACTGCACGCATCTCCGGATCAAGTGAGCGGTGTTCAAGTAAGAGGACAGCGGAGAGATCGAGGTTCTCGGACATGTAGCTGAGGAAGCAGTGCATCGCTCGCCGGAACTTTTCGTCGGCAGGGATTTCCGCAGCCGCTATCGGCTGGATGTCTTCGATAAGCGTGTCCAGGGCGTCGGTCCAGCAAGGCGACGAGGATGGATTGTTTGTTATCAATGTGGGAATATAGCGTGGCTTTGCTCAGGTCCACGGCAGCAGCGATATCGGACATCGAGGCAGCGTGGTATCCTTTTTCGCGGATGATCTGGGCAGCAGCTTCGAGAATGGCTTCTTTGGACATGCGTCTCCCTACCGACCGGTCGGTTGGCTATTTCCTTCAGTATAGCGGAAATCAGGAGGCAATGTCAAGATTATCCTTTTTTTCACAAATGAAGCTAATCTTCTCCCTATGGACTTTGGTTCCCCACTTCTATATAATCAGATCATGGCACAAAAGACAAATGCATTTATCAAACCGGATGTCGTTTCCCCAGGAGAGGAAGTCACCGAGGTCGGGCGGCTCTTTGACGCCCCGCTGGTGATCAAAGACCGTACCTGGTGGCCGCTGACGCAGATCCTAGTGTGGGGTCTGATGGTGTATATCGCCGGGCAGCGCCGGCCGGATAGAAGCTGGGGGCAGCGTCTGGCCGTCGGAGCGCTAACCGTGCCGGTGGTGCTCGGTTCCGAGTGGCTGCACAATCTGGCCCATGCCGCGACGGCAAAACTGGTCGGTCACCCGGTGGATGCGATCCGGATTACCTGGGGGATGCCGTTGCTGGTCTATTTTGAGATCAACGATACAGAGGTATCCCCCAGCCAGCACATCACTCGGGCGGTTGGCGGGCCGCTATTCAACCTGCTGATGCTGCCGATATGGTGGCTGGTCAAATGGTTATCTCCCCCTGAAAGTGTTTGGCGAGACGTTGGCGAGGCAGGCACCTGGATGAATACCTTCCTTTCAATCGGAGGGCTGCTGCCAATCCCAGGACTGGACGGCGGCGTAATCTTGAAATGGACGTTGGTATCAAGAGGCAGCAGCCTGAACCGGGCAGATGAAATTGTCCGGAAGGTGAATGGGCCAACAACGGTGGGATTGGGCGTAATGAGCATCTCTGCGCTTCGAAAGAAGAAGTACCTGATCGGCTTGCTGTCCGCCATGCTGGCGGTCACCTCTGCCCTGGTCTTCACCGGCAAGCTTAAAGAAACAGAAGACCGCGGGGAAGTAGCCCGATGAATCATTCTCCCATAAATTAATCACAAGGCACAGAGATCAGGTAACTGATCTGCCTCCAGAGACTAGCCGATCATCAACCCCAGATTAGATAAAACAGGATTGCCTGAGGACCATAATTCATAATGCCATGTAAGATGGCAGGCGCAAGGACACCCTCACTCTTTTCTCGGACAAGCCCAAAGATCAAACCTGCGAAAAAGGTCCACAGAACGTGCGGCCACCTTAAGACACCAGTCTGCCACCCGCAGTGCCAGAAGCCAAATAGCATCGAGGAGATCACCAATCCCCATCCCCAAGGGATGCCAAAGAAATCCAGGGGCTGACCAAAGACTGAATTTAACCTTGATTGGATGTATCCCCGGAAGAGGATCTCTTCACTTAAAGCGACAAAGAGATAGAAATAAACCACCGCAAGGATGACACCCGCGAGCCGGGTAGAGATCATAGATACAGCCGGAAGGAGGATCAATCCACCAACGAGGCCTATTTTTTGCCATGAGGGTTGTTTATTTTTCACTAGATAGGCAAACCAGAAAAGCAGACCGATTTCGATGGCGGAGATCAGGACCGCCCCAAACCATTGCCTCCAATCAATCCAGCCAAGGACAATACTCAGGACCAAGACAGGGAAGAAACCCTGTGCGGTGATCTCTGATTGATATTTGAGCTTCTGAGTAAATTCTGGGGGTGACCACCGCGGAACTCTGAAGATGTAAACGGTCACAGAAGCGATAAGCAATGCAGCATATCCTGGGAGAAGCCGACCACCCACAGCATCTTGTCGACTCCATCACAAACGGCCAGGATTGAACAAATCGGAAAATAAAGACCATCAGAAGGAAAACAGCGCAAACTTCAACCATTGCCAGGATTTTGGCCTTCATATTAACTACTCCTTGTTTTATCCTATTCTACAATGATCTAAGTGGTAATCCTAAATCAGGGTGTCAAGGCAATGTAAAATATTCTAATGCTTGCAAAGCAGAAATGCCCTACGACTTGTAGGAAGGAGTTGGATTTCTGGATGAGTTTTTTGTCATTATCTCGCCAGGGGCGGTCAGGAGGCTCAGGATAGCAGAATTGCTCCCAATCTTACTTAGGAACCAGATCGTATCCATGTCTTTCCGCAATGGAATTGAGAGCCCGTTTTGTTTGTGTAAGCTGTTTCACCACAAATATTGACAGGTCCGTGGCTTCTCTATCCTTCAAGAGGTTGATGTGGAATTTTGTGATTGGCAAAGGATTAAATGGCTCCAGGTAGAGTTCATCACGGCCAAAATACCGATTGGCAATCTCCCGGTTCGATTCAGCATATCTCTCCATGAGCGTATCATAGATTTCCTTGGTTATGCCGTTAAATTTATTTCCATTCCAGCCATGCCGATCCGCATACCATTGAATAAATTGTGCCACCAGACTATTTGGACAAGGGGATACCTTGAGTTCTACCACACCTATCCATTTGACATAATATCGGATGACTTCGAGTGTTTTGGCCGAGGGAGAGATATTTTTCATCGTATCAACTTGTAAATCTAAATCATCCTCACCGATCGCAGAAAGGAAATCAACAATAATGTTATTCTCCCGAATTTGCCCTTTCTCAAACACCCGGACAACCAGATTTTCTTTTCCAAATACCTGCTCCCAACGAATAATCCTGCGGCTGTAATCCGGATCAGACCGCACCAGGATAAATTCGGACAACGTATCATTTTCATCGATCTCCTGACCTATCGCCTTGGAGATGAAATCCTCCATCGTGTCCACACTGAACCCTGTTTTTACCCACATGGTCCATAATGACTGGAGCCAGAGATCCTGTCTGCGCAGATAAATCAGAATTTTGAAGCGGGTATCAGGCGGGAAGGCGGCTTTTAACCTCTGCAACTCCTCAAGTGTAAGGAAAGCCAGCTCTTCTGAACTAATCAAAATGGTTTCAGCATCCACTTTTGAAAACTCTTCAACAGCCTCGGCCAAACCACCTGTGAGCGGATCAAATCTTGGGTCACCGAGGAGATCAAAACCAATTCCATGGTGAGCGGAGCCGCGCAATCCTGCTTTGGGATAATAGATCCCACGGTCTAATAAGCGATCTCGGTGCGCCAACATGACATCCTGGATCGAGGTAGTTGCTGTCTTTCGAATCCCAATATGGAATATGACTGTTTTACTCAAGCCAATGCTCCTGATCTGCAGCCAGCCAACTGGATGATGAACGCCGGCTGGTTCTGATTTTAATTCTTCTTTTGTACAAATTTATTATAACCAGTAATTCAATTAGCTAGCAAAAAGTGCGGGGTTGAACGCTGGTCATCCATCAGTTAGATTATAATTGGTAGACTGAACTCATCGATCTAGAAACCTAAAGAAATGCGGAGCACGTATTATGTGGCAAATCAAACCCGACTACCATCACCGCGAGAGCGTTGAGCCTTTTCCGGACCAGGAAACCGAACGAATCTTTCAACCACATATCTATGAATTTGCGAAATATCTCTGCGAACGGCTGAATTCCAGATATCTGATCGATATTGGGTGCGGTAATGGCGTCAAGGTAATGGACTTCCCGGAGGGAGCGCAAAAGATCGGGATCGATTACGGACCAAATTTGGAAGTCTTTGAGACGAATAACCCGGGTTCAACAGTAATCAGCATCAACCTTGAAAATGAATCCCCTGCTCTCGATGATGAAGTGATCGAGAACAGCGTGGTAATCTGCGCCGATGTCATTGAGCACCTGCAAGATCCCAGCAATTTTCTCAAGTACCTGTCCAAGCTTTCCAGGTTGGCTCAATTTGTAATCGTTTCCACGCCAGACCGGACAAGAATTCAGGGGGATCGGTGACTACGGTCCACCCAAAAACCCCTGGCACTTCAGGGAATGGAGCAGCGAGGAATTGAACTCCCTGTTCAGGTCATTTACATTCAAAGAAGGTTTTTGGGGACATTCCGTAAACAACAATGAGCAGCTCGAAAAATCCACAACTGTTTATATCGGCGGCAGAATGAATGGGTTTGAAACAGCCGGCACCGCAGATCTGAAAGCTGTTGCCATCATGAGCGTGTATAACGAAAAAGACATCGCCGTTGCAAGCATCCAGCATCACCTGGATCAAGGCTTGTATGTCCATATCGTGGATAACTGGTCCAATAATGGGACATTCAACAAAATAAAACAAGTTTTCAGCGACGATGAAAGGGTTACAGTCGAAAGATTCCCGCGGGAGGGCAAGAGCGATCAATACAAATGGAAAGAAATCCTTACCCACAAAAGGGAATATGCCCTAACCACGGATTTCCATTGGGCCATCCATGTGGATGCGGACGAATTGCGAATTTCGCCGTGGGAGAATGTTTCGTTGCTGGATGGGATCAAGATCGTTGACGCGCTTGGATTCAACGCCATAGATTTCACTGTGTGTGACTACCGACCCATAAAACCAGGTTATCAGGCTGGAATTAATCCCAAATTTTTCTTTACCCATTTTGAATATCCCAAAATGCCCGGTGCATTTTTAAGGATTAATGCCTGGAAAGTTGACCAGAAAAAAAACTACGACCTGGAATCTTCGGGGGGGCACCATATTCAATTTAAGAACCAACGCGTCTATCCAATCAAATTTGTGATGAAGCACTACCCGTACAGATCCCTGAGCCAGATCAAAAGCAAGATCTTCGATTTCCGACTGCCCAGGATAGAAGAGGAATTTACGAAATACAACTGGCACACCCACCTGATCGATTTTTCCTACAGCCACGGGGTCAAGCTTTGGGATACCAAAACGCTGTTGAATGATTCCCTATTCACCCGAGACAATCACCTGATCGAAAGACTGTCCGGTGTTGGATTACCCAGGGAGATCAAAACCCGCAAGGAATATCTGGAAATGTTTGAGATCCTCAAAAAGAGCGGCAGCAATCCGACAGGGTCAACCGGGATTGAGATGCTTATGGATGAGATCGACCGGCTCTCTGCCGAGGTTGAAGCATTGAGACAAGATCGCAATTAGCCCGGCAGTAGTGAAGCAGAAAGCACCTGAACCGCTCAATCCTAAATCAGGGATTGTATTATTCTGGCAGGGTTGATATAATAACCGGGCTTAACAAAAGATCGGCTGTCTCCACCCCAATTTGAGGCAGCCGGTCACAGTATCGGGGCGTGGCGCAGTCCGGTTAGCGCGCTTGCATGGGGTGTAAGAGGTCGGAGGTTCGAATCCTCTCGCCCCGACAGAAAACCCTCACTTTTTTGTGAGGGTTTTTTTGTCAGGTTCTTAACGATGAGATTTCTCACCCATGACATTTTACCCATTCAGGCTTTCTGGTAAAATTTCTCAATTCACGGTATGGTTAACCAGAATTTTTATCAGCGAGGGAAGAGGCTATGAAAACATTCGGAAATATACTCACAGGATTGATGCTCAGTACATTCGCTTATGTAGCGGTGCTGTTTCTCGGAATTTCAGCGGGGTGGCTGATCGGGTACCAGTTCCTCTCCAAGCAGGTGCTGCAGATCGGGTTGGACTTTCTCTGGGTCAACTTGATCCTTGGGATTGTGGCAGGATACATCGGTGGGTCCAGCAAGGGGTACAACGGCGCGATGGTGGGGGGGATCATTGCCGGTGTGGTGGCTGCTGCTGCCCGGCTTTTGCTGGTGTATTTCGGATAGACTGAGTTATTAAATTAAACACAATAGGGAGGGTTCTTCTGAAAAGGATCAGGGAACCCTCCCCATGCTTTAATCACTCATCACCAAAAAAAGGGTGGCGGTTGCAGGCTTAAGCCGATTGGTCAACCTACGGTTTATCGGCCGCCATCTTCTCTAGCACCAGTTTGGTCAACAGGGCATCGTCCTTGGCGCGGTGGGCGTTTGGCTCCGGGATGTTGAAATATTGACCGGCGAAAGCCAATTTATGCCATTTATACTGCCCTGGATACCGGCCTGGCGGCGCCATGATATCGAGCAAACAACTCCATCACACAAAAATCATCTTCCAGCAAATCCTCCTCCCAGGGGATGCCGTGCAATCCGCAGGTCTGCCGGATCATGCGCAGGTCAAATTCGGCATTGTAGAAACCCGGCTACCCTGCCCTTCACCACAGCTTCCACCTCGGGCCAGATCTGCTTCCAGGTGGGAGAGAAAGCCACCATCGCGTCAGTGATTTTATGTACACGTGTGGCAGCCACCGGGATCGGTTTATTTGGCTTGACCAGGCTTTCATACAGCAGGCTGCCATCCGAATCCAGAATAGCGATCTCCACCAGAGTATCAAAGGTCATCGAAACCGGTAGTTTCGGTATCAATATAGATCGGATTCAAATCCAGCATCAGTTTGGCAATCCGGATGGCTTGCTCTCTGTGCTTTTCCATGACTAAACCTCCTCATCCGCGGCGGGACTCTTTCTGAACCGGGTTACTCAATTCTCCCAGACGTTCGACTGCCACAGAGACACGGTCTCCGGCAGCGAGCGGGCTAACCCCGGAGGGTGTGCCGGTGAGGATCAGGTCGCCAGGTTCCAGGGTCATGATCGAGCTAATGTAAACGATCAGGGTAGAGATCGGGAAGACCATATCCCGGGTGGGGGCCATCTGGCGCAAGTCTTCATTGACATGCACAGAAAGCATCGAATCGGTGGGGTCGAAGTCGGTGTCGATCCAGGGGCCGACCGGGCAGAAGGTATCGAAGCCCTTGCCCCGGGTCCACTGGCCGTCCTTGCGCTGCAGGTCCCGGGCGGTGACATCATTGGCGATCGTGTAGCCAAAGACGATCCTCATCGCCTCATCAGGCTGCAGCCAGCGGCCGCGCTTGCCGATCACCACAGCCAGTTCTCCCTCATGTTCTACCTGCTGAGATTGAGGCGGCAAGAATAATCGGTTCATTAGGGCCGATGATGGAGGTGGGTGGTTTCAAGAAGATCAGCGGATATTCAGGGACCTCGACATCATGCTCGGCGGCATGGGCGGCATAGTTCCGTCCCACACAGATGATCTTGCCAGGCTGTACCGGGGCGAGCAATTTCACATCCGCAAGGGGAATCCCGGCTTCCTGGCGTTGATATTCATCGAACAGATTTCCCTGCAGCAGGCCGACCTTGTCCTCGAAGATCCAACCAGACTGCGCTTCTCACGCATTCTGGTCGCGGAAACGCACAAATCTCATGGATACTCCTTTGAATAAGGGGGGTTACTTGCCGCCGGAGCTGATCCGCTCAAAAACGGCTTCAATGGCGGCTTCTTTCCCGGCAAACCGATCAGGGTACTTCCACTGGAGAGCTTCTGCCAGGGTATAGAGCACCATATCCATGGCGACGATTGACATACTGACCTCGGACTGGTTCTGTGCGGCGATGACGATATCCGCTTCCAATCCGGACTGGTGCGATGCCGCGCCAACAATGGCGGCAGTATCAATACCCATCCGGTCTGCTTCTGAGAGGGCGCGGGCAATGTACGGGCTGGCGCCGGCCACATCCACAGCGATTACCAGATCATCACGGCTGGCAGTCAGCATCGTCCGGGCCAAGTCGACGACACCCGGCTGGACAATCGAAACCAGGAACCCGCCCTGCTCCAATAAGCTGAGCAGATTATAGGCTGCCACCTGCCCCAGCCCATCAGGGACGATGATCACCCGGCGGGATGCGCCGATCTGCTTAACCAGCCTGCCGACGGCATCCACATCCAGCATCTTGCCAACGCGTTCGACTGCTGCCTGCATCTTGCCAATCGTGTTGCTAACCACGCCGGCAGAAGCTATTGGGGTCGGCTGTGACTTCAGGTCTGACCAGCAGATCCTGCTTGACCTTATCCTTGATCTCGGATTGTAATTGGGGGAAACCGTCGTACCCCAGCCGTTGGGCAAATCTAACAACGGTGGCGGCATCCACATCGACCTGATGGGCCAGCTCAGTGGCGGTCATCAAGGCCGCCTTGTACATAGTTATCCAAAAGATAATCAGCCAGGCGCGAAAAACTCTTGGACATTTTGGCGCGGTGTTCGCGGATTCGGTCTTCATACGACATACAAACAATATAGCATACTTGTTTGTCGGTGGCAAATTTCTTTGCAGGGAAAAATCAGTGATTTTTGACCTGTCACCGAGTGAGCAGGAAAGTAACTTAATTGCTATCCCAATTTCTTCCTACTTCCTACTTCCCGCTGCCAACTAATGAGGTATAATTCTGCCTGCACAATTTCGGGCGCGTAGCTCAGTTGGTTAGAGCGCTTCGCTTACACCGAAGAGGTCGTGAGTTCGAGTCTCTCCGCGCCCACAAAAGCAAAACCGCCGAATGGCGGTTTTAAATTAATTTGATTTCCCGGGAATCAACTTCTATAAGATAAATCTGAATAGAACTTGCCTACTACTTATTTGCCTGAGAATATTTCAAAATGCTCAACAACAAGCAGTCTATCGCTACCATAACTCGATGTGGGGTATATACATTAGTCGTTATCGGCTGTTGGACAATCTGGTGTCTTCTTATGGAGGTGTGGCCCCAATTTTTTGCCGCTTCAACAATAAGAGCAATTGCCAGGGTATCCATCGTTTTCATACCGGCAGTAATTTTCTATTATCTGGGACCTCGCGAAAAAACCTTTTTCGACTACTTTTCATTACGCAAGAATTGGGGGCGCGGGGTTATTTTTGGCGGCAGCATTGCAATCCTATATTTCTCAATATCTCGGTTGATTGGCATTGATGCCAGCCAGGGTTCGTTCCAATTTCCAACAGGGTTTTCTGTCTGGGTAAATTTTATTATTGGATCACCATTAGCAGAGGAGCTTTTTTTTCGTGGTGTCCTGTTACAAGAGCTGAAAGCTGTACTGGGAGTGATAAGAGCAACGGCAATGAGTTCCTTCGCATTCGCTCTTCTACATTTGCCCCAATGGTTGATCTTAGAAAACCTTCGTGGTCTGGAGCTGCTTTCACTATTTGTGACGATATTCTTCTACGGGGTAATTTTTGCATTATTTGTCAACCTTACTCGATCATTATGGTCATCATTGCTCCCTCACTGGATCAACAATTTCATCTTATTCGCAATTGGTTAGTCGGATAATTCGACAGGCCACATAATCCACTGATAAGTAGAGCACCCTGATACTATCCAAATAACTCAAAAATCATGGTGCGGAACGGGTCATTCCCCTCAAAAACAAAACCGCCATTCGGCTGTTTTGTTGCATTTTCTTCTGCTGAAAACTACAAATCACTCAGGGCAGGCATCTTGCGCAGCCATTCATCACTTTGAATTTGCTGCAACATCCCTTCCGCAAAATTCTCTCTGGATAAGGTGCGCCCCATCTCCGAGGTAACATACCCGATGCGGAACTTACCGCTGCCAGGTTGATCGGTCAGCATCGGGCCGCGCACAATCGTCCAGTCCAGGCCGCTGGCTTTGAGCGCCTCGACCCCCGCCATCGAATCCTCCAGGACTTCCTTTGCGGTCAGCTTGAGCAAGAAACCGATGAACTTGTTCATGAACGCAGGTTTATCTTGCTCCGCAGAGACACCCGCACCTGTCGCCCAAATCACCCGCCTGACGCCATACTCTTTCATCCCGGCAACGACAGATTCTGCCGCCGGAAGCATCACATGAGGAGAACCCCCACGCACAGCCCCCAGAGCACTCACCACGGCATCAACACCAGCTATCGCTCTGGAGACGGCAGCCTGATCTGCAATTTCCCCTTGTACAATGGTTAAATTTTCATGTTTGCTCTCCACTTTTGAAGGAGTGCGCACATAAGCTGTGACTTCATGTCCAGCCTCCAATGCTTTGCGCACAAGATGTTTTCCTGTACCACCAGTGGCGCCAAAAATCACTAATTTCATTTTTAATCTCCTTACTATTGATAATGTTTACGATTGCCAGACTGACAGATGGTCTGAAATAAACTCACCAAGTGGGCTGGCTGGCCGTCCCAATAAATTTTCAACTTCAGATGTGACCAACCCGGATTTTCCCAATTTTGTAGCAGAATATTCTATTACCATGAATATTGCCAAACCAAACGGTACGCCACGCCTAACCATTTGGCGAATAAACCTGAGAATCCCGGGATTGGTGTATTCAATCGGTTTTGACAAACCCTTTGAAAGTTGATCAGCGATGCCCGCGAATGTCAGCGCCTCTGGACCTGTCAGGCTGTAAGCAATATTTTTATATCCATCAAGCAACGCCTTTGCACCAACTGCGGCTACATCCTCAACATCCACAAGCCCAATATCGCCCTTTCCTGCGGGAATAAATACCTGATTTGTTTCCCGGATCTCCGGGGCATGGATCCCGCTAAGGTTTTGCATGAAGTAGGCTGAGCGCAAGAATACCCAATCCATTCCGGAGGCTTCCAGCAATTGTTCTACGGACCAGTGGGGCACAATTTTCAATCGGTCAGCCTCTAATATAGAAAGGAATACCACTTTTTCCACGCCATGATCTGCGGCGGCGGTGATCAAAGGGGCCATCGAATTCTTTAACATCTACGCCTGGCGGCCACAAGAGGAACATCCGGGACACATCCTCAAACAGCGGTAATAGATCTACTGGGGGATGATTGAAATCGAATAAAAATGGTTCTACATTATCAGGATAATTCCCGTCCACAGAAATATCCGCAGCTCGAATCGGTGTATCGGCTGGCAATGCCTTGATGATCGAACCGCCCATCCGCCCTAAGGCTCCAAAAATCAATATTTTATCTGTCATTTATATATCCTTTAGTAAGTGTTTTAGATTTTTTGAGACGACCCTGATCGGATCGCTCGAGTGATGAGTGCGGCTGAGTATGATCCCGCCCTCGATAGCAGAAGTAATGAAAACTGATAACTCGATAGCCTTTTCATCATCCATGCCGGCTTTGATCAATTTTGCTTTGAAAGCGTCCTGAATTTTAGTGAACGACTCCCGGCAAGCCAGATTGATTTTTTGATTGGTGGTTGCAGTTTCCATCGCAATCGCAGTCAGCGGGCCGCCGGAACTAAATCCAGATCGTTCAACCCCCACTGCAACACCCAAGATGAAGGCTTCAACAGCTTGTGCGACAGGGATATCTTCTCTGAAATTTTCAGTTATCAAACTTGAAAAAACATCTCCTGATTGGATAACTGCGGCTTCGGCCAGTTCTTCTTTCCCTCCTGGAAAATGATAATACATTGACCCTCGAGGAGATTCGCTCTGCTCAACGATCTGGCTCATCGCAGTGGCGTGGTAGCCTTGCAATTCCAGTAAATTACAGGTTGTTTCAATGATCTTTTCGCGTGTATTCATAACTTCTCCAAACAATATTATACCGAGCGTTCTACATAATAGCAAGGGATTGTGTATAATGAATCATTAATGATCCCTACTATTGCTAAAGTTCAACTTACCCAACAGCCATCCTCCCCAGCGATAAATCCGTTGATCTCCGATCATTAATCCTGAAAAGGAAGTGATGTCCATTCCCGGTGGGAATCTGGAAATTGACTATAATTAAACCGTCCTCAAACTGTGGGCTGACAAATCCTCAAATATACCCCGCAGTGAAAGATAAAGGTGTTTATGACTCAAAGATCATTACCAGTATTGTTACTCCTCGTGCTGCTGCTGGCAGCCTGCGCTTCCCTGACCCCACAACCGATTGCCGCCGTGGAGGATCCTGCCCCACTCCAGCCGACAGTGGATGATCCGCCCCAGCCAACAACGGCTGAAGATACGCCAGCGCCAACGGCTACGCTTGCCCCGACAGCCACCCCGACCCCATTGGGAGAGGAGGTGGTGGTCTTAACCAACGAGCCGCCCGACATCATTCTGACAGCGATGAGCCTGCAATTGGAACAAAATCAGGTCCGTCTGACCGAAGCGGCCAACCAGATCGCCACCCTTTCTGCCGATTCCAACCAACTGGAAACCCAGGTGGCAGCCGCCAAAACCCAGACAGCAGCAACCGCCAATCCGGGCAGCTCCGGCAACAATAATCCGACCAACTCCAAATACACCATTCCGGGCAATGTTTACACGGTCGTCACCACAGATTCCAAGACGTATCGTCTTCATTGAAAAGACCAAGAATAAAAACGGCGCCCCGATCATGGGCTTCTATGAACCTCGGACTTTCCTGGAGCCAGGCTCCGAGGCCTGGGTCTATAAGTCTGCAGTCAAGGTAGATGGCGGTGAACTTTATTATGAATCCTATGACCCGGATGGCAGTGCGCCTCAATACAAGATCTACTTCCGGGGCAAGCATATCCAGATCAGGTTGCCGAACGGCAGCCCCAACCCGGCAAACTATCCAGCAAATGTAGCCAAAGCCAAAGTCACCAGTAAAGTCGCCGTCCACAGGATCACTGGCTATGACAACAAGGATAAACCGATCATGGACACCTATAAACCTTACATTCATTACAATGCGGGTAATTCTGTGATCCTGTATCCAGAATACGTAATAGCCACCGGCGGAAGTATTGGTATCGCGATCTATGACTCGGATGGCAAACCCTCCGGGTATCTGCCTGCCACTAGGGTGACATTCCCAGCAAGCTGGGACTGATCGGGTAACTAAAAATCCAGTCACAGGTTGCCTCAGATAGGTGAAGGGACACCTAAAGAGCTAGCAGATGAGAATTCTAGTAATTCGCAGACGGCTTGGGGCCCAACCAATACGGACAAATGTACCTCATAATCAATGACATATGTCAGCTTTCCCACCTGCAAAAATGGACTATAACTACAGTGAAAAGTAATATGTTCTCTGAACCGGAGGACATATCTTTTTCTGTCTCAAAAAACAATCCGGCTGCAATGTCTGGACAACCAGACAGACAGATAACTGATGATGGGCGACAACAACAAAATACCCAGTTTTCTGGACAAACCAAGGAGACATGATGTCCGATTTTCTTTTCCGCGGAACCATGGAGGACCTTGATCCGCAAATTCACCAGCTTGACCGAAATAGAGGCAGAACGCCAATATAAGAAGCTGATCCTGATTCCCAGCGAATCCTCCTCCCCGCAGGCCGTGCGGGAGGCACTCTCCACTACATTCCACAATATTTATGCAGAAGGATATCCGGAAGAAGCCAGCCGCTGGCTGACTGAAGAAGAGATCCTCGATTATGACGAGCGGATACCCTACTACCGCCGTTATTCCGACCCACGCTACTACAAAGGCGTGGAATACGCCAATATCATCGAAGTCGCTGGCACGCCGGCGGGCGGCCGAAGCTTACGCCGCCAATGGCTTCAGCCCGGACGATATCTTCGTCAATGTGCAGGCGCTCTCCGGCGGACCGGCCAACAATGCGGTTTACCATGCCCTGGTGAAACCCGGCGACACCGTGATGGGATGAACCTGCTGCACGGCGGGCACCTCTCACACGGCTCCCCGGTCAACCGATCAGGCAAATATTACAACATCGTGCATTACACCGTCAGACCCGGAGACTGAGAAGATCGATTTCGAGCAGATCGAACAGTTGGCCCTGGAACATAAGCCCAAGATGATCATCGCCGGGTATTCTTCTTACCCCTGGCAGGTGGACTGGGACAAAATTCCGCGAGATCGCCGACAAAGTCGGTGCCTACCTGATGGCGGATATCTCCCACATCTCCGGGCTGGTGGTCGGCGGGGAACACCCCTCCCCCATCGGGATCGCCGATGTGGTCACCACCACCACCCATAAAACCCTGTGCGGCCCACGCGGCGCGCTGATCATGACCACCAAGCCGCTGCTCTCCCGCAAGATCGACCGGGCAGTATTCCCCGGCGAGCAAGGCGGCCCGCATGTGAACGTTTTCGCTGCCCTGGCGATCGCTCTCAAGCTGGCCAAGACCGAAGAGTTTGCCAACCTGCAAAAGCAGATCATCAAAAACAGCGTGGCGATGGCCGCCCAGCTTGAAAAACGCGGCTTCCGTATCCCCTTTGGCGGCACCAATACCCACATCGTCAATCTGGATCTCAAATCTGTGGTTGGCGAGGATGGCACAACCCTGTCCGGCGACCAGGGCGCCCGCATCCTGGATATTGCCGGGATCGTGGTCAACCGCAACACCATCCCCGGCGACCGCTCGGCACTGAACCCCTCTGGCTTGCGCCTGGGCACCCCCTGGATCACCCAGCGCGGCTTTGATGAAGCCAAGACCACCGAGATGGCCGACGTGATCGCCGATGTGCTTCTGGCCTGCAAGCCCTACCGCCAGAAATCCAGCCGCCGCCTGAGCCAGCGCGCCAAAGTGGACTACCAGACCCTGGAAGACGCCAAGATCAAGGTGCGGGAGATGGCTGTCTCCTCCGGGATTGATTATGACCCTTCCAAGAATGGCTATCCGCACTTTTACTTCCAGGATGATGCTCCTCAGAGTGAGAAAGCATTTGCCAGTTTTGCCGTCAGCGGCGAACAGGCCAGGGCCTTCCTGAGCTTTGCGCTCAGCGCCGACCTGGAGTCCCTGCCTGCCGGAAAATCAGCAGCCACGCACAGTGTTTGTGGATGGCAAGCCGGTTCGGAGGCGTGGTGCAAGAAAGCTGGATGATGAAAAATACATCCTCCAATTCAGCAAAAAAGACGCCATCGCTGCCGCCACCTGGCTGCGGGCCTTATCAGATGGCTTCACCAACTTCGACGCTGACCTGCGCAAAAAGCTGCCCGGACCGGTGGCCGTAAATGAGATCGAGTTTGCCGAGATCAAGCCTGATACACGAAGCCCCCGGCGACAGAGAAACCCTGCTTTATCGGGATGCAGCGAGGCCGAAGGCAAAGCCCTGCCAGACTTCTACCTGGGAAGAACCAGCTGATCCCGCCTGTCCAGGGGACCGCCCTGAACCAAACACCATCGTGATCTGGGCGCCAAGATGATCCCCTTTGCCGGCTGGGATATGCCGGTTTGGTACACCTCGGTGATGGAGGAACATCTGGCTGTCCGCAACGCCGCCGGGTTGTTCGATGTCTCCCACATGGGCGTGTACCAGGCGGAAGGCCCCGAAGCGGCACTCTTCCTGGATACGGTTTGCGGCAACGATATCGCCAGCCTGGAAGTCGGCGAATCGCTGTACACCCACTTCCTGCTGCCAGATGCCTCTGTGGTGGATGACCTGCTGGTCTACCGCCGAAGCGAGGAAAAATATCTGGTGGTGGTGAATGCCTCCAATGACGACAAGGATTGGGCCTGGCTAAACGCTGTACGAGAAGGCAAGGTCAAGATCGATCAAAAGCACCCGGCAGCCAAAGGATTTGGCCGCGGTGTGACCCTGCGCAACCTGCGTGACCCCAAAGAAGGCAAGGATATGCGCGTGGATATCGCCCTGCAGGGGCCAAAATCCCGCGATATTCTGCTCGCAACTGGGCTGTGACGAAGCCACCGAAAGCGGATCATGAAATTGAAACGCACCCAGCTGTGTGAAGCCGAAGTTGGCGGAATTGATCTGGTGGTCTCCAGAACCGGGTATACTGGAGAAAGAGATGTGCTTCGAATTGTTCGTCCACCCCGATCAGTCTGTGGAACTCTGGAATAAGCTGATGGCTGCCGGAGAACCATTTGGGCTGCTGCCCTGCGGTCTGGGCGCACGCGATTCCCTGCGCACCGAAGCCGGACTGCCGCTCTACGGGCATGAGATGGGCGGCGAGAATAATCATAGGCGTTGGCGATGCCGGTTTCCGTACCTACGTGAAGACCTATAAGCCGTGGTTCATCGGGCGGGATGCCTTCCTGGCACAGGAAGAAGCCCGAAAGTCTGAGGTAGTGCGATTCCGCTTCACCGAAAAAGGGGTGCGCATGGCCCACCTGGGCGACCCGGTGATCGACAAGCGCGGCAAGACGATCGGCTATGTGACCAGTTGCGCCGTGGACAAGGACGGTTTCCTGACCGGTCAGGCATATATCGACCTGAAGTATCCGAGAAGGACACTCCGATCTTCATCTTCCAGAGCGCCCCGGAAAAAGCCAGCAAAGCCCCTGCAGAGCTATCCATTGGTGACCGCACCAACCTGCCCAATGCCGCCCTGGTCTTATCGAGGTTCCCCTAGAAAAATAGGCCTCTCCTATTTTGGAGGGGCTTTTTTTATCAAGTCAACCAAAAAAGGATGAATAAATGTCAAACATCTGGGTCAAAAATTTCGCCAAACGTACGGAACGGATGCAAAGTTCAGCGATCAGGGAATTGCTGAAGATATCCAATTTACCGGGTGTAATCTCATTCGCAGGCGGCATGCCATCCCCGGACATTTTCCCGATTGAACGCTTCAGCGAAGCCTGCCAGACAGTCCTGAGGGATCACGGCGGCCAGGCGCTCCAATACGGCACCACAGAAGGCTATCTGCCGCTGCGCGAGTTCATCTGCGAGTACTCTGCCAAATACGGCATCCATGTTAGGCCAGAAAACGTTTTGATCACCAACGGCTCTCAGCAAGCCCTCGACCTGGTCGGGAAAGTTTTTATCGATCCCGGCGACCCCGTGATCGTGGAATCACCCACCTATCTTGGGGCGATCCAGGCCTGGAAGGTGTATGGGGCCAAATTCATCACCGTGGAATCCGATAAAGACGGGATGATCCCTGAGTCTCTGGAAGCCCAAATGCACCACAAACCCAAACTGGTCTACCTGCTGCCCAACTTCCAGAACCCGATGGGTACGACCCTGCCCCTGGAAAGAAGAGAGCAGATCCTCAAGATTTGCCATGAGCACCAGGTACCGATCATAGAAGACGACCCCTACGGCAAACTGCGCTTCGAAGGCAAGCACATCCCCACGGCTGTCAAACTGGATGCCGACCTGCGCAATAACGGCAGTGATGATTACCAGGGGAATGTGATCTACCTGAGCACCTTCTCCAAGACGCTGGTGCCCGGCCTGAGATTGGCCTGGGTGATCGCACCTAAAGAAATCATATTCAAGCTGGTCCAGGCCAAACAGGGGTCTGACCTGCACACCTCGACCTTCAACCAGTACCTGGCTCACGAGGTCTGCAAGGATGATTTCCTCGACAGCCATATCCCGATGATCCGGGATATATACCGAAAACGCCGCGACCTGATGATGGAACTGATCGACGAGTTGTTCCCCAGCGAAGTCCATTATGTGCGGCCCCAGGGTGGCTTGTTCCTGTGGGCAACCGGACCGGAAGGACTAAATACACAGGAAATATTGCCATTAGCGGTGGAGAAAAAGGTTGCGTATGTACCGGGCGGCCCCTTCCACACGGATGGTAGAGGCAAGAACACCATGCGCCTGAACTTCTCGAACGCTTCCGAAGAAGACATCCGTTTAGGTATGCAGCGTCTGAGCGAAGTGCTTGAAAACGAGCTAAGTTAGCCCAGATTCAAAGAAGTAAAAAGCCGGAGGATTTGATTCCTCCGGCTGAAAAACAAGAAATACATCCTATCTCATCATCAACTTGACTAAAGTAAAAATTTTATTAAATTCCCAGGGAAAGCACATTACCACTAAACCTATCTCCACCAGATCAAAATGACAGAATCTCCGGACCAGGAACAACTCCCCAATAAGAACACAGTATCCTTGTTGCAAGCTGTACTCTCTATCTCCCAGCAAGAGGGATTAGAGGCGATTGCATATGAGACATGCAAACAGATCGTGAATATGATGGGGGTTTTCACGGTATCGATTATCAGAGTTGATCTTGAGACCCGAACCGGGAAGTTGATGACAGAATACATAAGCGAAGAGCGGGTTACAGACCAGAAATGGTTCGAACCGATCTCTTATGCTAAATTGCCGAACTTTGCCAGAGTAATCGAGGGGAGAAAGACTTTTCATATCCATAAAGACGATTCTGATAGCAAAATGATCCCGGAGATGATCTTCTTCGATCAATTCCAAGCCCGTCAGATCGTGATTGTACCTATCCTTGCCCGAAATACTGTTTTTGGTATGATGCTGCTCTGGGACCGATATGGGGATTTTGTTTTTACCGAGGAAGATATTGCCTTCCTGGAATTATTGGCAAACAACGTCGGCATCATAGTGGAACGTGCTCAACTGATGAACCAGAGTGAACGCCGGGCAAGTGAATTAGAAAGCTTACACGATATCAGCCTTGCACTCGCTGCACAAATGAAGCAGGAAGAGTTATTAGACACTATCCTGGACAGTGTCTTCAAATTGGGGCATGAAGTGATCTGTGTGGGTATTTACATGAAAAAGGATGGTGTATTGATCACCGGTGCATCACGCAACATAATTGAGACTGCAAACCAATCCAAGGACTGTCCAGGTAAATCAACGTTTGCTGACCAAGTGTTCCAATCAGGAAAGACAATCATAATCGATAATGCAAAACAATCTGAGGAAATCAAACAATGGTTCCCGGAGAGAGATATAGAGGCTCTGGTTGGAATGCCGTTACAGGTAGGAAATGAGACCCTGGGGGTTCTTGAAATCGGCTATCAATTCCCAAAGATATTTTCCAAGGGGTCTATCCAGATACTTGAAATGTTGGCAGATCGAGCTGGGATGTCAATGAAGAACATCCAACTTCTGGATGAGATTACCCACCAAGCACTTACCGACCCACTGACAGGGGTGGCGAATCGCCGGGCTTTCAATCAAAGGTTGGAGCAGGAAATTTCCCGTGCCCGGCGGAATAAATCTGATTTTTGCCTGCTGTTCGTTGATATCGATGGTTTCAAACAAGTCAATGATGAGTTCGGGCACCCGGTTGGTGATCAGACACTGCAAGAGATTGTAGAATGCATGATGAACTCGATAAGGGAGTCTGATGTGCTTGCTCGACTTGGGGGGGATGAATTTGCAATCCTGTTGCCGGAAACTGGCAGCGAGGGCGGAGAAAAAGTTTCGGCGAAGATCCGCAAGGCGGTTGCCGAATGCAAATTCCACTGGGCTGGCCAGCCAAACAAGATTACATTGGGGGCCTCTGTAGGCAAAGTTCTCTTCCCGGAGCAGGCAGACACGATAACGACGCTGTACAAAATTGGTGATCTGATGCTATATGAGAATAAATCAGAGAAGAACGGTTTCAGCATGTAAACAATTTCATTCAGATGCAGGATCACTCTGCCAGAGCTTGAAATCCTTGAGGATAGATTTTCCCACGAATTCCCGCATCAGGGAATTATCCGGGATGTATCTGGTGCTGACTGGCAGGAACCACTCCAGCAGCGCCAGCAGGCGTTTGACTTCCATATGGGCTTCCGTACCAAACGATACCTGGCGCAGCAGCGGTTCCACCAGCGGCTTGAGAGCAGAAAGCTCATAAACCAGGGCGGAATTAAACATCACATCGGCGTTTTCCTGGATAGGGGAAGATGTAATTCTTCTCGCCTCGGCGAACACTCTCCCAGCGCTCGATCGTCTCCTGAGGAGTATAGCCGCGAGTGCGAGCATCGCGTACGATCCGGCGCAGCAGACGGGTATCCGTGGTGGAGACCCGATTATGCCGGTCGAGGTTGAGTTGCGTCAGGGCGGAGATATAGATCCGGTACGTATTACTGGAAGGGATTTCTTCCAGCAAGGCCGGGTTCAACCCATGGATCCCTTCCAGGATGATGATCTGGTTAGGCTTTAACTGGACGATCTCACCAGGAGAGCTGACCCCTTCATGGAAATCGAATTTGGGCAGTTGGACTTCCTCGCCGGCAATCAGTCGTTTGACATCATGATTGAGCTGTTCGCGATCCAGGGCATGGATATGCTCAAAATCCAAATTACCCTCTTCGTCGAGGGGATTATCATCCCGATCAACAAAGTAATTATCCAGCTCCAATGGGAAAGGGTGCAGACCATGGAAGTTCTTATTGTGGTCATCGAAGCCGAAGTCCTCAAGAAGACTGGGTTGCCCTGGACCAACGCCCTCAAACTCAGCTTGCTGGTGAACCTGGTCAGTTTTGGGATTGGGTTGCTTTTGCCCTTCTAAACTTTTCAGTTGCCTTAAATTTACGCGTCATTCATGCGTGTTTTTAGCGGGAATCCCCCCCAAACCTTTAAAAAGAGGCGGCCAGTTAGCCGCCTCCCAAATCATTAAGCTACCACTCACCCCATTACTTACATTTCACCGTGAACTGCACTGGCGCAGACAGATATTCATTCTCCCCGATCGCTTGCACCCTGGCAGTCGCCGTCACCGAATCATTCGAGAACAACAGATAACTGTAATTTACTGTATATCCACTGGTGAAATCCGCCAGGTATTGCGGCGCTGGGTCAAATGTATACCCGCTGGGAGAGATCACGTTGAATACCAGGTTGAACTGTACTTTGCCGGCATTTGAGGTCGTTACCGTGTAGCTGAAATTCAACTCAGCCGGGCAGGATCCCTGATAATTGGCTGTGTCCACAGAAACCGTCGCCCCGGTGATCTTCGCCCCACCGGAGATGCTCTGTCCACCGGAGGTATTCCCGCCGGAGCTGCTTCCTCCGGAACTGCCCCCGCCGTTATCCTCCACTGCCAGGATCACCATATATAGTGATAGATACTTTTCCTCATCTGCAACACCGACCCTCTGATTTTCCTCGTTCTTCAGGATCCAGTAACTGGTGTACTCACCAGTGGCAGTCGGCACACGGAAATCGATCGAAATATCAACCATCTCCCCTGGAGCGACCTCTTCCCCCAGCGGGATCTGAGTAGCAGCACCTAACTTCTCGCCCTTCTCAAATTCGATCACATACCCGGCTGTCCATGTGGTGGAACCCGCATTCTTAATCCGCCAGGTCTTGGTGATTTCCTCCCCGGTGTCCAGCTCGGAATAATCCGGGATAGTGACGTCGGTGATGAATTGGGCCACCTCGCCCTCACCGATCTCGTCACCGCCATCTGGTGTTGCTGTCGCGTTTGGAGTCGCAGTAGGTTTATCCTCCCCACCAGGGTCTTCTGTGGGAACCGGCTCGGTTTTTTCAACCTTCGCTGTCGGTTTTTCCGCTGTCACATCTTCAGTCGGGTCGTCGCCCACATCAGCGGCCACTGTCAGGGCAATGCTGGTTTCTTCCGCTCCGTTGCTCGCTTCTGGTGTCGGGTAATTACACCCTGCCAGCATTAATAAACAAATCAAAACAACCAAGATCATTTTCTTCATTTCAACCTCCGGTAATTCCTTTATTTGAAGGACCCTCTTCCTACTGAGATTATACAATGGACTTACAAAAAAGTTAGTTGGTCATACTGATATTGAATAGAATAACCTTCCCCTATATAATTTTACTATGCGAAAGCTAACTGCAATCCTCCTGATCCTTAGCCTTTTCTTGGCAGGCTGCGCTACCCTACCAGAAAAGCCGGCTTCCCCTCCTGATGGGAATACCACCTCCACTGATGATACTTCCCATTCAGATTCATTGCCGCCAGTACCGCACACAATCGAAAATGAAGAGGGGCAGGAAGAGATCACTATCTGCCTCACAGACCCGGAACATCCCCTTTCAAAGCAGATTGCCGCCGATTACCCTGCCATCACCAGCTACCAACAAGTCATGGGCTGGTTCTGTAGCGGCGTTGAATTCGAGGATATCCTCACCGCCCTTCAGACCGAAGAGATCAGTAATTATCCGGCAGATCTCCTGCTGACCATGCGGGAATATGGTCAAAACTAGGATGAGATCTGGACAGAAATCGGTCTGGAGTGACCGGCGAGCAGAATGAATCTGTCATAAAAGGAGTAGAACTTGAAAACATCAACTCGTTTGATTATCTTGATCACCCTGGTCATCCTGCTGGCCCTAACAACTGCGGGTGCAGCGTCTGCCAAAGGAAATCCGAAGGGGGAAGTCACAGCCGTTGACCAAACGGCCGGCACTGTCACAATCCAAACAGAAGACGGTCAGGTCAACATCACGCTCCCCTCAGATATTGATTATTCTTCTGTTGCCGTCGGAGACACCCTGATGGCAAAAGGCACTTGGCAAAGTGATACTGAACTTATCGCTGATTGGGTCAAAGTCTTCCCGCCAAAACCGGAAGATGATGACAAACCTGACACACCAGAAAAGCCGGATAAGGAAGACAAGCCATTCAACAGCGCCTTCTGTGATGGCACCAAAGAAACCTTCCACCCCCTGGCAGAGAAATTGGCCGCCAAATACGGTGAATCCACCGGGGTGACGGCTGAACAGATCCAGGCCTGGTACTGTGAAGGCAACAGCATTGGTCAGATCATGCTGGCTCTGATGACCCAGAAGATGGTAGGCACAGATGCTGCCCAGATCCTGGCAGAGCGAAAATATGGGGAACCATGGGGAAAGATCTGGAAGGATAAAGGTTTGATCGGCAGCGAAAAAGATGCTGTACCACCTGGGCAGCTCAAAAAACCGGACAACAAGATTCCTCCAGGACAACAGAAGAAAACCGAACAGCCCTGAAATACACCTCTGCAACAACTCACATCGTTTCAAACAAAAACGGCGGACTGAGAGTTCAGTCCGCCCTTGATTTGTACAATGCCCTGGTTAATCTTCTACCTGTTTCATGATCCTGCCCATATAGATCCACACCAGCACCGCACCGACCCACCCCACGCGCTGCCCCATCCCGACCGAAGCCGGGAACATCGCCGGAACAGCCAAAATCGCGAATCCCTTTACCAGCCAGCCCAGAATATTTTTGAAATTTGCTTTGATCTTCATCGGTGCATCCTCTATCTAAGTCCAGTGCTACTAAAAACAACCCTGGTTCACTTAGATAGTTGCAAAATCAATGCCATCAATACCGTTAAGCGGGATCTTACTCCAACAGCTCCAACACTTCTTTTGCTAGCTGCCTGCCGAGGATGAACCACTCCTCCTCCTGATTTGCTGCCGCCTCCTGCTTCATCTTATCCACTAGCCTTAGAAGCATCCTGACCGATGAATTGGACTTCGCCGCCAGGTCCGGGTCTGCGGCGATCTCAAGCAGCGTGGAGAGTACCTCTTCCTCGATTTGCTCCAGGTCAGGCGCGAGCCGTTCACCTATCCCGACTATCGGATCCTCGCAGATATCCTCTTTTGAAATGAATTTACCGCTGGCCGCATCTCGGTAGCGTACGAATGTATACTGCCACACATCGCGTCCATTTGCCAACCTGACCTTCTTTCTGCTCTCATTCCCCATCTTCACTACCCCCCTTTGAGTTAATTTTAACCGCAGTACTTGACGGGAATACCACTTCCCGGCGGCAGGTAAACCAGATAGACAAAACGCCCTGCATGAGCAAGGCGTTGATTTCTTCTAACAAATTTTAGGCACTGTCCTCAGGAAAATCTCATTCCATTACTTATCTCCCAAATCCCAAAGTGCCCAATCACTATTCACTTTTTCCCAATCACTAATCGCTGAATTGCACTCTGATCGAGCCAGACCCAACGTCGAAGCGGATCACCAGTTGCTGTTCAGCTTGATCGAACCCTTCGGTTTCCCAGGTGCCGCCATCCCCGACCACATTTTCACCGCCGGAAGTGCGTACAAACCCAGAGGGAACATTCACGCTGCCAGAACCTGTATCCCCGCGCACCTGTACAGCCAGTCCCTCAGGCACAACCACCGTGATAGAACCCGAACCGGAATCCAGCTTGATCTCGCCAGAGTTTCCTTCTGCCAGGGTGACAACAATCCGACCAGAGCCAACATCGACTTTCATATCCAGATCTGAGTCTCCGCCGGTGGTCACCGTGACCGAGCCGGAACCAGAGGACAGATCCACGGGGTAATCCCCTTCGGGCAGGATTATGGTTAGGCTGCCGGAACCGCTGTCCGCTTTCAGGCCTTCCAGCATGATCCTGGAAAGGTCCATCTGAGAACTGCCGCCGCCAAGGTCTACTTCCAGGTCAAGCGGCACACCGGTCGCCAGACCAATCTCTGCCGAACCTGGGTCTTTGTGATCCAGTCTGTGAACATGCTGGGGCCAACCTGGTCTAGCCGCAGCCGGATGTTGCGGGTGCTCAAACCTGAAGAATTGAAGGTCACTTTTTCATCGTGGGTCACCTCAGCGGTGAAAAGATTAGGGCTATCCACCAGGGAAGAGATCTCCACATTGCCGTGATCAAAGTCCACTATCACATCCGCCTGGCGGATATCACTCAGCGGATCTGTAAAGCGTTCGGTGGTCAATTCCGGCGCTGGGAGGGTATCCATCACCATTGGGGCAAAGAAGAGGAAAGCCACCACCACCACAGCCATCAAGCCGGAGAGCAGACTTGCCAGCCAGCGGTTGTTCTTCCCGAACAGCATATTGATCCCTACGACCACCAGGAAGACCGGCCACAGCCGCCAGATCTCGTAGAAGCTGATCATTTCGATCATCCCCAGATTTTGCAGCAGGTATAACCCGCCCACACCGATCAATATCACCGGCCAGAACAGGTTAGGGAATCGTCGTCTATCGTCCATAAGAATACTCCTGATCACCAGAAAAACGTTTCCTTGTGAATAATAATTTATAGTTTACCCAATCACTACTCTATACGAAACAGGAGGTGCAGAGTTGCAATTTTGGAATCAGGCGCGGGAATCCCAGAGAGGTTCATCCATGCCCTTTTGCTGATTTTCATAGCGCCCCATCACAAACAGCAAATCAGACAGCCGGTTGAGATAAACCAAGTTCAGCCATTTGACCGCCTGCGACTGGGAGAGCGACACACCATCCGTTCTGCCCGGCGGCAGATCGCCCGGGCTACCTGCAGCGCTGCCGCACCTTGTGTACCGCCCGGCAAGATGAAGTTCTCCAGCGGCCCAACCAGCGAATTGATCTCGTCGATCTGGCTCTCCAGCCCCGCCACATGCTTGTCTTCGATCCTAGGCACCTGCCAGGCTTTCTTGTCGTCCTCAGGGAAAGCCAGGTCAGACCCCAAATGCAGCAATGTGTTCTGGACAATTTTCAACTCGGTGGCGATCTTCTCTTCCAGCCCAAACGAGAGTGCCAATCCGATCATGCTGTTAAGTCGTGGATTGTCCCGTAGGTCTCCACCCGCAGATCGTTCTTGTGGACCCGCAGTCTGGATCCCAGTGCAGTCGTCCCGTCATCCCCCGTCTTGGTGTAGATCTTGGTTAATTTTGGCATAATTCAATTCTAATAGGGTTACTTGCCTGGCGCAACGACGAGCTAATCGTTGCCGCTATTATCCAGCCCTCCGTACCGTACTTTTTATCCTCACAGACAGACCAAACCTCTTATTCACATGCACCAGCAGCATCGTCAGCGGCAGAATCCAGGCCATCTTCATCACTTCCAGGCCCAGCCAGGGTTGGAACAGCTTATAAGCATACGAGACTGGCAGCACCCACCAGGGGGATTCAAAGATCAGGAAGACGATATACGAATACACGCTGAAGAAGGGAAAGGCCAGGGCGGAGACCATATAGCTCACCAGGGTCCCCTCCTCCCGGTCCTTGAACAGGAACGGCAGCGGCAGTAGCACCAGCCCCCACGGCCAGAAGAATTCCGAGGCCATCTTCCATGGGTGATCAGGGATATTGATCGTGGCGTTCTCAAACCAGCGCAGCGGCCAGTCGATCCCGTACACCGCCAGGCTGATCGCCAGCACAGCCGCCGGGACCGCCAGAACTCTCAGTAGCTCTTTCGTTCCTCGCGCACCAATAAAAAGATCACTGCCAATATCGCAATCTGCGGCTTGACCATCATCAGCGTCAATCCTGCCCGCGCCAGTACGGGCTTTTCGCCCGGATCGCCAGCAGCCCCCCAGACAGAGGAACACATCGATCTGCCCCAGCCAGTACTGCCCGATCATCGGGAAAGTGAACGGAAAATCAACGGGTTGATTTCTGTTTCCAGGCCACAAGGAGTAACCCGGTCAGGCTGAACACTGTCCAGAAAGGCCACACATATCCTGCAGGCGCTAATATCAAGGGCGACATCAGGATCTGGGCAAAATACGGGATAAAACCGCAGTCCAGGCAGCCATCCGCAAACGGCTGATAATACCGGACTGTGTCCATCCCCCCACCAAAGAAAAAGGCAATGATCACCATTGCCACGGCCAGTTCGATGGCGATAATCCACGATACCCGGTGCCAATTGACCTTCTTTAGTTTTTGCATGGAATTATTATAACGCCAGGAGAATTTTCACACCTGGACGAATGAATTACAAATCTGTGATCAGGAACTTGCAGGGGAAAGTCCTCGATTTGGCGCACAATCGGAACCCACCCATTTGGTCATTATTTTCCACCTCAGACCCGCCCCCAGACCTTACCAAATCCCCAACCCAGGAAGGGTAGCATCACACCAGTCACCACCCACTCCCAATTCGAGTTCATAAACCGGCCCAGAGCATACAGCAGATTCCCGCTCACATCCACCACCGCACCTCCCAAGTAGTATAACTTTATCCCCCAGTCCCTCAGCATTCACCACAACAGAGAGGTGCAAGGTCAGACGCTGCTCGCCTCATTTCTCCGGCCGCACTTCCCACACCCAGCTAACATACGGTCTAACTGAAGTTCTGATCTGTTCTTCCTGGCGGATTGCGTGATCCGTGAACGCCTCCCCGGTCAAACTGGCGCCCATCACCGTGCTCACTTTTAGCGGAATCACCATCACCGTCAGGTCATCTTCCATCCCCACCGTCAGCGTGGCGATGACCTCCTCATCCTCTTCGATTTCCTCACCAGTCACCGGCACCACCCGTACTTCTACCGGGTACTCCTTCCCCATCTTCATCTTTTCCGCTGGATTGAACAGCGCGTCGCCTCGGGCAGCCCTTCCACTACTTCGGCATATACCGTGTTCAGATCGATATAAACTGTTTGAACTTCTTCAGTTGGCAGAGGGGCTTCGCCAGTTAAAAACCAGCGCCTGGGTTGCAGTCGGCATCGCAGTCAGTCGCTTCGGGCCCTTCGCCGGGTTCCTGGCTAGCCTGGACCAACCACCCGGGCCGCCGATTGTTGCACAAGCGATTGAGATCAGAAAGAATAAAAACTAATGCAAGTAACAGGCGCAGAAATTTACTCATATCCCCATTGTATAGATATTTAGGTCTGCTGGCAACTTCCGTTCTGCGGTTTGGTCCTTTAAACTCTAGCCTCACAGACCCATTCTCGCCGCGTAACTCCCCCTCCTCAAGGCAGCACTATCCGCCGGGCAAGCAGCATCAACCGTTCTGCCGGCTCCCCCCCATACAACCTGTCCCCGATGACCGCCGCACCCCGCCCGGCTAGTTGGACGTGGAGTTGGTGCGTCCGCCCGGTCTGCGGAAACAGCGCTACCCGGATTCCCAGCCGCTTCTTCCCCCCAAGATCTCATAATCGGTAAAGGCCGCTTTCCCCCCTTTTGGTACGCTCACCATCTTATCCCGTCGTCTGGGATCTGCGTCCAGATAATCACGCATTAAGGCCTTCATCTTCCAGGCTTCCGCGATCGAGACCAGGCCAAGATACTCTTTCTTCACCGTTCTATGTTGAAACGCCCGGTCCAGATAGGCTATTCACCGGCCCTGGACGGGTCAGGATGCACAACCCAGAGGTATCCCGGTCCATATCGGTGGGAACAGCCTCAGATCGGCCCCAAAGGGCGGCCTGGGCCAGGCTGAGCAGATTGTCCTCGCCTCCTGCCCTGGTCGGCTGGGGAGCGTAGCTTCTCCAGCCGGTTTTGCACACCACCAGCAAATCGCCTTCGTCCGCTACCAGCCATTTTGGATCAAATCCTGTCTTTATTGCGGTTGGTTTCGGCATTTGGCGGATCAACTCACTTCGATCACACATCCCCCGTTTTCACTTTCCACGATCCCATCCACACCGGTTTCCCGTTCACCTTCCACCTGTGCTGCTTATCGATCACCTGCCCGACTGCCTGCCGCCCCCATTCTGGAAAGGCCTCACGCAAGGTCTTATCCAACCTTTGCCCCTCCTGATGAGAGGCAACATCGAAGGTAAAGGATTCAATTTCTTCACGATAGCTTGCTATCCTCCACCTGGATTTGGGACAACAATTGGAATTTCCAACGTGGGCGCGGTATTATGCGGCAGAAATCCTTTATCGACCACCTCAATGCCGCTTGGTGGAGCAAGCCCCCCAGCAATAGATCCTGTCCGGATATTCATCTGGAAACAGCTCTTCACAACTGAATTCTTCATCAGCTACCAATACCCGGATATCTTCTAGCAGACCGGCAGGCCAATTTTCAAGTGAAATCTGAAAATGTTCTGGGTCCATCAAATGGGTCGCCTCAAATAAGGTCACACCAAGAGTTTTCCTCGGCATGGTGGTTGAATTAACTGTTGCAATAAGCTGGGGCTGTTCCGGAGTTTGGCTGGGAATTGGCGTCCTGGAGGCTTCCAAAACTGGGTCATCCACCTCCATCACCTCAGCGGACGGGGGTGCTGTTTGTTCACCCGGTAAGATCTGTGATGTCTGAACAGCTGAACAGGAAACCAAACCCATTACAACACCAATAACATCAATTTATTCATGGGTCTATTATCGCCATGAACTGTGGGAAATTGTTCTTGCCAAACCCTTATG
>CAVROH010000004.1:0-14094 GCA_963722735.1 uncultured Chloroflexia bacterium
CATGAGCCAGCAGTTGGATCGACAATCTCCGAGAGGAAGTGGTCTTGCCGGAGGAAGACGGCCCGGCGATCAACACAACCCTGACCTCATCCTTGCGGTCCGCGATCTGCTCGGCGATCCTGGTGTAGTTCAGGGTGTGGAATGCCTCGGAAACCAGGATGACCTCACGGATGCGGTCGTTGGTGATCGCTTCGTTCAGCGATCCAACGCTGTCGATCTCAAGATGTTCCAGCCAGTCACCGTACTGGCGGAAGGTAGCCAGCAGACGGGGATAATTATGCAGGGGCGAAATCTCCTCAGGGCTGCCGCGCCGGGGAAAGCGAAGTGTGAAACCGCCTTCAGCCGGCTCGACGGCGAACCATTTGAGAAAACCAGTGGAAGGAACCATATACCCATAATGATAATCACCATGGTCTCCGACGTAATACATCATCAGGTAATCTTTCTTACGATGCTTCAGCAGACTGACCTTATCCATCTGACCATTGGATTCAAAGTACGCCAGGGCATCCTCTATCGGCACCTCCCGGCGCTCGATGGCGATATTTTCTTCCTTCAGTTGGCGCATTTTCAATTCCAGGGCTTCCAGCTCGGCGTCAGACAGTTGATCCTTCCCCTCTAGCCGGCAGAAATACCCGCCAAAGGAAACCGAATGGTCGATCACGATCAGCTTATCCGGATACAAGTCAAAGAAAGCGGTTTCCAGCAACATGATCAGGGATCGGCGGTAGATGCGCATCCCGTCCGGGCTGGACATGGTGATTGGTTTCGCCTCGGATTCATATTCGATCGGGTAAGTCAGCTCGCGCAGAGCGCCATTCACCACCGCACCGACGATCTGGGCATCGCAGTCCTCCTGGACAATCTCCAGGATCTTGCCGATCGGGGTACAGCGGGGAGCTGTGATTGTCCGGTGGTCTTCAACATGCACCTGGACGGTATCGCTAAGGTCTGAGAAATAAATTTCTTTGGTCATTGTTTATTTTCTCCAATAATGTTGGCTGACCATTTTACCACCGGGAACAAAATTTACCCATGCTTCGTTCTGTCTTCAAGCACACAATAACCAATCTCCGCAGGAGGAAGACATGAAGAAGAAACACGCCCCCCAAATCGCCCTGGTAATGCTGATCTTGCTGGTAACTCTCTCCGGGTGCGCCTGGCTCCAATCTGCAAAAGCCCCCGACAATACCAACGAATACGACCGCTGGCATAATCAGGATCCCAACCTCAACCAGGACGATCAATCAGCAGAAATGCCGATGGACGAACCGGCTGAGGAATTTAACAACCAGCCCTCCGAGTATCAGGGACTGGAAGTTGGAGAATCCGGCCCGACATCTGCAAACAGTGGCAGCGGATCTGTAGCCCCATCCTATTCCGATGAAAAAGGCACTGGATTTGCTGAAACCGCACCAGCCCCAGAATACCGCGATCCCCCCTGGAAAGACGACGAGGATGAACCCGATGATATGTTCTTTGAGGATTACGGCACCAACCCCTTTGTTGACACCGAGGAAGATAACCTCTCGACCTTTGCCACAGATGTGGATACCGGTTCCTACACCATCGCCCGCAACTATATCAACCAGGCAATCCACCCCCCGGAAGACGCCATCCGGGTGGAAGAGTTCATCAACTTCTTTCCGCAGGGCTACAAAATGCCCTCTGAGCGGGAAGCCTTTCTGATCTCGATCGATGGCGGCCCAACCCCCTTCACCGAGCGGGACAGCTATTCCGTGATCCGCATCGGCATCCAGGGTTACGATGTCCCTGAGCGGGACCGCAAGGATGCAGCCCTGACCTTTGTGATCGATGTTTCCGGCTCAATGGGCAACGGACGCCGTCTGGAGATGGTGCAGGACTCGCTCGAACTGCTGGTCGATCAATTGACCGGTGATGACACTGTGGCGATCGTGGCTTACACCGATACCGCCTGGGTGGTGCTGCCCCCCACCTCTGCCCGGCAGAAGGACAAGATCGTCGATGCGATCTACGAACTCTACCCAATGGCCTCCACAAATGCCGAAGCCGGACTGGTCCTGGGATATGAGGTCGCCAGCCGGGCGTACATCCCCAACGGGATCAACCGGGTGATCCTGTGCTCGGACGGAGTCGCCAACGTCGGCGCTACTGGCCCGGACAGCATCTGGGAATCGATCCAGGACTACGCCTCCGAAGGGATCAACCTGACCTCGATCGGCGTGGGGATGGGCAACTACAACGATGTCCTCATGGAGCAGCTCGCCGACCAGGGCAACGGGTTCTACGCCTATGTGGACAGCATGGAAGAAGCCAACCGCCTGTTCGTGGACGACCTGGTCAGCATCCTGCAGGTGATCGCTTACGATGCCAAGGTGCAGGTAGTCTTCAATCCCGAGGTGGTCTCGCATTACCGCCTGATCGGATTCGAGAACCGGGCAATTGCCGATGAGGACTTCCGCGATAACTCTGTGGATGCCGCCGAGATCGGCGCCGGGCACTCGGTCACCGCCCTGTACGAGATCAAGACCTATGCCGGAGAACGCGGCGAAATCGCCACCGTGCAGTTCCGCTGGCAGGACCCGGAAGACTACAAGGTTCGTGAAATCAGCGAGACATTCGATACCCGTGACCTGGAAAACAGCTTCCGGCGAGCAGATCCCTACTTCCAGGCAGATGTGCTGGTGGCGGAGTTCGCCGAGATCCTGCGGGACAGCCACTGGGCAGAAGGCAGCACGATCTGGGAACTGATCGATTACGCCGAAGATATCGCCGACCAGATCGAGCGCAGCGAATTTTATGAATTTGTGGAACTGCTGGAACAAGCCAGTTTCCTGGATTAGAAGCCTCCGCTCCTACCCCCCTCTACAGCCCTCCCCTTCACCGGGGAGGGGATTTTTTTATCAGTCCAAACTCACTAAGCGAACACTACAAGATCGAAATGTGAGTCACTGATTTGGCAGTTGGCAGGACTATTCAATCCTTGAGTATTCAATTGATGAATATTGAACTTTTTTCTAATTTGCTATATGATAAATCAAGGAAACAAAAACATTATGCCAATCATCATAGATGTTGCCATTTATGGTTCTCTGGCAAAACTTGCCGGGGGCAAACATATTGCAAAAATGGATGTGGAGATGGAGCCCAATGCAAAGGTGAAAGATCTGCTCGAGCAATTTAAAATCCCCCCTGACGGTAAAAGTTTTTTGTTCATCAACGCCGTGCTGTGCGATGTGCCGGGGATGAACGCGTCTGCCAATGAACCACTTCAGGATGGCGATCATATAGGTATCTTTTCTCATGGCTACATGTGGCCTTACCAATACCGGGATGGAATGCCCATGTCAGAATCGCTCAAAAATGAGATGCGAAAGCATGGTGCAATGCACCACACTTATACAAAGAAGGACGAATAACGGTCAAACCTATAGTACCAATCTTCAACAAGGAGGAAGATTATGGGTAGAAAAATCTTACGAATCAACATGTCTGATCTCAGCGCCACCTACGAAGAAATGCCTGAAAAGTGGGCAAGATGGGCAGGCCGTGGACTGACCTCGGCAATCGTAGTGGATGAAGTCGATCCCACCTGCCACCCCCTCGGGCCGACCAACAAATTGGTCATCGCCCCAGGTTGGGTCTCCGGCACACCAGCAGCACCCAGCAGCGGGAGGACCTCCTTTGGCGGTAAAAGCCCGCTGACCGGGGGGATCAAAGAAGCCAATGCAGGTGGGTTATCCAGCCAGAAAATTGCCAAACTGGGGATTGGGGCGATCATCCTGGAAGGCACACCCAAAGATGATAAATGGTACACCCTTTTCATCAATAAAGATGGCGTCCAATTCAAAGATGCCAGCGATTTGATAGGGAAGGGAATGTACGAAGTAGATGAGCTCTGCTGGGAAAAATACCCCAATCAACCAGCAGTGATTGGGATTGGCCAGGTTGGTGAACGAAAGCTCTCCAACGCAGGTATTTCGATCAACGATCCTGAGAACAAACCCGGCCGGTATGCAGGACGTGGCGGTTTAGGCGCCGTCATGGGCGCACGCGGCATCAAAGCAATGGTGATTGATGATACCGACGGGCCAGGTGTGGAGATCGTTGATATGGACCTGTTCAAGCAGGGCCGCAAGAAATTGACGGAAGCGATCATGGCCCACGACCTGACCAAAAAGGATGGCGGTCTGAATGCTTACGGGACGAATGTGCTGATGAATATCATCAACGAAGCTGGCGGCCTGCCAACCCGCAATTTCAGTTCCGGTCAATTTGAAGGCGCAGCATTGATCTCTGGTGAAATGGTTGCCGAAATGGTTGAGAAACGCCAGGCTGGAATGACCGGTCACGGCTGCCATCCAGGATGCATCATTCAATGCTCCAATATCTATCCCAATGAAGAAGGGGAGGAATTCGTTTCCTGTGTGGAATATGAAACCTCATGGGCATTGGGAGCCAACTGCGGCATCGATGATCTCGACTACGTTGCCAAGATGACCTGGGAGTGCAACGATATTGGTCTGGATACGATTGAGGCTGGCAACACCATCGCTATTGCGATGGAAGGCGGCGCACTTGAGTTTGGCGACAAGAAAGGTGCGCTGGCTCTGTTTGATGAAATGAGAAAAGGTACACCGATGGGACGCATTCTGGGTCAGGGTGTGGAAGCAACCGCCAAGGCTTTTGGCGTTTCCCGGGTACCGACCGTCAAGGGCCAATCGATGCCCGCATATGAACCGCGCGCTATCAAGGGCATTGGTATGACCTATGCCACCAGCACGATGGGGGCAGATCACACAGCCGGTTACACGATTGCCCCTGAAATTGCGGGGGTTGGCGGAAAGGTTGATCCATTGTCCAAGGAAGGCAAGGGCGATCTATCTCTGACCTTCCAGGCAGCTACCGCTTTCATTGACAGCACCGGATACTGTCTGTTCATCGCCTTCCCGATCCTGGATATCGCAGATGGCTGGGCGGGCATGGCCGAATCGGTGGCTGGTGTGATGGGTATGGATATTAGCGGTGATGACGTCATTCCGATCGGCAAAGAAATCCTCAAGATTGAACGTATCTTCAATGAACATGCCGGCTTTACTGCCGCCGATGACCGTCTGCCAGAATTCATGCGCCTCGAAGCACTCCCCCCGCATAATGTGAAATGGGATACCGCCGATGAAGAACTGGACCATGTCTTCGCCTGGGTAAACGGAGACGGTAAATAGTAGTGGAGGTAGAAGTCCGGGTCTTTGCCACTCTGAGGCGTTATATGCCGGATTTGGGCATTGGCGAACCCAGGATCGTCCAGGTTGACCCTGGCACTACCCTGGATCAACTTCGGGTAAAAATGGGTCTTCCTGCTGAGGAAGTGAAAGTCATCATGGTCAACAACCTGCAAGCCGACCCTGAAAACCTGGTTCAAGATAGAGACCGGATTACCTATATCCCTGCTGTAGCTGGCGGATAGGACAACCAAAATCAACTAACCAATGGGGACGGAGTACCCAAAGCTCCGTCCCCGCTTCTTTGTCCACATGAAAACATTCATTGATCCCCTTTGGGGGTACCAAATCAGTTATCCCGAAGACTGGTTCTGCCAGAAGGACGGCGAGATAGTGGCCTTTGCTGCCATTCCAGAGGGGCTGGATCGGGAGTATTCCGGTCCAAAGGCGGGTTTTGTTTTGGTGCGCGGAGAGTTTAACCACACTGGTGAGAGCATCGATCCACTTTGGGATTCACACATCACTAAAATTTCCATGATGATCGGAGCAAAGGATCTGGGTTCTGCACCATTTGCAGTTGAAGGTGGACGTGGTTACGAAGCCGAGATCGTCATGCCAAAGAGCCAGAATAAACGCCTCTGGGCCGGGATCCTGTCCTATGGGCTAACGATCCTGCATTTGATGGCAGAGCACCCGTTGGATCAGAAGGATTCGTTTGAACCAATTGGCTCCGAGATCATCAAGAGCTTGCGCTTTATCCGGCAAATTCCGGATATGGATATCACTGAGAACAATATGCCCCTGCCCTCAAATGTTGAGCCCTCAGACCCAAATAATCTACTTCCTGCCCTTGACGATCTCCAGTTATGGGAGGCTTATACCAGCCCATCAGGGATCGGTTCCCTCCAGGCCTTTTACACCCGTGAACTACCCAGATATGGCTGGGAAATTGCTGAATTTTATCCATTTCCCAGCCAGGCAGATATCCCCTATGCTAGAATTCTATCTCACCAGGGGAAAAGAGAGAGTCATCCTGGCTATTCTCCCAGGCCCAGTAGAGAATGGCCCCACTGGAATTATGATCAAAAGCCTCCCCCCAGATGAGTGAATCAGAACAGCCCCGGATTATCGGGGCTGCTCGTCATGGGGGATTAGAACACACGAAAGACCGGCTGAAAATCCAGCCGGTCTAAATTAACATCTAATCTTCGAATTTGGGCAAACCGCAGCACAGGATCAGGTTCTTGGCGGCGTGCACCTCATCCAGACGCCCGATCGGGGTATTGTGAGGAGCATCATGCAGCAGTTCCGGATTGGTCCTGGCTTCCTCGGCGATCTGTAACATCGCATCCGCAAAGGCATCCAGCGTTTCTTTGCTCTCGGTTTCGGTCGGCTCGATCATCAACGCCTCACGCACGATCAATGGGAAGTAGTTGGTCGGCGGGTGGAAACCAAAGTCCATCAGACGCTTGGAGATATCCAGGGCATGGATGTCCTCGATCTCCGGCCAGCGGCCTTCGATGACAAACTCGTGCATACAGACCCGGTCGTAGGGCAGCTTGTAGACACCTTTGAGCTTGTGCATCAAGTAGTTGGCATTCAGCACGGCATACTCCCCCACTTCGCGCAGGCCATCGGGGCCATGCATCAGGATGTAGGTATAAGCCCGAACCATCACGCCAAACTGGCCGTGGAAGGATTTCATCCGGCCGATGCTGTGCTTGGGGGTGGCGAAGTAGTAGTACGGGAAGTCGAAACCGCTCTCGTCCTTCTCCATGACCACAATCGGACCGGGGAGGAAATCCACCAGGCTCTCAACCACGCCAACCGGCCCGGAACCCGGCCCACCGCCGCCGTGCGGGGTGGAGAAGGTCTTGTGCAGGTTGTAGTGCATGATGTCGATACCGAATTCGCCAGGTTTGGCGATCCCCAGCAGGGCATTCATGTTAGCGCCATCCCCATACATCAGACCACCAGCCTCATGGACGATGGCGGCGATATCGCAGACATGCTCATCAAAGAGGCCGAGCGTGTTGGGGTTGGTGAGCATGAACCCGGCGAGGGTCTCGTCACATTCCGCCTTGAGGGCTTCCAGATCGACGTTGCCGCGCTCATCGGAGGGGATCTCCTTGACGACAAAGCCGCTCATCGCCGAGGTGGCCGGGTTGGTACCATGGGCGGAATCGGGGACAAGGATCTTGTTGCGTTTGGTGTTGCCATTGACCTCGTGATACTTCTTGATGATCAGAATCCCGGTCAACTCGCCATGCGCGCCAGCAGCCGGCTGCAAAGTGGTAGCCGGCAAACCCGCCGATCTCGGACAGGAATTCCTGCAGTTGGAACATCAGGTGCAGGGCACCCTGGACAGTCTCCTCCGGCTGGAAGGGATGGATCTGGGAGAAACCGGGCAGGCGGGCGGCAGCCTCATTGACCTTGGGGTTGTATTTCATCGTGCAGGAACCCAACGGGTAGAAACCAATATCCACGCCGTAGTTCAGCTGAGAGAGTTTGGTAAAGTGGCGAACGACTTCGTTCTCGCTGACTTCCGGCAGGGGAAGATCCTGACGCAGCAAATCTCGCGGGAAGGCGGTTTCGGGCACATCCGGTTCGGGGAAGCGGACCCCGCGGCGGCCGGCGACAGATCGATCATAGATCGTCTTCTCAGCCATTGGCCACCTCCTCAAGCACCTCTACAAGGAAATCAATATCTTCTTTTTGATTCATCTCGGTGACGGCAATCAGCATGGTATCTTCCATACCAGGGTAATCCTGGCCCAGATCATAGCCACCGATCATACCGGCATCAAGCAGACGGTCATTCAGTTCGGCTACCGGCAGCGGACATTTGACCGCAAATTCATTGAAGAAAACGCCATCAGACCACAGTTGATAGCCATCAATCTGAGCGATCCTGCTTTGCGGCATAATGGGCTTTCTGGTAATTCAGATTGGCGACTTCGCGCAGCCCTCCTTGCCCAGCAGACTGATATACACAGTGGCCGCCAGCGCCATCAGCCCCTGATTGGAGCAGATATTGGAGCTGGCCCGCTCGCGCTTGATATGCTGCTCACGGGTGCTGAGCGTCAGCACGTAGCCGGATTCACCATTGGTATCAGATCGTCTCACCGACCAGCCGCCCGGCAATGCTGCGGACATATTTTTCTTTGGTGGCGAGCAGTCCAAGGTAAGGCCCGCCGTAGGACAGCGGGATTCCCAGCGGCTGGCCTTCCCCGGAAACGATATCGGCATCGAATTCACCGGGGGATTTGAACAACGCCAGGGCCAGCGGATTGACCGACACAGCCAGCAGTGCGCCAGCCTCGTGGGCTTTCTCGGCCAGCTCGGTGAGATCAAAGACCCGCCCGAAGAAATCAGGGTATGCCAACCAGCACCAGGGCGGTGTCCTCATCGATCAGCGGGATCAGGTCAGCGGGAGTGGATTCAGGATCCAGGTCTTCGCCGAGGATGGTGAAGTCGCTGCCCTGCATATAGGTATTGATCGTTTCCCGGTAGTGGGGATGCACTGCAGGCGAGATCACAGCTTTCTTGCGTTTGTTACGGAAGACTACCGGGCCATGTTGACCGCTTCGGCGGCTGCAGTAGCGCCATCGTAATGCGAGGCATTGGAAACATCCATCCCGGTGAGGTTGATCACATGGCTCTGGAATTCAAAGATCGCCTGGAGGGTACCCTGAGAGATCTCAGGTTGATAAGGGGTGTAGGCGGTGTAGAACTCTCCCCGGCTGATGATCGCATCTACAGCAGCAGGGATAAAATGATGATAGGCTCCGGCGCCGAGGAAGATCGGCAGATCGCGGTGAGTTTCATTCCCTGCTGAAAGATCCTGCAGCAAGCCCATGACTTCCATCTCGGTGAGACGGGGCGGCAGATTCAGCTTGGGGAAGCGGAATTCCGTGGGGACGGCTTCGAAAAGTTCATCCAGAGAGGCAGCACCAACCGAACTGAGCATTTCCTCACGATCGGATTTGGTATGCGGATGGAACATTAGCTCTCGCTCTCCTCAACCTTTTTAGTGTAAGCATCCGCATCCAGCAGTGCATCCAACTCGGCCGGATCACTCATCTCAACCTTGATCATCCAGGTTTGCCGTAGGGGTCGGAGTTGACAGTTTCGGGGCATCAAGCAGATCCTCATTCAACGCCACCACCTTTCCGCTGACCGGGCAGTAAATATCAGATGCAGCTTTGACGGATTCGATCGTGCCAAATTCATCACCTTTGGCAATCTCATCGCCTTCACCAACCAGATATTCAAGGAATACGATATCGGAGAACTGGTCCTGGGCGTGGTCGCTGATCCCGATCATCGGCAATATTGCCTTCAACTTTGACCCATTCGTCTTTTTCGGTATATTTATATCCTGCTTCAATCTTCATGATCTTACCTCCGGAGGTGTAATTAGTAGAAACCTGAGGTTTCTCCCGATACGGAGCAGTGCCTGGCCCATCATTGTGGGGCACATGCTCCCCGATAATTTCACAACAAAAAAGGGCGCATGCAAATACGCCATGCGCCCTCTGTCTAAAACCTGAGAGATTCGCCAGCCAGAATGGCTGACTTGCCCCGTCGGTGCTGGGCGGAGCCAGCTTTCCAGAGAGTGCCGAGGACAGGGTCCGTTTACCTGAGAGTTTCACCTGACGTCCTGCGCCAGATTTGCACCTTCGGTGGCAGATCGCGATCTACTGATCGGATGATGATCTGCGCTCTCCCCTGGCCTGGTTCTGTTGTCCCCCTGATTGTAAAAGCGGGCGAGGGTTAAGTCAAGCAGGAATTGTCAGACAATGACTCAGAGATTTGCCTCTTGAGTTTAAGGCGAACCGCAAAATGAATCATTTTGAGGTTCGCTACTCCACAATGTAACAGGCTTGGTAGAAATGGTCTATAAAAACAAACAGGCAGAGAGGTAGATTCTTTGCCTGTCCGGCTAAACTGAATTAGTTTGTCAATACTTTACTCGACTGTCTCCTTTACCTTACCCTTCTGAGTCAGCAAGGAGACGACGACCAGCACAATGAAGCTCAGGGGAATCGAAACCAGACCTGGCTGGCTGAAGCTGATCGGTGCACTGGTCGGATCCAACCCATAGCGGGCGAACATATCCGGGGAAAGAAGGATGATTCCCAGAGCGGCGACAATACCCGTCAGGACAGAGGCGACCACGCCCTTGGCGGTAGTCTTCTCCCAGAAGAGAACCATCATGATGGACGGCAGGTTGGCCGAAGCCGCTACCGCAAAAGCCCAACCTACCAGGAAGGAAACGTTCATTCCCTTGAAGACAATCCCGAGAATGATCGCAATGATGCCAACTACAACCGCGGTGATCTTGCCGGCCAGCACCTTTTGCTTGTCACTCATCTTCATCTTCAGAAACATATCCATAAAGTCGTGGGCAACCGCGCCTGAGGCTGCCACGATCAAACCACTGACAGTACCCAATACGGTCGCAAAGGCGATTGCAGAGATCACAGAGAACAGGAAGATACCAAAAGATTTTGCCAGCAAAGGCGCAGACATATTGCCATCCGCCGGGTTCAGAACGCCATTGGCCATTGCCCCAAGCCCCATGTAGAGGGTAAGGATGTAGAAGAAGCCAATCGCAGCAATTGCTACAATGGTGGATTTTCTGGCCGAAGCCGCATCGGGTACCGTGTAATAGCGAATCAGCACATGCGGCAGCGCGGCGGTTCCAAAAAAGAGCGCCAGCATCAGGGAAACAAAGTCGATTTTCTGGAAGAGTGTACCTTCCACCTTGAACTTCAGTCCAGGGCGCATGAATTGGTTGCCACTGATCTGGGTTGGATAATAAATCGTAAGGCTCTCCGCATTTTCGACAAAACTGGCTGTCTTCCATGTCTGGATCGTGCTGTCTTCCGAACTGATCAGGGCAAGGAATTCGAAGATCCCCACACTGCCGGTATCGGCTTCCAGACCAGTTTCTCCGTCAATTTTGGTCATGTTTCCAACCGGGATCAGGGTGTTCTCCTCTGATGCGGGTTGGCCGTTGAGATTTTCCTGCCCATCCGGTTTGACAGCCACATATTGAGATTGGTACAGGGTAACCTGATTGCCCTCACCCTGATCCAGCTTCCACCAGCTCAATTCGCCAGCGGAATCCTGCATGGAAACAAAAGTATTTCCAGCGTATTCGTGCTGGCTGATAACCTGGTATTCGCCATCAGGGAGGGCAACTGACCAGCATCCATCTGGCGGAAAGAGTCTCGAATTCATGGAATGGCTGCCCTTCCTGATCTGGTGTAGTGGTCAAACCACGGTTAAGAACCACTGCTACCAAAATTGTCGAGAAAATAATCAGCAAGCCACCCTTGAGAAATTGGACATAAGTAGTGGAAGTCATCCCAGCGGTGGCAACGATGGTGATTACGATCGCACCGACCATGATAACGCCAACCGCATGCGGCAATCCCAAGAGCGGTGTAACCAGTGCACCAGCACCCACCATCTGGGGAATCAGATAAAACAGGGAAACGATCAAGGTACTGATCGCCGCGGCCAATCGAAACCCGCGGGATTTGAATTTCGCATCCAGGGCATCGGCAAAGGTGTATTTGCCCAATCGTTTCATCGGTTCGGCAACCACAAACAGGGCTACGATCCAACCAGCCAGGTAGCCGATCGAATAAAGGAAGCCATCGTAGCCCAGAGTGGCGATCATCCCACAGATACCCAGGAATGAGGCTGCGGAGAGGTAATCGCCAGCAAAGGCGATCCCGTTTACTGCCCAGTGGATTGTTCCGCCAGCAGCAAAATATCCGCTTGAAGATTGTGCCTTATTGGCAAAGAAGAACGAAAGGCCCAATACAAGACCTACAAAAAAGAGGAACAAAATAACAGATAAGACATCCATGTTAGTTCACCCTCTCATTTTTCCGGGTACCGTTTTGTGCTTTCTCTTCACGCACGCAAAGGCAGTTATAGATCAAGGCCATGACCAATGAAAGGATGATCAAACCGAATCCATAGACGACGGCCAGGTTCAGTCCAAAAATGATCACCTTCTCCATCAGGACAGGCTTGATGATATTGATCAATACAAACCCGGCATAGATGAGTGCATAGACCCAAAACATCCGGGTTCCGAGTTTGGTTTTATACGCAATTGCATTATCTTCTTCTGGTGTTTGATTGGCGGGTTCGTGAAGCATCGTTTCTCCTTAGCATAGTTGATACTAGTCAATAACGCAGCACCACGGCGTTATTGAGATGAAAACTCCCAGTTCAGAATAGTAATTTCTGACTAAAGTATGGAATCCCCAGCAGTTTGTACCATAAATCACAAGATTGTGCCACTCACTGCAAAAGAAAAGACAGCCTGAGAAAATGCTTCAGTCTGCCCTTTGAAAATCATTTATGGGCGGCTAAAACCGCCACATATTCAGATTATGCCCAACCCTAATTCTTGACGAAGTCGGTGATCACAGGAATATTCACCATCTCACCCTGATAAGCCTTGACGCCCCAATAAATCGCAATGCCCCAACCAATAAAACCGGTGCAGACACCGACCAGATGACCACAAGAACCGAAGAGATGATCGAAACTGCCAGGCCCCAAATCAACGCCTGAACATTGTGCGCCTTGATGAAGGGACGGGTCTTTCTTGTCATCCATCAGCAACATGATCACCGGGATGAGCGGTGAGAAGACATAAGCCAGGGCTGCCCATAGCTTATCATCATCAGTAACATCAAAATCAACTTGTTCTGCTTGTTCTGCCATTTGTATCCTCCAATTAGATAATGAATATCGACTTTCCCATTATAAAGCCAATTTGGGCAAAAACTGCAAATGAACAGGCAGGTCAAAAGTCCTAAAACCGGTGATTCGTGATCCGGCACCGTGTAATCAGGTTTAGTGAAAAGCGATTTTGGTTGGTTTTCCTGATCCCGCAACAAAGGCGTAGCCTTTGTTAAAGTGCCTAAGTGCCTAATCACCAATCACAGAGTATAATCTGAAAATGGAAATCAGAACAATTTTTATGGGCTCCCCCGATTTTGCCCTCCACCCTGCGAAAATTATCCGAGGTCACCGATGTGGTTGGCGTGGTTACCCAGCCGGACCGGCCTGCCGGGCGCGGCAAATCCCTGACACCTCCACCGGTGAAAGTACTGGCTGAGGAACTGGGATCGAGGTCTTCCAGCCAAAATCTTTACGCGAAGGAAGAAGCCTTCGAAAAACTCGCTGGCTGGCAGCCAGACTGATCGTGGTGGCTGCCTTCGGACAGATCCTGCGTCAGAATGTGCTCGAACTCCCAAAATACGGCTGCATCAACGTACACGCTTCCCTCCTGCCCCGCTGGCGCGGCGCGGCTCCGATCAATGCCGCCATCCTGCATGGGGATGCCGAGACAGGGATCACGATTATGCAAATGGATGCCGGGCTGGATACCGGGCCGATCCTGGCAAGAAAGCCATCCGATCTCTGCCAGAGGATAACGCCGGCACACTGTTCCGACAAACTCTCCCAACTGGGCGGGGAATTCCTGGCAGAGATCCTGCCAGCCACCTTGCCGGAGAGCTGTCCCCACCCCACAACCAGAAGAGGCTTCTCCTCGCCGATGCTCTCCAAGAAGGATGGCGAGCTGGATTCAGCAAGACAGCGGAGGAACTGCCCGCCAGGTGCGCGGCTATTATCCCTGGCCGGGGAGCTATACATATTTCAGCGACAAGTTGCTCAAGGTGCACCAGGCACATGCGGTTTCCAGCGGGAAAGGTCAGCCCGGCAGCGGCTGACCGTGGACGGGTTGCCGGCGATCGCCATTTCGAAGGCGCGCGGGTGCTGGATAGGGTCCAGCCAGCGGGCACAAGCGGATGAGCGGTCAAGTATTCCTCAACGGGGCAAGCGACTGGCA
>CAVROH010000005.1:0-134392 GCA_963722735.1 uncultured Chloroflexia bacterium
TCAGGTAAAATTAACTTCTTCCAAACCAAATTCAGAGGTGCAGTATGCGTGCAGTTGACATTATCATCAAAAAACGAGACGGCGAGGAACTGACCACCGGGGAGATCCAGGCCTTTATCACCGGATACACCAACGGCGAGATCCCCGATTACCAGGCCTCCGCCTGGGCAATGGCTGTGATGCTCAACGGGATGACCCCGAGCGAAATCACCGACCTGACCCTGGCGATGGCACACTCCGGCGATATGCTCGATCTCAGCGGGACACTCGATATCGTCGTGGACAAGCACTCCACCGGCGGCGTGGGAGACAAGACTTCCCTGATGGTATTGCCGCTGGTGCTGGCTTGCGGGGTGCAGATCGGCAAGATGTCCGGGCGCGGACTGGGTTTCAGCGGCGGCACGCTGGACAAGATGGAATCGATCCCCGGTTTCCGCACCGATCTGAGCAATGAAGAATTCCTCCACCAGCTGAAAACCTTTGGCCTGGTGCTCACCGGGCAGACCGGTGACCTGGCTCCGGCAGATGGCAAGCTCTACGCCTTGCGGGATGTCACAGGCACGGTGCCTTCACTGCCGCTGATCGCCTCCTCGATCATGTGCAAGAAGATCGCCGGCGGCGCCCAGCGTATCGTGCTGGATGTCAAGACCGGCCACGGTGCCTTCATGGAAACTGTGCCTGCCGCCAAGGAACTGGCCGAGATGATGGTCCAGATCGCCCACCTGGCCGGTCGCAAAGCCGTGGGCCTGATCTCGGATATGAACCAGCCGCTGGGTTATGCCGTCGGCAACGCCCTGGAAGTCAAAGAAGCGATTGAAGCCCTCAAGGGTGACGGCCCGGCAGATTTCATCGAACACTGCCTGGAAGTGGCTACCTATATGGTCTATCTGGCAGAGAAGGCAGATACGGTGGAAGCCGCCCGTGAAGTGGTCGAGAATGCTTTTCATGCCGGCCATGCGCTGGAGAAATTCCGCCAGATGGTTGAAGTCCAGGGCGGCGATCCCAGCTATGTGGACCACCCCGAGAAGCTGCCCAAGGCCAAGATCATCGAAGTGATCCCCGCCCCCCAAAGCGGATACCTGCAAGAGATCAATGCCCGCGTGGTCGGTGAGATGGCCGTGGTGCTGGGAGCCGGCCGTTTGAAGAAAGGCCACCCGGTGAACCATGCCGTCGGGATCGTGGTCCATCACAAAGTCGGGAACAAAGTAGAGGATGGTGAGCCTTTGTTCACCATCCATGCGGACACCCAGGCTACCCTGGATGAAGTCAAACCGGAACTGCTGGCCGCCCACGTCTGGAGCGATCAACCAGTCGAACCGCTGCCTCTGTTCTACGGCGTGGTCACCGACCAGGAGTAAAAACCTGAGATTGTTTCACACAATATTGCATAAAGCCAAGAACCCCTGCGAAGATCGCAGGGGTTCTTTTACAGAGAAAGAAGAATACTTTTATTCAGCTTGGTAATCGTACCCGGCCATCCAGGAGACGCCGATGGTACCCGGCCCGGTGTGCGTACCGACTGTTGGGGAAACACTGGTCACAATCCGGGATTTGAGCGGCAATTTATCGCCAATGATCTCTAACACCAACTCAGCATCTTCCACCGCATTGGCATGAATCAAGGCCAGATATACCGGGCGCTGAGTGCCAATTTCCTCTACGACCAAATCCGCCAGGCGGTGAAGTGATTTCTTGCGAGTGCGAACCTTCTCGCGGGGTTCGATGCGCCCATCGCGCACCTCAAGGATCGGCTTGAAGTTCAATGCTGTGCCGATCAATCGGGATGCGCCGCCAATCCGCCCACCGCGGTGCAGGAATTCCAGTGTTTCCACCGTCAGCAAGATGCCGGTGTGCTTACTGGCTTCTTCAACCACCCTCCGGCACTCCGCCAGGGACTTACCCGCTTGAGCGGCTCGGGCAGCCATCAATAACGGCCAACCCTCTCCCATAGAAACAGACAGGGTATCCACATTTTCAATATTGGCATCGGGAAATAACGCCCGGGCCTGCTCGGCAGAAGCAAAGGTACCAGAGAGCTTGTGGGAGACATGGACGCCCAGAATATCCTTTGCCGTCGGCCAGAAATTCCTCATAGATGCCTTTGAAATAGGCCGGGGTCGGCTGTGAAGTGGTCGGCATGGTTGGAGATTTCGCCAGCCGGGTGAAGAAGGCCTCCGGGGTGATATCCACCTGGTCGCGAAGTTCCTCACCATCCCAGATCACCACCGAAGGGGCGACCCGGATATTGTATTTCTGGACCCAATCCTTGGGGATGTATGCGGTTGAATCAGTTACGAGTGCTACTTGATTTCCCATTTTTCTCTCTCCTCAAAATAAATAGAATTATCGCAAAAGCAATAACACGGATCGGAATGTTTGGTTACGTCACTGGAGTGGGTGGTGATTGATCACTTAGGGATCAGGAAAACATTAATTTCCTGCCTCGGTTCCCAATCACCAATCCCTGTTTTTTAAAATTCATCCTTGACCTTTGCCTCACTCCCCAGTAAAATCACATGTCGCCGAACAAGCTATCGGCGCGAGAAAATTATGTTTGAAACACTGACCGATCGACTGAACGCGGTATTCACAGAACTCCGCAGGCACGGCAAGCTCTCCGAGAAGGCTGTAGAGATTGCCATGCGGGATGTGCGTCTGGCCCTTTTGGAGGCAGACGTGCATATCTCTGTGGTCAAGAGCTTCATTGAGAAGATCAAGCAACGGGCGATCGGGGCTGAGGTCTCCCGGGCGCTGAACCCGGCCCAGCAGGTGATCAAGATCGTCAATGAGGAACTGATCGCCACTCTGGGTGAGCCAGCCCCTTTGAACCTTACCGGCCCCAAGCCGCGCATGATCATGCTGGTCGGCCTGCAAGGCTCCGGCAAGACTACCACCGCCGGTAAGCTGGCCAAGATTCTCCGCAGCCAGGGAGAACGGGTGATGCTGGTCGCAGCAGATCCCTACCGCCCGGCAGCCGTGCAGCAGCTTCAAACATTGGGCGCTAACCTGGGCGTGGAAGTTTTCACCCAGCCCAACTTATCCCCGCCAGATCTGGCCGGGATGGCGTACCTCAAAGCCCAGCAGGGCGGCTACTCGGTCTTTATTCTGGATACCGCCGGCCGCTCGCAGCTGGATGACAGCCTGATGAACGAACTGAAGGCGATCAGCGATAATGTCACCCCAAATGAGGTGCTGCTGGTCGTCGACTCGATGATCGGGCAGGAAGCAGTCAATATCGCCCAGGGCTTCCGGAAAACCGTGCCGGTGACCGGGCTGATCCTGAGCAAAATGGACGGTGACGCCCGCGGCGGTGCTGCGATCTCCATCCGGTCTGTGACCGGGGTGCCGATCAAGTTCCTGGGCGTCAGCGAAAATATGGACGGCCTGGAGAAGTTCGACCCCAACCGCTTATCCTCCCGCATTTTGGGAATGGGTGATATGATTGGGCTGATCGAGAAAGCCGAGTCAGAGTTGGACGCCGAAAAGGCGGCTGAGTCTGCCCAGAAAATGCTCTCGGGTGAGTTCACCCTGGAGGATTTTCGCGATCAGCTTCAGCAGGTGCGCAAGATGGGCCCGATCGGCCAGTTGATGGGGATGCTCCCCGGCAACATGGGCGGCAACGCGATGGCCCAGGTGGACCCGCAAGAAGCGGAAAAGAGCTTTGTCCGGATCGAGGCGATCATCAATTCGATGACGCCCAAAGAACGACAGCGGCCCAAGGTCCTCAACGCCAGCAGAAAGCGGCGGATCGCGGCAGGTTCGGGCACTGAAGTTATGGATGTCAACCGCTTGCTCCGGCAATATCAGGAGATGCAGCGGATGATGAAAAAATTGAAAAAATCAGGCATGCGGGGCTTGCCCCCCATGTTTGGTTAGTGTGCGGCACACAGGTTTCCCGCCGGCGGTCCCCTCACCGACCGGCCACTAAAAAACCTGAAGTTGCCCGGCTAGAACCCGGTTTGCGCTCCCGTCAGCGCTCCAAGTACCGGCCGGAAAGCAGCGCACACATAACACTAACTATATAGGAGATAATTAACATGGTCCGTTTGAGACTGCGCCGAGTAGGCCGCAAAAAACAACCCAGCTACCGTGTGGTGGCTGCCGAAAAGGAATCGCCGCGCGACGGCAAATTCCTTGAAGTGGTGGGTTTCTACAACCCCCGCACAGAGCCTTCCACCATCACCCTGAAGGAAGACCGCATATTCCATTGGCTGAGCGTTGGCGCACAGCCGAGTGATTCTGTGGAATCGCTTTTCCGCCAGATGGGAACCCGCGACCGCTTCGACCGCTTTAAAGCAGGCGAAGAGATTGAAAAGCTGCTTGAAGAATACAACGTGGTTGAAGAGACCCGCAACGTCACTTCCAAGACCCGCGTAGTAAGCGCCCCCAAGAAGAAGTCCAAGAAGGCCGAAGCTGCTGCTGTAGAAGAAGCTGCTCCTGCCAAAGCTGAGGCTCCTGTTGAAGTTGAAGCCGAAGAGGTTGTGGAAGAAGCCGCAGCTGAAGAAACTGTTGTCGAAGAGGCTGCTGTAGAAGAAACTGCACCGGCCAAAGCTGAAGTTGTCGAAGAAGCTGCAGCAGTTGAAGAAGAAGCAGCCGAAGAGGTTGTGGAAGAAACTGCCGCTGAAGCTGAAGCCCCTGCTGAAGAAGAATCTGCCGAAGAGACTGTCGAAGAAGTTATCGAAGAAGAAGCTGCTCCTGAGGCCGAAGAAGCCGCAGAGGAAGCTGAAACTGAAGATAAGGACACCGACACAAAGTAATCTGCCGGTTTCATTGAGAGGATCAGATGAGAGATTTGATCGACTATATTGCCCGCTCGCTTGTGGATGACCCCACCCAGGTGGATGTCAGTGCTCGGCGCTACGGGTCCACCACCAATGTGCAGTTACGCGTGGCCAAAGAAGATATGGGCCGCGTGATCGGGCGCAACGGTCGGGTAGCAAACGCCATGCGGGCACTCCTGCGAGTGTCTGCTGCCCGGAATGCCAAGCGCGTCAAGCTCGATATCGTGGAGCCTGAATGAGCTCAGGACGACGTCTGTCAAGACGCCGTCAGGCTGCCGCCAGGCGTAAAGAAAAGAATCAGAAGATAGCAGGGGCATCCGCAATGGTGCCGCCTGCTTTTCTTTTGGTCGGCAAGCTGCACCGGCCGCACGGTGTGGGCGGAGAGATCATCATGTCGGTGCTGACCGATTTCCCGGAGCGGCTCAAGCCCGATCTCGAGGTCTTTATGGGGCATGAGCATACCCCGGTGACGATCAAGAGCCTGCGGCATCACAACCGCGGCATGCTGATCTCCCTGGAAGGCTATGACTCCCGAGAAGCGGTGGACGGGCTGCGCAACGCTGAGATCTTCGTCCCCGCCGAGGACCGCCCGCCCCTGCCGGATGGGGAATTCTACCTGCACCAGATCATCGGCCTAAAGGCGGTGACCGATGAAGGGGAGACCCTGGGCGTGGTCGCCGACTGGATCGAGACCGGGGCGAATGGGGTATTTATCGTGCAGGATGAAGAAGGCAACGAGATCCTTCTGCCCGACATCGACGAGGTAATCGTCAAGATCGATCTGGAAGCTGGCGAGATGCTGGTACATTTGTTGGAAGGGTTGATTTAGAATAACATTTCCTTTCCGTGTGAAGACAAAATAACCGCCCAAGAGACTTGCACTAACGCAGGTCTCTTTTTATTCAGGGAATTTCATCTGTATAATGGAGACTGAGGAAAAGTTAAGGAGGACGGCTATGGATAGAATTCTGACCGAAGACACCCTATCATGGCTGCTGGAGGAGAAAAATCCGGGGGTGCGCTATCTGGCAATGCGGGATCTGCTAGATCTCCCGAGGATGATGCTGAATGATCGAAGCCCGGGAGAGAGCTCATCAGGAAGGTCCGATAGACACAGTGATGGAGAATATGCACCCGGAGGGCTACTGGGAGAAAGCCGGGCCGGGGTATTTGCCGAAATATCGCAGCACGGTGTGGGCATTGATCCTGCTGGGTCAGTTAGGCGCATCGATTGAGACAGATCCCCAGATCGAGACTACCTGCCGCTATTACCTGGAACACGCTCTGACTGATATCCGGGCAGATCACAACATCAAGTGGGCCTGGCGGAACGGTAGATTGCCTGCAGGGAAATATGATCACCGCTTTGCTGGACCTGGGTTATTGGGATGACCGGCTAGAGAGCGCCTTAGAGTGGATGGCGCGCTCCGTTACCGGGGAGGGCGTGGCCCCGATGGGTACAACGGGCACTCCCGACACGCTATTACTCCGGCAAGATTGGGCCGGATTTTGCCTGCGGGGCGAACAATAAGCTAGCCTGCGCCTGGGGTGCGGTCAAGGTGATGCTCGCCTTCAGCAAACTGCCCAGGGAGAAACGGACACCTCTGATCGAGTCAGCCGTAGCACGGGGGATCGATTTCCTCTTCAGCGTCGATCCGGCCACCGCCGCCTACCCAACCGGATACACTAAGAAACCCAGCGGCAACTGGTGGAAATTCGGCTTTCCGGTATTCTATGTCACCGACCTGCTGCAGAATGTGGAAGCCCTGGCCCGCCTGGGATACGGCAATGATCCACGCCTGGAGAATGCCGCCCAACTGATCCGGGATAAGCAGGATGAACAGGGCCGCTGGGCGATGGAATACTCGCTACACCGGCAAGACCTGGTGGGACTTTGGCGAAAAGAAACAGCCCAACAAATGGGTCACACTGCGGGCTTTGTCGGCACTGAAATTGGTGGGACTCATCCTGAGGAGGAAATCATGTTTGAAATACCGGAAATGTCCTGAATACTAGCGAAACAGATCAATGAAACTCTGCAGGGCAAAACCATCCATCAGGGGCAGTTGGGCAACAGCCCGCACAAGTTCGTGTGGTACAACCGGGGGCACGAGGAATTTGAATCCCTGACCAAGGGTAAGGTGATCGGTGAAGCGCGTGTGATGGGACGTTTCATGTCGATTCCGGTGGAGCCGGGCTATGTGTTGCTGTTAGGAGAATGCGGGGGGAAGGTTCTCTATCACCAGCCTGGAGAGAAGCTGCCCAAGAAAGTATCATCTCTACTTGCATTTTGAGGACGATTCCTTCTTCACGGTGACCACACAGATGTGGGGGGCAATGGAACTATACGAGGCTGGTGAGGAGATGAAGCGGGAGTACGTGCGCGGCATGGCAGACCACCCCGGTGGAACCGGATTTCACTTTTGAGTACTTCGATGGGCTGCTGGATGAGGTGGCGGAGGGCAAAAAGCGCAGCGTCAAGTCCCTGCTGACCCAGGAGCAGACCATCCCCGGGCTGGGGAATGCCATCGCCCAGGATATCATGTTCATCGCACGGCTGCAACCCGCGCTACCCGATCTCGGAACTGGTGCCTAAAGAGCGCAAAACCCTGTATGCTGCCATCGTGGATACCGTCGCCGAGATCACTGAGAAGGGCGGGCGCTACGACGAATTCGATCTCTTCGGCCAGCGGGGCGGATACGTGCGCTCTGATGGACAAGGAAGCGGTCAAAAGCGTCCCTGCCCGGCATGTAGCGGGGAGGTGGTCAAGATACAGTACCTGGGCGGGGCCTGCTACTCTGTGTCAAAACTGCCAGAATGACACCATGAATAGTTGAATTCGTTATCAATAAAGCCAAATCACCCACCCAGCGGCTGAAGTGTTTATAATACAGCCATGCTTATCGAGTTCAGCGGCAAAATCTGGTATTGGAGAGGGCCATCCCCCTTTTATTTCGTCACCGTTCCCCCCGAGCAGAGCGAGGTACTCCATGCCATCTCCGAAGAGGTGACCTACGGCTGGGGAATGATCCCGGTGTATGCCCGGATCAATACCACCGAGTGGAAGACCTCGCTGTTCCCCAAGGATGGGGGCTACATCGTGCCGCTGAAAGATATGGTCCGATCAGCAGAGGGGTTGGAAGAAGGCGCAGGAAATCACTATCCAGCTCACCATCCGGGATTAAGCGCTACTATTCGAGGACACCTGCAATGATCTATCACATCGTTTCCAAATCCGACTGGGCCGCAGTGGGGGATTCCACTCACTACCGCGGCGACACCCTCGACACCGAGGGCTTCATCCACTGTTCCACGCTGGAGCAGGTGCTGGATACCGCCAATTTTCTCTTCAAGGGGCGGGAAGATCTGGTACTGCTGCAGATCGACCCGGAGAAGCTCAGATCCCCGCTGAAATACGAGGATGCCGGCGATGGGCGTCTGTTCCCGCATATCTACGGCCCGATGGAAGTCGAGTCGGTGATGGCCGTCGCCGATTTTCCACCCAATCCGGATGGGAGCTTCGATCTTCCGGGGGAATTTACTCACTGAGCGATCCTGCTCCGTTCACAACCCCACCCGACCCCAATTCTCGCGTATAATCCTGGGTATGGAACGCCGATCCAGGTCAATTCACCTGCTTGTCTTGCTCACTTTGCTGCTGGGGAGTTCTCTGCTGGCCGGGTGTGACCAAAACGCAGATGCAGTAACGCCTCCCCCGCCGGCGGACTTCCAGGCCACAGCTGAAGCCTATCTCCGTGCGGATGATCTGGACGCCGCCGCCCAGGTCTGGAGAGAGACTCTGAAGGAAAATCCCGATGACCCCGCAGCCCATTACCAGTTGGCCCTGATCCTGCTACTGGATGACACCGAATCCGCCGCCATCCGCCTGGAACGGATCGAATCTCTGCCGGAGTACGCCGATCAGGTCTCCCGGCTGCGAGCTGCCTTGCGCCAGGCCTCTGTGATTGATGATCACGCCTATACTCTGACGATCATCGGGCAGGCGCTGGCCTCGGTCGGGGAATGGCGGCTGGCGCAAATTGCCTTCGAGCGGGCGGTTGAACAAAACCCGGACTACGCTGAAGCCTGGGCCTACCTGGGTGAAGCCCGCCAGCAGAACGAGGAGGAAGACGCCCTCGAAGCGCTGCTAACTGCCTATGCGCTCAAGCCAGATGCGTTTGCCGTCAATCTGTTCCTCAGTATGTATTACCGCCGGACTCGGGGCAATCCCTGGCCGCGGTGGAATATCTGGAGACCGCCATCGAATCCGACCCGGAGAACCAGGACCTGCAAGCCGATCTGGCCCAGACGCTGGTAGAGGCTGGTGGGGCCAGCAAGGGGTTCCAGATCCTGGAAGAGCTGGCTGCCGAATCCCCGGAGGAGGCCGAAAGCTTGCTGCGTCTGGCGCGGCTCAGTATCCATAATAATCTTCAAGTGAGGCAGACCGGCTTGCCCGCCGCACGCCAGGCGCTGCTGCTGGCCCCAGATCACCCGGAAGCTGCCCTGCTGCTGGGACGGGCCTACATGCTGCTGGGAGAGAACCTGCTGGCGGAACGCTTCCTCAACCAGGCGCTGGGGGCAGACCCGGAATCAGGCGAGGCGCATTACTACCTCGGCATCCTCTATCTGAATAACGGGGAAGCCAGCCAAGCCAGAAAACCACCTTCACACCGCCGCCAGCCTTGCCGCTGCAGCCGGCAATCAGATCCTGGCAGACCAGGCGGCAGACCTGCTGGAGGAATATTTTAGCCAATAAGCCGGTTGCCTTTCTCTGACCAAAAAGTTAGGACAAATCCGCTCCAATTCATGCTAAAATACAGCAATTAGCCAAACACTCAATCAGGAGAAGAAAATATGAAACGGACTTTTAAACTAGCCTTGTTCATTACAATTATCGCCATCACAGCCCTGGCTTGCAGTTTCGGCGCTAACGATGGCGGCGGTACCGACACCGGCGGCGGCGGGGCAAATATCCTCTTTGAGGATGATTTCTCGAATCCCAATTCCGGGTGGGACCGCTATAGAGACGATGAAGGCATCACCGACTATGACAACGGCACCTACAAGATCGGCGTGTATGATCGATACCATGTTCTACTGGGCCAACCCTTATCAAAGACTTTGGCAACGATGTGATCGTCGAAGTCCAGGCACAGAAGACCGCCGGTGGGGATGATATGCAGTACGGTGTGATCTGCCGGCATCAGGATATAGAGAACTGGTACGCCCTGGTGATCAGCGGTGACGGATATGCCGCCATCCGCAAACGCTACGCCGGCGGCGAACTGGAATATATTGCTGATTGGGTAGAGGTTTCGGCGATCAATACCGGGAATTCTGGCAATAACCTGCGCGCCGAATGCATCGGCAGCAAGCTGACCCTGTTTGTCAACGGCACCCAGGCAATTTCTGTGATCGACGAGCGATATCACCTCCGGTGATGCCGGCCTGATGGCTGGCACCTTCGATCAGCCCAGCACCGAGGTTCGTCTTCGACAACTTCGTGGTCAAGAAACCCTAGCTCAAAGTAATCCGATTTATGAAGGTTTATTTAGACACCGTCGGGTGTCGGCTAAACCAGAGTGAAATTGAAACCTATGCCCGGCAGTTGACCACTGCCGGGCATGTTTTGGTTGCCACGTATGGAAGAGGCTGAAATGATGGTACTGAACACCTGCACCGTCACCGCAGCCGCAGCCTCCGACTCCCGCCAGAAAGTGCGCCAGGCCAACAAAGCCGGCATCCAGCGGATCGTGGTCACTGGCTGCCTCTCCACAATCAAGCCAGAATCTGTCTCCGAAATGCCCGGGGTGATCCAGTTGGTCCCCAATTCCGAGAAGGATAGGCTGGTCCCGATCGTGCTTGATCTGCCCGCCGAAAATCTGGGTCGAGCGGAATATCCCGCCAGCCCGTCCCCGGCAGCCGGCATGCGCACGCGGGCCTTCCTCAAAGTGCAGGATGGCTGCGACAACCGCTGCACCTTTTGTATCACCACCGTGGCCCGCGGCGAAGGGACGCAGCTATCCCATCCAGCGGGTAATTGCCGATGTCCACGCCGCCCTGCGCGGCGGGGCAAAAGAGATTGTGCTGACCGGTGTGCATCTTGGCTCCTGGGGATCACGATCTGGAACAGCCGCAGCACCTCTCCGATCTGATCGCCGCCCTGCTGGAGATCCCGGAAATCCCACGCCTGCGGGTGTCATCCCTGGAACCCTGGGACCTGGATGCCGATTTCTTCTGACTTATGGCAGGATCAGCGGCTTTGCCGCCACCTGCACCTGCCCCTGCAATCCGGCAGCGCCAGCGTACTGCGGCGGATGGCACGCAAGATCACCCCGGAGGACTTTGCCTGAACTGGTGACGCTGGCCCGCCGGCAGATCCCTGATGTGGCCATCACCACAGATCTGATCGCCGGGTTCCCGGGAGAGACCGGAGGAAGAATTCGAGGAAGGTCTGGCCTTTCGTGCGGGAGATGAAGTTTGCCGGGGCGCATGTCTTTACCTACTCTGCAAGGGAAGGAACTGCCGCAGCCAGAATGCCCAACCAGGTGCACAACTACCTGAGGAAAGAGCGCAGCGCAATCCTGAGGAAAGCCGCCGCTGAAGATCCCGGTGCCTTCCACCAGACCTTCATGGGCCGCGAGATGGATGTCCTCTGGGAGAGCGCTTTCCCCGCCCGGGAGCCGGGGAAGTGGCAGCTCACCGGCCTGACGGATAACTATCTGCGCGTGAAGGTCGACTGCCGAAGCAGACCTATCCAACCAGATCACCCCCGTTCTGCTTACCGGGCTGGCCTCAAAAACAATCCGATTTCTCCGGAAAAATCACCCAATACCCTGATACAATATCCATATCCTGAGAGAAAAATCCGGCTGTTTTACGCCAGTGGTCCGAAATGGAGGAGAAGCCATGCAAGACCCCAATTGTTTGTTTTGCAAGATCGTAAAGGGAGAGATCCCCAGCACCAAAGTATATGAAGACGACCTGGTATTCGCCTTCAATGATATCAATCCGGCTGCCCCGGTGCACGTGCTGATCATCCCGAAAAAACACATCCAGGATAACAACCACATCTCCGCAGAAGACGAAGCCATCACCGGCCGGATGTTCACTGCCGTCAAGGAGATCGCCGCTCAATTGGGGATCGCCGAAGACGGATACCGGCTGATCATGAACACCGGCCCACACGGTCACCAGGAAGTGCCTCACCTGCACCTCCACCTGATCGGCGGCCATCCAATGAAACACCCGATGGGGTAATTTCCCCGTTATTTCTCGACCAACCAGTATGGAGAATACTTAGATGAAACCGAAGATCAAAATCATCCTAGCCCTGAGCATGATGACACTGGTAACCCTGGCCTGCGCCACCCTGTCCGGCGGCAACACTCCGGAGCAGCCCGCTCAGCCGGTCGCTCTGCCGACCAATACCCCGCTCCCTCCCCTGCCGACCAGCACGCCGCAGCCGCCAGCTCCGGAACCAACCGAAGAACCAGCCTCAGCGCCGACCGAAGAACCTGCCTCACAACCCGCAGGAGATGTGTTGTTCTTCGATGATTTTTCTGATCCCAACAGCGGCTGGGATCGCTACAGCGATGAAGATGGCATCACCGATTATGAAAACGGTGCTTACAAGATTGCCGTATTTTCCGACATTTATTCTACTGGGCCAACCCGTACCTAGACTTTGGCGACCAGATCATCGACGTTGAAGCATCCCAGACCAGCGCGGAAACAGATACCCAGTATGGGATCGTCTGCCGCCACCAGGATGTGAATAATTGGTACGCACTGGTGATCAGCGGGGACGGATATGCCGCCATCCGCAAACGCTACCAGGGCAGCGAGCTTGAATACATCGCCGATTGGGTGCAGGTAGACGCCGATCAACCAGGGGCAAGCCACCAACAACCTGAGAGCGGAATGCATCGGTACGCATCTTTCCCTTTATGTGAATGGCACCCTGGCGCTGGATATCTTCGATGCAGATATCCCCACCGGTGATGCCGGACTCATCGCCGGCACATTTGATACCACCATGGTTGAGGTATTATTCGATAATTTCAAGGTATCTGCGCCCTAGAAGGAGAAATGGATGAGCCTGAAACAAAAAATCCGAACTGCCCTGACCGAGGCAATGAAAGCCCGGGATGAGATGACCAAGATCCCACTGCGTCTGGTGATGGCGGCTATCAAGGAAGCCGAGATCGACCAGAAAGGCGAACTCGAGGAAAGCGATGTGCTGCGCATTGTGCAGAAAGAATCCAAAGCCCGCCTGGACACGATCGAAGATGCCAAAAAAGCAGATCGTCCTGACCTGATCGAACAGGCCGAAGCTGAACTGGCGATACTGAAGCAATTCCTGCCTGAAGAGATCAGCGATGAAGCCCTTGAAGCACGTGATCCGAGAGACGATTGCGGAAGTGGGAGCCAGCTCAATGGCTGAGATGGGCGGGGTGATGAAAGCCCTGATGCCCAAGGTCCAGGGGCGTGCCGACGGCGGCAAGGTCAGCCAGATAGTGCGCCAGATCCTCCAGGGGTAAGGAATGAAACCAGGGATGACTGACTAACGGCATGCACGAATGAGAGAGTCGTGGAACCAGACAGGAGGTATTTCGGCCTGGTCTTGCTGGTCGTGACGGCGATCCTGGCTGCATTGATGCTGATCCTGCCGCTCTCAGCCAGCACGGACCCCGATCAGTTGGCCCTGGGAGATGTTGCCTGACCAGGACATCCTCGCCCCCTACGCCCTCTCCTTCCAGAGCGACGTGCTCACAGAGATCAAACAGCAGGAAGCCGCCAACAACGTCCAGCCGCAGTATACCCAGCCCGACCCCAACACCGCCCGGGAACAGCTCAATCACCTGCGGGATGTGCTGGATTATATCGACAGCGTACGCGCAGACGAGTTCGCCACACAGGACCAGAAGCAAGCGATCTGCAGGCGATCCAATCCGATCCAACTGCAGCCAGAAAGCATTGACCTGCTGATCTCGCTCTCCGACAATGACTGGCAAACCATCCGGCTGGAGTCCAACCGCATCTTGGAACTGGTGATGCGTTCGGCAATCCAGGAGAGCCAGCTTGCTTCAGTACGCAGCAGAATCTCCAATCAGGTGAGCCTTTCACTGACATCTGACAAGCAAACTGCTGGTGGTGGACCTGGTCTCGGCATTTATCACGCCCAACAGCCAGTACAGCGAAGAACTCACCGAGGAAATGCGCCAGGCAGCCCGGATTGCAGTTGAACCAGTGCTGCAGAGTTTTGTCGCCGGGGAGACAATCGTCCCCCGCGGGCATGTGATCACCTCCTCGGATGTAGAAGCGCTGGAACAATTTGGCCTGATGCAGCCCGAAACCACCTGGGAGGATACTGTCGGCCTGATCGCCGCAGTGGTGATCAACTTTGCCTTCATCAGCCTGTATTTTGCCCAGCGGCCAGACCTGAGGAAAATACCACCAGCCTGGTACTGATGGCCGTGCTGTTCCTGATCTTCCTGTTGATTGGCCGGATGATCATCCCCGACCATACCGTCGTCCCCTACCTGCTGCCGATGGCCGCTTTGGAATGGTGGTGGCGGCCTTGGTCAGTTCCCGGGCTGCGATCATCCTATCAGTGCCGCTCTCCATTCTGGCAGCATTCGGACATGCCCAACAGCTTTGAGCTGACCCTGTTCTACCTCTTCGGCAGCGCATTCGGCATCCTGCTGCTGCGGAATGTCTCCCGGCTGCTGACTATCTTCTGGGCCGGACTGGGTGTCGCTGCCAGCGGCGCGGTGGTACTGATCGCCTTCCGGCTCGTCAGACCCAACTCTGGATGTGGTCGGGCTGCTGCAGTTATTAGCGGCAACCGGTTTCAACGGGATTGCCTCTGCCAGCCTGACGATCATTCTGCAATACCTGCTGGCCCAGACCCTGGGTCTGACCACTACGCTGCAATTGATGGAAATTTCCCGCCCGGACCACCCGCTGCTGAAAGACATCCTGCGCAATGCGCCAGGGACTTACCAACACAGCCTGCAGATCGCCAACCTGGCTGAACAGGCTGCAGAAAGGATCGGGGCCAATGCCCTGCTGACCCGGGTTGGTGCGCTGTACCATGATGCCGGCAAGGTACGCTACCCAATGTATTTTATCGAGAACCAGGTACCTGGGGCGCGCAACCCGCACGATGACCTGCCGGCTATCGAAAGCGCCCGGATCATCATCCAGCATGTCACCGACGGGGTGGAACTGGTCAAGAAATACCGGCTGCCCAAACAGATCCAGGACTTTGTGCTCGAGCATCACGGCACGATGATAACCCGCTACCAATATGCCAACGCCGTCAAGGAGCAGGATGGGGATGCGCAGTCGATCGACAAATCACTGTTCACCTATCCGGGGCCGAAACCGCAGTCCCGTGAGACCGGGCTGCTGATGCTGGCTGACGGGGTAGAAGCCCGCGCCCGGGCAGAACGTCCCAACGACCCGGAAGCGATCCACGCCCTGGTAAAGGAAGTGGTCAACCAGCGGCTTTCCAGCGGACAACTGAATGATACCGACCTGACCCTGAATGATATTGAAGAGGTCATTGATTCCTTCTCCACCACGCTGCGGGGCGTTTACCATCCCCGGATTGAATACCCCAAGATCGATGACACCACCATCAAAAGCCCCAGTCGACTTGATGCAAGATACTCCGCTTGAGGATGAGGACGCATGATCGAGATCGTCATTGCACCCGACCTGCCTGGAACGGACCAGATCGACACACCAGCGCTGACCGGATTGGCTGCTGAAGGTGCTGGCGATCACTGGACAGCCGCCAGAGAGCGCCCTCAGCCTCAAGATCACCGGGGATGAGGAAATTCAGACGCTCAACCGGGATTATCTGGGCAAAGATGCTCCGACCGATGTGCTTTCCTTCCCGGTACCATTCGATGATCCTGAATCCGGCATCCCCTATCTTGGCGATATCATCATCTCGCTGCCCACTGCCAGCCGGCAGGCTGAATCCGGCGGTCATGCCGTAGAGGAAGAGATCAAACTCCTGCTGGTCCACGGCATCCTGCATTTGCTGGGATACGACCACGCCACTCCTGAAGAAAAAGCCGCAATGTGGGCACTACAGGACAAGATTCTGACCCAGCTGGGCATCCAGGCAAAACCAACCGAAATCTAAGAACAACACCATCATGCCCAAAGAATTCTTCCGATCCCGCATCCGATCATTCAAATATGCCTTTGAAGGCTGGTGGTATGTGCTCCGCACCCAGCAAAATGCCTGGATCCATGCCCTGGCTTCGGTATTGGTGGTGCTGGTCAGCATCTGGCTGCGAATCAGCCGGCTGGAATGGGTCGTTGATCATCCTGGCAATCGCCATGGTGTGGATCGCAGAATTCATCAATACAGCGATAGAAGCGGTGGTGGACCTGGTCACTGAGGACCATCACCCGCTGGCCAAAGCCAGCAAGGATGTCGGCGCAGCCGCAGTGCTGATCTCCGCCCTGACCGCCATCCTGATCGGCCTGATCGTCCTCGGCCCGCCCCTGTGGGCCAAGACTCTACTATTTCTCTCCATCTAACGAGGTTATAAATGACGCATTTCTTTCCGATTTGGCACTGTTGGCTCTCCCATCTCCCGCCCGAAGAAACCCGGCGGCTCTGTCGGGGCGGTGATGCATACCCGCACGCTTGGCCTGGGCGCAATGGAATTGGGCTGGGTGCGTTCGGTGCGGGTCAGCGAGGAGACCTGTGCGGCGATCAAAGCAGACCGGCGAAGAACATGATGTCCTCCTCAGCGTGCATGCCCCCTATTACATCAACCTGAACGCCAATGCAGATGAATGGCCCAAATCCCGCCAGCGGCTGATGGATGCCGCCCATTACGGCAACCTGGCCGGGGCTACTGAGATCATCTTCCACCCGGGATCCTATTTTGGCAACCCGCCGGAAGAAGTGCTGCCAACGGCCATTGAGCGGTTGGCCGGCTGTCGTGGAAGAATTGCGGCCAGGCAGATAACCCGGTCACCCTGCGGCCGGAGACGATGGGCAAATCAGCCATGCTGGGATCACTATCTGATACACTGGAGATGAGCAAGCAGATCCCCGGCGTGCAGCCCTGCCTGGATTTTGCCCACCTGCACGCCCGCCCCGGAGACGGCTCGGTCAACAGCTATGACGAATGGTGCCAGGTGCTGGAGGAGTACGCCAACGCCCTGGGTGGGGATGCGCTGAAGCAGCTCTCCTGCCACCTGAGCGGGATCGAGTACACCGAGAAGGGCGAGAAGAACCACCTGCCGATCGAGGAATCCGACTTTGACCTGGATGCGCTCTGTTCAAAGCGCTGCACAAGTTCGGGGCCGCCGGGCGGATCCTGTGTGAAAGCCCGGTGATGGAGGAAGATGCCCTGCTCTTCCAGCAAAGTGGATCGGAGATCAGCGGAGAGGGTATCATAAGATGACTGACGAGAAGATCTTCACACAACTACAAGCCGAGATGCGGGCCTGCCAGCTGTGCCTGGATGCCGGATACTGGGTACAGCCCCCGGCAGTGACGCAGGGCTCGCACAGCGCCCGGATGACGACCATCGGGCAGGCGCCGGGGATCACCGAGGTGGAGGTCGGGACGCCCTTTCAATGCCGGCAGCGGCAAACGCCTGTTTGAGTGGCTGGGGCGCGCCGGGATCGAGGAGGATTGGTTCCGCAGCACCCAGTATATGACCTCGGTGACCAAGTGTTACCCCGGCCGGCAGACCTCCGGCAGCGGCGACCGGGTGCCCTCCAGCAAAGAACAGAAGCTGTGCCGCCCCTTCCTCGACCGGGAGTTGGCCCTGGTGCAGCCGGAAGTGATCATCCCCATCGGCGCGGCTGGCGATCAAATTATTCTATGACAAGAAGCTCAAGCTGACCGAGATCATCGGCACACAGATGCAGATCGAGAGCGGCGCCTGGGTGATCCCCTTGCCGCATTCCTCCGGGGCCTCGCGCTGGCACCAGATCAAGGAGAACCGGGCATTGATCGACCAGGCGATCGAGCTGATCGCCGGGCACTATAAGAGGTTGTTTGGATAAGGAAAAGAAAATGTTCAATCAAGACAAAGACCAGAAAGAATCATCCCCCGCAAGAGAATCGACTTTCTCAAGAGCGGTGCGCAGGTTTTGGCAGTGATATTTGTGCTGCTGTATATCGGCTACGACTCTTTCGCCGAGTTGCTGCCCGCCATCCCGCAGATCAGCTATGAGCTGATGTCGTCACTCATGCTGGTAATGATCATCGTCTGTTCCGTGGCGAATCATCCTGTTCAGCAAATGGCTGCAGCCCAGAAATGGCATGGCCCTTGCAGAAGAGATCGGCTTCCAGGCAGAACGGGCCAACCGCTTCAGCATTCCCAACCTGCACGGCACCCTGCGAGGCCATCGGATAATGTTTCGCAAACCTCCGAGCGGCGTGGACGCAACCGGATGATACTTCACCAACATACAGTGTGACGCTTAACGAACGGGTCGACGACTCCTTTTCACATCCAAAAACGCTCCCTGACGAATTCAACCAGGACAAGATCGGGGACGAAGAATTCGACAAAAAATACACCACCCAGACCACCAATCAACGACTGATCGACACGATCCTGCGCACCCGCCGTCTGCGCCTGGGGCTGCTGCAGTTGGGAGAGCGCGCCCGCACCCGGACGTTGACTCTGAACCAGAACACCCTGACCTATATCGAAAGCGGCGAAACCTCGGATACGAATATCTACGGTCGGTGATGGGCTTCCTCTCCGAGATGGCCCATACCATCGAGCGGCACAAGCAGTTTGATCTCCTAGGAATTTATGGCAGCGGACTGAGAATTGCGATCGCAATTGATCTGAAACCCACGAAGGTGAATTCCGGGCGTTTGTTGCTGAGATTTATTCGTCAGATTATTAAAGCCATTCTATACCGATCACTTTCTTCAAATATTGCTCTGCAAAGAGCGCCGGCTGTCCGCCGGTATGCCAGAAGAGCACGGTCTCATCCGGTTTGAAGAACCCCTTGCGGATCAGGTCGATCAGCCCGGCCCCGGCCCGCCCGGTGTAGACCGGATCCACCAGCAAGGCTTCATGGCGGGCAAACAGGTCGATGGCTTCTTTCTCAGCATCCCCCATGACGGCATACCCGCCGCCGAGGTAATCATCATTGACCAGGATATCTTTATTAGATAATATTTTTTGCATTATTATATAGAATTGTAACTTCTTTTGCTAAATTTAGCGACAGCAGGATTGAACTGCCCCGCCTCCTCGTCAATACTGATCCCCAAAATCTCTCCCCGGGAAGCCGTACATTGCCTTCCCAGCCACCAGACCAGCCTGCGTGCCGCCTGATGAGGTCGCAAACACGATCCAGTCCGCCTCCACGCCTTGCGCCATCAACTCCCGGATCGCTTCAGCATACCCCGCCGCCCCCACCGGGCTGGATCCGCCATACGGGATCAGGAAAGGCTCGCGGCCCGTCCGCTTCGGCCTGCAGATAGGTCTGGTTGAGGGTTTCGCCGCGTGCTTCCAGCGTGGTCCATACCAGTTCCGCACCGAGGAGCACATCCAGATAGGTATTCGCCTCGGGCACCTCCGGCGGCTCCCCGGAAAGCACCAGGATACAGTCCAGCCCAGCCTTGCGGGCAGCGGCAGCCGTCTGCCGGCAGTGATTGGACTGGATCGCCCCGGCGGTGATCAGGGTCTTTGCCCCATGGGAAGCCGCTTCGGCCAGCAGGAATTCCAGTTTGCGGGTCTTGTTGCCGCCAAAGGCCAGCCCGGTCTGGTCATCACGTTTGACCAGCAGCCGCGGCCCGCCCAATACAGCAGATAAGCGCGGCATCTCTTCAACCGGTGTCGGTAAATGTGCCAGTGGCACTCTATCGGGAACTTTCATCGATCATCCTCCTGCCAGACCCTGCCTGGTCTTTGAACGGCCGCGTGCCCGCAGCAGATCCATGATCCGCGGCCAGACGCGGGCATACAACTTGAAACACCAGCGGTCTGAGGGGCTTATCCCAGGCGCCGATCGTGCGCAGCACCTCTCCGCCCAGCCCTTGCTTGAAGCGGTAGACCCCCCACATCGAATCTTCCTCGGCAAATTCATCCGGCGCGCCCCACAGGTCATAGACCTGGCAGCCAGCCTGCTTGCCGGCCAAAATCGCCTCCCATTGCAAGAAATAGGTGGGCATCCGGTTGCGGTGCTGCCCGGTGGACATGCCGTAAAGATACCAGCAGCGGTCGCCAAAGACGAAACAACATCAACCCAGCGACAGCCTCCCCCTCCACCTCAGCGATCAAGGGGATCAACATCCCGCTGTCGGAAGAAGGTCTGCCACACGGTGAGATAATACTCCTCCCCCCGGATAGCAAACCCATCCCGCACAGCGGTCTCAGCATACATCTGGTAGAGCTGGCTTAAAATCTTCTTCCGTCCCGCGGCGGACAGTTACTCCCTTGCGCCCAGCCAGACGGATGTTGTAGCGCGTCTTCTGCTTCATGGCAGCCAGCAATTCTTCTTCAGTTTTTGTCAGATCGAGCAAAACAGTATTACGGAACTGGACCTGCTCATCAGAGAAATGCCAGCCGTCCGCCTTTAGTTCAGCGATCAGGGTCTCCCCGATCAAACTCTCCTGGGCACCCTCAGTGCCTGGTTCACCAGTCCCCACCGGCAGATCGGGGTCCAACTTGAGCAGGAATGCCCCCCGCTGACGGGCAAATTCCTCCAGATCGGAGATCACCCGCCGGCGCAGAGCCTTGTCAGACCAGTCTCTCAGCAGCGGGCCTTTGGGGGAATAGTGCATCCGCAGCCGGGCAGCCATGCCGCCCAGGTTGATCGTGCGTTCCAGCACCAGGGCGGCAGCAACAATCTGCCCCATCCTCTTCCCAGACCTTGTGGTGCGCCTCCCAGCCATAAGCCGATTTGACCTGCCCCCACTCCCAGGTCTGGAGCAGGTGCGGCTGCGGGAACTCCGCCACGATCTGGTTCCAGCGGTCTGGCATCCATTATCAGCGCTGCTTTCCGTTCTTCCAGGCTTCCACCGCCCGACGATGACCAGCACCGCAGATATTTATCCGGCAGGCTGTCCGGTGCAGAAATAGCTCACTTTCGGCGGATTCATGATTGGTATGCAGGTCACCAGAGACAATCATCGCCCGGAAGACCAGCAAAATCCCGTTCCCGCGGGGGTCATCATCAAAGAAATAATCTCCCACCAATTACTCAGGAGCGCACCCGGAAGCCGGTTTCCTCAAAAACTTCCCGCACAACCGCCATCCTCCAGGGCTTCATCCACCTCCACATAACCCGGCAGGCAGATTCCAATATCCCTTCCAGGGATCATATGCCCGTTTCAGAAGAAGCAGCTGACCACCCAAGTTCGATCTGGGCAGCCACTGCCACTTTGAGATGCTGGTAATGGATCCAGCCACAGGCCGGGCAAACCTCGCGCTGGCGGTCTTCCAACAGCTTCCATTCCATCTGGGTGCCGCATTTCAGGCAATAATGATTGGCCATCCTAGTCTGCACTCCTCCGGGCAATCAGCATCTGGTAGGCAAGATAAGCTGCCCGGTTATAGACTTTATCCCAGGCCCCGGCTGCCCGCCTGATCTGTCCGCCAAAACCGCGCTTGAAGCGGTACACCCCCCACAACCCATCAGCACGCTGCATAAATTCCGCCTCCAGCGTCTCCTGGATCGGCATCCGGTACGCCCCACAAGTCATAGCTGGTGCAGCCTCTTTCCCGCGCCCAGCGGATCGCCTCCCACTGCACCAGATAAGCTGGCATCCTGTTGCGCTCCAGGTTATTGGATGCGCCATACAGATACCAGGCCCGCTCTCCGCGGGCAAAGACCATGATCCCGGCCAGCGGCTGATCCTGATAGCTGGCGATCGAACAGCTCGCACATCCCCAGGGGATGGAACAGCTCATACACCCGGCGGTAATAGGCCAGGCTGTGTACGCCAAAGGCATCCCGCTCACCGGTGACATCCATCAGAGCCGAAAAGGTGTCCAGGTCTCCGGAAGGCGTCACCATCACATCCTTGCGCCCGGCCAGGCGGATGTTGTAGCGCGTTTTTTGTTTCATCCGGGCAAGGATCTCATCTTCCTCCCCGGAAATATCCAACACGGCGGTACGCGGCGGCTGGAGGCTGTGTGCGCTGGGCCGGAAGCCGTATTCGCTGAACATGGCCTGCTGATCGAACTCATCCTCCCAGGCATCTGGCTCCACCTTGAGGAACACTGCCCGGCGCGCCCGGCAAACTGCATCGATCTCCGGCCAGAGCACTGCCCAATCTGTGCCGACCGGGCCCTTTGGGGATGTAGCCTAGCGAAAATCCCAGCGGCAGCGGGCGGAAAAGGATCTGCGCGCCAGCTCCACCGCTGACCAGCCGCACCGGCTGCCAGCCGAAATCAGCTTTCAGCGCGCCCCATTCGCCCTGCTGCAAGAAATGCGCGTCAGGGAAATTCGGTAAGCCACTGATTCCATTCAGAGAGAGTTTAGTTCTGTCATAATAAGCTAATAGTTCCGGAACGATTCTAGATCATCGCCGTCAGGTCTGGTGAGGGAGTTTCCCTGATCCGGGCGCCGGGGACAACTTCATCCAGAAAATTGACCAGGGCTTCGACCTCGCCCGCCTCAGCATGAGCAGCCAACTGCTCGAATGACATCTTCCAATTGGCAGTCGACCGATCATCTCTACCTTTCCCAGGCGAGTGATCTCAGGATGATCGGTGGGGAACTGATCCACCCCATCATCCCACAATACTTCGCTCATCTTTTCTCCGGGGCGCAGATCGGTGAACACGATCTCAATATCCTGTCCCGGCTCCAGCCCGGAGAGGCGGATCAGGTCTTTGGCCAGATCCAGGATCTTGACCGGCTCGCCCATATTCAGCAGGAAGACCTCACCGCCCTGCCCCATGGCAAAGGCCTGCAAAACGAGGTGGACTGCCTCTGGGATGGTCATGAAGAAGCGTTCAACATCCGGGTCACGCACGGTCACCGGGCCACCAGCGGCGATCTGGCGTTTGAACAGCGGCACCACGCTCCCCCGGCTGCCGAGAACATTACCAAAGCGAACAACGGAATAGTGGCGCTGATACTTCTCGGCGGCATTGAGCACCACCATCTCCGCCAGACGCTTGGTGGCGCCCATGATGCTGGTGGGGCAGACGGCCTTATCAGTAGAGATCATCACCAGGCGCTCTACACTCAGCTTCAGCAGCCACCTCAACCACATTGCGGGTACCGAGAATATTATTGGTCACCGCCTCCTCGGCATTTTTCTCCATCAGGGAGACATGCTTATGAGCAGCAGCATGGAAGATCACTTCAGGCTGATAGCGGGAGAAGATCTGTGTCAGACGGTTGCGGTCGCGCACATCCACAATCACCGGCATTTTTTCCATCTGCGGGAAGCTTTCTTCCAGCTCCACCATGATCTCAAAGATGCTGTTCTCGCCATGTCCGGCCAGCACAATGCTGTCCGGCGACCAACGAGCCACCTGGCGGCATAATTCACTGGCAATTGACCCACCCGCCCCGGTAACCAGCACACGTTTTCCCTTCAGCAAGGTCATTCACCCGGGAATGGTCGATATGGGCATGCTCTCGGCGCAGCAGGTCGGTGATCTCGACCTCGCGCAGGCGGCTGACATTGACCGTGCCGCCGATCAGCTCGTAGATCCCCGGCATGGTGCGGAACCCAATCTCTTTCTCCCGGCAGACTTCAGCCACCTGCCGGACCACCTGACCGGGCGCGCTGGGGATAGCAATGATCACTTCACTGATCGGCAGTTGATCCAGTTTTTCGGCCAGGTCGGCCAGCGTGCCAACCACTGGCACCCCATGAATACGGACACCTTGTTTTTCTGTGTCATCATCCAGAAAGGCCACCGGGGTGAGGTTCAACTGCGGGTTCTTGTACAGCTCGCGCACCACCAGAGCGCCTGCATCTCCGGCCCCAACCACCAGCACCTGACCTTCCCGGTCCTGGTTGCGCCGGGCAAGCAATTCTTCTGTCAACAATCGGGGCAGGAAGCGAACGCCGCCAACCATCAAAAGCGAGACCAGCCAATCAATGAAGGGCACCGAACGGGCAAAGAAGGTAAATATGCCCAGCCCCCAGAGCAAATACATGATCCCGCCCACCACCACTGAAGCGGCCGAAACAGCCAGCATGATGGTGGCCAGTTCTCGTACGCTGGCATACACCCAGAAACGCTGATACAGACCAAAGCGGCGGTAGATCAGCGGCTTGACCAGCAGGGCAACCCCCATCATCACCAGCATGGTGAAGAGGTAATCGACAAATACCTGATAAGTCTCCAGCCGGAGCATGAAGCTAAGCAGCACAGAGAATGCGATCAGGATCAGATCAATCGCAAAGATATAGCGATTACGCAGATAGAAATGGTCTTTCATCTTCCCCGGCTCGACTTCGATCACCGGCCCCTGAAACCAAGCACAGCAGCGAAAGTGCGCAAGATGATCCCGATATCCATGAGAATCGTGCGGTGTTTGATGTAATACAGATCGTATTCCAGCTTGATCTTGGTCTCGTCAATCGAGGCCGCATAGGAGATATGATTCTGCGACCAGCCGGTGATCCCCGGTTTGGCCAGTAAACGGGCACGGTAAAATGGAATGTGCCTCTGGAAATAGTCCACCAGCCGGGGAAGTTCCGGACGCGGCCCCACCAGGCTCATATCACCCGCAGCACATTGATAGAACTGCAAGGTCTCATCCAGATGGGTTTTCCGCAAGATACGTCCCAACGGCGTGACCCGGTCATCATCTTCCTTGGTCATATCCTGCACGCCGCCAGCTTGATCTCCCTGATACATCGTGCGGAATTTATAGATCGTAAAAGGCACACCACCTTTTCCGGCCCTGGTCTGTGTAAAGGTAACCGGCCGGCCCGATTCCAGTCAAAATTGCCAGCGAGATAAACGGATAGATGCACAAGCAGCTCCCAACACACCGACCAGTCCCCCCAGCAATATCCAACAATCGGTTGATAATCGAATAAAACGCGCTGACCCGGCTCTCATTGACAAATGAACGCAGAATCCAATCCGCTTCCAGATAATCCACCGGGACGCGCTCCAGCAGTTCTTCATACGCCACCGGCATCCGGGTAATGGTCAATGCCCTTTTCCTGGGCTTCGATCAGAATCTGGAAGGTGGTGGGCTGCATCCGGCCGGTGATCGCCACGATGATCTCCGAGATATTATTGGCATCCGCCAGGGTAGTTCAACTGCTGCGCAGGTTCCCAACACCTTATACCCCTCTATCTCCGTATCCTGCTTATCCAGATCATCATCGACCAATCCAACCAGCTTATAGGGTGGGTTTATCGAATTGATCACCTCAACAATGCCTTGCCGGTCTCCCCGGCGCCAACGACCATCACACTGTGCATAAAACGCGGGCCGGAGAAGATCCAGATATAGATCATACGCCACAACAGGGTGAGCAGATAGGCTGAACCAAGGAATGCGGCCACACCTCTGCGGGGCAGAGACTGGTCCGAGGCGAAATAGATTACCAGGTAGATGGCTGCGCCGATCAGGGCTGACACCGAGATGGAACGAACCGTTTTGCGGATATCGGAGGAAGTTCGGGAATCATAGCTATCCACCAGCAGGATGATCCACACAATCGGCAGCAGGAAGAACCAATTCTGCAGTTTGGACTGGATAAAATCCATCAGGGGGATGAACTGCACCTGGGCCACAGCCCAGACATACACTGCGATCACAAAGGCAATCCAGGAAAACAGGAAATCACCGACTGTGATCAACAGCCGGCGCTCTCCAGGACGAAGCTGCCACGAAGGCATTGATTTGTTTTTTCATCGATTACCGTTTCTTCCTGGCTTCTCTTCTCCCCACTGAGGAGGGATTTCAATGCACTGAATCAAAAATGCACCGCCCCAGGAAAGATGCATCACCGCGATGACCAGCGGAACACCAAAGATGAGATGCCGGCCTTTTTGCCTGCAAGGCAACATCCATGCCGCCTAGGGTCAGTGCAGCGATATAGACCACCAGCACGCTGAAAAGAGCCATCCAGCGGCAATCGGCAGCCAGATCGAGGCGATGGCCAGGACCATCAGACCCAGCACAAACAACGGCGGAAGTGCCTGACGCCAGCGCAAGCTGTCCGGATAGCGGCGCAGCATCACCAACTTCCAGTAGCCATAGCGGGCATACTGACGGGCTAGCTGCCGCAGGTTGGATCGGGAATAATATTGTACCTGAATATTGGGGTCCAACCACAGCTTGCCGCCTGCCTGGCGGATGCGGGTATTCAGTTCATAATCCTCATTGGTCAGCAGACTTTCGTCATAACCACCGATCTCGAGCAGATATTCCCGGCGAAATCCACCAAAGGGCACTGTATCCACCTCACCAGGCGTATCAGCATAGCGGTATTTGGCATCACCAACCCCCAGGGGATGGGCAGCAGCAGCGGCAATTGAACGGCCAATCCAGGTATTCGTAGAGGGGATGATCTTCCAGATGCCGCCGACATTGTCCCCCAGACGCTGCTCCAGACTGGCCACGCTTCTGGCAACATACTCAGGATGGGGAATCGAATGGGCATCCAGCCGGATGATAAATTCACCGCTGGCGGCCTGGATGCCGAGATTCAGGGCTGCCGGGATGATCCGTTTTGGATTATCGACCACACGCACCTTGAGTGCTGGTTTTCTCCTGCTGGTATTTCTCTATCTGGGCAACGGTCTGGTCTTCAGAGCGGCCATCGACGATCAACACTTCCATCTGATCCAATGGAAAAGTCTGTCGGGCCAACGCTTCCAATACCCCTCTGATGGTTTTTTCTTCGTTATAGCATGGAATGACTATTGAGACTCTCGGCTGGGTATCCATCCCGGTAATTATAATGAATGAGTCGGGTTCTGTCACCTGCCAAAAAACAGTGATCAGTTTCTCAGGCGCTTAGGGATCTGGGAAAAGAATTTGACCACAGATAAACATCGATGGGGAGAGGATAGCGGCGTACAGGTACTAAAAGGGAAGTCGAGATATTCTTGGCAGTTACCCGTTATTCATGCGAGAACAACACAGAGACCTCTATGCATTGGATCTACCCGGCTTTGCGCATTGTGAGGGTGGTGTCATCAGATTGGGCAACCGGCAGGGTCACCCTGAACGTGCTGCCTGCCCCCACCTCACTTTCAGCGGTGATCTTGCCACCGTGGGCTTCGATGATCTGGCTGGCAATCGCCAGCCCCAGCCCAGCCCCCTGAGACCTGCCCCGCTGGCGGGATTTATCCATCTGATAGAAACGCTCGAAGATGCGGGAAAGTTCCTCCGCCGGGATGCCGGAACCGGTATCCTGGATAGAAATGACCACCTTCGCCACCTACGATTTTGCAGAGAGAGCCACCTCTCCGCCCGCCGGGGTATGCTTGATGGCATTATCCACCAGATTATTGAACACCTGCGAAAGCCGGTCACCATCGCCGATCACATCCGGCAAGTCGGGCACCTGATCCACCAGGGAGACCCCTGCCTGAACTGACTGCGGGGTCAGCCGCTCGATAACCGCCTGGAGCAGCACAGTCAGTGAGACACGCTCCCGCCGCAGATCGGCAGTGCCGCCATCCAGACGAGCGAGATCAAGCAGATCGAGCACCAGACGGTGCATCCGGCCGGCCTCATCATAGATCACCTGGGCGGCCTGCTGCTGGGCCTCCGGGGTCTCGGCGGTCCCATCCAGGATCGCCTGGGCAAAGCCCTGCACAGAGGTCAGCGGGGTTTTCAGCTCATGGGAAACATTGGCGACAAAATCCCGCTGGGACTGCTGGCTGGCATGAACCGCTCTCGGACATCTCGTTGAATGCTTCTCCCAGCACACGCACTTCTTTCGGCCCTTTTGGCTCAACCGGGATCTTCTCGCCAACAGCCAGAGAACGGGCCGCCTCAGAGATTTGCCTCAAAGGGGCAGCTACAGACTGGCTGAGGAATAATGCCAGGATAGAGTGAAAGCGACCAGCGAAACCGCCCCGGATTGCGCCAGGGCAGTGATCAGCTCAATGGTAATCGGCGAACCGAACAGGTCTCTAAGCGGCTGCTGGCGGCGACAAGCATGACCAGCGAAAACCCGGTTTCCACCCGCTTGCCAGTGTAAAGCCAGTACGCTGCCTTCCGCATCACGGAGGGTGAAAACTTCCTGCAACAGGGTCTTTGGGAAGGCGCGGTGATCGGCGGTAGGGCGGCTGCTCTTCCGCCTGGGAATCGGCAACCACCTTCCCCACCGGGTTGAGGATCACGATCCGGTAGCCAGTATTTTCATCCAGACGGGAAACCAGATCTCGAAAGATTGTCAGTGGTTGCCCAACTTCAGATCCGGGCGCTGCATCATGCGGGTAACTGCGTTGCGCATGTCCATCCGCACACCTAGATTATTCCGGGCGACAAACACCAGCAAGGTAAACGCCGAGATCACCAGCACAACGGCGATGATCACGGCAAAGCCGAGGAACAACCGGGAGCGCAGGATAGAAAACATCAGACCACCAGCTTGTATCCCACACCGGTGACGGTCTCGATCTTCACCGTGCTGGCAGCAATCTTCTTACGCAGATGGGCAACATGCACATCCACCGTGCGGGTCTGGCCGAGATAATCGTATCCCCAGGCCAGCTTGAGAAGCTGCTCCCGGGAGAGCACCATGCGCTTATGCTCGATGAAGGTCAGCAGCAGATCAAATTCCTGGGTGCGCAGGTCCACCAATGCTCCCTGCCGCACCAGACCTCGCGCCGGGCAGGATCGATCTTCAGATCCCCCAGCTGGACCGGGGCTGGTTGGCGCGTCGGATGCCGGCCGGTTGACCCGGCGCAGCATGGCCTTGACGCGGGCAACCAGCTCACGCGGGTTGAAAGGCTTGGTCATATAGTCATCTGCGCCCAACTCCAACCCGACGATCTTATCAATATCCTCATCCTTGGCGGTCAGCATCAGGATCAGGACCGGATTGTCATCGGCGCGCAGCTTGCGGCAGACCTCGAACCCATCCATTTCCGGCAGCATCACATCCAGCACCACCAGGGCAGGTTCTCGCTGCCTCTGACGGCTTCCAGCGCGGACAGTACCATCCCCCACAGAGACGGTCTGGTAGCCTTCCTGCTCCAGATACATCCCGGTCAGTTGGGTGATACTGGGCTTCGTCATCCACCAGCAGGATCAATTCGCCAGCCATGCGTGGTTATTTCTTCTTCTTTTTCTTGCGGATGGCGACGGCTTCGATCTCAACCAGGGCATCGATCGGCAGCCCAAGCACAGCCACAGCAGAGCGGGCAGGCGGATTCTTGGTGAAGAACTCGCCATAGACCTCGTTGATAGCGCCGTAATCGGCCATATCGCGCATAAAGACGGTGCATTTGAGCACATCTTCAAAGCCGCAGCCGGCAGCTTCAAGCACTTTGCCAAGGTTCAACATCACCTGGCGGGCCTGAGCGGCCACGCCGCCCTCAACCAGCTTTCCGGTGGCGGGATCAATGCCGACCTGGCCGGAAGTGAAGACCAGATTTCCATGGCGGATGCCGGGGGAATACGGTGCCAGAGGTTTTGCGCCGCCATCGGGGATAATGACTTTCTTTCTTTGACATGCGTTTCTCCAATCGGTTGTTTTTTTTCATTGTAAGCTTATTCGAGAGGCAGGTCAAACAAAGGAGTGTTTAATCGGTGTAAAAAGTTGAATAATCAGGTACTCAGGCACTAGTGATCAGGGAAAGGCGAACTGAAAACACAGATGAACGAATATGATGGAACAGATCTTCCAGGGGGGTGACTACCTAACCAAGCTATTGTTGACAACTCCTCATGAGTACCCAAAAGAAAGGGAGTTGTTGCAAGTAATATATGTTTATTTAATTATAAATTGTATAATATCATACAATTATGAAATATTTACAACTTGTCCCTATTACTCCCACAACTCTACCCCCTTCCTCCTCACCACCTGCCTAAATCTTCTCCAGCAGGGCCACCACCTCCCCCAGACAGGCATTAAATAGCTCTTCCATCACTTCTGGCGGAGCCTGGTAGTGACCGCCAAACGAGCCATCCCCCAGATTGCGCCGCACCTGGTCCGCCGGGCAGCTGCCGGACGTCCGGGAAGGGCTTCTCCCCTTCAGGTAGATCGGTGACAATCGTCTCCTCAAAGGCTTCCAGCCAGTTGGCATGACTGGGGGTCAGACCATGTTTCTTCGCAACCTCCCCCACCACCGGGGAGAGCCACCAGTCGTACCAGCATGCCGAAAAGCCCTCCAACTGATTGGCAAGCTCATCCAGGACAACCTTTGCACCCCGGTTGCCGCCATGCCCATTGAGCACCACAAAACGGCGGAAGCCACTCCATGCAGCGAGCGGATGATATCCTCCAGCACAGCCATCAGGGTACTCATCCGCAGGCTGATCGTGCCGGGATAAGCCAGAAAGTATGGCGAGCAGCCAAAGGGCTGGGCCGGGGCGGCTGATCACACCGGTCTGCTGCGGTGGCGGCCTGGGCCAGTTTCTGCGGGATGAGCACATCGGTCATCAGGCTGAGGTAGCCGTGCTGCTCCACAGCGCCGATCACCAGCATGATGCGGTCATCTTCGGCCAGGTATGATTCGATCTGCATCCAGTTTTGGGTTTCAAAGTCCATCGTCTGCCTCCTCAGGGGTTGCACTTCAATTATACGCCCTGTCTGACTCTCACCATCCTCTAACCGATCTTTGGCACAATCCCTTAAAATATTCCGGCACGGAGGAAATCATGCCAAAATTCGAATATCAACTGACAGAACATGATCCAGACCAATACCTGGCAGACCTGCTGGGGAAATCAGGCCGCGCAGGTGCTGGATGTGGCCTGCGGACCGGGCGGATTCACCGGCATACTGGTCCAGGGGCTCAAAGATTTTCACCCAGATCACCGGCGTGGATGTGGACGAGGAGATGATCGAGCGCGCCCGCCAGAACATTGACCAGGAAAATGTGGACTTCAAGGTGATGGATGCCGCCAATCTGGAGTATCCCCGACGACAGCTTCGACATGGTGAGCTGCGCCTTTTCGCTCCACCACCTGCCGGAACCGGAGCTGACGCCATCGCCGAGATCAAACGCGTGCTGAAGCCCGGCGGGGTTGCGGTCTTTGTGGAGATGTACCGCGATCACCTGACCGAAACCCAGAAGACCGAGAGCGAACTGCATCACTGGGCCGGCCGGATCGATACCGCACGGGGCATCTGTCACCGCCAGACCTATCTCCGCCAGGAAATCCTGGAAATGATAGACCCTGAGGAATGGAAATCTGCCCGGGTGTATGACCTGGCCGACCTGAGCTTTGACCCAAAAGGGGAAGAGATCACCAATCTGATCCTGGGCACGATTGACCGGGTGGTGGTGCGGGCGAGGGACTGCCCAACCAGGCTGAATTTGAGCAGCAGGCCGAAGAACTACGCCAGCGCACCCGTGAGATCGGGGCGCATATCTCTACCCGGCTGGTGGCGCTGCTTCAGAACTGATCTCCGCCAGCCAGCGCCGGGTCTCGGATGGGGATCTGAGACGCACAAATTGGATGTGGTCAAACTCGGGGGAGCGTGATCAATTCGGTATAGGTCTGCCCTGCGGCGGCGGTGGGTTTTGATCACATACAGGAACAGCGAATCCTTTGAGAGAAACGCGCCGCGGAAGGTCTCCCGGTTGGTGCCCCACAGCATCTCCCGGCGGATGATCCGCCGGGATGTGCGCCACAGCAAACGCCACAAACACAACCACAGCGGATAATCCAGCCAGACGACAGTTTCCACCCGCTTCCAGATGATTGGGCGGCGTGCGGCTGTAATTACCATCCACCACCCAGGCATCCCCGGCGGCAATCTCCTCCACCTGGGCCTCAAATTTGCCCGGCGGGGAGTGCTGCCAGTCTGGGATGCCAGAAGATGCTGTCCAGTTCGGTATGCGGCAGACCCAGCCGCGCACCGATCTCGGCGGCCAGGCTGGTCTTGCCCGAGCCGCCCTGTCCAACCACATGGATTCGTTTCATCGGTGCAATCGGCTAATCTTCCGTCTGCTCTTCGCCTCTTTTGCCGCCTGTCTTTGCCGCTTTCTCAGCCTGTACCTTGGCGGGATAGACCGCCGGGACAAAGGTCTGGTCGGTGATCGGCGGGCGCACGTACACCGAGGTATCCGGCAGCGGCGGGAAGGGCAGCGGCGGCTCGACATGATCCTCATAGGGGATCATGCTGAGCAGGTGGGCGATGCAGTTCAGGCGGGAGTGCTTCTTGATATCGGCGTTGACCACGTACCAGGGGGCGTGCTTGGTATCGGTGACGGCGAACATGCGGTCCTTGGCTTTGGAGAAATCCACCCAGCGCTTGCGGGATTCAAGATCCATCTCGCTGAGCTTCCAGCGGCGGGTGGGGTCGGTATTGCGGGCCTGGAAGCGGCGCTCCTGCTCCTCATCGCTGACCGAGAACCAGTATTTGATCAGGGTGATCCCGGAGCGGATCAGCATGCGCTCGAATTCCGGGCAGGTGCGCAGGAACTCCTCGTACTGCTCCTGGGTGCAGAAGCCCATCACCGGCTCGACGATCGCCCGGTTGTACCAGCAGCGGTCGAAGAGCACCATCTCACCGCCGGCCGGCAGCTGGGCGACATAGCGCTGGAACCACCATTGGGTCTTCTGCCGGTCGTTGGGCGTGCCCAGGGCAACCACCCGCGCCACGCGGGGATTGAGCCGCTGGGTGATGCGCTTGATCGTGCCGCCCTTGCCGGCCGCGTCGCGGCCCTCAAAGATGACCACCACTTTCTTCTTCTCGCGGCGGATCCACTCGTGCATCTTGACCAGTTCCATCTGCAGCCGGGCAAGCTCCTTGTTATAGTCCTTGCTGCCGATCTTTTTGACTTTTCTTCTCGTTCGCCGTTCTCGCTGTTCAAATGATCAAAATCCACCATGTGCCCGCTCCTTTTTCGTGTATGGTTTAACTATACAGGATTTTAGGCGAGCAAAGGGACTGTTAAAAAGGCCGGAGCTTTCACTCCGGCCTCATACTTCCTAGTTCCTGCCTGCCTACTGAACCCACTAAATCACGATATTGACCAATCTCCCCTGCAACCACGATCACCTTGCTGGGGGTCTTACCCTCCATGAACTTCTGGACGGTTTCGGAAGCCAGGGCAATCTTCTCGGCTTCTTCCTTGCTGATCCCCACGGGCACGGTGATCTTGTCGCGCAGCTTGCCGTTGACCTGCACCACCAGGGTGATCTCATCTTCCACGGTGGCGGCTTCGTCCACTTCCGGCCAGGGCTGGTGGTGGACGGTGTACGGCTTGCCGTGCAGCGCCCACAGTTCCTCGGCCATATGCGGGGCAACCGGGGCCATCATGCGCATGTAGATATCCACCGCTTCATCCCAGGCATCCGAGCCAGTAAGCGCCCTGCTCGCGGGCCTTGTACATCTCGTTCATCAGTTCCATCAGCGAGGCCACGATCGTGTTGAACTCGAAGCTCTCAAAGTCGGCGGTGACGGACTTCAGGGTCTGGTGCAGCTTGCGGCGCAGGGCTTTGATCACCTCGGCGTCCGGGTTCAGCGGCAGATTCCACCGGTTCGGTGAAGGCCGTCCACACCCGGCGCAGCCAGCGGGCGGATCCTTCGATCCCCTGGCTGTCCCACGGGCCGCCCAGATCCCAGCGGGCGAAGAACATCAGGTACGCCCGCACGGTGTCGGCGCCGTACTTCTCCACCAGCACATCCGGCGGGATCACATTGCCCCTTGCTCTTGGACATCTTCTGCCGTCCTCACCCAGCACGATCCCCTGATTGCGCAGGTGCGGTCATCGGTTCATGGCCTTCTACCAGGCCCATATCACGCATCGCCTTGTGGAAGAAGCGGGTATAGATCAGGTGCATGGTGGCATGCTCGATGCCGCCGGTGTAGATATCCACCGGCATCCAGTAGTCATATTCTTTCGGGTCCCAGGGGCCTTCGTGATAGTCCGGGCTCAGGTAGCGCAGGTGATACCAGGAGGAGCACATAAAAGTGTCCATCGTATCGGTATCACGCTCGGCTTCCCCGCCGCAGACCGGGCAGGTGGTGTGCTTCCAGGTGGGATGCAGCTTCAGCGGGCTTTCACCGGTCGGCTTCCACTCGACGTCATCCGGCAGCAGCACCGGCAGTTCCTCTTCCGGCACCGGATGGATGCCGCACTTCTCACAGTGCACCATCGGGATCGGCGCACCCCAGTAACGCTGGCGGGAGATCAGCCAGTCGCGCAGGCGGTAGTTGACCGCCCCGTGGCCGGTGCCCTTTTCCTCGACGTAAGCGATCGCTTTCTCCAGAGATTCTCCTGCCGGTGTGCCGGTCAGCTGCCCGGAGTTGACCATCGTGCCGTAGGCCGGCACGGATTCTTCCATCGTGTCGCCGTCCAGCGGCTTCCATGTCCTCGGGCTGGATCACCACGCGCACTTCCAGGCCGAACTTGCGGGCAAACTCAAAGTCGCGCTGGTCGTGGGCGGGCACGGCCATGATCGCGCCGGTACCGTAGCCCATCAGCACATAGTCGGCGATCCAGATCGGGATGCGTTCATCATTGACCGGGTTGATCGCATACCCGCCGGTGAAGACACCGGTCTTCTCGCGTTCAGCGTTCTCGCGGTCAATGTCGCTCTGGCGGGAGGCCATCTCCTGATAGGCGTGCACCTCGGCTGCTGTCTCCGGGGTGGTCAGCTTCTCCACCAGCGGATGCTCGGGGGCCAGCACCATGAAGGTGGCGCCCCACAGCGTATCCGGCCGGGTGGTGAAGACTTCCAGCGGGTCGCCGTGCTTCGGTCTTGAAGACCACGCTGGCGCCCTCCGAGCGGCCGATCCAGTTGGTTTGCAGGGTCTGCACCCGCTCAGGCCAGTCGATCTCGTCAAAGTTGAGCAGTTCTTCAGCGTACTTGGTGGTGGTGAAGAACCACTGCTCCAACTGCTTCTTGATCACCGGGGTATCGCAGCGTTCGCAGGTGCGGGCATCGCCGATCACCTGCTCACGCGCCAGGGTGGTATTGCACTGCGGGCACCAGTCCACCGCGGAGTCCTTGCGGTAGGCCATGTCATTGCTTGAAGAGCTGGATGAACAGCCACTGGGTCCAGCGGTAGTATTCCGGGTCCGCAGAGACGGCTTCGCGCCGCCAGTCCCACATGGCGCCCATGCTGCGCAGTTGGCCGCGCATCCGCTCGATGTTGGCGTAGGTCCACTCTTTGGGGTGGATGTTGTGCTGGATGGCAGCATTCTCCGCCGGCAGGCCAAAGGCATCAAAGCCGATCGGGAACATCACGTTATAGCCCTTCATGCGCATATAGCGGGCACGGCGCATCCGGGGGGGTCATGGCGAACCAGTGGCCCATGTGCAGGTCCCCGGAGGGATAGGGCAGCATCGTCAGGGCGTAAAATTTCTTCGCGGCTGGGGTCGATATCGGCGTGGTAGATGCCATCCGCATCCCATTTTGCCTGCCAGCGCGGCTCGATCTCATTCGGATTGTATCGGTTGTCTTGTTCAGTCATGATCAGTTCCTTTTATTCACAGTAACCAGTAGTCAGTACCGGTATCAGTTCTGGTCAACTTCTAAGCAAACCAAGCAATCTTCTGAATTCACAGATTTGATCCTCAAAGTTTTGAATTTCTTGGAAGGTATCCTTGTCTAATGGCATTTCCAGGCGTATCCAATCTGCAATGATCCCAGAGCGATCTTCAAGATCGTTGGAATTCCTTCTGGTTGTTTCTTCCCTGACCTTCGCGATTGAAGGGAGCGCAGCGTCTGACTTGGCTTGTTAACCCTAATTTCATCGCGGGGAAATTGGACATAAATAGTCTGTACGTCCATCGTCGATACCATCCTTTCAAGGCTTCATCCACACCATAACTGATAACTACTACCGGCTACTGACTACTAATTAAAAAAATCCCTCTCGTCAAGGGACGAAAAGGAATTCCGCGGTACCACCCAATTTGCTGCGCCATCCCGATTGGGCTGGACAGCCTCTTTGCTGTAACGGGCGTTCCCGTCTCCGGCTATGCGCCCCCCTGGCGTTCACCGTCAATGATTGCCCCGCTCGGGGCGGCAGGCGAGTTCAGCCTTAATGTTCTGTGTTCTGCGGGCACTTTGTCGGGCTTCCACCGGGTGATCCCGACTCGCTGGCAGATGGCTTAATACTCCTGCGATCTGATATATAGTTGTCTGGTGGACCTGAAGGGATTCGAACCCTTGACCTCCTCAATGCCATTGAGGCGCGCTCCCAACTGCGCCACAGGCCCAAACAATATTCTTTTATAATCCTGCCAGTGGACCTGGCGGGATTCGAACCCGCGACCTCATCAGTGCGATTGATGCGCGCTCCCAACTGCGCTACAGGCCCCGGTCTTGGTAGGGAGAAATTTTACCTCTGGGGTACCTCCCTGTCAAGGAGGATACCCACCACTATCAAACCTGAAGACTCAATTCTCCCCGGAATTGTTCAACCGCCACACCAGGCTGACCCCCTTCATGGTGACGCTGGCATCCACCAGTTCGGCATACTCCATCTGCTCTTGGGACTGCGCTATTCGTTCTGCGATCATCTGGTTGAAAATCTCAAATGCGTTTTCATCAATCAGATTACCAGAAACATCTACATGGGTCACTTCAGCCGCCAATCTTCCATTGACTGCTGACAGTTCAAGATGGAAGGAGACATCCTGAACGGTGATCCCCTGCACTTCAATAGAGCTTGCGCTGACAAAGATATATCCATCACGCAGATCAAGCTGTAGACCCACTACCTGAGTAAGGTCGACAGCGTTCTCGATCGCACTTTCAATAGCAGAGAGGGGGATGTTGGTCTCCAGAAGCAAAGCACCGCCCTCCTCTCTGGAGACACCAAAAGTGCTGCAGGCAATCAATACTGTGCCAAGCAGCAGGATCAAAACGATCTTGTGTTGTCTTTTCATACAACGCTCCATTTGTAATTGTATTCATTATTCTATCTGATGATTACCGGTGGAAGTATAAAAGTTTTGTATAATGAACGTATCGTCCTAATCAATCACCAGAAAATGGGGCGGACAATCTCCAAAAAAACGTTAAGTCCAAATCATCAAGTCGTAATGATCTCAGGGATAGGCTACAAAGGTAGGAGTATCCGAAAATGAATTCTCAAGTTACGAGTAGTGAACCAACCGTATCTGATTACAAAAAACTATTCAAACTTGGCGGCATAGCCGCATGGGCGGCAGCATTGCTAACATTAAGTGAAACCATCGGTTTCATATTCTACCCGCAGCCAGACAACGTAAAGGACTGGTTTATCCTATTCCAAAGCAATCGAACCATTGGGATCATGGACTTCTGGGGATTGGAAATCCCGATGTATGCCATGTTCATACTGGTATTTCTTTCTCTTTACTTCCTGCTGGGAAAGTCCAATAAGGTAACGATGACAATCGCTCTAATCCTGGCTCTCCTCGGAATCGGGGTCTTCTTCGCTACAAATAATCCCGTCACCATGCTATCTCTCAGCAACCAATATGCTGCTGCAACAACAGATGCGCAACGGCTACCGATCCTGGCCGCGGGTCAGGCTTTGCTTACCAACACAAACCAACGTGCTGTTGGCGGATTCAATATTGCGCTCTTTCTGGTATCCATTGCAGGAATGATCACCTCAATAGTTCTGTTACAGAGCAATACCTTCAGCAAAACCGTTGCTTATACAGGCATACTAGCCCATGGACTGTCATTAGCCGATTATCTCAGGCAAACTCTAACATCATCAATTCCCATCTCACTTATGGTAATCATTCCAAATGCGCTGTTCATCGTGATTTGGTTCAGTTTAGTCGGTTGGTGGCTTTTCAGGATGGGTTTACCTGAAGAAAAGCAGATCCATGAAAAATTTGTATAATGGGCGTATCAGATTATTGGATCGATATCATTCAGCTTTCAGGAAAGGGTCACCCCAATGGAGAATAAAACGCAAACACTTCCCAAACAGTTCAGCAGCCTGATGGGCATGGGAGCCGTAGTCCAGGTCTTCCAGCCCAAGGTTTCACCACTGGCCTTCCAGATCATCTTCTCGGGGATCCTGCTTCTTGGCGGAGGCGGGTCGGGCGGGTATGCACTTTACCTGCTCTGGCAGCGTTGGGGACGCTACTACCCGCCCCAGATCCTCAAAGATATAGCTCCCTGGCTGATCGGTGCACTGCTGGCATTTTTCTTGGCTGCATTGCTGTTTTTATCGCTGTCCCGCGAGCGGAAAAGGGGGGGCGTCGTTTTCGCCAATGGCTTCGCCTACTCAGACCATAAAGGTGTACAGACCTGGCGCTGGGAGCAGGTCAAGGATGTCACCGCCAACGTGGTACGACATTACACCAACGGGATCTACACTGGCACATCCCACACCTATACTCTGGTCAAGACCAATGGCGATAAACTGGTGATCAAAGATGTGTTAAAAGAAGCAGAAGACTTCTTCAACCACATCCAGAACAATACCCTCCAGCATCGCTATCAGCGCCTGGCGGATGAATACAACCAGGGCAGCCCGGTGACTTTTGGCCCGGTGACGATCGGGAAGCAGCTTGGCATCCAGATCGGTAAAAAAACCTATTCCTGGGATGAGATCCAGCAAGTCGGGATCAATAAGGGCGTGCTCTCGGTCAAGAAGAAGGACGGCAAATGGTTCAGCGGCGCATCCGCCACCGCCGGCACAGTCCCCAACCTGCATGTTCTACTCTCGATCATCAACCAGATCGTCGGGCTGCAAACCGGAAGCTGACCCGATTTACTCTCAGTAACCAATCTAAAAACGAAAAAGCGGGGCGGTGAGTTCACCGCCCCGCTGCTGTTCCCGGAAAAGTATCAGATCATTTCGCCCGTGCCAGCTCGATTCCCAGGGACACGAGTTCATCGATCTCGGCTTGGTCCAGTTTTCCCATCAGAGAAACATACAGGCCAAGTGGGGAGAATAGCACCGATAATTGGTGGAATTCCTTTTCACCGGGGTTCAACTCATACCGCCTGGCCCAGCCGAGCAGCGGCATCACCATCCATGGATTCAGCATCTGGCGGGGCAGCGCTGGGTCATTGGTGTATACGAAGAAATCCTCCATCAGGCGTTTATCCACATCCTCAACGGTGGCAGCCCGGTCGATTCCCGGCGTATAGGATTGGTCAAAGCCATACATCTGGATAGAGGTCTTGAACAGGAATTTACCGGCCAGCTTCATCAGCCCCTTTTGCTGACCCATCCCCTCCATTTTCTGCACGATGAAGACAAAATCAGTGGGCAGATCGATATCGGTGGTACTCCAGCGGTGAACCATGGATCCTTCTGTCGGCCCGCCGATCTGAAAAGTTTCCAACTGCCAATGGATCCCGTCCATCTCCTGGATGCCCGTTGGGACGCCGGTCAATGATTCCTGGTTTTCAGCCGGGATCAGATGCATCGCCTCAGCGAATGCCTCACCCAGCGATTCAGGTGTCCGCTCCACCGAATCCAGCCCGATCGCCTGACGGATGGCCTCAGCCTGCCTTTCTTGCTTCCTTCTTGCACTGGTGGAGTAACCTCGCAGCGGGACCTGCTCGCCGTTATCCAGGATCAGGATCACCCGATAGGTATAGGACCTGCCGCCGTCGCTGTCCTGGCTGGCACTCCGCTCTACGTAGATCCGGCTGATCTGGCCGTACTGCACTTCAATCCGTTTGCTTCCCAACAGCCTGATCTGCTCGATCTCAAGCACGCTGCGCCCACGGTCTGCATACACATCCAGGATCGAAGGGAGCAGCAGCATCGCCAGCCCAATGGCGATCAGGATCAGACCCACCCAAAAAGGCAGGAACCCATCAAAAAAACCATAGATGCCAATCCCGATGGTGAACAGCCCGAAGACCCAGGCAATAAACGGGATATCTCTGATAATTCGCTCGCGTTCGTACATCGATAAATCCTCCTCAAATTGTATTCAGTGATCTGGCCCGCAGGAAATCCGAGATCAGGAAAATGGCGCCGGGCAAGCCAATCCCGGCTAATAAGATAGTCCAGGCCGGGAAAAATTCCCGGGCATAGATACCGTACACGATCCAGAAAAGCACCAGCAAGCCCAATGCCGACCAGCCCCCAAGCCGTTCCTTCCACCAGCCGAGGACCAATGCCAGGACGCTGAGGAACAGGATCCCGACCGCCAGCCATTCAACCCAGGACACATTGGCTTCAGGATTTGTCTCAGGAGAGATAAGGTGCGCACCCGCAAAGATCACCGCCGGAAGACTCAGCACCCGCCCAATCCAGTGCAATAATTTCGCCTGCGCTGACCGTTTCTCATCTGATGCCACAGCTTCCTCCTTCGAAAGCACCAATCCTCATCTCCAGTATACACAAGAAACCGGTCAGATCGAAGCAGGAAATCAGTACCTTTCAGGAGACTCCCCTACGCCACCAGCCAAACGACTCCGCCGACGGCCAGACCTAGCACAATTAGCAGCGGGAGCCCAGTCTTGAAGTGGCCACGCAGGTGCCAATCGATCCGCTTATAGCCGGGGAATCCCTCCGTGCCGGGGATGACAATGAATTTAGGTGTGATTGTGGCAAACATGAGGATATCCAGTACCACCAGATCCACCAGCCAGAAGGAGAAAAAGATCAGGAACGCGTGCAGGCTGACGGCCCAGAACGGCGGCTTTGCACCTGCCTGTACGATGTACACATAAACAGAATACGCCGGGAAAATCACCGCCCACAGCATCCAGGGAATACTGAGGATCCCTGCCTTGCGGGTCTCCTCTATGGTGCGCGGCGGTACAGCGGCAATCACATCATCGGGATAATCGCCTTTCGAAAGGAACATGCGGTTGTCGATCAACAGCAAGATCACCAGATAGATGGAAGCAGGGATTGAATAGAGAATGGAATGGGCTAGAATCAAGTTCCAGTTGAGCATTTGAAACCTCCTCGATATTTAGGTTCAACTAATTATATAATTACATAAAATTAAAATCAAGCCTTGGCTCACTCTTGAGAGAGCAATCCAGTACCGTTTTCCCCCCAAATCCTTTATACTCATATCAGCAATTACAGGAGGCAAGATGAGCAGGATAGAGATCCGAAAACTCAGCCTGGAGGAGGCCGCACCAGTTTTCAGCTGGCTGACCTCGTATGCCTTCATGCCAACTCCACCGCTCAGAACCGCTGAATCTTTTTCCGAACGATTTGCCCATACAGCTGATATCAATACCTATATGGCGCTCTTTGAGGATGGACAGGCAGTTGCATCCGCCGGGGCTGGCCCCATGACCCAGAATGTACGCGGCAAGATCGTGGATTCTGCCGGGATCTTCATGGTGGCCACCCACCCTTCCCAGCGCCGCAAGGGATATTCCTTCCATCTGCTCAAAGCGCTGTTTGCCCGCCTCCGTGCAGAGGGCGTTGGCTTTTCCACTCTCTATCCCTTCCGAGAGTCCTTCTATGAGCGATTGGGCTATACTACCTGGTTCCCCCCGATCAGCGCCGAGATCAATATCCATTCACTTAAGCCGCTGCTGAAACAGGATTTTGGAGCCCAGCTTGAGCAAATCGACCTGAGCAAAGGGCTGGATGATTACTTCGAGTTCATCAGACGCTTACAGCAGCAAACCCACGGGATGGCGGCCTTCACCACACAAGCCCCTCCGGACCCGGAGCGGCATAAAGCCTGGCTGGTCATTTCGCGGATCAACGGAGATCTGGATGGGGTCATGATGTATGATCTCCAGGGGAACGATGTCACCAAATTCAAGTTCAACGTCCACCGTTTCTACTATCTCAGCCCAGCCACCCGCTACCAGTTCCTCCAGTGGATCGGAACGCACATCGACCAGGCCAGTGAAGTCAGTATCACCCTCCCGCCTTACGAGCAGCCGCAAACCTGGCTCAGCGACCTGGAGGTCAAACTCAGTTCCCGGCGGATCCCACCGATGGGCCGGGTACTGGACATCGAGAAGCTCAACGGGCTGCCGATGGGCGAGGGAAAATTCAGCGTAAAGATCAGCGACCCGGTCTGTCCGTGGAACGAAGGCACCTGGCAGTTCGCCTCGCAAAACGGAGTGCTTGCCGTCACCAGAGCCAACCAGGCAGACTGCTCCCTCGGCATCGAGGGGATCTCCTCGCTGGTCTTCGGCAACGTGCCTCCAAAAGATTACAAATCCCGCGGCTGGGGAGATGTCCCCGCTGAAGTGCAGGCCGAGATGACCAGCCTGTTCCCGCCAGCCACACCGCATCTGCATGAATATTTCTAGCCGATCAGGCCTAAGGAGAAAACCATGACAATCCCAACGCAATACATCCAGCAAAGACAAACCAAACTCGCCCGCGCCATAAAAACAGCCGGGCTGGACGCTATCGCCCTCAACCCCAGTGAAAGCCTGATCTACCTAACCGGGCTGCCCTTCCACGTTAGCGAGCGGCCGGTGGTGGGGATGTTCTTCCAGGAGGCCGATCCCCGCATCGTGCTGCCGGAATTGGAATCCGCCAAACTGACTGGGCTGGCCTATCCCCTGGCTGCCACCACCTATGGCGAAGATCCGACCACCTGGCAGCAGCGCTATGCCGATGGATTTGCCGCCAGCGGAGTAAAAAAGATCGGTGTGGAGGACGGGTCGATGCGCCTGCTGGAATACCGCCTGCTGGAAGCTGTCCTCCCCGGAGCCGAATTCTTTGATGCCACCGATGTACTCGCCAGCCTGCGGATGTATAAGGACGAGATCGAAGTCGCCGCCATGCAGAAGGCGGCGGTCATCGCCGAGCAAGCCCTTGCCGGGGTGATCGCCGAGATCAAGATCGGGATGAGCGAACTGGAGATCGCCGGTATGCTGGTCCAGGCACTGTTCAAATCCGGCAGCGGAGGGGTGCTCCCCTTCCAGCCGATCGTCTCTACCGGGCCAAACGGGGCCAACCCGCACGCCGTCCCCTCCGAGCGCAAACTGGCCAGCGGCGATCTGCTGGTGATCGACTTCGGCGCCAGCCTGGACGGTTATTTCTCCGACATCACCCGCACCTTCGCCATCGGCAAATATTCCCCCGAGCAGGAGCGAGTCTACAACACCGTGCTGGCCGCCAACCAGGCTGGGCATGCAACTGCCAAACCCGGTGTTGCCTGCCAGACCGTGGACAAAGCCGCCCGAGAGGTGATCGAGGATCTCGGCTACGGCGAATACTTCATCCACCGCACAGGCCACGGCCTGGGGATGCAGACCCATGAAGCGCCCTATATCCGCTCGGACAATCCGATGGTGCTTGAACCTGGGATGACTTTCACCATCGAGCCGGGCATCTATCTGCCGGACCGGTTTGGGGTGCGCATCGAGGACGATGTCCTCGTCACTGAAGACGGCCTGCGCAGCCTGACCACCTTCCCCAAGGAACTGCAGATCATAGGAGGATAAACCAAATGATCCTTAATCGAGCTGAACCTTTCTACTTCCCCGGCGGCCCGGTGGGCTGCTTGGTGACCCACGGTTTCACTGGCGCCCCCTTCGAGATGCGCGAACTGGGAGAATTCCTCCACGCCAAGGGGTACACCGTCCTCGGCCCGCGGCTGGCCGGGCACGGCACCAAAATCGAGGATATGATCCGCTCCAACCATGAGGACTGGCTCAATTCGGTGGAAGATGCCTTCCACCTGCTCAGAGGACACTGCCAGCAAGTCTTTTTGATGGGGCTTTCGATGGGCGGGGTGCTTTCCCTGATCCAGGCAGCACGTCTGCCGGTGGATGGAGTGGTGGCGATGTCCACGCCCTACTATTTCCCGGTCAAATGGGCACAGGACAACCCCTGGCTGCTAAGGTTCTTCAGCAGATTGGTAAAAACTCAGGGAAAAGGAGAGGGCAACTGGTTCAATCCGGAACTGGCCAAAGACCATCTCAGCTATGAACGCAACCCCACCCGGTCGGCATACGAGTTGAACCTGCTGCTGGCTGAGATGCGTAAAGAACTGCCAAGAATCAGCGCCCCGGCCCTGGTGATCCACTCCAAAGATGATAATTACGTGCTGGAAGACCATGCCAGACCACTGTTCGCCGCCATCGGCAGCCAGGAGAAAGAATTCATCCAGGTGGACAAAACCAGCCACGTGATCACACGTGACGGCGATACCACCCGCGTCTTTAATCCGATTTTGGCGTTCTTAAAGAAAAACGAGAGGATGGACTAACCGATGTTTGAGACCTTATTTCAGCAAAGTATTGACCTGACCTTCTGGCTGCAAAGCCTGGGCGACTGGCTGGACCCGGTGATGCACTTCTTCACCTTTCTGGGAAACGAGGAGTTCTATCTGTTTGTCATGCCGGTCTTCCTGTGGGTGCTGGATTACCAACTGGGCTTCAAGCTGGGCGTGATGCTGCTGGTGACCTCGGGGATCAACGACCTGGCCAAGATGATCTTCCGCCTGCCGCGCCCCTACTGGGTAGATCCGAGAGCGGGTAAGGTGGCCGCCGCACCCGCTGGCGGTTACGGCCTGCCCTCCGGGCATTCACAGACCTCACTTTCCATCTTCGGGCTGCTGGCGGTGGAATTCAAGAAACGCTGGGTGACGATTTTGGCGATCTTCGTGATCTTCATGATCGGCCTCTCGCGCATCTATCTGGGCGAGCATTTCTATTCCGATGTGCTGGCCGGCTGGGTGCTGGGCGGGATCGTGCTGTTCAGCTTCGTCAAGCTGGCCCCGGCAGTCAGCCATTGGTTCAACCAAAAATCATTTGGCGCCAAGGTCGGGGCGGTATTTGCCTATTCGCTGGGGATGATCCTGATCGCTGCGGTGGTAGTTTCCATTCCCCAGGGATACCAACTTCCCCAGGAATGGGTGGACAACGCCAGCCTGGCCTACCCGGAGGAGATCCTCGAGCCGCTCAAGGTCAGCAATGCGATCACCAGCGCCGCAACTTTGTTTGGGTTAGCGCTGGGCTACTTTTGGCTGGAGGGACAGGGCGGGTTCAATGCCAATTCGGGTACATGGTGGCAGCGCGCCCTGCGCTTCCTGATCGGTTTGGTGGGGGTCGCCCTGTTCTGGATGGGGCTGGGCGAGGTCTTCCCCGATGGCGAGCACTCTCCTCAGCTGGGTGCTGCGCTACTTCCGCTACGGACTGGTAGGGTTCTGGATCGCCGGACTCTCCCCCTGGATCTTCGTTAAGCTCAAGCTGGGAAAAGCTGTGGAATAAAGAAATCCTCAGCGGAAAATATTAAGATTGCCACGCAAAACACGCTTCATCCGAAGCGCGTTTTTTGAATGGCACTCCCTTCTGGATTCCCGCTTGTGCGGGAAAGACACACAAATATTTAATCTGTCATTCCCGCACGTTTATAGCGGGAATCCACTTCTCCATCGAAACAACACATCCAATTCTTCCTATTCTGGCGGGTGAATTCTGCCCCATATTTCTATAGATCCAAAAGACTGGAAATTCTTATTTACCTCTTAACTAATCCGCTTGACACTCGCCCGGATTACTGTATAATCTATTTAACTTTGTAATGCAAAGCTAACTGTAAAGCAAATATATTCCTGACACCAACCAACTCAGGAAAAGGAGAAACTAATGAACACACCACTAGACCTGAAAGAACTGGAAAGGAAGGCTTTCCGCTCCTTCTACCAGGACGGCATCTGGGACATCTTCTTCGGGCTGATGCTGCTGGCGATGTGCAGCTTCACCCTCTTCGATGATATGGAGAATAAAGCCATCCGCATGCTGGTAATGCTCTTTATCGAGATCGGGGCAATGTTCTTCCTGATCTACGGCAAGAAGCAGATCACCGTCCCCCGGCTGGGTGAGGTCACTTTCAGCAAAAAACGCAATCGCCGGCTGCTGTACGTCTTCCTGGCCAACTCAGTCTCGTTGCTCTTCCTGGCAGCCGTGCTGGTGATGAACATCACCGGCTCCACCCTGCTGGAGAACGACACCATCTCGGCGATCGTCCTCGGGATCTGGATCATCTTCATCACCAGCCTGATGGCTTACTTCCTGGATTTCGACCGGTTGTACATCTACGCCCTGATCCTGGGCGGCGCATTCACTGCTGTGCTGCTGACCGGGATTGAGATCTTCTTCCTGATCGGCGCTCTGCTGATCCTGGTCCCAGGCGTGGTAATCCTGGTCGGCTTCCTGCGGGAGTACCAGCCCATGGCGGAAGAATGATGATCGAGTCACAACAGCCTCCCGCCCGAGATCGACAAACTGATCCACGAGCCTGCCCGGCTGCAGATCATGGCAAATCTGTACGTGGTCGAGGAAGCCGACTTCACTTACCTGATGCGCCAGACCGGTCTGACCTGGGGAAACCTGTCCTCACACATGAGCAAGCTGGAAGAGGCCAGTTACATCGACGTAATCAAAGGATTCAAGGGCAAGCGCCCGCACACCACCCTGAGATTGACTGGAAAAGGCCGCACCTCCTTTGAGACCTATCGCCAGCAAATGATGGGGATGCTGGGCAACCTGCCTGGCTAAGACCTCTCTCCTCCATCAACGGCAGGGAGTGAAATTTCACTCCCTGCCAGATCACCCCCCACTGCTCCCACGTCAGGGGGTTTTTAATTGCCAAAACCTCTTAAAACCTCAAAATCTCTTAAAGCTTATGTTTCCCCTTCCGCTTAATGGATGTAGACTAACCCTCCACAAAGGGTTCTATATGGAAGATCCAAATGAGAAGCACACCCGGCAGTATTCCCCCATTTACGAGAGAACCGTACCGGTCATCCTCGGCATCATCGCATTTCTGGTGATCGGGGTATTGGTCTTTGCCGGGGCTGTTGCCCTGGATCTGATCCCAATCATCTAGACCTATCATTCCTGGAGGAGTTATGAACTTTGTATCCACCTACTTGCCGTTTATTTCCGCAATCATTAGCTTTATTTTCGCCTTCTTTGTCCTGCGCCGCTATGCAGAACGCAAGGGCAGCCACTTGCTGATCTGGGGGATCGGGATGATCTTCTATGGCATCGGTGGATTCTGCGAAGGCTACTACGGTTTCTTCGGCTGGAACAGCACGATCTTCCGGCTGTGGTATCTCTTCGGTGCGATCCTGGTAGCCGCCTGGCTGGGACAGGGCACTGTCCACCTGCTGGCTAAAAAACCATGGCCAGCGATCACATTATTACTGCTGATCGCCGGATCGCTGTATGGCGTCTTCAAGGTTTTCACCGCCGAGCTGGATCCCAGCCTGCTGACCACCAGCCTGCATACCGGCAGCGAACTGAGCGGCCATGCAATCGTCACTGACGGCGTGCGCAGCCTGACCCCATTATTCAACATCTATGGCACCCTGACCCTGGTGGGCGGGGCAGTCTGGTCTGCCTGGATCTTCTTCCGCAAGCGAGTGCTGCTGCACCGCACGATCGGCAATATCCTCATCGCCGCTGGAGCGCTGGCCCCAGCCTTTGGCGGTGCCGGCAGCCGCTTTGGTATTCCGGGCGCATTGTATATTGGCGAACTTCTCGGTGCGATCCTGATGTTCATCGGCTTCTGGCGGGCGACCACGCCGATGAGATCCGCCCAGTCGGTCCCTGAAGCTGCTTCTGCAGACTGATCGGCAATCTGGCTAAAAGTCAAACAGCACCGGCAAAGCGGTGCTGTTTTTTTATTAATTCTGGATAAAATCCCTGGCGTTACCCGCATCAAAAGCTGGATATAGCATATAATGTAATTTAGATAATAATTATCCAATTCGGGACTCAAACCATGACAAATTTCCGGAAAGTTGCTCAGATTATTGAACCCAGGCTGGTAGTCGAAGGGGCGGACGTGCTGCTCCGGCGCTCGTTCGGTCCATCCCGGGATAACCTGTTCGACCCGTTCCTACTGTTCGACCATTTCGCCTTCAATAACCCGATCGAAGGCCCGATCACCGGGTTCCCCACCCACCCGCATCGCGGAATTGAAACCGTTACCTACATGCTGGAGGGCAACGTCCGCCACCGCGACAGTCTGGGCAATACCGGTGTGATCGGCCCCGGGGACGCCCAATGGATGACCAGCGGCCGCGGTATCCTGCATGAGGAACTGCCCAAACGCGGCCCAAACGGAAAAGTGAACGGCTTCCAGTTGTGGGTCAACTTACCCGCCGCGCTGAAGATGAGTCCGCCGCGCTACCAGGAGATCAGCGCCGACCAGATCCCGCTGTTGGAAGAGAACGGCGCCACTGTCCGGCTGATCGCTGGCAGTTTTGCCGGTCTCACCGGATCGGCGAGGGAGATTGCCGCCCAGCCGATCTATATGGACATCACTCTCGAGGCTGATGCCGAATTTATCATCGACCTTGACCCACAAAGCCAGACACTGGCCTACGTCTTTGAAGGCGAGGGCATCTTCGGGATCACTGAGGAAGACCAGGGGGAGGTCATCACGGCTGTTCGTATGGCTGTCTTTGACCAGGGAGACCAACTGAAGAGCCAGGCCTCACCCCTCAGCCAGGTGCGCTTCATCCTGGTGGCCGGGAAGCCATTCAAAGAGCCAGTAGTGCCGTACGGCCCATTCGTGATGAACACCGAAACCGAGATCCGCCAGGTATTTGAAGACATCAAGAACGGTACCTTCGTGACCGACTCCGCGATCTAAATAAAGAAAAACCGAGGCAAAGCGCCTCGGTTTTTTTGTAAATATCGGAACCGCTATTTAGGGGATGGAATAGTCGTTGTGCGGCACGCCGTAAGTGACTTCCAGCCACTCCTGGATGATCTTCATCGTGTTGACCTCAGGCAGGGCTGGCTCCATGGGGAAATGATCCGGGGTGACCAGGGCCATGCCGTGGTCGGCACCGGAAAAGATAAAACCGCGGGTGTGATCCCCAGCCAGCACCTCGCACAGCGCCGGGGATTCATAATCCCCCTCAGCAGCCAGGCACCAGACCGGATAGCCGCTGCCATCAAGCTGGGCAGCTGCTTCGGGATAGGTGAAATTCTCAGTCAGGTAGTTGCCGGGGGAGAGGGATAACGCTCCAACGCAGGCAGCATCATCGTGAGCGTCATTAAAGAGGTAGCAGCCGTCCACCGGGCCATCCGCGCCAATGCTGGCACCCATCGCCGAGATGCGATTCGGATCAACGCCCTCGATCATACTGGCGAATTTCAATGCCCCGATCGCGTCCCATACCCAGCTTTCCCGGTCGCCGCCAAAGGGACTGTTGCCAAAATTGCCAAAGTTGAACACCACCACCGCGTAGGAGACATCCTGGGGCATGGGCGGGAACCAACTGATGTCATAAAACGCTTCCGGGCCGGGCTGTGGCATGATGACCTCATCCAGGCGGTTTTGCATCCAGAGAGCGATTACCTGCCAGTCTTCCATCGTGCCCAACGCCCAATGCATCAGCACCACCACCGGGGCATTATCCAACTTGGCGGGATAGTACCAGCCCTCCAGCATCCGGTCTCCGGCGCTGGTGATCTCAATCGGCTGGCGCTCGGGTGGGAGGGGGGTGAAATCGTCTGCCGGCGGTTCTTCAACCGGTTCCGCGGCGGGCTGTTCAGCATCATCAGCGGCATTCTCAGCGGGTTGATTCCCTTGGTCCCCCGCCTCAGCCTGATTCCCAGAATCAGCCTGATCAGCATCAGTCTGGGAAGTGGTATCCTCCACCGGAGGCGCTTCGGGGGGGTCATTAGGTCCGCAAGCAGCCAGGAGTAAAGCCAGCAGCACTACAGCAACCAGAAGTATGCCTAATTTTCGTCTCATCTCTCCATCCTTTCGCAAATGAACAACACTTCTTTCCATTATAGAGGTAAATTAATGCTTTAGGCAATAAAAAAACCCCTGCAAGCAAGCATGCAGGGGTTTGGTTGGATCTGCTCAATAAACTAAAGGTGCGCTTCCATCCACTGGTAGAGGTCTTCCAATACGACCTCTTTGCCGGTATCATTGAATATCTCGTGGTAATAACCCTCATAGAATTTGAGGGTCTTATCCTCCGAGGCAACCGCATCGTACATTTCCTGCGAGCCGGCCGGATCAGCCAGACCATCTTCAGAGCCGTGCATCAGGATAAGAGGTAATTTGATCTCGCCCCGCTCTGCCAGCACACGAGTCATCGCGGCCAGCATTTCCGCGGCCAGACGGGCAGTCGTCTTGCCGGTGTACACCAGCGGATCGTTGACATAAGCGTCAACCACATCTTTATCCCGGCTGACCAGATTGGCATCCAGACCGAGGATGCCAGCCTTTGGCGCAAATGTGGACAGAGTGCGTGAGAGGAACAGGGTCGTTGATGAAATATTGTCCGGGATCTTGGCTGCCGGGCCGGAAAGCACCGCCCCATCAAACTGGTCCTGGTGATCAAGCAGAAAATAGGCCGCGATCAGCCCGCCCATAGAATGTCCGAGTAAAAAGACCTTCTTGCCAGGATGCCACACTTTGACCATCCCCAGCAGCTTGACCATCGGGGTGATGAAATCATTGAATTTAGGAATGAAGACGCGGGTACCATCAGACATACCGTGGCCGTAATGATCGATGGCATACACCGCATAACCCTGCGGCACCAATTTATCGACCACATTCATGTAGCGTCCGCCGTGTTCCGCCAGACCATGAGTGATGAAGACCACCGCTTTGGCTTCACCATCTGGCTGCCAGCCCTGGTAATAGAGCTCCCCCAACCCCTCGATCTTGAATTTGCCGTCTGTATGCTTCATAGTGCAACTTTACTCCAAATCGATTGAAAAATCAATTATTCGGATAAAACTGCCGCAATATAAACATTGACACTCTCCTCCATCTGGCACACGCCCAGGCATACTGCCAGCCGAAAGTAGGGCTAGCGGCAAAATACCGGGAGGACCGGGCAGCCTATACCGATGCCAAGACGGAGTTCATCGAGGGGACCAACCGGCTGGCAGCGGAGTGGCGGGAGAGAAAAACTGCGATTTAAGTGGATGGGAGATTGCCAGACAGGGACAATTACACCAGATCAAGTTTTTATCTGTGTCAATCTGTGTTCATCTGTGGTTTATTAAACAGGTGGGAGGGCCTGGATAGACCAGACCCTCCCTGAAATGGATTCCCTGAATAATCAGGAAAGCAGGTTAGTCAGTCAAGATATCCACGTCAGCGGGCATGCCCGGCTTGAGATCCAGGTTGGGGTTCTGCAGGGTCACCTTGACGGCAAAGACGGTGGTCTTGCGCTCTTCGGTGGTCTGCACGTTGCGGGGGGTGAACTCAGCCTGGTCGGCGATATAGGTTATTTTGCCGGTATAGGTCTTGTTGGGGAAGGAATCGACGGTCACGACGGCTTCCTGCCCGATGGAAACCCGTCCGTAGGTATCTTCGGGGATATAGACGGTCAGCGAAACCTCATCCAGCATACCGACGGTCATCACAATACTGCCGGCCGCGATCAGCTCGCCTTTTTCCAGGTTCCTGGCCAGGACCACGCCGCTGACCGGAGAGACCACCTCAGTTTTCTCCATCGAGATCTCCAGAACTTTCAAGGCAGCCTGTACCTGAGCCAGACCGGCCTTCGCCTGGGAGACAGCCGTCTCAGCCTGGGTCACACCTGCCTCGGCAGCCTTGAGCTGCAGCGACTGGTCACCCGTCTGGTAAGACAGCAGGGCATCCATCGCATTATCATAGCGGGCCTGGGACACAGCCACCTTGGCACGCGCTTCCAGCACCTCTTCTGCCGCGGCAGTCGTCAGCAGTCGGTCATAGGTCAGTTGAACAGAATCCAGGTCTGCCAGGGCAGAGTCGTACATCTCCTGGGCCACATCCACCAGATCCTCACGATCCTGGGCTTGGTTGGCCTGCTGCAGGGTGTAAGCAGAGATGGTCAAAGCAGCCTGAGCAGCGGCCAGATCTTCTTCGGCAGCGACAAAATCATCGTTGCTGAGATCAGCCAATAGATCGGCCAGATCTGCCTGGTAGATTACCAGCCCGTCTTCGGCATTGGCGGATTCGGTCTCAAGGGCAGCGATATTCTCTGCCTTGACAAAGTACCACACCGGCAGCTCAATCTCATTCGACTGCGGGGTCAGCCAGGCAGCAGAACGGGATTGCTGATCCTGCGCCCGGACACCCTGCACGGCCAGTTCATTTTGGATCCTGGCAGCGGCCAGTTGTGCCTCTGCCGCACTGACGGTAGATTCCGCCACGCCGACAGCCGCTTTGGCCTGCTCATACTGGGCGGTGATGATCTCATCATCCAGTTTGAAGAGCACATCGCCTTCATTGACCCAGTCACCTTCATCCACAAAGATCTCGGTAACCTTGCCGCTCATCTCAGGGGAAATATTCAGGTCTTTAGCCGAGATGACACCTGACGCGCTCAGCAAGCCATCTACGGCTGTCTCGGTGGTGCCGCCGCATGCGGCCAGGATCAGCCCCATGCTGGCGATCAAAAGAACTAAAAAGAATCGTTTTGCTTTCATATTACACTCCATTTTTCTTCGGGTTAGATCCGTTTTCTAAATACCAGCACGCTGGCTGTAAAATACAAGACACTCAGGATCACAAGCGGCCAGATCGAGGCGGCAAGTGATTGTGCAGTCACACCCCTGATCATGATCCCCCTGGTGATCTCAAGGAAATGGGTTACCGGCAGAAACTCGCCGAACCAATAGGTAAATAAAGGCATCCCATCGCGGGAGAACATCAGCCCCGAGAGGATGATCGCCGGGATAAGCACCACAAACATAGCAATATACATCGCCTGCATCTGAGATTGGGAAATATTCGAGATCAGCACCCCCATCCCCAGCGAGCCGAGGATAAAAGCTGTGCTCAAACCAACAAGCTCCCAATAACTGCCCACCACCTTCACACCAAAAATCACATCGCCCAGCCAGAGCATCACCACAGTATTGAAGATGTTGACCAGCAGGTAGGGGATAATCTTGCCCATCATCAGCTCCCACTTCTTCAGCGGGGTGACGATCAGCTGTTCCATGGTGCCCTGCTCGCGCTCACGCACGATCGCCAGGGCAGAAAGCAGCAACGCCTGCACCTGGAGCAGGATGGCGATCAGACCCGGGATCATGAACATCCCGCCATCACCCTCCGGGTTGTAGAGCATCTTGGTACGGGTATCGATCGGCATTTCCAACACACCACCCAGGTCTGGTGAACGCATCAATTGGTCTACCAGCACATCCTGCATGGCGGCCTGGCTGATCGCGCCGATCTTAAGCTGGATCGTCTGTGCCTCGGTCGGTTCGGTGGAGCCATTGATGTAGAGCTGCACTGTGCTTGTTTTGCCAGTATCTAGATTGCGCCCAAAATCCTCGGGGATGATCAAGCCTACATCCACCTGGTCCATATCCATCATCTCTAGCAAATCATTCTCGTTCAGGGGCATCGCAACTAGGTCAAAGTCACCGCTGGCGGTGTAGTTATCCACATATTCCTGGCTGGTGGATGTGCGGGAATAATCCACAACCGCCAGAGGAACATTTGCACTCGCGCCGGAAACGCCGTATCCCAGAAGACCAGCAGCAAGCCGGGCAGCAGCAAAATCATCGCTAGGGTGCGGGCATCCCGGAGGATATGCAGAAACTCCTTTCGCATGATGGTGATAAATCTATCCATTCGTGTCTCCTTCCAATACAGAAAGATCGAAGCACTCACACATCAGGAGTCTCCGGCTTTTCGTTTGTCTTCAATAAAGGTGATGAAAACATCCTCGAGCGAGGGGATGCTCTCCTCGATCCGGGTAATCTCGATCCCGGCAGATTTAAGAGCCTTCTGGATATCCTTCAACCGGCTGGCTTTGTCGGCAATCACATGCAGCAGCACACCGTGGATCGAGACCTCCTGCGTCCAGGGATACTCAGCCAGCAAATTCAAGGCCTCGGTCGGGTCACTGCATTCCAGTTGGAAGAGGAACCCTTCCAGGCTGTCTTTAAGCTCATCCGGGCTGGCATAGGCGATCAACTCGCCTCGGTGCATCATCCCGATCATATTGCAATATTCGGCCTCATCCATATAGTGGGTGGTGGCCAGCACGCTGACGCCCCTGCCAGCCATCTCGTAGATCAGGTCCCAGAAATCTCGGCGGGAGATCGGATCCACCCCAGCGGTCGCCTCATCGAGGAACAGCATCGGGGGGTCATGCACCACGGCGCAGGCCAGCGCCAGACGCTGACGCCATGCACCGGAGAGGTTATGGGTGAGTTCATTCTCATGCCCGGTCAGGCCAGACATCTCGATCAATTCAGCCACGCGGGCTTTGCGCTTTTCCTTGGGCACCCCATAGATCGAGGCATAGAACATGATGTTCTCCCGGGCGGTCAGATCGTTATACAGCGAGAACTTCTGGGACATGTAGCCAATGCGTTTCTTGATCTCTTCCGGCTGCTGGTTGATGTCATATCCCAGCACACAGCCAGAGCCTTCGGTGGAATCAATGATCCCGCACAGCATCCGGATGGTGGTGGTCTTCCCGGCCCCGTTCGGCCCCAGCAGTCCGAAGATCTCACCTTTGGGGATCGAGAAGCTGACATTGTTAACCGCGGCAAAATCGCCAAACCGCTTGGTCAGATTCTGGACATGGACGGCATTCTCGTGGACTTCCATTAGTCATCCTCCCTCTGCTCAACGGCATGGGTGAAGACATCTTCCATCGTCTTCTTTGCCGTGCGCAGGATCTGGACACTGGCATTCTCACGCTTGAGAGCCTTCTCCAGGGAACGGATGGTCTTCTCGATCCTACCATTCGATTCTGCCACGGAAAGACGCAGCCGGTCGCCGACCGGTCGCCAATCAAGAATCCCCTCCGCCTGATCCACCACCCGGCGCATGGTCTTGCGCGGGCGGGCTTTGACCTCGACAATCGAGTAAGGCAGATCATTTTGCAGATCTTCCGGGGTCCCCAGGTTGAGCAGATCGCCCTTATAAATGATCCCCACCTGGTTACAGCGGTCGGCTTCATCCATGTAGGGGGTACTGACCAGCACGGTGACGCCATCGGCGACCACCTGGGCCAGCATGACCCACAATTCGCGGCGGGAAACCGGGTCCACACCAGTGGAAGGCTCATCCAAAAGCAGCAGTTGGGGCGAATGCACCAGGGCACATGCCAGAGCGAGCTTTTTCTTCATCCCGCCGGAAAGGTTGGCTGCCCGGCGCGACTGGAACCTGTCCAGGCGGGTGAAATCGAGCATCTTTTCGATGCGCTCCTGTCTGCCCGGCCCTTTGACCTGATTGAGATCGGCGAAGAAGTTCAAATTCTCGATCACCGAAAGGTCCGGGTAGAGACTGAAATTCTGCGGCATGTAGCCGATCTTGGGGCGGACTTCTTCTGCCTGCCGGGGAAGTTCATACCCCAACACTTTAACAGAGCCGGAAGTAGCCGCCATCACCGTGGAAAGAATCCGCAGCGTGGTGGTCTTCCCCGCTCCATCCGGCCCGATTAAACCAAACAACTGACCTCGGGGAATAGATAAGGTCAGATGATTTACCGCGTAAGCATTCTTCTGGGTTGGATACTGTTTTACCAGTCTCTCAACCTCTATGCTGTTTTCCATATAAACTCCTGGATCCTGAGCGTTTAATCTATTTATAACTACCGGTAGGATAAGGTGAATACAGGCAGGCTACAAGGTGCAGACTGCCACGAACCGATTGGAAGATTGTCACTAAAAGAGATGACATCTGTCATTCCAAAACCTGCCCGCTGACTGGCAAAAGGCAGACCAGTTTATGATAATATGAAGGCATGGTACTGATCGAACCGGGATTAATGCGCGTCTTCCGATATTTCACCACCACGGCAATGGCCTATTTCGCCGCGATCGTGATCTTCGGGCAATTCCAGATCCTGTTCCAACTCTCAGATGAAGAACTGGCAATCCAGTTTTATCTCAACCTGTGGATCTACGCGATACTGCTGGGTTATCTGACCGTCTCCTGGTTCCGGGGCAAATTGGGCAAATTCTATCTACCCCTGGCAATCCTCTTCTCCACCACCGGGCCTATCTTCAGCAACCTGATGTACCTGGTCAACGCCGATACCACCGACCTTTCCTCCCTGATCACCCGAAGCTGGCTGCTCTTCCCCATTCTGCTGGTCCCCCTGGTGATCACTGCCTGGCAGTATCCTTTCCGCTATACCTTGCTGTTCACCTTGCTGGTAGTAGTAGTGGAACTGGCTGTGCTGCTGCCCTTTGTGGACGGGGTCAACCTGGATACCCTCCCGATCCTGGGAGTGCCGGTGATCCAGGGCTTCACTTTCGGGCTGGTGGGCAATATCATCAACCAGATCGTGGAAGAGCAGCGCGCCCAGAAACGTAAAGTGATCGAAGCCAACCTGCGGCTGAACCAACAGGCCAGGATGCTGGAACAAATGGCCACCGTCCGGGAACGCAACCGGTTGGCGCGTGAACTGCACGACACCCTGGCCCACACCCTCAGCGGGCTTTCCGTCCACCTGGAGGGGATCAAGATCTCGCTGGATGAAGACCAGCACGATGCCCGCGAGATGCTGGACCACGCCCTTAACAACACCCGTAAAGGACTGGAAGAAACCCGCCGTACCCTCAAAGCCCTGCGCCCCAAAAGCCTGGATGAGCTGGGGCTGCGCCTCTCGGTGATCCAATTGGCGGAAGAGGCTGCCAAACGCGGCAACTTTGAACTAGACATCTCGCACATACCGGAATTCCCGCCTCTGCCGAACCCCAAAGAGCAAGCCATCTACCGGATCACCCAGGAAGCCTTCCAGAACATCATCCGGCATGCCAACGCGGAACATGTTACCTTGTCCGTCCACCATACAGACGGGAGCTTCCAGCTCGAGATCCAGGATGACGGCGAGGGGTTTGACCTCGGCTCGATGCGCAGCAGCGAGGAATTCGGAATCAACGGGATGAAGGAACGCACCGAGCTTTCCGGCGGACATCTGCGGATCAGTGGCGGCCCGGGGATCGGTACCCGCCTGACTCTGATATATGAGGTGGAGAATGGTTAATGTGCTGATTTGTGACGACCAGCTGATCGTGTGTGAAGGGCTGGAAAAGATCCTCTCCTCCGATCCAGAGATCAACGTGGTCGGGATTGCCAATAACGGCATAGAAGCTCTGGAACTGATCCCGGATGCCAGCCCCGATATCGTGCTGATGGACCTGAAGATGCCGCGAATGAACGGCGTGGTTGCCACCCGTAAGATCAAGGAGCAATATCCCAGGATCAACGTGATCATCCTGACGACCTACGATGATGACGAATGGGTCTTTGATGCCATCCGCAGTGGAGCCGCCGGCTACCTGCTGAAAGACCTGCCCCCCAAAGACCTGATCCGGGCGATCAAGGAAACCGAACAGGGGGTCAGCTTTGTTGATCCGGCAATCACCCACAAGCTGCTGACCAACATTACCGAGATGAAACCCAAGGCCGACCCGCCGACCAACTTCCAACTCTCCGAACGCGAGATCGACATCATCACCCTGATCACCAAAGGCTACGCCAACGCCGATATCGCCGAGGCCTTATTCCTTTCCGAAGGCACTATCCGGAATTACGTCAGCGACCTGCTGCGCAAGCTGGAAGTCTCCGACCGCACTCAGGCGGCAGTCGTGGCGATCAAATACGGGCTGGTGGATCTCTCGGACTAAGGCTGCCAACCTTAGATTAAATGCAAAGGGCGGGTTCTAGCGGACCCGCCCTATTTTAATCAGGCAAATCGCCCATCAGGGCTGCGGCCAGGGAATCTCCACCCAGCGGGTATAGCCATGCTTCTCGGCGCCCATGACGCGGGCGTGAGAGGGGATCTCGCAGCCCGGCTCGTCGAGCACCTCCGCCTTAGTGGAATACGAACCCACCGGAACAAAGACATGCTCTCCATTCTGGCAGACCCAGGCCTCGATCAGATACGGGGTTTGCTCACTGTCATCGCCAGCCCGGAGACTCAGCCCATCCCAGGAGACCAGGACGACATTCCCATTACGGCTGGCAGACACGCCGGTGAGTGCATCGTAATACGGCGACCAGGGGAACACCTGGTGCGGATCGGCATAACGCACGAATTCCAGATCGCCGCGCGGCTCGATATAATCGCCATGTACCCAGCAGGCATTCTTGCCGCCGACCGCCCGCACCAGCAGGTATTTTCCGTACTCCATCCGCCCAATGATCTCCAGAATGGTATCCTCGAACACACTGAACTTGAACAAGTAGGGCTTGCCCGGGCCAAAGCGGCAGGCCATCTGCTCCCCGGTGACGCGGCCGGTCAGGTTCCCCGGCGTGGCTGAAGGCTCAGGGGTAGCCGTCTCTGTGGGGGTAGGCGTGGCTGTCGGGGTCTCGGTAGGCGTTTCGGTGGGGGTGAAGCTCGGGGTAGCCGTCTCAGTGGGTGTATTGGTGGCCGTTGCAGTCGGAGTGGATGTCTCGGTGGGGGTTGCCGTCGGCGGAACCGGCGTGAATGTGGCCGTTGGCTCAGCGCCAAACGCCAGCATCTCCCCAGAGCAGGCAGACAGCCCCAGCAGAAAGGCAGCCATGATCAACAATGAAGCAGTAATTTTGGATAGACGCATAAATCCTCCGTGCCAGAATTCTAGCACGGAGGATTGGCATATCCATTTACAGAACTGATAGCCTCCCCCTCAAAATCGGGTCAGCGGTTCTGGTCGAGCATGATCTTATTGCCGTCCGGGTCGGTGATGATAAGATGCGCCGGGCCGCTGGTATCGGGATCGGCTTCGTGCTCCAGCTCAATCCCGGCAGATTTGAGCTGCTCCTGGAGGTCGCGCACATCGGTGAAGGAGCCGAGGTTGCGGGCATTCTGGTCCCAGCCGGGATTGAAGGTGAGGATGGTTTCCTCGATGATCCCCTGGAACAGACCGATGTTGTGAGCGCCGTTCTTCATGATCACCCAGTTGTGTTCCAGCTCACCGGCATACTGAGTGAAGCCCAGCTTCTCATAAAACGCCTTCGATGCGTGGATATCCTTGACATTCAGACTGACGGAAAAACAACCCAGATCCATGACTTTCTCCTTTGGTAAATCTCACAATTTCTGTCTGAATTATACCGCATCAGAGGGGGGACTCAGCCAGCGGTAATCAACTGGTCAGAAATCAAGTCATTTCCCCCGGTATATTGAGGTAAGATATGTGGATAATATATGGTCATTATATTTGCAATACCTATTCTAATAACTTAGATCAAGGAGTGAAATTATGTCTGACGAAAAGAAATTCTTCAAGTTACGCCGTTTCAATCTGATCATGGGCTTTCTGCATCTGATCCAGGGTGTCTTTATGATCATCGTATCCAACGATACAACCTACCCGATCTTCACCAACTTCATGAGCTTCAACACCGAGACCTTATCGCTGCAGCCGCAGTCCGAACTGCTGTTCGATCTGCGCTTCGGACCTGCGGTAGCAGTTTTCGTGCTGCTCTCGGCGGTAGCCCACTTCTACCTCGGCACCATCGGTTTCAACCGCTACGTAGCCAACCTCAAGAAGGGCATGAACCCGGTGCGTTTCTACGAGTATGCCCTCAGCTCCTCATTGATGATCGTGCTGATCGGCTTGCTGGTGGGACTGTGGGACCTGGGCGTGCTGATCCTGATGTTCGGGATCAACGCCTCAATGAACCTGTTCGGAATCATGATGGAGTATCACAACCAGTACACCGAGAAGACCAACTGGGCGGGCTTCATCTACGGCTCTTTCGCCGGGATCATCCCCTGGATCGTGATCTTCGTGTACTTCTACGGCTCGCTCGCCGGCTCGGACGCCAAGCCGCCGGAGTTCGTCTACGCCATCATCCCCACGATCTTCGTATTCTTCAACATCTTCGCCGTCAACATGGTGCTGCAATATAAGAAGGTCGGCAAATGGGCTGATTACCTCTTCGGCGAGCGGGTGTATATCATCCTCAGTCTGGCCGCCAAGACCGCACTGGTCTGGCAGATCTGGGTCGGCACCCTCGCCCCCGTTTAGAGATCAACTTCTTCTCCCTTTCCTAATTAAAAAAAGACCACTCCATCTGGAGTGGTCTTTTTCGTTGCGCCAACCAAACCGGGTATAGGATTCCAACCCGATTTTCACTATAATTAATCTTAGGGGAAAATCTACGCAAACCGCTCTGACCAGAGCGGATTTTCAGCCCATCGGGCTGGGGAGAAAACAATGGGAAACAGAAAATTTGTACTTGGCGGAGTTGGGCTGATCCTGGTGGTCTTACTGCTGAGTTCACTGCCGTTCTTTTGCATCGGCGCTTGGGAGGGCTGGCAGGTTTGGCAGAATAACCAGACCTTTGAGACCGTAGAGGGCGAGGTGATCGACAATGTGCTGATCAGCTCCCCGGACCCGGACGACTTTACCCGGGAATCCTCGTCCTACCACCCGGTAGTGCGCTTCCGCACCGTGGACGGCGGCACCAGCAGCTTCACTGAAGGCGTCGGCACCTACCCGGCCAAATACGAGCTTGGCGACAAAGTCACCGTGCTGTATGACCCGGCCAACCCGTCGGATGCCCAGATCCGCTCGTGGGAGATGTGGTTCCCCCCGATCCTGTTCATGGTCATCGGGGTTTTGCCGGCCGGCATCGGCGGGGGGATCATGCTGCTCATCCGGGTGCTGGGGAGGAAGCAGGCCAGACAGGCGGGGAGGTAAAGGGCGCTAAGGTCATCCCGCCCCCACCAGTTCGGGCACAAAAATTATCATATCGGGAAAGCCGTTAAATATATAATGGAAGGGAGATTCTGCTGAATCTCTCATCAAAAAACTTGATAGAAAATATCTATCTAACAACAGAACAGGTGAAATAAAATGGCGCTTCCAAATTTCGTTATAAAAAGAGATGGGGCAATTGTCCCCTTTGAACAGCTCCGGATCACGAATGCGATCTTTCGCGCCGCTGTTTCTGTCGGAGGGCGGGATAAATCTGTCGCCGAAGACCTCAGCGATCAGGTCGTGGAGATCCTCAGGAAACGTACGAAAAAAAAGGAATATCCCACGGTTGAGGAGATCCAGGACATCGTCGAGAAAGTGCTCATCGAGAATGGGCACGCCAAAGTAGCCAAAGCCTACATCCTCTACCGGGAAGAGCGCAAGCAGCAGCGGGAAGCAGATATCAATGTATTCTCCCCGCGTTCAGACTATCTCCCCTGGGAAAAAATGTGGAAGGTGCTGGATTGGTCGGTGGAACACGACCTCAACACCGTTGAGAAGATCAATCGCCGCATCGAGAACGGGGAAATCGCCGATATCGTGACCGAGTCAGAAGAGGCATTCCGACAGGAAATTGAATCGGTGGTCAAGTTTGTCTGGGATCGCAAAAAGGATCTGCGCATCGTGATCATTGCCGGGCCGTCCTCATCCGGGAAAACCACCACCACCCGCAAGATCGCCAAAAAACTGACCGAAAAGGGATTGCATTTTGTTGAGATGAACATGGATAATTACTATTTTGACCTCGAAGTTCATCCAAAAGATGAGTTTGGCGACTATGATTTCGAAACCCCTCAGGCGCTGGATATCAGCCTGATCAATCAACATCTCAACGAGCTTTTATCCGGAAAAGAGGCTTTGATCCCCTACTATGATTTTGGACAGGGCAAACGCTTTTTGGAACAAACCCCCATGCGCATTCAAAAGGATGACATCATCCTGATCGACAGTTTATATGGCTTGTACCCGCCCATGATGGAAGGCATCGGGGAAAGAAAAGCAAAATTCTATATCGAACCCTTGTTGCAGATCAAGGATCAGCATGGCGAGTACATCAAGTGGACCGACATCCGCTTGATGCGCCGAATGCTGCGAGATGCCACCCACCGCGCCTATGATTACGAGCAGACCCTCACCCACTGGCACTACGTCCGCTCTGGCGAGAAGCGCAGCATCATCCCCTACATCAGCAGCGCAGATTTCATCATAAACAGCGGTATGCCGTATGAATTAGGACTATACAGCCACAAGTTATTGACGCATTTCCGCCAATGGGTGGACCAATATAAACAAGACCCCCTGCGCAAAGACGCCTATCAAAGAGCCGCCCGCGTCCATGAACTGCTGGAATCCGTCGCCCCGGTCTCAGACGATACCCTCATTCCCAAAGATTCCGTCATCCGGGAGTTCATCGGCGGGTTGTCATTTGATTAAGGGTTTATCATCCATAATCACGTAAAAACAGCACGATACCCAAAGAAAAAATAACCCCTGGCGAATGCCAGGGGTTATTTCTCTGTCGGGGCGAGAGTATTTTTACCTCCGACCTCACCGACTGAGGTGCAAGTCTATTCATCCCCGTTCTTTGGAATACCCTAAACGCACTCGCTTATTTTTTTCACATCTAAGTTTTCTGCTCAAAGTAGATTATGGTGATAGCCTAAGAATGACTGGATAATCCTTAATCAAAAGGTCCGTTATCACAAGATTGCCGTTTTCTATCTCAGTGATCATTTCTTGCTCGAAGCCAAATAAAACATCAACAGCTGTCACATTCCATCCTGCATATTCTGGGATAACAAGCGTAGATGGCGTCCCGGCATCATGGTCCTCTGCAATCCCATCATCCCAGAGGGCGATCAAATAGCCACCATCTGCTGTAGAAAACGTATAGCTTGCGGTAATGGGTTGCTTCACTTTGGATTTCAACTGGCAAATATGCCGAATCGGCACCGGCCATGACAGTTGACAGATTTCGAACCATCTGCGTAACTGTTGAAAATTGATGGGGAGCTCGCAAATTGCCTGCTGTCACATCCAGACCCAAATTCATCAGGATCCCTCGGGCCCAATATTTCGCGTAAACTATCTCCCCATAAGATCTGCGATTAGGCTCGTTCTCTGGTTCCGAATACGGGCGCCAGTTCATTTCATCACCTTCATACTCTCCCTCAAACCCATGGGAAGAAGCTGTGTCCTTGATCTGTTGTACTATCGAAGGATAAGCATAGTAATAATCACTATTATGTTCTGGTGAGTCTCCATAGAGTGGATGCCAGGAAATCACATCCACCGATGCCACAATGTCTGAATCGATGATCGTGTACAGATAGGTCCCCACACCAGTAGTAGCGCCAATCACAATTTTTGCTTCCGGATATTCCTGCCGGATGACTGGGACTGTACGCCGAACGAGTTCAATATAATCCTGAGGTTCTATCCATTGAGGACAGAAGTTTACATCAGGTTCATTCCATATCTCAAAATATTGAACTCTGTCCTTGAAATGGTTGACTGCAAATCTGACATATTCTAGGTAACGCTGAATATCATCTTCTGTCTTGAAGCGTGGACACGGCGCGCCCTCTCCACCAGGCCAGGTGGCAATGTCCCAGAAAACCAGATTGTAAGTCAGTTGAATCCCGTTATCTGCAAGGCTCGTGATAAATTCATCATGGCCTGGATCGATAGAAAATTCAGACTTGTCCCATTCAACTTTGTCGGCATCGCCACCATTAATCACAAATCGGTAACGCTTCACACCTAGATGAAGGGTTTCTGCAAGGATTTCAGATAAAGGATCATACCCCCACAAACTATGCCACCAACTACCGATGTGATTATCCTCAAGCTGGTTGGAATCAAATGTTTCCAGGTATGTTATTGGGAGATCATTGTCAAATTGGATAGATGCGCTACCACTCTCACCGCCAGTTGGCAGAGAAAATTCGCTTGTATTACCGCTGACATCTGTAGCAGTTGCTGTTAAATGAGGCCCTGCAAATTTGTCTCCTTTTTCAAATGCAAAATACCCGGAAATGTCGCTGGTGACTTGGCCTTCATAAATCTTGCCCTCTTGTCCAGGTGTTGAGAAAATCTCAACTGTAGCATTTGGCACTGTAAGCCCGCTGATAGTACCGTCCTGAAGGTTGAAATCAGTAATGATCGGAGGGGTAAGTTCGAGATTGCCCCCCCCCCATAGATCGATACCTAACGAGTCATTATTATAGATTTGATTATGAGTGATTGAATTATTGATTGTATTAGGCCCGTACATTTGAATTCCAGACATTCCATTATTGGTAATGATGTTTCCAGGGCCGATCACGTTGTGGGATGGCCCTTGTCCTTGTTCACTCAAGGTAATGCCACCCCATTTATGGTTAGCGATCAAGTTATGCAAAATTTCGTTATGTGCCCCGCCTCCAATAAAAATTCCTTCCGGTTGGCTATTTCTTACCAGCGTACCGTTTACATCTGTGCCGATATAGTTACCTTGGATTATGTTATATGAGGTTCTTTCTCCCCACAGAAGAATCCCTGAAGCGCGATTACCACTGACAAGATTTCCCTGGCCTAACAAACCATCACCACTTTCATTGTCCCCCCCAATGAGGTTATATTGCGCCCCATTGTACAGAGCAAGCCCCCATCCAGAAAAGTCGATAATCTGTAAACCACGGATGATATTGTTATTCGATGAGATGTTAATCCCATTCGAATCCTCTGTGGGAATCTCACTTCCATTTAGGATCACTCCCGCATTGCTGCCGTCAATTGTAAGGCTTCCTTGGGCAATCTCAGGCAGATTGGACGCGAGGTTGATTGTAACCGGTTGCTCAGGAGGAAAAACGGTTGGATCAAAAATAATTTGATCATGAGGCTGAGCATATTCCATCGCCTGGCGTAATGATCCAGGTCCACTATCAGCTTGGCTTGTGACGGTGATGATTTTTCCTTGCGGTTCCGGGGGTTGTGTGTCCTGTGTCGGTGTATCCGTCTCGGATGCCGGTGGTGTTTGTGCATCCGGAGTCGAATTATTTTCTGGTTGACACCCAGCCGTTGCAATACAAACTAACAGAACGAGAAAAACAATCCTGAGCTTCAACATACTTCCCTCCTTGATCAGACTCTAAGCAACCATAGGATTTCTCCTAATATATTCAATCATATAGTCTTTTTTTAATCGGATACAAATTATCAAAATTTACCGTATCAATAATTTTCAGGCTAGCGTTTGCCGTAAAATGAACCTAGATACTCAAGGGATGATAGGATTTGAACCTCCGACCAATCGGACGGAGGTATAAGTCCTAAAAAACAATACAAAAAGGCTCTAAACACATGGTTTAGAGCCTTAAAACTGTCGGGGCGAGAGGATTTGAACCTCCGACCTCACCGACCCGAACGGTGCGCGCTAGCCGGGCTGCGCCACGCCCCGAGTTTACTTTTCAGGTGCACATTAGGCACCTGTCGGGTAGCACGAGGATTATATCCCAGCCAGCCCGGAATTGCAAGAGAAGAGAATAGAGCTAGTGGGTAATGCCGCCAGTCAACCCGCTTGAAACCGTCAATCCAACTTCAAAAGTGTCGCCTTTTGTCGCCTTTCTCCTCTTTTTCCAATTATATGCGTGGCGTTTGGCTGAAGCAGGATTTCATCATGCTGGAAGCCAAAGGCCAACAGCAAACCCAAAGCAGGCCTTTGGCCTGCGTCGGTTTGCGGCCGGCTTCAGCTTGACACTGTCAAGCAAGTTTGTAAAAAGTGTAACATTTTGTAACCTTCTGTAACCTTCAGGGTTGGTTTTCAAAGAGTTGCTTGCAGGCGTTCAGAATACTACCTGCTGCCTGCTGCCTACTGACTCCCCACTTTCCCCTTGCGCCCCCGCCATTTCTCCTATATCTTAACCCTATGCTCTTCTCCCACATCGCCTACATCGGGGTAGACCCCGCACCCGGCAAGAAATCCATCCACTATGCCGCCCTGGGCGCCGAGCTTGAGATCCTCTCCCTCGGCTCCGGCGATCTCAACGCCCTGCGCACCTTCCTCAGCGGGCACCAGGCGGCCGTCGTCGCCGTCCACGGACCCAACCAGCCCAACCACCAGATCCTCACCGATGCCGGTCGGCGCGAGCAGTACCTCATCCCCCTCGGCGTCGGTCGCCCCGGCAACATGCGCGTCGCCGAACACCACCTCCGCAAGCACGACATCCCCTGCTACCAGACCCCCGACAAAGTGGACAGCGCCCCCGTCTGGATGCAGACCAGCTTCAAGCTCTGGGATTGCCTCAAAAAGATGGACTACCAGCCCGCCACTCACGGCAGCCAATACCCCCACCAGAGCCTGGAAGTCATCCCCGAGCTGGGCTACCGCGCCTGGCTCAGCGGCACCATCCTCCCCGCCGCCAGCCTCCACGGCCGCATGCAGCGCCAGCTCATCCTCTACGAACTCGGGCTGCACCTCCCCGACCCGATGGAATTCTTCGAGGAGATCACCCGCTACCGGCTGCTGCAAGGCGCCCTCCCGCAAGACCCCGTCTACTCGGCAGCCACCCTCTCAGCCCTGGCCGCCGCCTTCCTCGCCTGGCAATCCCACAACCAACCCGAGAAACTCACCACCCACGGCCTGCCGCAGGAAGGCCAGATCACCCTGCCCGCCGCCCTGATCACAGCCTGAAAACGCCGGTTTTTCTCTCAAAAAATGGCAAAAACCAGTACCAATAGACCCCCGAATTATCAAAATTGGAAGGTTAAACACCACGCAAAAACAGCCTTTTATGTGTATAAATACTATAGGATGCGGGTTTTCGACCAATCGGCATCTTTGTTGCAACCATAAAATCAGCGCCAAAACGACGGTTTTGGGTATTTTGTACTTTAATTGAAGGACAAAGGGTTACTTATGAACACTCAAAAGAAAACTGCCGCAAAAATCTTCCAGGTTGTGATGACCGCCTTGATCCTGGTGACGCTGCTCTACGGCGCTCTGCCTGCCCAGCGGGTATATGCCAGCTCATTCCTGGTCAACGACCTCGGAGACCAACCCGATCCGTCGCTGGACGGTATCTGCGACATCAGCCCAGGGGACTTCGTAGAAAACTGTACGTTGCGCGCCGCCCTGATGGAGGCCAACCGGGTTGATGATATTGATGTGATCTCCTTTACCGGCCCAATGACCCTCAATCCTGCCAGCGCCTATCCGGTCATCACCCAGCCGGTCACGATTGATGCTACCTCCACCGGCGGGCGCGTCACCCTGGACGGCGGCGGCGGGACCTTCGTCGGCCTCAACATCACCGCCAGCGGCGTCACCGTGCGCAGACTGGCCCTGGTCAACTTCGATGGCACCGCCATTCGGGTGGCCGGCGGCGCAGACGGCACGATCATCGATAACAACTACCTCGGCGTAAGGGCCAATGGCACCACCGATGGCGGCAATACCGATAAAGGTATCCGCGTGGTTGACTCCCCTAATACCCAGATCACCGGTAACCTGATCTCCGGCAACGATACCGGCGGTATCGTAGTCTCCGGGGCAGCCTCAGACGGTGTGGTCATCACTGGCAATATCATCGGCCTCAACGCCGCCGGGACTGCCCGCCTGGAAGCCACTCCCACCACCGGCGCAGATGGCATCCGCCTCAGCGACGTAACCAACGCCACCATCGGTGGCAGCACGGTTGCCAACCTGAATGTCATCTCCGGCAACTACGGCAACGGTATCGTGGTCAGCGGCACAGCCACTGGCACCGAGATCAGCGGCAACTACATCGGCACCACGTCCATTGGCGAAGACCCGATCCCCAACCTTTCCGGCGGGATCCGCCTGAATGCTGCTGACGGCGTAAATGTGGGTCGAGCCAGCGGGAACCTGATCTCCGGTAACGATGCCCCCGGCATTGTGGTCGTGCATTCTCCACAATGGCAAGATCACCAAGAACCTGATCGGTCTGGATGTGGACGGCGACACCGCCCTACCAAACACTTCTTATGGCATCAGTGTGACCGAATCCACAGATTTCATCATCTCGAATAACACCATCTCCGGGAATACCGGCAGCGGTATCCGGCTGGCAAATGGCGTCACCGGATTCAACATCCACTCCAACCGCATCGGCCTGGGGAAATTCGCCAATATCGATCTCGGCAACACCAACCACGGGATCTACATTGATAACAGTAACGACAATACTATCGGGAACACCTCCACCTCGCATGGAAATTTGATCGCCTTCAATGATGGAAAAGGCATCTACATCCTCAACACCAATTCCCCCACCTACAACAGCTATGGCAATACGATCATCGGCAACAAAATCTACAGCAACGGCGATCTGGGGATCGACCTGTTCCCCTCCGGGCCAACAGCCAATGATACCGGTGACCCAGACGACGGCCCCAACTATCTGCAGAACTATATCACCTTCACCGCCAAGAAGACAGATACCGGCGTGCAGATCACCGGGCGAACTGAACACAGACCCTGCCCGGCCAAACTACCGGATCGAATTCTTCCGCAACAACACCTGTGATGCCAGCGGATTATGGTGAAGGCGCCACCCGGGTAGATGTTTACATCTCTGGCAATCAGCGCCGCCACCACCGCAATCGATTATGAGATCCCGTGACTATCCATCCAGCCAGGCGAATACATCACCGCCACAGTCACCTACGATGAAGGCACCGGCGGCTTGAAGGACACCTCTGAATTCTCGCCCTGCGCAGTCGTCCAGGAACCGGATTCGCCCGGATCATCCGGCGTGTTCGTGGTCAACTCCACGGCAGACACAGCAGAAGTCCTGCGAATGTCGGCGATGGGCAATGTAATGCTCCCGGCGGGGTATGTACACTGCGGGCTGCCATCCAGGAAGCCAACGCCGGTTCCACGCCTCCCTATACGATCAGCTTCAACATCTCCGGCACAGCGCCCTACCGCATCTCGCTGGGCTCTGCCCTGCCAACCATCACCGTCCCGGTATTGATCAAGGGCAAGAATGCTGGCTATTCCGGCCCGCCGCTGGTTGAAATCGACGGATCGGGTGCAGGCGGGGTGAGCGGGTTTACGATCAACGAGCCGGGCGTGCAGATCGACGGCCTTTCGATCATCAATTTTGGCAGCGCCTCAGCAATCCTGATCAACACCACCGGGACCACGATCTCCAACAACTACATCGGTCTGCAGGCTGATGGAACCACCAGCGCCGGCAACCAGGTGGGTGTCACCGTCAACGGCCAGATCTGGCAACCTGATCCGCAACAACCTGGTCTCCAGCAACCTGTATGGCGTTCGGCTGGTCGGCTCTGGCAGCCAGGATAACACCATTCGCAGCAACTACATCGGCACCGACAGCGGCGGCACGCTGGACAAAGGCAACACCAGCGACGGCGTCCGGCTGGAAGGCGCCCGCAACAACCTGATCGAGTTAAACACCATCTCCGGCAACAACGGGGACGGTATCGAGATCAGCGGCGGCGCATCCGGCAACCGCATCTTCCAGAACAAGATCGGCACCTATTCCAGCGGCAGCGGCAGCCTGCCCAACTCGGGCAACGGTGTCAATCTCACCACCGCCACAGATAATTTTATCTCCAACTCGAACACCATCCGCAACAATGGTCTCAGTGGTGTATTATGTCTCTGGCGGCACTGGCAACCAGATCTCTGAGAACAGCATCGCTGGCAACTCGGCTGGATGGCATCCAACTGGTCAGCGGCGGGAACAACAATACACCCGCCCCACATTCTGATCAGCGCCAGCGAATGGCGGCAGCTATGTCTTCGTTGAAGGCCAGATTTCCGGGCGCGCTTCCCAACACAACCTATACCCTGGAATTCTTCAGCAGCACCTCCGGAGACCAGGGTGAGACCTATATCTTCACCTCCACCGTGACCACCGACGGCAGCGGTAATGCCACCTTCACCGCCGGGCCGCCTGTCTCCGTGCCGGTCCTGACGATCATCACAGCCACATGCCACAGACCCGACCAACAACACCTCCGAGTTCTCCAACTATGTGCTGGTAGTCGGATCGGCGCCTGTAGCTCACAAACACCCCCACATTTACACCCACAATAACCCTTACCCCCAGCCCAACCCTAATTACCGTCCGACGAATACGTTTACCCCCACACCGACTACACACCAACACACCAGGGGTGCCGACCAATACGAATACACCAGCCAACCAATACACCAAATCCAACCAGCACTTCCTCAGGACCAACCAGCACTTCAGGGCCGAGCCAACACCTTGGGGCCGACCTCCTCACCAACAATCACCGAGACCCCGACGATCACCTATACGCCCACCTTGCTGGGGCCTTACATGACCCTGACAGAGCTGGCAGCCAACATCACCGTTGAGCCATCCAATACCCCGGAAACACCGACCTCGACGTTTGTCCCGACGGCCACCAAAGCACAGCCAACAGAAACCCCTACCGCAACCCTGCCCCCCACTGAGACTCCTGTGGATGGCACGCGGCGGCGGCGGTGAGCCGGCTGAACCGGCTAGCGGCGAAGGGGACCTGATCGGCGACCTGCTGGGCGGCGGCGGCAGCAGCTTCAGCACAATCCTGTGGATCTTCATCGGCCTGGCTGTCCTGCTCCTGCTGGTCGGCGGCGGGATGGAACTGATGCGCTGGATGAATTCACGAGGCGACTAAAACCGATATAACCCAACACAAAAAAGAAGCTCATCAATGATGAGCTTCTTTTTGTATTGAGGCGACGACCGGATTCGAACCGGTGATGAGGGCTTTGCAGGCCCCTGCCTTACCACTTGGCCACGTCGCCATATATACAGACGGCTGATAGTTTGCTATCAGCCAGTCGTTGAGCGGGCGACGAGACTCGAACTCGTGACCTTCTCCTTGGCAAGGAGGTGTTCTACCAGCTGAACTACGCCCGCATGATCGGCCTCAGGCCGAAGATGCCGAGACCCAGACTTGAACTGGGGACCCTGCGATTTTCAGTCGCATGCTCTACCAACTGAGCTATCTCGGCATGATATGTAAAGTGCTAATTTCCTTAAGTGCCCGACAATTCTACACGAGTTGCATTTTCGTGTCAAGTTCAACCTGACCTTCGAACAAAAGATCGGACTAATTGACAAAGAAAGTGAGGAACCCCTAAACTCAGGTACAAGATTTCAATCAACCAACTGAGAAAAGATTTTCCTCATGCATATATTTATCCGAATTTGGCAATTTGTCAAATTCCTAACTATCTTGCTCGAACCAACAGCTGCCCATTTGATCCAACCGTTCTGCTTCGGGTTTTTGATTAGCCCATCCCCCCTTCTCTGCCTACTATATTTAGAATTGCTGGAAGGCGGTCACCTGGCACCAGCCCTCCCTCTAGTCACTGAGACAGGATAAAACAGCCGCGCTTATAATCAAAAAAACTAATAAATTCAACCTAAAATTAGAGAAAGATTAATATATTCATCAAATATATTGATTTTTTTAATTTATCTTTATATAATCAGAATATATTTGAACCATTATTCAAGTTTTTGAAGAATTTATTCAATAAATCAGAACCAACTGCAGAAGAGGAGTACGATGAATCACCAAACTGGCAAGAAGAAGTTGAACAATGGACTGATCCTGACCTTATTCATCCTCAGTGCAGCCATCGGATTCGCGCTGTTGACTGTCGGCGTGTGGGGAGATGCAGAAGCCTCAATGTTCGATCTCATCAACAAGGGTGAGAAACGGTTGGGCACGCTCTCCTGCCCCGTCCTGGTTACAGCACAGGATGAAGAGCAGTTCAGTGCGAAATTCCACAACCCGCTCGAGCGCAACATCAAACCCGCCGTGCGCGTGCGGGTCAGCAGCGGACATCTGACAATGATCTCACAGGATGATATCAAGTTCCAGTTAGCTCCAGATGAATCCCGCAAGCTGACCTGGCCGGTGGATCCGGAGGACGCGGTTTACGGCAAGATGGTGCTGGTGAAGGTCTATATGTTCCGCAACTACCCAATCCCCTCCAAGCATGATACCTGCGGCATCTTCGTACTGGATATCCCGGTATTGAAGGGCAAACAGGTAGTCTACGGCAGTCTGGGGCTGAGTATGGTCGGTATGGCTGCCGGAGTTTACCTCTGGCGGCGCAATAACAAGCTGATGACCCGGCGTCAGCAAGAGCTTTTCCGGGCAATGCTGATCATGGCAGGCAGCCTTGCCATCGGATTGGTCGCAAGTATGCTGGGCTCCTGGTTGATAGGCGGCATCGGGGTAGTGATAGCCGTACTGCTGCTCGTCGGCACGATCCTGCAAATGCTGAAATAGGTATCTCCAAGAACCACCTACCCAATGACAGGGGCACGGGAAATACCACGAGGCAGGGCGAAAGCCCTGCTTTGTGATTCTCCCAAACAAAACTGTAAACCGCAATCCAGAGATCCCAACTATTTTCTCCCTTATAATCATCTGTACCCGAAAACTAGAAAAGTGAAGTTAAATTGAGATTATGGAAACTATTGAACAAAACACGCAGCCTTTTGTGGGTGCAGAAAAAACCGAAACCCCCATGATGATCTATACCACCCAGGGACTTGTTTGGGGAACACTGCCTCACAGTAGCGGTATCCAGCCGAGCCGTATCCTGCTCGGTGTGACCATTCCTGAATATATGGCCTTGAACGAAGCCCAGGCTATGTTCATGGAGCCGAATTTCATCACCAAAGCGATCAAACACCCGCGGCTCCTGGTACCCTCCTCTACCATTCTGGGCTATCACCTGATGCCGCCATTGAAAGACACCCTGGATTATGATCCGACCGAACCAAACCGAAAGATGGAACCGATCACGCTGTACATGAACGCCCTGAAAGTCTCCGGTTCGATCCGCATGTCAGAGATCACCGATGCAAAAACCACCCTTGAGGTGATGAAGGCTGACTTCCTGAGCCTATATGATGTCGAGATTCGGCACATCACCAATACCCAGATGTCACCGATCCTCACCAACCAGGCCTATTTCCGGATCAATTCAATTTTGATCGCTGTATAACCTATTTTCCTATTTTTTAGTACAATTGCACCAGGAGCAATCATGAAAAATTTCCTGGTACTTACCTCCCTAGCGCTGTTAAGCGCCATAATAACCGCCTCCCCTGTCCTCGCGGAAACCATCGACCTTGCCGAAGACGGCAACCCGGCTTCTCTGTGCATTCCAGGTGTCTATTTGGACGCTGAAATCGATTGCCAGTTGCTAGGTCCCGCGGAGTTCTTCACCGAGATCGCCACCATCGAAGCCAAGATCGATACCCAGCCGGAACGCTTCATCCATCTCACCGAAGGGTATGGAGACAGCGGGTTCAACTACTTCCAGGTTTACCCGGAAACTGGCGCAATCTTCTACGACCTGGATACAGCCGTGGCTAATACCGCCTCGCTGGATATGCTGCCTGAAGGATATACCTTCGCCGCGTACACCTCGACAACAGAGGTTGATGGCAGAAAATATTTTCAGCTGCGGGATGGCAATTGGATGCGCACATCAGCGGTTTACCATTACGCCGCACCGAACATGTTCATGGGTGTTCAGCCTGTAGAGCAGCCCACCCACAAGTTTGGCTGGATCCTCAAAGAGGATACCCCCACCGTCTCAGCGCCTAGCTATTTTGCCTCCCTGACTGGTAACAAGATCCCGCGCTACACCCTGGTGGAAGTTTTCGAGGAACGGCGCGTTGGGCTTTCTGACTGGTACATGATCGCCCCGGATGAATGGATCTATATGACCCAGGCCGCTCTCGTCTATCCGGCAGAGCAGCCGCCTGAAGGAGTGACAAACGGCCGCTGGATCGAGATCAACATCTTCGAACAGACCCTCTCGGTGTATGAGGATAACCAGTTGATCTTCGCCACATTAATCACTTCCGGCTCTTCACGCAATTACACCCGGCCCGGCCTGTTCAAGATCTACGAGAAGCTAGAAGCCACCACCATGGCTGGTGACCAGAACAATGAGAACGGCGGGTACTACCTGATGGACGTGCCCTGGACGATGTATTTCGATGAACGCCGCGCCGTCCATGCCGAGTACTGGCACGACCATTTGGGATACAAATCCTCCCACGGATGCGTGAATATGTCCTTCCCGGATTCCGATTGGCTCTTCCAATGGACACAATACGGGGATTGGGTTTACGCCTGGGACCCGTCCGGACAGACGCCGGAAGACCCCAAGCTCTTTACCCAGCACCTGGAAGACTGAGAGATTCAGAAAAACAGAAAAACGCCGGAACATTCGTTCCGGCGTGATTCGTTTAATCATTCCTGCAATTCAGTTATTGGATCGTGATCGGTTCGATGATCACATTCTCTGCCCCCATCAAACTCTCCAGCTTCTGTCGCAGGGCATCGCTGAGATCGGTGGTATCGCTGGGGAACTCCAGGCGGTAGCCGCGGCTGCGCTCGATCACATAAAAGGCAAAGCGGTCTGGTCCCGGGTCGCTGATCAGCATCCCATAGATCCGCCGCATGCGCAGGATATCCCGTTCCTTATCCCCCAGAGATCGCATCACCACAGTCAGCATCTGTGGATCGCCGCCGGCGAACGGCTGGTTCCTCAACAGGGACCTGAGGTGGGGGTAGTTTGGGTTCAACCGCTGGCTCGACCACCACTGTCTCAACCGGGAATGCCACCGGAGGCGATTCAGCCCCAGGGCGAGTCAATTCGGTAGCCCCATCCGCTTGAGACGAAGGCAATTCCCCTTCCTGCTGCTCATCCCCTTCCACCAGTTGATAGCCGCCAGCCTCCTCAGCAAGGACGGATTCGGGTACCGCCGCTACAACCGGCTTTTCCAGGGAGACAGGTTCACCCTGGTACCAGACCTCATACTCCGGTGGGAAATCCGGTTCAGGCGGCATCCAGTTGTCCAGCTCCTCCACCGGCTGGGCTGGTTTGGCTTCTATTGATGAGGGATCAGGCACAGGCGTCAACTCGGTTTTAGCCATAGGTGGTGGTTCCTTTGCTGCGGGTTGCGGGATCGGGTCACTTTCAGACTCTAATAGGGAGTCCTCGGGGTCGGTTTCCGCCGCCGGTTGGGGAGTCGGCGTATTCGCCGTAGTGCCATTATCAGCCACGACAGCCTCCGCCAGGCGTGTGACATGCTTCTGATCCAGATGCAGCTCGGTTTTAATCATATCGACCAGCACACTGGGATCACCCCTGGAGAGATCGACCTTACCCTCAGCAATGATCACCTTGCCATAATTGAGCACACCGGCGAACTTCTTCCAGGTCCTGGGGAAGAGCACCAGCTTGGTGGAACCGTGCACATCTTCCAGATTGACAAAAGCCATCTCTTCGTTCTTCCTGGTCATGATCTTGGAGATGCGCACCACCTCACCGAAGACACGCACAAATTGGGCTTCCTCGGCCTGGGTCAACTGGGAGGAGAAGTGGGTGACGACATTTTCAAGCGCCTGGGCAGTCTCACGCAGGGGATGGTCGGAGACATACAAACCAACCAGTTCCCGCTCCCAGTTCAACTGCTCGCGCCGGTTGTAATCGGGATCAATCTCCTGCAAGCTTATCTTCTGGGTCAATCCGGAATCATTGTCGAAGAAGGTCAATTGCCCGATCTCTTCAGCCTGGAATTTCGCGCCGCTCACCGAGACCGCCCGGTCGATCGCATCCAACAGGGCCATGCGGGGACCAAAACTGTCCAGCGCACCGACCTTGATCAAACATTCCAGCGGGCGCTTACCCACCTTGCGCAGGTCCACCCGGTTGGAAAAATCGGTCAGATCCTCAAATGGGCCATCCACCCGCGCTTCGATGATCATATCCACCGGGCCATGACCGACATTCTTGACTGCCCCCATCCCAAACCTGACACAGGACACCCCATCTTCACCATCTTCAATCGAGAAATCGTAATGGCTGTTGATTGACATCCGGCGGCAGCACGTGCATGCCCTGGTTCTCGGTATCCTGAACATAGCCCGCCACCCGGTCAGTATCACTCTGGTAAACCGAGATCAACGCAGCCATATATTCGACGGTGTAATAATGCTTGAGGTAGGCTGTCTCCACGGCAATCACCGCGTAATCGGCGGCGTGGCCTTTGGGGAAACCGTAGCGGGCGAATGCCTCCCAATCCTCGAAGATCTTCATCGAGGCTTCTTCAGGGATGCCGTTGGCCTTGGCGCCTGCGATGAATTTCTCCCGGTTCTTGAGGAGTTCTTCCTCTTTCTTCTTGGCACCGCTTTGCGCAAAAAATCTGCTTCCGAAGCGCTGTAGCCACCCAGGTTCATCGCCGTGTACATGATCTGCTCCTGATACACGGTGATCCCGTAGGTCTCCTCAAGGATTTCCTTCAGCATCGGATGGCGGTATTCAGGCTCAGCTTCACCATGCATGCGCTTGATGTAATCCGGGATGAATTCCATCGGGCCGGGGCGGTAAAGCGCCACCATGGCGATCACATTGGAGAGGTTTTTGGGCTTCATCTCCTTGACCCAGCGGGTCATCCCGGTGCCTTCCAGTTGGAATACGCCGGCGGTATTACCCTCTCCCAGCATCTGGTAAACTTCCGGATCATCCAGAGGGATATTATGCAGATTCAATTCAATGCCGTGCCGCTCCTTGATCATCGAGCAGCAACGCTCCATGATGGTCAGCGAAGCCAGACCGAGAAAGTCCACCTTGAGCAGGCCTAGCTTATCGACCACCGACATCTCGAACTGGGTAACGGCATTGATCGGGCTATCCCCCACATTGCCGGTCGGGCGGTGCAGAGGAATATAATCAACCACCGGCTTATCGGTGATCACCACCCCGGCGGCGTGGGTACCCGCATTGCGGATGGAACCTTCCACCTCTTTGGCATTATCCAGCAGACGCTTGGCCCATTCAGAGCTGTTATATTCCTGCTGCAGATCGGGGACCGTCTCCAGCGCTTCGGCGATGGTGGGGTTGTTCGGCGCACCAGGGATCATCTTGGCGATCCGGTCGACTTCCGAAAGGGGGATATCCAGCACCCGGCCGACATCCCGCACTGCGGCACGCGCCTTCAGTTTGCCGAAGGTGATGATCGAGGCCACCCGGTCTTCGCCATATTTCTTGGCGCAGTATTCCATCAGTTCATAGCGCCGGTCATCCTGAAAGTCGAGGTCGATATCCGGCATGGAGACACGCCCGGGGTTGAGGAATCGCTCGAAGATCAGGCCGTGCTCCAATGGATCGATCAGGCTGATATCCAGGGCATAGGCCACAATCGAGCCTGCCGCCGAGCCGCGGGCGTTGTACCAGATGCCTTCATCGCGCGAGTAGCGGCACAGATCCCACACGATCAGGAAGTAGGCATTGAAGCCCATTTGATCAATGATCCCCAATTCATATTCCAGGCGTTCCTGGACGCGTTCAGAGGTGGCATCCTCGCTATATCGTAATCGGAGGCCATCATCACACAGCTTGCGCAGGTAGGATTTGACCGAATATCCATCGGGGACATCAAATTCAGGCAGGATATAGGCTGTCCCGCTCCAGGTCCACATTGCAGCGTTCGGCAATTTCCAGGCTGTTGGAGATCGCACCGGGGACATTGGCGAACAATTCTTCCATCTCTGCCCCGCTGCGCAGGTAGTAGGACGGATCGGACATGCGCATCCGCTTGGGATCGCTGAGCAGGCTGCTGGTCTGCACACAGAGCAGGATATCCTGCCAGTCGGCATCTTCCGGATTGACATAATGCACATCATTGGTGGCCAGGAATTTACCCTGGTAGCGCTTGGATAGGTCGACCAGGGAATTATTGATCGTTGTCAGTTCAGGGATGTCGTGGCTCTGAAGCTCAAGGAAGAAATTCTCTGGCCCAAAGACTTCGTAATACCAGTCCAGTCGGCGGAGGGCCTCCTGCGGGTTTTCCTGCTGGATGGCACGCGGCACCTCGGCAGCCATACATCCGGAGGTGGCAGATCAGCCCCTCTGAGTGAGCTGCGAGAAATTCATGGTCAATGCGGGGATAGTAATAGAATCCATCCAGTTGTGCAGCCGAGGAGATCTTCAGCAGGTTCTGATAGCCGGTCATGTTCTCGGCCAGCAGCAGCAAATGGGAAGACTTTCTGTCTGCCTGGGTCTTGTCGGTCATCCGGTTATGGGCCAGATAAGCCTCCACCCCGATGATCGGCTTGACACCCTGATTTTTGGCCTCGGTGAAGAAATCGATCACTCCGAACATGGTGCCGTGATCGGTGATCCCCAAAGCGGGCATCTCCAGTTCTTTGGCGCGGGCGATCAGCTTGGGAATATGGCTGAAACCATCCAGCAGGGAATATTGGGTATGCACATGCAGATGGACAAAATCAGACATACCAGCGGCTCACCGCACTCCTCTCAAATAAATTATAGGCAAAATAATACAGGATGTTCTATTATAACATCGGAGTTCCATAATCATACTCAAGGACAATCTTAAAACATCAATCTTTTAAGGTTCAAACCTTGGTTCCTGCTAAGTTCGAGAGGGACAAATGTCCCTTGCCACGATATATGAAAACGGCTATCTTATAAGCATACTTTAAACTCACCAAGGAGAGGTTATGTCTGAAGAACTCAGGAAGCGATTGGAAATCGGCGCCAGACCAGTTGCTGTGATCAACAGTATTCTGCTGGACCCCGATTCAAAGGTGGTCTCTGCCCTGTTGGATGTGGTCGCAAAATACGGCACGCCGGAGGAGATCAACGCCAAAGCAGAGGAAGCCGGCAAGCTGGAAAACCTGCTGGCCAGAGTAAAGCAAGAGACCCCGGATTACTACCAGGACCTGCTCTGGCTGACCGAGCAGCGCGATGCAGGCGCGTTCATCAGCGTGGATGACTACCGCAAGAAGATCCTCGGTCGAGAAAGCTGCCGGGATCAGCTTCAAAGATGACTTTGCCGTCACCCTGGAGATCAGCTCATATGCAGTACTTCCCCTGGCTGATCGAGCATAGCCAAAGACGCCATCGCCAATCAAGAAATTGATGCCCGGGCGCTTCATCCGGGTGCGCAAGATGAAAGAACAGGAAGAAGACGGTGACCTGCCGGCAGTGATCGCCGCTATGAAGATCATCGGGGCCAGTTGGGTGGAGACGCTGGATACCAAGGGCACGGACGGCTCCAATATCCACCTGGGCGGCCCGGATACGATCACCGGTTATTTCGGCGGTGTCGGCCAGCCCAACAGCCACGCCCTGAAATGGGTCGATGAGTTTTTGTACTATTACACCAATTACGGCGTACGCCAGGTGCTGAACATCAACCCGGGCACGGTTTTCCTCGGGTACATGCTGCACAAATTGGGCATCGACAATGAGTTCAAGATCTCAGTGTTCATGGGCAACGACAACCCCTATGCCGCCTTCTGGACCTTGATCGGGGCCAAACTGTTTGCCCGCGAGGATGGCAGCTCCCCGCTGATCGGCTTCAACTGGTCGAATTCGGTCAATAACGAGACCATGGAGATCACCGCCCAATTCCGCAAAGACCTTGGCTTTGAAGACGTGGTGCGCTACGAGCATCACATTACCGAGACCTACCGGGCCATATCGTCATCCAGCCCTACAACCGGCGGGATGAACTGGTGGAGCTGGCCGACCATGTCGCCAATATCTCCGCCAAGCATGAAGGCGGCGATCCGGAGATCGAGGTAAACAAGCCCCTGGAGGTTACCACCAACATCCTGGATTACTTCCGTGACAAACAGGAAGTCATCGACTCCGGGGACTGGGACCGGCTCTACGTGAATTTCACCGATAAGTATGAGGCCACCAACAAAACCGCCCAGGCGCTGACCGAGAACGGGCTTTCCTTCGTGGCTGCCCAAAAACTGCATAAATAACACATCCAGAGAAAGGGTCACAGGGCGGGTGAAATCACCCGCCCTGTTTTGTTTATAACGGCTATTGTGTCAACTTATTAGCTGGATTAACCTTTTACCTCCTAATCTTCTATATAATTAGAGTATGCCTGAACTAAAAACCGGATTCCATCGTGAACGCGCAATGGGCCAGAACTACACGATCAATATCCCTTACCGGGCCAGCCAGGGAGAACGCGTCCCGCTGATTTTACTGCTGCACTGGGGCGGGCCTAAATTCCGCTGGATGGGCCGGGGGATCATCGAAGATATTGGGCTGCCTGCCTTTTCCACAATGCAAGCGATCATCGTCGCCCCGGACCGCAGACGCCGCCATTGGGCCAGACCCAAAGCCGTTGAGGACATCGCCTGGCTGGTCAGCTATCTGGATGAACACTATCACCTGGAGCCGCGGCAGCGGGTGGTGGTGGGGTACAGCATGGGCGGGATTGGCGTGTGGTATCTGCTTCTCGAAAGGCCAGATCTGTTCCCCTGTGGGGTTGCGATGGCCGCGCCTGTCCCTGACCATCTCGATCCGGCGGAATGGAAAGCCCCCATCTATTTGATCCACAGCACGATCGATGAAGATTTCCCCTTCCCGCCTAATCAGGAGCGCGCCAACCGGTACATCGAGGCCGGTGCCCCGCTGGAATTCCACCCGATCGAGGATGCCGCCCACACCGATGTGCGCAAATACATCCCTCCGCTGACCCGATCGATCGCCTGGATAGAACAGCTCTGGGGCGGATAAACAGATCTTAAAACCAGTTCGCTATTGAAATTTCAAACAAATCTCTATCGTTTTCACGCGCCGGTGGATTTGGCCGGCATGCTATAATATTCCCCTGGAGAAACCATATGCTTAAAAAACCTGTTCAGCAAGATTGGGGGAGACCCCAACCAGAAGATCATCAACCGCTACGCCGAGGTCGTTGACCAAATCAACGCCCTTGAAGCCGATTTTGAAGCCCTCTCAGAAGAAGCCCTGATCGAGCGGACTGCCAAGTTCAAGCAGCAGATCGCAGATGGGCTGGCCCAGGGTGAGGAGCTGGAAGTCCTGCTGGATGAGATCATGGTGGAAGCCTTTGCTACCGTCCGGGAGACCAGCAAACGCACCATAGGGATGCGCCATTACGATGTGCAGTTGATCGGCGGGATGATCCTGCATGACGGCCAGGTCGCCGAGATGCGCACGGGTGAAGGTAAAACCCTGGTCGCCACCCTGCCGATCTATCTGAATGCGCTGGCCGGGAAAGGCGTCCATCTGGTCACGGTCAACGATTACCTCGTCAGCCGTGACGCCCAGTGGATGGCCCCGATCTTCCACTTCCTCGGCCTGAGCGTTGGCGTCCTCCAGATGGGGTCCCGCACCGAAGGCGGCAAGAAAGCCTTCATGGTCAAGATGTCTCCCGATTCAGATGGTGAACTTCAGCCCGAACTGGAGATGGTCGACCGCCTCGAAGCCTATCTGGCAGACATAACTTACGGCACCAACTCCGAGTTTGGCTTTGATTACCTGCGTGATAACGGCCGGATGAGCCTCTCCGACCGGGTGCAGCGCGGCCACCACTACGCCATCATCGACGAGGTCGATAATGTCCTGATCGATGAAGCCCGCACCCCGTTGATCATCTCCGGCCCAGCCTATGACGACAGCGCCACCTACGCCCGCATGGCCCAGGTGGTCAAGAAACTGCGCCCCGAAGATTACGAGGTCAACGAGAAAGACCGCAATATCACCCTTACCGAGATCGGTGAAACCAATGTTGAAAAACTGATCGGGATGCCCCTGCGCGACCCCGAAAACCCGGAAGAGATCACCCCGGAACAGGCCCGCCTGTTTGGCTTTTTGGAACAGGCCCTGCGTGCCGAGCATCTATTCAAGCGCGATAAGGATTATATTGTCCAAAGCCGCCAGGTGATCATCATCGACCAGGGCACCGGGCGAATGATGCCCGGCCGGCGCTGGTCCGATGGTCTGCACCAGGCGGTCGAAGCAAAAGAAGGCGTGCCGGTGGCAGGGCGAGAACATCACCCACGCCACGATCACGATCCAGAACTACTTCCGCATGTACACCAAGCTCTCCGGGATGACCGGTACCGCCATGACCGAGGCAGAAGAGTTCAGCAAGATCTACGATCTTGAAACCATCGCCCTGCCCTCCAACCTGGAATTCCGCTCCTCCCTGCCGGATGCCGAGATCGTCGAGCTGGATGATACTGACGAATTAAATTACCGCTACACTTACTACGCCAAAAAGGATGATCCTCAGAAACTCCCCTACCTGTGGAAGCGCAAGGACTATCCGGATGTGGTCTTCCGCAGCCAGGAAGGCAAGCTGCGCGCCATCGTCCGCGAGGTGATCCAGTATCACTGCATGGGCAGGCCGTTGCTGATCGGCACCACCTCGGTAGAGAACTCCGATAGACTCTCCCGGCGGCTAAGTAAAGCCAATGTCCAGAAGCTGCTCCAGACCCTGCTGCTGCGTTATACCTGGCTGGACCAAAACAACCGGAGCGAGGATGGGCGTGTGATCATGGCCTTGTCCTTCCTTAAACCAGCCACTGGAAGATATCAAATATAAGGAAATGAAAGACCTGGCCGACAGCCTGGGAATCAAGCTGGAACTCAACGATGAGAATATCCGCTTCCTGCTGACCGAAGCGCTCTATCTTGAACCTGAGCATGAGGATCAATTGAGATCCGTGATCCAGAGCGGTGTGGAGCACCAGGTATTGAACGCCCGCGAGCACCGCAAGGAAAGCGCCATGATCGCCAGAGCCGGCAACCTTGGCGCGGTGACGATAGCCACCAACATGGCCGGCCGTGGTGTCGATATCAAGCTGGGCGGCGAATTATTCGAATATACGAAGAATTACGCCATCAAAGAACTGCTCAAGCGCGGTTATTGAGGATGTCTATGACCTCTCCCTGCAGGAGATCGCCCAGATCTGGGAGCAGATCCCCGGAAATGAATATGGTGCCCAGAGGCCATATCATCGAGGAATTCCTGCAGTACACCCATGATATGGTCAAGGTCTCCGAGATCGGCGGCCTGCATGTGATCGGCTCAGAGCGGCACGAAGCCCGCCGCATCGACAACCAGCTGCGCGGTCGTGCCGCCCGTCAGGGCGACCCCGGTTCCTCACGCTTCTATCTCTCGATGGAAGACGACCTGATGCGCCTGTTCGGTGGGCAGCAGATGGATGTGATGATGCAGCGCCTGGGGATGGATGAGCAGATCCCCCTTGAGGTCAACATGGTTGGCCGGATCATCGAAGGCGCCCAGACCCGCGTGGAAGGCGCTAATTTTGACGCTCGAAAGCACGTGCTGGAATACGACGATGTGCTCAACTCGCAGCGCCAGACTATCTACAAGCAGCGCGACCGGATCTTCCTGAAGGACGACCTCACCGAGGATATCCTTGAGCTACTGGAAAACGAGATCAATGCCCGCATCCCGGATGAGATCGATGATATCTTCATCCCCAACCTACTCTACTGGATGTCAGCGATCCAGCCCAGCTTCGATATCGAGAAGAGCAACTTCCCTTCCCTGACCTACAAGCTGCTGCTCGATGAATTGAAATCCAAAGATCTGCACACCTCGTCCGGGATCGTGCAGGCCTTGCTGGAAATGGCCGACCAGGCATCGGCAGCCTACCAGCAGCGGGTGGCCGCTGATGCTGCCGCAGACGTGCTCCGTTTTGAAACACCTGATCGATTACCAATATCAGGAGCGGGTAGAGGACATGCAGACCTACTTCGAGCAGCTCTACTACGCCGATGAAACTGAACGCCCTACAGATCAGGATATTCTCAACACTATCAAATCCCTGACCAGCCTGGAGATCAAATCAGACCTGGTGGTCAGCGCCTTACAGCCGGATGAGCCGGAAGAACCAACGCCCCAGGCCAGAAAGAAAAGCAAATACAACAAAAAGAGAAGCCGCAAGGGGAAATCTGCCTCACTGCGCAACTCGACCCTGATCATGGAGAACCTGGATGAAGCCCAGGAGATCTTTGAAGAAGAGATCATGCGGGCGGTCAACCAGATGTCGATCGAACGCCTGATCGGTGCGGTCAACCGGAGGCTGCCGGAAGAATTGCCCCTTAACGCCGAGGAACTCAGCGAATTGGAATGGGACCAGATTCTGGCGCAGGTCAACCAGGCAGTCAATGAGATCTTCAACAAGCGCAGGGCCAGGTTCAGCTACGACGATCGCGTCGGCGGGTTGGTAGAACGCCTGGAAAATCTATTCCGCTATGACCAGTTTGTCGAGACAGCCACCGGGGAACTGAAACAATTCTTCAGCAATCCGGCCCAGACCGGCATCCCCGGGATGGAATCCGCTACCTGGCGTTCGATCGGGAACCAGATCAACATCTTCATTGACCGCAAAAAGATCGCTGCCGACTCGGAGATCAATCTGCTGGAAGAAACCCGCTCCCTACTGTCAGAAGTCTTGGCCGAGCTGGATCCGGCCTCCTATAATCTCTCCGCTGCCGACTGGGAAGCAGTCAAATCCGCCATCCAGGACTTTATCTCCGATTTCTATCAGAAGTGGATCATCTCCCAATTGATCTTCGGCCTGCGGTTGATGGGCCAGGAGCGCAAAACAGTCTTCGACAAAGGTCAAAAAGGTACCCAAACCAGCAACTGGTTCTCCTACCGGCACTATGCAGCCCAGGCCTTGCAAGGTCTGCAACCAGGCGAGATCAAACAAACCGTGCTTAAACATCTTCAGCAAGCCCACGAAGCCCGGGTGGGGGTCTACGGTCTCAGGGATTGGCGCAAGATGCACCCTGACTGGGCGATCAGTGACCTGCCGGAGTCGCTGCGTGCCAGCCTCTCCAAAGCTCTGGGCGAAGAAAAATTTGCCAGCTACGAGGATAACTTCATCCGCGATATCCTCCCGGTAGATGAGAATGTCTTCATCCACCAGATCGGCCGCTACGAACTCTCCGAGTTCTACCGCGAGATCTTCCTGCGGGTGATCTCCAGCCTGTGGATCGAATACATCACCGAGATGGAAGCCCTGCGGGTCAAGATCGGCCTGGAAGCCTACGCCCAGCGGGACCCGCTGGTGGCCTACAAGACCCAGGCCTCCGAGATGTTCCAGGTCCTCTTCAACAACATGCAGCGGGATGTGGTCAACCGGATGTTCAAGGGCCGCGGAATCTACAAAGGCGAGAAAGAAGAACGCCTGGCCCTGATCACCAAAGTACGCGAGTCCCGGCGGGAATTGCAGGCCGAAGAACAAACTAGAGGAAAGTGAAGCCAAGCTAAGCGCTTAGGGACTGGTTCCGTTTGCAGAAAAACCCGGTTGCACATACAATAACAGCACAAACTCCGTAACCCAAGGGTACCCATGACCGATACCAGCCAGGAAACCAGCCGAGATTTCTTCCGCTCCCTGCCCAAGGTTGAGCTTCACCGCCATCTTGAAGGCTCTTTGCGGCTTTCCACCATGCTGGAGATCGCCCGGCTGCATGATCTGGACCTGCCCTACCAGGATGTGGACGAATTCCGCCACCTGGTGCAGGTCGTCGAGGGTGAACCTTACAACTTCCAGAATTTCCTGGCCAAATTCACCTCTCTGCGACATTTCTACCAATCCCCCGAAGCGATCAAACGCATCACCCATGAAGCAATTGAGGATGCGGCCGCCGACAATATCCGCTACATTGAACTGCGCTTCACCCCCGTGGCCCTGACCCGGGTTCAGGAGTTCCCCCTCGGCGAAGCGATGGACTGGGTGATCGAGACGGTCGAAACAGGCATCTGCCCAATACGATATCAAGGTTGGACTGATCGCCAGCGTCAACCGGCATGAACCGCTGGACCTGGCTGAAGAAGTCATCCAGCTGGCAGTGGACCGCAAAGATACGCGGCATCCTGGCGGTGGACCTGGCCGGCAATGAAGCCGATTTCCCCGGTGAAGAGTTCGCCCCCATCTTCCGGGAGGCGCAGCAAGCCGGGATGAAAATCTCGATCCACGCGGAGAATGGGGCGGCCCGGAACGGATCACCCTGGCGGTCGAAACCCTCGGGGCTGAGCGGATCGGTCATGGCGTGCGGGTACTGGAAGACAAATCGCGTCACCGCCCAGATGAAGGAACGCCAGATCGCCTTTGAGGTTTGCCCGACCTCCAATCACCAGAGCGGCGTGGTCTCCGAGATTGACACAACACCCGCTGCCGAAGATGATCGAAGCCGGATTACTGACCACAGTCAACACCGATGACCCCGGCATCTCCCAGATCGACCTCAGCCATGAGTATCTGGTCTGCAGCCAGCAGTTGGGCATATCCCGTTGACAGCCTGAAAACACTGATCCTGAATGCAGCCAGGGCAAGCTTCCTCCCAGATGAGTGAGAAACAAGCCCTGGTCAAACAGTCGCCACTGAACTTGAACACCCACATCCCCGGATAAGGAAACCAAGTAATGGAATGGCACATACTCCCCACAGGCCGTGTCTGGATGGATTCCGGCGGCGCAATGGGGCTGACCCCCAAAGCCCTGTGGATCGAACACCAGCCTGTCGATGAGCAACACCGCATCGCCATGGACATGGACGGCCTGCTGGTGATCTCTGAAGGCAAGAAGATCATCATGGATACCGGTCTGGGCCACAAATTATCCGCCAAAGGCGGAACAGAACTTTGGGCTGGAATATCCGGAAGGCACGCTGGTCGAGAATCTGGCAAACCACGGCCTTGCTCCAGAGGATATCGACATCGTGATCAACACCCACCTGCATTCCGATCACTGCGGCGGGAAACACATATCGCGACGGCGACACGGTCCTGCCCACTTTCCCGAATGCGGAATACTGGATCCAGCGGATAGAGTTTGCCGATGCCTATCACCCGGATGCCCGCACCCGCGGCACCTATCTGGCGGAGAATTTTGTCCCGCTGTGGAAAGCCGGGCAAGATCAGATTCCTGCATGGGGATACCGATGGTCACCTCTGAAGTGCGCACCGTGATCACCCGGGGACATACCCACGGCCACCAGAGCATCATCCTGGATGATGGCAGCGGCGAGCCGGTATTCTTCACCGCAGACCTATCCACCTATGCGATCCATTTTGCCAAACCATCCTGGGTAACTGCCTACGACGTGGAACCCTTGGAAACCATCGCCACAAAGGCAGGATGGATGAAATGGGCAGTAGAAACCAATGCCACCCTGTTTTTCCAGCATGATCCCTATACCCGCACAGCCAAATTGATCCTGAATGACCGCGGGCGTTATGAGATCAAAACACTGACGCCTGGTTCAATCAACGATTAGCCTTCATCCTGAGTCTAGTTCCCACTTCTTCACAGCGTCCCGGATCGCCACCCGCACATCCGGGTCAGGGATCTTGTGGATATCCTCATACACATCCACCCCAACGATAAAAACCGCCCCGCGGTTAGGCCACTCGGCCATCGAGATTCCCCGCTTCTCCAGTCGGGTCCCTGCGATCATCTCCTGCAAGATCGTGTTGATCTGATCAGGGATGCTGGCAGCGGAGTCGATCGCAGGGATATCGGACTGCACAAAATTGACAATTGTCTTCAGCGGATTGAAGCTGGGTGGTTTGACTTCTTCATCCTTCTTGGGGCACCCGTTTTTTGTTTTCAGTTTCTGGCAAAACTTTGTCCGTTCCATCGGCAATTGCATCCCGCAAGGTAGCCGAAAGGCCGACCCGTTCCTGCAGATCCACCAGCAGCATGGAGAGAGCTCCGTGCTGGCTCTGGGTGAGTTCATCATCCATATCGACCATCTGATCCTTGATGCGGGCAACGATCTTCATCGTGCGGCGGTCATGCCAGAGGACAATCGAATCGGGATCAAACCCTTCCGGGACATCCACCAAATCAGCTGGCCCAAGAGGTTGGGAGGGCACAGCTTTTGAGGCAGGTACGCCTAGGGGTACTTCCTCAGGAGCAATTTCGGCTTCTGCCAGCGCTTCTTCCAGCAGGACTCATCTGAGGCAGACTCTTCCTCCTGCACTCTGTCTCTTGCAGGCTCTCTGTCTCCTGGCGTTCCAGCAGCCAATCCGTGAAACGCTTCCAGATCCGGGAGAGAGGTTCAAAATCAAAAGACTGGCCGGAAAGTCCGGCGGCTTTATTAGCTTCCTTGATCCGTTTTGCTTTCCAAAGACGGGGAAAAAATTTCCAACGAAATACCCTACCCATAGGGCCACAATTGCAGCCATAAAGGCAATGAAGATAGGTTAACGCAGTCCATGTGATCAATCTCCTATCCTGCGGATCTGACACTGCGGGCAAAAATGGGTACCGCGCTGCCCAACCACGATCCTCTCAACCGGTGTACCACAAGCCGGACAGGGTTCCCCCGTCCGCTGATAAACTCTAAAATAATTCTGAAAATCGCCCCCCTGATAAACCCAGTCAATGCTGGCGCCATTCCGGCGGATCCCCTCTTCCAATACTTCCCGGATACTGGTGAGCAGCGCCTTCAGCCTGTTCCTGCCCGATCTCATCTGCCCGGGTCAGCGGATGGATCTTCGCCAGATTGAGGGCCTCATCGGTGTAGATATTGCCCATCCCGGCAATGAATCCCTGATCGAGCAGCAAAGGTTTGATCTGACGCTTGCGGCGCTGCAGAAGCTGGTAAAACGCTTCCGGGGTGAGCGCCGGATCAAATGGTTCCGGTCCCAGCTGGTCAAAGAGGCTGGCCGGGTCTTCCAGCAGCCAGACACGACCAAATTTGCGCGGGTTGTTAAAATCCAGCTGCCAATCTCTGTCCAGTTCCAGCCTGAGACGGACATGTGCAGCACAATCCTCACCTGCCGGGCAAACGATCAGATCACCGCTCATCCGCAGGTGGACCAGCAATACATCCTCCGAGAGCCTGAAGACCAGGTATTTTGCCCGGCGGGAGACCTCCTCAATCCGCTGCCCCTTGATCAGGGTGACAAACGCCTTAGAATCCGGCTCCTCGACGGTGCGAGGCCAAAATACCTCAGCCGCGGTGATCGTCTTTCCCACCACTGAAGGGGCATCCCCCTTCCCCGTGCTGAGGTTCCGGGCAATGGTTTCAACTTCTGGCAGTTCAGGCATCAAATACTCGATGATCACTCGTTGAACATCTCTCCCACGCTGCGGCCTTCGTGCGCCCTGAGGATCACCTCACCCAGCAAAGGGGCAATCGAGAGCACCGTCAGCTTATCACTGAGCAAAGCCATATCTTCATCGCTGATCGGCAGGGTATCGGTGCAGATCACTTCCTTGATTGGCAGGTTCGCCAATCTCTCGGCTGCCGGATAAGAGAAGACCGGATGCACACAGGTAATCGTGATTTCCTGCGCCCCTTCTTTCTTCAATAAGCCCTACCGCCTGGGAGACTGGATCCGGCAGTATCAATCTCATCATCCACCAGGAGCACATCCCGGCCATCCACATCACCGACCAGGTTGAGAGCTTGGGTGTTATCCCCGCTCTTGGAGCGCCGTCTTTTCGATCAAGGCCAACGGCAGGCCGAGATCATTGGCAAAATTCCGCCCTTTCTTGGCAAAACCGAGGTCGGCGGAGACAATCACCGGGTCTTTCATCTCATCTACTAATCCCTCGACATAATCAGTGATGATATGGAAAGCAGTGAGCACATCACCGGGGATCGAGAAGAACCCCTGGATCTGGCCAGCATGCAGATCGAGGGTCATATAGCGGTCAGCACCGGCCACTTCGATCATATCCGCCATCAGACGGGCAGTGATCGGCACCCGGGGCTGATCCTTCTTATCCGAGCGGGCATAGGCCAGGTAAGGCACCACAGCAGTGATCCGTCCAGCTGAATCCAATTGCAGGGTTTGAAGCATGATCAATAATTCCATAATATTGCGGTGGATCGGCCGCGAGATAGACTGGATCACATACACATCCTGGCCGCGGGCGCTGTCATCCAATTGGATGAGGATATTTTCGTTAGGATACTCGGTGATCCTGCGTCCGCTCAGTTTATGTCCCAGATAATCAGCAATATCCTGAGCCAGTTTTGGGCTGCCGCTCCCGGCTATAGAGTTTAATATCTCCATAGATATTCATTTCTCGCTTACTATTCATTTTGCTCCCTTATTTGGTCCCATTCTTCCTTCAGACATCCCCATAAATGAGTACATCATAATAACGTCCATTATGGTAGCGCGCCTTGCCGCAGACGCCCCTCATGGACATAGCCCGACCTTCTCATAGCAGCGGATCGCCCGCGGATTATCTTCATAAACCTGCAGCATGATCCGGTGTAAGGTTTAACGTCTCAAAGCCATGCTTGAGCATCAAGGTCATCGCCTCGGTGCCGTAGCCCTGATTCCAGAAATCCTTATTGCCGATCATGATCCCCACCTCGGCGCTGCGGGCTTTGTGATCGAAATCGAAGAAGCCCATATTGCCGATCTTGACCCACTCATCGCCCTGTTTGGCCTCAATATTGAGCGGCTGGGTATTCGGATCCCGTTTGAGCATATCCTCAAACCACTTTTCTTCCTGCGCCATGGACATGGGCAGGTACATCGACAGCCCATCGCGCACTTCAGGATCATTCAACCATTCACAAACAGTGGCAGATCCTCCTTCTCAATCGCCACCAGCCGAATTCTATCACCATAGATCATCAGTACTACCTCCACCCCAATCAATATCCTGGCTGCCTCCCCGGGAGAGAGCTTCCGGGCAGTTACCTGCTCAAGAACCTGCTGAAACTGCCCCTCTGCCAGACTTTTCTGCCAGTTTTCCACCAGGCCACCCTGCACCAGCGATCTCCACCTCTGCCGCCAAGCGAGCCCGTTCCCGGCGGGTCAGCTCTCCGGTAGACTCAAGATGAGTGCGGTGCTCCCCGATCAAGGAGACCAATTCCGGGACCCCGCTGCCTTCCGTCGCCACGGTGCGCTGGATCGGCGTCACCCAAAGCGGCTCATCAGAGGCGCCGTTATCCACTGGCATCAGCGGGGAGTGAAAATCCCGTCTGCCCGGATGGGCCAATTGGAGCATATTCTTCAGCGCTCGTTCGGTCTGCTCCACCCCCGGGCGGTCGGCTTTGTTGACCACCAGGATATCGGCAATCTCCAGGATCCCGGCTTTGATCGCCTGGATATCATCTCCCAGACCGGGTGCTTCCACCACCAGAGTAGTATGTGCCAACCGGGCAATATCCACCTCAGCCTGGCCGGCGCCAACCGTCTCGATCAGGATGATCTCAAACCCCGCGGCATCGAAAACCTGTACCACACCGGCGGTGGCCGAAGCCAACCCTCCCAAGTGACCCGCGTGAAGCCATCGAGCGGATGAAGACACCCGGATCGCCGCTGAGGGCATTCATCCGGATACGGTCTCCCAATACTGCCCCTCCGCTGAACGGGCTGCTGGGATCCACCGCGACTACCGCCACTTTCTTGGGTTCGAGGCCATCAGATGGGTGGCGGTAATGATAGGCGATCTGGTTGACAAGCGAGGACTTCCCCGTTCCTGGGGCACCGGTGACGCCGATCAGGGCGGCATTTCCGCCATGGGGGAATAATTCAGCCAGTGCAGATCTGACCCTCCGGGGTAGCCATTCTCAACCTTGGAGAGCAGCCTGGTAAGGGCCAACCGGTTCCCACTGAGCACTTGCTGCACAGATCTCAGACATCTACTTCCTTCTGCCTGACGAAATTCTGGATATCTTCAACGATCCTGGTGGTAGTGAAGTCCCCGGGCCATAAACACCGGCCACCCCCATCTCCACCAGCTTGGGGACATCCTCATCCGGGATGATCCCCCCGAGGAAGATGCCGACATCTGCCTGCCCATTGGCGGCAAGGAGTTCCATCACCCTGGGGACCAGGGCCATATGCGCCCCGGAAAGCACCGAGAGGCCGACCGCATCCACATCTTCCTGGAGGGCAGCCTCGGCGATCATCTCCGGCGTTTGGCGAAGACCGGTATAGATCACTTCCATCCCGGCATCACGCAGGCGCCCGGGCAACTACTTTTGCCCCCCTGTCATGCCCATCTAAACCTGGTTTTGCTACAATCACCCTGATTTTTTCCTGGCTCATGGAACCTCCATCCAGTCTGGCTGATCTTGGTAACCCGATTATACCAAGACTAATAAAGCGCTGCCAAATGAGAGGTGGGTCACCTGCCGGACAAAAGCGCCACCCGGTCAAATCCGAATTATAATAAAGACAGAGATCACCCAGAAACATCCATCAACCCCGCCTGAGTGAGAGATATGACCAAGACTCTTAAAATCTTAACCCTGATCGTAATTCTACTGCTGAGCGCCTGCCAACCAGCTGACCAGATCGACCCGGAACAGGAAGCCGCCGAGCAGATCATGACTGCCGCGGCGGCCACGATTGAAGCCAGCAGAGACGACTCCTGCGCCCACCAATACCGTCCCAGCCCCAGCCGCAGAAAATACCCCGGTGCCAACCATGGTGCCGGCTTATATGGTCCCGGCCTTGGTGACCAGCGAGACGCTCAACTTGCGGGCCGGTCCAGGCACCTTCTTCGCCATCGTGCAAAGCTATACCCGCGGCACACAGGTCACCACCCTGGAGATGACCCCGGACGGACGCTGGATCCGGGTGGCCGCCCCTGGCTCCGAAGGCTGGATGACCGCCGATTTCCTCGATCTCTCTGAACTGGAAGCCGCATTACCAGTGGTCAGTTGGCCGGAAGCTTACATGATCTATGGGTCGGTGCTGGACACCCAGGGCTACCCGATCAGCGGGGTGCGCATGGCAGCCACGACGGGCAACCAGCGGGCTGAGGCAGCCTCCACCCACGATGGCAGATTCTACATCTATGTCCCCGCTGAGATCAGCGGGCCGTTCAACCTTGAGATCGTAGCGGTCAACTGCGGCAGCTCAATCGCCGAGATACAGGAGGATGGAAGCTGCCGGGCGGGGGATTACTTCCCAGTGCATTGGCAGGAAACTGTCACCCCGCCGCAATCGGAACCGGTACACTTTACATACGAAGCCGGGATCGCCTTTCTGGAGGGCAAAGTGGCCTACCAGGACGGCAACGGCGCATCTCAGATCCTGGTGCGCGCTACCCGGGTATCGGACGGGGTGCAATCCGAGTTTGTCACCCCAGTGGGCGGTGAATTCCGCTTACCACTGGGCAAGGGTGAATGGGAAGTCGTGGCGGTACGCTTCCAGCAGGACGGTACCCCTCTGATCAGTGAGACGCGGGTTTATCAAATCACCGCTGCCGGCCAGGAACTTGAACCGCTAATCCTCCCGTATAATGAAATTATCGACCGGAACTGACAGGTTAGGCTTCACCCCTTTGCGAATGGAGGCCAAGATGAATGGAAAAATGAGTATCCGAGTGATGAGCATTATATTGCTCCTCATCCTGGTGGCAGGATGCGCCCCGAGGCAGATCCCGCCTTCACCCGAAATGATCCAGACCGCCATCGCCGAAACCCAGGCGGCTGTTCCCACAGAGACACCCCTGCCGCCCACTCCCGCAGCGACGAATACACCAGCGCCATCACCGACACCATACCAGACCCCAGCCCCAACCACATCGCCGCCAATTGCCGGCAAGATCTCAGCTGCATTCCTGAACTTGCGGACAGGGCCAAGTACCTTCTTCGAGATCATCCACACCTTTGTGGAGGATACGCCAATCATCGCCCTCTCCCGCACACCGGACAGTGAGTGGGTCAAGGTAGAGATCGATTTTGAGGATGATCCCACCATGGAAGGCTGGATGGCGGTAATCTATCTGGAGCTGGACGGGAATGTCCCCGCCCTCCCGGTAGAGGAAGTCGGGTTGGAAAATGCGATCACCGGCAAGGTCACCGATACCGAGGACAACCCCATCCCGGGGATCAACATTGCCTTCATCGTCAACAATGACCAGTTCGACCTGAGCGGAGATATCCTCTCGAATCAGGAAGGGGTCTTCACCATCTACCTGCCGGATGACCTGATCACCACTTTCGATATCCAGGTGATCTCCTGGGATTGTGAAAGCCCGATTGCCGATGCCAACTGCCAGATGAGCGGCTACATCCAGGTGGAAGATCGCGCCTTCATCGACACACCCCAGACGGAAGAGATAAACTTCACTTATGAGAAGACCAGCATGGTGCTCACCGGAGTGGTCGAGGATAAGCGCGGCGATCCGGCCGACCGGGTTCTGGTGATTGCCGAAAGGGACGACGGAGCCACCTCATTGGGACGCTCTGATGCGCTGGGAGAATTCTCAATCCCGATCAGCGCCGGCACCTGGAAGGTATATGCCGTCACCTATACGCCAGATTACACCGAAGGCGATCAAGTCAATGTGGAAGTGGCGGACAGCGCCCCGGAACCGATTAGCATTATCGCACCAGATAGCTGAGAGATTTGATAGCAAAATTCTCTCCAATCGTGTATATTAGTATCAATCTGCAAGAAAACTAACCAACCTTGCGGCGAGAGAGTATGTCATGGAAAGAAGACGACACGAAAGATTTACGGTAGTTGACCTGATGTTGTACGACAACCAAGTCAATAAACCAATCGGAAAAGTGGTGAATATCTCTGCTTCCGGCCTGTTGGTGATCTCAAATACCCAGTATGAGGTCGGGCAGCGGTTGAATTTTATGATCCCGTTCCGCCAGGCCATTCAGGGAATTGTTAATTTTGAGTTCAAAGGCGAGATCAAGTGGCTGAACCCCAGCGATGACAGCCCCTCCAATTTCAGCGTTGGGATGTCATTTGCGGAAAACCCCGAACTGCAAACCATGTTCATCCAGCAGTTAGTCAATATCTACGGGGCAACCTAGCCTATTTGCCGGAATTTTCTCCAATGCCTGCCAATGGTACTGACTAGGATGGCCTGATCTGTGGCGAATAAAATCCTCCTGGTTGATGATGATGAAGCAATTTCGGAGAACCTGAGCGCGTTTCTTTCCCGTTCAGGTTTTATTGTCGATACTGCTGCCAATGGACAGCAAGCGCTCAACGCCATCCAAAATTCCCCGCCGGATATCGTCATCATGGATGTGCTCATGCCCGTGATGGACGGACGCCAGGCGCTTCGCCAGTTGAGAAATGGAGAGAACTGGATCCCGGTGATTCTCCTCACCCAGATTGGAGAATCCACCGAACGTGCCATGGCGTTGGAAGAAGGCGCTGACGATTACCTCAATAAACCCTTTGACCCCCACGAACTTGTCGCCCGGATAAAGGCAGTATTGCGCCGGGCAAAACAGGGGCAGCCGCCCTTATCCTCCGCCTGGAAGCTGACCAGCGGCGGCCTCACCATCGACCGGAGGGCTAACCGGGTCACACTGGAAAGCGCCCCGGTCAATCTGACCCCCAAAGCCTTTGCCTTGCTTGAGTATCTGATGACCCACCCCGATGAAGTCATCAGCCGGGAAAGGCTGCTGGACGCGGTCTGGGGGTGGGACTATCCAATTGGCACCCGGGCAGTCGATACCCGCATCGCAGAACTGCGCGCCGCCCTCGGAGATAATGCCAGCCAGCCGATCTACATCGAAACCCTGCCGGGGGTGGGATACCAGTTCATTCACCAGATCCGGGCAGACTGATGAAACTTAGAACACTACTGGTACTTCCTCATCCCGGCCCTGACAGGATTGCTGATTGCCGTGGTCCTGAATTTCACCTCGATCCCCAATCCGGTCGTCTATCTGCGGGCAGACCTGGGTACATTCCTCTTCCTGGTTGGGCTAGCTGTCTCAGGGCTCAGCTGGCTAGTCAGGGCAGTCAGTCTGCGCTTTACCTCGATCCGGGAAAATGCCAGGGAAGAAGCCCTGCGCGACCGGCGTTCTTTCCTCAGCTTGCTGGACCATGAACTCAAAAACCCGCTGACCGCCATCATGGCGGGTCTCGCTAATCTCAACGACGGCACGCAGCAGGAAGCCCTCCATTCCGTGGAGACACAGGTACAGCGCATGAGCAGATTAGTGGCCGATCTGCGCAAGCTCTCCGACCTGGAAACCCGTCCCCTCGAGACCAGCACGATCAACCTGCCTTTGTTGCTCAATGAAGTCTTTGCACTTGCCCAGGACCGTGCCGGAGACGACCGCGGGCTGACCCTGACCATCCCGCAAGCCCCCTGGCCGCTCCCCGAGATCCAGGGAGACCGGGATCTGCTGTTCCTGGCAATCCACAATGTGATCGAAAATGCGATCAAATACACCCAGCCCGGAGACACGATCGAACTCAGAGCCAGGGAAGAGGGCAGCCACGTGCGGATCGAGATCGCCGATACCGGGCCAGGCATCCCGCAGAATGAGATTGACAAGGTATGGGGAGAGCTGTTCCGGGGGGCTGGCGCCCGAGGCATCCCCGGCAGCGGACTGGGCCTGGCACTGGTTCAGGGAATCATTCGCAGGCATGGAGGCACCACTTCGATCCAAAGCCAGGTCGATAAAGGCACCAATGTGATCCTCTCACTCCCGATCCAGGCAGTTACAGAACTGTAACACGCCATCACAAGACTGAACCCATCCGATCACCGTCCTGTAACATCCCACCGATATAATCCAGGTTAGATTAAGGACAAAAAGTCCAAATAACTGGAGGTAATTATATGAAACCAAAAATGAAATTGGTCGTGCTGTTGATGATTATCAGCGCCGTATTCCTGGCCTGCGGCCAACTCAGCGTGGGGATCGAACAGCCCTCGCCGGAACCGGTTGAGAACACACCGACAGCGGAACCATCTCCCGAAGCGACCACAGATTCCCAAGTCCGGCCCAGCGAGGTGCGCGACGAAACCAATCAACCGGACTATTCCGAGTATTGGGTCGAAGTCGAAGACTATCGCACCGGGCTGCGTTTTGCGATCCCGTGCTTCTGGGTAGCCAATGTGCCCACACCGGAACAGGACCCCACCGGGCTTGGCAGCTTCTCGGTAAACAATTTCACCGAGCAGTTCGTCACCAGCCTGGGACCCAAGATGAGTCAGTCGGTATGGGAAATCGGCGGGTTGAAGTTCGACCTGGGCTACCACACCAAGGCCGATTTAGGCTTAGGTTCGGATGCAACCCTCGACGAGATGGCTTACTCGCTGGTAAACCCGGATGAGGAACACGGCATCGACGCCCTCACCCCGGTCGAGGTGGATGGACAGCAAGGCATCCGGGTAGATTCCTGGAGCCAGTTTGGTAAGGGCACATTCTATCTGCTGCCATTCGAGGCTGATCTCTACGTCCTTTTCGGGCTGTATCCCGAAGGTGCAGTCGATCATCCCGACATCCAGGCAATCCTCCACTCCTTTGTACTGTCAGGATCCCGGAGTGTCACGCTGCCCAAAATCATGCCGGCGGACCCGCCCGAAGGAATGGCTGTCAGTTGCATGCCGGTCCAGACTGCTGAAACCCCAGATACTGCTCCGGTAGAGAATGAGACACCGATCACCAACCCGCTGGAGTGCCAGACGGTCACCGACCAGCAGCCGCTGATGTGGGTGGTGTGCAACGTAAAGGACAGCATCCTCTCCCGCAACACCCAGCCGCTGATGTCCTTCATGGCAGACCCGTTCATCATCGGCTACTGGCAATCGGAAGGGGTCACCCGGACCCGCGAGGAAGCCTTCAACGAGATCGTCCAGACGCATCTGGCAGATACTCCCGGCGGCGAAACCTTCACCACCGACCCCACCCAGTTCCCGCCCCTGTTCGGGCAGCCGGCTGAGAATATGTTCGGCCCGGATGATGCTCCTGCGGCCGTGCTATACAGCGAAGGCTTGGGCAAAGATGGACAGGGAGCTGCCCTGCTCTACTTCAAAGAAGGGCCTGAAGGACGCTATGTCCTCTACGCCATCGTCTTCGCCCAGGGACATTTCGACAAATAGGCGTACACCATTTCATACACAGACCAGGTCGGGAAACCGGCCTGGTTTTCGTTTTAGTGAACAGGCACTCAGGAACCTAGTGACCAGGAACACCGTTTTACATCCTCTGCCACCCTCTGATCCCTTGGTGCCTGATCACTAATCACTGTAATCCTATGTTAGAATTCGGGCACGAGTCAAATTCACATTTTCAGGAGAGTATCAAGCATGAAAGACTTCCTATCGGTTGGAGAATTTTCATCTCAGGAGCTTCAAGGGCTCCTCGATCTGGCGATCGAGTTGAAGAAGGAATATCAGGAGAGAGGCAGCAACACCCCCATTCTCAAGGACAAAAAGCTGGGGATGATCTTCCAAAAACCCAGCCTGCGGACCAGAGTCTCATTCGAGCGCGGCATGGAACACCTCGGCGGGTCAGCAATGTACATCGGACCCGGCGGAGATCGGGCTGGGCAAGCGCGAATCGATCGCTGATGTGGCCCGGGTGATGGCTGGCTACGTGGACGGGATCATGGCGCGCGTCTTTGAGCACTGGCACGTGGTGGAGTTCGCCAAATGGTCCGACATCCCGGTGATCAACGGCCTGAGCGACTACAACCATCCCTGCCAGGCAATGGCGGATGTGCTCACCATCCTGGAGGAGTTCGGCACCCTCAAGGGGATCAATGTGACCTACGTTGGGGATGGCAATAACGTGGCCGTCTCATTGATGCACGCCTGTGCCAAGCTGGGGGCGAATTTCACCATCGCCCACCCGGAAGGTTACGGTATGCCAGGATCGAGCATCGAGGAAGCGATCAAATTCGCTGCCGAGTCTGACAGCCAGCTGCACTTCCTGACCGATCCGCATGAGGCGGTGAAAGAATGCCGATGCGATCTACACCGATACCTGGACCAGCATGGGACAGGAAGAAGAAGCCGCCAAACGCGAGGAGGTCTTCCCGCCCTACCAGGTCAACGAGCAGTTGGTCAGCGAGGCCAAAGACCGCGTAATCGTGCTGCACTGCCTGCCGGCCCACCGCAACCACGAGATCACCGATGCCGTGGCGGACGGGCCGCATTCCCGGCTCTTCCCCCAGGCCCACAACCGCATGCACGCCCAGAAAGCCATTCTGGTAAAACTGCTGGCGGACTGAACTACTATCCGATAAGGACCATTTATGAAAACACAGGACTATATCCGCCTGGAAGAAGACTACGGCGCGCATAACTATCATCCCCTGGACGTGGTGCTCAGCCGCGGCGAGGGCGTGTGGGTCTATGACGTGGAGGGCAACAAATACCTGGACTGCCTGAGCGCTTACTCGGCGGTCAACCAGGGCCATGTGCACCCCAAAATTCTGCAAACCCTCACCGAGCAGGCCGGGAAGATCACCCTGACCTCACGCGCCTTCCGCAACGACCAGCTCCCCCTGCTTTACAAAGAACTGGCCGAAATGACCGGCTACGAGATGTCGCTGCCGATGAACAGCGGCGCTGAGGCGGTCGAGACCGCCCTCAAGCTGGCCCGCAAATGGGGCTACCTGGTCAAGGGCATCGAGAAGTACAAGGCCGAGATCATCGTATGTGACGGCAACTTCCACGGGCGCACGATCAGCATCGTGACCTTCTCCTCGGAAGGGCTCTACAAGGACGACTTCGGCCCCTTCACGCCGGGATTCAAATCCGTGCCTTACGGGGATGCGGAAGCGATGGCAGCGGCGATCACCCCCAACACGGCGGCGATCATGGTCGAGCCGATCCAGGGTGAGGGCGGCGTGCTGATCCCGCCGGACGGCTATCTCAAGAAGCTGCGCCAGTTGGCCGATGAGCACAACGTGCTGCTGATCTTCGACGAGATCCAGACCGGGCTGGGACGCACCGGCAAGCTGTTCGCCCAGGAGCACGAGGGCGTGCGCGGCGATATGACGATCATCGGCAAAGCCCTCTCCGGCGGATTCTACCCGGTCTCGGCAGTGCTGGCGGACAAAGACATCATGAGCCTCTTCGTCCCCGGCGAACACGGCTCGACCTTCGGCGGCAACCCGCTGGGGGCCGCGATCGCCCGACAGCGTTGCAGCGTGCTGGTGGAGGAGAAGCTGATCGAGAACTCGGCTGAACTGGGCGAATATTTCATCGAGCAGCTGGCCGAGATCCCCAGCCCGCACGTCAAAGAGGTGCGCGGCCGGGGCCTGTTCGTCGGCGTGGAACTGAAGAAGAGCGCCGGCGGGGCCCGCCGCTTCTGCGAAGCGCTGCAGGAGCGCGGCATCCTGTGCAAGGAGACGCATGAGACCGTGATCCGCTTTGCCCCTCCGCTGGTGATCGACAAAGAGACCCTCGATTGGGCGATCCCGCATATCCGAGAAGTGCTGAATATGGAGTAGTTGGCAGTAGGTAGTAGGAAGATAAAAAGTCCGCTCGATTGGACTGAACCCCAAAAGGTGGACAAATAAAAGAAACACCCTCGTAGGGAAAAATTATACAAACTGACGTCTGACTTCCATAGGCATCAGTTTTGTTTTCAATTGAATCCGATCATGATTATAAAAGTGAATGTAATCATCCACAACCTGGACAGCCTCTTGGAAGTCTTTGATCTTGATATGCCTGATGACCTCCTCTTTCAAATGAGAGAAGAAATTCTCAGTTGGGGCATTGTCCAGGCACTGCCCTGCACGTGACATCGAAGGAATGATCCCATATTGTTCAGTCAAAGAACGATAGGCAGTGGATTGGAATTGAGCGCCCCGGTCACTTTGGATGATCACACCACTTTGATATTGGAGTGTGGAGGCTGCTGAGCGAACAGCTCGCAAAACCAAAGGAATGGAATTGTTTCTCGATAGTGCATGTCCCAAGATCGTCCCATCAAAGAAATCCTTGATGATTGCCAGGTAGACAAACCCCTGTTGCGTGCGAATGTAGGTAATATCTGTACCCCATTTTTGTTGGGCCGATCAGTGTGGAAGTTTTGGCGCAGCAGATTGGGATAGTTGTGGACCGCGCCATGGCGATTATTGCTGATCTTGTATGGGTTCGTTTGCCTGGCTACAGAGCGAATATTGAGCTTGATCATCAATCTAAGCACTGCTTTATGGTTGATTTTTATTCCATATTCTCTCTCGATCCAGATTTGAATACGCCTGATATCCATAGCTTCTTCGAGATCTGTCAAAGGCTTCCATGACGAACTGCATTCTTTCTTGATCGGGGTCCGGTCGATCCATTCTCTTCATCCAGGCGTAGTACCCTGATCTGGAGACACCCAGACCCAGACATGTTTCCTTTACGCTGAATTGCCCTCGATATCGATAGATGGCTCTATATCGAGCCCCTCGGGCAATTCTTCCCCGAGCTCGAGAGCCAATGCTTTTAAAAGTGTGTTCTCCATCTCCAGTTGTCTGATCCGCTCTTCCAGACTGTCCCGATCTTTCTTTGGCCTCCCAGGGCGGCTTTTCTGTAACCCTGCCTTTCCCTCCTTTCGATAGATTTGCAGCCAAGCCTTCACCCGCCTTGGGTCCCGTATCCCCAATCGCTTGGTGATTTCTGCTGTGCTCAATTCCCCCTCTTCATACAATCGGATCGCCTCAAGCTTGGTTTCCAACGGATAGTCTTTACTTCCTTTTTTTCTGGCCATATAAAAACACCTCCTGTTTCTATTTTACGAGAGGTGTTTTTATTTTGTGTCCTGTTTTAGGGGGTCAGTTCACGATTGAGCGGACTTTGTTTTTTTGTGTGATCAAAGAACAACGAAAAGAAGAATTCTCTTCTGGCTTTCTTCCCCTAACTGTATCCATCAGTGTTTATCAGAAATTCATACCACAAATCACTCAGTGTTTGAAATGTCATACGCAAAACCAGAGATGAAGATCACTGGAAGGAGGAGAAGCACTGCGATCAGAGAGAACATCATGACCGAGAGCACAACTTCCGGATCCCGGACAAAGGGCACGAATCCAGTGAAAGCGATTACAAGGGCAGCCGTCAGCAAGAATGCGCCAATCGACAGCACCCAAATCCACAGTTTTACTCAATGGTGCCTTCAACCCGGGGGACAGCTTTTCCCGCCACCAGTTCAGGGGCTTATTGATCCGAGTGGCAACCAGCCAGAACCAGGGGATGAAAATGATCTGCGCAATGCCCCCGCCAAACAGGAGCAGCACAATGAAGAGGACCAAGTAGATAGTGGGCCCGGACTTCTTGTGCATAAAGAAGACTGACCACACGATCAACGCAATGCTGAATACCATGGCAATGATTCCAGAGATAAGGAAATTAGGAATCAGAGCCATCGCCGGTTCTCCACCGTGTTCCCACATCAGCTGGGACTCACCTACCGCATTGATGATCAGATTTTCTGTGGGCGTATTGCCTTGAAGCGCTTCAAAAAAACCGTGGAAGAAGGCAGATAATCCAAAGAGTACGCCGAGTACCGAAACGTTAGTTCTTGTGGCTTGGTTCATGTTACTCCTCTCTAACTAGATATAGCTAGTTCACCAATCAGTCCTTATAAAGGATCACCACCAACCGCTTCGGCCCATGCACGCCTACGATCAGGGTCTGCTCGATGTCGGCGGTCTTGCTGGGACCGCTGACCAGCACCAGGTTGGCGGGGAATGGATCCGGGCGTTTTTCCACCCACTCGAAGATGCTTGGGCAGGATGCGCGATTCGGGCAGCAGGACGATATGCACCGGGGGCAGCAGGCGTGGTCATGCGGGCCTTGTCCGGCCCGGAGACGATCACCAGCGAGCCGGTCTCGGCGAAAGCGTACTCAGCGCTGGTCAGGCCCAGGTCCGCCCGGGCGCAGATGGCGCGGTAATCGTCCGTTTCCCCGGCAAATGCCAGCGCAAGTCCGGGAAAAGCATCCGGAATACCCAGATCGGCCAGCGGGGATTCGCGGTGGGCGACCACATTCTCGATATCCATCTCTGCCAGCAGCTCACCCAATTTCTCAATCGCCGCCTCCCGGCTCTCCACCAGGAAGGTTTCTCCTTTGGAACGGGCCAGCGCCGCCGCAAACTGCTCGCCGAGGTCGTCATAATGGCGGGTGCGGGTCTTCATTTCCGGTAGGTCGGTGGGGGTGCCTTTCACCCGCTTGAGGATCTCATCTCTGGCTGTCATCGTCTGCCTCCATCTGCGTGTCCAGATCTCGCGGAAGGACCTGCGGGCCACCATCGGGTATTTCTCAAACCCATTGAAAGAGATATTGAAGAGTTTCATCATCATCTGGCCGAAGCGCCCCATCCCAAAGAAGAAGCGGAACCAGCCGGGCCGGGACATCATCCGGGCGCTGACCTTCTCGGCTGCCACTGTCGGGGCATTCACCAAGCCCTGCTCCACCGAATCCACCCGTAGAGCCAGCAGCATCCGGGGCAGATCGATGCGCACCGGGCAGACCTCCAGGCAGGCGCCGCACAATGTACTGGCCTGCGGCAAGCCGGAATATTCCTCCAGGCCGAAGAGCAGCGGGGTGACGACTGCCCCGACCGGTCCGCTGTACGGGCTGTGATAGGCATGCCCGCCGCTTTCCTTATACACCGGGCAAACGCTCAGGCAAGCCCCACAGCGGATGCATTCCAGCATCTCCTCATATTGGGTATCCATCATTGCGCTGCGGTTGTTGTCCAGCAGGATGATGTGCATCTCCTGCGGGCCGTCCAGGTCATCCGATCGGGCCGGGCCGGTCACCACCGAGGTGTAGATCGAGAGGGCCTGTCCGGTGGCAGACCGGGCCAGCAGCGAAAGCCAGACCGAGGCGGATTGCCAGTCCGGGGCCAGGCGTTCGATCCCCATCACGGCGATATGCACCGGCGGCAGACTGGTCACCATGCGGCCGTTGCCTTCATTGGTCACCAGCACGATGCTGCCCGTCTCGGCGACCCCCAGGTTGGCCCCGCTGATCCCGATCTCGGCATCCAGGAACATCTGGCGCAGGGTGGCGCGCGCCACTTTGGTCAGCGCTTCAGGGGTACTCTTCCACATTCAGGTGCAGTTTCTCGGAGAATAATTTCGCCACCTTTTTGGCGGTCTGGTGGACGGCCGGGGCAATGATATGCGAGGGGCGTTCTCCCGCCAACTGGATCACGTACTCCCCCAGGTCAGTCTCCACCACCTTGATGCCCTCCGCCTTCCAGCACATCGTTGAGGTGCACCTCCTCGGTGACCATCGACTTGGACTTGACTGCCAGGCGGGTGTCGCTGCTTTTTGGCGATCTCCAGCACGATCTGGCCGACCTCCTGGGCATCCCGCGCCCAGTGGACGGTTGCGCCCGCCGCCTGGGCATTGCGCTCAAAGGTCTCCAGGTGCTGCCCCAGGTTGCGGATCGTGGCTGCGCGAATGGCTTTCAGTTCGTCGCGCAGCTCTTCCACGTCCGGCACCAGGGCATAGGCTTCCTGCCGAGCGGTGGTGAAGCGCAGCATCCCCGTTTCATAGGCGGCCTGCAGGCCTTCATCTTCAATCGTTTCTTCAGCCGTCCGGAGGAATTGTTTGGTATCGATCTTCATGCCGCCCTCTCCTCCAGAATCACGGCCAGGTGTTCGATCCTGAGTCCATCCCCTTCCGGCTGGTTGGCGCGCATCTGCATCAGGCAGCCCGGGTCAGAGGTGACCAGCAGCCCGGCCTCCGTCTCTCCGGCCTGCTTGAGCTTCTCGGCGGTCATCGCTTTGGAGACCGGCTGCATCTTGACGCTGAACAACCCGCCAAACCCGCAGCAGCGCTCGGTCTCGCGCATTTCGGTGATCTGGCAGCCGACCTGTTCCAGCAGCATCCGGGGCTGCTCCTTGATCCCGGCAACCCGCATCATGTGGCAGGAATCGTGATAGGTGGCCGGGAAGGGCTTGGTCTGATTTTGGCGTCAGGGTCAGGTTGGCCGCCAGGTACTCGCTGAGTTCGAAGGTCTTCTCGGCCAGCGCCTCTGACCCGCTCGCGCCATTCGGGCTGATCCTCAAAAAGGTGGGGATACTCCACCCGGATCATCCCGGTGCACGAGCCGCCGGGGATCACCACGGCGTGATACGGCTCCAGAGCCTCAATCGTCGTTTGGGCCAGCTCACGGGCTTGCGGCCAGAATCCGCTGTTGTAGAAGGGCTGCCCGCAGCAGGTTTGCGCTGGCGGGAAATCCACTTCCCGTCCGGTGCGGCGCAGCAGATTGACGGTGGCTACCCCCACCTCCGGGAACATCTGGTCCACCATGCAGGTGGCAAATAAGGCGATCTTTTCGTTCATCGGCTGTCCATGTGGTCTGGTTTGTGGCTCAAAAACACCTTTCCAATAATAAACCATTTCAGGATTGCAATCGCATTCAATTTTTAGAAGAATTCACTGACAGGTAAGAAACCCGATCCTAAGAGACCCAAAAGAATATGAAGAAAACCATACTCGCAATTGATGATCGCTGTCCTTCCTGGCAGCCTGTACTGCCGTTCCAGACGCATCATCCCCACCTATGCCAACAGATTCACCCGCCAAAACCCCCGCGCCAGCAGCAGGGGCCGGGCTTGCGGATGTGCTCTTCGTGCGCGCCGAACAGGCCGATGACGGTTCCTGGACTTTCGACGTCACCGTTTCTCACCCCGATACCGGTTGGGAGGATTACGCTGATGGCTGGGATGTGGTGCTGCCGGATGGTTCAGTTGTGAAAACCTACTGAGGAGGATCCGTTCACCCGGCTGCTGACCCATCCCCATGTGGATGAGCAGCCTTTCACCCGCAGCCAATCCGGGATCATCATTCCGGAGGGCATCAACCCAGGTAACCGTGCGCGCCCACGATCTGGTGGACGGCTTTGGTGGACAGGAAGTAATCGTTTCTCTTAACCAGGCCAATGGGTTTTATTTTGAGGTCATCTCCCCAGTGGTAGCCCCAACTTCTTTTACAACCGGTTTGACCCACCTTCAACCTGATGGTAACCGCTACTACCCCGCCAGGATCAACCTGAAGAACACAACACCACTCGAGATTTCACTGCCTGGTGTTCCAGTCTGGATCGTGGGCATAGAGGAAGAAGACACTCTCCGCTGGCTGGCAGCCACTGATGAGGGAAAGTTGCACCTCATCGAGACGATTAATGGCAAAGTAACCAACCATTCGCTCTCCGCCACCTTGCCTGCTGGGATGCCCCCTATCCTCACCACCGAGGCTTACGGAGGCATCCTCAATTACCTGGCAATCGAAACCAGCACCACTCATCCGATCATGACCGAAACAGGTGTGCTGGCCTATATCAACACCGATCAGCAGCTGATCCTTACCAGCAACGGGCCTGAGAAGATCGTTGAGATCAATGCCCTGCCGGATGCCCGCATCCTCTCGGATGGTGAGGGGCAATTCCTTCTCCTCACCGACCCCACCAATGAATATGCGCATGGCGTTCTGGGGGATGGATTAGAGGCAAAATCCGCCACGATCGTGTCCGAAAACGGTGAGATCCTCAGCAAGATCCTCGCCCCGGCGGATATGGTTTTCGAAGCGATCATGCCGATCTGGGCCGATATCAACCAGGATGGTGTCCGGGAGATGATCATCACAGCCAGCAATGCCCAGGTCGGCGCGCAAATTCTCGTCTACCAGCTGGATGGCACTCTGATCGCCAGGAGCAAACCAATCGGCACCGGCTACCGTTGGCGCAATCAGGCGACTATTGCCCCCTTCGGCCCCAATGGGGAATTGGAATTGGTCAATGTAATCACCCCGCACCTTTTGGGCAAGGTTGAATTCCTGCAATTAAGTGGAGACCAGCTTGTGCGCGTTGCCGAAATAACAGGCTATACCTCGCATGTGATTGGCACACGCAACCTGGACATGGTCCTCACTGGTGATCTGGATGGAGATGGCCTGGCTGAGGTACTACTGCCCACCCAGGATTTGACTGCTCTGGGAATCATCAAGCACACAGAGTCGGGCGCAGAAGCGATTGCCGAACTACCTCTGGATGGGCCGCTATCCAGCAACCTGGCAGGGATTGAAACCAGCCAGGGTTTGGCAATTGCCGCCGGGACTGAAAATGGAACCATTTACCTCTGGCTGCCCTGAAAGGAAAGCCGTCTTATTTAGGAACGGGTAATTTCCACATTCACAGCAAAGAGGGATTGGCGTGGTTGCCAATCCCTCTTTAATTTCAATCAAATCCGGAAAATTATTTGGCCTTCTCTTCCCTCGACCTGCCGCCCCGGGCGACGAAGGCCATCACAATCCCCAGCCCATAGAGCACGATCAGCGGGATCATCACGATCCCCATATTGATCGGGTCCACCGTGGGTGTGATCATCGCCGCAAGTACCGAGATGGCAATCACCGCAATCCGCCAGTTATCGCGCAGCACTTCCGGCTTCAGCAGCCGCATCGCCGAGAGCACATAGGCGATGAGCGGGAACTCAAAAGACACTCCGATCCAGAACATCAGACCGGTGACAAAGCGGATATATGAATCAGGGCGCGGCAGCGTGGGGATGCCCATGAAGTTGAGCAGCACAGGCAAGGCAGCATCCAACATGAAGAAAAAGGCAAACGCCATCCCACCGACAAAAAAGAGGAACACCATCGGGATCGCCAGAATACCGATCACCCTGCCCCGGCGGGAAATCCCGGGGGCGGCGAAAAGTACCAGCTCAAAAGAAATGTACGGCAGCGCGGCTGCAAACCCGGTCAGCAGGGCCACCCGCATCACCACAGCAACGGGTTCAGTGATCTCGATCGCCTGTAATTCCTGGATACCGCCAATCGGGGAAGAGATCCAGTCCAGAATATCCTGCACAAAGACAAACGCCGCCACCGTAGTGATCACAAATCCGATCAGTGCCCTGAAGATATGCTTGCGCAGTGCATTCAGATGATAGAGGATCGCATTAGGATTCTCGAAACTGGTTTCGAGTACATCCGCCAGGGGAGTGTCTTCCGGTTCATCGGAAAAGAAATTAATAATCGGGCTGAAAATCTTCTTGATGCCATTCCAAATGGACCTGAAGATCCAGGCGACAAAGCGGAAAGGAGCGGTGAGCACCTTCCAGATAAATCCGATAATTTTACGCATCGCCTTCCTCTTTTATGGATGGTTCGGGGGCCGGTTCTTCCTGGGAGGGTGGTGCGATCTTGTTCTCTGCCGTCAGGTCAATGCTGGCTTGAATTTCTTCCTTGATTTCCTTGACCTCACCCTGCTGAAATTCTTTGGAAATCCCTTTCAAATCTCGAGCATCTTTTTCTAAATCTTTGACGACATCTTCCAGCTCAGCCTCACGCATCAGCGTATTGGGCAAATCGCGCATCTCGCGGGTCACTTTGGTAACACCACTCCAGAACTCAGATTTGCGCACCGAGGCGAGAAAACGGCCGAGCTTCTTACCGGTCTTGGCCATATCATTTGGCCCCAACACCAAAAAGATGATCAGCAAAACAAAGATGAGTTCTAGCGGGCCTACGCCTAATAGATCCATGGATACGTTGCTCAGGGAATGCACACACCCAGAAACCTGGATCTGGTTGTTCACCAAATCCGAATCGGTGGTGCTGTGAATCAGGGGAATGCTACTTCTCTTCGGCTTTTTCTTCTTCTTCAGCCTTGTCTTCGTCCTCGTCGCCTTTCAACCCTCACGAAAAGCGCGGATACCGCTGCCCATCTCTCCAGCGATCTTGCCGATCCTGCCAACACCAAAGATTAAGAGTACAATCACCAAAATGATGATCAGTTCAGTTGGCACCTAACCTTGCCATAATTAACCTCCGATAATTTTCAGCCTGTATATGTACCGCAGTAATGCGTGACTTGTTTGTGCTAATTTATTTCACGGACTATATCTTAACACATCTGGCTAATCTTGCAACAGGATGGACAGATCACTTAATCCACCGAGAGGCAGCGCAGCAGCACTTTGCGGCGGTGAGGGCGGCGGCGGTGCTCAAAAAGATAGATTCCCTGCCAGGTACCCAGACAGAGCTGGCCGCCATCAATCGGGATCGACAGGCTGGTATTGGTCAGCATGGCGCGCATATGCGAGGGGGAATCGTCCGCGCCTTCCATCGTGTGGCGGTAATAGGGCTCGTTCTCCGGTGCGATGCGGTCCATATAGGCCTCCAGGTCCTGCCGGGCGGTGGGATCGTAACTCTCGCTGGCTACCAGAGAAGCAGAGGTATGCTGGATAAAGAGATGCAGGATACCCTCTTCCACCCCCCAGGAGCGGACCACATCCTCAATTTCCGCTGTGATCTTATACATCCCTTTTCCATTGGTGTGGAATTCCAGGGTTTGTTTATACCATTCCATCATATAACTCCTCAATGACCATCATTGTTGCCCCATTTTACCTTTTCTGCGATACTCCCCACCTGAAAATTCAAGCTGGTTCAAAGTTTTCAGGAGTCTAATCTTGCGTTAATGCAAACATGATGGATTTATTATATACTATATTTCAAATGAAGTATCTTAGGGACACACAGGAGAAAATGAAGATGTTGTTTGAACGAAAAACCAAAGACCGCAACCAGTGGCAGTGGATCATCTACCCAATCGGAGCACTAGGAATATTTTTTGGGGTTGGCACCACATTTGGGATTCCTATCGCATTTTATGTTCTGGGGAGTATTTTCATCCTTTTTTCCAGCATATCATTCATTACCTATTGGCGCACTCAAAATGCAGGATTCCTGGTAGTGGCACTCATTCCAGGTATCTGTTGGTATGCTTTGCATCAGTGTTGCACCTGTAATCGTGGATAAAAGCCAGAAGGGACTTACCCCGATCTTTATAGTAACCACCTATGCCCTGATGATCGCCGTGTTCTACCAAGCCTTCAACCGCAAGCTCAAATGGCGCGGGCAGGAGATCTTCGAACTGGCCGCCATGCCGGTGGAAGACACAGGTAACAACTACACCCCGCGGCCCCGCCCTGCCGGCCAGACCGAAGTCAGCCGCACAGAGATGACCCGCTTCGTCAACTTCATCACCTCAAATCTGATCGCCTTCGTTTTTCGAGAGGAAAACAGATTTGTATTTGTCATACCGCTGCCTGGTGACGACACCCCCTATCTGCTGGGACTCAAAAAGGATTATCTCAACGATACCTGGGTAGCCATCGACTTTGACGGCAATGTCTCAGTCAACATCACCGAGGAAGATTACCTTCTCTTCAAACAGGACCTGAATTTCGACCAACTGTGCGAATCACTGGGGAATGTCTTCATCGATTTCCTGGCCCTCTCCAAGGAAGGGCAGGAAGACCGGATCATTGATCGGATGAACGCCCTGCGCCTCTTCCCACTCGCCTAAACTCAAAAGGACTCTCATGGACTTCAACACCGCCTCCCAGATCAGCAGCTACCTGGCCAAAGGATTATGCCGAGGAATTCTTCCGGCTGCTGGTCAAATACCAGGATATCTCCGCCTCCGAAGCCGCCTCCCGCCTGGGAATGCATGTCCGCACCGCCCAGGACTTCCTCGAAGGGCTGGCTGATCTGGGAATCATCGACAAGAAAGAAGTCCATGAGAAGAAACGGCCGTACTTCCGTTACACGCTGGATAGATACAACCTGACCATCGATCTGGACCTGACCGAATTGGCCTCCGGCGCCCACGATGAAGCCCTTACCCGGCTGATCCGTGAAGCCGCGGATGCCAAAGCCAATTTTACGATCGCCCGTTCTGGTAATTGCTTTAGCGCAGTGACCATCTGGGAAGGAGAAGGGCGGGAGCGGGAGGAACGCCGCATCAGTCTGACCACACCGCAGGGCAAATTCCTCTTCCACCTGCCCTTCCCCAAAGCCAAACCCCGCACCATTGCTGAGGTGATGGAAAAGGCGGAGGTTGATCTGGAGTATGCTGCCGAGATCGAGGATATTGTCAACGAACTGGAAAGGAGGGAGATCATCGAGATCATCGAATAAAACCTAGGATCCAGGGGCAGCAACCAATCACGGGGCATACAATTTCCAGGAGGAAAAATGTTTAGTAAGAATTTTCCATTTAAAGCCCTCATCGCCGCCCTCATCCTCGTGCTGTTAGCAGCCTGTGCAACTCAAAGCCCTCAAAGCCCGGCAGCAACCAGTACACCCACCCAGAATCCAGCACCAACCGAACCACCTACCCCCACCCCACTCCCCGAACCAACTGAAGAACCCGCACCTGCCGTCCCTATGTCTGAGGACGGGCTTTTCATTGAACACAAAGTGGCCTACGGCACTTTTGACCGCGTCTCCGGACTTACTTTGTTTGATATTGATGGAGATGGTTTGAGAGATATCATTGGAACGGCAATAAATGAAGGTGAGGTAGCCTGGTGGCGCAACAACGGCGGTAGACCGATCGAATGGGAGGAGCAAGTCATCGCTGAACTGGAGAACGGCGCTCTCTACGTACATGCCCAGGATATTGACGGCGACGGGGATGGAGATGTGGCCGCAACGGGATATCTATGAATCCGGCACTTTATCCCTTTGGATCAACCAGGGCGGCAACCCGATCCAATGGCAGCAACAGATTGTGGCTGAGGAGCTGGACGAGCCTCACGGAGTATTCATCGAAGACATCGACGGCGATGGCGATATGGATCTTTTGGGGACGATCGCCAAGAAAAATACCCTGGCCTGGTGGGAAAACGAAGGTCAAACTGAGGATGGCACACTTAATCCTCACCTACCATATGATCACAAATGAATTCAACCAGACCCAGTCGAGCATAGCATCTGATATAGACCAGGATGGGGCAATGGATGTTCTTGCTTCATCTATGGGGAGTCAAATCGCATGGTGGCGAAATCTGGGGGGAGAAACGCCCAACTGGGAAAAACAGATAATAGGTGAAGATTTCATAAATGCACACTGGGCTGAGGTTGGCGACATCGATGGTAACGGTCATATCGACGTTCTCGGTGCTGCCTACAATAGCGATGAGATCGCTGTATGGTTCAATGATGGAGAAAACCCAATTGGCTGGACCAAACAGGTAATAGACGATCAGTTCGATGGCGCACTGACCGTTATCCCTGCTGACCTGGATGATGATGGGCACCTGGATGTGATCGGCTCTGCCAACAGTGGGAATTCGATTACCTGGTGGCGCAATGACGGCGGCACCCCGATCACCTGGGAGAAACGGGTGATCAAATCCGGATTCTTTGGCGCCTGGCCGGTAGCCGCTGCGGATATGGACAACGACGGTGATGTGGATGTGGTCGGCGGCGGGGACAAGATGAAAACGATCCTCTTCTGGGAGAACACACTCTACTCCCCCGAGGAGCCCAAAGCGGTTGATCCCTTTACCCCCATCGATCCCCAGTTGGCCTACCAGGAGGTTCAGATCCAGACAAGCGACGGGATTTTCCTGAATGGATTCGTCTACCAACCGGAAGGCGGCCCCACACAGAACCCAGCAGTCTTTCTGGGACATGAAGCCGCCGCCAGCCACGTGGTCTGGAACAAATTTGCCCCTTTTCTTGCTGATCTGGGATACCTGGTGCTGACTATCGACTTCCGAGGACACACCGCCACCGGCGGCACTCCTGATTTTGCAACCAACGCCACCGACGTACGCGCTTCGCTGGATTATCTGATCAGGAACGGATATTCCAATCTCGTTTGCATTGGTTCCAGCATGGGCGGTACCGGATGTTTGGCAGCAACCAAGACTCATCAGATCGCCGCCCTGGGGATGATCTCCAGTCCCAAGACAATCGTCTACACCTCCGACAGGATCACCAAATCAGATCTGGAGGGGCTTACCATACCCAAGGTAGTGACAGTTGCTGAGAATGACAAAGCATTGTTCAACGATCCGGATTTTGTGAATGATATCTTGAATTATTTTGATCAGTTGGCTGAACCCAAAACACTGATCCTGGATTCTGGAAATGGACATGGCACAGAACTGCTCTATGGCGAAAAAGGGGAGGAACTACACGCTGCCCTGCTGGCAATGATCGAATCGGTCAGTGAGTAAATGAGGTTCAGATGAAACTCAATAATTGGATAATTCTCATCCTCACAATCACTTTGGTGGCCGGTTGCTCCACCCAAGCCATCCCCGAGAGTACCGCGACGCCGGTTCCACCTGACCCAACAAATACGCCAGCACCATCACCCACACCTGAACCAACACCAACGGTTGAGGAGATTCCGCCACCTGAGAACACCCCAATGGATCCGTTGCTCATCTACCAGGAAATTACAATCTGGTCGAAAGACAACATGAATATTGCCGGATACATCTACCAGCCTGAGGAGGGGCCAACTCAGACCCCGGTTGTATTTCTGATTCATTCGTGTGCGTCAGACCATAAGTCCTGGGAGCCGTTTGCCCTACAACTCACAGAAATGGGATATCTGGTGCTTTCCATCGACTTACGCGGGTATGGAGCATCGGGAGGACATGAAAATGATGTCGCAAAAACACCGTATGATGTCAGCGCTTCCCTGGACTACCTGCTGGGTTATGGATATGATCAATTTATCTGTATTGGCGCCAGTGTGGGGGGAACAGGATGTCTGGCTGCAACAAAAAGCTATAACGTCATCGCCCTGGGAATGATCTCAAGCACGATGGTGACAGACAGGAGGATATTAAAAATTAGCAGGTCAGACCTGGAAAATTTGGATTTCCCAAAGGTAGTGGCTGTTGCTGAAGACGACATTAGAGTCCAATTTGATCAGGATTTTATCGATAAAATCCTCTCCATGTACGAGATGATGGCTGAACCAAAGGTGTTAAAACTTTATCCAGGAATTCAACACGGGGTTGAGTTATTAGATGGGGACTATGGCGAAGATCTCATTGAGAGTCTGCTGGAAATGATCGAAACTGCCAGCGAGTAGGGAAAGCCGGATCGGGTTGTTACCCGATCCGGCTTTCTTTTTCCAGATAAAAACTCACTCAAAGGGATATTTCACCCCGACCTGCGTCCGGATCTCATCCATCACACGCATATTTCCCAAAGACTCTGCGTGAGGCATGATCTCGCTTTCAATCTTCCCTGCTTGGATACAAGCCATCGCTTCTTCGATCTGGTACTCAAACCCGCCTCTGCGCAGCTTGCCCCTGAACTTCTTCTCGCCCTGGCCGTAGACCTCCAGCACAGCTTTCTTGGCTCGGTAGAAATTCCGCTTAACCGTGATCCTGCCTTCACTGCCTAAAATCTCAAGGTCATCCCGGCTATCTGCCCAAAAGGTACTGAAGAAATGGGCCACCGATCCGGAGGCGTACTTCAAATTGGCGGAGACGAACACATCCACCCCGGTCTCCGACAGGACTCCCTGCGCCTGAATCTCGACCGGGTCAGCGCCCATAATGTACTGGATCATCGAGAGCGGATAGATGCCAATATCCAGCAAAGAACCGCCCGCCAGCAAAGGGTTCAGCCAGCGATCCTCATGATCCCCATGCCCAAGGAAGCCAAAGCTGGCCCGCACCGAGAGCACTTCGCCGATCAAACCTTCGTCCAGCCACTGGCGGATCTGCTGGTGGACCGGCAGGAAGCGCGACCACATCGCCTCCATCAGAAAGACGTTGTGCTTCTCGGATAATGCAATCAATTCTTCGGTTTCAGCGGCGTTGACGGTCAACGGCTTTTCGATCAGCACCGGTTTCCCCGCCTCCAGGCAGATGCGGGCGGCATCCGCATGGAAATTGTGCGGCAGGGCGATGTAGATCGCATCCAGATCAGGGTCCTCAGCGATCTGGTGATAGCTCGCGATAGACTACTGGCACATTGAACTTGTCCGCCAGGGTAGTAGAACCGCTTTTACTGGCGACAGCATGAAGTTCTGCACCCTCCACCACCTTAAGATCGGTGGCAAATTTCTCGGCAATCCTGCCCGGGCCGACAATGCCCCATTTGAATGAATCACTCATAATTTCTTTTCCTTTGCTTTTTTCACAACACCAAACTCGATCAGGCTTTCCCCCATCTCGATAATCGTCTCTTCGAGCGGACGCGGCATCCACCCTAGCACCTCCTGTGTCTGGCTGGTGTCGAAGACAGGATCTTTCCCAAGATCATTGACCACCAGGCGGGCGCTTGCATCAACCAGGGCATAGATGCGGATGAACCAATCCGGGAACTGGATCCGCGGGATCCGGTAGCCGCGCGGGCGGAAATGCTCAGAGAGGATTGCGGCGATCTCCCCCAGCCACATGCCATCCGCCGACACACACAAACCGCTTCCCCACGGCTTCTTCAGCTGGTCATGGCGGCCAGGTGCACCCAGGAGACATCGCGCACATCCACCAGATCGAACTTGATCCGCGCCACCCCGGGCACCGTCCCCTCCATCAGCATCTTGTGCAGTGAGGTGGAGGTCGGCTGGCGGTCATTGATCACCGGGCCGAGGACATATCCCGGGCAGACAGTTGCCAGCTCCAGCGATTCTCCCTCCGGCAGGCTGCCGACAAACTCCCAGGCAGCCTGCTCGGCCAGGGTCTTGCTCTTCTGATACGGGGCGATATCGCCATCCAGGTTGGACCAGTCCTTCTCGCTGAAGGTGCGGTTCTTATCCTTATACCCATACGCCACCGCCGCCACAGAGGAAGTCTGCACCACCCGCTGCACCCCATTGCGGACAGCCGCAGCCAGCACACGGCGGGTGCCTTCGACTGCCGGGCGGATGAGATCATCCTCATCCGCGGGAGCCACCAGCGGGAAGGGCGAAGCCAGATGCAGCACATAGCGGCAGCCCGCCATGGCCTGATCCCAGCCCTGATCCGCCATCAGGTCTGCCTCGACCAGGGTGAGGTGATCCAATTTGCTGGTATACGGCGCCAGCCACTCCTTGAGGACCGCACCTTTCGCTCCAGATTGCGGACAGTGCCCCGCACCTGGTAGCCGGCCTCCAGCAGATCGAGCACCACGCGGCTGGCAATGAATCCGGTTGCCCCGGTGACCAGTACAGTGATATCTTGGTTTGAGTTTTCCATGCGTAAAATTGCCTTTCTAGGGTTCTAGCGGATTTTGAACAGGTAGCGGGGGACATCCCGGCAGTAACCGGCGTATTCCTCCGGATAAGTTTTGAGCAGATATTCCTCTTCTGTGATCACCATCATATGCGCCACAAAAATGTAAACCAGCACCCAGAGTGCTGCCAGCCAGTTGGGCCACAACAGGCTGTAGCCGATGATCAGCACCGTGTAAAGGATGATCTGCGGGTTGCGCGTGACCGCGTAAATGTCCGTGCGGCGAATACTGCCGGAGTGCCCGCCCATGGTGGCATCGTATCCCAGCCGGGTCATCGAGGCCAGTACGCCAACCAATCCGCCGATCATCAGCACGAAGGCAATTACATTCAGCACCGGACGCGGCGCCAGCGGCGGCATTTTAGGGAAATCGGACTCAATGTAGAGGTAGGAAATCACCCCATGGACGAAGAACACCGCCACCTCCAGCCCGGAGCTAAGCCCGGAGAGCTTGCCCCTTTCCTGGTAATCCCGCCTTACAAATACCTGGAACACCAGCCAGCCAAAAGCAGCATATGCCAAATAAACCAGTACAGTCAGCCAGGGTTTCAGCAGCATCTCAGGTTTCCTTTCATCGTGGAGAGTCCCCACCAAGTATACAACAAACCGGATTGGGTAATAAAATTCTGCTATAAAAACCACATAAAAATTTTTCAAAAAAACGCTATAATAGGGAAGTCCAAGGGGGGAATCTACAAACGAGGTTTCAAGCGCCCAGCAGGAAACTCAAAGAATATCGATCCGTCATAATTGCTTCTTTGAGGAGGAAGGCTAGAAACCATGGACATCCCACCTGCACCCCAACTAACTACCATTGGAAATATTGAACCAATCTGTCCGAACTGCGAGACAGACCTTCCGGAGCCGGAACTGGAAAAGTTCCTGTGCCCCAACTGTTTGGGGCTGATCTACTGGATCCCCCGCCCGATGGACGGACAGAGAGTGTTTGCCTCAGAGATCGTAGCGGACGAGATTTTCCGGCAAAGATGGGCGCTGGATGGCGAATACCACACCAAAATGACGCTTAAACTGGCCGAGGACGCCCGATTCGAAAGTGAAAGGGAGCGGCTGAGAACAAAGACCGGCAGCCTTCCCGACAGCAGCTCGATCCGCATCTATACCCTCTTTCAGGATATGGAATCCCAGCGAAACATGGGCAACTGGCGCACCTACAGCGATACCCTCCAACGGGTCGGAATCATGTCCACCCGGAACGGCAAATATCGGGACGCCCTGATCTGGTTCTTCGAGAACATCTTCATCGACCTGCATGGGCCAGAGGACCTCAACGGGATCGAGCCGAGTCAGGATTCCCCGCCTTTTAACCGGCGCAATCCGAGGCTGATCGATGAAAGCTTGCAGATGGCGATGCAGGTGGCTGCCAAAGGGAGGATCTCTGAGGAAGAGATGCGAGACTGCTTCTACCAGGCGACCACCGCCGGAGAGAAATATATCCCTCAGCCGATGTTCCCGATCGAAGCCTGGAGGATCATCAAAGAGAAGCTGGAGATGGCTGGGTAGGAAAAGAATCTCCCCCACGAGGGATTCAGCCGCAAGCCTGCGGCTAACTTCCGGTCTCTGTGATACGTAAAAAAAGCACCCGCCAGTTAGCGGGTGCTTTTTCAACTTGGTACCCCCACGGGGATTCGAACCCCGGTCTTAGCCTTGAAAGGGCTACGTCCTAGTCCCCTAGACGATGGGGGCGTACCTCTTAAGCCCACAGATTTTACCAGAACTGCTATAGCAGGTCAAGCCGGATTTTAATTCCCGGCGGTCAGGCTGCCATTCAGCTCGAAATGCTCCACTACGCGCATCTGGTCAAAGGCCAGTAAACAAACACCGCCTTGCCGATGATCTCATCGATCCTCAGCGGCCCCCAGGCACGCGAATCTGAAGACACATTCCGGTTATCCCCCATCACAAACACGCTCTCCGGCGGCACCAACGTCTCACGCATATTGGACACCGGCGGCGCGCTGATGTACGGCTCAACCAGCGGGTAATCGTTGACATATACCACCCCACCAGTCACCCGCACCCGGTCACCGGGCAGCCCGATGACCCGCTTAATATAATCCTCTTCCGGGTTGGGCGGGCCGGGGAAGACGATCACATCCCCGCGCTGGATATCCCCAATCCAGTAGGAGGCTTTGCTCACCACCACCCGGTTATTGTGATAGTACGAAGGCTCCATCGAAGGCCCGTCCACACGCACCCGGGCGGTCAGCGAATTAATGATCACAAACAGCACTACCGCCAGCAGCACCGTCTCAACCAGTTCCTTCAAAAAGGCTTTCAACTGAGAGGGCTGTGGTTCAAGTTCCTCGGGTTCTGCCTCGTACAGCGGCAGCAGGATCGGTTGTTCGTCAAATTGGTTCAAAGGTTGCTCCTTGCATCCAGAGGATTATACGACCCCATCCATCCATCTGGCAAGGGTATATCAGGCCTTCCGCCGGGGCATGTGAGCTTCCAGCAGCGCCCGTTCCCGCTGGATCACTTCGGCCATCAGTCGGCGCTTACCCACCTGGGCGATCAAGTCCGCCCCGCTGACCGGCTCCCCGATCGTCAGTCGCGGTTTGGAGATCGGCGGATAGTCCGAGGTACCAAACTGGCGGTACATCTGGAGTAATTCTGCCACCCTAATCCGCGGGCGGCGGGCTTTCTGGATCAGGGCCAGCGGATGCCATAAATAACCCGGCTTGACGATCCCGCTAACCACCATCGGCACCAGCCTGGTCTGCGGCACCCGGCGCAGCATCAGAGCCACACTCTCAGACCAATCTTCCAGCCGCTTTATGGAACCCGGCATAGCATCCGGGTCCGGGTCTGCCTGCCCGGTGGGGAAGATCATAAAAGCGCCGCCCTCCTTCAGATGGGCAACCGCCTTGCGCAGCGCTCTGACGTTCTCGCTCTCGGTATGGTCGGTGTAGAAAATATACTGGCGGGCATTGGGCAGCTTGGTGAAGTACGGCACCCCACCTACCACAATGCGGATATCCTCACGCGGCAGTTGGCCGATGGTCAGCATGCCTTCATAATAACCGGGATGATTGGAGACCAGCAGCAGCGGGCCTTCTTTGGGGAAATTCTCAGCCCCCACTACCTGGGGCGGCTGCCCGCAGACCGACGAGATCCAGGCGCAGGCATCGGTTAATCGAAATCTCAGCGATCTTCTCATCAAAGGTGACCGCCGCGTCAATCACACCCTTGAGGAAATTACCAAAGATGCGCTCAATCAGTCTGTTTGGTGAAGGCAGTCTCCGGCAGGCTCAAGGAAAACCTGATCCCCTGCGTGGCAACATTATACAGCTCGGTGCGCAGGTCGGTGACCGTCATTTATTCTCTGAAGTCAGTCTGGTTTTCAGTAAGCTCTCATGCAACTCGTAGAGCAGCTTGGTCCGTTGGATGATACGCTGGATGATCTGCATTGGCATCTGCCTTTTTCTCGTCGATCAAATCATCCAGGGTAACGGGTTCACCAAAGGTCACCAGCGGCTTTAGACCCAAGGTCCTCGTTGAATATCAACTGGCGAATAACCTGGATGAATTCCATGATCCGGCGCTTGCCAATCATGTCATTTTTGAGGAAGGTCAGCGGAGTATCGGGTGAATTTCTCATGCAGCACGCCGCTGGTGATCGCCGAGACCAGCCGGGTCTCAGGGACACGGCGTAGCATGATGGCAATGCTCTTCGACCACTTCTCCAGCGCTTCCCTCGCCCCGGGCAGCACGGCCGGGTCCGGATCGATCTGGCCGGAAGGGAAGATCAACACCGCCCCGCCGTCCTTCAGATGCTGGATCGAACGCCGTACGGCATTCGCCCGCAGAGTATCATCATCCTTGGTGACCATGAATCGTATAATGTTTGCCTACCGGCAGGTTCTGCAGGAAGGGCATCCCCCCCACGATGATCTTGAAATCATCCCGGCACATATTGGCCATGATCGAGACCGCATCCAGGGTACCGGGATGGTTGGAAGCCACCAATACAGGGCCATCCTTCGGCATCCGGTCACAACCCACTGCAGTGGAGGAATCGGCAAAGTGAGATAATAAGTTCTTGCTGGCTTCGCTCAATCCCAAGGTTAAAGATATCCTGGTCGAAAGCGGCAAAGATCTCGGAGAAACGCCGGGCCGGCTTTATGGAAGATCCAGCCTAACCTGTCCTGCCAGTAATCATTTCTTGGCAGATTGAAAGCCCCCAAAATTTCCCAGGTGATATCCCGGGTGAGCGTTTCAACATTCGCAGGTCGGACTTGTTCCATCCATTCTACCTCCGGTTCAGTTCCACCTTCTTCCTGGCCTTGAACACCAGCCGGATCGGGGTACCCAGGAAGCTGTACACCTCCCTGACGCGGTTTTCCAGAAAACGTTTGTAGGTAAAGTGCACCAGGTCCGGCTCATTGACAAAGATCAGGAAAGTTGGGGGATCCGACCTTACCTGAGTGCCATAAAAGATCTTCAACACCCGACCCGCCTTGGTTGGCGGTGGGATGATGATCCATTGCCCGGTGCAGCACACGGTTGATCTCGGATGTGGTCAGCCGTACCAAGACGTTCTTCCTGCACCTTCAGCGCAGTCGGCAGCACCTGGTTGACGCGCTGTCCGGTCAGGGCGCTGATAAACAGGATCGGGACATAATCGAGGAAGTTCAGTGCGGCGCGGACATGCTCGGTATATTCATCCATGGTGTAGGTATCTTTCTCGATCGCATCCCACTTATTTACCACCACCACCACGCTTTTCCACGCCTCCAGGATGAAGCCAGCAATATGGGCATCCTGATTGGTGATCCCGGTGGTGGCATCGATCACCAGCAAGGCCACATCGGCGCGTTCGATCGCCCGCATCGCCCGCAGCACGGAAAATTTCTCCACGCCCGGTTCCACTTTGCCCCGCCGGCGGATGCCGGCAGTATCGATCAGGGTGACAGGGATATCCTCATAGGTCAGGTATTCATCCACCGCATCCCGGGTGGTACCGGCAATCGGGCTGACGATGGCGCGCTCCTGCCCGATGAGCTTGTTCAGCAGGCTGGATTTCCCGGCATTCGGCTTGCCGACAATGGCGATCTTGACGGATTCATCCTCTTCCTCATCATCAGGAAATCCTCGGCTGATGACCTTCAATGCAGAGACCAGCGCATCCAGCAGATCGCCGGTGCCGCGGCCATGCATCGCCGAGATCGGGTAGATCTCACCCAGCCCCATCGAATAGAACTCCACCGAATCTGCGAGGCGGCCCTTATTATCACATTTATTCACCACCAGCAGCACCGGGGGGAACAGCTCTCCATCCACCTCTTTCTGGCTGCGGCGCAGGATCTTGGCAACCTCTTCATCTGCCGGGGTGATCCCGCTTTCCACGTCCACCAGCAGGAGAACCGCATCCGCATCCCGGATCGCCGTCTCTGCCTGGGCACGGATTTCCTTGATGAAATCCTTGGAACCCACCGAGAGCGGCTCACGGCCATCCCCGATCTTGACATTGCTGGGGTCAATCCCGCCAGTATCCACCACAATGAAATCCACCCCGGTCCATTCGGCGCGGATATGCAGCCGGTCACGGGTAGTGCCGGGCGTCTCATCCACCACTGCCAGCCGCTCACCTGCCAGGCGGTTGAATAAAGTGCTTTTTCCTACGTTCGGGCGGCCTACTAATGCCACCACGGGGATATGTTTTACCATTAAATCATTATCCTTAGGGAGATGGAGTCTGGGTTGGCGTCGGAGTGGGTGTCAGAGTAGCCGTCAGTGTCAGGGTCACAGCCGGGGTCAGAGTAAGGTCCTCAACATCAATCTCCGTGATGATCACCTCGATCCGGTCCGGATTGATCGAAAGCACTTCGACCTGTTCGAGAAGCACATCCCAACTCAACTCTCCAAAGTAAGTGCCCGGCTCAAAGCCTGCCAGATCGACGAACACGACCACATCCGTGGTCAGCAGGGTATTGATCACAGGCTCCGGGCCGGTGAGGAAGACCTCAACACTTGCCGGAGAAAGTTCCGCTTGCAGCCCCGATGCCAGGTCCCGGATGGCGATTGGTACCGAGAAGGAAACATTCTTTACCTTGGGCGAGATCCCGATGGAAACAGCCACGGTTTGCGTATTGGTGCCTCCGGCAATGATCACGCCATCGGGCAATTCCAGGCCGATCTGGATGACAAAACTGTCCGTCTTGCCGGTCAGCATCACCGGCTTGGTATTCACAAATCCTGGAATTGCGGCTATCGCTTCCTCGCTCTCAGCATAAAGAGTGACGATCAGCGGGTCAACATCTGTAGAGATGCGTTGATATCCCACAGCTGGTTCGCCCCGGGTTTCCACCACAATGGGGACATCCCGGTATTGCCCTGCCTGGGTGATCTTGACCTCCACATCGACAGTTTTAGGGCTGACATCCAAGCCAGAGACCATTTCTCCATCTGCATTTGCGGGATACAACCCCACCGTCGTAGTGAAGTTCTGACGCGCATCCTGCAGTGTCAGGTTCCCCAATCACCTGGGTCACCTGATCCATACGCTCTGCCGGCCCGGAGACGATCACCTCGATGTCTTCCAGCAGCATCTCTGCGCTGTCCAACTGAAAACCGGCGGCGATCTCGCCCAGCTTGATCAGACTAACCGGCAAATCTGTCCTCTCGACATATTCATCCAACTGCACATTCACCTGGGAGGCGATACTGTCCAGCACCTGGGCAGGAGAGATCTGCAAACTGACCTTCACAGGCAAGGTCTGCTCGCCGGCAACTGCCTCAGACAGATCAAGGCTGGCTTGCAGCAGTTCGGGGTTTTCAGCCAATGCCCGCCACACAGATTCTGGGGCGCGCAGCTGCACCTCGATGGTTTCCGGAATTTCGCTGGTCAATACCAACGAGTCATCATATGGGATGACCTGCAATGTCACCTTTGGATCCACCAACCCTTCCTGATTGGGATCATTGGCGTACACAGCAGAGACCCACACTGCTACAGACAATAATATGGCGAGCAGCAAGGTATCCCGGTTCTGCCACAGGAAAACAAATGGGTTGGGGATGCGGTTATCGGATTTCATTTCAATCCTCCCCCACCACTGCCGGCCGGTTCTGCCTTCTTGCGCCGCAGCAATCCGGGCAAAGAACCGCTCAAACCAATTCAGCTGATCGGAAGAACGGTAGATTGCACGGAGGATACCTTCCAGGCGGCGGCCGTCCAAACGGTGGATCATCCGCCCTCCGGTAGCAATCGAGATTGATCCAGTTTCCTCTGAAACCACGATCGCTACACAGTCACTCACCTCGGATGAACCGAGGGCAGCACGATGACGAAGCCCCATTTTTCGGTCAATCGAGAGGTTGAGCACACCACTGGCAGACAGCGGCATCACACAGCCAGCAGCCGCAACCCGGTCTCCGACAAGGATCACAGCGCCATCATGGAGAGGGGTATTGGGATAAAAGACCTGCAGCAAGATCTCCGGGGTGACAACCGCCTCGATCTTGACACCAGTCTCGATATATTCTTCCATCGAATCAAAACGCTGCAGCACGATCAACGCCCCATGCCGGCGGTTGGAAAGCCGTTCGGCGGCATGCACCACTGATGAGATCGTATCCTGGGTCTGGCCGCTGGAGCGGGTATTGGGCAAAAATTCGCTCGCCCGCCCGATCCGTTCCAATGCCCGGCGGATCTCCGGGGCAAAGATCACCGGAACCGCCAACAGCAGGGTCGGCAATGCTGCAGAGATCAGCCAGGAGAATGCCGGCAGATTGAATAAGGTGGTGATCAGGCTGATCACGATGATCAGCAGGATCATGCCGCGAATCAGCACGATCGCCTGAGATTTTCGCAGGAAGATCAAGAGCACAAAGAAGATAACCGTTACCAGGGCAATGTCTAACAGACTTTCCCAGGTAAGCCGTTCGAAAAACAAATAGCAGGTTATCAATTATATTTGTCACAGTCTGTACTCTTTATGGTTAGTCTCTCCTCCAGATTATCGAGACACAGTTAATGGCATGATCAGATCGGGCGCAAGATCCGGTCAATACGCAGCTGCTTGAAAAAGATCAATGGTATCAGGCGGCTGGCTCTCACGAGCTGCTTCCTTCCAGGCATCAATCTCCAGCTGATCGATGGTATGGATCATATAATCCAGCGGCTGCCAGAGGGATGTATCGGCAGCCTGTACCGGGTCGACAAAAACCAGCATCGCCTCGGCTTGCAATTCCTTGGAGGCCTTCTCGATCGCGCCCATCAGGAGCTGCAGAGCAGCGGGCTGATTGAGGCTCGCTTCAACAAAGACCTCATCCACGCGGGCTACCAGATTTTCCACCTGCCAGCCAACCACACCGGCCAGCTGCTGGTTGGCATACAGCAGCATGAAGGCTTTCTCGCCAAATAAGGCCATCACATCCATGCGGGTGAGTTTTTCCTTTTTACCGCGCTGGCGGTTCAGGAAATTGGCAATATCCTCTGCCTGACGCGGTTTGGCCCGTTCGGTGCGCAGCATCCTTGATCGTCACAGCCGAAAGGTCTGCTCCGCTTTCAACGATGCTCCAGCTTCTCAGATTCGGCTCTGCAGCCGCAGCGCTTTCGGGAAATAGCTGCTCCCAACCATGCTTGACCTGCTTCCAGGTATCCTCAAAATTGCCGTTGTTCTCGATCACCAGATCAGCCGCGGCAATCTTTCCAGGACTGCGGTGACTGGGCTTCCATCCGCTGGCGGGATTCGGCAGCAGACATACCCCGCTTGGAGGCCAAACGCACCAGTCTGGTTATCTTCAGAGGAGGTCGTCACCCAGATCACATCACACCGGTCCTTCAATGGGGACTCCAGCAGCTTGATCGCCTCAACCACAACCACATCCTGTTTGGCATTCTTGATCATATAATCCACGGCTTTGCGGACATAGGGATGGATGATTGCTTCCAGAGCTAGCCAAAGCATCCGGATCGGCGAAGACCATCTTTCCCAGCTTCTTGCGGTCGATGGTCGCCGTCATCACCAAGGATGAACTTGCCAAACTGGTCGAGGATTGGCTTGTAACCCGGCCCATCCGGTGCCATGATCCGGTGAGTCAGCGCATCGGCGTCGATGGTGTACGCGCCCAGATGACCCGAGCATCCGGCGGACGACGGTTTTCCCGGTGGCGATATTGCCGGTCAATCCGATGATGGTTTTTTTGTTGTTTGCAGACATGAGCGCCTCGTTAAGTACCAATACAGGATGGCATGCGATGGAATATTTCACGCCTCCTGAAAGTATTTTAGCCTTGCCCGCCAAAACTGTCAAAGTGAAACCCATCCAAACGCTATCTGAATCACTCTAAATAGGAAAAACACCCAAATGGCAGAAGAGTTATTCCCCCAAAAAGGCGTCAGCCCCATGATCGCATGGGGCTGACCAACCAACTCAGAAGGAGGAGAGTCTATAAGAACTAAGCTCCGCCATATGGCAGAGCTTACATGTCTATCCTATTCAGTTTTCTCCACATCCGGGCTAAGATGATTGATCTTATCCAGTGCGAAGGTGCATGCCGACTTATCATGCAAGGTGCACATGAAGTAATGTGAGCAGCCACGATGTTGAATTCGCGGCATCAGATCCGGCATGATATCCGAAGGGTACACATAGGTGGTTTTCAACTCCACCTTGCAATTGGCATGGGAGCAAAAGCTATGTGTTGTTTCTTCAATAATCCTGTCTCGAATTGACATATTAATCCTCCAGAAACATGAAACCGATAATATAGTAATATTTTACTATGAGAATCCGAATTTTGATATGACAGATGTCCCAACTTTGTGGGACGGATGTCCTTCATAGGCTACTATTTGGATGATTTTGGGCTAGATTTTGCCACAGAAAAAACACCCCCGATCATGCCGGCCAGGGGTGTTCCGAGATGATTTTCTCAGATTACGGCAGACTTTTCAGCCACTCCTCCACCAGCACCCAGATGGGCAGTGGACTTGACCAACGCCCCATGGACCATATCCTCCGGATAATCGGCAGTAACTGCCACACCGGCCTGCTCGAGAAGCTCGGCAAAGTACTGCACATTCCCCACCGGGATATTGTCATTCAGCCCGTGGATGAAGAAGAACGGCGGCTCGCTGCCATCCACACTTGATGCCGGGGAGGCCTGTGCCCAGATCTCCGGACCATCCTCCAGGGTAGACACCCAGATAATCGTTGGTGTAATCGGCCAATCCAGCTGAGATCTCCACCGTCTTGGGATAATCATAGATCCCGGAGAAACCCACTACCCCGGCAAACCCAATCTGATCGGACCAGCTATCCGGGCACTCGGTGAGGAACCTTGAGGGGTCATCTTCCGTCACCAGGGTGGTTCCCAGGGTAGCGCCAAATGAGAATCCATACGGCACCAGTTGATCGATGCGCAGGCCGTACTTCTCGGCATTGGCCCCCAGCCAGGCAGCCGCGCAGAAGACATCCTCCACCGGAGCAGGGATACTTGTACTTGGGCCAGTCCCGGAAGCCGACCACAACAACCTGGTAGCCGCGCTCCGCAAAATACAGCCCGGCCGGGTACATCTCCCCGCGCTTGCGAACTGCCCCCATGGAACATCAGCAGCGTCTGCGGCTGCTGCAGATCGCCGGTTGGCAGGAAGAGATCCACCTTCTTGGTACTGTTCGACTGTACACATAGGACATATCAGAGATGATCTCATAGGCAGGGCCGGCTTCCGTGGGAGGGTTGGTTCCGGTTCGGGTGTGGGAGTGGGGGGTTCCGGTTCGGGGGTGGTGCTGGGTTGCGGCTCAGGTGCGGAGATCTCGGGTGAGTTCTCCTCGGCGCCCCACAGGCAGACAACAAAAAAAGGACAAGCACAAAGATCAGGACAAACTTGGAATTCATTTTTCCTCCTCGAATTTGCCCCGACCTGTAGCCAGGCCCTGTAGATATTATATGGTGTTTTTAGCCCGGATATTCCTGAACGGGGGATTAAAAAAGGAGGATTCCGGTCGGAATCCTCCCTTTTCGTTCAATTGATAACCAATCTAAGGTCGTAGATCTCGCCGTATTTGGTCTTGAGATAGGCCATATAGGGTTCAATGGTCAGCGGGCCGCCGGTGACCTTTTCGATCAGTTCCGGGGCGGTGTACTTTGACCCGTGCTGGTAGATATTGTCCTTCATCCAGCCGTGCAGGGTACTCGAATTTGCCGTGTACCGATCTCGTCTGGAATCTCCGGATGCGCCTGGAGGGCATGGCTGTAGAACAGAGCCGCACATGATATTGCCCAGCGTGTACCCCTGGAAAGCGCCGCCGATCGTGCCAAAGAACCAGTGGACATCCTGCAGCACGCCATCAGCATCACTCGGGGCACGCAGGCCAAGGTCTGACTGGTAGCGGGCATGCCAGGCTTCGGGCAGATCCTTTATCGCCAGCGAGCCTTCCAGCAGGGCCAATTCCAGGTCAAAGCGGATCATCACATGCAGGTTGTAGGTGACCTCATCGGCATCCACGCGGATCAAGGAGCGCGAAACCTTATTGACCGCCTTGTAGAACTCATCCAGAGAGACATCCCTGAGCTGCTCGGGGAAATATTCCTGGCGATTGGCAGGTAATGCGACCAGAACGGCTTGCTGCGTCCGACCACATTCTCCCACAGGCGGGACTGGCTCTCGTGCACACCGGAAGAAGTGCCGTCTGCCAGGGGAGTGCCCTCATAAGCTCTTATCGATGCCCAGCTCATACATCGCATGTCCGGATTCATGCAGAGTACTGAAGAGGCCGTCCCCGAGGTCATTCTCCTGGAAGCGGGTGGTGATGCGCACATCGTTGAGGGAGAATTTGGTCATGAAGGGATGGTGGGTGGTATCCTGGCGGCCGCTCTGGAAATCATAGCCAAAAGCCTTGATGATCTCCACCCCGAAGGCTTCCTGCTTGTCGAGCGGATAGTGCTTCAGCAGCACGGATCTTATCCATCTTCTTCCTTCTCCAGGATCGCTTCCACCAGCGGAACCAGCTCTGCGCGCAGATCAGCGAAGACCTGGCGGACGGAGGAGGCTTTCATCCCATAATCGGAGAAATCGATCAGCGGATCGGCGATGTGCTCGTATCCGGGGAAGCAATCCGCCAGCTTGCCGGCTGAGTTCGAGGGTCTTCTCCAGGTAGGGTTCGACGGCCTTGAAATCGTTGTTGGGACGCGCCTCGGTCCACACCTGGTAGCTCTCAGCGCCATGCTGGTAGAACTCTCCCAATCAACGCCGGCGGGATCTTGACCGCCTGGTCGTAATTGCGGCGGGTGACCCGGATCAGGGCGGCTTCATCAGAATCGAAGGGCAGGGTCTCTGCCCAGGGTTCCAGCTCATCCAGCAGCTTGCCGATCTCAGGGTCAATGGCTTTCTCCTGCGCCATCTGCGCCGATCATCGCCATCTGACGGCCGCGGGCAGCCGCGCCACCCGGCGGCATGTAGGTGGACTGGTCCCAGTTGAGCAGGGAATTGATCAGACCCAGATCCTCGATAATCTGCAGTTTTTGCTTGAGTTCAGCCAATTTCTTTTCCATTCTATCCTCTCATTTAGATCACGCCCAGTTTTTTGCCGACCTTCTCAAAGGCGGCCAGACCCTGTTCCAGATCTTGATTGGAGTGGGCGGCGGAGATCATCACCCGGATGCGGGCTTTGCCGCGCGGCACGGTCGGGAAGCCGATCGCCATGCCAAAGATACCCTCATCATACAGCGCCTTGCTGAATTCCTGGGCCAGTTTGGCCTCGCCCAGCATCACCGGGGTGATCGGGGTGACCGATTTGCCGGTATCGAAGCCCATGGCGCGCATTTCTTTCTTGAACAGGTCGGCATTCGCCCACAGGCGGTCGACCAACTCGGTGGATTCTTCCAGCAGGTCAATCGCCGCCAGACAGGCAGCCACATCCGGCACGGTCATCGCTGAGGAGAACAGGAACGGCCGGCCGCGCTGATGGAGCCATTCGACCAGTTTGGCATTCCCGGCAGCCACGCCGCCCATCACGCCAAACGCTTTGGACATGGTGCCGATCTCGACATCCACCTTGCCGTTGAGGCCAAAGTGATCGACGATGCCGCGGCCGCCCTTGCCCATCACGCCTTCGCCGTGGGCGTCATCGACCATCAGGATGACATCATAATTCTGGGTGACGGCGTAGATCTCGTCCAGCGGGGCGATATCGCCGTCCATGCTGAAGACGCCATCGGTGATGACCATCGCCCGGCGGTATTTGGCGCGGTGCTCCTTGAGCTGGACTTCCAGATCGGCGGCATCGGCGTGCTTGAAGCGGATGATCTTGGCCCCGGAGAGCCGGCAGCCGTCGATGATGCTGGCATGGTTGAGCTCATCGGAGAAGATGGCGTCTTCCTTGCCGACCAGCGCCGGGATGGTGCCGATATTGGCGGTGAAGCCGGACTGGAAGGTGATGGCCGCATCCACGCCTTTGAATTTGGCCAGGCGTTCATCCAGTTGGACGTGCAGGTCCATCGTGCCGGCGATGGTGCGCACCGCCCCCGGCCCAACGCCCATTTTGTCGATGGCGGCTTTGGCGGCAGCGGCGATCTTGGGATGGTTGGCCAGCCCCAGATAGTTATTGGAGCAGAAATTGAGCACCTTCTTGCCGTCCACCACCAGCCAGGCGCCCTGCGGGCTGCCCAGCGTGCGGATATTGTTGTACAAACCAGCGTCTCGAAGGGCTTGCAGTTCTTCCTCTACCCAGGCGAGTTTTTTGGTCATTTGTGGTTCTCCTTGTTTGAACTATGTTGGGATCTGTCAGTACCTAAAAGTATAACGCCATTAATGGAAAAGGCACCCAGTGACTCAGGCACCCAGTAACCAGGGAAAATACGATACACTTCAGGCAACTTTTGGAAGTCAACCCTGAAAAGGTTACAAAAGGTTACAAAAGGTTACACTCTTTACAAAGCTGACTTTACAGTTTCAAGCGGGTTGGCTGTAATCCTTCGGACTTTACTAGCCGGAATCCTTCGGATTGCCGTAAGTCGAACTAGTGGCTTCCAGCAGGACTGACGAAAACCATAGATTTTCTATTGGCCGGCTGTCAGCCAAACGCCAGGCTATGGGCCTTCCTTATTATTGTTGGTACTGACTAACCGACTAGAGACTGATCACTTTCTTCAAAACCTATTGACATTCGCTAACTCACCTATGGTAAAATACCACGCACTCGGAGGAGCCTTCTGCACCGGCGAGTTATTGGAGGGATGGCCGAGTGGACGAAGGCGTCTGTCTTGAAAACAGATGTGGGTTTATAGCTCACCGTGGGTTCGAATCCCACTCCCTCCGCTGACCGTTGAATGCCAGACGGTAAAAAATTGAATACGGGGAGGTCGCATAGTCTGGCTTAGTGCGCCCGCCTGCTAAGCGGGTTCCGGGGTTTAACCCGGACGAGGGTTCGAATCCCTCCCTCCCCGCCAGAAACAAAAACTGCCCGAATGGGCAGTTTTTCTATTTTCCGAGGCCCAATTCCGAAAAGCAAGTGAACTGATCCCGGAGCTTGAAGAGCTGAATGATTTTCTGAATGAGTATGAGGTGTTCTTGCTGGCTGGGTTGCTGGTGAATATCCGGGAGATAAGGGAGTTGATAACCATATTAGATTACTTAGAATCTGCCAAGTCTCTCCCTAATTCCTCTAACGATAACCAGTAAATGTTATTCAACCCGTGTATGAAAATCAATGCAGCAGTATTCATATCAAACTCAAAAAATTGACTCGAAAATTCATCCTTTGTGAAATATCTGAACATCTCCAATTTGCGTGGGTTTAAATGCGAAATGTAGCCATATAGATAAATTTCAAGAATGGTGCGATAGGATAACTTCCCATATTTAGAAGATTCGCAGACCTCTTCATCCAACTGATTGTTTACGATAGTTCTCCATTTTTTATGACCATCTTTCCATTTTTCGGAAATACCAGGGTCATCGAATAATTTTTCTAAATCACTCAAAGAAATACCATCACCATTACGGTAAAACATACGAAATGTCATAAGAAATGAATCTCGTTCATCTTTAGACGGCATATCGAAATCCACAATCCATTCCCCGTCATCATCTCTTTTAACTGTCATATTGGTAATTTCTTCGCCGCGTCTTACATAAGCGGTGGATAACAGATATTCAAACTTCTCTATAAATAATTTTGGGGTCGCTTCGGTTTCAGGTTTCATCTCAATCTATTCTACAGTAAAAACAGCCCAGAACATCGTGGAAACTTCGTCCACTGCTGTATAATCATCTTATGTGCAAGCGTTTCAAAGCCGCGTTAGTGGCGCTCCCGGGGGTTCTGGTAATCCTCAATTTCATCTGGTCTTAGTGTGAGGTTGTTTACCTTGATTGAAGTGCAATTTTTTTGAGTGGCTATTGGGTGGTGTATTTCTGAGTCTCACCAAGGAGAAAAATGAAACGAAAACGAAATAAAATCTATCTTGCTGCAACAGGTTTTGCTCTTGTTTCTGGAATCCTCGCGACAATTGGAATGATCAATGAGACGGATTGGGCTGGGTTGTTATTAAGCTTATCCACAGAGTTTCTAGGTATTTTTTTTACGATTATGATCGTTGACTACATCTATGAAACTAGAGAAAAGGAGAATTTGAAAGAACGCCTTATCAGAGAAATGGGGAGCAGAGATAATGCTGATGCGTTGAAAGCTTTGGGTGAAATTCGAGCTAATGGCTGGCTAAACGATAGCTCCATTATAGGTGAGGATTTTTCCAGAGCAGATTTATCTTTTGGAGATTTATGGGAGGCGCAATTCATTGGATGTTATTTCTCTTATGCAAAATTAGTCAGATGCATCTTTTCGAAATGCTCATTTCAAAGGTTGCACTTTTTATAATACAGACTTCTCCAATGCAATGCTGATTAGGGCAGAATTTGAAGATTGCCAATTATTTGGGGCTGAATTCTCAGGGGCATTAATGAAAAGGAGCATCATTCCAGAGACTGAATTGGTTCAGGCAAGTTCTTTAGTTGGGGCTATTATGCCCGATGGGACTAGATATGATGGGCGGTACAGATTGAATCTGGACGAAGATAATTGTATTACAAGATGCAACGATTCCTTCAAAAACTTGGAACTTGGTGAGATTTCTCAAGATATGATCAATGCAGAGAAAGCTAAGTTTTATGGGATACCAGTTGAGGCATATTTGGATGGACAAGCTTGGGCGGATGAACATCTTAATGAATTACTACATTTTAAATTTAATGAGGTATCAGAATAATACCCTTTGCAGAAATCCGTCAAACCCTTGCGGTTAATCCTCATCAGAGATAAAATATACCCCGCTTGTTCGCCCTCGTAGCTCAGCTGGATAGAGCGCTTGCTTGCGGAGTAAGAGGTCCCGTGTTCGAATCATGGCGGGGGCACCAAAATTTTTCAGACAGACAGGCTGTAAATCGGAGGAGATTGCAGCCTGTTTGTTTTTAACAGTAGGTAGTAGACAGTAGAGTAGACAGTAGGCAGTAGGCAGTAGGCAGCAGGTAGTTGACGCTCAAAGAACTATCTCAGATCAGGCTGTCGCCCGAATTCCACCAAACAACCAGAGAAGGCACATCAGCCAGGGCACCCTTTCCCTAGCATAGGGAAAGGGCCGGGGATAGGGTTATTCAAAAACATCCCAACTTCCCGGTGAGTCCCATTCACAAATCACAGCGTGGCGTTTGGCTGAAGCAAGTGGTTTTCTTGCTGGAAGCCAAAGGCCGATAGTAAACCGAAGGTTTACGTCCATCTGTGGTTTGTTTTCCTGATCCCTTGTCATCTGCATCGCGTGGCGTTTGGCTGAAGCAAGCGGTTTTCTTGCTGGAAGCCAAAGGCCGATAGTAAACCGCAGGTTTACGTCTCCCTTACAACTTCGTAATATGGGCTGGTGAAGCGTCAAAAAGCGGGTACAATAGCCCCCATGACAATACCTCAAGGCACTATATTAGTGGTAGAAGATATGTCCCAGATCCGCGGGATGCTCGAAGTCACCCTGCGGTTTGAAGGCTACCCGGTCGATTCCGCCAGCAACGGCGTCGAAGCGCTGGAAAAGATCAAGCAAGACCTGCCCGCCCTGATCATCACCGACATCCTGATGCCCAAGATGGACGGCTTCGCGATGGTCTACCATCTGCGCAAAGAACCGGATACCCGCCACATCCCGGTGATCTTCCTCTCCGCCACCTACGTGACCAAAGAAGACAAAGACTTCGCCCTCAGCCTGGGCGCGGTGCGCTTCCTCGAGAAGCCGATCGACACCGCCGACTTCCTGCTGACCATCGGCGAGGTACTGGCAGACGGCCCGGGCACCACCCCCCTGCCGCTGGGTGAGCACGATTTCTACCTCGGCTACCGCAAGCGGCTGGAGAACAAACTCCGCCAGAAGAACCAGCAGATCAGCCGCACCGAACGCCTGCTCAAGACCCTGCCGGAAGAGCAAAAACCGGCCTTCACCACCCTGCTGACCCAATCGATCGATCACCGCGACGAGATCCTCACCGAACTGGAAGAGATCATCTCGATCCTCAAAGAATTCAAAGAAGACTAACCCCCATGGAACCTACTTTAGCAGACCTGAAAGCGATGGCTTACAGCGCTGGCGAAATTCTACGCGCCGGCTTTGAACACCCCGACCGCGGGCTGAAGCTCAAAAGCGAGATCGACCCTGTCACCGAGACCGACCTGAAATCCGAGAAGTACCTGATCGGCGAGATCAATGCCAAATTCCCCGGCCACCACATCGTCGCCGAGGAAAGCGGTGACAACCACGGTGATGCCCAACACTCCTGGTATATCGACCCGGTTGACGGCACCTCCAATTTCGCCCACGGCCTGCCGATCTTCTGCGTCTCGATCGGCTATGCGGTCGATGGCGTGATGACCTTCGGCGTGGTCTATAACCCGATCAGCGATGAGATGTTCAGCGCCGAGAAAGGCAAAGGCGCTTTCCTCAACGACAAGCCGATCCAGACCGCCGCGCAGACCGAATTGATCCGCAGCATGCTGGTCACCGGCTTCCCCTACGACCGCTTCACCAGCCCGATCCACAACCTGGAATTTTTCAACACCTTTGCGCTCAAAGTGCGCAGCATCCGCCGTCTGGGATCAGCCGCTCTCGACCTGTGCTACATCGCTGCCGGGCGGATGAACGGCTATTGGGAGTTCAAGATGCAGCCCTGGGATATGGCCGCCGGGGCATTGATCGCCTCCGAAGCCGGAGCGCTGGTCACCAAGATGAATGGCGACCCCAATATCATCGATCCGCCCTTCAGCCTGATTGCCGCCCATCCCGGCCTGCACGCCGAGATGCTCAAGGTTATCGCCGAGGTCCTCTCCCGCCCCGAGAACAAAGCCTACCGGGAATACCTGGCCGGATAGCTCTCCATCCTGGTGATATACTATAGCCGATGAGTAACAAATCCCCAGCCAAATCCACGCGGCGCGTACCGATCTTACTGGCTCTGGCGGCCATCTGGTTTTTGATGCTGGCAGCCGTCAACCTGCCGGCTCCTGCCGTCCAGAATGGCGCCGACCCCGCTTACATCCGCGGGGGACGTCTGTACACCGCCTGGGATCGGGTCACCAATTACTCTGATCTGATCGCCGAACAGAACCCCCTCTGGCCAAAGGAAACGCCCAATCAGGTACCAGTCTTCGCTCACCTGGCGCTGTGTCAACTGCCACGGCTGGGATTACCGCGGCAGCGAGGGCAAAACCCTTGGCGCTATCTTCCGCACGATGGGCTACCCCGATCTATTCGGCTACACCACCAAACCGGTCGAGGAGATCCTCCCCACCCTGAACGGCGAACTCAACCCCGATCATGACTTCTCCGCCTACCTCACTGAGCAAGACCTTAACGACCTGGCAGCCTTCATCTCACAGGGGCTGGTCGTGCCAGAACTGGTCGCCGACCCAGGCACCTTCAAAGTCGCCGGGACGCGGGATAACGGAGGGGAAGCCTATCTCGAACAATGCGCCTATTGTCACGGGATCGAAGGGGAAGAGATCAACCTGAACACGGTTGAGAAGCCGATTTTCCTGGGTGATGTCACTTGGGGCAACCCCTGGCTGGTGGTACACACGATCCGCTTCGGCCATATCCGTACGGTGGTGCCCTCTGGTATCCGTCTGGGAATCCCCTTCAGCACACAGATCGACATTGCCGCCTATACGCAGTCCTTACCCACCGCCGATATCATTACCGGCCCGAACTTTCAGGATATCGACCTCTCCGCCCAGGCTAACACCGCGATGCTGGCCTACGGGGCAGCCGCCCTCGCTCTGCTGGTCTTCCTGGCGGTGGGCATAACCCTTTTCCGCAATAAAAAAGAGCTTGGCCAGTAGTTTTTTTCTCACCC
>CAVROH010000006.1:0-42215 GCA_963722735.1 uncultured Chloroflexia bacterium
CCGGCGGAGGATCTCCAGCACCAGGGCTTCGTCGCAGACATCGGGATGGGTCTCAATGATCAGGTAGGGGATAGTCCCCAGCAGTTTTTCGGAATTTGAAAGGACGACATTTTCTGCCCCTTCGATATCGATCTTTAAGGAATTCGACGCGCCCATCCATGTGCTCGTTGATGAAGGTCTGCAGGCGGCTGGTCTTCACCTGGTAGGAGCTGCTTTCTGTGGCTCCAATGCGGCTGCCGGCACTGTAGTTCTCGTTCGCGGTGGAATTCGGTGACCGCGTCCTTATCCCAGAGGGCCAGTTGGTAAGGTTGCCAGTTGGGGACGTGGTTTGCGTTCCGACTAAGGAACTGGTAGGTGGTCTCTTCCGGCTCGATCAAGAAGATTCTTGCGTCCGGTCGATGTGAGAGGCAGTAGAGGGCAAACGAGCCGATATTGGCGCCGGCATCCAGGATGGCGGGGTTTTCGGGCAGCTTTTCCAGTACGGGGAGGATTGGGGCATAGTCGTCCTCGAGGAAGACATCGCTGATGCTGCCGTAGAAATCGACCGCCCGGCCCCAGAAATTTTGCCCGTTCCATTGGAATTTGAAGGCTTTGGCGCGCAGATCGGGCCGCCTGAGATAGAGCTTGAACAAGACCGCCTTGAGAGGCGAGGGAATGATGGGACGCAGCTCATCCGGTGCTTCACGTATTTTGTTGTCCCTGTTCATTTGGTGAAGCTCCTGAATTTTTGAAGGCGAGATTTTCAGGATTATACTCTGGATTTGGGTGAGAGGGCTTCATTGGCTACACGCTGTTTAAACTTGAAGAACGATCCCATCCGGGTTACAATCTAGAGCGCGGCAAGCATTGCGCATCAAGAAGGGCCCATAGCTCAATGGCAGAGCACCTGGCTCATAACCGGTTGGTTGAAGGTTCGAATCCTTCTGGGCCCACAAATAATCCCCCCTTGCGGGGGATTTGTTTATAGGAGTATATCTGATCGAATCAGGGGTGAAGCCAAATCACCAGAGAAAATCTACGGTTTTCCCTGGATCTCCACTGGTCTTAAGTTTTCCAATAGCTTGTGATTTATGCGCCTCACCAGCCCAGGTAGCGGTCAATGGTTTGGGCGGCTTTTCGCCCGGCGACCATTGCCGTCACCACCAGATGTGGCCCGGTCAGGATGTCCCCGCCGGTGAAAACCCCTTTGCGATGGGTCGCCCCGGCATGGTCTGCCTGGAGCAGCCCATTCGAATGGGTCTCAATCCCTGGAGTGGTCTCGCTGATCACCGGATCGGGTTTATATCCGACAGCGAGAATTGCCGTATCCGCATCCACGATGAAGTTGGAATCCTCAATGATCGAAAAACTTCGCCTGCCGCTTGCATCCTCCTCGCCCAACTCTGTGCGCACACATTCGATCTGGGCCAGGTGGCCCTTGGAATTCGCAATGAAGCGGATTGGCTGAGTGAGGAAGTGGAACTTGGCGCCTTCCTCAAGCGCCAGCTTGCGGTCTTTATGGCTGCCTGGCATCTCCTCTTCACTGCGGCGGTACAGGCAGGTGACATCCTTGCTGCCTAACCGGATCGCTGTCCGCAGACAATCTGAGGAGGTATCGCCCCCGCCGATCACCACCACCTTGTCCCCGATTTCAGGCCGGCTGCACATTTCGTGGGGCAGCAGATCCATATCCACATTGGCGCGGATCAGAAAATCGGTGGCCGTGTAAACCCCGGGAAGATTCACTCCGGGGAAATCAGGGACGATATCAACTGTTGTCCCCACCCCGATGAATATGGCGTCGTAACCGCCTTCGAACAATTTATCCACTGTGATCCTGGGTCCAATGTAGGTATGTCCAACAAACGTCACCCCAGCTCTCAATAGATCATCCCAAATGTGGAAGACGATCTGTTTAGGTAATTTAAAGTTGGGAATTCCGTAGATCAGCAAACCGCCCGGGGTCGGTTTGGCATCGAAGATCGTGACCCAATGCCCCTTGCGCACCAGTTGTTCTGCACAAGCCATACCGGCAGGTCCGCCCCCAATAATCGCAACCTTTTTCCCGGTGAATGCACTTGTCGGGATCTGTACGCCGCGTTTGCGTCGTTCGTAGTGGGTGGTAAAGGCTTCCAGCGCTCCCGTGGGTACGGGCACGCCTCCTTTCTTGCCGCGCACGCAAGCGACTTCACACAATCTCTCCTGCGGGCAGATGCGGCCGCAAACCTCGGGAAATGAACTGGTCTGACGGTAGATCTCGGCCGCATCCAGAAACTGGCCTTTCTCGATCAACCACATCGCAAATGAGATATCGTTTCCTGCTGGGCAGGCTTGCTGACAGGGGGCCGGATCCGGGCAGTGGATGCAGCGAGAAGCTTCGTACATTGCCCAATCTTCATCGATACGGATAATGGCCTCGTCGAAATCTTGAATCCGTTCTTCTACAGGGCGGAGCGGTAGTCCCTTTGATTCCAGCTTCATCCGTGCTTTGCGGTCGACTGATGAAAAATCTCGCTCAATCACAGGTGCCTCCGATCATAGTGGGACATAAAATATTCAATTGTGAATAAATTCTCAAACAGCCTTCACTATCATCATACACTATTTTTCCGGTTTTTTGGTCAATGATCAATGAAGTAGAGGATTTTTCACTTATGAAGCCCGATCGATGGTCACTTGATGAAAAGTTGCCGGCATGATGTCTGCTGAAATCGAGGGAGGCGCGAGTAAAGAATTCAGGTGTATAATCTCTTTGGAAAGGTAACTGTGTAACAATGGGGGACGTAAGATTATGCTCTGGTGATCTGCAAACTAGCACATACGGAGCGAATGATGCCAATTCAAAGAGAAGAGATGACCTCTGCCCAACAAGAGGTCTGGGATACGATTAATCAGATGATGGATGTCAGCTATGGCTGCGCGGAATCCTTTGTCTACGCGGTGGGAAAATACCTGTGGGGGGAGGTAGATGACAACATCAGGATGATTTCTACCGGGTTCAGCGGCGGAGTAGGGGGGACACATGAGGAATTGTGCGGGGGCGTCTCCGGGGCGGCGATCATCATCGGGCTGCTGTATGGACGCACGACCAATGTTGAAGCCAAAATGATCCGCTGCAAACGGCTGATCGCTGAGCAGCGAGACTGCTTTATCTCGGAATTTGGCACAACCATCTGCCAGGAACTGCGCGATGCCCAGTTCGGTGCAGATGAGCGGAACCCCTGCTCGGCATTGATTGCCCCGGCGGCCTTTATGTTTTTGGATATCCTTGAGGAGGAAACGGCCCGCGAAGCCCGGGCTGAAGTCAAGCAGGCCAGCCAGGACGCGGCTGATGTGCTTGGGTTTGATCAGTTTACAGAGAAGTATGCCGGTGCAGCCGCGGGAGATCTGGTCTCCCAACTGGAGTGCCCGGAACTCCCGCATCAGCACCGGGCCTGGATCGGGGAGCAGTTGAGCGCTCTCGGTGACCCTCGGCCTGGTGTGGGGCTGTCCTCTGAAGGAATGCCGGAGATCGCCTGGCTGGCAGTGGGCGGCGGGTCTGTGATCGTGGAGCGGGCGGGTGAGTTTTCTTCCGAGGGGTTTATGATCGCAAAATTTCCGGTCACCGCAATGCAGTACCAGACATTTCTGGATGCAGAGGATGGCTTTTCCAACCCGGTCTGGTGGCAGGGGCTTACAGCAAGTGAGGAGCATAGATCCGCCCCAGGAGAACAGCAGTTTAAGTTCGAGAATAACCCGCGTGAGAATGTCAGTTGGTTTGATGCGGTCGCCTTTTGCCGCTGGCTGACGGAAGCAGCCAAATCAGGTGAAGATGCAGAAATCGCCGATCTGATCAACAACCAAAATTGGCAGATCCGCCTGCCCATCGAGTGGGAATGGCAGTTGGCAGCTACTGGCGGTGACCCGAATAATAAGTTCCCCTGGGGGATGGACTGGGATGAAAAACTGGCGCATACCAAGCATAACCAGCTCAATCACAGCATAGCTGTCGGGATGTACCCCGCGGCAGCCGCCGCCAATGGGGCGCTGGATATGAGCGGCAATGTGTGGGAATGGTGCCTGAACAGTTATGAGGACCCGGCGCACCTGGACTTGAGCCGGGATAACCGCCGGGTGCTGCGCGGCGGTTCCTGGTACCATTGGGGATCCTATGCCCATACCGATATGCGCAGCCGCTATTTCCCGGATCACCGCTATAATGCGGGCGGCTTCCGGGTTGTGCTGGCGAAAGCGATTGGATAGATTTGATCGGATAATTAAGCATTGATTTCAAAAACAGGAGTGGGAGGCCATCCCGCTCCTGTTTTTTAATTGGTTGGGGGATAAGTACCCGAATTCCAAAGTGTTTAACCGAGATTCTTGACATTGGAAAAGCACCTATGTTAGAATGTCCGTACATTATAACAATTGCTTGATTTTGCCACGAAACCTCCAGAAAATTGAGGAAATATGGAACTGATCAGCAGAAACAGCAAAATCCCGCTTGTATTACCAGCTCTATGAAATACTGCTAGGCCGGATCAAGGATGGCACCTGGCAGCCGGATGACATGCTCCCCTCAGAGGCGGAGCTTGTTGACCAGTATGATCTCAGCCGGGCAACTGTCCGGCAGGCATTTGATATGCTGGTCAATCAGGGTTGGGTTTTCCGGCGGCGGGGCCAGGGGACCTTTGTTTCCCGGCCTACCATCGAGCAAAACCTGAGCCGGATTGTGAGCTTCTGGGAGGATATGAAGCAGCGTGGTCTGGAGCCGGGCACCAAAGTGATGGAACGCGAGATCATTCCGGCCAATGAGGAGATCTGGCGGAAGAATTGCAGGTCCCCCCTGATGAAGAACTGGCCAGGATCGTGCGTCTGCGCTTGGCAGATGGAGAACCGATGAGCGTGGAATATTCCTATCTTGTCCACAAAAATTGCCCGGGTATCCTGGAACAGGATTATGCCAATAATTCCTTGCGGCTGATGTTGCGCGAGCAGTTCAATGTCAATCTGGTGTATGCCCGTCAGCGAATCAGAGCTGTGCCGGCTTCGGAAGAGTTGGCGGAACTTCTTGATATTGAGCCGAATTCTCCTTTATTGCATATTGAGCGGGTGACTTATTCTGACCAGGATATTCCGATTGAGTATTTGCAGATCAACCTGCGCGGCGACCGCTACACCTTCTATACAGAGCTGCGGGATTGAGAGGCGGAATGGATATCGTCACCCTGGGTGAATTGTTGATCGATATGTTCCCGATGAAGGTCGGGCAAGCGATGGGCGAGGTGGAAGCATTCACGCCCAAACCGGGCGGCGCGCCTGCCAACGTGGCTGTAGCGGCCAGACGCCTGGGACTTCAGAGCGCCTTTATCGGCAAGGTGGGGCAAGATCTCTTTGGCAGCTATTTCAAGGAAGTGCTGGATGAAGAAGGCGTAGAGACCCGCGGATTGCGCTTTGATCCGGAAGCCCGCACCACGATGGCGATCATTGCAATGCCGGATGAGAACAGCGCTGAATTTGTGTTCTACCGCAATCCGGGCGCCGATCACCGCCTGAGAGTGGATGAGCTGGAAATCAGCCTGCTGACAGGGACCAAAGTGTTCCATTTTGGCTCACTCAGCCTGACAGATGAACCTGCCCGAAGCGCCACGATTGCGGCAGCCAAACTGTCAAAAGATGCCGGGGCGATGATCTCCTTTGATCTCAATTACCGCCCGGCTTTGTGGAAAGATCCTGATGAAGCCCTGATCCAGGCGGAGAAGATGCTCCCCCTGGTGGATGTCCTCAAGGTCAATGAGGATGAAGTTGCCCTGCTGTGCGGCCTGGAAAAAGTCAGCGCAGAGGATCTCGATGGTTTGGCTGAAGCCACAGCCAAAATTCTGGAGAAAGGGCCGGCCCTGGTGGTGGTCACTCTGGGCAGCAAGGGGAGTTACTTCCGCTTTGCCGGTGGTGGGGGGTATGTGCCGGGGTTCAAAGTGGAGACGATCGACGCGATTGGCTGCGGGGATGCCTTCACCGCCGGGATTGCTCTCTCAGTTGGTGCAGATGGCAGACTGGCGGGAAGCGCTCACTGAACGCAGTTGATGAATGGTGCTCACTTTTGCAAATGCAGTTGGCGCGCTGACCTCGTTAAGAGGGGGGCGATCACTGCTTTGCCATATTTGAATGAAGTCAACCAATTCTTGGATGAAAGGAATAATTGATGAAAGATCGAGTTTTATTGAAAAATGATGAGCTTCATCGAGACTGCCCGGCAGATGCGTCTGGATATTCTTGAGATGACCACCAAAGCCGGATCGGGACACCCCTCCAGCTCGTGGTCGTCAGTGGAGCTGGTGACCGCCCTGTATTTTGGCGGAATCCTGCGCTACCGTGCGGAAGAACCCTGGTGGTCGGAACGGGACCGCTTCATTATGAGCAAGGGCCACGCCGCTCCACTGCTGTATGCGGCGCTTTCAAAGGCGGGGTATTTCCCGCGGGAAGCGCTGTGGACATTGCGGGAAGCCGGCAGCCCGGTGCAAGGGCACCCCATTCAGGGGATGATGCCCGGTGTTGAAGCGACCACCGGTTCGCTGGGACAGGGATTGTCCCTGGGTTTGGGGCATGTCCTCGGCGGGCGTCTGGCCGGACAAAAATTCGGCGTATTCGTCCTCCTGGGGGATGGCGAGTGTGAGGCCGGACAGATCTGGGAGGCGGCCATGGCGGCTGCCCATTTCAAGGCTGGCAATCTGGTCGCGATGATGGACTACAACAAATTCCAGGAGACTGGCCCGATCAGCCGGGAGATTGCCCTGGAACCGCTGGTGGATAAATGGAAGAGCTTTGGCTGGACAGTTCATGAGGTCAATGGTCACGATATCGAAGAAGTGATCGCCGCCCTCACTCTGGCCCGCCAACTGGAAGCCACAGGGAAACCGCAGATGATCATTGCCCATACCATCAAAGGTAAAGGTGTGTTCTTTTGTTGAGGCTGATTTCACTTTCCACGGCAGGGCATTGAACCCTGAACAAGCTGCATTGGCCAAGGAGGAACTCAATGGAACTCGGTAAGAAAGCAGGACTAAAACAATGTGAATCAACCCCTGCGCAATATTTTTGGGGATGCGTTGCTGGATGTTGCCAGGGCGAATGAGAAAGTGGTGGTGCTGGACGGCGACCTGGGCAACTCAACCAAGGCGGAATATGTGCGCCAGGAATTCCCGGAGCGCTTCTTCAATATCGGGATTGCTGAGAGCAACCTGGTAGGCGTCGGTGCCGGTCTGGCCGGGGCGGGATTTTACCCCTTCATCACCAGTTTCTCCTCCTTCCTGTTGTGCAACGCCTATGACCAGATCCGACTGGCAGTCGCCATGTCCGAGATTGATGCCACGGTGATCGGCAGTCATGGGGGGATCACACTGGGTAAAGACGGCCCGACACAGATGGGGATTGAGGATCTGGCCCTGATGGGCGGCTTGCCGACCTTCACGATCATGGTGCCCTGAGACCCGGCTAGTATGCATGCTGCGGTTAAAGCCGCTCCTTCGATCAAAGGGCCGGTATTCATCCGCTCCAGCCGGGTGCCGATGCCCTATATTTACCCGATGGAAGATACCCCCTGGGAAGTGGGGAAGGCCAATATCGTGCGTGAGGGCGCTGATCTGACGATCATCGGCTGCGGGATGATGGTGGCTGCCGGGTTGGATGCGGCGGCTATGCTGGCGGAAGAAGGGATTGAAGCCCGCGTGATCGATCTGCATACCATTCGCCCAATGGATAAGGAAGCCATCTCCGCGGCTGCCAGGGAGACCGGCGCCATCGTGGTTGCAGAAGAGCATCTGCTCCACGGCGGCGTGGGCAGCAATGTGGCCCGCCTGGTTGCGGAGAGCGCTCCGGTGCCGATGCGCTTTGTCGGCTTGCGGGATGTCTATGTCGAGTCCGGTGACCCGGATGAACTGGTGAAGAAATATAACCTGACCGCGGATGATATCCTCGCGGCGGCCAAAGAAGCTTTTGCTGCCAAAGGGAGCCTGAAGATGATGCATAAGGTTTTGCAGGCCAGACAGCAGGCAGGTAACCCGATCCGGCTGGGGGCCAGCGCCATCGAGTGGATGGGCAGCGGCCTGGTGGCGGCTGTCAGCCATGTAGCCGGGATGGAGATATCACTCCTGGCAAACGCCGATGTGGAAGAAGGCATCCAGGCTTTTCTGATCCACCGGCCTGACGCGTGACCAGATCGTGGAGGTGGAAACCCCCGCTCAGGCGGAGGATGTGATCCGCTCCGGGAAGCGTGCCGTGACTGCTGACCCGCGCCTGCTGGCACAGGTGGATGCGGTGGATATCGTCACCGATTCAACCTGGTCGCCGGCGATTGGCGCTGAAGTGGCGGAGGCCTGCATCCAGCATGGCAAGGATGTCGTGCTGGTCAATATTGAGGCCGATGTGACTGTCGGGCAGATCCTGAAGAAGAAGGCGGCGCGAGGCAGGTGTGCTGTACTCGGTATCCTCTGGGGATGAGCCGGGCTGCCTGATCGAGCTGTATGACTTTGTCAAAACGATTGGCTATGAAGTGATCGTGATCGGCAAGGGCAAAAGCAATGCCCTCAATCCGGATGCCACACCTGAGACTGGTCGCCGAATCGGCGAGAAAATCGGATAAGGATCCGGTGCAGGTGGCTTCCTATGTGGATGGCACCAAAACGATGTTTGAGATGACCTGTGCCGCCAACGCTACCGGCTGCCGTCCGATGCAGCGCAGCATGGTCGGCCCGGAAGCCACAATCGAGAATGTTTCCGAGGTATTTGCGCTGGAAGAAGATGGCGGGATCACCAAATTCCCTGGGGCGGTGGACTTTGTTCAGGGGCCATCCATGTCTGGCGGGGTGTTTGTCACCGTGCGGGTGAACGATCAAGCGCATCCGCGATGACTTGCAGTATCTCAAGGTCGGCAAGGGGAAGTATTTCACCTTCTTCCGTCCCTACCATCTGTGGTTCCTGGAAGCGCCGATCTCGATTGCGAAGGCATATTTCAACAAGAAGGTCTGGCTGGCCCCGCAGGATGAGCCGGTAGCGGACATCATGACCGTGGCGAAGAAAGATCTGGCGCCTGGGGATGTGCTGGAACGCTTTGGTGGCTATACCTGCTACGGGGTGATGGACCTAGCTGAGGATGCTCGGAAATCTGAACGCGCTGCCCTCCGGGATCAGTCCGGGGGCAAGGATGATCAAGCCGGTGAAGAAGGGCGAGATCATCACCTGGGATGATGTGGTGCTGGATGAGGAAAGCACAGTGGTGAAACTCAGACGCGAACAGGATGCTCTGTTCAGATAATCGATCAGATGAAAAGGAGCGAAAAATGCAAATCGGTGTATTTACAGCTTTATGGGGGAACCTCTCTTTTGAAGAGGCATTGGACAAAGCCAAGAGCTTTGGGATTACGGCCGTAGAGATTGGCGCTGGCGGCTATCCCGGACAGCCGCACTGCCCGGTGGATGATCTGCTGGGGAGCCAGACCGCCCGTGAGGAGTGGCTGGGCAAGATCACCGAGCGCGGCCTGACCTTGAGTGCGCTGAGCATCCACAATAACCCGATCCATCCGAATAAGGAGATCGCCGAGGAAGCTGATGCCGTGATCAAGAAGGCGATCAAGCTGGCGGCATTATTGGGTGTGCCCACGATCAATGGATTTTCCGGCCTACCGGCCGGCGCGGCTTCAGACACGATGCCCAATTGGGTGACCTGCGCCTGGCCGCCGCACTTTCTTGGAGATCCTGGATTACCAGTGGAATGAGAGTGGCCATCCCGTACTGGAAGACGATCCACCCGCTGCTGGAAGAACATGATCTCACCTTCGGCTTCGAGATGCACCCCGGAATCCTGGTCTACAGCGTCGATACTCTGCTGCGCCTGCGGGATGCAGTTGGCCCGCGCCTGGGCTGCAACTTCGATCCCAGCCACCTGTGGTGGAACGGAGTGGACCCGGTAGCCGCCATCCGCAAGCTGGGAGAGGCAATCTTCCATGTGCATGGCAAGGATGTGTACGTGGATCCCTTGAATATGCAGGTCAATGGCTGCAATGATCATAAGCATTACGGCGATATCCCCAAACGTTCCTGGACCTTCCGCTCGATCGGCTACGGCCACGGATTGAAGGAATGGAAGGATATGATCAGTGCCCTGCGGATGGTCGGCTACGACTATGTGATCTCGATCGAGCATGAAGATGCGATGATGTCCCCGGATGAAGGGCTGGGCAAGGCGGTCAGCCTGCTGAAGGAAGCCGTGATCTTTGAAGAAGCCGGAGAGATGTTCTGGGCATAGCAAATTATGCGACTGGTTCTGTTCGATATTGACGGCACGCTGCTGCTGACAGGCGGGGTAGGACAAAGTTCTGCCGGAGTGTCTCTGGCGCGGATTTTCGGCACTGCCGGGCGGGTAGATCAAATTTATCCCACCGGGCGGACGATCGAGGCGATCTTTGAAGATACCCTGGTGGATGCCGGTTTCAGCCGTGAAGAATTTCTGCGAAAACGGGATGCGCTTTATGCCGATTTCTTTGAGGAGTTCACCGCCCGGCTGAACCGGAGCGAGCATGAGATCTGCAGCCTGCCTGGTGCTAAACATTTGGTGGAGGTTTTGAGCCACCGGGAAGATGTGATCCTCGGTCTGACCACCGGGAATCATCAGAGAACCGCCCGATACAAGCTGGGCGAGGCTGGTTTTGATCTGGAGCTTTTCAGGGTCGGGGCGTATGGCAATCGAGACCACGTATCGGCCCGACCTGGTCAGCCTGGCACATGCCAGGGCAGAGGAGATCGCCGGTGAGGAAATCCCGGCTATCCCAGACCTGCGTGGTCGGTGATACCGTCCGGGATGTGGAAAGCGCTCAGGTGTTTGGGGCGGTGAGTATCGCCGTCGCCACCGGGATGGCAGCATCCTGCTCAACTGGCGGCAGCCTCTCCCGACCATCTGCTGCCAGATTTAGTAGATACGGATGCTGTGCTGGCTGTCATAATGGGATCAACCAGAGATCAGGAGGAACGATGACAAACGAGAATTTTACCGAGATTGAGAAATTCCAGGCTCCGGAGATTGGAGTGGGGATGCTGGGATACGCTTTCATGGGGCGGGCGCATACCAATGCGCTGCTGAAGGTGCCCATAATGATGTATCCACCCGCCGCGATCCCCAGGCTGGTGGCGGTTTGCGGCCGGAATGAGACAGCCGTCTCTGAAATGGCTTCGCGCTTCGGTTATGCCGGATATTACACCGATTGGGAGAAAATGCTCTCCGATGAGCGCATCCAGTTCTTTGATAATGTCGGACCCAATAATGTGCATGAGGACCCCTGCGTGATGGCGGCGGAGAAGGGGATCCACATTCTGTGTGAAAAGCCGCTGGCCCGCAGCACTGAAGAATCCAAGCGCATGTGGGATGCGGTCAAGGCCAATAACGTGAAAGGGATGGTGGCTTTCAATTACCGCTTCGTCCCGGCGGTGCGGATGGCGCGGGATCTGATCGCCAGCGGCGCGTTGGGGAAGATCTATCATTTCAGGGCAATGTACCTGCAGGACTGGATCCTGCCCCATTTTGAGACGCCCTATCTCTGGCGCCACAACAAAGAGATTTCGGGCAGTGGGGCGATCGGTGATTTCTCTCACATCATCGATATCGGGTCATTCCTGCTGGGGTCGCGGATCAAGAGCGTCCAGTCCACGATGAAGACCTTCATCCCCGAGCGCAAGCTGATGGACGGTCCGGGATGGGGGCTGTGGATGTGGATGATGCCTTCGCCTCGGTGATCGAGTTTGAGAATGGCGCCATCGGCACTCTGGAGGGTACCCGTCTGGCAAGTGGGCGCAAGAACTACCATGTCTTTGAGGTCAATGGCGAGAAGGGTAGTATTGCCTGGAACCTGGAACGGCTGAACGAGCTGGAAGTCAACTGGGCGGAGGGGGAACCGGTGGAAACCCGCGGCTTCCAGACGGTGAATGTTACCGAAGGTGTTCATCCTTGGATCAGCAACTGGTGGCCGCCTGGGCATATCATCGGATGGGAGCATACTTTTGTGCATGAGATCGCCCATATGATGGATTGCATTGTCAATGATAAGCCGGTGTCCCCGGAAGGCGCTGATTTTGAGGATGGCTACAACGCCTGCGTGGTGGCAGATGCCATCGTGGAATCATCTGAGACTGGCAGAAGGGTAGATTGCCAGTACTAACAAATACTATTTAGCGAACTTTTTACCACCATGAACCTTAACAACTTGACAAACCATTGTTAACCTAATATGATAATCCTAGACGCGATTTGTAATTACAGGATAACAACATTACATGTCCCAGAACCAAATCAACACAGAGATTGAACGAGAGTTCTTATGTTCCCCTGTACCGCCAGGTGTTGATGCGCATGGTGGAGTACATTGAGGGCAACGATCTGGAAGCAGATGACAGCTACCGGGTGATGCAGAACTGTGCAGTCTGTTCGATGTCAGCCGGACGGTCATCCGCCAGGCCTTGCAGGAACTGGAGTACAAAGGGATGATCTATCGCACAAAAGGGAAGGGTACTTTTGTTGCGAAGCCCAAGATCCATGAAGGCTTATTTCAGGAGCTGACCGGATTTTATCAGGATATGGAGGCCAGAGGCCACACACCGGTATCCAAGGTGATGAAACAGGAAAAGGTGCCTGCCTCTAAGAAGGTGGCCACCTTCCTTGAGATCAAGGAAGGAGATCCTGTAATCCAAATCGACCGTCTGCGCTTTGTGCAGCAGGAACCGATCGTATTGGTTACCACATATCTGCCGTTTTCGATCTGCCCATCTCTTGTTGGAGGTTGAACTGGAGAACCGCTCCTTGTATGAGTATCTGGAATCACAGTACAGTATCCAGATCACCCGGGGCAAGCGATATCTGGAGGCAGTAGCCGCAACCCAGACTGAAGCTGAACTGCTGGGGGTAAACGTCGGAGCGCCAATGATCCTGCTTGGACAGCGTCAGCTACTTGCCGGATGGTACCCCGCTTGGAGTATTATCATGCGCTTCATCGAGGTGATCGCTCCCGTTTTGAAACTGAGTTGATCCGGGTAGCACGCCCAGGTGAGTTGGCTGAAAAACTGATTGAGCAAGTTAAATAAGCAGGTATGTCTTCACAGGCAGCCTGTTTTTTATAGTGCAAACATATCTAAAGGAGTAGTCAAGAATGGCAAAGATGAAGATTGGCATAGACAGTTATTGTTTCCACCGCTATTTTGGTGAGGTCTATCCCCATCAGAAAGCGCCAGATAAGAACATGACGATGGAAGATTTCCTGGCTTATGCAAAATATCTGGACGTGGATGGGGTTTCGCTGGAATCCTGCTTCTTCCCCTCCATGGAAGAGGCCTGGTTCAAGGAACTGAACGCTCAGTTGGACGACTATGGTTTTGACCGAGTATATGCCTGGGGCCATCCGGATGGATTGGAAGCCGGCAAGAACCGTGAAGAATTTGACAGCATGGTGGCCCAGATCAAGAATGCCAAGCTGATTGGGGCGGATGTGATGCGCGTAGTCGCCAGCAGCCTGATGTTCCGCTTTGAGCCGCACGGCCCGCAGATCGACATCCTGGTGGAGTGGTTCAAGGAAGCGGTCGTGGTCGCTGAGGAATATGATGTCAAACTGGCCGTTGGAGAACCACATTGACTACACCGCTGATGAGTGCGTTGAACTGCTCGATCGAGTCGATTCTCCGTATCTTGGCCTGAACCTGGACACAGGCAACTTCCTGCGCCTGCTGGATGATCCGGTAGAAGGCACCCGCAAGCTGGCCGACAAAGTGTTTGGCCACCCACATCAAAGATCTAAAGCCGGTTGCCGGTGTGGATGCCCGAGAGTGGTACTTCTTCTCCTCAACGCCGGTGGGAGATGGGCTGGTGAACAATCAGAAGATCGCTCAGTACCTGTACGATGCCGGTTACAAGGGTTTCCTGGCAGTCGAAACCGACTCGCTGCACCCGGATTATGCTGGGCAGGAGTTTGAGGCTGATTGCCAAGAGTGTGGCAAACCTCAAACGGATTGCAGCCAGCGTTTACTAAGCCATTTAAGGAATTGGGGTGCAGCCATAACACCAACTTTATTGACAATATGAAGAAAAGTGGTTAGAATCAGCAATACTTTCTTCAAAAACTAAAATAAGTAGGTTTATGGCTGTTACCCCAGAAAATCAAGGAAAGCCCTCGAATGGACCTGCCAGATTTATCAGCAATAGAACTTCTGGCGATTGACATTATTCGAAAGCACGGGGCGATGTCCCGAACCAATCTGGCCAGACTTCTGGATACCTCAAAGGCGAGCGTAACAGCAATAGCGGGGAATTTACTGGAAGAAGGTGATCCTGGCTGAAGTTGGACATGGTGAATCAGTAGGCGGTAGACGGCCGTTGATCCTGGATTTCAATCCGGCCTTTGGTTATGTGGCTGGCGTTGATATCGGCGCAACGTCTGTAGATCTGGCGTTGGCTGATTTCAGCGGTGAGATCCTCTCCCGAGAAGCTTTCATGGCAGATGTCCGGGTCCAACCGGAATTGTTGCTGGAACAGATAAACCGGGTGGTGCTGGAGATGCTGGAGGCTAAAGGGGCAAGGCCTGAGGATCTACTGGGTTTTGGGATGGGGGTGCCCGGCCCGGTACAGTATCCGGAAGGATTGCTGATCCAACCGCCCTTGATGCCAGCCTGGGAAGGTTTTCCGATCAAAGCGTACATTAAAAATCAATTTCCGCAAGCGGTGCCCTGTATCGACAATGATGTCAATATCATGGCGATCGGGGAGGCCAGAGTCGGGGGCGGTATCGGAATGGAGAACTTCATGTATGTGAAGGTCGGTACCGGGATTGGCTGCGGGGTGATCATGCAAGGTGAGATCTATCGCGGCAGCGATGGCTGTGCAGGGGATATCGGGCATATCTGCATCGATTACAACGGACCGGTTTGCCACTGCGGGAATACAGGATGCCTGGAGTTCATGGCTGCCGGTCCGGCAATCGCTGCGATGGCTGAAGCAGGCCGCTAGAAAGCGGTGAGAGTGAGCGGTTGGCCAAGCGGATGGCAGAAAATGATGGAATCGCTTAGCTCGATCGATGTTGGTGAACTGGCAGCCGCCGGCGACCGGGCATCTAATCTGATTGTCAATGAAAGCGGAAAGATGATCGGCGGGGTACTGGCAGGATTGGTGAACTTTTATAATCCGGAAGCGATATTTATCGGCGGCGGGGTCAGCAAGATCGGCAACCAGTTCTTATCGACGATTCGGCAGTTTACACTGAGGAGGGCCACAGCGCTCTCTACCCGGTCTTTGCGGATAGATTATTCGAAATTAGGTGACGATGCAGGTGTACATGGCGCCATCTGGTTGGCGCTGGAGAATATATTTTCACCGGTCAAGTAGTTGAGTGAGAAGTGAGGACGAGATGAAGAAAATGAATGTAGCAATCATTGGTACAAAATTTATGGGCAAAGCCCATAGCAATGCCTGGTTGAATTCCCCCAAATTCTTTGATATGGGGATCGAGCCGGTAATGAAGGTTGCCTGCGGACAGAATGAGGCCGACCTGAAGGCTTTTGCCGAACGCTGGGGCTGGGAGCAGACCGAGACCGACTGGCGCAAGGTGATCGAGAATGATGAGGTGGATATTGTCGATATCTCGGTGCCGACATACCTGCATCACCAGATCGCAGTGGCAGTCGCCCAGGCAGGCAAGCATATTTTCTGTGAGAAGCCATTTGCATTGACAGTTGAGGAAGCCAGAGAAATGTACGAGGAAGCCGAAAAGGCCGGAATCGTACATTATTTGAATCACAACTACCGGCGAGCACCCGGCGGTCCGGCTGGCAAAGAAACTAATTGATGAAGGCTTTGTCGGGCGGATCTTTCACTGGCGCGGCGCTTACCTGCAGGACTGGATCGTGGATCCCGAGTTCCCGCTGACCTGGCATCTGCGGGCAGACCGGGCTGGCGCTGGCCCGCATTATGACCTGAACTCCCACAGTGTGGACCTGGCGCGCTATCTGATCGGTGAGATCAATGCCGTCTGCGCAATGGCGACCACATTCATCAAGGAACGCCCGCTGCCTGGCGCTGGGGCGGCCACATTCAGCGCCGGTTCTGGTGAGGCCACTGAGATGGGCAAGGTCACCGTGGATGATGCCGCCTTCATGTTGGCGGAATTTGAAAACGGGGCGCTTGGCTCCTTTGAGGCCTCCCGCTTTGCCCCCGGGCGCAAGAATTATAACTATTTTGAGATCTACGGCAGCAAAGGCAGTATTGTCTTCAATCTGGAGCGGATGAACGAATTACAGCTCTTCCAGCGGGATGACCCTGCCTTTGCACAGGGCTTCCGCACCATCCTGGCGACTGAAGCAGGGCAGCATGACTACATTGCCGACTGGTGGCCGCCCGGGACATATGATCGGTTACGAACATGAATTCCATCACGGCGTGGTGGACTTCATGGAAGCCATAGAAAAAGGCACCAAGATAGAACCTAACTTCTATGATGGTTTGCGTGAGATCGAGATTCTGGCTGCTGGGCTGGAATCCTCGGCAACTGGTAAAAAGGTTAATTCTTCTCCTAAGTAAGTGAATTGACCAAGATAGGGTGAGCAGATTCGTCTGCTGGGGAGTGGGGCTGGTTGGTCATCGGCTCCACTCCCAGACCTGACACAAAGGAATGAAGAGATGAAATTTGGCGCAAATACATTTATCTATCATTCCCCGTTCTCTACAGATAAGCACCTCTATCTGGTTGAGAAATATAGGGAGATGGGACTGGACCTATTTGAGATGGCGGTTGAAGATCCTGCTTTGATTGACCTGGATGCCCTGAAGGCCGCTCTTGTGGCCAATGATATGGGGGTGATCGTGTGCGGCGCTTTTGGCCCGGACCGTAATATCAGCAGCTTCGATCCTGAGATCAGCAAAGCGGCACGGGATTATATGGTACTGGATGATCGATGCCGCCGAGTTTCTGGGATCGGAAGTTGTGATCGGCCCGATGTATTCGGCTGTGGGCAAAGCCAGGCTGGAAACTGAGGAAGAGCGTGAAAAGGAGTGGGCATTAGCCGTAAAGGAATTGAAAGCCCTGTGCCAATATGCCCAACCCAAAGGGAGTCAAGCTGGCATTCGAGATGCTCAACCGCTTCGAAACCGATATGGTCAATATTGTCGGGCAGGGAATGAAGCTGATCGCCGACGTGGATGAGCCTAATATTGGTTTGCACATTGATACCTTTCATATGCACCTTGAGGAGAAGGATTCTGCTGCCGCAATCCGATTTCGGCGGGGACCGGGTTTTCCATGTGCATGCCTGTGAGAATGACCGCGGCGTCCCCGGTACCGGTCAGGTGGCCTGGGAGAGCGTGTTTGAAGCTCTGGCGGAGATTGGTTATGACGGCAACGTGGTGATCGAGTCGTTCACACCTGAAGTGAAATCGATTGCCCGGGCGGTTTGCATCTGGCGCGAGATCGCACCCAGCCAGGATGCGATTGTGCAGGAAGGGACTGCATTTTTGAAATCACTGGCCGGCAAGATAGAGCCAGAGGAAAAGAGGAGTTATCAAAACGATGACAGAAGAAATTATTGAAACTTTAACCACATCAGAGAAAGAACCCTTACTGGTGGCCAGAATATCACCAAGAGGTTTCCAGGCGTTGTCGCCCTGGATGATGTGACCGTTGAATTTTTCCCCGGTGAAGTTCATGCAGTAGTCGGTGAGAATGGAGCTGGAAAATCGACCCTGATGAAGGTGATAGCTGGGGCATATAGCCAGGATGACGGCGAGGTGATCCTTGGGGGGGTGAAAACTGAATTTTCCCATCCAAAGGAAGCACAAGAGCAAGGGATTGCAATCATCTACCAGGAATTCAACCTTTTACCGGAGCGAACGGTAGCACAGAATATTTTTCTGGGAAGAGAGCCTTCCCGCTTTGGGATTATCAATCAACGTGAATTGAACAAAAAGGCGCTGGATGTTTTGAAAGAGATTGGTGTCGAATCATTAATTTCACCAACGGAAATGACCAGTTCGTTATCTGTGGCAGAATTACAGTTGGTAGAGATTGCCAAGGCATTTTCACTGGATGCAAAGATCATTATCATGGATGAGCCAACTGCCTCCCTGACCAGCACTGAGGTTCAACTGCTGAATGACCTGATCTCGAGACTGAAGGAAAAAGGGCTGGCGATCATCTTTATCTCACACCGCCTGGTTGAGGTATTCCAGGTAGCAGAGAAGATCACTGTGCTCAAAGATGGTCAATTTGTTGGCACAGCGATTACCTCGGAGGTGACTCCTGAAGATATCGTTTATATGATGGTTGGCCGGGTGCTCGACCATTATTTCCCGCCGCTTGGTGCCCCCGAAGATTTTGGGGATGTGGTTCTTCAAGGTGGAAGATGGCAGTAATGATTTTCTGGAAGGGATTGATCTGGAACTTCGTTCTGGCGAGGTTTTAGGGATTGCCGGTTTGCAGGGGTCTGGGCGGACAGAATTGGCCCAGGCTTTGTTTGGCGTGGTGCCTTTCAAAGAGGGCCAGATTAAAATTGCTGGGTGAGCCGGTTTCCATCAAAAGCCCCTTCAAGGCGATCAGAAAGGGAATTGGCTATGTAACCGAAGATCGAAAATCTGAGGGTTTGGTGCTGATGCAGCCGATTCGGGACAATATGCTCCTGGCCGTGAGGGCCCTGCAGTCAATCTTTGGGCTGACCATCCCGGATGGACTGAAAAACTCCCGTGCGCTGGTGCAAACGCTGGGTAAGCAGGTAGATGTGCGTGTGGATACCTATATAAAGAGGTACAGGACCTCAGCGGTGGCAACCAACAAAAAGTGGTGCTATCCAAGTGGTTGGCATCTAAGGCCAAAATCTTCATCTTCGATGAACCGACAAGAGGTATTGATGTTGAAGCGAAAGCCAGCATCCATGACTTGATCCGGGACCTGACCAAGCAAGGTGTGGCTGTGATCATGATCTCATCTGAATTGCCTGAGATTATCGGGATGAGTGACCGGATCCTGGTGATGCACGATGGGGAAATTGGCGGTGAACTCCCTGCAGGTTCCAGCGAGGCAGACATCATGCTGGTGGCAACCGGTCAGCAAAATGGAAACGGAGAGTCGAAACCGTTGCCAGCGGCGGAGGTATTCAATGAGCACTGAAACATTAACAGGGATCAAAGATAAAAGAGAACGGAACAATATATTCAAGAGAATTCCTCAGGTCTATTATTTCCTGATAATTGTCACGGTCTACAGGGATTTTCCTTGACCAGGTGTTTGCCAATGGAAATATCCTCTCAAATCCCAGTATTCTGCGAAATATCCTGATCCGTTCCGTGGCGCTGGGTATTGTTGCAGTCGGGCAGACCTTTGTGATGATCGGCGCATCGATTGATCTGTCGGTGTCTTACACCATCAGTCTGACAGCAGTGCTGACTTCGCTGATCATGCAGGGTGATCCAGCCCGGGTACCGATGGCGATTGTGATTGTACTTGCTGGTTGGCGCTATGGTTGGCTTGATCAACGGCTTGATCATCACAAAACTGAAGGTGAATGCTTTTATTGCTACCCTGGGTACAGGGCTGATCATAGAAGGTTTCCTGAGCGGCACGTTTAGCAACTGGTCAGGCTCTGTCCCGAAGAGCTTCAGGGCATTGGGGTATGACAGCTTAGGCCCGATTCCGCTCTCGATCATCTTGCTTGCTGTTGTGGTTATTGTCGGGTGGTTTATTCTCTCCAATACGAAATTTGGCGCTCATTTATATGGTGTAGGAGGGAATGTGCAAATTGGGCGGTTATCAGGCTTGCGAACCGATCGTGTGATTATTGCCGCTCATGTGATATGTCAGTATCACCGCTGTGCTTTCCGCACTGTTCATTGTCAGCCGGCTTGGGTCTGGCGCGCCCTGGGTGGGTCCAGATGGTGTCTATGACCTGGAATCGGTAGCCACGACGGTAATTGGCGGTACAGCTCTTTCCGGAGGTAGGGGAGGCGTATTCGGAACGATTGCCGGCGTGTTGATCTTCGGTGTGATTGATACGGTTTTCAATCAGTTGGGAGTTGATACCTACTTGAAGATGGTATTGCGCGGGGTAATCATCATATTAGCCGTAGCCAGTTATTCAATCCGCTCAAAGCGTGAGGCTGCATAGGGAGAGAATACCATGACCACATATAGAAAAGAATCCTAACTCAAAAAACATTTCGAATATACTGGCAGCAATCTGGAACTGGATCCGGAAAATCCCGCCAGTTTACTTCAATCTTTATAGTGGTTTTGCTTGGCGTCAGTCAGCTAAATCCAAATTTTGCCACTGTTGATGGGATCCTGGCCTTCATCAGACGGGTAACCCCATTGGGAATTTTGGCAATGGGACAATTAATGGTAATCGCTTCAGGCGGTTTTGACCTTTCACAGGGATCTGTGGTTTCGTTGACGATCATTGGAAGCCTGCTGATCATCTACAACAATGACGAGAACACCTATATTTGCCATTCTCATTATGATGGCAATTGGTATTTTGATCGGGGTGGTCAACGGATTTGTGGTTTCATTCCTGAAAGTACCCTCTTTGATCGCCACACTTGGTATGCTCTTGTTGGTCCAGGGTGGAGGATTGTACTGGACAGGCGGTGCTCCCAAAGGATATTTGCCTGAAAGTTACCGTTTTATCGGGCGAGGGTACATCGAGAATGTTCCGATCATTGGGCGATTCCCAATGTCAGGCGTCATCCTGCTTGTGGTAGCCCTGATATTGTTTTCCTCTTTCACAAGACCAATTTAGGAAAATCGATCCTTGGCGATTGGGGATAACCAAGGGCTGCAAGCCTCTCTGGGGTCAAGGTCAGGCTAGTCCGGATCATAGCCTTTGTAATCTCTGCAATAACAGCTGTAATTGCCGGTATTTTGATCGGAGGGTATGGGGGGTGACGATTGAGGCTGGAGAAGGAATGGAGATGCAATCGGTTTCTGCTGCTGTAATTGGCGGTGCATTGCTGATGGGAGGAAAGGGTGCGGTTCCGGATGTATTATTTGGAGCACTGACCCTGGAAGCCCTGTTCAGCTTGTTAAACTTGTTGGGCTTGCCCAAACCATATCGTGACGCAGTTCAAGGGCTGATCATCATCGGCGCGGTGGCTTATGCTGCGATATCTTCGAGGAAGAGAGACTAGATAGCTTAGGAATATAATGAAAAGGAGGTGATGCTAATCGGGAAGAGAGTGTTGTGTCAAAAGATTTTTAATCAGACGAAACTTTATTAAGGAGAAGAAACAAATGTTGAAAAAGAAGCTTAGCTTTTTGCTTACCATCCTGGTGCTCGTATATGGTTCTGAGCGCCTGCGGTGGTGGTACCAATACCCCGGCGAATGAACCGGCAGCCAATGAGCCGGCAGCCGATGAGTCGCAGAATCAGCTGGCCTCCAGATGGAAGCCGCTGCAGTTGCTCCCGCAGTTCTGGTCAGATGCAGAGTATCAGGAATCGATTACCTGGACCGATGCTGACATCATCAATCCTGAGGCGCCTGTTTACTTGCAGTCCCTTCTGGACAATAAAGTGGATACCACTCAGTACAAGATGGATCCTCCTTATGATGTCTGCTTCTCGAATGCTGGTGTCAATAACACCTGGCGTGTGACCGGTTATGTGACCATGCGCGAGCAGGTAGAAGAATTGCGGGCTGACGGATTGGTTCGGAACTTCATCCACGTTGATGCTGAGGGTTCAGATGAGAAGCAAATTGCTGACATCGAAGACCTTCTGGCTGGCGGACAGTGTGATGTTTTGATCGTCTCCCCCAACACCAGTGAAGCTCTGACCCCTGCTGTCGAGAAGGCTTGTGAAATGTTGCCGGTTGTTGTCTTTGACCGCGGCGTGCTGACTGACTGCCCGGTTTCCTTCCTGAAGACCGTTGGCGGTTATAAGTTCGGTTTCGACGGCGCAAGCTTCATCGTTGACAACTTGCCGGATGGCGGAAACGTTCTCGCTCTCCGCATCCTCCCCGGTGTGGACGTTCTGGAACAGCGCTGGGGCGCAGCCAAGATCGTCTTTGAAGAAAACCCGAATATCAACGTGATCGGTGTGGAATTTGGTACCTACAGCAATCCTGAGACCAAAGACATTGTCACCGACTACATTGACCGCTACGGGCAAATCGATGCGATCTGGATGGACGCAGGTGGAACCGCCCTTGGTGCAATGGAAGCCTTTGAAGATGCCGGACTGCCCATCCCGATCATGGTTGGTGAAGATCAGATGGACTATCTGAAGTACTGGAAAGAGAATGGTGTGACCGCGATTGCGCCCACCTTCCCGACCTTCCAGTGGAGAACCGCTGTTCTTGCCGCTGTCATGATCCTGCAGGGTGAGCCTGTAGATGCCCGCTGGATTCTGCCGCAGCCGAATGTAACCCAGGCAAACCTGGACACGTTCTATCTTCCCGATATGCCCCCGCTGTACTATGCGATGAGCAGCGCTGAGGACATGACCAACTGGCCGGATGCTTGGAAAGAACTTGACACAACCAAATACGTGGATGTGATCGAGTAAGTTGTAACAACTAAGCTGAAGCACTGTAGTTTCATTGAACAACTTAGGCTGGGTGGGCGCAGAAATGCGCCCACCCAAAATCCCAGATGCCGCAACTTGAGGAGATGAAAAATGATTGAGATTGGTTTTCATACGGATGCCTTCAATAGCTCTTATTGGAGTTTTGAGAAGTGCCTGGAATGGGCACAGAAAAATGATCTTCACTGGATCGAGTGCGGCACGATAGATGGCGATAGCTGGCTGGAAAGTTTGGGTTATCAGCCGCATGTCTCCCTTTCGCATGACCCGATGAAATTGAGAGAGAAAATGGATAGCTACGGGGTTAAGTTCTCCCAATTGGACGCTGCCTATCCGATTTCGATCCCATCAGCGCCTTCCTACGGCATGGTGTATATCCTGAATACGATCCGTTGGGCGTACATTGCAGGATGTAAACATATTGATACTACCGATCATATGTTCAAGCCGGAGGGGATGACCGATCAACAGGCCCTGGATATGATGAAGCGGATGTACGAGGAGATCATTGAGATCGCTACCCGCTATAAGATGATCATCAATATTGAACCGCATGGGTACTACACCACCAAACCGGAATTCATGGAGAAGATGCTCAATTTTGTGGATTCCCCCTACCTGCGGATGAACATGGATACCGGCAATACGTTCATCGCCGGCCAGGATCCGGCAGCATTCTGTGAAAAATTCAAGAACAAGATTAGCCACGTGCATGTCAAGGATGTCAGTGAAACACTGGCGGCTTCCTTGCGCGGGGAATTGACCGGTATCGCCGTCAGCAATACTGCGATTGGTGATGGTGTGAACGTAGACAATATCAAGAAATGTTTCGATATTCTTGTAGATATAAAATTTGACGGCGTTGTCAGTATAGAGTGCGAGGGGGAGGGCGGCCCGATGATCGAGAAGAGCCTTGCTTTCGTGCGTGGATTGGTCGACGATGCCAATAAGCGGATAGCCGCAAGCTAGAACATTAGCAATTTATATAGCAAGGTACTGGCAAAATATTGTTTTGCCAGTACCATTTGCTATATTTTTTTGATATACTTGTAATAACAGGATTACAGGTAATGATATTTTTATGAGGTAAGTCGATGGGTAAAAAATATCTGATCGGTGTGGACCTGGGAACCAGCGCAACCAAAGCCGCCTTATATGACATCTCCGGGCGGGTGATCTCCCAGGCCACAGTGGAAGTACCGATCCAGTACCCGCAGCCGGGTGTGGTTGTCCAGGATAACCAGGACTTCTACACCACCGCAGCTCGGGCCGTTCGCACCTGTGTTCAGGAGAGCGGGATCGACCCCAAAGATGTGGCCGCGATCGCCTTTGATAGCCAGATGGCCGGGGTAGGGGCGGTAGATGAGGACTATAACCCGGTGGGCAAGTTCGATTCCTGGCTGGACATGCGCTGCGAGCCGTACATCCGCCAATTGGAAGAAAACCACGGCGAGATGATCACCCGGCTGACCGGCTGCCCGCCAACCTGTGACCATGGCCCCAAGATCCTATGGCTGAAGAACGAACGTCCGGAAGAATACGCCCGGACGGCAGCATTTCTGATGCCCGGCGGTTTTGTAGCCGGAAAAATGGCGGGCTTGAAAGCGGATCAAGGATTCATTGATTATACATACATCCATTTCTCTGCCCTGAGTGATGCCCTCAAGGGTGAATGGTCTGAGGAGATCTGCAAGGCGGTTGGCGTGGATATGGGCCGGCTCCCGCGGATCGTAGCGCCTGCCGATGTGATCGGTGAGGTGCAGTCCGAGGCTGCCAGGGATTTTGGCCTGGCAGAGGGCACGATCATCGCCGCCGGGTGCGGGGATACCGCGGCTGGCGCACTGGGAGCCGGGATCGTAAAACCGGGGATGCTGTTTGATACCGCAGGAACAGCCTCCGTGCTGGCGGGTTGTACTGATACCTTTGCCCCGGATATTGAAGACCGGGCTTTGCTGACGATGCGCTCGGTGATCCCTGGATTGTGGCACCCGCTGGCATATATCGCCGGCGGCGGGCAAGCCCTGACCTGGTTCCGAGACCAGTTCTTTAATGTCTTCCGGGGCGGGGCGGGTGAGGAAGTTGATCTATATTCTGAACTGGATGCGATAGCAAAAAAAGCGCCACTCGGTGCAGATGACCTGTACTTCTCGCCCCATCTCAGCGGCCGGATCTGCCCGGCAACCCCTGAGATGCGCGGCGCTTGGATCGGGTTCTCATTCTCGCATACCCAGGCTCATTTCTTCCGGGCGATCCTGGAGTCGGTGGCTTACGAGTATGCCTATTACCTCACGATTTTGAAGAAATTAATTCCCAACCTCAGCTTAACGGAAGCCCGGGCGATTGGCGGCGGTTCCCGCAGTGATCTATGGAACCAGATCAAGGCAGATGTGCTCGGGGTGCCATATCTGCGCCTGGACCGATCTGAGTTTGGCACCTGGGGCAGCGCGATGATCGCCGGGAAAGCGGCCGGTATCTTCGATGACCTTGCAACCGTCGCCTATGAGCATGCCCGGCCTGCTGGCCTGCCGATAAAACCAGAGATGGAGAAACATGAGGCATATAAGCATCATGTCGGCCGCTATATCGATCTGCAAATCTCATTGACTGAGGCTTTTACGTATAAATGGATGAAATAACAGCCTGAACCGAGAGGTTTTGTCTGATTAGTATTTCTAAAACAACAGGAATTTCAGGAGATTATTATTATGTCAGTTCTTAAAATTTGTATGGTCGGTGCGGGGCGCGTGGGAAAGCTGCATTCCGGCAGCTTGAAGCGCTATATCCCCTCCGGCAAGGTGACTGCCCTGGTGGATACTTCCCAGCCGATGCTGGATGAGACGGGAGAGCAGTTCGGTGTTGATCAGCGTTATACCTCAATGGAAGAGGCTCTGGATAAAGGCGATTTCGATGCAGTTGTGATCACTACTCCCACGTTTACACATCTCCCCTTAGCCGTCATATCCGCCGAGAAAGGTAAACATGTCTTCCTGGAGAAGCCCATGGCGATGGACCTGGAAGAGTGCGATAAGATTATCGAGGCTTGCGAGAGGAACAGCGTCCATCTCCAATTGGGTTTTATGCGCCATTTTGATCCTGACCATGTGCTGGCCTGGGAACGGATCCAGGCCGGCGAGATTGGTGAGCCGATGCTGGTCAAATCCCTGACCCATGGACCTGGCCTGCCGCCGCCCTGGGCGCGGGATATCAAAACTTCCAACGGCAACCTCGCCGAGGTCAACAGCCATGATCTGGATGCCACCCGCTGGATGATGGGGTCCAACCCCACCCGGATCCATCTTGAGGTAGCCAATTTCAAAGGTGAAGAGCGCGGCGTGACCGCTGAGAACTTTTATGACAATATGGTCGCCAGCCTGAAATTTGAATCCGGCGGGTTGGCGAGCATCTCCGGGATTTGCCCCTGTGATTATGGCTACGATGCCCGCATGGAGATCTATGGCAAGAAGGGCATCATGATCGTGGGTGAGTTGAAGGGATATGCGGTCACGGTGGGTATCGACCGTGAGCAGGGCTTGGTGACCCCGATCTTCCAGCGCTGGCCTCAGCGTTTTCGATGGCCTATATCCATGAAATCCAACACTTCATCGAGTCGATCCAGACGGATACCCCGCCGAAGGTGGGTGGTGAAGATGGGCGCTGGGCGGTTGCCGGGGTGTTGGCTGGGACAAAATCCTTGTTTGAGGAACGCCCGGTGATGCTCAGCGAAGTGATGTAGGAGCTTGCGATGAAAGATACTATGCTGGCTGCTGTTTATCATGGCCCCAATGATATCCGTGCGGAGGTAGTGCCCGTGCCGGAGATCGGGTCGGATGAAATCCTCTTGAAGGTGTTGAATGCCCATATCTGCGGTACTGATCTGCGCATCTTGCACGGACGATCACCGCAAATATCCGGAAGGCACCATCCGGATCCCCGGCCACGAGGTGGCGGGAGTGATCGAGAAGGTTGGTGAGAATATCACCAAATACGCCCCTGGCGACCGGGTTTTTGTAGCCCCCAATATGGGCGAAGGCGACAGCCGTGAGACGATCTCAGGAAACAATAACCTGGACCCCAATTATCGGGCGATAGGGATCAACCTGGACGGCGCTTTTGCAGAATATATGCGCATCCCTGCGGATGCGATCCGCCAGGGGAATGTGATGAAGCTGGGCGAGGATGAAGATCCGGCGATTGCAGCCCTGATCGAGCCGCTGGCTTGCGTGTTGCGAGGACAGAACGCGGTCAATGTACGCAGCGCCGATGTGGTCGTGGTGATGGGGGCCGGGCCGATTGGGATGATGCATATGCTGCTGGCCAAAGCCCGCGGGGCGGCTGCGGTGATCGTCAGCGAGCCGGTCGAGAACCGGCGTGCCCAGGCCCTGGATTTAGGTGCTGACTATGTCATTGATCCGATCAATGAAGATCTCAAGGCGCTGGTCGACAAGGTCAGCGATGGGCGCGGGGCAGATGTGATCATCACCGCGGCGCCTTCCAAAATTGCCCAGGAATCCGCCCTGCAGATTGCGGCAGTCGGGGGCAGGATCAACTTGTTTGGCGGCCTGCCCAAGGATGATCCCTACATCCGCTTTGATTCAAATATCGTGCACTATAAGGAGTTGATCGTCACCGGCACGACGGCTTGCTCGACCTATGACTGCCTGCAGGCCGCAGATCTGGTGCGATCCGGGACGATCAAGCTGGATGGGATGGTCACCAGCCGCTATCCCGTTGAGCGAGGTGAAGGCAGCTTTTGCCGCGGCGGAAGATGGCACTAACCTGCGCGTCTCCCTGGAGCCGTAACGTAGAGATATGAAGATTCAGACAGTCACCGGCCTGATTGACCCTGAAGAATTGGCCTGACCGACGGGCATAATCACTTGTGGATCACCCGGCAGGTGGTGCCGGCTTCAGATGCCCCGGTACTGGATCAGCCGGAGGCGATCCTGGGTGAATTGCATCTCTACCGTCAAGCGGGGGGATGCTCTCAGATCGACTGCCAGCCGATTTATGCTGGCACGGGATGGGAACAAGCTGCGCTGGCTATCGGTAAACAGCGGCGTGCAGGTAGTTGCCAATACCGGATTCCATTTGCAGCGCTATTACCCCGCAGGATGCGCCGATCTGGCAGATGGATGCGCAGTCAGGCGGCAGAACTGCTGCTCGATGAGATCCGGAATGGCCTCCTGGAAACCAGGGACAGCGATCAGGGAGTGGTTTATCCCGGATTCATCAAGATCGCGGTGGAGAAATCGCTGGCAGAGTCTCCAAAGCCATTTGATCGAGGCTGCCGTGCAGGGCCAGTCTGGAGACAGGGTTGCTGATCGAGATGCACACCGAGCGCGGGCAGGATATTGAAGCAATCACCAAATTTATCACCGGATCTGGGACTGTCCCCAGACCGGCTGGTGATCTGCCATATCGATAAACGACCGGATTTCGCGCCTCCACGAGGAGATTGGCTGAAGGAAGGCTTTGCCCTGGAATACGACACTTTCTTCAGAGAGAAATACCAGCCGGAAGAAAATCTCTGGCCGATGATTGAAGGGATGGTTGCGGCGCGGGTTTGTATCAAAGTCTGGTGCTGGCCACCGATCTGGCAGATGCCAGCCTGTGGGCTATTTGAGCGGCGGGGTCGGGATTGCCAGCTTTCCACAGATTATAAAAGCCCGATTGGATGAGACCGGGTTTGAAGAAGAAGATATTTTGGCGATGATGGGAGGAAATATTGCCCGCCTTCTCGCCATAAAAACAAGGAGTGATTTATATGAAGGAGGTCCGTTTTCATTCAATCTTGGGAGAGGATTTCATCCCCGATGAATATGATAACCATATCCAGCGCAAGTTGAGCAATATGAAAGGCCAATATCTGGACCAGGAAGCTTATGAGGCCAAACTGGCTGAAGGAGATGTCTTGCTCTACGAGGTCTATGAGATCAAACGCCCGGAAATTGAGGGCGAGATCCTGCATGGGATCTCGATCGTGCATCCCGGAAAGGTGGGCGAAGAATACTAATATGACCAAAGGCCATTTCCACACTGTGTTGGAGACCGCCGAGATCTATTACACCCTTCAAGGGCGCGGCTATATGGTGATGGAAACGCCCGGAAGGTGATTGGGCAGTTGAAGAGCTGGCCGCAGGCCGGGTGTTGTATGTCCCGCCGCGCTGGGCGCACCGCTCGATCAATGTGCAGGAGGATGAGGACCTGGTGATGTTCTTTGCCTATCCTGGCAATTCCGGGCATGATTACGGCACGATCGAGACCCAGGGCTTCCGCAAGTTGGTGCTGGATAAGGGCAGTGGGCCTGAGATCGTGGATAATCCCCGCTGGTCACCCTCGGAGGGATGATGAAGCCTTTGAAAGAATGCAAGGTGCTGGTGACGCCGACTTCTTACGGCAGCCAGGATCCGGCCCTCAAACCTTTCCTTGAAGAGCAGGTGGGCGAGGTGGTGTATAACCCCACCGGCAAACCGCTCTCCGGAGGTGAGTTGATCGATCTGCTGGTGGGGGTGGATGGCTATATTGCCGGGTTGGACCAGATCACTGCCGAGGTACTGGATGCAGCCAGGGAGCTGAAGGTTGTTCACGTTATGGGGTGGGATACAACAATGTGGACCTGGATGCCGCCAGGGCCAACAAGATCGTCGTCACCAATACACCAGGGGCGAATGCCAAATCTGTGGCGGAACTGGCAGTCGGGCTGATCCTTGATTTGATGCGCCCGATCATCCCGGCTAACAAACAAACAAAAGATGGCGAATGGCCGCGCTTCAAGGGGCTTTCACTGGAAGGTAAGACGGTCGGATTGCTGGGGCTGGGGGCGATTGGAAAAGAAACTGCCAGACGTCTGGCCGGGTTTGATTGCAAGCTGCTGGCCTTCGATATTTACCCGGATGAAGAATTTGCCGCCAAATACGGGATCGCATATCTGCCGATTGGAGGAGATCATCCCGCAGGCGGATGTGATCTCGCTTCACCTGCCAGGGATTCCAGAGACGATTGATATGGTCAATGACGAGTTTCTAGGGAAGATGAAACCGGGAGCGATCCTGGTGAATACTGCCCGAGGTGAATTGATCGATGAAGAAGCGCTCGCCAGGGCATTGGCGTCCGGGCATTTGCAGCGGCGCCGGGCTGGATGCGTTCAGGCAGGAGCCGCCCGGAGCTGAGAATCCGTTGCTGGCTTTTGAGAATGTGATCGCCACACCGCATATGGGCGCTCATTCGGATTCATCTACGAATGCGATGGGCTGGATGTCTACCCGAGATTGTCTGGCTGTGCTAAAGGGTGAAGAACCCAGATATCGAGTTGGATAAAGGAATTTTAAGTTATGAGCAAGCAAGAAATATTTAAAACGAATTGAAGATGTAGGCGTGCTGGCAGTACTCCGCGGGCCGTCGGAGGAATTGACCCTCAAGATGGTGGATGCCCTGATCAAAGGCGGGGTGATCGGGATCGAGATTACATACTCAACCCCGAATGCCGCCCAAGTGGTAAAGAGCCTGGATCAGGAATTCGGTGACCGGATCGTATTGGGGATGGGGACCCTGACCAAACCGGCTCAGGTTGAAGAGGCGCTGGGGGCTGGAGCAACCTTCCTGGTCAGCCCGCACACCAGTGATGTGCTGGGCAAAGAGATGGCAGCCAGTGGGGCGCCGGTGATGATGGGCGCGCTGACCCCTCGGAGGTGATGAAGGCTTACCAGTTGGGCAGCGATGTGGTCAAGATCTTTCCGGGCTCAATGGGCGGGCCTGCCTATATGAAGGCGCTCAAAGGACCTTTCCCGCATATCCCCATGATGCCGACCGGCGGGGTGGGTGAAAATAATCTGGTGGATTGGTTCAAAGCCGGCGCATTTGCGGTGGGTGCAGGGAGCAACCTGTGTCCGAAAGAATTTGCGCTAGCCGGTGAGTTTGAAAAGATCACAGAAGTGGCATCTAATTTCATGGCTGCGGTCAAGGCGGCCCGAGGATAAAGGAGAAGATGAGAATGGATTATCCAGTGATTGAAAAGAAAGTGCCCACATTTTATTTCATTGGTGTGACCACTGGTTCTTCCTCGATCAATAAGGTCTTCCCGTTGTGGATGGAGGTAATGGGCCGTCCGGAGGTAGTCCTGGAGGGGATCGATCATGTGATGAACGATGATCCAGAGAATTACCGCAGATCGGTTGCCCAGATCAAAGTTGATCCCAATTCGGTTGGGGCGCTGGTGACCACCCACAAGCAGAATGTGTACAAAGCTGCCAACGATATGTTCGATTATTTCGATCCTTATGCGATAACGACAGGCGAGCTTTCATGTATTTCTAAGTTGGATGGGCAATTGCGCGGCCACGCCAAGGATCCGATCACAGCTGGGCTGAGCCTGGAAGCGATCATCGATCCCGGCTACTTCGGTGAGACTGGCGGCGAAGTGTTCTGTCTGGGAGCAGGTGGTTCAGCGGTGGCGACATTGCTTTACCTGATCAATAAGAAGGACCCAGCAGACCGGCCGAGCAAATTCATTGCCGCGAATCGATCGGCGGGCAAGCTCGATCATATGCGAGAGATGGTAGCGAAATTCGATACCGACATTGAGGTTGAATATATCCAGAACAGTGACCCCAAGGTGAACGATGAATTGATGTCCAGGCTGCCTGAGTACAGTATCGTGATCAATGCCACCGGGATGGGCAAGGACACCCCTGGCTCCCCGATCACGGACGCGGGCGTCTTCCCCAAGAATGGGATCGCCTGGGAGTTCAACTACCGGGGCGAGCTGGACTTTATGCACCAGGCGTTGGCCCAGGTGGAGAGCCGCAATTTGAGAGTGGAGGATGGCTGGATCTATTTCCTGCATGGCTGGTCTCAGGTGATCGTGGAAGCGTTGCATATTGATCTGACACCTGAGCTATTTAAAGAATTGGATAAGGCCGCCTCAACGGTACGTGGTAAGTGAGTGAGAGTAAAGGAGTTATCATGCGTGCTAAAGTTGTTCCGTTGTTTTTCAAGCAGGGCCGCAACCAGGATTTTGATATCCAGTTGAACCTGCTGAAAGATATTCTGTCAGACGATATCGAGTTTCTGCCCGAAGTTGGATTTGGAGACCCGATCCCCGCTGAGGCGGATGCAGTTTTATTCCCCCAGATTTTGGGAGAAGCATACCGCCAACTGGATGATTTCAAAGCGATTGAGGTTCCGATTCTGATCATCACCACCGAATTTGGCACCATGGCGATGTGGGACTGGGAGATTATCAAATATCTGCGCGGCGAAGGTGTGGATGTGATCGCCCCTTACAACATGGGCCAGACCAAAAGCCTGGCGCGGTCTTTGAATGCAAAACGCGAGCTGACCACCGGGAATTTTCTGGTCTTCCAGGATGATCCAGGCGAGGGCTTCCAGTCAGAGATCTTCAAGCGCTTTTACTGGTGGGAAAAAGAATGCACCCAGCGGATGTTCGATAAGTTCGGCGTGACCCTTGAAAAGAAGAGCTTTAAGGAGATGGCCGGGAAGGCCAAGGCGATCTCGGATCAGGCTGCTGAGCAGGTCTGGGATGATTGGAAGGACCGCCTCAACCTGGGTGCGATCACCGAACGGCAGCGCAACAGTGCCTTGAAGGTTTATTTACAGCTGGTAGAAGAACTCAAGCAGATGGAGAATGTCAAAGGCATGGGGATCAATTGTCTGAACGAGTCCCACTATTCTGATACAACTCCCTGTCTGGCGTGGAATATGCTGTATGAAGAGCAGCAGATGATCTGGGGCTGTGAGGCGGATAATGTGGTCATGCTGACCAAGTTTATCCTGCATAAATCGCTGGGTGCGCCGATCATGATGACCAATATGTACCCCTTCCTGATGGGGGATGCCGCCCTGAAGCATGAGAAGATCCCGAACTTCCCCGAGGTGAAGGGCAACCCGGATAATTACCTGCTGGCTGCCCACTGCGGTTATTTTGGAGTGGTGCCGCAGTCGTTTGCCACCGAGTGGGCGCTTCGTTCCAAAGTGCTGGCGATCGTGGATGACAATGCCACTGTCATCGATGCGCGCCTGCCGGAAGGCCCGATCACTCTGGCGAAGATGAATCCGGACTTTGAGACCATGCACGTGATCGAAGGTGAGATCGAGAAGTATGAGCAGTATACGGATTCAGATTTTATTAACGGTGCCGTGATCCGGGTTGCAGACGGCCATAAGCTGGTGGCTTCGCTGTCCTCCCATCATTATCTGGTGCTTTCCGGCCACAGGATGGCAGAGATCCGGCAGATCGCCAAGGTGTTTGGTTTCCAGATCGAAGAACTGTAACCAGGATGGCTGAATTGTTGCTGTTTTCTGGTTGAAGCATTCGAGGGAGAAAATATGAATTCAATTGAACGAACCCTGGCGACACTGTCCTTCAAGCCAGTGGATCGAGTGCCGGTGGACCTGCACAACTTCATGATGACCCCGCGCTACATCGGCGCAGAAGATTCTGCCGATTTCTACCGCAATGGTGAAGCCCTGGCGGAAGGCCAGATCGCTGCCTGGCGGCGTTTTGGTCATGATGTGCTGCTGGTGGAGAATGGAACCGCCGCCCTGGCCGAGGCTTGTGGAGTTGAAGTCGAGTATATGGAAGATTCTGCTCCGGTCGCCAAAAAACCGGCAATCAGCAGCCTGGACGAGGTGGATACACTCATCCTCCCCGACCCGTACAAGGATCCGCTGTTGAGCGAGCTGCTCAAGGCCACCCGGCTGGTGGTGGAAGAAATCGGAGATCAGGCATTCATCATCGGCAGGGCCGATCAAGGACCGTTCAGCCTGGCATGTGAGATCCGAGGGATGAGCAACTTCCTGATGGATATTGCCCTGGGTGAGAACCCGGATAAGGTTCACCAGTTGCTCGATTTCTGCCTGAAGGTGACTGAGCGTTACGCTCTGGCCCAGATCGAACAGGGGGCACATGCCACCTCGATCGGGGATTCTCCTTCCGGCCCGGATGTGATCTCGCCGAAGTATTACCGCCAGTTTGCCTATCCCTGGGTGGAAAAGCTGGCTGCCAGCTTGAGGAAGAAAGATATCATCCTGGCCTATCATATCTGCGGGAATGCTACCCCGATCATTGCGGATATGGTTGCCTCAGGCGCAGTATCATCGAGATCGATCAGAAGTCTGACCAGGTGCTGTCAAGGCGGCGGCAGTTGGCAAAGCAACCTTGCTTGGGCCTGTGGATCCCAGCGAGGTGATGGCCAATGGCACGCCCGATAAGGTCATCGAAAAGTGCATCGAAGCCCTGGACAATTTATCACCAGGCGGCGGGTTCATCCTCGGGCCGGGGTGTGCATTGCCCCCAACTACCCCGGATGAAAATGTGGACGCGATGATCGAAGCAGCGAAGAGCTATAAATTGAAAACAATGATTTGACAAATCAAGATTAACTAGAAAGGAGAAAATAATGACGTTTGAAAATTGGGATTGATAACTATTGTTACCATCGCTTCTTTGGGGAAGTGTATCCAGCAGCAGACTGCCCCTGAGAAAAATATGACTACTGAGGACTACCTGGCACGCGCCAAAAAATTGGGCGTGGATGGAGTTTCACTGGAATCATGCTTCATTGAGAGCTTCGATGCTAGCTATCTGGCGGAACTGAAGAGCGCCCTGGATGGATATGGCTTTGATCGGGTGTGGGCCTGGGGGCATCCCGATGGACTGGAAGGCGGCAAGAACGAGGCAGAACTGAAGGCGATGATCGAAAATATCTCCTATGCCAAGGCGATCGGTGCGGATGTGATGCGTGTAGTCGGCAGCAGCCTGGCATTCCGCTTTGAGCCGCATGGTCCCCAGCTAAAGACCCTGACCAAATGGTTCAAGAAAGCGGTGAAAGTGGCAGAAGAGATGGATGTCAAGCTGGCGGTGGAGAATCACTTCGATTTCGATTCCGATGAATATCCTCAAGCTGATCGAAGATGTAGGTTCAGACCATTTTGGGTTGACCTTTGATACCGGCAACTTCACCCGTCTGCTGGATGAACCGGTCAAGGCGATGGAGAAGTTGGGCAAGTATGTGTATGCTACCCATGTGAAGGACCTGAAGATCACTCCAGGCGTTGCCGCCGATGAATGGTTCTTCTTCTCCTGCACGGCGATTGGTGACGGTATCCTGGATATCAAGACCCTGGTGAAACAGCTTCATGATCTGGATTACAAAGGAATGCTGGCGATCGAGCTGGACTTCCCGCACCCATCCGTGAGCAGTGAGGATAAGGCAGTTGCCAAGAGTGTGAAATACCTCCGGCGTCTGGTCGCTGACCTGTAATCGCCTGCTGAGGATTTGAAAGGAGAGCATAATGAAAGAGCTAAATGTTGCGATCATCGGATACAAATTCATGGGCAAGGCGCACAGCAATGCCTGGAAGAACGTGGTCAATTTCTTTGATCTGCCCTACAAGCCGGTGCTCAAAGTGGCCTGCGGCAGGAACGAAGAAGCGGTGAAGGCATTTGCCGATAATTGGGGCTGGGAGGAGGTGGAAACTGACTGGCGCAAGGTGGTGGAGCGGGAGGATATTGATATCATCGACATCTCTGCCCCGCCAGCCTTGCATAAGGATGATTGCGATTGCTGCCGCCAAAGGCCGGCAAGCATATCTTTTGTGAGAAACCGATCGCCCTGAGCGCGGAAGAAGCCCTGGAAATGTACAAGGCAGCTGAAGAGGCCGGCGTGGTGCATTATCTCAATCACAACTACCGGCGCAGCCCGGCGGTCGTTCTGGCAAAGCAGATGATCGAGGAAGGGATGCTGGGTGAGATCTACCACTGGCGGGGCTGCTACCTGCAGTCCTGGCTGATGGACCCGAACTTCCCGCTCACCTGGCACTTGCAGAAGGATATTGCTGGTTCCGGCGCCAATGGCGGGATCAACTCCCACAGTGTGGACCTGGCCCGTTACCTGATCGGTGAGATCAAGAGCGTCTCGGCGATGGCCAAGACCTTTGTCAAGGAACGCCCGCTGCCGGAAGGCTCGGCAGGCGGCACCTTCAGCGCCGGCGGCACGGGTGACGGAATGGGCAAGGTGACTGTGGAAGATGCCATCTCGATGGTGGTGGAGTTTGAAAACGGCGCGTTGGGTTCATTTGAGGCGACCACCTTTGCCATTGGCCGCCTGAACTACAACTACTTTGAGATCTATGGCTCCAAAGGTGCAGTGATCTGGAATCTGGAGCGGATGAACGAGCTGCAGTATTTCGATGGCAGTGATGAGGGTGGGAAGCAGGGCTTCCAGACGATCCATGCCACCGATGGCTCTCATCCGTATATGTCCCACTGGTGGCCGCCGGCACACAACATCGGTTATGAGCATGCCTTCCACCACGGTGTGGCTGATTTCTTGAAGCGATTGCCAGAGGAAGAAGATCGCACCTAATTTCTATGATGGCTATCTTGGGATGAAGGTGCTGGAAGCCGGTATTGATGTCTGCGGAGACGAAACAGCAGATTGAAATTACCTGATGAGGATACGATGGAAAGGGTGAGGGATTCCCCCACCCAAACATCTGAAAAACTCAGGTTCTCACTGAGTGAAAACCAGGAGTCAGGAGTTATCTGGAGAATCTATCCCAAATCAATATTTTTATCAGGAGGAAGATATGGAAAAGGTAAAAGAGATCGGCGTAGGAATGCTCGGGTATGCCTTTATGGGAAAAGCGCATACGAATGCGTTCAAGAAACTCCCGTATATGTACTACCCGCCGCCAGCGATACCTGTGCTAAAGGGTATTTGTGGCCGGAATGAGAGTGCGGTTCAGGAAAGCGCCGACGCGTTTCGGATATGAATATGGGACCACGGATTGGAAGAAGCTGATCGAAGATCCGGAAATCGAATTGTTTGACAACAATGGTCCCAACAACGTGCATGCAGAGCCATGCATCGCCGCGCTTGAGGCTGGCAAGCACACCATCGTTGAAAAACCCCTGGCACTCAACCTTGACTGAAGCCAGGCAGATGGCTGAAGCAGCTAAAAAGGCTTCTGCCAATGGTGTGAAAAGTATGGTGTCATTCAGCAACCGGTTCTCCCCGGCCGTGTTGTTGGCAAAACGCTTGATCGAAGAGGGAAAGATCGGAAATATCTATCACTTCCGGGCGGCATTTTTGCAGGATTGGCTGATCATCCCGGATTTCCCGCTTGCCTGGCGGATGGATAAGAGTGTTGCTGGATCCGGCGTGTTGGGCGATCTGAATGCACACAGCCTGGATATGGCCCGTTTCCTGACCGGCCTGGAGATCACCGAGGTCAGCGGCATCACTGAAACCTTCATCAAAGAACGTCCGATCCCCCTGGAAGCCTCCGGGCTCTCTGGCAAGGGTGGCAGCGAGAAAGGCCCGGTCACGGTAGATGATGCTTCCCTGGCGATGTTCCGCTTCAATAATGGCGGGGTTGGCACGATCGAAGCCACCAGGTTTGCCACCGGGCAGGAAATCGCTGTGGCAGATCGAAGTTTACGGCAGCCGCGGGGCAATCCAGTTCGAACTGACAGAGAATAACTTGCTGCAGTACTTCTCTCTGGATGACCCGCTGGAAACACAGGGCTTCCGCACGATTCTGGTGACTGAAGCAGCGGTGCATGATTGGGTCAAAAACTGGTGGCCGCCTGGACATATGCTCGGGTGGGAGCACCACCACTGCCATACGATCTTCCATTTTGTCAACGCATTGCCAATGATGTGGATGTGGCGCCCTGGGGAGCAACCTTTGATGATGGGCTGGAAGTCCAGCGTCTGCTGACCGCACTGGAACATCTCGAATAAGGAGAAGAGCTGGATCCCGATGTCGGAAATTTAGGCAAAGTGATCCGTCAGGATTTTCTTGCAGTCGTAGAAAGAGGAAATCGGTCATAAATATTTGAATTTAAGAGGAGATAACCATGAAAATAGGTATGTTTACCGCAAACTATATGGACAGGGATCTGGAATCTGTCTTCAAATTGATGGCCGAATACGGCTATGAAATGGCCGAGCTTCCTGCCTTCTTTGGAAATGACCATTGCGATATCGAGGAAGTGATTGCAGATGGCGGCAAGAAGCTCAAAGCGCTTGCCGCGAAATACAATATCACGATTTCGGCACTGAGCAACCATCCCGAAGGGACAGCTGATCCTCGGCCCGCACACCAAGGATACCGACAGCCTGTTTGCAGGGCACCCCGGAAGAGAAGATCAAGTTTGGGATGGATCGCATGAAGCGAACCGCAGAGGCTGCCAATGCCCTGGAAGTTCCGGTGGTATGCGGTTTTATCGGCTGTGAGCGATATTCCCGCTGGTTCCCCTGGCCGTACCCGCAGGGCTGGGACGAGATGGGCCAGGACTTTGTTGATCGCTGGGGCGAGGTTCTGGATGTCTTTGAGAAGCAGGGTGTCAAGTTTGCCCATGAGCCGCATCCAAATGAATATGTTTACAATATTGAGACCGCCGTAAAAAGCATCGAGCTGCTTGATGGTCATAAGGCCTGGGGGTTCAACTATGACCCGGCAAACATCATTTTGCAGGGAATCGATCCGGTCATCTTTGTGCAGGAATTGGGTGACCGCATCTATCCATGTCCATGCAAAGGACGGCGAGATCGTCGAACACAATGTCAAGCGCTCTGGCCTGCAGCCCACCGGCAAGTGGGACCGGATTGACCGCGGCTTCCGGTTCAGGATCCCGGGATGGGGTTCTGTGCCCTGGAAGCGGATGATGACCGAGCTTGCCCTGGTCGGCTACGATTATGTGGTCAGCTATGAGCATGAAGATGTCGTCATGAGCCGGGAGGATGGTATCGAGAAGACGATCGAATACCTGCGACCGTTGATCATCAAAGGCCGATACGAAGGCCGTGGTGATAAATTGTTTGAGTAACCAGAACTAACCAACGCTGTGAAATTCCTCTTCTCCTGATAATGGAAAATGGATAGCATCAGGTCAGGGGAAGAGGGCACAGATTAAGGTTCCGGCCAATTATTATCACTAGGAGAGTAAGAAATGAGTGACAAATACCCCATTATTTCAAGAGATAAAGATAGGCCCGCTGACAGCCCCGAACCGGATCGCGCTAAATGCAATGGAATGCAACGATGCCGACGACCACGGCAACCCGACTGATCTGACCTACGAGCGATATAAGAAGGCTTTTCGTGGCGGCGCCGGACTGGTCCTGATGGAAGCGATCAGTGTGGTGGATGAATCCCGAGGCAGGTTGAACCAGTTGATCGGTACACCGGAGAACCAGCCCGCCCTGACAGACCTGATCAAAGCCCTCCGAAAGGAGAATGATAAGACGATCCTCTTGATCCAGTTGACCCACTCTGGTGAATTGAGCCATTCCGATTTTTCCGAAAGGGTTTGCGTGAAGCCATTGCCAGGGTTTGGCGGAAGACTGCTCTCGGAGGAAGATGTTGAGGACATCATCGATAAATTCGTGACCTCAGCCAAGGTGGCCTACGATTCCGGTGCAGATGGCGTGGATGTCAAGCTCTGCCACGGCTATCTGGGTTCTCAGTTCTGCCGGCCGTATCAACGACCGGAAATGGAAGTATGGCGGCCCATTTCGAGAACCGGATGCGTTTCGCCTACGAGATCTATGAGCGGATTGACAAGGAGATCAATGATCCCAAACTTCCTGGTCGGTTCAAAGATCTCGGTGTGGGAAGGGTTCCCCGGTGGGATGGGCACAGCTGGGCCGGATACCCCGGTGCTGGATTTTGAAGAGATCCAAAAGATGGCCAGGGGCTGGAGGAAAGAGGTGCCAGCTATATCATCCAATCTGCCGGCAGCCCTTCGATCACGCTTGCCCTGACCCAACCGGAAAAGGGGATGCCGGATTACGGCTACCTACACTTCACCTTCCAGAAAGTTATCCGGGATGCGTCTGAAACCCGAAACGGTTGTGATCGGTTCGGCATACTCGATCTACAGCGATGGACGGATAAATTTCCACGCAGCAGAGAAAGAGAAAACCACATTTGAGTATTGGGCGAACAAGAATATCAGCGATGGCTATGTGGATATGGTCGCACTGGGCCGCCAATCCCTGGCAGACAGCGAAATTCCGATCAAGATGCTGGAAGGCCGTGCCGATGAGATCAACTGGTGCTCGCTGTGCGATAACTGCCTGGAATTCCTCATCCGACAGGAACCGGTGGCATGTGCTACCTATAATAAGCCTTATGCCAAGCGGCTTGTTGAGATCCGGAAGGAAAAGGGTAAGCTCAAAGAGAAGCGCACCTAAGCGATTCTCATGTAAATCACATAAATTCACAGACCCTCCATTCGGAGGGTCTGTGAATGTATTCCTATTTCATCAAGGACATATTGGAGAACATGCATATTTACACTGGAAGAATTTAAGAAACGGATTGAGTTCAGCCTCTGCCAGCAGTTTGCCTCTGAGGAGGATGTGCGTGCAATTCTGTCAGAAGGCAATTACAACAGACGTGGGTGTGGCCTGTGTGAATCCAGTGAACGTGGCCCTGACAGCAGAGCTGCTCGCTGGCCATCGAGATCGAGATCAGTGGAAATATTGGTTTCCCTTTTGGCTCCCATCCCACAGAAGTCAAAGCGCTGGAGACCGAGATTGCCGTCAGGGATGGCGCTACGCAAATTGATATGGTCATGAATATCGGCGCGTTGAAATCCAGGAAGGACGACCTGGTTCAGGCAGATATTGAAGCGGTGGTGAACCGAGCAGATGGCCGGATCGTAAAAGTGATCATCGAAACCTGGGTGCTGATGATGAAGAAAAACAACGGGCCAGCAGGCTGGTGGAAAGTGCCGGTGCGCACATGGTAAAAACTTCCACAGGCGTACGGACCCAGTACCTGAAGATGGTCAATCCTGACCCCTGTGGGGCTGTGATTGAGGATATCCTTCTGATCCGTGAGGTGGTCAGTGATCAGATGCGCGTCAAAGCATCTGGAGGGATTTATTCCCTGGATGATGCGATCGATTTCCTTCGAGCGGGGACAGATCAGATTGGGGTGAGCAGAGGGGCAGAATTGATCAAGGAATTTGAACAAAGGTTTCCGGAGGGCATTACGATTTGAAACAGTTTCCCCACTGCTATGGCGGCTTCATCTGGAATAAAGGAAAGGGAAGAAAATGGACCAAGAAAATCATTGCATACGATCTGGGCACTGGAGGGAATAAGGCCTCTCTATATAATGCGGAGGGGATTTGCCTGTCGAGCACTTTTTATTCCTACGATACTTTCTATCCCCAGGATCGGGGATGCATGAGCAGCGCCCATCTGATTGGTGGGATTCGATGGTCGGCAGCACGAGGGATCTGATTGAAAAATCAGGCGTGGATGTTGACTGAGATTGAGGGTCTGGCGATCTCCGGGCATAGCCTTGGTGTGGTGCCGATCGATCGGGAAGGGAACCTCCTGCGGGAATCGGTGCCGATCTGGTCAGATTCCCGGGCAGGGAAGCAGGCCGAACAATTCTTTGAGAATGTGGATGAAGAGAAGTGGTACATGACCACCGGGAATGGATTTCCCCGCCAGGTTGTATTCGGTATTCAAGATCCTGTGGTATCAGGACAACGAACCTGAAGTTTTCAACCAGATCGACAAGGTTTTGGGCACAAAAGATTACATCAATTTCAGACTCACCGGAAATATAAAAACTGATTATTCGTATGCGTCTGGCTGCGGGGTCTATGATCTGGTCAACTGGCAGTATTCCCCTGAACTCTTGCAGGCCAGCGGGTTGGATGCCAGCATCTTCCCCGAGATCGTGCCGTCTACAGAGGTGATTGGCACACTCACGCCAGAGGCAGCTGAAAGCCTGGGGCTTCCGCAATCTGTAAAAGTGGCTTGCGGCGGCGTGGATAACTCCTGTATGGCGCTGGGGGCGCGGAACACCAGAAAGCGGCCGGGTTTATCTGTCACTAGGGTCCTCGGCATGGATTGCGGTTTCGGATGAAAAACCAGTTCTGGATGCGGTCAGCCGGCCATTCGTATTCACGCATGTGATTCCGGGGATGTTCACTTCTGCAGTCAGCATCTTCTCTGCCGGGAATTCATTCCGCTGGCTGCGGGATACCCTGTTCCCGGACTTGATTGAGAAAGCCAGTCAGAGCTGGTGAAAATGTATATGACCTGATGACCCAACTGGCGGAGAAGTCTGCCCTGGGGGCAAAAGGCTTGCTGTTCAATCCCAGCCTGGCAGGGGGATCATCACAGGAACCGAGCGCCAATATCCGGGGAGCTTTCTCCGGCTTGGACCTGGGCCACACGCGGGCGGATATGGTCAGGGCGGGGATGGAAGGGATTGCGATCAACCTTGGGCTGGTGCTGAAGGTCTTAAGAGAGTTCTCCAACCTGAGTAACGAGATGGTGATCGTTGGTGGTGGAAGCAAAAGCGAGTTTTGGCGGCAGATCTTTGCCGATGTGATTTGACATGAAGATCATCAAAACCAATATTGGTGAGGAAGCTGGCTCGTCTGGGGGCCGCCGCAATTGCCGCCGTGGGTTGTGGTATCTGGGATGATTTTTCGAAAGTTGATGAAATTCATCAGGTGGAGAGTGTCTCTGAGCCAGTGCAGGAAAACCACGAACGCTATCAAAGGTTAGAGCCGATTTTTGAGTTGTTGAGAACCGCACAGGCCGAGATAGGGGATCGGTTGAGTGAAATTTGATCCTGATCAGGAGATCAATCCGTTAGATAATCAG
>CAVROH010000007.1:0-58396 GCA_963722735.1 uncultured Chloroflexia bacterium
AGGCGGATGAGCAATGAGTGACAAGATCATCGAAGTCAAAAACCTATATAAACACTTTGGCACCGTCAAAGCCTTGGATGGCGTCAACCTGGATGTCAAACGCGGTAAAGTCGTCGTCGTCATCGGACCCAGCGGTTCAGGGAAATCCACCATGCTCCGCTGCATCAACCATCTGGAAAAACCCACCAGGGGGAAATCTGGATTGATGGCGAAAATCTCACCGGAAACCAAAAACATCTCAATTGGTCCGGGCTGAGATCGGCATGGTCTTCCAGCTCTTCAATCTGTTCCCCCATCTCACGGCCATGGAGAACGTCACCCTGGCGCAAAAGGTCGTGCGTAGGCGCAGCGAAGATGAGGCTAAAGAAATCGCCCTTGAAACAGCTCGAACGGGTAGGCATCACGCGAAAAAGCGGATGTATATCCTGGCAATCTATCCGGCGGTCAGCAGCAGCGCGTTGCGATCGCCCGGGCGTTGGCAATGAACCCCAAGATCATGCTCTTCGACGAGCCGACCAGCGCCCTGGATCCGGAGATGATCAAGGAAGTGCTGGATGTGATGCTCGACCTCGCCAAGGAAGGCATGACCATGGTCTGTGTCTCGCACGAGATGGGTTTTGCCCGCTCCGCCGCTGACGAAATCATCTTCATGGATGAGGGCCTCATCGTCGAACATACCACCCCCGATGGTCTCTTCAACAACCCCCAGCACGAACGCACCAAACTGTTCCTCTCGCAGATCCTGCAGCATTAGGAACATCACACAAAAACTAACGCCTGGCATGCTTATGACCAGGCGTTTTTTCTTTGAAGCTATCGAGCAATTGGTCTAGGCGGTATAATCAGGACACCACAAGGAGGCACATCCCAATGAAAAAAGCCCTGTACCGCTACCCCGAAACCAATGAGGATGACCTGGTCGAAGACTATCACGGCACACCCGTACCAGCCCCATTCCGCTGGCTGGAGGACCCCGACAACCCCGAGACCAAAGCCTGGACCGAGGCGCAGAACGCCCTGAAGGACGGCTTCCTGACCAGGACCCCGCCTACCAGAAGATCAAGGACCGCCTGACCGAGCTGTGGCGGTTCCCACATTACACTTCAGCCTTTCAGAAAGGCGAGCGCACCTTCTACACCCGCAACTCGGGACGCAGAACCAGCCCGCCCTTATCTGCCGGAAGGAGATGGCGATCCTGTGCTGCTGGTGGATCCCAACACCCTCTCCGAGGACGGCACCGTCGCCCTGATGGTGCAGAGCTACACCAAAGACGGAGGGTTACTGGCCTACTCGCTGGCAGAGTCCGGCTCCGACTGGCAGAAGATCCACATCCTGGACGTGGCGAAAAATCAGCACTTTGACGAGGTGCTGACCTTTACCAAGTTCCCCTACCCGGCCTGGCACCCGGAGAAGACCGGCTTCTATCTACAACCGCCTGCCCGACCCCGACACCGTCCCCCCCGAAGACCGCAATAACTACCGCCACATCTGCTGGCACACCCTCGGTACGCCGCAGTCTGAAGATGTCAAGGTCTTCCAGCACGAGGAGAAGACCCTCGGCGTGATGGCTGACGTCACCAGCGACGGGGAATACCTGGTGCTCTCGGTCTACCACGGCACCGACCCGCGCACCGGGGTTTACTACCGCAAGTTGGACAGTGATGGCGATTTCATCCACCTCTACGAGCCCGAGCAGGCCGCTTTCCGCATGATCGGCAGCGTGGGTGACACCTTCTACGTCCGCACCGACCTGGACGCCCCCAACAGCAAGATCGTGGCGATCAACCTGCGACATCCCGAACCGGAACACTGGAAAGAGATCATCCCCGAGGGAGAGGACGCCATCAGCTATACCAGCATGGTGGATAACAAGTTGGTGGTGACATTCTTCCACCACGCCTCCCATCAGATCAAATATTACCAACTCGACGGCACCCCCCTGGGCGAAGATCCCCCTGCCCGCACTGGGCACCGCCGAGCCGGTTTCCGGCGGCAGAAGGATAGCCGCTACTACTTCAAGTTCGCTTCCTTCCTCTACCCGGATACGATCTTCTACTTCGACTTTGAGACTGAGACGCTCGTCCCGTTTGCCGACGATCAGGGGATCGACTTCCCTATCGAGGACTACATCACCACCCAGGTGTTCTACACCTCCAAGGACGGCACCCAGGTACCGCTCTTCCTGACCCACAAAAAGGATATCGAGCTGGACGGGCAGAACCCCACCATCCTGTACGGGTACGGCGGGTTCAACCTGGCCCAGACGCCGTTCTTCAAGGTCTGGAACCTGACCTGGTTTGAGATGGGCGGCGTGTTTGCACTGGCCAACCTGCGCGGCGGCAGCGAATACGGGGATGCATGGCACCGGGCGGGGATGCTGGAGAAGAAGCAAAACGTCTTCGACGACATGCACGCCGCCGCCGAGTGGCTGATCGAGAACAAGTACACCAGCACCCCCAAACTGGCGATCGAAGGCCGCAGCAACGGCGGGCTGCTGACCGCGGCCTGCATGCTGCAGCGTCCCGAGCTGTACGGCTGTGTGCTCTGCCACGTCCCGGTCACCGACATGCTCCGCTACCACAAGTTCACCCTGGGCCACTTCTGGTCTCCGGAGTACGGCAACGCCGAGGAGAACCCCGAGCACTTCAAGTTCCTGTATGCCTACTCGCCGCTGCACAACATCAAAGAAGGCGTGCTTTATCCGCCGATCATCGTCACCACCGCCGACACCGACGACCGGGTGGTGCCCTCCACTCCAAAAAGTTTGTTGCCGCCTGCAGACCGAAGCGGCGCCCTATCACCCCTACCTGCTGCGCGTCGAGACGCGTGCCGGTCACGGGCTGGGCAAGCCGATCAAGAAGCTGATCGAAGAGCGCACCGATGTGTGGGCCTTTGCGGTCAAGGTGCTTGGGCATCGAAATATAGTCCCCCACAATTAAGGAAAGGGAAATTATCCGCTGTGCCAATCTCCTTGGTAATGGAATAGAGCCTCTTGGTATTACTGGTCAGGTTGGCCTCACATCGAGGGGTCCAGGGAGGCGGCCCTCCCCAGGCGGGGTTGTAGGCCAGCCGGTCCCTAACAAAGCAAATATTAACTCCGGACTACGTATCTCCTGTCTTCTCAAGGAAATATTTCAGGATATGACTTCACGCCCCCTTCAGCTCTACAAACTTCGCCTGCGCCTCTGCCAGCAGCATCTCCTCCGCACGCGCCTCCGCCCCCTCCAGTGAAGCGATCACCCCTTCCAGGGCCAGCTTATGGGCCATATCCAGCGCCTCCCCGGCCGGGACTTCCACATCCGGCATAACACCCACCCCCTCCCAATTCCCCCCGGTGACCGGGTTAATCGCCATCCCCATGGGGACAAACATCTCAAAGTGGGGATGCAGCCGGAAAGGCGATCCGGGGTGCGCCCCGCCGGAGGTGGTCTCACCAACCAACACCGCCTCGCTTCAGCGCCTGCAGGTTGTAGGCAAACTCCTCCCCGGCGGAGAAAGTCGTCCTGCTGGTGAGCACATACACCGGGCTTATCCCCGATCCGCGAACCGGGCACTTCCGGCAGGGTCCAGTATTCCTCGGTCTTGTCCTCATCCCGCCAGTACAGGCTGTTGAGGTGCACCGGCTCCCCCTCAAACAGGTAGCTGCTGACCAGGGCCACCGAGTTGGGATTCCCGCCCTGGCACTCGCGCAGATCGAAGATCAGGGCATCCATATTGGCGAGGAAGTTCATCGCCGAGACAGCCGTCTCCCGTGCGCCCCATTCCGGGCGGTAGAAGTAGCGGATCTCGATCAGCCCGACATTCCCCGCCAGCCGCTCCACCCGCGGGATGCCGTAATTGCGCTGGCGGGCGATCGCCTTGATCTCAGCGAGCTTCTCCTCATTCTCCAGCAGCGAGCCATGGTGCTCCGGCAGTGGATCCTCATGGTAGCGCACCCACAGGTGCTCGTCATTGGAGACCGCCTGCATGTGCTGGGTGATGGCGTATCCCAGGAACTCCCCCTCGTCGATATCGGCATACACGCCCGATGCCAGATGCTGTTCCAGCGCCTGGCAGACCTCCTCCGCCACCTCCGGGAGGATGTATTTCTTCCGCAACAACTCAGAAATGACCTCCAGGAGTTCAGCGGCCAGATCTAGCTGTGAGCTCAAATTCTTCAGGCATTATCCCCGTCCCAAAATCTGATCGATCTCGGCCATCTGGTCGGCGGTCAGCGGGCCGAACTGCATCGCCCCGGCGTTGTCTTCCACCTGGGCAACCGTCTTGAACCCGGGAATCGGGATGATGTTCTCACTGCGCGCCCACAGCCAGGCCAGCGCACCCTGCGCCAGGGTCCGCCCGCCGCTGGTGAGTACGCCGCGCATCGACTCCAGGGCATCCAGCCATTCCTGGGTCGGGTGACCCGTCCTTGAAGCCGGGGTGCCACTCGGCGTGGGTGCGGACATCATCATCGGCAAAGCGCGTCCCGGGGACAAACTTGCCGGTCAGCAAGCCCATCCCCAGCGGCCCGCGGATGATGCTCGCCAGGTTGCGTTCTTCTGCCAGGGCGAGCAGATCGTTGTTGCCGTCCAGCACGCTGAACTGCTGCTGTACCACGGCGCAGTTGGACAAAGTGGCAAACTCGGCCACCGCATCTGTGCGGTCGGTACTCCAGCCATATGTGCGGATCTTGCCCTCATCCACCAGCGCTTCCAGGATTTCGCGCACCTTGAAGGCCTCTTCCATCGGCAGCCCCCAGACATGCAGCTGATAGACGTCAATATAGTCGGTCCCCAGCCGGCGCAGGCTGTCTTCCACGTCCCCCCGCAGGTGCCCGGAGACATCGCTTTCTTCCTCGCTGGAGCCGTAATAAGTCACCGCCTTGTTGGCCTCATCCACCTTATAGCCGAACTTGGTGGCGATCACCATCTGCTTGCGGTGGCCCTTGAGCGCTTTGGCCAGCAGTTTCTCGCTGTGACCGGCGCCGTAGTTGGCGGCCGTATCGAAGAAGGTCACTCCCATCTCGATCGCCTTGTGGATCGCCCGGATGGATTCGTCATCATCCACCACACTCCAGCCCGCCGGCGAGCCGTTGAAGGTCCACGGGCCGCCCACCGCCCAACATCCCAGCCCCATAGCGCTGACTTCTATACCAGATCGTCCCAGTTTTCTTTTCATTTTCTGCCTCCATAGAGACTGTAAATGCGAATTTTGGTGGTTTTTATCTGAAATCGGCCAGGCTTCCAGTCCATCTTCATATACACATCCCCGGCGGCTAATTCTTCCAGCATCTGGCTGAGACGCTTGGTCTTGGTCTCCTGCCGCTTGGCGCGGGTGATCCAGCCGATGTAGTCATTCTGTTGATAGGCCGGGCGGGCCTGGTAGGCACTCATCAGAGTATGCCCTTCCAACGCTTCCCGGACAAACTCGGGCATTGGGTGGCGCGGCCGCTTCAGGTTGTTAAATTTATCATCAGACAAAGTCTTCTATCTCCCGCAGATGATCGTCCTCATGCAGCGCCTGGCCGCGCGCCAGCCAGTACACCGATTCGCGACGCGCCTTGCCTTCCTTGCGCACCGTGCGGGACCACTGCCTGTCGCTCAATCCGCTGAGCACATTCAGCAAGAACTCCCTGCGGAGATCGTAATACGTCCGCAGGTGATCGAAATCGTACTGGCTCAGGTTGAACAGCTTGCCAAAGTCCCGTTCGGGATGGATGCCGGAGATCAGCGGTTCCTTGCGGGACAGCGCCAGGGTGATCATCTCCACCGAGACGGCCTCGCAGTGGAGCATATGGGCGAGCATCTCGGTGGGGGTGCGCTCTCCTAGCCCGACCGGGGTGATCTGCTGCTCGGGGGTGAGCTGCCCGGCAAGCGCTTCCAGGCGGCTTGGCATCCCAGCCAGAAGGGACAATACCGCCTCGATATTCTCGGCGGTCTGATCGGTGGAGATGCTTTTCTTCATGGCACAATTATATCAAGGAGAAACAGTCTACCCAAAATCGCTCGCCGCCAAGGCGATCAGCAGTTGACCGGCGTAGTAGAACCCTAGGCTGATCCGCCCGTACTTCCAGGGACGCCAGAAGCGGGTCGCCGCCAGGATCACATCCGAGATGTAGAACAGCAAAGCCCCTGCCGAGATCATCCAGGCCTGCTGCTGGCTGAACAGTGGGCTGGCGAATGTGGATGACGCTTGCACCACCATCAGCGAGATGATCACGATATAGGCGATCACCGGAATCTTCATCGGGCCCAGGTTGGCATGGATCATACGGTAGAAACCAACACCAACTGACAGTACAATCAACCCGGATAACAGATCCTGCATTGATGGCTGACCCAGGCGGGAAAATACCACTGTGTAAACAATGTGCCCCAAAAGGAACAGTCCCAGCCCGATGATGAACGGTTTGCGCTGCTCCTGGAACATCAAAGCCATGTCCCCGCCGAAGGAGAACAGCAGCCCGATCAGCACGCCCCAGGAATACACCGGGTTGAAGGTTGACGCGCCAAAGGACAGCACTGCAATCGCGATCACCAGCAAAGTGGAGACCGGCTTGAAGAGGTAGATCTGGCGCTTGATCGTGAGGATCTCGGCCCGGATCAGCAGGGTCACCGTCACTGCCAGGATGAGGATCAGAATGTACTGTGTGCTCAAATTTTCCTCCTCAGCTCAGGGATTGAAGGTTACCAGCTCGATCCCCAGATCTGCGGCATACACCACAATATCAGCGATCACATCATCTGGCGGAAAGGCCAGCATCTCCCGTCCCTCTTCCCCCTCGACCCAATTCATCCAGAAGACAAACTCCCCTTCCGAGAGATAACCCATCTCGTTCTCCAGTCCCGCCTGGGTGAGCGGATCAGCCACTACCTCGTCGTAGGTCTTCTCGCGGTTGGTGCCCGGCAGCAGGGAATAGCGCCACTCGCCCGCCTCCGTCTGCCAACTGTACAGCTCGACCCCTTTCATCGAGGGTGACGGCGGCCGCTCCGGGATCTGCGGCTGGCAACCCACCAAAAGGGTCACGATCAGGCCAAGGATCAGGAGTTCAAACCACTTTCTAGACATCTGCACCATCCCTCCACTACTCAAATCGTTTGATTCAGTTCAGCCTTTTTTAAAATTTTGCGCCAAACTGCCCGGCTTGCCAGATCGATACTGCCAATCATCACAATACAGGCGATCAGGACCACACTGGCATCCCTGTAATTCAACAGGTTGATTTTCTGCTGAAGGATAAAACCAATCCCTCCGCCGCCAGTGAAGCCGATCACAGTGGCGATCAGCAAATTGACTGGCATGTGCTTGAAGGCCAGTCCCGGGAAATACACCTTGATCAGCTCAGCCCAACGCAGGGATCTATACTCCTGGGCATACTCTGAAAAGATTCCGATCAGGACTGCCGTTGAGTAGATGGCGATAGCCAGCACTCCTGCTGCAGGTCCCAACCCAGTTATCGTGACTGCAAAGATCACACCGACCAACGGGTGTATCGACCGCACGATCAAAAGCACCGGTTCCAAAAGGATTCTGAACCCTTTTCCCCAGGGGGAAGAAGATCGAGCAGTCAAGTAAGTGAATGGGGTCGCCAGAACTGCGCCAATCGTAGTAGCCAGGAAGCCCATCTCAAAGGTTTCCAGAATCTTGGAGAGTACCACCTGAACAGTCTCAGGATCAGAGAAGTTCGGCTGTGAGAGCGCTGTAAATATGCGGATAACAGTTTCCCACCGTCGTGGACTGTTCAGCCCGTCTAAATCTACAATTGACCAAAATGAAGCCACAAAGAATACCACAAAAACGATCCGGAAAAGAATTCTACCCGCAGACTTCAATCCGGTTGGGATTTTTTGCTTATCCATCTTCGACTCCGATTTCAAATAAAAGATCCGAAAAATCAAAACCTTTGCACTACTTTCTTTATCTGCATCTTCCATTATACAGAATTCCAATCAAAAACCCGCCCAATTGATTGGACGGGTTGAGGGTCTGGAAATCGAGATTGTGCTACCAATCTCAGGCTGGCAAATTCAATATCCTTCTACAGCAGTTCGTTATCGAGGAAGTCAAATCCCTCCACCACGTTGACATCCTGCTCGAGGAAATCCTTCAGCAGGGCATAGGTCTCGCGGATCGAATCCATCTTGGCAAAGTAGAGATGCTCGTTCTTGCCCTTCTTGACGAACTGCACCATCCCTGAGGCTTTCAACACGTGCAGGTGATGGGTGACAGTCGGGGCACGCAGTCGCAGACGCCGGGCCAGTTCCGCCGGGGTGAGCTGCTCCTGGAGCAGGTAGCGCAGGATGCGCATCCGGGTGGGATCGGTCATCGCCTTGAGGCGCAGCAGCAGGTCTTCGGGAACCACCTCACCCGGCACCAGCGATTCCTCTTTGGGGCGGGCAGCGAACAGCATCACAATCTGCTTGCAGTCAGCACCCTGCTGGAAGTCCCTGGCACACCAGTAGGATGGCGCCAGCACGATCTCCTCCACCCCGTCACAAGCCGCCAACCCGGCCTGATCGAGTGCCGAGGTCAGGTAATTGAAGTCGCCCTGTTCGGCTTTGATCTTCTGGGCTTTCGCCAGGGCCTGGTTCAGTTTGGGGGCGATGCGTTTTTCCTCTTCGGAGAAGAACACCTTGTAATAGGTCTCCAGCGCCTCCAGGTACTGCCCGCCGAATTTGGCCGGGGCAGCATACAGATTGAGGATATCTCCCGCCCGCTTCTCGTTCACCGGCCCAGGGATCACGCGTTGCTCCTTGCCGGCTCGCCGCCAGATCCACATCAGCTCTTCCAGGGTTTCCTGATCCCAGGTGCCGCGCTCGCTGGTCTTCTGCAGCAGCGCCAGGCATTCCTCGGAATCTACCGGGCTGAGGCGCAGGGTTGCCAGCCACCCATCCTCAGGGATGCGCTTCAAAGCCACCAGTGCGGTAGCGGCGTCCTTCGGCTCCGGCAGGCTGTTGATCCAGCCCAGCGGGATATTAAAATTACCGATCACTCCCTCAAGGAAATCCCGCACCTCATTGGGCAGCCGGGAGCGAACCCCTGCCGCCCAAGCGCCGCGCAAACCATATTCATCCGGAAAATGGAGCACATGCAGGCTGGACAAAAAGTCGTAAGCGGTGCCATGGTCCCATCGGACTTTGATATCTGGTTTGAGCGTCATAGAAATACCTCTGAATGCGAGAATGTGCTGGTATTGTAATCTAAAATCAGATTCCTACGCAACTTATGCGGTTTACAAGGTTGCAATCTGATCACAGCCGCCCTGTCCCCAAACGAAAAGGCCGGAAACGCGTCCCGGCCTTGGTCTCCAATTCCGTCAGCGCCCTAGCTGGGACGCACATCAGCGGCCATTTCCAGAGTTTCCTTCAGTTGGTTGAGATGGTCACGATAGTGCAGGCTGATATCGAACCCATAGGCAAAAGCCAGCCGGATCATGCTGGTCTTTCGTCCGGACATTTCTGCCGGGATCTCGCGCACCATGGCGACCAGTTCATTCTGGGTTTGGGTGAGTTTCTTCAGCAGGGCTTTCATCGTCGGGTGCATCGAGGTGATCATCTTGATCCGCGCCGGGACGCCGGAAGTGTACGGGTAGCACTCCCGCCCAGCGATATAAGATCCCAGCCAGACCAGCGAATCGCTCTCAGAGGCGATCAGATGAGCAACCACTTCTTTGGCGCTCCATTCCCCGGCCGCTGGACGGTAGCCGGTTTGGGCTTCGCTCTGCCCGGCCAGCAGGTGATCGATCTTCTTGTTGGCTTTATGGAAAAATGCCGCCAGGATATCGGCCAGATCCTGGGTGGTGGCGGGCACTTCCGGCACCGGGAAGGATGACAGGGTCAACTCCGATTCAAACTGCTCGCCTTTATGCCAATACACCACCGGGATGGTAGCCCCGGCTTGATGATCTTTATAGACCTTCAGAAGAGATTCGTAGTCCACGATCTCGATACCGGCTAGCCAGAGGATCACATCCCCGCCCTGGATACCGGCCTGCTCCGCGCCTTTGCCCTCAAAGACGTTGTTCAACAGCATCCCGGATTCGATCGCCAGGCTGCGCTCCGCAGCGGATTCCGGCGAGAGCCAATCCTCCACAGTCACGCCTAAAAACGGGCGGTTCCACATGCGGGGGTCTTTGCCAGTCTCAATGATCTCTTTGAGGCTATCGATGCTCTCCTGCCAGATCGCCTGCCAGCGGGTAGCCTCCTCATCATCGAGGCCAGTCTGGGTGACCGTGAGGATGGTCAGACCGCCGTCAGCGGCCAGATCGATCTGCACTTCACTGGTCTCCAATGTCTCGGTATCCAGAGTATTGAAGCGCACATGCTCATCCTGCACAAGTTCCTGAAACACAAATGCCAGATGGCTGCCCAATTTGGGGTGGTACATCTGCAGAACACCCTGCGGGCCAACCTTGCCATAACCTTTGTTGGCAAACCAGTCCAGCCAACCCGAGCGGGTGGACACCAGATAATAGATCTGGGCTACCGGGGCTGGGATGCTGACCTTGGCGGTGATCTTGTGTGCGGATGTTGTCAGTGTGCTCAAATGGCACCTCCTGGGAACCAAGACATTAATACATTGATTATATCGAATAATTGCTCAGGTGGGCAAAGTTGCCTGACTGCCCACCTGATTTGGAGGAGCAAGAACGGTCAGGCTTTCTCGCTAAAGATTCGCATCCTGTTCCACTTCGATCCCGGAGAGGATCTCCCGGATCTCCTGAACCTGCCCCTGGTTCAGGGGACCAAGATGCAGCGCTTGTGCATTTTCTTCCACCTGGGCGACCGTGCGGAAGCCCGGGATGGGGACCATATTCTCATCCAGCGCCCAGATATAGGCCAGACAGGCCTGCGGCAGGGTGTGACCGTTGGCGGTCATCACCTCCCGGACAGCATCCAACTGGCGCAGACGCAGTGCCGCGGCCCCCTCGGTAAAGTTGAAGCGGCTGCGGTGATCGGTTTCCTCAAAGGTGGTCTCTTTATCGAATCGCCCGGTGAGGATGCCGCGGCTTAATGGGCTTTTGTTGATCCCAGCAAGGTTGGCATTGGCGCACAGTTGGCGCATCTCCGGGTTATCGTGGGCTACGTTGAGAGCAAACTGCACGCTGGTGCAGTGTTCGCCCTCGGCAAAGATCGCTGCCCGGTCGACCGTATCGGTGCTCCAGCCGTACCAGCGGATCTTGCCCTCAACCACCAGTTCTTCGAGCACTTCCATCAGCAGCACCGCTTTCTCCGGATCATACAGGGCCGGGTGGAGCTGGTAGATATCGATATGGTCGGTGTTCAGGCGGCGCAGGCTATTCTCGCAGTCCTGGCGCACATTTGCCAGGATCTGGTCATCATCGCCGTACATCAGCCTGGTTTCCTCATCAATAATATGGCCGAACTTGGTGGCGATGACTACTTCGTCACGTTTGCCAGCCAGCGCCTTTCCGAGAATCACCTCGCTGTGCCCGGTGCCGTAATTGGCAGCGGTATCGAAGAAGTTGATTCCCGCATCCAGACCGGCGTGGATCGCCCGGATGGATTCCTGGTCATCCACATTCCCCCAACCGGCGGGATATTTCTTGCCTTCGTCCAGCACCCACCATGGGCCGCCGATCGCCCAGCATCCCAGGCCAAATGCGCTGACCTCAATCCCTGATCTGCCTAATGTTCGTTTCAGCATGTCTTATCCTATTTCGATCTCGATGCGGTAATGGGTGGTCTCAACCACCAGTTGGAATACCTGCGGATTATCCTGGACCTGCGCTAAAGGCAGTTCAGGGAGGCGGTAGCGCTTTTCCGGTTCCAGTTCCATTTCAAATATATCAATCTGTTCCATAGCTTTCTCCAGTCCTTATCGCCAGCGGGCTAAAAAATATCCCGGTGGAAGTAAGGCGGCTCTTCCTTCTGCCAGTCCGGTTGGGGCTGGGCAGCAGGAACCTTAATCGTAGTTTCGACCTCCGGTTCCTCCGTTTTACAGCAGCAGGCTTCTCCTCTTTTCTTCATCTCCATCGTTTTCCTGGTTGATTGGTCAACCCTGACCGCTTTCCTCAATCCTGTGTGCATGTGTTTGCCTTTCGGGCAGCCTCAGGATTGCTGTGCTTCTTCCTCCGTCTCAGGTGGTGCGATCGCAGCCGTCAATTTCTCGATCAAACTGATCAACTCATTAAGTTCATCGTCGGTAAGCACAGCAAAAGCTGCCTGATAGTTCGTATTCGTGCGGATCTCAACCTCATCACGGAGTTCCTTACCGATCTCCGTGAGCGCGAACCCTTCTTTGGCCGGCTCGATCCAGCCGAGCCTGACCAGTTTTTCCAGCGCGCCGGCGTAATCTTCCTCGGTATAGCTGCGGAAAGGAAGCGTCTCGGCTAGCGCGGCGGCGGTGTTGGCATCTCCCTGCCAGATGAAAGTGAAAGCCTCGAAGACATAGCCAGGTAAGTCATATTGGGACTGCCAGGCGTCCAGGTGGCAGTCGTCCCGGTAGGCAGCCAGCGAGAGGATGTGACGCCGCACCCACAGCAGCGAGGGGGTCTTATCCTCATACTCGTAATTGCGGGCAAAGGTGAAGGTCGGCTTGATCTTGACATTAGCTTTCTCAGCGCCGTCCACCAGTTTGACAAGCAATTCCACCGCCCTGTGAATATCTGCGGGTTCGGTTTGCAGCCCGGCACAGTGCTCGGTAAGCAGGTCGATGATCTTCCCGGTCAGGGTGAGGGCCTTGTCGGTGGCGGTAAAGCCCACCTCACTGAGGGTGATCCAGCCGCGGCCGGCACTTTCTTTGAGCGCTGCCGAAAGCTGTTCCGGGTTGCCGTAAGGAGAGCGGGCTAAAAACTCGGCGGTCAGCGCTTTCTGGGGGTATACCCCGGCGGCTACCTGGGCGAACAAACTATCGGCACCCTCGGCCGCGCCTTGGTCCTCAAACAGTTTGGTCAGCTTCTCGTTCAGCGGGGCATGCATCGCCTGCAGGAACGGGCCGGTGCTTTGATAAAACTTCAGGGGAGTTTCGAACTCTTTGTCATCCATAATTAGACCTCCATCTATGTTAGATAATCATCTAATCAAAGTATATAGGATCCAGATGTCGTTGTCAAGCGCGGTGGAGCACTCCTCATCCAATTCTCATCAAAGATATGCGAATCAGTGTCATTGTGATGGGCATGCTGTTTTCGCGGGCGATAGAAGCAAACTCACAATCTCTCCCCCACCGCTGCTGTCAACCTCATCCCCGGTCCTTCTCCTTCATAAGGAGAAGGGGAAAGCCCAGATTTTATTCCTGCAAGTCCTTCGCAATCAAACCCTCTGGCATTTTGACGGCCACTACTCTGCCTATAGCGCAAACTTCGCCATTAGCAATCAGGGTTGAGCTGACCACCACCTTGCGTTCTTTTATCTCTTCCACTACCCCACGGACTTCCAGCGGCAGGCCCAATGGCGTCGGGCGCAGATAATCCACATGCAGAGAGGCAGTCACAAAGCGGAATGGAGGCTGCGTGCCCATCTCACGCCCTTCCTGCCGGTATGCCGCCGCCGCGGCGGTGCCCGTGCTGTGGCAGTCGATCAGGGAGGAGATCAGACCGCCGTACACATAGCCGGGGATTGCCATGTGCTGAGGCAAAGGCTGGTAGACGGTGACGGATTCCTCGCCCTCCCAGTGGGTCTTGATCTGCAAGCCGTGCTCGTTGAGCCTCCCGCAGCCATAGCAGTAACTCAGTTCATCGGGGTAAAAGTTTTGAAAGGCTTTCTGGTCCATAAAACGGCTCCTGGTTTCTTATGTGACGCTTGTAAGGGGAAGCGCACTCTGCCTGAATATTAAATCCTATCAATAAACAAAGTATACTCAAAAAATTTCGTATAATAGTATAAGAGAAAGCTATTATAATAAGAATTCTGCTACATACCCCTTAGTGTAGAACTATGACTAATTCGACTCTATCCGCTGAACAGATTGCTGAACACCAGCTTCTCGTAGCACTCAGGCTCTGGTCCGAGAAGGATTATTTATCCGCGCTTACTTTGGCTGGAGCGGCAGAAGAAATTCTTGGCAAGCGGCTTCAGCGTCTTGGCCGTGAGCCCTCATTCAACCAATTGAAAAACGAGATTGTCACATTGGTAGAGCAGGCTGGTGACACAGACCCGGAAACAGAGAAACTGGTAGCTGATCTTCTGAATCAAACCCGCAATGAACTAAAGCATTATTCTGGTGATGACTCGCTGAGCTTTGACCTTCGCTCAGATGCGGCAGAAATGCTTGAGAGGGCCATCTTCAATTACCAGTTACTGACCGGGGTTGTGCTAGAGGAAGCCCTGCACTTTTGGGCAGATGTCAGTGACACCCGAAATATGCCCGAAATGGATGCCGCGCAAACCGTACCATTCAGGTAAGTGTAAGATTCTGTTCCGAAACTGATTTCATCAATTTCGGATGTCCAGTGAAATTCCCAAATTCCGCCCCTGTCTATAACTTTTTGCAGACAACCGCTTCTCAAGATAACGTTGAGTAGTTTTCGTGTATCTTGGATGAGGTCTGTTCCGAATTACTCCATCCTCTTAAACCAAAAATTCCGAAGAGAAATTGTATAATGTGAGATGTGAAGATTTTTCGGGAAAGGTTGTGTTTATCAGTTCGTTGACACATCAACATAGGGAGATAAATTAAGTGGTGAAAAGATGAAGGATCAAGAGAAAATCTACAACAGCGCCAATACCGGATTTATGCTGGACCTGCCGGACTGGGCCGTGGAGCGGCACAATCAGCTGCCGGAATTCTTCCCCACGATCGAAGACCGGATGGCGGAGGTGATCGGGTTTTCGCGGATCAACTTCCAGCGCCAGACAGGTGGCCCATTCGCCGCCGGAGTATTCGAGCGGGATACCAGCAAACTGGTCGTCATCGGGGTCAACCGAGTGGTGCCGTTCAATTGCTCCTCTGCCCATGCCGAGGTGTTGGCGCTCTCGTTGGCGCAAAAGATCCTCGGCGTGTATGATCTAGGCGCTGCCGGGCTGCCGGCGCACCAGTTGGTGGTCAACTGGCGTCCGTGCACGATGTGTTTTGGCGCCGTGTTGTGGTCTGGCGTGCGGTCGCTTGTGATCGCAGGAGCCGGGCCGGAACTGGAAGAGATCACCGGGTTTGATGAAGGTCCGATCCACCCAGAGTGGCGGAATGAATTGAAGCAGCGCGGCATCGAGCTGGTAGAGGATGTGCTGCGCGAGGAAGCTATCCAGGTGTACAAGGAGTTTTCCGCCAGCCAGGCCCTTGTCTATAATCCGCGGCTTGGGGCAGAAGATTAGGCAATAATTCCAGATTCTCCATCTGTAAAAACCTAAATGAATTCAAAAACGGCTCAGGATGATCCTGAGCCGTTTTTTATGCCGCGAAAGTTTTTTCGAATCATCTTTGGGGAAAAAAACAATTTGCTAAGATTATTTTTCCGTGTCTTTTATAATAATATACGCAAAGATAAACCCAACGACAACATTCACTCCAGCATATACCCAATAGGCGGTCTCGGGTTTCCCGTCCTGCATGTGAAGAAACGGGATCAGGGGAGCGGCAGTGTTATTCATCGCATGGAAGATTATGGCGATAGTCAGTTTTTTGCCGCTAGTATTGTACAGCCAGGCATAAACCACAGAGATGCTGGTTGTCATCAGCAGGAAAGCGATGAACGGGTAGGTCGAATGTCCATCTCCGGGCATCACCCATAAAGGCAAATGCCAGAACCCCCAAATAACGCCGATCAGCAGGCTGGCAGGTACGACGCCAAAGCGGTCTTGCAAGGGTTCCTGAGCATAGCCGCGCCAGCCAAATTCCTCCTGTCCACCGCCAATGATGAGCATCAGGAAAAAGTATGGGATCGCCATAACGATAGGTTGGACTGGCAGATCGGCAGGCATCAATGTGTCGGCGATTTCAAGTCCCATCATCGGGGCTAGATAATGAGCAATCGCATGGATAACGATTGGCAGTAAAAACGCAAGAATATAATAAAGAGGCTTTACCCGGAAATCAAAGGCCTTGCGGAAAAATGCCTTGACCCCTGGCCAACGTCCCTGACGGAATATCAGAGTGATGGCAGCCAACAAGGGGGCGAATGCCCCAATCGGGACGACAACAGAAGTATATGCCGTAATGTTGAAGGGAATTTCAACCCCCCACCCGCTCAGGATGGAAGGCAACCACAGCAACCATGAGTAGGCAAAGGTGAGTAAGAAAAACACAAATGGTTTTCTTACAGTGTTCTGTTCAGGCATTTCAATGCTCCTTGGTAGGTGGATCAGTGGAATAGGTTAGTCGCAACTATGTTAGCGCGAACTTAGTTAGATAGACTCAAAATAAACGCCACGCCAACAATGATGTCGACGGCGTTAGCAAAGATGTGGATGAGGATTCCTAAGTAGATATTCCTTTTGCGCTGCACAAGATAGATCATCGGCAACAGCCCGATTGCTCTGGTAATGACCATCCAGGGTGTCCAGGTATGATAGAGTGCGAAAAGCGTGCTATGGAGTATTGGCGTCCAGCCTTTAAACCGGGGCATCCGAGGCAAGAGATATCCACGAAAATAAAGTTCTTCTACCGTGGGTGCAATCAGGACACCAAAAATGAAAGCCAGGAGATAGGTGTTGATCAAAACAGACCTGGAATACTCTCCACCGAGACCCATATCATACCGCAGCACCTCTGGCAGCCAGGTGAACAGCGTTCCAAGAAAATCAGATACTGGAGTCAAAATGGAAAAAAGCAAACCGGTTAAGACAAATATTACAGGAACCCAAAGCAGGTATTGCCAAACTGAAATTCGCTGGCGGTAAAGCACGATCCCCTCTAGCGAAAGGGTCCCGTTTTTCTTCTTGCCTTGATACAGCAAGAACCCTAACTCGAATGGAATTAAAATAAAAATGGCCGCCAGCATCATGGCCGCCATGGAGGGATAACCCAGGTTTCTGATTGGCTGGGCGATTGCGTAATAAAAAGCGCCCACTAGTATGCCGGGCAGCAGATGTAAACCTATGGACTGCCCAATCGTATGTCGTTCAACTTCGGGGGTTGTAGTATCATCAGTGATCATTTCAATGTCTCCAAATCCGTTTCTTTGTCGATTCATGGATGGTGAAAAGTGGAGAAGTGAAGTTCTCACTTTTGTTTAGTGATTATATCTTATAGTAGAAACCCCAACGGCTTTTTTGAGTGGGAAAAGACACGAACCTGTCAATTCCAAGCGATCATCCAATTACCATTTCATCTCTTACTCTTTCTCTCCAGGTTTCACATTGAACAAATAGCATCGGGGTGTTTAAATGTATAATGTGTTGTGGGCAGGTTATATGCAAGAAAAGTTAGGTTTTTCACTCAGGTGGGCAGCTACGGACATAGTAATATTTTTGGGAGGACCCATGACAATACGCGAGGTTGACTATACCCATAGCGAGACGGAATTCGAGGAGATGCGGGAACTTCTGGTGAAGAGCTATCTGGTGAGCAGAAAGCCGTTCAACCTGAGACTGGCGGTGATCGAAAACTGGAATCACGGCTCCCGCTTCCTGGAACCGGTGGAGTACTTTACCAGCCGGATTCACTTATGGAGGGATGAGCAAGGGGATTTGGCTGGTTTCCTGATCCGCGGGAATACCCTGACCTCTCTTCAGATCGATTATAACCACCGGTATCTGGAAGCCGAGATGCTGGATTGGGCTGAACGCCACTGGGCGGGAGACCAGGGTCAGATCAGGGCATTTGTCTTTGACTGGGATACCGAGAGGCAGAAATTGCTGGAGCAACGCGGATACGAGAAGGGGGAGGCGGTTGAGGATGTGCGCATCTATGATCTTGCCAGGCCAACTCCTGAGGCCAGTCTGCCGCCCGGGTTCCGGATCGCATCGATGGCAGAATACCCCGACCCCAAAGCCCGGATCGATCTGGAGAACAGCATCTGGGGGGCATCCCTTGATGAGGCCTGGTTCAGGGGCAAGAGTTCTGCGCCTAGCTATTCGGCGGACTGGGATCTGATCGCGGTTTCACCGGATGGAGAACTGGCAGCTGAAAATCTGGTTTGGCGCTATCCAAGGAACCATACGGCTGAGATCGACCCTTTGGGTACGCATCCGGATTACCGGAGGCAAGGACTGGCTCGGGCGATGGTGTTGGAGAGCTTCAAGCGGATGCGCGCCAATGGAATCCAGTATGCGTATATTGCTTCAGAAACGCAAGACCCGATCGTAGCCCATCTTTACGCCTCACTTCAGCCGGTTGAGACCTATCAGGCTTATCTCTGGCGCAAGCAGGTAAATTAGCAGCTGTATTGTAAGACCGGCAGCAAGGATCATGCCGCCGGGTGTTTTTTCAGCATGCCATATCCATAGCCGAGTGCAAAAAGCAGAGATAGGCCAACCAGCGCCCACCCCATGGAATTCATCGCGCCACTCAGTTGGGCAATCAGCAGCACGATAGTCCCGGTCAGGTCTCCAGCGAAGAATGAAGCCACGGTCAGGCGCAGGAACCGGGGATCATCAGCCCGCAAGGCCAGCCACAACAGGACGGCAAAGGCCACATGGGATGTGCCGAAATAGCGGACAATTACGATGAAGGCCTCGTCTCCGCTGAGACCGTAGAGAGCCAGGGTTGGCCCCGGGACGAGAATGAATGTGACCGCGATGAAGGCTGAGACCAGCAGATTGAATTGAAGCAAACGTTTGACCAGCATAGATCGATCTCCTCTTTTCATCAAAACTTAAAAACAAAAACCGAACCAGCTTTTCTTGGTCCGGTTCAGGTTCAAAGTGTGCCCCAAATGGGATCTGTTCCGAACCGCTTGATTGGGAATACTAATGATGCATAGTGTTTGATATGCTCAGAATCTTAAGTCTGAAGACCCAGAATCGTCAAGGAATGCCGGCGTTACCTGATCGAGCGGTATCTTCTCCTCAGTTTAGACCCACTTCTAACCCTGAGGCCAAGTCCGATTTTTGGGGGCAGGTCAATTACTTTGTGAGAAGTAATAGAACCATAATTGGGAATTTTTGTCTTACAACTGCATAATGAAGGTGGGGATGGAGATTGAAAAGTTTTCACTATCTTGTACAATATATAGGCTTGTACGCAAATCAGCAAAGGAACAGGATGCATTATTATGAAGAATTTTATATTGAATGAAGTTCTGGCCAAATTACGTTTTGCGCTTGAAAATGATGATCTTATCGGAGCTATTCGTCTGATCGAATCTTTGCGGCCGGCGGATCAGGCTGACTTAATGGAAGAGTTGGAAGCTTCGGAACAGGTGGCGTTGTTCTCCCAGCTTGACCCAGGTCAAGTCTGCGGATGTGCTGGAAGAGATGGAAGACGAGGATGCCGCTGACCTGGCAGAATTATTACCATCGGACCAACTGGCTGAGATCCTGGATGAGATGGAAAATGATGAAGCCGCAGATGTTCTGGGTGACTTGCCGCCTGAAAAGGCAACTGATGCCTTGCGCAAAATGGACGAGCCGGATGATGTCATCTCGTTAATGCGTTATCCAGATGATACAGCTGGTGGTCTGATGACACGAGCAGTCATCACGCTGCGGCCAGATTGGAAAGCAGAACGTGCCCTGGCGGAATTGCGAAAAGTAGGCCCGACATCAGACAGCACTTATTATCTTTTTGTTGTGGACGATGACGAACATTTACTGGGCGTGATCGGCTTACGGGATCTGGTTACTGCTCCTGTTGATTTACCTGTTTCTGAGCGAATGGTAAAGGATACTGTTTCGGTGTTGGTCACAACCGACCAGGAAGAATGTGCCCGTACTCTTTCCCGGTATGGTTATATGGCACTGCCTGTAGTGGATGAGATCGGACGTTTTTTGGGCGTTATTACAGCCGATGACCTGATCGAGGTGGCCGAAGACGAAGCCACTGAAGATATGTATCGTATGGTAGGTATTACTGGTGAAGAGCGTGTACTTGGATCAGCAGGCGAATCGATTCTAAAGCGATTGCCCTGGCTGGCAATTAACATGGTCACCCTGTTCATCGCCGTTTCTGTGGTGGATGTATTTGAGAGATGTTATCGCAAACTATGGTTGCGCTGGCTGTCTTTCTCCCATTGGTATCTGGTGAAGCGGGCAATGCAGGCAGCCAAACGGCGACTGTCATAGTCCGCGGTATTGCGCTGGGAGAGGTCTCAATAGCAGACGGGAAACGTGCGCTGTCAAAGGAATTGCGTGTTTCTCTTGCAAATGGTGCCCTAATTGGCCTGGGAACCGCGGATTGTTGCATATATATGGAAAGGTGATTGGCGCATTTCCGTCGGGATACAGCTGGCAATGATCCTGAACTTCCTGATGGCAGCTGCCACCGGGGTGTTGATCCCGTTGGGGTTGAAGAAGATCAATGTAGACCCGGCGCTGGCATCCGCAGCTTTTGTTACTGGTTTTACAGATACATTCGGTTTTCTCTTTTTCCTTGGAATCGTAAGTTTGTTGGTTTAACTCAAAAGATACATCATCAATATAGTATTATTGTTCGAATGCCCGGGGTGGGAATCGAACCCACAAGTCCTTGCGGACACTCGCGTTTGAGTCTAGCTAGTTATCCAGTTCCGCCACTTTTGGGTACTTAAAAACAGACTTATTCTGCACGGAAAACCATTGAGATAGAGTTGACGCAGTGCCGCGTGTTTTTCGGCGTGAGACCCTCACCTTCAAATACATGCCCCAGATGCCCGTTGCAGTTGGCGCACACGATCTCGATCCGACGGCCATCAGCATCGGTATGACGCTTGACTGCCCCATCAATCTCATCATCAAAACTCGGCCAGCCGCAGTGCGAATCAAATTTATCTGTAGACCGGTACAAGGGTGCATCACATTGCCTGCAATGGTAGGTGCCCGAGGCTTTGGTGTCTGTGTATTCTCCGGTGAAGGGGCGTTCGGTGCCCTTGTGGAGGATGACGCGTTTTTCTTCCGGGGTTAATTTGCGAAAAGCCATTGGCTGACTCCTTTTTTTTGTGAGTTCTTTGGCAGAAGGTTCTACTATATAGAATCAAAATATAAGGAGAATATTACTTTTAAACTATTACATGAATTTTAAGCAGCAATTTGCTACGCTGGATCAGGAGGAAAACAGGCCTTACCTGACTGGGTAGATGCCTCGATACAGGTATAATTGTGTATCGTTGTGTTTTTTATATACAATTAACACACTGGGAGAGCTCTATTTGAAAGAAATGGAAAATGATTATGTCAATACCTGATTTTCAAACAATAAGCTTCCGCTATTAAAAATTGCTGGGGATGAGAAAGAACATTACATCCACGATGCAGTGAACGAGTTGGCGCAACATTTCAATCTTACCGAGGAAGAGAAAACAACGCTTCTCCCAAGTGGGCAACAGCCGGTGTTTTACAATCGTGTTGGTTGGGCGAGAACTATCTTAAAAAAGACAGGATTATTGGAAGATCCTCAAGAAGGGGATATTTTCTCATAACTCCTAGGGGGTTAGAAGTTCTGGATAGTCAACTGGATAGAATTGATATGAACTTTCTCAGACAGTACCCCGAGTACTTAGAAATTTAAACGACCTAGAGAAGAAATCGATCAAGTATTTGAATCCGTGAATCATTTAAATGAACTCACACCCGAAGAAGTTTGGAAGAAGCATATCAAAATATACGTAATGATCTAGTCAATGAACTCCTTGGGTATGTAATAAATAGCACGCCAGGTTTTTTTGAGAAACTTGTTGTGGAATTATTGGTAAGTATGGGATACGGTGGATCACGCAGGGACAGTGGCGCGGGCGGTTGGGAAGAGTGGAGATGAAGGAATTGATGGCATAATTGATGAAGATCGACTCGGATTAGACACAATTTATATACGGGCAAAGAAGTGGAAAGATGATAATCCTGTTGGGTGGCCAGAAATTCAAAAATTTGTAGGTGCGCTTCAAGGTCAAAGAGCAAAGAAAGGTATTTTCATAACAACTTCTCGATTTACTGAATCTGCAAAAGAATATGCTCGCAATATCGACATTAAAGTTGTTCTAATTGATGGTCAGCGCTTATCAGAATTGATGATAGATTTTGGAGTGGGTGTTGCACACAGGTCAACCTACGATATTAGAGCATTGATACAGATTACTTTGAATTTCCATAAACAAAATATCCGCTAATCTGCAAAAAGCTGACTGAAGAAAAAACACCTCATCGAAGTGTTTTTTGTTTATGCCCCACCTGGGATATCTGTCCGAACCGCACCCTTCCCCAAAATCTTGGGGGGGGGGGGATAGTATACAAAAGAATTTGTTTGCGGCCTAAAAACTTACAAAATTTCAATGTTTGTCAAGAGAACGGAAATGCTTGCTCTAACAGAATTGTGAATTTCTGCAACCGAATCTCGTGTAGCTTAGCAGTGCTCGAATTTTTTCTTCGTTTGCGTCCGCCGAAATTTTTACAGAGTAGACTATATTTTTAGCAGGTTCACCTTTTTTCCCAAATTCACCTTCAACTGTGATTTCTAAAAGAGTGTACTTCAATTCCCATTTCAGTTGCTTCTCTATAAATATCATTGCAATAGCAGGTAGCTATTGCTAAAAATAATAATTCGCCGCCATTTATACTAGATCCGCGTCCAGCTTTTTGGGGTTTTATATCAAGAATTGTTTTGGTTTCATTTGTCCGAACAACAACTTCGTTTTTTTTGGTTTTCATTGGTCAAAGAGGCACTAATTTTCATTTGGTTCTCCTTAGGAATAATTTTCTGGGAGTGTCACATTGATAATAATTTATTTGCTTTCTCCTTCCCTTCAAATCTCAACATAAACAAAAACCGAACCACATCTGTTCAGGTTCGGTTTAAGTCTTAGGTATGCCCCACCTGGGATCTGTTCCGAACCACACCCTTCCAAAATCTTGGGGAAAATACGTGCTCAGATCGTATTACTTATCCAGAATCTTAGTGTGAATTCCTATGTCCGTCAAGGAATGCTGACTTTACCTATATTTATTTTCTCTGATTACCCAAGGTGCTTAGCTGTTAATTGCAGTTCAAATTCCGGCAGAAAATTGATCTTTACAGGTCATTGGTCATCCAGGGGGCTGCGGACAGCCTTAGGCCCGCGATTGAGAACATGGGTATAGATCATAGTGGTCTGCACATTTTTGTGGCCCAATAATTCTTGCAAGGTTCGGATATCGTAGCCTGATTCAAGAAGGTGGGTACCAAAAGAATGGCGGAAGGTGTGCGGTGTGACGTGTTTGTTGATCTTTGCAGACCTGGCGGCGTGATGAATGGCTGTTTGAACAGTTGAAGGGCTGATATGATGCCGCCGCATGATGCCGTCGGTTTTGCTTTCAGAGATAATCTTCGACGGGAAGATGTACTGCCAGATCCATTCGCGATCGGCATGGGGATATTTTTTGGCAAGCGCATTGGGGAGATAGACGAGCCCACAGCCTTTTTCCAGGTCTTGTTGGTGCAGATCCTGGACGCGAACAAGATGTTTCTTCAAGGGGTTCAACCACAGCCGTTGGCAGCATGGTGAGCCGGTCCTGGGCGCCTTTGCCATCGCGAACCAGGATATGCCCCTGTGCAAAGTCAATGTTTTGAACCCGCAGCCGAATGGCTTCGCTGATCCGCAGGCCGCTGCCGTACAGCAGTTGGCCGATGATCTTGGTGGTCCCGGTCATCCGGTCCAGCACTGACTGGACTTCATCCCGTGAAAGGACGATAGGCAGGCGTTTTGGTTTCTTCGCACCGACGAACTGGAAGTCTGTTTCCAGGGGTATATCCAGGACTTCTCTGTAGAGAAAGAGGATGGCGCTGAGGGCCTGGTTCTGGGTGGATGCGGCGACATTTCTCTCGGTGGCAAGGTAGGTAAGAAAGTTTTCCAGGTCTTGCGCGCTTAAGTCTGCGGGGTGCTTTTTATCGTGAAAGAGAATGTATTGCTTGATCCAGTTTAGGTAAGCCTGCTCGGTTTTGGTGGAATATTGTTTGATGTGAATGCGGTCGCTGACTTGTTCCAGTAATTTTTTCGGTTTGGCCATCATTTTCCTGTAGATGGTTTGCGTTACTGGCGCTGGGGCGGGCATGGACTATGCTTGGGGGCAGAAAAAACTCGAAGCGAGAAAACTGCTCGAAAATGCCGCAGAATCCCCAGCGTCCGGTGCACGCTTTGTTGGGCGCACTCATCGAATGCAGACTCCAAGCCTGAAAAAAGATACCATCATCAACTCGACAATATTTTTCCCACAACTTGACTTTAGGCAATTTGCAGTTCTTTATTTGTGACGAATTATCTTCAACTTAACACTAGCTGGTAGCCACATCCTGTGTGGAGGCAACGGACTAATAACAAACACTAAGGTTGCATACGATTAACTATTTGTCGCTTTGGTTAGGTTGCTTTCTGCTGGTGGTCCATTGTTGTGCTGCTACTGCGGACACAATCAGACCGACAACCACAGCTCCGTTCTTGTCGGTAATGATTCCACCAACCATCAAAATAATTCCAATCAACACTGTTACTGCATTGAGAATTGTACAAATTCGATTAGTCATGGCAAACTCCTTTACTATAGATAGAAACTGATTTTTTCAAGGATTGCGCCCAATTGCTTCCAGTATCGGGATGTTTGCCATTATGCGCACTTTTATCTCCAATATCAACTGTTGATTCTACCTGTTTATCAATAATATTACCTGTGGCTTTCCCTAAGATTGAGAATCAATTCGACTCTGGATTTTATCTTGTACCCTAGCATAAATGTTTTTCAAGTGGAATTGGACAAGGTACGCACAGATATGCTAAGCAATAATGCAATCTGCTTGTTGCTTTTGCCTTGCAGAAGTAGAGTAATCACTTCCTTTTCACGTCGACTTAATAATTTTGTTTGTTCCATCCCTCAACCATTTCATAGAAACATGATGATGCGCCCAACAGGTTCTTATCCGCTGGTTTTAATGGATATAGTTATGTATCGGATATTATCAGTAGTATCCCATTGATATAATTAGTATGACAAATTTTATCATGGTAATTTAGCGATTAACAATGATAATTGTTTACAGGAGCAGTTTATCCATTAAGAATAACGCTTATCAACCTGTTAGCCCGCCTCTTCCAAAAGATGAAATTTCGATTCGCAGAAAACCTGACAAGAATAATTGGGTAATCAATGGAAAATATTAGAAACTAACAGACTCATCTTGGAGACATTCAAGTGTTGAATGATCTCTGATAATCTGTTTGCACTCTATTGCGATTTAGATGTGATTAGATATATACCAGACGCTCCTCGCAATTACGAAGAAGCACCGAGAAGAACTCGAATGGCATATGAATGGACATCCAAAGTATCCTGAGTTTGGACTCTGGGCAACTATTCACAAAGAAACAAACAAGTTTATTGGTCGGTGCGGTTTGCTTCCATGGACAATCGACGGGCAAGACGAAGTAGAAGTCGCTTATTTGATAGGCAAAGAATATTGGAAACAAGGATTAGGAACTGAAGCAGCACAAGCCATATTAGATTATGGTTTTGAAAAATTGGACTTATCACGTTTAATTTGCCTAGTTGATAAGGAAAATTTGGCTTCGATAAAGGTAGCGAGAGAAAATAGGCATGGTTATTGAAAAAGAAGGCAAAGATGAAATGGGACCGTTTTTACTATACTCAAAAAATAAATTGCCTACTCCAATAGCAAGGCAACTTAAAAAGATGAAAGGCGGCTAACAAAGCGTGCACCTGACGTGTGGGATTCTGCGGCATTTTCAAGCATTTTTCTAGCCTCTAGCATTTTCCTGCTCCCAAACAGAATCCACGCCCGCCCACACGCAGGTAACGCAAACCGTTAGATTCTATGAAGCGTGAACCTTTCTAAACAGAATTTTGATCTCGATCCAGTCTCACAAATTATGTATGCCAGGTAAGCTTTCCAATTTTCCCCTTTGGCTAAAACTACATGGAAGACAAAAACTGCTCAAGGTTATCGTTGGAGCAGTTTTGGGTGCCAGAGGTGGGAATCGAACCCACAAGTCCTTACGGACACTCGAGTTTGAGTCGAGCGCGTCTGCCAGTTCCGCCACTCTGGCGTGTGGTGGAGAAAGTATAACTTTGGTTGGTTGGCAGGTCAATAGGGCAACTCACAGTCAAACCTGGTTTATTCCGAGCAGCTTGTTTCATATATTTTGTTAATTAGTCGTCCTGTATGATTAAGGAATAATGATAATAAATAATTCCCTTCCATGGAGGACAAAAATGGACCCTTCACAAATTTTGATCGAAGCTGATGAACTGAAAAGAATCATCCATCAACCTGATGTCCGCATCTATGATGCCACGATTATGTTTCCGATCGGGCTAAGCCCGGAAGAAGCAGCAAAAATGCCCACCGGGTACCAGATGTATCAGGCAGGCCATATCCCTGGCGCGGCTTTTCTGGACGACGACAAATTCACGGATCAAGAGAGTGACTATGATCTGATGCTGGCTGCTGACGATGTTCTGGAAGCGGCGATCGGTGAGATCGGGATCGGGAACACAGACCAGGTGATCATTTATTCCAGCCACGGCATCCTGGCAACTTCCACCCGCGCCTGGTGGATTCTCACTTATGTCGGGGTGGAAAATGTGCGGGTTTTGAACGGTGGATTGCCCGCCTGGAAGGCCGCCGGGGGAGAGATCGAGACGGAGGAAAATGTCTACCCCGCGGCTGCATTCGAAGCCAGCTTCCGGCCAGGGATGTTTGCCAGCATTGAAGAGGTGCAGGCGTCAATTGAAAACCCCGCTGTCCATGTGGAGAATGCCCTGCTTCAGGATATGCACGACCAGGAGCACATCCCCAATTCTATTTGTGTGCCGCTGACATTAATTACCGCCGACTGGATTTCCATGTCGCCTGTTGATGAACTGCGCGAAAAGCTGCCTAACAGACCGAAATCGGAGCGGATCATCGCCTACTGTGGCGGTGGGATCGCTGCGACTGTGAATGCGGTCGCCTATCTGATGCTTGGATATGAGAACGTGGCCGTTTATGACGGCTCGCTGTATGAGTGGAAAGGGAAGGGCTTGCCGCTGGACAGCAACGCTTAGCAGGAAAACAAATTACCCACTCGTGAGAATATAAGGATAAAAAGAAAGCACCCCATGGGGTGCTTTCTTAATGATATCGGTTGATTGCTTAGATCTTCTCCGGGTCCACCTTGGTACAGGATCCCGCGCTTGATCTGGAAGACATCGAAATCCCGCGCCACGATGGTGTTGGGGAAGATTTCCTGCGCTTCCTGGTAGACATCGCGCTCGCGGTAGCGGCGGGAGAGGTGGGTGAGGATCAGGTGTCCGACGCCGGCTTCTTTGGCCAGCGCGGCGGCCTGGGCGGCGGTGAGATGGGCAAACTGCTGGGCCATATCGTCTTCTTCCTCGCAGGTAGGTGGATTCGATCACCAGCGTATCGGCGCCCTGGAGTATTCGAGGATGTTGTCGGTGCGGCCGGTGTCGCCGACGTGCACGAATCGGGTGCCGGCTTTCTCCGGGCCGAGGACTTCTTCGGGGTAGATGGTGCGGCCGTCTTCCAGGGTGATCTGCTGGCCGTTGACCAGGTCCCGGCGCTGGGGGCCAAAGGGCACGCCCAGGGCGTCGGCTTTCTCGGAGAGGAACGGGCGGCGGGGCTTCTCCTCAAACAGGTAGCCGAAGCAGTCCGGCCCGCGGTGGCTGACCGGGAAGGCGGTGACCTTGAAGGTCTCCTCGTCAAAGATCACGCCGGGTTGGATCTCATCGAACTTGATCTCGATCTGGCTCTTTTTGGGGTGCACGATCTGCACGCCGTAGAGCAGGTTGTGGATCCGCTCGAGGGCGTATTTGCCGCCGTGGATGGTGATGTCCTCGATCGTCTCCCAGCGGGAGAGGGTGGAGAACAGCCCGGCCAGCCCGAGGATGTGGTCCAGGTGCCCGTGGGTGATGAGGATGTTATTCAGGCGCTTGAAGCCGATCCCGGATTTGAGGATCTGGCGCTGGGTGCCTTCTCCGCAGTCGATCAGGAAGCGGTACTCGTTATGTTTGACCACCTGGGCGGAAAGTCCGCGGTGGATGGAAGGGCGCTGAGGCAGAAGTCCCCAGGAATACGATTTCGAACAAGGGTGTTGTCCTTTTGGTCTGGAGTGCAGGGTCAATTTTACCTCAAGTTGGGGGGATGGGAGGAATGAGGGGCAGTCAGCAGTAAATTTTCCTATATAATGCATATCAGGCATGTTCTCACAACAAGGATTCTGCATCATCCCCCGCTAGAGCGCCACAGCACGAGGAATCCTTTCCTGGAAAGCAGGTCCAATATGGATAAACCAGAAAAACTTAGCTTCTCTGATTATGCGACTTTTAAGTCTTGCAAAGGGCGTGGTCTTCATTCCTATTGGGATAGCTGCCTTTGCCTTTTTTATCGCTTTGGTGACCAGTGACGCCACCCTGAGCGATCTGGCTTTACCCTGCGCGGGCGTGATTGGTGTCTGGCTCGTCTTGCTGGGGATCCTTTGGGTGGCTTCCCGGGTATACCGGATTGGCGAGAAAATTTCGATCAACCGTATGTTTGCAGGAGAGATCTGGGAATGCTGGCAATTTGACCCCGCGGATTGGCAGGACGCGGGTAGAAGCGGATTCCAACCTGATCAGCCCAAAGGATGAAGGGCTGGAAGCCTACTCGGGGGTGGTGGCCAGCTCTATTATGGGGGCAATTCTGGCTGTCATCCTGCTTGCTGGTGGTCCAATTTGCGATCAAGGACCCGGATATTAAACCCGTGATGCGGATCACGGCGGTGGCAATCTTCCTGCTGCTGGTGGGTATCGGCCTTTTTCAGCCCATTGGGGCGCGTTACGAAGCGTATCGCTACCGCCGCAAGGCCTTGCGGGTGGCAGATCCGCGTGTCTGGTTTCGGCCGATGGTGTTTATCATGAGACCATGGGCCACACATCCCTGAAGGAACTGGAAAAGGTCACCGACCAGACCAGGTCCAAAAAAAGGATTCAATTCACGCTGACATATTCCACAGACACATCCGATTCTTCGATGGCATTCCCTGTTGCTGTACCAACCGGTTGTGAAGAACAGGCTGCCAGGCTGGTGCGCCGCTACCGACAGGAACGGCTGATCTGAACGTCTAATTCACCAGGCGGATGACCAGGGGGGGTCAGGATCGCGGTGATCCCCAGGCAGACAATTCCGGATGAGCCCGGGTGTCTGGCTGTCAGGAAATCAGGTATACTTCCTTACCTCTATCAATTGCTGTTCCACACTAAAAGCCAATGGACAAATTTCTTTCTCTACTAGACTTAAAGATCTTTGACGATCCTCGAGTGATCACCAACCTGGTGGTCACCCTGCTTGTGATCCTGGTGATATGGCTGATCCGCAGGGGAGTGTTGCAGCTCGTATTCCGCAGGACGGAGGATATCAAGACCCGCTATTCCTGGCGCAAGATTTCGGGGTATTTGTTATATTTCCTGTTGGCGATCTTCATTACCCCATTGTGGATAGACCAGGGCACTGGCCTGACCACTTATCTGGGGTTGGTGTCTGCCGGGATCGCCATCTCCCTGAAGGACCCGCTGGCCAACCTGGTTGGGTGGGCATTTATCCTCTGGAGGCGTCCTTTCCGGGTGGGCGACCGGATCCAGATCGGTGACCATGCGGGGGATGTTATCGATGTACGGGTCTTTCAATTCTCCCTGATGGAGATTGGGAACTGGGTTGAGGCAGATCAGAGCACTGGCAGGATCATCCATGTGCCAAATGGGCTGGTATTCACCCTTCCTCTGTCAAACTATTCATACGGTTTCAGCTATATCTGGAATGAAATCCCAGTCACGATCACTTTTGAGAGCAAGTGGGAAAAGGCCAAAGAAATATTGCTGCAAATAGCAGAGAGGCACAATATCCAGCAGGAGGAGTTGAACGGTCAGAAGAAGGCTGTCGATGAGGAATACTACCTCTTCTACAATCACCTGACATCCACGGTTTACACCAGGGTGATCGGACAGGGGGTTGAGCTCACAATACGCTATCTATGCGATCCGCGCCAGCGCCGGGGCAGCGCACAGGCGATCTGGGAGGATGTGTTGCGGGCTTTTGACGAACATCCGGATATCAGGTTGGCTTACCCAACTTTCCGGTATGTAGGTGAGGGTGGGTTCCCGAAGCAAATCGACGCACAGTGATCGAATCTGTCAGCCGCCAAACAGGGACCTAACCTGGTAAGAGAACATTTTATAGGGAAATCGCCGCCCAGAATCACTCTGGGCGGTTTGTTTGTCTATCGGGGGGGTAGTGTTTGCAAAGCAGGCTTCGAGTAAACCCCCCATAGTTCCGCCAAAAGCAGAACGTCTAATTCACCAGCCGGATGATCAGCGGGACGATGATCGCGGTGATCCCCAGGCAGACGATCACCCCGGTGAAGAGGGTGTAGCGCACGTTGTAGTTGCCCAGCAGTTCGGTGTCATAGTATTTGTCTACCCCATTGTCCTTGTACATCTTCATCATCCCGGTAGATCAACTTCTGGCGGGTTTTTTTGCCCACGTTGAGGGCGGTGATCGAGATGGTGTTGACCAGCAGCAGAGGATGGTGAAGACCACCAGGATGATGTCCTGGCTGAGGGTATCGGTGTTGTAAGGATCGCTGGCGCTGCCGGCGATCCCGGAATTGACGCCCAGGACGATCAGGTTGAAGACGATGGCGGTGATCACGAAGATGGTATCGGTTTTTGCGCCCTGGTTGAGTTCACTGGTGATGTGGTCATGGATTTCTTTAAGCATCATCAAACTCCTTTTTAAAGCTGGTTCCTGGGAGGTTCACAGATGCTGCGCATCAGTAGAACCCTTCCCTATATACATAATAACCCCAATTTTCGACAGTGCAGTAACGCTACTGGTTCAACAGTAAATTTAAACCCAATCCAGTTCTTCGATGGTATGCTCCCCGCCGGCGTCGCCGGTATTGAGCGTGCCGGCCAGTTCGACCATCAGGATAGCACATTCCTTCTCGGCGACGGGCGGTGCTCCACGCCTTTGGGGATCACGCACATCTCGCCTTCTGTGAGGGTCAGGTTGCCATCGCGCAGCTGCATCTCGAATTCGCCGTCGATCACGATGAAGACCTCGTCGGTCTCTGGCGTGGCTGTGCCAGACAAACTCACCTTCGATCTTGGCGATCTTGAAGTGATAGTCGTTCAGCTGGGCGATGATCTTTGGCGACCATTGCTCGTTGAAGAGGGTGAATTTCTCTTTGATATTGATCTTCTCGATCGTCATGGCTAACTCCTATTTTGTGGCGTTTGCGAAGCAGAATGCGAGCAAAGGCCCAAGTTTATCCTTCAGGGTAAACTTCAATCTCGTCAATCAGACGGGCAAATTCGTCCATCAGGTAGCCGGAGCGGGTCTGGCTGAAGACGGCATGCATCTCCCTGAAGTACCACAGCGTGCCTTCCCGGCCGCCTTTGAAGTCATCCCACACAGACGGGCCGTACTCGTGCAGGCTGCGCAGCAGGTTGTTGGCGTTGTGGACCTTGTCGGCCAGCTTGACGTGCATCGATTCCGGGCGGCTGGTCTTGAGGTGGTCGATGTGGGCCTGCTTGCGGGCCCGCCAGGGCGGCTTGGGGGTTTCCAGCGTGTCGGAGCAGTCCAGCACGATCTCGGCGATCTCGTCGCCAAACTGGGCCCGGATCTCGTCCAGGGTGTTCTGCCCGGCGCCGTCCTCGGCGGCATCATGCAGCAGGGCGGCGATCGCTTCGGTCTCCGTGCCGCCGTCTTCCAGCACCAGGCTGGCGACCCCGAGGATATGGGCGTAATAGGGCGTCTGGGAGCCTTTGCGGATCTGTCCGGCGTGGATGTGGAGGGCAAACAGCAGGGCCTGCTCGAATTTCTCCCCCAGTTGTGTGGTTTGTTTGGTCATAAGGTTTTCCTTATTCGTTTGCGCGATATGGGACTCAAACCCTGTCCAGCAGCTCTGCGGGCATCCGGGTGGGGCGGCCGGTGTTCAGATCGATGAAGACCCACTGCACATATGCCTGGGCGAGCAGGGCCTGGTCGGATTGGCGGCGGAATGATGAAGTGGCGTGTGGCCCGGATGGGGCGCGGGTCGGAGAGGTAGGTGGTGATCTCCACGGTATCTCCCAGCAGGGCGGGTTGCTTGTATTCGATGCGGGTCTTGCGGGCGACGGTGCCCAGGCCTTTCTCCAGATAGTCTTGCATCGAGAAGCCGAACTGGGCGGCCGCCTGGATGCCGGATTCTTCCATGTAGGTAAAGTATTTGGCGTTGTTGACGTGCTGGGCGGGATCGACATCCTCCCAGGCGACCTGGCGCTGGATGGTGACCGCCCCAGGTGGGGCGTGGCGGCGGTGTGGGGAATGGCTCCCGCTTGCCGACCTGCTCGGGGACGCCTTCGGGGAAGAAAGCCAGCTGGAGTTCCTCGGGGATCGAGACCGGGCGGAGGGTGGTGCGGTCGAGCAGCACCCAGTCGGTCACGCCGCGGGCGCAGACCTCTTCCTCCCCGGCGCGGCGGATCTCGTATCTGCGGCGGGAGCGCACCCGGCGGAAGTCCTCCACCCAGGTGGTCACCTCGGCGGTATCGCCGTAGTTCAGCGGGCGGATGTATTCGATCTCGGTATCGCGGATCAGCCAGATCAGGTTGAGGCGGTGGTATTCCTCATCGGCATAGCCAGCCGCCGCAGAGGCATCGAAGGCGGCCTCCTGCATGTAGCGGGCGTAGTTGGCGTTGTTGACGTGGCCGTAGGCATCACATTCATAGAAGCGGATGCGGAACTGGCGGGTGTGTTTGAGCGGCATGGGGGCTAGTATCCCCTTTCAAGGTCGATCTGGTTGGGCAGCGGCTTCCCCGGCGCTGCCAGGTTGAGGAAATGGGCCAGGTGCTGCATGCGGCGGATTTCGATCTCGGCGGAACCGCCGCCGCGGTGCGGGCTCATCACGATGTTATCCAGTTCATGGAAGGGCACGTCTGCGGGGGGTGTATTGGCGCGGCTGGCTTCATCCGGCGGGTAGTTGTACCACACGTCCAGCCCGGCGGAGTGCAGGTGGCCGTCCTTGAGGGCGTTGTACAGGGCGTGCTGGTCGAGCACCGGCCCGCGCCCGACGTTGATCACCACCGCACCCTGGGGCAGCAGGCGGATCTCTTTCTCGCCGATCAGGCCGCGGGTCTCGTCGGTCAGCGGCAGGGTGATGAAGAGGATGTTTGCCTTGGGCAGCAGGTCGTGGAGCGCCTCAGGCGGGTGTACCTCGGCAACCGGATCCTCAACCGGGTGCTCGCGGGTGGCAAGGACGCGCATCCCCAGGGCGGCGCACACCCGGCCGATGTGCCGCCCGATATGGCCATAGCCAAGGATCAGGGCGGTCTTGCCGGTCAGCATCAGGGCCGGGTTGGGCTGGTAGCGCGGGCGCCAGTCGTGGGCCCGGAAGCTGCGCTCAATCGGGACGAGGTGCTTGGCGGCGGCCATCATCAGGGTCAGGGCGGTCTCGGCGGTGGTGACGGCGTTGTGGTGCAGGTTATGGACGGCGATGTGGGGGTAATTCGCCATCAGCTCGCCGGTGGCTTCCGGCAGGCCGGCCCAGGGGATTAGCAGGGTATGCAGGTTGGGGCTGGCTTCGATCTGTTCGGCGGTGGGCCGCCCGGAGATCAGGATGTGGTAGTCGGCTGGGTTGGGGAGGTCCGTGCCGGTGATGGATGGTGATGTCGGGGTCCAGGGCGGATTGCAAGCGTCTGCCAGACTCCATGGTCGGAATCCTGGCTGGTGTCAGAATAGGGCGGTTGTGGGTAATAAACCTTGAGCATTATGCTCCTTAACTGATCAGGGACGAGCGATTGTCACTCGTCCCTGGATTGTTAGCGGTTCAACTGGACGCGGTGAAAGGTCTCGGCGAATTCGAAGGAGACGTGCTCTGCGGCGTTCCGGCAGCGTTCATAGATCCGTTCTGGCAGGGCGTCCATATCGGCGATCTGGCTCTTGTGCTCCCGCAGGGCGTCGATCTTCTTCTCGACGGTGGAGGAGACATCCACCCAGTAGTTGGGGTTGTCGCTGAAGATCAGGAAGACGTCCAGCACCTTATGGGGTTCCAGCCCTTCGGCCTCGTGCTCGGGGTAGTTCAGCCGGTCGCGGGCCAGGGGGAAGGCGGCGTCCAGGGCGGCGTCTCCCACGTTGCGGTGGTCGCGGTGGTTGAGGTAGCGCCCGCCGACGATCCGGGAGGTCGGGTCATGGGTGATGAGCACATCCGGCTTGTAAGTGCGGATCTGGCGTACGATCAGCTCACGCAGGTGATCGTTATTCTCGATCTCACCGTCCGGCTGGCGGAGGAAGACCACCCGGGAAACCCCGGCGGCCTCGGCGGCTTTCTGCTGTTCCTCCTCGCGGATGGCGATCAGCTTTTCGGTGGTCATATCCTTCTCGGCGCTGCCTTTGCTGCCGTCGGTGACGATCACATAGGTGACTTCAGCGCCCTGTTCGGCCCACAGAGCGACCATCCCGGCAGCCCCGAATTCGGGGTCATCCGGGTGGGCGACGACTAAGAGGACGCGTTCTGGTTGGGGAAAGTTGTTGCTCATTTGTTAGCCTGCCTGGGGTATGGATTGGCGTTTATTATAACGGTTTAATTCACCACAGATGGACACGGATGATAGGTTTGGTCTGCGGTTGGGATTTCAGGGGAAGTAGAGATTCTATCGGTAGGTTCCCGCTACAGGCATGCGGGAACGAGATTGTGGCTATCTAGGTGTCATTCTCGCGCGGGAATCCAAGGAAAGTTAGGACGTTAATGTGAGATTGCTTCTGTCTCGAGCCAAACCGGATGTTTGGCTTGCTCCATCGCAATGACACTGCAATATATTCACCCTCTCCCGTCCTGCGGGGGAGGGTGGTTGCGCAGCAACCGGGTGGGGGTGAGTGAAGGGATCATAGATCACAGCATTCGGCCAAATATTCCAATACGGTTTTATCTGAGTTTATCTGCGTTCATCTGTGGTGAATTGCCTTTCCCAAATCACAGGGTGCCTGGGTATCTGATTACTGAACAAAAAAAATTGCCCCTCACCTGCAGTCACAGCAGGTGAGGGGCGTGTGGAGGGGGAGATAGGAACTCCAGCCGCCAGGAGCGTAGGTCTGGACGGCTGAAGGTTGGTTAACGTTTTGGGTTATGCTGTTTGGGCGTCATCCTCATCTTCGTCCTCGAGGGCTTCGTCGAGTTCGGCTTCCCAGTCCTCGCTGGCTTCGGCTTCCTCAGCAACCACTTCCTGGACAAATTCATGGGCTTCTGCATCGACTTGATCATCGGTGTTGATCGTGACCGTTATCCCAGCCTTGCGCTTGCGGCGGAAGAAGGGTTTGATCAGCATCCACAGACCGAAGATGATCAGCAGCACCGGCCAGTAGTCGCCCAGCAACGGGGTCTGGCCGAAGGCGGCCCGGAAGATCGAACCGAAGATCAGGAACATGATCGCCCCGGTCATGAAGGGGGAGCCGCCCTCTTCGACAGCGGTGCGCAGGTCACCCTTGAACAGGTTCGCCAGGAAGATGCCGATCCCCACAAAGACGATGATCAGTGCCCAGGCATACGACCAGCTCTGCCAGTCGCCAGTGGCATTCTGGTAATACAGGATCAGACCGACACCGCTGATGATCGAACCGGGAATCATCAGGTCGGTCACCCCGCTGATCAGACCAGCGAGGATGAAGATCAATCCAGGCCCGATGACCCAGAAGGGCCAGTCGGCGACCTGTTCCATCCATTTACCGATGTCGGGGACGAACTGCACGGCCAGGAACCAGCCGCCCATTAAGATGAGTAAAAAGCCTAAAGTAAAGCTGCCTCTGCGTTTCATATGATTACACTCCTTGGATCAAATTTCACACACGGATGTTTACGTGTTTGTATAGTTCTATACGGATATCCTCTGAAAAAGTTTCATGAACCAGTGATTGGTCACTTAGTGATTGGTGATTAGGTGATATCCCTGGTGAGGATTTCGGTTTCCTGATCACTAATCCCTAATCACTTGCTTTTACGGAAACAGATACAGATCGAAGATCACCCGGGCGAGATCCATCTGGTATTCCCGCGCCACGAAAAAACCGTAAGTTCCCATGTTGGTCTGGATGCACAGGTACAGGTCGGTCTGGATGGCAACCGGGTCAGGCAGCAGGTTGGGGTTGATGCAGTAGCCCTTGGAGGGCGGGTTCAGGGGCGCGTACCCGCTGATCAGGCCGCCGTTTTCAGGCTCAAGCAGGCCATAAGTGTGCATGCAGATATCGCGGGTCGCGTCACCGGCAGCGACGGGCTGATAAGTATCAAAATCGTAGCAGTCTCCCTCTTCGAAGATCAGGCCGGTGTACGCGGCCGGCAGAGGGTCTGGAGCATAGATCGTGTTGGGGTCAGGCGTGTCGGTGGGCAGCGGCGCAGATGTATCCGTGGGGAGTGGTTCAGGAGTGTCCGCGGGGAGGTGGCTCTGGAGTGCCTGGCTCTGGAGTGCCTGGCTCTGGAGTGTCTGATGACGCGGCGTTCTGGGTCAACTGGGCAGCGGTGGTCGCTTCAACGATCGTGGCCAGGGCGGCCTGGTCGGGAGTGGGTTCTTGCGGGGTCAGGCCGCAGGCCAGTGTCAGGATCAGCAGGATACTGAGGGTCAGGGATAGTTTTTGTCGGGCGTTCATAGTCTCTCCTCAAAATGTGAAGGTGGTCCATTTTAATATACAGCAAAACCGCTCTTCAGGGGAGATACTTTTTCATCTGGTAAAATTCTGATACGACTCACTAAGTCCTCGATAGGTTCAGAATGAAGAAACGGGATTTGCTCTGGCTGCTGGGGTATCCGCTCTACCAGGTGATCGGCACAGCCCGGCATGAAGCCGGGCACGCCCTGATGGCTATGTGGCAGGGCGCCAGGATCACGGAGTTTATGTTCATCCCGGGCTATCGGGGCGAAAAGTTTTACTTTGGCTATGTCGTCTGGGAGGGAGGGGATACCAACTGGCTGGTATCGGCGGCGCCGTATCTCCTCGACCTGCTGACCTTTGCGATCTTCTTCGTGATATGCTTCTGGGGCGGGTTCAAACGTCACTGGCTATGGCTAAACCTGGTGATCTTTGGGGTGATCTCGCCGCTGGCAAATTCAGCCCATCAATATTTTTGGGTCGGGCTGCGAGGAGGCGGCGATCTAGGCTGGTTGATCAAATATCAGGAACCGGTATATGTGCACGCCTACATGATCTCCACAATCGTGCTGTATCTGATAGGATGGGCGCTGTTGTTCATTGAGTCTGACCATATCCACGCCCGGCGGTCTGTGGCAGTCCTTGCAGGATAATCGAGTACGGAAGGGAATTAGAAATGTCTGAATACGAATATGTGATCTGGGATTTTAACGGTACGCTGCTGGATGATGTCTGGCTGTGCATTGATGTGATGAATGATATGCTCAACCGGCGCGGGCTGAAGACGCTCTCCCCCAGCCGGTATGCGGATATCTTCGACTTCCCGGTGCAGGAGTATTACCAGCGCGCCGGTTGGGATCTGAGCCGTTACCCCTTTGAAATGTTGAGCGACGAGTTCATGTCCGGATATCATGCCCGCAAACTGAGCTGTAAGCTGCGGGCTGAGGCAGTCGAGGTCTTCTCCCGGCTGTACGCAACGGGGATCAACCAATCGATCCTCTCGGCGGCTCAGACCTCAATGGTCGAAGAACTGGTGGCGCATTTCCAGATCGGGAAGTATTTTACTTCGCTGCATGGGCTGGATAATCACCACGCCGCGGGGAAGCTGGAGATTGCCACTGCCTGGATGGAGGAGAATGAGGCTGATCCGGAGAAAGTGGTCTTCGTCGGGGATACCACCCACGATAAAGTCGTCGCCAATGCGATTGGCGTGGACTGCGTGCTGGTGTACAGCGGTCACCAGACGCGCGGCAAGCTGGAAGCCACCGGCGCCCCGGTGGTGGATTCACTGGAGGAGATCCGGTTTTAGGAGAAGATGATGACAGATACGAAAACGTCTTACGACAGCAACCATATCCGCAAATTCTTTGATGAGTACGGGCTGCGTGAATGGGAGCGGATGGTTGCCGACCCGGTCAGCCGGATCAGCCTGGGGATCCATACCCATTATCTGAAGGAGCATGTTTCCATGGGAGACCTGGTGCTGGAGATCGGCGCCGGGCCAGGGCGATTTACCCAGATCCTGGCAGAGATGGGTACCCGGATCGTGGTGGCCGATCTCTCCCCCGGGCAGTTGGAGCTAAACCGCCAGAACGCGCAGGAATTCGAGTTCGAAGCCCCGGTGCTCTCATGGGAAGAGGCCGATATCTGTGACCTCTCCAGGTTTGGGGATGGCACCTTCGATTGTGTCGTGGCTTACGGCGGTCCGTTCAGCTATGTGCTGGAGCAAAGGGATCTCGCCCTCGAAGAAGTCATGCGGGTCCTGCGTCCGGGCGGAAAGCTGCTGCTCAGCGTGATGAGCCTGTGGGGGACATTGCACCGCTTCCTGCCAGGGGTGATCAACGACATCAGCATCGAGGACAATCATAAAGTCATCGGCAGCGGAGACCTACTGCCTGAGACGTATAAAAATGAGGGTCATTACATGCATATGTTCAGCGCCAGAGAATTGCTAGACTGGCTGGCGCAGGCCGGGCTGGAGCTGTTGGCTGTATCGGCTTCCAATGGCCTTTCTACCACCTGGGATGAAGTCTTGCTGGAAGTTATGGAAGATGATGAGAAGTGGGCTTTCTTACAGAATCTGGAGATTGATGCCTGTGCCCAGCAGGGTTTTTTGGATGGGGGAACCCATATCCTGGCGGTGGCGCAAAAAAGTTAGCTGCCCGGAAAATTCTAATTTGGTAAAAAATGAAATCAATGATAAACTTGTAAAAAAGTTGATTTCATCCACACCACACGCATGGAAAAGGTATTGAAAACACCCATCCAGGAAAACGAATTTATCCTCCAGATCCGTGATTTGAATGTGTATTACGGCAATTTCCGCGCCGTGAAGAATGTCGATCTGGATGTGTACCGCCACAAGATCACCGCCATCATCGGGTCTTCGGGATGCGGCAAAAGCACCATGCTGCGCTCGATCAACCGGATGAATGAACTGGTGTCTTCGGCGCGGGTTGAGGGTGAGATCCTGTATAACGGGGGCAACATCCTCGATAGTAAGATCGACCCGGTGATGGTCCGCAGCCAGATCGGGATGGTATTCCAGAAGCCCAATCCATTCCCTAAGAGCATCTTCGACAATGTCGCCTGGGGGGCTAAAGCCAATGGTTTTAAGGGTGATATTGACGTGCTGGTGGAGAACTCTCTCAAGCAAGCGGCACTGTGGGATGAGGTCAAGGACAAGCTGGATGAAAGCGGACTGTCCCTCTCTGGCGGACAGCAGCAGCGCCTGTGCATTGCCCGCACGATCGCGGTAAAGCCCGATATCATCCTGATGGATGAGCCTGCTTCCGCGCTGGACCCGATTGCCACCCTGAAGATTGAGGATCTGATGCGCCAGTTGGCTGAGAATTACACGATCATCATCGTGACGCATAATATGCAGCAGGCCGCCCGCGCTTCTCATTACACCGCTTTTTTCAATATGGATGAGGACCGGGCTGGATATCTGGTGGAATACGGTAGGAGCGAGCAAATCTTCACCAACCCGAAACAAGCGATCACCGAGGCTTATATTACTGGAAGATTCGGATAGATTATGAATTGGAGACTACCATGTCCAGAAAATTTTTAGACCAAACATTGGATGATTTGAAAGCACAGGTTGTAGCCCGCTGGCAGACATGGTTGCTCATGCCGCCCTGGAGGCGGTGGATTCACTGCTGGAGAATGATATTGAAAAATCCAAAACGATCTATCTGAACGACAAGGAGATCAATGCCAAGCGGTTTGAGATCGAGAATGAGTGCCTGATCGCCATCGCCACCCAACAGCCCCTGGCAACCGATCTGCGCAAGCTGGCCTCAATCCTGGAGATCGCTACTGAATTGGAAAGAATGGGGGATTATGCCAAAGGGATCGCCAAGGTAAATTTGCAGATCGAAAAGAAGAGCACCAAGGCAAAGCCGATCCTGCAACTACGCGAGATGGTGGAGATCACCGTGGAGATGATGAGCAAGGCGATAAAGGCTTTTGTGGATAGTGGATGTTGAAACCGCCAGGAAACTACCAGACGAAGATGATAAGGTGGATAAGCTCTTCAACCAGATCTATACCGGGTTGATCGAAGATATGATGGAGAAGAAGAAGCGAATCGAGCTGGCCAGCCATTTGCAGTGGGCGGCGCATAATGTGGAACGCATGGCCGACCGGGTGGTGAATATTTGCGAGCGCACCATTTTTGTGGCTACCGGTGAGATGAATGAACTGGAAGAATCAGATGATGAGTGGGTGATCGATATCCAATGATGAGAAAGACGGCGATCCTGATCCAACTGGGCCTGATCATCCTGGCGCTGCTTGCCGGGCTGAGCGCCTGTTCATCTGCCAGTGGAAATGACTCCAACGATGGAGCAGCCGGCAGAGGAGATCTATCATTGAGAATAAAGGTTCGGATACGATCGTGAACCTGGCGCTGGCATGGGCGGAATTCTATCAGAACCAAGCACAGCAACGTGCGCATCTCGGTGACGGGCGGCGGTTCTGGGACTGGGATCGCCTCGCTGATCAACAACACTGTGGATATCGCCAACGCCTCCCGGCGGATCAAATCCGAGGAGATCGAGAAGCGCCCAGGAGAACGGGGTGGAGCCGGTAGAATATGTGATCGCCCGCGATGCGATTGCTGTGATCGTGCATCCGGATAACCCTGTGGAGAAATTGACCCTGGAACAGATCTCGGCGATCTATTCCGGTCGAGATCAACAACTGGCGCGAGTTGGGAGGGGAGGACCGTCCGATCGTGCGTCTTTCCCGCGAGACCAACTCGGGCACCCATGTTTACTTCCTGGAAAATGTCCTGCGCCTGGGCGATAAGGAAAACACGACGCTGTTCTCCACGGACACTTTACTGCTGCCCTCCTCCGAAGGGATCATCAAGGAAACCAGCCAGAACCCCAATGCGATCGGCTATGACGGGCTGGGCTATGTGACCGATGAGGTCAAGGTGGTGGGGGTGGCTGCTGAGGCTGGTGGGGAGTATATCTTCCCCTCGGTGGAGACGGTCAATTCCGGGCGATATCCGATTGCGCGCGAATTGTATATGTACACCAATGGCCAGCCGGAAGGGATGCTGGCTGAGTATATGACCTGGATCTTCTCGGATGAGGCCCAGAAGATCGTGGCAGATCTGGGCTTTGTGCCGATCAACCAGCCGTGAAATGGAACAGTCGATGAAGAACAGCGCTGCCAACAAAGAATTTCTGATCACCACGATCATCAAAGTTTCGGGGTATTCAGCAATTTTCTTTGTGGTGATCATTTTTTATTTCCTGCTCAGCCAGGGACTGCCGACATTGAAGCTGGTCAGTCTGGATTCGCTCTTCAGCACGCCGCTGGTACCCGATCGAGGAGTATTACGGCATCTGGCCGCTGATCACCGGGTCTGCTGGTGGTGACCATCGGGGCTGCGCTGATCGCGGTCCCCTTCGGCGTGGGGACGGCGATCTTCCTGGCAGAGATCGCTCCCCGCTGGCTGCGAGAGATCCTCAAGCCGATGATCGAGATCCTGGCCGGGCTGCCCTCCGTGGTGCTGGGGTTCATCGGGATTGCGGTGCTGTCCTCAGCTCTGCGTGAGTCGCTTGAATCTGCCGACCGGACTTTCAGCTTTCACCGGGGCTTTGCTGCTGGGCGCGATCTCAATCCCGACGATCGTCTCGGTGGCGGAGGATGCCCTGGATGCGGTGCCCAAGGAATATCGGGATGGGGCACTGGCATTGGGCGGGACCAGGTGGCAGACGGTCTGGACGGTGATCCTGCCGGCGGCCCGGTCTGGCGTGCTGACCGCCGTGATGCTGGGGATCGCCCGTTCGATCGGCGAGACGATGACGGTGATGATGGTCACCGGGAATGCGCCGGTGTTGGCAGACAGCTTGGCGGGTGTTCTTCTCTCCGGTGCGCACAATGACGGCCACGATCGCTGCCGAGATGGGTGAAGTCGCCCACGGCAGCACGCATTACCATGTGCTGTTCTTCATCGGGATCGTTTTGTTCGTGATCTCCTTGATTGTCAATGTGATTGCTTCCAGCTATGTCTATCGGCATACAAAGCGTTCGGAGAAGCTGCTGTCATGAGAGTTTTCGGCGATCATTACAAAAGGCGCAAATTTGTGGAACAGGCCGGTATTGTCGGGCTGAGCCTGATGACCATCCTGACAATCACGCCGATCTTCCTGATTGTGGGGTATATCATCTGGAAGGGCTTCCCGGCGATCTCCTGGGAATTCATCACCGGATTCCCAAGCGATGGGATGAAGGCCGGGGGGATCCTGCCGGCGATTGTGGGTACAGTCTATCTGACGATCGGGACGGCGCTGTTCTCGGTGCCGCTGGGGATTGGGGCGGCGATTTATCTTTCTGAGTATGCGCCGGATAACAATGTCACCCGGCTGATCCGGGTAGCGATCATCAACCTGGCGGGGATTCCCTCGGTGGTGTACGGGTTGTTCGGACTGGGGTTGTTTGTACTCTTCCTCAATTTCGGCACCAGCATCCTGGCAGGCTCGCTGACTCTGTCGATCATGACCCTGCCGATCATCATCAGCACTGCAGAGGAAGCCTTGCGGGCGGTGCCGCAGTCATTCCGGGTGGTGAGTATTTCGATGGGCGGGACCAAATGGCAGACCATCTGGCGGGTCGTACTGCCGCAAGCCCTGCCGGGGATCATCACCGGGATCATCCTCGGGCTGGAGCGGGCTGCCGGTGAGACTGCCCCGATCTTGTTCACTGTGGCGGCCTTTTTCCTGCCGCAACTGCCCAACTCTCCCTTGGATGCCACAATGGCCCTGCCTTATCACCTGTTCGTGATCAGTACCCAGGTGCCCGGCATGCCGGTAAAGATCCAGTTTGGGACTGCTCTGGTGCTGTTGGTTTTTGCACTTTCGATGAACTTGATTGCCACCTTGATACGTTTCCGGGCGCGGTCGAAACGGCAGTGGTAGACATGGATACAGATAAAAAGATCAAGATCCTGGTAGAAGACTTCAGTCTGGAATATTCAGACGGGGTGGAGTCTCTGCAGAATGTCACCTTGCCGATCTACGAGCACAGCATCAATGTGCTGCTGGGGCCGTCTGGCGGGGGAAATCGTCCTTGCTGCGGACGATGAACCGCTTGAACGACCTGACCGATGTGAAGCATGTCAGCGGCCGGGTGCTGTTGGATGGCGAGAATATCTTGCTTCCAGAAGTGGATGTGATCGCTCTTACGGCGCAGGGTCGGGATGGTGTTTTCCCGCCCGGTGGTGCTGCCGATGACCATCCGGGAGAATATCACCTACGGGTTGGAATTGGCCGGTGAGAAGGCGCAAAGCGGTGTTGGATGAGGCGGTGGAGCGTTGTCTGAATCAGGCGGCGCTGTGGGATGACGTCAAGACACGGTCTGGACGATCCTGCCAATGATCTTTCCGGCGGGCAGAAGCAGCGTCTGTGTTTGGCACGTTCGCTGGTGACTGAGCCTGAGGTGATCTTGCTGGACGAGCCGACTTCAGGGCTTGACCCGATCTCGACCCTGCAGGTGGAGAGATCATGGAAACCTTGAAGGAAAATTATACCATCGTGCTGGTGCCGCACTCGATCCAACAGGCGGCCCGGACGGCGGATTTTGCGGCATTCTTCTTGCAGGGGAAATTGGTCGAGCATCTGCCTGGCAGAAGTGATGTTCACCAATCCGAAGAAGGAAGAAACAATAGATTATATTCAGGGGCGGTTTGGTTAGTTGACAAATCTGTGTGAATGACGATAAAACAATCGGAATAGCGCCAGGACTGTTCCGATTGTTATCTTCTTCTCCGGTTGCAAATTTTACTATGACTGGATAAATATTTCCAGAAATTACTAAACAGGTTCTTTGAAGTTATAGATCCCGTCTTCAATGCCCCAGCGCAGGCCGCAGGTGCAGGTGAGAGGATCGTGTCTTCAGGCTCGCCCAGCGGGGACTTTGCATTCCGGGCAGCAGAACAGGCCGGCATCGGGGCAGCTTTCTCCGGGCCGCCGATCGCCTTGCTGCGGGTGAACACGCTCGGGCTGAGCTGCCACCAATCCCCGGTCAGGGAGGCAACTGCATCCATCCAGACCAGCAGCTTGGTGGGGACCAGCCGCTTGAGCAGGCCGATGCGGAAATGGGAGACGGTCAGCTGGCGTTCCAGATCAAAGCCGACCTCGGCCAGCCATGCCCGAACCGCTTTGGGGTGGAAGTCGTAATTCAGCGGGATATACTCCACCGGCTCCGGTGTGTAGGGGCTCCACTCCTGTCGCTTGAGCAGATAGCGCAGGATGGCTTTGAGGTTGTGCTTGTTGGCATATTCCAGGATGAAGACCGCGCCTGGCTGGAGCGTCTGGCGGATCTGTGTGAGGGCCTGCATCGGCTCTGCCATGTGGTGCAGCACGCGGATCATGGTGGCGGCCTCGAAATAGCCCGGCGTGAAGGGCAGGCGGTAGACATCGGCAGCCACGTAGACGTATTTCTCCGAGCGTCCGAGGCGCGCCTGGGCCTGCTGCATCTGGGTGGTGGAATAGTCCATCAGCACGATGGTCTCGAAGTTCTTGTAGCGGGGGGTGTTGCGCCCAGCGCCGGCGCCGACCTCCAGCATCGTCTTGCCGCCGGGGGGCAGCAGGCGTTTTAGGGCGACCGTCTTCGGCGCCGTCCTCGTAGGCCCGGCCGCCCTGATCCCAGAAACTGGTCTGGTAGTCGGAACCTTCATAGTCGCAGACCGGAGGCCGGTCTGGTGTGTTTGTGTGGATTGCTCATATGTGTGCGGTCAGAATTTGAGGTTGTTGAGCTTGCGGCCGTTGTTATAGCCGCGCCCCACGCCGCGGTAGGTGAAGCCCAAGATCCTTCATTTTTTCGGGGTCGTAGATGTTGCGCCCGTCCATGATGATCGGGGATTTCATCCGCTTCTTGAGGCTTTCCAGGTCCAGGTGGCGGAATTCGTTCCACTCGGTGGTGACCACCAGGGCGTCCACGCCTTCGGCCAGGGTGTAGGCATCTTTGACCATCTCGACATCCGGCAGCAGCGGGCGGGCCACATCCATGGCGACCGGGTCGAAGGCGCGCACATGGGCGCCGGCGGCCGAGCAGTGCTTCTGCCACATCAATCGAGGGGGCATCGCGCATATCGTCGGTGTTTTCCTTGAAAGCCAGCCCGAGCAGGCCGATGGTCTTGCCTTCAAAGTCGCCGACCATCTCTTCGAGCTTCTGCAACCAGGCGCGGGCGGCGTTCCTGGTTGGTGGCGGTGACGGCATTCAGGATGCGGGGTTCAACGCCCATCTCGCTGGCCATGAAGGCCAGGGCTTCCACATCCTTGGGGAAGCAGGACCCGCCGTATCCCAGCCCGGCGCGCAGGAAGCGCGGCCCGATGCGGTCATCAAAGCCCATCCCGGCGGCGACTTCGGTCACGTCGGCGCCCAGGGCCTCGCAGATATTGGCGATCTCGTTGATGAAGGAGATCTTGGTGGCCAGGAAGGCGTTTGAGGCGTATTTGATCATCTCGGCGGTGCGCAGGTCGGTGATCACGATCGGGGCGCGCAGCGGCAGGTGCAGTTGGGCGACCTTGTCGGCGGCATCCCGGTCCATGGAGCCGAGCACCGTGCGGTGGGGCTTCATGAAGTCGGCGATGGCATAGCCTTCGCGCAGGAATTCGGGGCAGGAGACTACCGAGAAGTCCATTGGTTCTGGCAGATATTTGTTGATGATGTCGGCGACCCAGTCCCCGGTGCCTACCGGCACGGTGGACTTGTTGATCACGATGATCGGCCCGGTCATGGATTCGGCGATCGAGCGGGCGGCGGCGGCCACGTACTTCATCTCGGCTTCCCCGCCTTCTCCGGAGGGGGTGCCGACACAGATGAAGACAAATTCAGCATCCTTGAGCGATTCCTCGATAGGATGTGGTGAAGCTCAGCCGGCCGGCTTCCACGTTGCGCAGGACAAGCTCTTTGAGGCCGGGTTCATAGATCGGCATGACGCCGTTCTTGAGGCTTTTGACCTTCTCTTCGCTGATATCCAGCGCGGAGACTTTGTTCCCCAGGTCGCTGAAGCAGGCGGCGGTGACCAGCCCGACATATCCAACACCAATCACACTGATCTGTCTCATAGGTCTGTTTCCCTTTACATTCATTCGATTTTTGCTTTTCAGGCCTGAATTTTCGCCAGCCAATGATACCATTAACTACCCCCTGGAGAAGCGCTTGTTGGGGAAGAAAAATATCACCAAGCGGCAATAATTTTCAGGAGAAGTCCGTTCCCCGCCCTTTTTAGGAAAAACCCTCATGGGCAAATGACCCATCTGAAAGGGGACATAAGTCCCTTGCTGTAAATATGATAAAATTTACAATATATAAGAGAATTTTTATCTAAATACGTAAAAGAGGAAAATTATGCAAATCACACGCCAGGCAGATTATGCAGTCCGAGCGGTGCTATATCTGGCCCAACTGGGGCCGAACGAAAAGGCTTCCACCAGCCAGATCGCAGAGGAGAAGGATATTCCCCTCTCCTTTTTGGCCAAGATCATTGCCCAGCTTTCTGTGGCCGGGCTGCTGCAGACGATGCGCGGCGCGCGCGGCGGTGTCACACTGGCACGTCCGGCCAAAGATGTCAATCTGCTTGAGGTGATCGAGGCGATTGATGGCCCGATCCTGGTCAATGAGTGCGTCAATGATTCCTATGACTGCTCCCAGCATGGGTGCCCGATGCGCGGCATCTGGCAGGAAACCCAGGCAGACCTGGTCAACCGTCTGCAGGTCGACCACTTTTGACCAGTTTTATGCAAACTGAAGGTTGATAAACTATTGATCTGGAAGCCCGGGAATCATTCCCGGGCTTTTTTTATGACTTGACCTTCTGCTGTGGGATTTTAGTGGCATAATTAAGACGTCATGATAAAATATTCTATCGGAGGCGATATGTCTGGTCCACGAGTAGTTCGAGCGCCGCGCGGCACGCAACTGCACTGCAAAAACTGGCTGACCGAAGCCCCTTACCGGATGATCCAGAACAACCTGGACCCGGAGGTGGCCGAGATCCCGGACAGTTGGTGGTCTATGGCGGCCGAGGCCAGGCGGCGCGCAGTTGGGAGGCGTTTGATGCCATCCTGGAGACGCTGAAGAACATGGAAGACGATGAGACCCTGCTGGTGCAGTCCGGCAAGCCGGTGGCGGTGTTCAAGACCCACCCGGATGCGCCCAGGGTGCTGATCGCCAACTCCAACCTGGTGCCCCACTGGGCCACCCAGGAGCATTTCGATGAACTGGCTGCCAAAGGTCTGATGATGTACGGCCAGATGACCGCCGGTTCGTGGATCTATATCGGCACCCAGGGCATTTTGCAGGGACTTATGAGACCCTGGGCTCGCTGGCCGTCCAGCGGGGCTGGGGCTCGCTGAAGGGCAAATTTATCCTGACTGCCGGACTGGGCGGCATGGGCGGCGCCCAGCCGCTGGCGATCACGATGAACGAGGGCGTCGGCCTGATCGTGGAAGTCGATCCGGCGCGCGCCCAGCGCCGCCTGGAGATCGGCTATGTCGATCTGGTGGTGGACACGCTGGAAGAGGCCATGACCCTGGTGGAGGAAGCTCGTGGAAAAAGACGAGGCCAAATCGATCGGCCTGATCGGCAATGCGGCGGATATCTACCCTGAACTGGTGGCCGCGGCGTGACCCCGGATGTGGTCACCGACCAGACCCCGGCCCACGATGTGCTATGCTATGTGCCCTCCGGTCTCTCGCGTGGAAGAAGCCGACGAACTGCGCGAATCGGACCCGGATGAATATGCCCGCCGCTCGATGGCTTCGATGGTCGCGCATATCGAGGCGATGCTGGCCTTCCAGGAGCGCGGCGCCGAGGTCTTCGACTACGGCAACAACCTGCGCCAGCGGGCCTATGAGGGCGGCGTGGAGAATGCCTTCGACTTCCCCGGCTTTGTGCCGGCCTATATCCGCCCGCTGTTCTGCGAGGGCAAAGGGCCTTTCCGCTGGGTGGCGCTCTCCGGCGACCCGGAGGATATCTACCGCACCGATGAAGCCATCATGGAGATGTTCCCCGAAGATGAGCACCTGCACCGCTGGCTGAAGATGGCCAAAGAACAGGTGCCCTTCCAGGGGCTGCCCTCCCGCATCTGCTGGCTGGGCTACGGCGAGCGCGTCCAGGCCGGGCTGATGTTCAACAATATGGTCGGCGAGGGGATCTGTCAAAGCCCCGATCGTGATCGGGCGCGACCACCTGGATTCCGGCTCGGTGGCTTCCCCCAACCGGGAGACCGAGGGGATGCTGGACGGCACCGACGCGGTCAGCGATGGCCGATCCTGAATGCGCTGATCAACGCCGTCGGCGGGGCGACCTGGGTCTCCTTCCATCACGGCGGCGGGGTTGGGATCGGCTACAGCCAGCACGCCGGGCAGGTGATCGTGGCCGACGGCACCCCCGAAGCGGCGGCCCGCCTGGAGCGTGTCCTGACCACCGACCCCGGGATGGGCGTCGTGCGCCACGCCGATGCCGGTTACGAACAGGCGATTGATGCGGCCAAACGGCACGGGATCAAAATGCCGATGTTGAAGTAGGTAGTAGGCAGTTGGTAGTATGGGGATGAGAAGATGAAGCATATTGGATCTATTTGGGCTGGTGTTTTTTCTGCTGGCTGGCTGTGGGTCTCAGCCGGAAGCCGCGCCATGTCCGACGGAGACGAGTACGGTTACGCCTGAGCCAACGAAAACGGCTACTGCGACTATCCCCCCAACAGAGACGGCGGTGCCGACATCCACACCCGTGCCAACACCAACCCCAATTGACAAGCCAGAAGGATATGATACGCAGAACTTATCCCCAAGTGGTGAATGGGTTGCATGGTCCGGATGGGGTGAGATCCATGGTCTCAGGTGATCGTGGAGAACAGGGATGGGAATGATCCTGGATCATTATCCCGATAGTATCGATGTGATGAGAACGTTGTCCTTCGCTACGATTTGGTCTTCAATTTTGTGCATTGGTCCGCAGATGGACAGTATGGATATTTCTCAACTGATATCCCGTTAGATGGGGCTGTGTTCTTTGGCCCCTATGCAGCACACATCCTACGCCTGGACCTGGAAACCGGGGAGGTCATGGATCTGATCTCAGGGGTGGAGGGGATGCATGCTATTGATTTCTCTCCAAACGATCTCTTTGTCTATTCCAGCTGGGATGAGGGGACGATTTTCAATATCATTGATTTCGCTGAAGGCAGTCTCCGCCAGGGCAAGTATTGAGGAATTTGGATTGATGATTGGAGCAACTTCTGCTGTGTGAAGCAGGTTTGTAAATATCATTCAGCTTGACACTGAAGCAAAAGAAATTAAGATACCCCTTGTGATCTGGATGGCTCTGTAGTTGTTACGGTGAGTTGATTCCTTGCAGGTTGGAATGTGTGACTGAGGTACAATAGCGCCACTACCTACTACCATCTGCCTACTGCCTTCTACCTACTATGTCCTTACCGCTCCGCTGTCCACCTCTTCTTAATCGATAATGACCAGATCCTGCTCTCGCAGGCGGGCCAATACCGGCTATATGGACGGGTTCTACTCCGTGGTAGCCGGGCATATCGAGCCGGGGGAGACAGTTGTCCAGGCGGCGGTGCGCGAGGCGGCCGAAGAGGCGGGGGTACTGATCCTGCCGTGGGATACCGAGGTGGTCGGGGTGATGCACCGCCGGGACGGCGAGGAGCGGATCGACTTCTTTGCCCGCGTCCACACGCTGGGTGGGGGAGCCGGTCAACGCCGAGCCGGAGAAGTGCAGCGATCTGAGCTGGTTCCGGCTGGACGCCCTGCCGGAGGAGATGGTGCCGTATGTCTTCAAGGCGCTGCAGAACTACTCGGCGAATGTGTGGTTTGATACCTTTGGGTTCTAAAGGCGAGGGATCAGGCACTTAGTGACAAGGGATTAGGAAAAACCGATTCTTATCCCTGAGAAGGCTTCTCGATCAACTGACTACCGATTACTGATTACTGTCAAGACATATTGCCACCAGCACTTTGAATATTGTATAGTATTACTAACTGAAGCCAGATGCCGAGGAGGAAGAATGAACTGCCGCAAGTTTTCCTTTGGTTTGGTCTTTATCATCCTACTGGCTGGCCTGATTACCGCCTGCACTGTTCCCAACCAGCCAGCAGATCAAAACACGGAACCCCCTACACCGCAGCCTGCCAATACCGATACCCCTGTCCCTGAGGATCCGCAGCCGGCTGAATCCCCCGGGGATGAACCGAAGAAACCTGAGGATCAGCCGCAGGAACCCCCGCCGCCTGCTCCCATTGATAGACCCCTCGGAGATACCGGCCCGTGGATTGTGTATTCCGGGGTGGCGGAGCTGTATGTGGCCAATGAGGATGCCAGCGGGATGACCACAATTCACGAATATGCCATGGCAACCCCATACGTGGCCAGCGCCAAACTGTGGGCCGCGCCAAAAGGCGGCCGGGTGGCCGTGCTGGAGTTGATCAACTTTGAAGATCACTACAACCTGCGGTACCCCTATCTCCGCATCCTCAAGATCCCCAGTGGAGAGGTGGAATTCGAAAGCTGGCTGATCCCGCAGGCCTGGATGGATGACGGGTTGGTGGATGTGACCAATAACATGGCGGGGGTGTGGGGATACCAGACCCAGGATGGCCTGCCGGTGGACCAGGTCTTCGCTGCTGTCGGGGTATGGAACGAGATGGCCTGGTCGCATGACGGCACTATGCTGGCCTTCAACGCCGCCATTGATGGCGAGTCGGCGGACCTGTATCTCTACAACACGGGGGATGGCTCCCTGCTGCGCCTGACGGACGGGCCCAGCCAGTCGGTGATGCCAGTCTTCTCTCCGGATGATGCTTTCATTGTGCATGGGGCCGTGGAGACCCTCAACTATAACACCTCCGGCTATGGGTACGATTACCTGAATGTGTGGGCCGCCCGGTCGGATGGCGGTGGGGTGGATCTGGTCTATAACCGCGAGTTCTACGGCATTGAAACCGTCCTTGGCTGGCTTTCTGACACTGAGTATTTGGCGGCCTCTGATGATGCCTTCTGCGGATCTTATGACGTGCGGGTGGTGGATGTCAACGAGGGCGTGCGCTACGACCTGGCCGTGGGTGTTCACAACCACAATGCGCTTGGCGCGGGGAAGCTGCTCTTTTCCCTTCCGGAATATCTTGGCGGTGACCCGTGCCCGGAACGCCAGGTGGAAACCGGGGTCTACCTGCTGAATATTGATTCCCGCCAGATGAGCAAAATTGAAGGGATCGATGCCAATATGGTCGGACAAATCGAGTGGAATCAGACCGCCGGGATGTTCTACGTATCCGCCGGGATGGCCGGGATGTATCGGGTCAGCCCCACCGGAGAGGTAGAGACCTTCCCGTCCCCGCAGAGCCTGATTCTTCGATCCGCCCTCGATCAGCCCGGACGGCTATTTCTGGATCTTCCTCTCGGAGAAGGATAATCTGATCGCCTTTGCCGATCAGGACGGGCGCTACTCGGAATATGAGGTACCTGCTCCTCAATACCCGCTGTGGGTCTACTAATTCCACCATGGTGGTCTTCCTGGGCGAATATGAGGGAAAGCCGGTAATTTACGGCTCATCTATCCCCGGCCCGAGGCCGCTGGTGCTGGCTATGGATCTGTGGTCGCCAAACAGCAGTGAAACCCGTTGCTGTTGGTGAATCCATAACTGGCTGTTGCGAGGAGTTGGAGATGGGGTTTAAACGCTGGCTGTCTCTATCTCGGCCATCTGCCTGCTGTGTGCGGGCGTGATGGCTGGCTGTGATTCTCCCCATCAACCGGCGATGATCATTGAATCCAACAGTGACGCCTACGCCACAGGTGGAAACGCCGACAGACACACCTGAGCCGATCACACCACTTCCGGAACCTACCGAAACGCCGAACCCGGCCCGGGATTCCAGAGTAATCTCAACGAGGAGGGTCCCTGGTTGGTGTATGCTGCCGTGGACGGGGTCTATGCCCTAAACATGGATGGCTCTGGGCTGACCAAGCTTTACGCCAACAGCCCGGCCAGCATGGATGTGGAATCGATCCGGATCGTGCCCGCGCCGCAGGGTGGCAATATCGCCGTGCTGCAGGTAGATGCCCAGGAACGGCTCCCTCTGGGGTTGCCGCGCCTGAAGACCATCGATTTGCCTGACGGGTCCCTGGTGCTGGATACATGGCTGATTCCCTATGATTGGGAGGAAGAAACCTACGTGGGGAAATTCGAGGAGATGACTAATCAGCAGAAGGATGATTACATCATGAAGATGCCGGTGGAGCAGATGTTTGCCGCGATTGGGACATGGAATAATATCACCTGGTCGGTGACGGCTCTCTGTTGGCCTTCAACGCCGTCTTCGATGGCACGTCAGCAGACCTGTATCTCTACAATGATAATAACTTGAAGATCACCCGCTTAACCGATGGGCCGGCCCATTCTGTGGACCCGGTCTTCACCCCTGATGATGCCAATATCCTGCATGGAGCGGTTAAATTTCTGAATTGGGGTATGTCTGGAGGCGGGTATGATTACCAGAATGTTTGGGCTGCCAATGTATACACCAAAGAGGTAGAGAAGATCTTTGATCACGAATTCTATGGCTGGGAACGGGTTCTCGGATGGCTGAATGATACCACCTATGTGGCCGTTTCCTATGAGTCCTGGTATTACTACTTTGACCTGCGCATTATGGATGTCCACAAAGGCCAGCAGAAGCTGCTGTATAGTGGGCACCATACAGCTGTTGCAGCAGCACCAGAATACGGGAGAGCCTTGTTTTCCGTCCCGGCGTATACAGAGGATGGGGCTGCGATCATCGACTTTGATCCCGGCGTGTACCTGATGGATATCAACTACAAGAATTCGACCCTGGTGCCGGAGATCGATCCAGAAGCAGTGATTGAAATTCAATACAATCCGGTATCCGAACGTGTTTTATGTTTCTGACAGGACTGGCAAATTTCATGTAGTCCAAGTGGATGGCAGCGTGCAAAGTTTTGATGCTCTGGAAAAGGAATATGATACCTATGTCAGTCCGGACGGCAACCGCTGGGTCTTCTATAAGAATGATGAGATCGCTGCCGGAGATATGGAAGGGCTTTTCGATGTCGGCGAAAATGAATATGCAGGTGATCCGTTGTGTCTCCCAGACTCATCGGCAGTGCTGTTCTTTGCTGGAATATGACTAAGGGGTACAGATTCGTTGTGCAAGACTTTCATTCCCAAGGGATGGGAATGAGGAGGACAGTATCCGTTGATTGCCTGGTTGAAGATACTCCCTGCACCAGACGCTTGGAAGCAATGATCGACAGAAACTCCGGTAAATCCGTAAACGCAAAACCGCCGGAGGTTATCGCTCCGGCGGTTCCTTTTTCTCTTTATTTCAGATCATTCTTCTGGTTTCTCTTCTTTTTCTAACTTTTTTTTTGCCTTTTTAAGGGTAAAGGTCATTTCTTCGCCTTCCTCGTCCACGCCGACCTCGACAATATCGCCGTCGGGAATTCACCCTCCAGAATTTTCATTGAGAGCGGGCTTTCAACAAATTTCTGCAAGGCGCGTTTCAACGGGCGGGCGCCAAAGTGCCGGGTCGTAGCCCTGCTCGGCCAGCCATTTGCTGGCTTTGTTTAGTGAGGTCAACTTCCAGACCTGGTCGGAGAGCCGTTCGCGGATCTCCTGCATCTGCAGGTCGACGATCTCCTGCATATCTTCCACGCTGAGCTGCGAGAAGGTGATGATCTCATCAATGCGGTTGAGGAACTCAGGCCGGAAGGTGTCTTTGAGTGCTTTCTCGATCTTCTTGTGCGCTTCGCGGTCTTCGTCGTTGTCGCCGGGCTGCAGGAAGCCAAGCGAACCGGACTTGCGCACAAATTCGGTGCCCAGGTTGCTGGTCATGATCAGCACCGTATTGCGGAAGTTGACCACGCGTCCCTGTCCATCGGTCAGGCGTCCGTCGTCCAGGATCTGGAGCAGGGCGTTCCACACTTCGGGGTGGGCTTTTTCGATCTCGTCGAAGAGCATCACCCGGTAGGGGCGGCGGCGGACGGCTTCGGTGAGCTGGCCGCCTTCTTCGTAGCCCACATATCCGGGAGGGGCGCCGAACAGGCGCGAGGCGGTGTGCTGCTCGCGGTATTCGCTCATATCGATGCGCACCAGGGCGTCTTCATCATCAAACATGAACTCAGCCAGCGCTTTGGCCAGCTCGGTCTTGCCCACGCCGGAAGGGCCGATGAAGATGAACGAGCCGATCGGGCGTTTGGGGTCTTTCAGCCCGGAGCGCGCGCGGCGGATGGCATCGGAGACGGCGGTGATGGCTTCGTCTCTGCCCGATGATGCGTTCGTGCAGGCGGTCTTCCATGTTGAGCAGCTTCTCGGCCTCGGTTTCCATCATCTGGCTGACCGGGATGCCGGTCCACTGGGCGACCACTTCGGCGATATCGTCCTCATCGACGACTTCGTCCAGCTCGTGTTCGGCTTCCCATTTGGCGCGTTGTTCCTCATATTCTCCTTCCATCCGCAGGCGCTCGGCCTTTTTCTCGGCGGCGCGTTCGTAATCGCGCTCCACACCGGCCTGCTCTTCCTCTGCCTGGATGCGGTCAAGTTCCTGCTTCAGTTCTTTGAGATTCAGCTGGCAGGGAGAAGAGGGCGACGCGCAGTTTGGCGGCGGCTTCGTCCATCAGGTCGATGGCTTTATCCGGCAGGCGGCGGTCGGTGACGTAGCGGGAGGAGAGTTTGACCGCGGCTTCGAGGGCCTCGTCGGAGAAGCGTACTTTGTGGTGGGCCTCGTAGCGGTCGCGCAGGCCGTGGAGCATCAGCATGGTGTCTTCTTCGCTGGGTTCTTCCACAAAGACCGGGGCAAAGCGGCGCTCCAGGGCGGAGTCTTTCTCAATGTGTTTGTGGTATTCGTCCAGGGTGGTGGCGCCCACAGCCTGCAGTTCGCCGCGGGCCAGGGCCGGTTTGAGCATGTTGGAGGCGTCCATCGCGCCCTGGGCCGCGCCGGCGCCGACCACGGTGTGCAGCTCGTCGATGAAGAGGATGATTTCCCCCTCGGCGCGCTGGATTTCTTCGATAGCGGCTTTGAGGCGTTCTTCAAATTCGCCGCGGAAGCGGGAGCCGGCGATCATCGCGCCCAGATCAAGCGAGATGACTTTCTTGCCGCTGAGGATTTCGGGCACATCGTTGGTGGCGATCTTCTGGGCCAGCCCTTCCACGATGGCGGTTTTGCCCACGCCAGCCTCGCCGATCAGCACCGGGTTGTTCTTGGTGCGCCGGGAGAGGATCTGGATCACGCGCAGGATCTCGGCATCCCGCCCGATGACCGGGTCGAGCTTGCCTTCACGCGCCATCTGGGTCAGGTCGCGGGAGTATTTTTCCAGGGTGCGGTAGCGGGTTTCGGCTTGCGGGTCGGTGACCCGTTGGCCGCCGCGCAGCTGGTTGATGGCATCCAGGACGCGCTCCTTGGTCACACCGGCGCCTGCAAGCAGGCGGGCGGCGGGGGTGCTGCGTTCGCTGAGGATGGCCAGGAAGATGTGCTCGGTGGAGATGTATTCGTCCTTGAGACGGTTGGCTTCTTCATTGGCCAGATCGATGATGCGCTTGACCCGCGGGGTGATGAAGATCTGCCCCGGCCGCCGCCGCCGTAAATATTGGCTTTGGGGCTGGTCTTGAGGATGTAGTCCAGCCGCTCGCTGAGCATCGCGCCGTCCACGTTCATGATCTCCAGCAGTTGGGAGATGACTCCCTCGGGCTGCTCGATCAGCGCGAGGAGGATGTGCTCGGTATCGATCTGGTTGTGTCCATAGCGTTGGATGATCTCAGCGGCACGCTGGGCGACTTCCTGGGCGCGCTCGGTAAATCGATCAAATCTCATCATAATGGTGGTCCTTTTTCAGGAATTTAGTCTCCTGATGGATTGTTTTTTGTGTAGTACTTGTCTGGTTTTTCTCATACCAATGCAGGAGCATTGGCACCAGATTAAATCCAGCCATCACGTACTAGAAAACAATTATAGCATTCCGGCGATAGGTGAATTGCTAATAACCTGTAAGAGATTTGTTTGAATCACGGAGCGGGCGTGGACGTGACGATCTCGACCTCAAACTGCGGGACCCAGCCGATGCGCCCATCTTTGTCCTGCACCTGGATCCACACCCAACCGTCTACGATCTGGGATTGGTAGAGCAGCAGGAAAGGCTCCCCGCGGCGGATCCTGCCGATCTCGGGGCCGTTGGGGGAGAGCAGCAGCTTAACTTCATAGGTGCTGATCTTCAACATGCCGGTCTGGGGAGTCGGGGTGAATGTGGCCGTTGGGGTAGCGGTGGTTGTGGGGGTCAGCGTGGGGGTGCTGGTAAACGTGGATGTGGCGGTTGGCGTGAGGGTCGGTGTCCTGGTGGGGAGGATCCGCGGGGTGGGGGTCAAGGTCGGCGGTACTAAAGGGTCCAATTGGGCGACATTCACCTGGTTGATCTTTAACTGGACGGTGCGCTGCAAGCGGACGGCGATGGCATCCTGCAGGTCAACGCTGTTCTGGTAGTTCAGCGATTCGGGGACCAGCAGGGTCATCTCCATCACCAGGATATCGTTGACCGTGTCCTCCGACCAGGAGAAGCGGTCCAGCGTGGCACCGAAGTTTGTCACCTCTTCGACCACCACCTGGTTGATCTCGCGGGTAACCCCGGCATCCCGCACGAAGACATAGCTCTGCCAGCCAAGCGGGGCGAGCAGCACGACCACCAGGATGATGGAGATTTGCAGGCTGCGGGGGATTCTGCCGCCCTCTGCCTTTCGCCCGAGGTTGAACCCGGTGATATAGAACAGGAAGGTGGATGAGGCGGCAATCGCCACGGCGTTCGTGAGGAAGAGGAGCAGTGCGCCCTCAGCCACTTTCCAATCTCCGGCAGCAACCCCGATCCCAATCACGCACAACGGCGGCATCAGGGCGGTGGCGATGGCCACACCCGGCAAAGCGGCGGAGAGGTTTGGCTGCACCAGGGCAAAGGTGGCTGCCAGCCCGCCGGCAATCGCTACCCCCAGGTCAATCGGGGTGGGCTGGGTGCGGGAGAGCACCTCAGAGGGCAGATCCTGCATCGAGACAAATGGTAGCAGCCGGTTGGTCAGGGTCAGCAGGGCAGATAGGGCAATCGCCAGCAGCGCACCGCGTAAAAGGGCGGAGAGCGCATCCCGCAGCAGATTGGTATCGCCGCGGATCGAGGCCAGGCCGATCCCCAGGATCGGTGACATCAGCGGGGCAACCAGCATAGCACCGATGATCGTGGCGGCTGAATCGATCAGCAGACCGAAGGTGGCGATCGTGCAGGAGAGGAAGACGAGCACGAAGTAATCGAAGTCCGGGGTGGAGGAATCGCGCAGCTGCAAGTGTACATCGGCGACGCGCTCCTTGGTCACCGGCGGCATCACACGGCGGGCATAGAAGCGGAACCGGAGCCGGGCGCGGGAGAAGTAATAGGCAATCTTCTCCCTGAAGCTCATCGTTGAGGGATCGGTTTTTTTAGGCAGGTGCTTATCGTACTGATTCTTATTCATCTGTGCGCTCCGGCGGGGGTGTCAGACCATGTTTTGTCTTGATCACCAGGCGGCGGATGGTATTGCAGGAGGGACAGTCCGTGCGCGTGCACAGTAAAGCGGTGGGATCCGCTTCGGTCAGTTGGCGGGTGGTTTCGATCAGTTCATGCAGCGGCAAGGCCTGGATCATGGCATCCCCGATCATCCGCTTCTGGATGAAGGGGTCGATCAGCGGGACGATTGAATTAAAGCCGTCGGAGCAGTAGGGGTTATGCGTACAGGTCACGATCAGGTCGCTCATCAGCGCCCAGCGGATGTAGCTCTTGCGCCCCGCCAGGCGTTCCCCCAGGTGGATGCTGGTATTGGAGGTGTGGTCCACACCCAGCAGCAGCACCCAGCCGCCGTCGTCGTACATCGCTGCGATCGGAGCCAGTGGTTCGGTGAGGAGCTGTTTTTCCAGGTATTGGCGGGCATTGATCCCAGCAAAGGACATCACCGGATGGCCGGAGCGGTAGGCATCGGGGTGCTGACGCAGGGCTTCGGAGATTGCCCCCATCAGCTTATCGGCGGGCATATCCGGGTAGAAGAATTCGGCCATTTTATTTTTATCGGCCTGGCTGCCGTAGGTGATGGCGTTGTCTGCTGGGCCAGATTCCGGGATCACCAGGGTTTTGTAGGTAAATGTGGGCACAATGATCGATTCGAAGGCGTCTGCCAGGGCGGCGGCTACGGTG
>CAVROH010000008.1:0-50297 GCA_963722735.1 uncultured Chloroflexia bacterium
TGGTAGTGAAGGTGTTTACTTCTATGCAGATAAGGACTTTGCACCCAATACAAAATGTGTCTACTCTACAGACGAAATTACTGATTTTGGATACACAGCTGTCGGTAAATAATTCCAGCCTACCTCAATCAAGATTATCGGCAATTGGAAAGTCAAGATTTTCGAAAAAACGGACTTTGAAGGCCGCTATGACCGCCTCTCCAGCAGCGATGCCGACTTGGATATCCGTTCCCTCGGTGGGCAGTACTCTTCTGCTCTGATCGTCAGCGGGGATGATCCCATCGATCCTAACCCTCCACGGTGGGGTAACTGCCCCTCAGACGGCAGTGACGGGGTCTATTTCTATGTCGATAAGGATTACAAAGGTTCCTGCTACTACAGCCGCAGCGATATCCCCGATTTTGGCGCCACTGCAGTTGGGAATGACAGGTTATCATCGATCAAGATCATCGGCACCTGGGAAGGCCAAGATCTACGAGGACAAGAACTATGAGGGTCGCTATGACTTGCTCTCCAAAAGCGATCCCAACCTGGATATTCGCTCACTTGGCGGACAGTACTCCTCCGCCAAGGTCACCGGGGTGATTTCACCGCCGCCCTCCGAGATCATCTCAAACCTGAAGGATAACTCTCCCAAGACCTATGTGCTTGATTCCTGCCCGGATGGCAAGGATTACTATATCGACCGTGATTACACTATGACCGAGTTCTCCGATGACTACTTCGACGGGCTTACCTGTATCCGTACTTCCAACGATGACGAGGCCAACGCCAGTTTCAACCTGATCAATTTTGACCTCTCCGAACCTGCCCGGCTGTTCATCTACCTCGACAAACGAACCACTTCCCTGCCAGGCTGGATGGGGTACCGCTGGGTAAATACCGGAGAGTGGATCAAGACCCTCGATATGGACATGCGCTATTCTAATATCCATCAGTGTGTCACCACCCCAGGTCATATCATCCTAGGCGGGCCGCGTATGATGGTGGGGCGGCAACGGTTCAATGTACATTGTTGGCCTGGCGCCGTAGAAGAAGGCGCCGCCATACAGCGCTGCAGCGCGGATGCCCTCGATCCACCTGCAGCACCTCAACTGATAAAACCAGCAAATTTAATCTATGAATCCAATCCGCTATTCGTCTGGCGGACTGTACCGCAGGCTACCCAATATCTCTTCCATATCAATAATAACAATAGCGATGTTTTCCATGAAGAAATTTTTGAAAAGATAGATATTTGCGGCAGCGACAATAAATGTAAAATAAATATGACTTTACCCTATGGGACTATAGCTGGAAGCAGCAAGCACGCCATGCCGATGGGATAGGAGAATGGTCAAGTGCTAAAAGTTTCACCCTAGCTTATTCACAACCATCTCCAATGTCACCAATCACCGAAACAGATGACAAAACGCCTTTATTTGAGTTTGTCGGGATCACTGATGCAGATAACTACCAATTCATCTTGAAAAATAGTCTAAATCAAAATGTAAAAGTTATATTTGTGACCTCTGGAGAGGTCTGCGAAGGATATTGGTGTACGATCAATCCTGGTGTATCTCTGAATACTGGTGAATACAGTTGGACCGTGCAACCTTCAAATGCATCCGGTTCTGGTGAAACGAGTGTTCCCGCAAATTTCACAGTTGGTTTGCCAACGCCTTCTGCGATCTACGCCACAGATGGCAAATTCCAGAATAAAGTCTATATCAACTGGCCCGAGGTGAATGGTTCATATTACTATGACCTTATCCGCTCCACCTCGCCAAGCATGTACGGCTCGATCATCTATAAGCCGACCAACAATGCCTACGTTGATACAACTGCCCTGCCGGGTCAAACATACTACTATCGGGTCAGAGCCTGTCTACCCGGTGACTGTACTCCCTATTCCAATAACAATGCCGGTTTTGTAGCCCATGACTCGGTAGGGCTTTATCGAGTCTCAAATGGCTACTTCCGGCTGAGACTGAGCAACAGCCCCGGCCCAACCGATATCGCCTACCGCTTCGGACCGCTGGGAACCGTTCCGCTCATGGGAGACTGGGATGGAGATGGCAAGGATACCCCTGGCGTCTATGACCCCAGCATCGGGTACTTCCGCCTGCGCAACAGCAACAGTGTCGGAACACCCAATTATGCCTTCCAGTTTGGGCCAATCAATTGGGTTCCCGATCGTCAGGGGACTGGAATGGAGATGGCAAAGATACCGTCGGCGTTTACAACCCAGCCAACGGGGTCTTCCGTCTGCGCAACAGCAACTCTGCAGGGAGAACGGATATCATCTTCACCTTTGGCGACCCCAATTGGAAACCATTGGTTGGTGACTGGAACGGCGATGGGATCGACACAATCGGGGTCTTAATTCGAACCGCTTACTTCAAATTGCGAATGCAAACTCCGGCGGGCCTCCTGACTATGCCTTCCAGTTTGGGATTACCGGCGGCGACCCGATCGCCGGCGACTGGGATATGGATGGAACAGATACTATCGGCGTTTACGATCCCTCCAACAGCTACTTCCGCCTGCGTAACACCAATTCTGCTGGGACCGCAGACCTCACGTTCCAGTACGGGCCCTTGAACTGGAATGTGCTCACAGGGGATTGGGATAACCAATAAACTAGAATACCCAGACTATAAAATAAGCTCCCGGCATTGCCGGGAGCTTTTCGTTGTAATTGCCGTATATAAAATGGTCAAGGATTTTGGAAATTCTGGCATTTTTGTATACAATGAAATTAAGCGAAGGGAGTTTAAATGGGAACTATTAAATCACGAAGTATCTAAAAGGGTTCATATTTCTCATCGCCACTCTAATCCTGCTCTCCACCACAGCTACCACTGCCACTCCCCTTAGGAACGGACTGATCATACCACCCAATGTCAGCGCTACGGACGGTAGATTTCTCTACGGCATTAATATCAACTGGTCCAATGTTCCAGGTGCAACCTACTTTGATGTGATCCGTTCCACATCCTCAACCGTATATGGATCCAAGGTAGCAACGACATCAAACTATTCCTACTATGATTTTAATGTCCAATCGGGGCAGACCTATTATTACCGGGTTAGGGCATGCGATTCTTCCCACTGCTCACCCTATTCCCCCAATGATGCCGGGTTTGTCAGCCACGACACCATCGGTCTGTATAACCCCACCAATGGCTATTACCGGCTAAGATGGAGCAACAGCGCCGGACCAACCAATGTTGGCTTCCGGTTTGGTCCACTAAATCTGGTGCCGCTCATCGGGGATTGGAATGGAGATGGCATCGATACTCCGGGAGTTTACGACCGAACTACCGGTTATTTCCGCTTGCGCAACAGCAACAGTCCAGGCCCGGCCAATTATTCCTTCCAATTTGGGCCAACCAATCTCGACCCCGATCGTGGGTGACTGGAACGGGGATGGGGTCGATACGATCGGCGTATACATCGATGCCAATGCAGTCTTCCGACTGCGCAACAGCAACAGTGCAGGAGCTACAGATATCATCTTCATCTTCGGGAATCCGTATATGGATGTGATCACCGGCGACTGGAATGGGGATGGCATTGATACGATTGGCACCTATGATATCTGCACTTCTTATTTCCGCCTGCGGAATGTGAACTCTAGCGGCCCGCCGCATTACGCATTCCAGTTCGGCCCGGCTGGCAACGATCCGATCTCCGGAGACTGGGATTTCGATGGCGTTGACACCATCGGAGTGTATGATCCCTCGACGAGTTACTTCCGCTTGCGGAATAGCAATTCTGCCGGGACAGCAGACATCCAATTTCAGTTCGGGCCAACCTATTGGAAGGTTCTCACCGGCGATTGGGATAATAATTAGCCAACCTGAACAACAAAGCTCCCTGGAAATCCCAGGAGCTTTTGTTGATTTCTTTAGCTAACAGTTCTACGCCACCACGATCAGGTCCTGGAATCTGGATGTCAGCGGAACGCCGCCCTTTTCAGTTACCAGGACAATATCCTCCACCCGGGCGGAGCTGGCAAAGGGGAAGATGATGCTCGGTTCCACGGTGAAAGTCATCCCGGGACGCATTACCGCCTGATCGGTTTTGGTCAGGAAGGGCGGCTCGTGCACATCCAGGCCGATGGCATGCCCTAACCGGTGGCGAAAGCCCTCCCCCAGCCCGGCCTTCTCGATGACTTCCCGGGCGGCAGCATCCACCTCCTCGGCGGTTGTCTTCCCGGCGTGCATTGCGGCGATCCCAGCGGCCTGTGAGGCCATCACCCACTTGTGCGCCTCGATCTGGGCCTCATCCGGTGCACCAAAACACACCGTGCGGCCAAAGTCATAACAATAGCCCTCCACAATGGCGCCGAAATCAAACAGGATCGAGACCGGTGGATAGAGTGGGCGGTGCAGGGTCTGGTCCAGCTGGTTGAAGAATAATTCGTGTTCCGGCCCTACGCAGTACAGCGTGGTGGTGAAAGAAGGCCCAAAGGAGCCATGCTTGCGCAGTTGGTAGTCCGTCTCCAGGATCACATCCAGTTCGGTCATATTGTGCTTCAGGGCACCGATCACATCGGCAAAGGCTGCCTCAGTGATCTCGCCGGCTTTCTTCATCAGGGCAATCTCATCAGCGGATTTGATCATCCGCTGCCGGAGGAGCAGTTCCGAGGCGGGGACAAATTCAATTCCGGGGTAGGCCTGCTGCAAGTGGATGAAGGTCTCCCCGGTGGTCTTCTCACCCAGAGCGGCTTGTTTCGGATCAGCGACCTCCAACCATCCTAATACTTCCCCCAGAGCCGCGGCGGGGGCTTCCCACTCACCCAGAACGCGGACTTCTAGGTCTCCGCCGGGGTTGTTGAAATCGGCGGTCATCCGGGTGAGCAGCAGGATCGGGCCTGAATCGGGAGTCAGCCAGAGGCCCTCGACCCATCCGCCCGGGTGGCGGACAGCCCCGAAGGTGGGCATTGCGCGTTGAATACCGGTCAGGTACTGCAAGTCGGCCGAGATCGGGAGAAAAGCAACATCAGCCAGACCTTGCAGATCAGTTTGAAAAGTGGAGATTCGTTTCTGGTAGTCCAATTTCAGCGCCTACTCAGCGAAATGGCAGGCCACAAAATGGTCGGGGCGCAGTTCGCGCAGTTGTGGTTCTTCTTCCGAGCAGCGATCCTGGGCCAGTGGGCAGCGCGGGTGGAAGCGGCAGCCGGATGGGGGGTTGATCGGGTTGGGGATTTCGCCTTTGGGCATCTCTTCCGTGCGGCGGTCCTTTGGATCGGGCACCGGCACAGCCGCCAGCAGCGCCTGGGTATAGGGGTGCAGCGGATAGGCGTAGAGATCGCGCAGCGGGGCCACCTCAGCGAAGCGTCCCAGATAGAGGATCCCGATCTTGTCACAGATATATTTTGCCGTCGCCAGGTCGTGGGTGATGAACAGGTAAGTCAAGTTTAGCTCTTCCTTTAGCTGGATCATCGTATCCAGCAGGAGCGCCCTCACGCTGACATCCGCCATGGCGATCGGTTCATCCGCCAGGATCAAATCCGGGTTGGTGATCAGCGCCCGCGCAATCACTACGCGCTGGCGTTGGCCGCCGGAGATCTGGTGCGGGAACTTCTCATAGAAGAAGTGAGAGGGGAACAACCCCACTTTCTCCATGATATGCACCGTTTTCTGCTTGACCTCTTCCTTGCTCAACTCGGGGAAATGGATCCGCAGCCCATGGGAGATGGCAGCGCCGATTGACATACGGGGGTTCAGTGAAGCCATCGGATCCTGGAAGATAACCTGCATCCTCTTGCGTAGCTTGCGCAGTTCTTCCTTATCCATTTTGGTCAGGTCAATCCCGTCAAAGATCACTTCACCCTCGGTGGGTGTTTCCAACCCCAATACCAGCCGTCCAATGGTGGTCTTTCCGCTGCCCGACTCACCCGCCAGGCCAAAGACCTCTCCGCGCTTGATCGTGAAGGAAACGCCATCCACGGCGCGGACGAATTGCAGCTCTTTGGTGAAAACGGTATCGAGGAAATTGGTCTGGACCGGGAACCACTTCTTCAGGTCGGTAACCTGGATGAGTACATCTTGGTTGTCTGTCATCGTGTCACCTCACCGGCAGATTTGGTCACAGAGTCATGTTCCTGGAAGAGCCAGCATTGCACCTGGTGTCCATCCCCGACATCCGCCATCTCAGGCCGCTTCTGTGAACAGATCGGCATGACCTTTGGGCAGCGCGGATGGAACCGGCAGCCAGTTGGTGGATGGGTGAGGTTCGGCGGCTCGCCGGGCATCTTGTAAAGCTCATTGCGGTCTTCCAGCCGGATGGTGGGCACAGATTGCAGCAAGCCCTGCGTGTAGGGGTGCTGCGGGTTATCGAAGACATCGTAGATCGAACCGATCTCCACCAGCCTGCCAGCGTACATGACTGCCAACCGGTCAGCTATCTGGGCTACCAGGGCAATGTTATGGGTAATCATCAGGATCGAGACGCCAAAATCTTCCCTGATCTGCTGGATCTGATCGACCAATTGGGCCTCCACGATCACATCCAGCGAGGTGGTAGCCTCATCGGCAATGATCAGGTTGGCATTCAGCACCAAGCCCAGAGCGATCATCACCCGCTGGCGCATCCCACCAGATAAATGATGCGGGAAAGCGGACAGCCGATTTTTTTGGATTCCCAGCCGTTCGATCAGCGTGGTTGCGCGTTCCAGTGCTTCGACTTTTTTAGTCTTGGGTTCATGCACCTGGATCGCTTCAATAATGTGCTGATCGATGCGCTGCACCGGGTTGAGGGAGGTCAGCGGGTCCTGGAAGATCATACTGACACACCGACCCCTGAAGTCTCGCATTTGCTTATCGTTGTATTCCATCACATCTTCACCATTAAAGATATGTTGACCGCCACTGACCTCTCCGGGAGGGGCGATCATGCGCATCAAACCTTTACCAAGGGTGCTCTTGCCGCAGCCGCTCTCCCCCACCAGGCCGAGGATCTCGCCGCGTTTGATGTCAAAGGAGACACCATCCACGGCGCTGACCGGCCCGATGCGGGTGTGGTATGTGACCGAGAAATCACGCACCTCGGAAAGGATATTATTGTCTTCGTTGTTTTTATCCATGATGGTTAAGACTCCGCCAATCGTGGGTTGAGAATTTCTGCCAGACTCTCACCGAACATACTGAAAGCCAGCGTGACCATACTAACCATCAATCCAGGATAAGTGATCAGCCACCAGGCCCGGCGCAGATAGTCCTGCCCGCGAGCCAGGTCGATGCCCCAGTCCGGGGTATCTGGCGGTAGTCCCAGCCCGAGGAAGCTCAACCCGGCTTCGGTGAGGATCGCATCGGCCACATTTACTGAGAAGATGATCACCACCGATGGGATTACGTTCGGGAAAATGTATTGCAACAGGATCGTACGAGCCTTGGCGCCCAGACTGCGGGCCGCCTCGACATACAGCTCTTCCTTCACCGCCAGGGTCTGACCGCGCACGATCCGAAAATAGGTCGGTACGTACAGCACGGCAATCGCCACAATGATATTGCCGATCCCGGGTCCGAGCACGGCGGTGATCGCAATTGCCAGGATCAAGCCGGGGAAGGAGTACAGGCTGTCCATCACCAGGGTCAGCACTCTGTCCAGTGTGCCGCCGATAAAACCGCTGATCAACCCCATCGGGACACCGATCACGAAAGCTACAATTGCTGAACTGAGGCCCACAATCAGGGCGATCCGGGTACCCCAAATGATCCGGCTGAAAACATCCTGCCCGATCTGGTTGGTGCCGAGGATAAAGCCCTTGTCAGCGCTGGCGCGCAGTGGGCTGGCGATATGCAGTGAGGGATATTTGTCCAGCACCGCTTGTGCATCTGTCGGGGAAACCACAGCGGCGTCGACCTCTCCAGCATCCAGGGCAATGAAAAGCTCGTTAAAATCTTCGAAGCGCCGCGGCCTGGGCTGGTAGGTGACCCCGTCCTCATCGCTGATCTGGGCAATCACCTCTCGCAGCGCCTGGCTGGCGGGCGACCCGACGATGAAACCGATATTGTGGGTTTTATCGGAGACATCCCTAAGTTCTGTCACGCCGGCATTGATCTTTGCCACCAGCACATACTCTGCCGGTGGTTCGCCGGGGGCAAGCAATGAGGGGCCGACTTCCGCCCGCGGGTCATAGGGGGCGAACCATTGGGGGAAGATACCGACAACGATCACAATCAGCAGCAGCACTGCGCTGATCGCCACAAACCACCAGTCGCCGCCGTACCATTTTCTCGCCAGGAAGAGCTTGCGCACAAACCCGACCTGATCCAGATCCAGTTGCCATTGTGGTATTTCCTGGGGGGTGTTCTTTTCTTCTGCCATGAAATTGTTCCTCTCAGCCTAATACCGGATACGCGGGTCGATGAAGGCGTAAAGAATATCCATCACCAAACTGATGCCGGCGACAAACAGAGCAAAGACTGCGACTGCAGACTGCACTGCGGTGTAATCTCTAAGTTCAATGCGTTCTACCAGATAACGGCCCATCCCGGGCCAGGAGAAAGTGGTCTCAGTGAGCACCGCCCCGGCGATCAGAATGGCAAATTGCAGTCCGATCAATGTCAGGATAGGAATGAAAACATTTCGCAGCGCATGCTGGTAGGTTAATTTTCTTTCTGAAAGGCCGCGTGCCCGTCCGGCAGTGATGAAATCGGAGGCCAGAATTTCGATCATATTCACGCGGGTCAAACGGATGAATACGCCGGTCAGGGCTAAGCCCAAGGTCAGGGCGGGCATCACAAGATGCCACAAAGCTGATTTCAAAGCTACCCAGTTCTGGGCTACCAGGGCATCGAATACATAAAAGTTCGTCGGTGATACAAAGTTCACCTGGACTAGTGGATCCAGCCGGCCGTACAGCGGCAGGATCCCCAATCGAACAGAGAATATGATCTGGAAGATCAGACCCAGAAAGAATATGGGGATGGAATAAATAATGACACTGAACAACCTTAATCCATAATCGGCGGCCTTCTTTCTGTTTTTTGCTGCCACCGCCCCATTCAATATCCCGAATATGGCCGTAAACAAGATAGCGGGAACGGTCAATTCAATCGTAGCAGGCAGCTTCTCACCTAACTCATCCCGGATCGGGCGTTCCCCCTGGGTGAGGGCATTCCCAAAATCGAGGGTGACCACATCCCATAAGAAGTCGCCATACTGCACGATTAAGGGCTTATCCAGGCCCATCCTGATGCGGATCAGTTCAACCTGCGCCTCGGTCGCTTTAGGACCAAGCTGAGACCGGATCGGGTCTCCAGGAAGTACACGCATGACAACGAAGACGATTGTGATCAGGAACCATACCATCGGGATGGTGAGCAGCAACCGGGTGATAAGGAAGTTTCGGAGTGAATTGGACATGAGCGTTCCTCTAGAAAGACATCATCGGGGAGTGGGAACCCACTCCCCGATGTATTGTTTAGTCGGGTCCAGTCAGAGAGTGATTATTCGGCCGGAACCTTGTAGTTGTGGTTGAAGACCAGGTAGCGCAGCGTAGGCGCATTGATCTTCTCAACGGTCAGTCCGTCAACATCCATCAGGCGGATGGCCTCAACCGGGCCAAGCACACGCCAGGCAATGTCGATCTCACCAGTCTCGACGGCGTTTGCCATCGTGGTCGGGTCTGCGAAGTAACGCACGATCACATTGGGGATGATGGCAGCATCGTCACCGAAGTATTCCGGATTGGCTTCAAGCACCATCTGCTCACCAGCGGTGTAGGAAACCATGCGGTATGGGCCAATCCCGTCAAGTGTCTCGGGGAAGAAGACCAGTTGGTCGTCCGGGAATTGGTTCGGGTTTGAGGGAACCAGCGGTGCGGTGGCAGCCAGGGCGGTGAAGAAGCCGAACGGTGCGGTCAGGGTGACCTCAACCGTGTAGTCGTCAAGGGCAGCCACATCAGAGATGTAAAGCTGCATCAGGCCGGAGACGTCGCCGTCCAGACCAATGCGGTCCCATGAGCGGACATAGTCTGCAGCGGTCAACGGAGTGCCGTCTGCGAACTTGATGTCATCTCGGAGGGTGAAAGTGTAAACCAGGCCATCATCTGAGGCGGTCGGGAAGTCTACTGCCGCGCCAGGTACCAGGTCTGAGACACCAGGAGCGTACTTGAGCAGCGGAACGCCGGTGTTCTTGAGGATCTCCCAGTCATGGGTGGCATAGGCATCCTGTGCATCCAGGCTGTGGACCTCATCGGTGGTACCGATGATGATCGTGTCTGCACTGCCAGAGGCAGGTGCAGCGCCTTCGCCAAAGCTCAAGACGTTGTAGTTGAACTCAAACGGTGCGCCGATTTTGACGCCTTCAACACCGTCGCGGTAGGTAACAAACTCAGGTTCCCAGAAGAGCGGGATGGTGGGGAGTTCATCTACCCAGTAGTCGCCGATCTCTTGGTAAAGCGCTTCGCGCTCTGCGGGGTCACCGGAGGAGGCCGCGCTCAAGAGCAGGTCGTCCATCATCTCATCGCAGTAGTTCACGCCAAGGTCTGGGGACTGCAGACAACTGCCCCAGGGGGAGAGCCAGTTCTCGGGATCTGCAAAGTCCGGGAACCAACCGAGGATGAAGATCGGCATCTCGTTGCCGTCGACAAAGGCATCCACATACTCTGCCCAGTTCTGGACAACCAGCTCGACCTCGATCAGTCCAGTCTCTTCCCACTGTTCCTTGATCACCTGCATTACATCAGCGGTGGTGGTACCGTAGTGCTCTGGCGGGTACCAGAGTTCGACCACGAACTTATGGTCTGCGGTATAACCCTCACCAGTCAGCAAATCAATCGCCATCTGGAGGTCACGGGTTCCGTATTTATCCAGATAAGGCTCGGTGGCATAGGGATATCCAGGCGGAACCATGTGATACGCCGGTATATTACGGCCTTCAAAGACACGGTCGACCAGGGCTTCCCGGTCGAGAGCGGCGGCCAGGGCCTGGCGCTCTGCTGCGGTCCAGAAGGGATCACCGGGCTGTTTCATCACCATCGGTTCTTCCATTGGCTCTTCTGCCGGTTCTTCAACTGCCGGTTCTTCGGCTGCTGGTTCTTCAACTGCTGGTTCTTCAACTGCCGGTTCTACCGGAGCGGGAGTATTGTCACCGCATGCGGTCAGCACCAACGAGAGGACGACCAGAAGTGAAAGCAAAAACATCAATTTCTTAGACATACTTTTCTTCTCCTTTTGATTTGGATACATTAGCGTAAGATGAGTAACTTAATAGTAAATATGGTGTATCGGCACCTCCTATCTATTGTTCGACCAATAATTTAGCGGGAGTTGTTTACAACTTACCCCATTGTACTCTAAAACATCGTGTTTTTATTAAAATCCAATGAGCAAGGGCTAAAAAAATTCTCATATTCAGGCTAACAAGGAGTAAAAATCAAATTACCAGATCGAGGCAGCCGTCTAACCTGATTTGTAGGGTGGTAACGGATAACAAGGAGTTCATACCAAATAATGATCTCAAATTGTGCTGATTCTTGATGTGGGGTAAAAAAATCTGTACAATGAGGTAATAATTTTGTCGTACTCACTATCCATTCGAGAGGAGTTATTGTGAGGAAGCCAAGATTTAGAAAGGGTATATAGAGATCCTATCGATTAGTTCATCTAAGGAGAAAAAAATGAACACGATCAAAAAAAGGGCCTCTATTTGGCTCTTCAGTGCGTTGGCGCTGACATTACTCTTGCTGCTGGTGGAATTCCAAACCAGCGTATCCGCCTTCACCCCACCACCACCGGATCCCAAACCCAAATACGATAATATTGACACTAGTGAATATGGCAATCAGATCATCTTTGAGCATCAGATTGTGCTAGATATCCCCACCACGGAAAGCTCCAATATGCAGGATGCGGATGAAGGAAAAACCCCGCCATCTGAAACTGAAATGCTGGAATCCACCCCTCTGGGTTGGGTGGTGATGTTGACAGAAGGTTTTGAAGGCACTTTTCCACATGATATTTGGACAGTTTTTGATGATGATGGCGCAACAAATGGGGAATATTATTGGGATGATGATGATTATAAACCCAATAATGGTAGTTGGAGCGCCTGGGCGGCAAACGGAGGAGCGGATGGTCTTGACCCTGCATCTTCTTATTATGCCAATAATATGAAATCGTGGATGGTGTATGGCCCGTTCAGCCTGGCAGATGCTGATAACGCCTACGTCGCATTTTCTTACTGGAATAAGTCTGAACTAAACTTTGATTCTTTTGCCTGGTATGCCAGTGCGAATGGCACAAACTGGTATGGGCATGTTGTCAGCGGAGATTCATCAGGCTGGCAACATGTGTTCTTCGACCTCACAAATGTGCCCACTCTCGGGGACCTTACCGGGGATAATTCTGTTTGGCTGGCCTGGGTGTTTTCCAGTGATGCTACCAATAACTCGTATGATGGCCCATTTGTTGATGATATTGATCTGCAACGCCATAAAATTATCCCGGATGCGCCCTGCCTGGATCACTGCCACGGATGGCAAATTTCAGAACACTGTGTATGTCGAATGGCAGGATGTGGAAGGGGAAACCTATTATGAAGTTTACCGCTCCAATTCTTCAGCACTAGTCTTGGGTGGTTAATGACCACCACAACGGGAACAATCACTTACAGATATTGATCTGTACCGGGGCAAAAGCATTACTTTCGGTAAGAGCATGTAATACTTCAGGTTGCTCAGACTATTCCAATCCCAATGGGGGCTTTATCGCGTCATGATACAGTCGGCCTTTACCGCTATGTCCAATGGCTATTTCCGCCTCAGACGAAGCAGCAGTCCGGGCCCAACCGACATTGCCTACCGCTTTGGCCCACTGGGGACGGAACCGATCATGGGCGACTGGGACGGCGATGGAGGGATCCCCCGGCGTCTACGACCCGAGAGATGGTTACTTCCGCCTGCGCAACAATAACAGTCCCGGCCCGCCTGAATATGCCTTCCAGTTCGGGCCCAAGTATTGGGTCCCGATCATTGGCGACTGGAATGGGGACGGCAACGGATACGATCGGGGTATATAACCCGATCAATGGGGTGTTCCGCCTGCGCAACAGCAATACCGCCGGGCCCACCGAGATCATCTTCGCCTTCGGGAATCCTAACTTGGAGCCGATCGTGGGCGACTGGAACGGCGATGGGATCGATACCATCGGGGTCTATAATGACGGAAACGGATATTTCCAGCTTAGGAACTCAAATTCCGGCAGGTCCGCCCCATTACGCCTTCCAGTTCGGTCCGACTAACAACGACCCGATTGCCGGGGACTGGGATATGGACGGCGCTGACACCATCGGAGTATATGATCCCCGAAGAGCTACTTCCGGCTGCGCAACATCAATAGCTGCTGGAACACCAGATCTCCAGTTCCAGTTCGGCCCGTTGAACTGGACGGTGCTTACAGGAGATTGGGACAACCAGTAAACCAGAAAACTTATCACAGAACCAACAAGCCGCCCCATTTGGGGCGGCTTTTGATTATTGTGACATCGCACGTTTTCATCATAAACACATAGCATCATAAAAACACCTGTCTGGATCTCATCATTAAAAGTACAACACCAAGCCTGCCATCTGCATCCCAAATACCCAACTGAGGTATAATTCTGAGCAATTTCATCCCGCGGGACAGTTCTCAATACCCTTCACTCTTATTACCGCCCGCATCCGATTGATCCGCGTTTACAACTCAGAAGAACTCAATTTCACCGCTTACGAGGAGAATCACATGATCGACTTCATTTCCATACCAGGGATTATCGCAGGTGTTTTATTTGTCCTCCTGCTACTTTAGTTCTATTCGAATATCGGATCCGGAAGCCGGACGACCTGATCCTGTATGAGAAAAAAGGGAAGCTCGAACTGCGGAAGAGTCAATTCTATCCCCGGCACTTCAGCCTAGCCCTCAAGCGCAAAGTACAGCCCCTCCAACTGGATACCGAGGTCACCGCGGCGGGCAATCTTGGCATCCGGATCAAATTGGTGGGTTCAGCCTCCCCTTCTCTTGACAACCTGGATGCCCTGGTGCGGATCGGCGGATGGAACCAGGACGTGGTCGCTCAGGCAGCAAACGAAGCCCAGATCATGCTCGAAGGGATCATCAAGCAATATGCAGAAGGATTTGAGATCCAGGAGTTATCCACTTCTAATCTGATCGACCACCTCAATCAACAAGCGCCGCTTCTTCAGGAGAAACTCGGCCTGGACCTGGTCTCGCTTTCCGTTCAATCTCTAGAGCCGACCGATCCACAGATCGCTTCGGCACTCCGGCAGCAGGAACAGGCGCGGTCTGCTTGAACAGACCGAACTGCTCAACCACCAGGCTCGCTCTACCGCTGCAAAAGCCAGGTATGAGACAGATAAAGAAATCGCTGAGATGGACCATGCGCTGGAAATGCAAAAAGCTGATCTGAACAAGCAACGGTTTGAGAAAGAATCCGCCCTTGCCCAGCAAAAACTGGAAGACGAACTGGCACACAGCCGGATGCGCCTGGCCTTCGAAAAAGAAGAGGTGGAGATACTCAAAGACAGTCCGGAACTGCTCATGTTAACGCCACAGGCAGCCCGCCTTGCAGAGGCCAGTCAAAATTTCAAGAATGCGCGGACTGTGATCTCATTCTCCCCTCATGAGCTGTCTCAAAGTACTGAACTTGTCCAATTCTTTCAGGATCTGCTCCAGAAAGTAAAAGACTCAAAATCAAAATAACCGTTCGCTAAACACAGCGAACCCAAACGCATGCTCATCCAATCATGACGAGCTTATAGATTACGATGCCTACCAATCACTCAAAGCTATTCCAGCTTAAACCGGTCAGAGCAGCGCTTGTTTCCGAGATCAGCGAGACAACGTCTGCTGCCCCTGTAACTGACAAGGAACGGGTCAATTTTCATATTGGAAATCCGCTATATGATGACCGGCAGGTATCCGCCTATTTGCGGACGCTATTGGGTCTGGATGACCATGAAGATCTTCTTCATAAACAAAGCTCCGAACAGATTCTGGACATCCTTGGATGGCAGCCAGCCGACAAACCGAAACTGGACTTCCTGATCCAGACGGTTACGAAAAGCTCGCCCTATATGCCGCGGGGAGGCTATCATCGCAAAAAGCCTCCCTTGCTAATTCAGCTTTTCCATTCCTGGCTGAACCAGCAGCAAGAACCGCTGATCTATGACTTTGGCGAACAATCTGGTAAGCGAGAGGTGATCATAACCTCGGGCGGAAATTTGGAGGCGATCCGCATCCTTCTGTTCGTCCTATCCACCCACCTGGAACACACCCCAGCCAGAATTCTGACCTTCAACTGTCAAATTCCCCCGTTTTTAAGCATATCCCCAACCTGGTTTTCGAGGATCTTGGGACAGATCAGCACTCCGCCTGCAATCAAATCGGTCAATTCCTCAGCGGTCAGACAGATATTCCTGCCTTTTTATTCCTAGGCAGCCTGATGGATGAGGAGTGCCGCCGAAAGCTCCGCTTGCTGAGCATCGAACACCCGCTTTTCTTCATCGAGGCAAACAATGCTCCCAATCACCTTTCACTCGCCCGCGAGGCAAAACTGGCGCAGAATGTGATCCGCATCCTGACACCGGGCATATTTGCGCCGAGATTGAACACCCTCTCCACCACCTTCATTGCCGGAAATGCTGAATTTTTAAGGGCGATCGAGAATGTCCATTTCAAACTCAAGGGAACCCCCTCGGCCTCAGAAGCCGAGTTCCTCACCTACCTGCTCGAAGAAAAACTTCCCACAGTTCAGGAGGAGCAACCAGACAAACCCGAACCAGGCAAACCGGTCTTTGAGGGCGCCGGCTTTAACCTCAACGCCGAAACCGCCCTGCCCCAAATTGCTGAAAGGGTTGAAAATCGCCTCCAGCAGTTAATCGGGAAGCATTCAAAAAAACTTAAATCAACGATAGGGCCGTTAGAACAAAAATATGAAAAACTCGGGGAGCGCATCAAGCTGCCCTCAGGAGCTCAACTATTTGATCAGCTCTCCAACCAAGAACCCGGGGAACTGCTGGACCACCTAGCTCAAAAATTTGACGATCCTGAATGGCGCCAATCGCTCACCCGCAGTTTCATCAGCAGCTTTTGTAAACACCAGCCCCATTACCAACCAGATACCTGTGTGGTTGCCAGCGGCTCTTCCCGAACCGCGTTGGGAATACTGGGATTTCACTGTGGAATCACAGAGGTCATCATCCCGGACTTTAGCTGGTCATACGAACAATGCTTCCCAGTTGTGCATGCAGTCCCTTTGCACGATTCTTTGGCGCTGGATGTGAATGCGATCATCAATAAAATTTCTGAACTAACCGGACAGGACCCAATCTGGCACAGACGCGGCGCCGTTGTGATCAATAACCCTCACAACGCAACCGGCAGGGTATTCGATTTCGACAATGTACGCAAATTGGTTGCCTACTGCCTGGAACATAACATCACCCTGATCGACGACCTGTCCTATCAGAATGTGGTCCCCTCAGACCAATACCCGGAGATAAAATCAGTCCGCCAGATTGCTGATGAGCTGATCTTTCAGGGCATCCTGACTTCCGCCCAAACAGACCGCGTCATTACAGTGCATTCGGTCTCCAAAACGGATTCGATGGCTGGCGCCAGGCTAGCCCTTGTTGAAATCCGAGACCCGGACCTAAGAAAACGATTCGAAGAAGTCAACGCTGCCATTCAACCTAATCTGGCTGCAATCCTGATCAGCTATCTTTTCTACCGAAGCTCCAGACAAAAAGTGCAGGCATATTGGCAGTTGCGAAACAGTCTCCTGTTGGAACGCTCCCAAGCCCTGCTCCTGGCGGTTAAAAATCTGCCTGTGGAGCGCAACCCATATTCTATCTCCATCCTTCCACCCATGGGCAGCTTATATCCGCTGCTTCAGATAGAGCGCCTGCCTTCAGGCGTATCCTTAAACTGGCTCTCTGCCACGCTTGCCCGCCAGGGAATTGGTTTGCTGCCTCTCTCCATTTTCGCACGCACAGAAGATGGCTTCACTACCGGCAGAAAAACATTCCGGCTCACCCTGGGAGGCAGTGATGATGCAGAAACGCTGAGGATCAAAACACGCCAGCTGCTGATCGATCTTAACCATCTGATCGCAGAAGAGGATGCTCGTTACAATCGAAAACCCCTGGCAATCCGCCAGGATTCTCATCAAAGCCGCCGGGCGTTGGATCTGATCAGTAAGTGGGATCAGATCGCCGACCAGATCGGGCACCAAACCGAGCAAAGCCAGATACCCTGGAAGCTGCTGGCAAGTCACACTGTAGACAAAAAATTACTCACCAGAGATTTTCGGAACGAGTATCTGCCAATCCGGCTGGCAGCTTTTCGGACCCGCCTGATCGAGAGGGCTGCGATCAACGATGAGCAGCTTGCGCTTGCTTCCAGTCAAAACCACAATTGGCTGCACGAGCGGTTGGAAAAAGAATTCTACCGGGATTCGATTGAGTCCAGGAAAGAACGCTTCCGGCTGCGAACCCACGATCGCACGGTCCACCCGACTCAAAGCTATTCAATCCATGCGGAAATTGCTGTTGATGCGATCATCAACGCACTTATCTATTCGCAGGAAATCTCTCCATCGCAGATCAAAAAAGCGGCTGATGAGATCCTCAGGGAATATCTTGGGCTGAATGTAAGCCTCTCATCGCAGGAAGAATCGGATGAGATATTGCTGGATCTAAACACAATCACAGCCGCAGAAGATTTCTCAGAGCTGTTCTCGACAGCCTCCCTGATGCCATTTCTTTCTTTCTGGAGTGACTGGGATGGGAGTAATCGTCCTTCAGGTCAGGGGCACCAGTTGGCTGCCGCCATTGTGATGGAAAACGTGAACCGGATGAGCCGGATCCTTCATCTGCTCCTGGATGCGAACCCTAAAAGCCCCATCCAGCCAGAACTGATTGCGCAAATCAATCACCTGCCTGAACAAAACCGCCGCTTCGCCCAATTATTGAACGATATCACCCAACTCACCCATCAACTGGAACAACGCTACCGGGGCATCTTGCCATTTTCGGTCAATGCTACCCCTGCCCAAAAGCTGATGACCCGTTTAAATCTGCGCCGGGATCCGGTGCGAAAACTCCTTCAGCACAATGACCGCGCCGAGCGAAGAATGATCGAACTCCGGCAGCAGCGCCGCGAGATGCTGGAGCATTACTTCTCTCTGAACAAAGCATTACGCAAGGAATTACATCAGTCCATCCAGGAAATCCAGAAGAACCGGGCCTTTGAACCCCTGCTCCGAGAAGCAGCCGGGTACAGGGACCTGCTCCAACGCACCGCCATCACCCCCAGAATCCACCAGGGATTGATCACTGCCCGGGACCAATTCGCAATCGACACCACCGTGTACAATCTGGATGAGATCAATACAATATCCGGAAAGTACGGCAATCCTGGAATGATCATGGGCTTGCAGGTCAGTATGTCAACAAGACCAGAAGCGCTGATTTCTCTCGACCGGAAAATGCAGGTGCAGAGAGAGAGTATTCTCAGAAAAACCCCTTCCGTTGATCTGCCCCCAATCTGGCTGATCCCCCTCTTCGAAGACAAAGAATCTGTTGAGACTATCCCCTCCTATCTTGATCAGATCTGGGAATATGCCAACCAGAGCAGACAAAGCGCTCAATCAACCCAAGACAGATTCTCCGAAATCATCTCCGAGGTATTCATCGCTGGTTCAGATCTAAGCCAGCAGATCAGCCAGGCAGCCAGCAGCCATCTTTACCACAAAGCCAAACACCAGGTGCAAAAATGGCTCGCAGAACATGGTGCCGCTGAATCTGTTCGATTCAAATTGGGAAGCGGCGAGGCCATGCAGCGCCAGGGCGGATATTATTCCCATACTGCCGGTCAGCCCGCGTTCATCAATATCGATACTAACCAGAACCGCTTTGCCAGGAATCTGCCGCCTGCTGCCAGAAAAAGCACAATCTATGCAACCACCCCTCTGCTGGGGATTTTTCTGGAAGGCGACTTGCGAACGTATCAAAGCAATTTATCCGAACAGTTGCGCTTTCTGCCGGTGCAGGATCTGACCAGCCTGCTGTATCATGTGCAGGAATCACAGCACAATCACCGCAATGATCTGATTAGAGCCGCAGAGATCATTACCGAGAGCCGGCTGAGTACCCACAGCCGCAGTCTGAAAGAATTGGAGCGGCTTACAATCGGTACAAGCGAGACAATTTACGAAGATTTTCTGAAAGAGTTGGCTGATAATTTCCGCTTGATTCTGTATGGACGCGAGGAAGATGTGATCGGGATCCATGCGATCTCTTATTTCATTGGCCGCTCTCTGCCTCAATTACGCGATCGGCCAACCTCGCGGCGAAAGTCATCCAACGGTCGTGAACGCGGACGACAGATCCTTTCCGAGATTGCCGAAATCATTCCCTTCTCAGAACAAGGCAGTCTCTTGAGGGCAATTGCACATAATCAGGCACAAACCGCCGTACTCGGGCTAAATCAACTTTCCACAGGTTTATTCCGGGCAATTGAGCGCTTTTCCCAGCAGGCTTTCCCTGAGGCTGAAAGCAAGCGGATGATCTCAGAACACCTGCTGCCCCACCTGCCAATTTACGAGATTTTACAAACATTGCGGCTATACCAGGATTGGGATGGGACTGCCCGCAGGAAAATTGAGACCGCCATTCCAGCGGGAAACTCTGCCCTGGCCGCTTTGCGAGAAGACAGCGATGCAATGCTGAAATACATCCCATTATTCCAGCAAGAACTTCTCCGAAGGCACGGACTGAATGTGCGCGAATTTCTGACCGGTGAACACTTCAATTCTGATCTTCTCCCCACTCTCCGGCCAGACCTTGCAGTCCTTTTGCAGAAGAATTTATTCAACAACAACCTGGACACTCTCCTGGAGGATGTGAAGGGCAAGATCCCTGAGGACTGGCTAAAAGATGTTGCCCAGTTGCTTGGCGTGCCTGAGCAAATCCATTTCTGGCGCTCGGTGATCTGGGATGAAATTGAAGAAACGATCTTCCAGAGGGTTCAGAGTTTTTCTGAGCTGGCGACGGCTTTATATTCCATTCCAGCGCCTCCTTCTCCCGGCATATCGGCGGGACTGGGTCGCAGTCCCAAAATATCTCCCGCCCTGACGGGTTATCTGAGAACGGCGCGTGCCGATGATGAGATGAGACAATTCCTGGTTGGCACCCTGGAATATTTAAATTCAATTGCCGGCGCCAACGTAGAAGTGCCCACAAGCATCATCCGTGCAATTAACGATGTTGAGCGGCTTGCCCAAATTGAAGAAAGCATCCTGCCAAAGATCGATCAAGCCATGTTCCGTTTCTGCATGCTAAAGATTGCTCGCCTGGCTGGAGACAATGGATAGTCCAGTGGTCTGAAATCTAGAATTATTCTGTGGCCTTCCAAACATCTGTTCTAATTTTCTGGTAAAATACGCTCATGGCCGATCTCTTTGACCACAAGATGCAAACCAACCTCGCCAATGAGGCACCCCTCGCTGCCCGGATGCGGCCGCGCACCCTGGATGAATATGTCGGACAGGAGCACATCCTAGGAGAGGGCAAACTCCTGCGCCGCGCCATTGAAGCCGACCGGTTGTTCTCCTCGATCATCCTGTGGGGCCCACCGGGGACCGGCAAGACTACCCTGGCGATGGTGATTGCCAATATCACCAAGAGCCACTTCGTGACCCTCTCAGCGGTGTTGGACGGGGTCGCCCGGCTGCGCGAGGTGGTCAAGGACGCTGTCGAGCGGCGCAAGCTCTATAATCTGCGTACGATCCTGTTCGTGGATGAGGTCCATCGCTGGAACAAAGCCCAGCAGGACGCCCTGCTCCCCCACGTGGAGAATGGCACCGTCACCCTGATCGGGGCGACCACCGAGAACCCTTATTTTGAAGTCAATTCAGCCCTGGTCTCGCGCTCGCGCATCTTCCAGCTCTACATCCTGGATGAGAAAGGTGTCCGCCGCATTCTGGATGCCGCCCTGGAGGACAAGCAGCGCGGCCTGGGCAAATATACTGTCCACATCAGCGATGATGCCTACGCCCACCTGATCAACATCTCCGGCGGGGACGCCCGCAACGCCCTGAATGCGCTGGAACTGGCGGTCGAATCCACCCCACCCGATGAGGATGGCGTGGTGCAGGTCACCCTGGAGGTGGCCCAGGAATCGATCCAGCGGCGGGCGGTGCTGTACGACAAGGACGGCGACGCCCACTACGACACCATCTCGGCTTTCATCAAGTCGGTGCGCGGCTCAGACCCCGACGCAGCCCTCTACTGGCTGGCCAAGATGCTCTACGCTGGCGAGGATCCCCGGTTCATCCTACGCCGCCTGATCGTGCTGTCCGGGGAGGATATCGGCCTGGCCGATCCCAACGGGATCGTGGTGGTCAGTGCAGCAGCGCAGGCCTTCGATTATGTCGGGCTGCCGGAGGGAATTTATCCCATCGTGCACGCCACCCTGTACCTGGCGACCGCCCCCAAGTCGAACACCGCTACCTCCTATTTCAAAGCCTTCCAGCATATCGAACAGGAAGGCAAGACTAAGTGCCCGACCATTTGAAGGATGGCAACCGGGACGGCAAAGCGCTGGGCCACGGACAGGACTACCAGTACCCGCACCTGCACCCGGACCACTACCTCCCCCAGCAATATCTCCCCAAAGAGCTGCTCGGCACTTATTTCTACACCCCCTCCAACCAGGGCTACGAAGCCAAGGTCGATGCCCGCCTGACCGCCTGGCGTGCCGCCCAGCGTGCTGCTCTAGGAATTACCAAATCGGAGTCCCTCCCCGACCTGGACGACGAGCAGGTGCAGACGATCAAACGCCGCCATAAACCGACCGACGGCAACTCGAAGCGGTAATCAACCCGAAATGATATAATTAGGGTATGGAACAAAAGGTCATTCATTCATTTGACGGCGAATCCAATCTGGAAAAGGCTCGCTGGTTTCAGTCTCTGACATTGCCTGAAAGAATGGATATCTTTACCGAATTCACAGATTTGATCCTGGCGCTGAACCCGAAGATAGTAGAGAAAAAAGATGCTCAACCAGTTGAAGGGCGTATTCTCGTCGTTCGAAAACCATCAAGTTAGATACCTTGTCATTGGGGGAATTGCCTCGGTACTTTATGGAGTACCGCGCGCCACATTTGATCTTGACATCCTGATAGAAGCAACACCTGAGAACGCTGAACGCTTACTGGCGGCTTTGGAAGAAGCAAATCTTGGCACTGCTGCGTTAGTCTCCGTCGAAGAACTGCTAGCCCATGAAATCACCATTTTTAAAGATAAAATCAGAATTGATGTTCAAACATTCACGCCAGGGATAAAATTTCATTCAGCCTGGAACAATCGCGAGATCATGGTTCATCAGGGGCAGGACTTCTATGTTGTCTCAAAATCAGATCTAATTGCATCCAAACGGGCAGCTGGGCGTGAAGTTGATCTTGCAGATGTTTCCCTCCTTGAATTGGAAGATGAAGAGTAACACACCCCTACTGATCCTGTATGCCGCCACAAACCATCCGACGGCAACTCGAAGCGATAATTCCAAACAAGATTTCAGTTTTCTAAGTATGGGAGAAAATCAACCTTAGCTTTACTTTCCCTAATCCCCAAACGCCACTCACTAATTCCTGGTTATTTTCGCGCAATTGGAATTAATCTACCCGGCCCAAACGCCTTCTCGCTGACCTTGAGCACCACACCCGACTGGGTACGCTTATGTTCGGCCAGGCGCATCGCCGGGCTGCTGCGATTGGCTTGTACCAGCGCCTCCAGCTTGGGCGAAAGATCATCGTAATCGAATGGATCCACCTGGCCGGGGCGCAATTCGGCGGAGGGGGCACGGCTGATGCTGAAGGGCGGGATGATCTCCTGCTGGTGGTTGATCCATTCCGCCAGGCGGTAAACCTGCGGCTTGGTCAGATCCCCGATCGGGCAGAGCGAGCCGGCTGTGTCTCCGTACAGGGTGGCATACCCCAGGGTCGCCTCGGTCTTGTTGCCGGTGTTCAGCAGCATGCCCCCATAGCGGTTGACATAACCCATCAGCACGATCATCCGCAAGCCGGGCTTGCAGGTTTTCTACCCCGGTGCCTTCCTCCAGTAGTTTGCTCAGACTGGTCTCGGCGGACTTGTGCATCTCCTCGATCGAGACGACCTCGAATCCGATCCCCAGATTGGCTGCCAGCTCCTCCGCAGACTGGGTCGAGCGCGGATCGGTGTATCGCGAGGGCAAAGCCACCCCGGTGACTCGCTCCGGGCCAAGACCCTTCGCCGCCAGACAGGCGACCACTGCCGAGTCGATCCCCCCGGAGAGGCCGATGAAGGCTCGCCGAATGCCGTTCTTGTCAGCAAAATCCCCGATCCCCAGGGCTAATGCCCGATAGAGATGTTCCTGCTCGTCAATCGCCGGCTCAGGGATCGGGGCACCAGCCAGGTCGATCAGCATGACCTGTTCTGTGAAATAATACATCTGGGCGATCAGTTCCCCCTGTGCATTGACCGCAAAACTGCCGCCATCGAAGACTAGATGATCATTGCCGCCAACCAGATTGGCGTACACCAGCGGGCAGCCGAACGAGGTAGCATATTCCCTTCTTGTTTTAATCCTGTCGGGCACAAAATGCGATGTGGCCAGTGAGATGACTACCTGTGTGCCTGCCTCAGGGATGATCTTCTCTATCTCGCCGCCAACCAGCACACTGACACCCATCCCGCCCAGGGTGACCAGTTCGTTGGTAGTCCCCTGCTGGAACCAGCGTCCTTCATTGTAAACATCGTGGTTGGGGAGCAGCCGTTTGGCGGCAACCTGCCTGGATTTCCCCTTCTCGACCAGCAGGGCACCATTTTGCAGTCCTGGGCTGGGCGGGGAATCCGGCTCTGCGGGGATCAACGCCCCGAGGATCAAGGGGGGCATCCCCACCAGTTGGCCAGCGAGATGATCCTGGTATTCCAGGGTAGCGGCGACAAAACTTTTATCGAGGAGAATGTCTTTCGGGTGGCAGCCCGGTCAGGGCCATCTCGGGGAATACGATCACATCCGGGTTGAGTCCCGCGGCTTCCTCCGCCATCTCCAGGATGCGGTTGAGGTTGCCGCCAAGGTCGGCGACAGTCGGGTTTATCTGGCAAACGGCGATCTTCATCCGGCGCCGAACTCCCTCGCCACCGCCTCGAGCAGGTTGAGCGCTTCGATCAGCGGATCACGCCGCAGACTGACGATATCGCCGAGCATGAAGGTGCGGTACCCCAGAGAGAGCAGGAAAGCCGCATCCCCGATATCGGCGCTGGCGGGTACCGGGTGGAATGCCGAGCGAATCAAAGATCCGGCTGGCGACGATCGCCTTCGGGTCCGCCTGGATGATCGTGCGCAGCGCTCCGATGATCCGATGCGGCTGGAGCACCTCCACATAGAGATCGCCGCGAGCGGCCATCAACTGCCCCTGGGCAGCCCCGTGCTGACGAGTAAAGTCCAGCCCCTTTTCGGTCTCGATCTTGAGGATCATCTCGGCGTCCGGCAGGAAATCCCGCACAGCATTGATCTCTTCCTCACCTTCCACATAGGAGAGCATCACCCTGGTCAGCCCGGCGGCTTTCATCGCTTTTAGATAAGCGGTATCCGTTTCAGTCAGGTAGCCTTCGATCTCCAGCGAGGGATGCACGATATTGACCGATTCCCCCGGTCCGATCAGGCGCTGCGGCCCATCCGCCAGGATCAGACGGTCGCCGTCCACCGCAGCCACGCGGGCATGCTCCCGCCCATCATTGAAGAAAGCGTCCACCGGGGTATCTACGCGGATGCGGTGCGAGAGGCGGATGGCGGAATACGGCGGGATGGCCGCCTCTGCCACACGCAATTGGCGGCCTTTGAGATCCACCCACAGCGGTTTCCCCAACCCGGAGAGGCTTTCCAGCGCTTCCGCCGGGCCGTCCTTCAGCGGCATGACCGTGTTCAGGCGCAGCCCGGTCACCAGCGGATGGGCGACCGCCTCTTCCAGGAAATCTGCATAGGGCGGGGCGGTGATGATCGCGCCGATGTTCATCGCACCGATCTTCATCCCCTAGATCTTGAGGGTGATCCCGCAGTATTTACAGGAGAACATCCCGCTGGCATCCACCGGGATCGGGCCGCCGCAGCGCGGGCAGATCATCACGATCGGTTTACTGACCGCCTCAACCTTGTCTTCCGGCTGGCGGGCGCGCATGTTGTCCTGGAAGTCGGGGAAATGTCCCCAGGCACGCGCGATCAAGCCCATGGCGTAGTCCACGGCGCGCTGCTCATCCTCAATATGGAAGACCTTCTGCTCTCCGATGGCTTCGCCCCATTGTTTATCAATCGGATCACCTTTCTTACCGGTCGGGCGGCGCAGGAACCAGGTGTTCCATTTCTTGGTGAGCCGCTGCCATTCCTTGATCGCATCCTTGTCGGTGACGATGTCGTCCCCCAGGTAATTGCGGATACCGGCGGACTCGATCTTGGGGTGCATGTTGATATCGCCAAACACGATCAGGAAGGGCGGCTCATCCAGATCAGGGATGGTGACATGGGTATTGACCCAGCGGGCAAACAAGCCGTAGCTCTCTGGGGCATCCCCGCCGCCGCCCTCGCCGTAGAGCGCCTTGAGTTGCTGTTCGAGGTCAAATCCGCTGGCAAAGCTTGTAACCTGGAGCGGCCATTCGTCCACGCGGGCATCACCGATCGCCGCGAAGCAGATCTCCAGGTCCTCACGGTACTGCGACAGGGTATTAAACAGCAGCGGCAGCCGGTCGAAGATCTCGAAGGGCCAGCTGGCCATCGAGCCGGTCACATCCACCGCAATGATCAGCGGATTTTTAGACTTGGTGCTGATATGCTTCTTGGGGTCAATGATCTTGGCATTCGGGCTGCCTTTCTTCTTATAGGTGCGCGGCCCGGCGGCCTTCGCCCGGCTGGCTGACGCGCTGCGGGTCTTGGCTCCTCTTTCGCTAAAGCTGTACGAAGCATCGCCGTACCATGACTTGGTATCTTCATCCCATGAATACATAATCCCTTACTCCTTTTCAACAATAAGTGTGTTTGCGGCCAGCGTTTCCAGTCCAAATTCACGCCGAAAACGCTGATCCAGTTGGTTCTGACTCAAATAATCTACCACCGACTCCGGTAGCATGGCTTGCCAATCCTCTCCCCGGGCGATCGCCAGTCGCACCATCGTCCCCGAGATTGGTACCCGCCGATCCTCCGGCACCAGCTCTACTGGCCGCGCCACAGAATAGACCTCGCCCATCAAGCTGGCGACGTATGGATTGGCAGTGAAGAACTTCTCCAGCGGACCGAACTTGTCCACCACCATCTGCCGCCAGCGGGGGCCGTCGTGCAGGTCTGGCAGGGGGATCAATTCGTAGTTCTGATACCCTTCCAGCACGAGATCCAGCATTTCTACCACTTCTGCGGTGGTGAACGGGCTGCGCACATTCTGCACATGGGCGCTGCCGATCCCGATCTTGACCTGTTCTGCCGACTGGCACAACCCTTCCAATACGGCGGCATGCCCCAGATGGACCGGCTGCCAGCGCGCCACCATCCCGGCGCTGCCCAGCGGCGCAAGCCCGGTGTGCTCTGATTGTCTGGATCGGTCTTTTATCGTCATTTCAGAAGGAATGATTTACGCTAGTTTCTGGTACTATTCTACAATATAAATCTGATTAGGAGCACACTTTGAAATCCTGGAAAACCCTTTCACGCACCACGATCCTGGATCACAGCATCTTCCTCCGGGTGGAGAACCATGTCATCGAACTGCCGGATGGCCGCATCCTGGAGAAATGGCCCTGGGTGATCGCCCGGGACTTTGTCAATGTGATCCCGGTGACCGATGACGGCAAGCTGCTGGTCTTCCAGCAGGGGAAATACGGCTACCAGGGTACCTCGATCGCCCCGGTGGGTGGCTACCTGGAACCCGGCGAAACCCCGCTGGAAGCTGCCCGGCGTGAGCTGCTGGAAGAGCTAGGCTATCAGGCTGGCGAGTTGATCCCCCTCTCCACCACCCTGATAGCGCCTAACCTGGGCTTCTCCACCGGGTACCCCTATATTGCCCGCCAGCTTCGCTACACCGGAGCAGCGGAGAGCGATGATCTGGAAGAGCAGGACCAGTTGGAGATCAGCCTGGATCAATTGGAGACCGCATTGTTGGATGGCTCGATCAAGGTGACCAGTTGGTACGCCTCGTTTGCCAACGCCCTGCTATGGCTGAGGAATGAAGGAAACTGAGCAAATTTTCCTTTACACCTGTCCTCCCGACCATTACAATCCTGCCACCCAAATATTTCACAGGAGAAACCAACATGAAGAAATCCCCGATCGTATTCATTGCGATCTTGCTTGTCTCCCTGCTAACCGCCTGCAGCGGAGCCCCCAGCGAACCGCAGAGCCTGCGCATCGCCGTGCTGCCGATCCTCGACGCCCTGCCGATGCACGTCGCCCTGGAAAAAGGCTACTTCGCAGACAATAACCTGGAGGTCGACCTGGTGACGGTTAACTCCGGGCCGGAGCGTGACCAACTGATGCAGGCCGGACAGATAGACGGGATGATCAACGAGATCGTCTCGGTGCTGTTCTACAACCAGCAGGAGATCAAGGTAGTCGCCGTTCGCTTTGCGCGTGCCGCCACCCCCGACTCGGCGGTCTTCAGCATTGTGGCTGCCCCTGGCTCCGGAATCGAGTCCGTGGCAGACCTGGCTGGGGTGGAGATCGGCATCTCCGAGGCGACGGTGATCGATTATATGACCGACCGGGTGCTGCAGAAAGCCGGCTTATCCCCCGACGAGATCAAGACCATCGCCATCCCGCGCATCCCCGATCGGCTGGCGCTGCTGCAATCTGGAGAACTGGCCGCCGCCACTCTCCCCGACCCGGCGACCGGCATGGCCCTGCTGCAGGGCGCTACCCTGATCATTGACGACAGCACCCTGCCCGAAGTCGGCACCAGCGTGATCACCTTCAGCAAGGAAGCCGTCGAGATCAAACCCGATGCGATCCGGGGATTCCTGGCCGCCATCGAGCAGGCCGTGTCCGACATCAACGCCGACCCGGCCGGGTTCAACGCCATGCTGGCCGAAAAGGGATTGGTGCCGCCTCCGCTGCTGGAAGGCTACTCCTTGCCGCCCTACGTGACCGCCTCGGTCCCCAGCGAAGCGCTGTGGCAGGGCGCCATCACCTGGGCCACCGGGAAAGGTCTGATCAGCACCGAACCGAGCTATGCCGAGTCGGTGGACGATAGCTTCTTGCCGTAAACCCCGAAAAAGAAACAAATCACAAGAGCGCTGAGAATTCAGCGCTCTTTTTCTGTAGGGACAATCAATGCTGGCTGATTTTGGAGTGCTGGCGGTTTAAACCGCATCCACAGAAGCACAAAGTCCGCCCGTAGGCGGACTGAGAACAGCTGTTGTAGTTGTTTTTTACACCCACGCAAGTGGGTTTCGTGTATTTGTGGTAGCGACTTTAGTCGCCGGTAATTTAGGAGACAACCCAAACACCCCCTCCTACCCCCCAGCCAGTCCCTTCCATAACTGGAACACCCCCAGTCCAGCCAGAAAGACTGCCGAGACCAGAATCAGGTTGTGCCGGGTCTTTGGATTCAGATACCGCGTGGTACCAAAGGCTACGATCACCAGAGCATTGCCTAGGGTCAGGGTGCCATAAAAAGCGACCAGCAGGGCGATCCCATAGGTAGGGGACTGCGCCCAGGCCTCGATCAACGCCGGGCCGAGTACCAAGCTCCATCCCAGGTACGGGGCGGGGTTGAGCAGGTTGACCACCACCGCCTGCAGCAGGGTACGGGGCGGCTTTTCACCTTCAGCGGCTTCCTCCGGCGGGCGCTGCCACTGTCGGAAGTTCATCCAAGCCAGATACAGCAGAAAGATCCCGCCCGCGGCCCGCAGCCAGCCGGTCCACCCAGCCGGCAGCCAGCGTAGCAGGAAGATCACCCCCAGGATGATCGGGGCGTCGCTGACGACTGGCGCCAGGGCGGCTGGCAGAGTCCGCTTCCAGCCGACGCGGGCTACGCTGGAAAGCAGGAAGACCTGCAGCGGTCCGGGCTGGATAGATGCAGCGAAGGCAAATCCCCCGCCAAGGAGCAGATATTCCCACATCAGATTATCCTTACTCCCACGCCCATTCCATCAGCTCGGGCATGAACTCGTAATTGGTCAGGTCGAGACTGCAGCGGGGTTACCGCAATGATAACCATTCTCGATGGCATGATAATCGCTGCCCTCATGCAGGTGCGCTGAGGGATATTCCCCGCCGATCCAGTAAAACGGTTTACCCTTGGGATCGATCTGGGTGACGAGTTCATCCTTATATATGCGCACCCCCTGGCGGGTGATCTGGTAGCCCTTGATCTGCTCGTAGGGCAGATGGGGCACATTCACGCTCAGACCAGTGCGTGCCGGCAGGCCTTTTTCCATCACCAGTTCGGCCACGCGGCGCCCGGCCATCGCCGAGGAGCGGTAATCCACCTGATCTGCCGGGGCGGTGATATTGTGCACCGAGACAGCGATCCCCGGCACCCCGCCGATGACTGCCTCCAGGGCGGCGGTCACCGTCCCCGAGTAGGTCACGTCATCGCCGATATTGGCATGTGGGTTGATCCCCGACATCACCAGGTCCACATCCGGCACGATCCCCAGCAGCGCCAGGGCCACGCAGTCGGAGGGGGCGCCGTCGGTGGTCAGGGCTTCGGTTCCGTCTGCCAGGCGGGTCTCTTTCACTCGCAGCGGTTTGTGCATCGTCTTGTTATGTCCGGAGGCCGACCAGTTACGGTCCGGGGCCAGCACGGTCACTTTGCCAAGTTTGCGCATCTCCTGCGCCAGCGCCAGCAGGCCAGGAGCCTGGACACCGTCATCATTTGTCACTAAGATATGCATAATGTTCCTGTTCCAATGGTTGTAATTGTGAAGTAAAATCCATCCTGCCATAACCAAATCGACAGGATTTTGTTATTATACTTGTTACACAGCATATTTTACGAATCCCCAATGCACACACCTGAACCTTCACCAGGAGAAAGACATGCAAAAGCAGACCCACAACTGGCTCCGCCCGATTTACATCTACTACGAACCCGGCACCCTCACCCCTTTGCTGGAGGAGACCGCCGGTAAGCTGCTGGCCGCCTTTGAATCCCACGCGCACATCGTCCAGGAAGAAGCCGGCCCCAAGACCGACGCCTTCCTGACCACCGCCCGCTTTGGTGAACTGATCAACTGGCGCAAGGCGCTGATGTTCACCGGGCGGATGAAATACAAGCTCAACCACGTGCCGCGGGCCATCACCCTGGTGCAGATCACCCCGCAGGAATTGGAAGAGAACCTCGCCCACTTCGAGCAGGCCCTGGCCAAAGAACCGTACATCCGTGAGGAGTTTGAATACGAAGGGCTGGCGGAGAAATCCCCGGAAGTATTGGTGGAACAGGGCCGCCGCGGCGGTCCGATGCTCTCACTTATCCGGTTGATCCAGGCCCAGCTGAAGTGCGTCCGCCTGCTGCTCCTGGTTGGGGATGAGCAGATCGAGCGCATCTATCATATCGACCTGGTCGGCGCCCATCCCACCACTGAGTACGCCATCGGGGAAGAAGATTTCTACCCCGATATCGTCCTGCGCACCGCCACCTACGAATCCACCTATGAGGTCACCAAGCACGAGGTCGTCGGCGAGCTGATCCCGGCAGACACCTGGTCAGAACTGGCCTCCATTGACGCCATGAAGCAGACCGGCCAGGAGATGGGAAAGCGCAAGTTCTTCACCGACATGCTGCGGATCAACGATCTGGTGGCGGTCCCTGGCCTGAGCGACGCGATCGCCGACCAGTACAGCGAGGGATGCTTTGCCACCTGGGACCCGCACATCCAGGCCCTGATCGCCACGATCACCGGCAGCGCCCGTCCGGTGGATAAGGGCAACATCACCGATGCAGACCTGGCCGCCATCGTCGGCATCCGCCCGGACGGACTCGGCGCTCAGGTGCGCCATGTAGCCGGTGGCGAGAATATCTCCCCCTCCTCCGAAGCGGTCGAGATGATGGATATGGATCTGGTGCTGCCGAAGGTGGCCGTGGCAGGACTGCCCGGCGATCAGCCGGTGGTGCGCTCCAAGCTGCACGGGCACCGCGGCGTATCCTCCTTCAACCCGCAGAAAGTAGAATTCACCCCTCTGGATGCCCCCTTCTACGACTATCTGGTCTCCTGCGCCACCGAGGCCCAGGCCCGGGCGATCAAAGCCGCCTTCAGCCGGGCGGAGAGCCTGCAAAACCCCGACGATCCCCGCCTGCTCGCCTTCACCATCCTCCCCGGACACGGCATCGTAATCACCGAGAAATGGCGGCCGGACAAGCGCCCCTTCCAACTGATCTGGGAGGCGATGGACGCCGGCGACCTGGTGATCGACCGCATCGTGCCCCAGGGGCGGATTATGTTTGAATCCGCTGCTGGTGACACGATGGTGCTGGCAGAATAAATTCAGTGTCATTGGGACTGCGGCAATCTCACAACAAGATCATAACTCGCTATTCATCCTAACTTGACAAACCAACGATCTAGCCGGTGTCAGGTGTGCCGGATACTACAATATTTACAAATTTCACCCGATTATGAAAGGAAAATGAAATGCCTCACAAACATCATATCTCCCATATCGAAATCCCCGCCTCCGACGTCAGCGCTGCCGCCGATTTTTACAAAACCGTATTCGACTGGAATATCTCACACTGGGATGAATTGAACTACTACATGTTCCAGGCCGAGGGTGGTACAGGCGGTGGATTCACTGAAGTAAACGAAGAAACCCCGGTTGGCAATGTGTTGTTGTATATTGATACTCCTGATATTGAAGCCAGCCTAGAGCAAGTCATAGCGCACGGCGGTACAGTGGTGAAGGAAGGCATCGTGGTACCGACTGTTGGTATTATGGCGGCCTTCAAAGACCCGACTGGTAACTTGCTGATGCTGATTTAGCAAGAGCCAGAGGAATAACCAGCAATTCCGACCTCCCCCAAAAAGAAAAGCGGCTCACCAAATGGTGAGCCGCTGATTACTTTAAGCCTCTGTTTCCCTACCCCTGCAAGCGTTCGCGCAGCACCTTATGCAGGATGCCCCCATGCCGGTAGATCTGCACATCCACGGCGGTGTCCAGGCGGGTGACGACCTTGAAATCGACCACCTCGCCATCAGTCTTCTCGGCGCGCACTTCCAGTTCGGAGGCGGGGGGCATCTCGTTGCTCATCCCGCCGATCGAGATCGTCTCGGAGCCGTCCAGGCCCAGGCTGGCGGCGTTCTGCCCATCCAGATATTGCAGCGGCAGCACCCCCATCCCCACCAGATTGGAGCGGTGGATGCGCTCGTAGGATTCAGCGATGACCGCCTTGACGCCCAGCAGCAATGTGCCCTTGGCCGCCCAGTCGCGGCTGGAGCCGGTGCCATATTCTTTGCCGGCCAGCACCACCAGCGGGGTGCCGTCCTGGCTGTATTGCATCGCGGCCTCATAGATCGAGGTCTGCGTCTCCGGTGGGCAGGTAGAGGGTGTAGCCGCCCTCCACGCCGGGGACAAGCTGGTTCTTCAGGCGGATATTGGCAAACGTGCCGCGGGTCATCACCCGGTCATTGCCGCGGCGCGAGCCGTAGGAGTTGAAATCCTTGGCCGCCACGCCGTGTTCCTGCAGATACTTGCCCGCCGGGCTGTCGATCGGGATCGCTCCTGCCGGGGAGATATGGTCGGTGGTGATCGAATCTCCCAGCAGAGCCATCACCCGGGCGCCGCTGATCTCGGCGATTCCGGCAGCTCGCGGGTCAGGTCAGTGAAGAAGGGCGGCTCCTGGATATAGGTCGAGTCGGCATCCCAGTCATAGATCTCGCTCTCCGTGCCGGGGATATCGTTCCAGGTCTGGTTGTCGGTGAACACATTCTGGTAGCGCTGGATGAACATCTCCGGGGTGACAGAGGCGGCGATCATCTGCCTGGATCTCCGCCTGGGTCGGCCAGATATCCTTGAGGAAGACCGGTTCGCCATCCGAGCCGATCCCCAGCGGTTCGTTGGATCAGATCGATATCGACTGTGCCCGGCCAGGGCAAAAGCGACCACCAGCGGCGGGGAGGCAAGGTAATTGGCCAGCGAATACGGGATGGATACGGCCTTCAAAATTGCGGTTGCCCGAAAGCACCGAAGCGGCCACCAGATCTTGGCTGGTGATCGCCTCGCACCACTTCGCCGGGCAGCGGGCCGGAGTTGCCGATACAGGTCGTGCAGCCGTAGCCCACCAGGTTGAAGCCCAGCTCAGCCAGCGGATCCAGCAGGTCGGCCTTCTCCAGATAATCGGTCACCACGCGTGAGCCGGGGGCCAGGCTGGTCTTGACATACGGCTTGACCTGCAGGCCGCGTTCCACTGCTTTCTTGGCGACCAGTCCGGCGCTGATCATCACAGAGGGATTGGAAGTATTCGTGCAGGAGGTGATCGCAGCGATCACCAGGGCGCCGTGGCCCATCGTCTCGCTGGGCCGTTGCTGCCAAATTCCGCTTCCTTGTCCAGGTCTTCCGGGGTCAGTTCAAAGCCGCGGGCGCTCTTCGGGCGCTACCAGCGATTCCTGGAAGGAGGTTTTCATCTCATTCAAGAGCGATCCGGTCATGCGGGCGCTTGGGACCGGACAGGCTGGGCTCGACCGTGCTGATATCCAGTTCGAGGTGCTGGTGAATTCGGGGTCGGTGTCTCGTCGGTGCGGAAGAGGCCCTGCGCCTTGCAGTAAGCCTCCACCAGGGCGACCTCTTCCTCGCTGCGCCCGGTCAGGCGCAGGATAGTTAAGGGTCTCCTCATCTACCGGGAAGAAGCGTGATCGTAGCGCCGTTCTCAGGGGACATATTGGCGATCATCGCCCGGTCGGCCAGCGGCAGAGCGATCCAGCCCAGGACCGTAGAATTCCACAAACTTGCCAACCACGCCGTGCTCTCGCAGCATCTGGGTGATCGTCAGGGTCAGGTCGGTGGGGGTGACGCCTTCTTTCAGCTTGCCGGTCAGTTTAAATCCGACCACATCCGGGGTGAGCATATCGATCGGCTGGCCGAGGATGGCAGCTTCGGCTTCGATCCCGCCCACGCCCCAGCCAACCACACCCAGGCCGTTGATCATCGTGGTATGCGAGTCGGTGCCTACCAGGGTGTCGGGGAAGGCCACCATTTCGCCATCTTCCTCGCGAGTCAGCACCACTTTGGCCAGGTATTCCAGATTGACCTGGTGCACGATCCCGGTGGCCGGGGGGACCACCCGGAAATTATCAAAGCTGTTCTGCCCCCAATGCAGGAACTCGTAGCGCTCCCGGTTGCGCAGGAATTCAATCTCGGCATTGCGCTGGAGAGCATCCGCCGAGGCGAAAAAATCCACCTGGACGGAATGGTCAATGACCAGGTCCACCGGGATCACCGGATTGATCTCTGCCGGGTCACCGCCCAGGCGGGCCATAGCCGAACGCATCGCCGCCAGGTCCACCACAGCGGGCACGCCGGTAAAGTCCTGCATCACCACCCGGCCGGGTTTGAAAGGCATCGCCGTGCGTTCAGCTACCTTCGGCTGCCAGCCGGCCAGATTGATCACATCCTGAGCAGTGATCTCCACGCCGTTCTGCTGGCGCAGTACGGCTTCTAGCAGCACTCGCACCGAGAAGGGCAGTTCGCTGAGCTTGGTATGTCCGGCCTCCTCAAGTGCAGCCAGGCGATAATAGGTATATCGTCCAAAAGAGGTTTGCAGGGTATCTTTGGCTTTGAATTCGGTCATTTTAGTTTCCTCCGGGAGTAAAAAATAAATGCAGGATATTATATCAGGTTAGTCAAATAGGCGAATATCTTCACCTTCAGGATTCAGACTCACCCTCCTCGATCAGTTCGATCAATTGGCCGGATGGGTCGCGCAGATAGGCCGAGTAGCCCCAATAATACTCCTTCGGCGGCACCTCTATCGCCAGACCGCGGTCAGCAAGCTCCTCACAGGTCTGGTCAAGGTCAGCGACCTCAAAGGCAATGTGGTCTTCAGGGGGCAATTCACCCTCGCCCGGCTGGTAGGTCTTGTGCAAGAAGAGTTTTGTCTTGCCCATCATGAAGATCACCATCCCTTCCGACCGGGCTACCGGATCTACACCTGTCAGGGCTTGATAGAAGGCGGCAGTCTCATCCAAGTCCTCAACAAAACGGGCGATCTCAACCAGGTTTATCATCCAATTCCCTCCAGGGAGCCGTTTGGGCGATGGGGTTCAGCCCAATTCGTAATAACTGTATTGATACTGGCGTGTGAAGCCCATCCCTTCATATAGACGCAGCGCGGGCGGATTATCTTCCATTACCTGGAGATAGACAGTCTCCGCCCCCTGGCCGCTGCCCCACTCCGTCAGGATATGCATCACCCCGGAAGCAAACCTCCGGCGGCGGAACTCGGGCACGGTCACCACGCAAAAAACTCCGAGCCAGCCGCGCTCCACCACCCCCAACCCCGCCGACACTGGATCACCGTCCTCTTCCACGAGCACATAACGGGGTTGTGGCCCGATGCGGTTAAATATCCCCCACCGGATCGGCAGACTGGCCGGGCTGTAACCCGAAGCGCCGGTATAGGTCTGGAACCAGCGTTCACTGATCTCACTGGTAGCGATCACTTCGCCCTCTGGCGAGCAGGTCTTTGCCAGTACCGCAGCCACCGGCGCGGTTTTGACAGAGGTGAGCATCTCGGGTTGGTAGCCCCGATTGGAAAGGCGCTTGGGCAAGTCTGCCGGCAGCGCCGCGGGACAGATCTTGAATCGTGGGGTTGCCTCCCGGCGGTGGTAAAAGGCTTCCACCAGGTCGATGGCCGCTTCTGGATCATCCAGCCCCGGCGGCTGGTTAGGCCAGACAGAATTCACCCGCCGGCTTTCTCCCCCGGTATAGCGCATCCGCCAGCCGCCCAAATGCTGGACCATCTCAGCCGGCCAGGCATTGGCGGCCAGTTCTTCAATTAATCGCACATGATTCTCGTCCATAGTCTGATTTTACCCCGTATTAGTACCAATCTACCAATCCCAAATCAGGTAAGAATGTATGAAATAACGGTTCTGTAAACATATAATAGAAGAAACTCAAATACAATACTATTTGAAAATGTGTTTTGGGAGAACAAAATGAAAAAATTATTGGTAATAACCATGATAATCACTATCCTCTCCCTGGCAGCCTGCAATATGCCAGCCGGAGATGACACAACAAATGCCCCCGCCGCCAACATCGAGCCAATCCAACTTGCCACCGAGGAACCTGAAGCAGACGCCGCGCCATCCGGCCCCTCCGCCGAAATCAGCGAGGTGTCCGGCATGGTGCAGTTCCGCCTGGTAGAAGCCGATCCATTCGAATTGGCCCCCGAGGGCACCGAGTTGTTCCTCAACGGCCAGGTCCAGACCGGAGCTGACGGCCGCGTACGGTTGGACTTCTCCGACGGCACCCTCGTACGGGTCACTCCGAACTCGCTCTTCACGCTGACCGAGATAGAAGACGGAAATGATGGTCTGCTGAAGAAGCTGTCCCTGCGTGCCGGCCAGATGTGGATCGTGCTGAATGGCGGCAGTCTGGAAGTTGCTACCTCCAGCGGTTCGGCCTCGGTGCGCGGCTCCTACATGATGGTGGCCGTTGACCCGGATACCGGCTTTATCAAGATCACCTGCTGGGAAGGCACCTGTGCGCTGAAAGTTGGCATAGAGGAGATCATCCTCGGTGCAGGCGAAAGCGCCTGGTTCTCCGGAGACGGCCTTCAATCTGGCCCGATGAGCGAGGAAGATTTCCAAGCCTGGCTGGACAGCACCCCGGAAGCGATCCAGGTACTCCACATGGTACCCGGCGCGGTCGGAGACCGAGTCTGGGAAGACCTCAACGGTAACGGCATGCAGGATGAGGATGAACCCGGCCTGGCTGACGTGGCCGTAAATTTGATCGACGCCGCCGGGCTGACAGTCGCCTCCACACTGAGTGATGAGAACGGTGATTACCTGTTCTCCCTGGTGGAAGCCGGGGAGTATCACCTCGAATTCTTCCTGAAAAATACCCTCTTCACTGTGCAGGATGCCGGCGAGGATGACAGCCTGGACAGCGATGCTGGCTGGGATGGCAAAACCGCGGCGTTTGACGTGAAAAATGCCCAGGTGCTCACCGGGCTGGATGCCGGGATGGTTTTCCCCGGTCACGCCGGCTGGTGTCCCCTCACCGGGCTGCCCACCGACGCCGATCTGCTGGACAACCGGCCGATCTTCCTCTCGATTTCCAAATTCCCGGCCTGGGCCACCCGCCCGGCCGTGCTGGCTGCTGCTCCGCTGGTTTTCGAGACTCTGATTGATGAAGGCCAGACCCGCCTGCAGGCCCTTTATTATTGCGGCTACCCCGAAAAATTACCCGAGAGTGCAGCCCAGGGCGGCGGCCAGTTTGATATCAGCGGTGTGCGCTCCGGGCGTGTATTCTATGCCGAGCTGGCCCAGCTCTTCGGCGCCGGTCTGATCTTCGGCGGCGCAGATGCCAAAGTCTACCAGACGATCGCTCCCTACCAGTGCGGGGTAGTCGATAATATCAGCATCCCCAACAATATCGGCGGCCTGGGCATGGATATCGACAGCCTCAAGGATGTCGCCGAAAGCTGCCAGCACCGCCTGGGCAATACAGACCTGAATGTCTGGCAGTTTGGCCCGCCGCCAGCCGGTGGCGAAGCAACCCCCAACTTCCTGATGGACTACAACTACCTCAACCAGACTCGCTGGATATATGACCCCACCGCGGGCGGCTACGTGCGCTATGAGAACGATCCGGAGGAACCGGAGACCTTCACCTTGAGCACCGACAAGCTGACCGGTGAAGCCATCGTCCGTCAGAATGTGATCCTGCTGGAAGCGCCCCACGAGGTGCTGAATTCCTCCGGTACGATCATCAATTTTGACCTGACCGATGAGCGCGGCTATGCCTGGCTGCTGCGCGATGGACAGATCATCAAAGCCTGCTGGAGCGCGGTCTTCGATGATTATGCCACCCAGTCCAACCGCTACCGCCCCTTCCTGCTGCAGGACTGCACCACCAAAGAGCCGATCAATTTCGCTTACGGCAGCACCTGGGTTAACGTGGTGGATTCTTCCTTCTGGTTTGAGACACAGGGAGATTTTCTGGTCGCCAAACAGCCCTTCCTTGGGTACGGACAGTAAAGGGCAAAGCAGTTTATTGTTTAGTCGAATCCCAAAATCATTAATTTTGGGATTCGATATAAGTTTTAGTTCAATTGAAGCTGGAATAGAATCAAAAAACTCCTGGGATTTCCAGGAGTTTTGCTTTGTCTGTCTAGTTCAGATCACTGATCTCGATATCCACGATCCCGGTGGGGGCATCCCGCTCCAGCAGCGCCAGGGTGGTCTCCAGCAATTTGCGCTGCTGATCGGATCTCCCCGGCAGCCCGATCGGACTGTCTGAAGGCAGCGTAGTGGCCGTTCCGCGGGGCGGTGCTGTCTGGCGGGCCAGGTCGCCATCCCAGCAGGTCATCGTGGTAGCGATACCATTGACTTCCAGCGCCCGTGCCACCAGTCCGGCAGATTGGATAGAGAGCGTTCCGGCGGGGATGATCAGCGCCGCGTGGACGTGATACTGCTTGACTGCCTTAAGGATCGCCGGGACCAATTCCTTGACAATGCGGATGGCATGTGGCTGGAAGCCGCAGTAGCTTATGAACACTGGAGCGAGACTGCCGATGACCCCTTCCTTAACCATCTGGTTGAGATGGTTCAATGGGAGGATCACCTCACTGTCCTGTCTGGCATATACCAGGTTCAAGTCTGGATGGGCGATCGCCAGATCTTCAACTCTGGCAGAGATCGGAACATGCCGGATGGTGTAATCCCCAATGGGGTGGGCACTGTTGAAGAAAACCTGCTTCCCCTCACGATACGCCCCGGCGGTGGTGATCAACATCAGGCGGCTTTCTGAAAGATTGATACCGCGTGAATTAGGCGCTGAGTGGTTCCTTGGGGGTGAATACAGGGACCAGTCTATCGCGCCAGAGTTTTCGAACTTGGAGAGCCAGCCGTCCTGAAATTCCTGGAGCCATTCGAGTGGTTTCTCCAGGATTTCCATATCAGTGGTTTGACGACCGGCACGCGGATTAGGAAAATGTATGTTCATAACCGTGATGACATTCCTCTGCGGTGTGGGTTGTTTTGTGACTTTATTATATGCCCTATGAGATGCAGTTAACTTTACAACTTTGAAGGGTGGGGCTTTCATGCTCGCAAGGCTGTAAAACATCATCCGCTGGCAGGCTGAGATGCTCGCATCAAACCGCCAACTACCAAACATATGTTCTGGTACAATATTGGCAGCCATCCGCATCAAGCGAAGGGATAGAGAAAAGGACTTTCCATGCCCCTTGATTTTCTTAAAATCCGCCAGGATATTGAACAGCTCGCCAATCTCGCTCCAGAACGTGCGAAGAAATTAAAAAGCCAGCAGGAACAGGCAGCGGAATGGCTGCAGGAATACGCCAACGAACTGGATTATCTTCAGGATAAAGCCCAGCGCGCCAATCAATTGGTGCCCCACTTCCACGTAGCCCTGCCCGTAGAAGAAGCCCTCAACAGCTCGATCCCCCAGCCCCCGCATCCAACGGAACTCACCCTCCTCGCCGCCGACGGTTCGCAGATCAACCCCGACCGCCACATGGGCACCGATTACTGCCTGGTGAATACTGGTACCATCCAGATGCTGCCGGGCAGCGGACAGGCGCCAGAGACCACCATCGAGAGCAAGCTGTATTACGGAGATGAGATCCTCTCCCTGCCGGAAGAGATCGTGGCGATGATGCGCGATGTGCGCGAGCGCCAGATCCTGGCAGAACTGGCCGCAAAGATCTCCGGCTCTGGGGCAGTAGTCACCCTGACGGATGGCCCACTGGAATTATGGAACCAGGGCGGGTCCTCGCCGCAAAAGGATGAGCTTAAACAGCAATACTTCGACGCCCTCAAAACACTGCACCGGCAGAATACGATTTCTGCCGGGTATGTGGACCGGCCTCGCAATGCGCTGTTGATGCGCCTGCTGGAGATCGCCCCGCAATCGGTGCAGCCCAAGGATGCCGGGGAAAACCGTCCCCTGCTGGGGTTGCTGGATACGGATGTGCTCGCCAATCTGATCAAGCCGGGGGAACGCTCTGCCATCTTCGGACTGCTGACCCGCGCCTCCCGGGAATATCGCGACGAATATGCCCTGCACTTCTTCTACTTGAATGTCTCCATGCGGGCGGAAAAGCCGATCCTTGCCAAGGTGGATATCCCCGCCTGGGTGGCTGCAGATACAGAAAAGGTCAACACCCTGCATGCCGCCCTGGTCGCCCAGTGCCAGGTGATGAGTGCGGCCTGCTATCCCTATGTACTTGCCCGCGCTGATGAAATCGCCGTGGTAAGATGAAAGACAAACAAAAAGTGGCCGACATGATTGCCAGCGCCTTGCGCTCCAGCGGCCAGGATGTGATCGGAATCTCACAAAAACAGCAGGGCAAGGAAGCTGCCCGCTAACCAAAGGATGGAACTATGACAGAAATCAAAATCGGCCGCCTGCTGAGATCCAGCACAGACCAATTCGTGGTCGGCTGCCAGGTCTCCCAGATCGATGCCCCCGCCTTCGGTGGACTGGTGCGCATCCCACTCGGGGACGGGAACCAGATCTACGGGCTGATCCACGATATCCGCGTGGAGGATGACGACCTCGTCCGCCAGCTGGTGACCACCGAGCACGTGGATGATACCGTGATCGCCGACAACCGGGTCAACCGCAATGTACCGGTGGAGATCTCGGCGATTGTGGTCGGACACCGGCAGGGAGACACCATCCGCCACCTGCTGCCGCCCCGCCCGGCCCTCAGCCTGGATATGATCTACCTGTGCAGCGATGAGGAACTGGTTGCCTTTACCAGCGCAGGGCGTTTTGGCTACTTCCGTCACATCCTGCGCGCCGAGCAGGTCCCGATTGGTGAGCTGTTCACCGCCCACATCGACAATGTCTTCCAGGCCGGCCAGGACAGGGAGTGGGTAGTCCGGGCAGCCCGCGAGCTGATCAACTTGCTGCGTAGCGACCACGATACCCTGATGTCCGTCCTCGGCGCAATCTCGGATGCCGTGCCCGCTATCAAGGTGGAGGAGTAAGCCATGAGCGAGAAAACATTCATCGGAAAAGTGGTTGGCGGCGGGCTGAAGGAAAGCCTGCAAGTCCGGCTTGAAGTTCCCGCCGAAGAGGTACAGGAAGGCGCCTTTGTGGTCATCGAGAGCGGCAACTGGCTCTTCCACGGGCTGGTCACCGATCTTCAGCTTGGCTCTACCGACCCGCGCTTCGCCGACGAGCCGATCGACACCCGCATTTCCAGATACCTGGCCGAGCAGCTCTACGGCCAGACACTCTACACCAACGCCCAGGTGCTCCCCGCCCTGATGATGGAGCAGGGGCCAGCCCTGGACAGCTCGGAATACAAGCTGTGGCGGCCGCCATTGATGCCGGACTCAAAGAAGAACCAGCCCCAATCCCGGTCAAGACCATCCCGCCCGCACCACGCCCCAGGTGCGCCTGGCCCAGCCCGGCGATATCGCCGAGATTTTCGGCAATGCTGAAGAACGCGGCAACTTCGTGATCGGCTACACCCGCGAGCAGGGGCACCCGGTAGTGATCAATATGGAGAAGTTCGTGCAGCGCTCCTCGGGCGTCTTCGGCGCCACCGGGACGGGGAAATCCTTCCTCACCCGCATGGTGCTGGCTGGCCTGATCCATTATGACAAGGCCTCGGTGCTGGTCTTCGACATGCACAACGAATACGGCCTCAACGATACCGCCTCCGACACCGGCAAGACCGTCACCGGGTTGCGCACCAAATTCGGCAGCAAAGTCCAGGTGGTCGGCCTCGGCGCCGGGACGATGATCCGCGGCCAGACCCCGGACTTCCACCTCGAGATCCCCATGTCCGAGATCATGCCGCAGGATATCGAGATGCTGACCCGCGAGCTGAACCTCAAGGAGACCACCCCCACCACCCTGGATGCGCTCGTCGCCAAATTTGGGGCGCAAAAGTGGTTCAAAGCCTTCAAGGAAATGACCCGCGAGATGATCGAAACCGATGAGGGCAAGAAGATCCCCGCCCCAGGATCAATCGCCGCCTGGGCGAATGAAGCCGGGATCCACCAGAACGCCGCCGAGAGCCTGCACTCCAAGATGCGGCGCGTCTTCAATGCCCCTTACATCGTGGAGAACCCAGCCGCCGACGGGATCAAAGAGATCGTCAAGCTGCTCAAAGCCGGACGGCATGTGGTGCTCTCCTTCGGCAAATTCGAGTCCGACCTGGACTACCTGCTGGTCACCAACATTCTGACCCGCAAGATCAAGCAAGTCTGGGAGGAGACCACCAACGAGTTCCGCTCCTCCGACAAGAGCGAACCCCGCCCTCTGGTAATCGTGGTCGAAGAGGCCCATAAGCTGCTCAACCGCGAGATGGCTGCCCAGACGACCTTCAGCACGATTGCCCGCGAACTGCGTAAATATTACGTCACCCTGCTGATCATCGACCAGCGCCCCTCCCAGATCTACGACGAGGTCATGTCGCAATTGGGGACGCGCGTCTCCGGCTGGCTGGGAGATGACGACGACATCCGGGCGGTGCTCTCCGGCCTGGCCGGACGGGATGCGCTGCGCGGGATGCTCGCCCGCCTGCAGCCCAAGGAAGAGGTCATGATGATGGGTTGGGGCGTGCCCATGCCGCTGCCGGTGCGCTCGCGCCGCTATGATGATAAATTCTGGGATGAATTGTTAGGGAACAAGAACCCGTCAGATAAGACCCGGGAGCAGCGCTTGAAGGAGATCGGGTTCTAAATCAACTCCTTCCCGCCTTATCGGTCAGATACCCTGAACGCCAGGCACCCTCCCCCTTGAAGGGGGAGGGAAAAGAACGCTTGCGTTCTGGGAGAAGGGGTCTTTCTCTTGCTGATTAAATAGTGATTCCAGCCTGTGCAACCTCGCAACACAGACTGTGGACTTGGCGGATGTGCAATCCCTCCTCCTGTGCCACAATAAGTAATAACAACCCACAGGAGGTACTCAATGACCACAGAAAAACTGCTCACCGCCCTCGGCCCATTGGCTGACCCCTTCCAGGATGAAGCTGTGCAGGAGATCATGATCGACGGCCTAGAGCAGGTCTACGGCGTGATCAAAGGAAAAATGACCGATCTGGATGTGAAATTCGATTCCCCAGCCGCCCTGCGCGCCATGATCGACGAAGTACTTGCCCTGATGGGGACCACCGTCTCCGAGCAGGTCGCCAGCGCCGACATCCGCCTGCCGGACGATTCCCGCTTCCGGGTGGTAGTCCCGCCCACGGCGGTCAACGGCCCCTATGTGGTCATCCTCAAGCCCTTCAGCAGTCAGCTCTCCTGGGAAGACCTGCTCCGCTTCGGTTCGGTGGATGAAACCGTGATTGCTTTGATTGACCGCGCCATCGCCGCGGAAAAGAACATCCTTATCTCCGGCGGCACGGCCAGCGGCAAGACCACCGTCCTCAATCTGATCGCCGCCCGTATCCCGCAAGAGGAGCGTATCGTCGCCGTGGAGGATATCCACTACCTCAACATCAACCACCCGCGGGTGATCTACCTGGAAGCCAATGCCGGCCAATCCCCGATGGAAGAGCTGATCGAAATGGGCAGCCGCATGTACCCCGGCTGGCTGATCGTCAATGAACTGCACGGCCCGGAATCCCTCAAAACGCTGGAGCTGTTCAACGCTGGTCACACCGGGATGGGCAGCATGCACGCCGAATCCGCCGAGGACGCCCTCACCCGCCTGGAAAGCTATTGCCTGATGTCCAATATGGGGCTGGCGCTGAGCGATATCAAACGCCTGGTCGCCGGCGGGATCGGGCTGCTGCTCCAGATCCACCGCCTGCCCAATGGCAAGCGCCGGGTGATCGAGATTTCAGAGATGCAGGGAGTGGAAAACCGGCGTTACCTGCTCCAGCCGCTGATGCGCTATGATCCTGATGGAGACAGGTTTGAGAAGATCGCTGAACCGGGTTGGTGAAAGCGTGAAGGGATTACAGCATCCGGGCTGGTAATGATCCGGATTATTCTTGCTTCAGAGTCTTAATCAAACGGTAGCCCGGTTCGGAGACGTGCTGCAACCGTCCCTGGTCGTCATAATAAGACCAGCTTCCAGGAATCTCTTTGAGGATGCGGTATCCCAACCGCCGGTAAAGGCGCATGGCGCCAAGGTTTTCTCGAGCCACGTTGAGGGTTAATTCCTGAAAGCGGCGCTGCACCAGGTCTGATTCGGCGTGTTGCATGATCGCGGTGCCCAGCCCCAGACCTTGATATTCCGGGCGCACCCGGAAGGAGTGCAGATAAGCACGTTTGCGCCCGTCTGCGCAACTGCGATCGCTCATCTTCAACTGTACAAAGGCCTGACCGGCAAGCCCACCACTTTCGAGTTCCGCCACCCACATGATCGCTATGCCGCGGTTAGCGCGGGCAAACACATCTGCATACACCCCGCGGAAGCGCTGGTATTCGCCTTCCCATTCCATTTCTCGCAGATCGCTGCGCTCTGCCTTGCGGATATGGATCTGGTCGAGCAGGCTGCTGGAGATAGGGGGATGCTGGGTATCAGTCATCTGCGGGAAGCTCTGCCAGCAGCTCGGCCAGCAGGGCTTGCTCCTCTTCAGGGGTGCTGATCTGACCATCCAGCCACGCGGCGCGCAGGGCTGCCAGCACCAGGCGGTAATGCGGCCCGGGTGCAAGTCCCCTCTGGCGAAGATCGTTTCCGCTGGTTTTGGGCTGCACTTTCTGCCAGCGGGTGAAATAAGTCGAGATGCTGGTTTTGATCTCCCCAGATTCGGTCAGGTGATAGCACACCAGAAGCGCCAGATAGGGGATCGGGTCCAGCAAGGCAACGATCTGGCTGGGCGACATCCCGGACAGGTCTGCACGCTGCTGCCATAACTCGATGGCCATCTTCAGTTGATCGGTGATCCAGCCCGGCAGGCGCAGTCGCATGGCGGCTTTTCTGGCATTCTTGGCGTCGAGGACGATCAGCCAGCTGAGATAGATCGTGGCCGGTTGGAGGGGGTGGTCTTCCTGCCTGCTGGCGCGCGGCAGCCAGTCCTCGGGGGCAGTCATCTGCTGTCCAGCGGTGATCCGCTGGCGGGCGGCCTCGATCCCAGGGCAGGGCGGGCTGGATGGCGGTGAGTACCCCCAGTTCAGCCATGCGATCGAACATCGCTTCCCAGGCCGGTTCGCGGAGCATATGCTCCAGTTCGTGACGGATACGATCGCCCGAAACCCGATCCAGCAAACTGAGGGCGTTGGTGAGCAATTCTTCGGTGCGCGGTTCGATCTGGTAACCAAACCGCTGCTCGAAGCGCACCGCCCGCAGGATGCGGGTGGGGTCATCCACAAAGGAGAGCGAATGCAGCACTCGCACCAGACCGGCTTGCAGGTCGGCGCGGCCGCCCCAATGATCATGCAGTTCGCCGTAATATTTTCCGTCCAGGCGCATGGCGAGTGTATTGATGGTGAAATCCCGCCGGTGCAGGTCCAGTTTGATGCTGCCGCGCTCGACCGTTGGCAGGGCGGTCGGGTGGGTATAAAACTCGCGGCGGGCGGAGACCAGGTCCAGCGTTTCGGGGAAGTCGGCTTCATCCAATTGCATGCCGGTCTCTGCCGCCAGCTGGGCAGCCAGTTCAGACCTGATCTCCCCGATGCGCCATTTGGCGGTACCAAAGCGGCGGTGGGTGGTTGCTCTTCCGCCGTACTGCTTGACCAGCGCCTCGCCCAAGGGCGATGGCGTCGCCTTCCACCACCAGATCGTAATCCAGGCTGGGGCGGCCCAGCAGCAGATCGCGTACAAAGCCGCCGACCACATACAAGGCGGCTTGCTGAGTCTGGGCTGCCTTGGCAACGGCACGCAGCAGGGCCAGCCGGGCAGGCGGCAGGCTGGCTTCGAGTTGATCGGTGAGGTTTTTGCGCCCGGTGGCGGCTTGTTTGGGGGCCAGGGTATTCAGCAGGTCGGTGCGCGTGACGATGCCGATGATCTCATCATCCACGACCACCGGGACCTGCCCCCAGCCGGTATCGGTCATGATCTGCTGGAGGGATTCCAGCGGAGTTTCCGGTGAGACGGTCACACTGCCGGCATTCCATCACTGCGCCAATGGTCAGGTTGAGCTTGTGGCTCATCGTTCGGTCCACCGCCCGGCGGGTGAGCAGGCCGACCAGATGCCCATCCTCCACCACTGGGTAACCCTCATAGCCGTAGCGCTGCATCAGGTCGGCCGCCTCTCTGACCGGGGTATCCGGGGACAGCACCTGGGGCCGGCGGGACATGATCTCGGCCACGGTGACCGCCGGCTGGGTGACCTCAGGCAGCAGCTCGATTAGCCGGGCATAGACATCATTGATTTCCGATGTCGCGGATCAAGGCCGCGGCGGCACGGGGATGCCCGCCCCCGCCGAAGGTGTTTGGCAATCGTGCCCACATTCATCTGGTCACTGGTGGCGCGGGCGATCATCTGCACCCCTGAGACGATCTCGACCAGCAGGAAGATTGCATCCGGGTCGAGCAGGTCTCGCAGCTTATGGGCGATTGTGGAGAGCTCTTCATCGGTGTGCTCGGCATTGGCCTGCCCGATCATGACCGTGTTGCCGTGGATGCTGTGCGTTTCCACTGTCTGGCGCAGTTCATCGTACAGGTCTTGCTGTACCTGTGAAAGCGGGTGGTTGATGAAGTCCTGCATGATCTGCAGGCTGGCGCCTTGCTCCAGCAGATAGCCTGCCGCGCGGATATCGCGTGGGGTGGTGCGGGAATAGGTCAGCTTGCCAGTATCCTCATAGATCCCCAGCAGCAGCAAGGTCGCCTGGGTGGTGGTCAGCGGGGTGCCGTGTCTCCTGCAGAGCCTCCACCAGCAGCGTGCTGGTGGCCCCGATCTCAGCGATATTCACCTGCCAATCTTCCGGCAGGTCAGGCGCTTTTCGTGGTGGTCGATCACGGTCACCCGGGTATTTTTGCCGCTCCCTTTGAGGGTCACCATCGCCTGGGTATCCACCAGGGTGATCTCTTCGATCTTGCCTTTGGGCAGGTCTTCGGGTTCGATGAAGGGCAGGGTCAGGCCATAGAGGGTCAGGAAGGCGCGCACGTTGCGGTTCATCCGGCGCGGCAAAACCGGCACACGCTGCTCGTCCAGCAGGTGCGCCCCCAGCAGGGAGGCCAGGGCGTCAAAATCGGCCTGTTCATGTGTCAGAATGATCTTCATCGTATTGTTAATTGTACAACAGAAGATCAGCTGTTGGTTTGACAGTCTGGCGGTTGGTTGGGATGCTTCGGCCGGTTTTTTAGCAGCCAAACTTGCTTTAGGATAACCAGATGGACTATACTGATTTTAGGTAATAACGATGAAGCTAAATCAATCTGATTAAGATCTGAACCGGCCAGAGAAATCCCAAACCGAATTATTAGAGGAATTGACCTCGCTTTATCAGCGTATCGAGGAAATCGAGCGCTCCCAGCTGAATACAGCAAGGGAAAGGCTGGGTTCCACTCTGATGGATGGCGAACTTCTGGCTGACTTCATGCTCACCAGGGACGGGCTGATTGTTGACCTCAGTGAAGAGCTTGCCCAGCGGATCGGCTATAAGGTGTCAGAACTGATTGGAAAGCCAGTGCTTCCGTTGGTGGCCCCGGAATCACAAAAAGTGGTCGCAGAATCGACCCAAAAAACATTTTCCGGGCCTTTTAAAGCCTTCTATTAAAAAAAGATGGCAGCAAGGTCCATGCAGAGATCATGGCCCGGGATATCGAGTTTGAATCCTGCAAGATCCGGGTGATCGCTCTCAGGGATATCTCCGAATATGAGACCCTGGTCCAAACGCTGATCAAATCGGAAGAAATCTTCTCGGTTGCTTTCCATACCTCACCAGATTCGATCAATATCAACAGGCTCTCGGATGGGCTTTATATTGAGATCAACAAGGGGTTTTCCGAGATCACCGGCTATACTCCTGAGGATGTTGTTGGACGCACATCACTGGAATTGGATATCTGGGCTGATCCTGCCGACAGGGAACGCCTGGTGGAGGGTTTGAGGAAGAAGGTGTCGTCACCAACCTGGAGGCAGTCTTCAGAATGAAGGACGGTCGCACCAGGGTCGGGCTGATGTCCGCCAGGATCATAGAATTGGCCGGCGTCCCCCACATCCTTTCCGTCACCAGGGATATTTCACGCCGCAAAGCCGCCGAAGAAAAGGTCGAAAGCCTCCATCAGGAACTTCTGGCTGCCTACGATGAGACCCTCGCCGGCTGGTCCCGGGCGTTAAATCTGCGAGACCCCAATACGGGAATTCACTCCGAGCGGGTAGTAGAGCTGACCCTCAGATTAGCCGAGGCAGCGGGCATCCCGGAAGAGGACCTGGTGCACGTCCGGCGGGGGGTGCTGCTGCACGACATTGGCAAGATGGGCGTTCCGGATAGTATCCTGCTAAAGCCCGGCCCGCTGACAGATGAAGAATGGGAGGTCATGCGCCACCACCCGGTATTGGCGGAGCAACTGCTTTCGACGATCCCCTTTCTGGAACAGACCATTGATATTCCATACTGCCATCACGAACGCTGGGATGGGGCCGGCTATCCACGCGGGTTGAAGAGAGATCAAATCCCGCTGGCGGCGCGGGTGTTTATGATCGTGGATAATTACGATGCCCTGCTCTCTGAACGCACCTACCGCCCAGCCTGGGAGCATGATGAAGTCATCGGCTATATCCGCCAGCAAGCCGGCCGCGTCTTTGATCCGGAACTGGTGAAACTGTTCCTCCAGATTGTGGAATAGCCCTCGGACAGAAAATCTCACCCGGTTCGTCGTATAATAACGCAATGCCAACCCCGTTCTATCATCTCAGCATTGCCGAGGAGATCCTCGCCAGCCCGCAGCTTGATTCAGGCGTGGGCGAATTTTTGCATGCCCACAAAGCGGCTTTCCTGCTGGGGAAGACCGCCCCGGATGTGCAGTCCCTCTCCGGCCAGCCGCGCCCGGAGACGCATTTCTACCGCGTCCCGCTGACCTCCTCAGCTTCACCCTGGGAGAAAATGTTTTCCCGCTACCCACAGATCGGACAACCCGCACAGATGGACCCGCACCAGGCAGCCTTCATCAGCGGCTATATCGCCATTTGCAGGCCGATATTATCTGGATCACTGATCTATTCGTGCCTTACTTCCTCCCCCGGATCACCAGCAACTACCGCAAACGGGTGGGATACCTGCACAATGTGCTCCGCGCCTACCTGGATGAGCGTATCGTCCCCGGCCTGCAAGCAGATACCGGAGTTTACCTCGACTTGGTCAATCCCGCCGGCTGGCTCCCGTTCGTCGAGGATCGCTGGATGCAGGCATGGCAGCATTTTCTGGCAGCACAGTTGATGCCCGGGGCAGAGATCAAGACCGTGGAAGTATTCGCCTCTCGTTCTGCTGTGGCCGTAGACGATTTTTTGGCGCTGCTGCATGACGAGACCCGCATGACGGAAGAGGTATTCGCTTTCGTCCCCCGTGAGGTGCTGATAGAATATAGACACAAACTGATCTCCGCCAATCTGCAGTTGCTCTCCGAGTTTCTGGCAGAAGTCCCCCGTTCAGGGAAATCAATATGACAAAATCACCTATCTTTCTATCGATCATCATCCCGGCCTATAACGAAGAGCGCCGCCTGCCTGACACCCTGGAAAAAACCGCCGCCTTCCTGCAAGCCCAGCCCTATACCTATGAGGTGCTGGTGATCGAGAACGGCAGCACCGACCGCACGCTGGAGATCGCCCAATCCTTTGCCCAGCGCTTCCCGTTCATCCGGGCGATCCATGAGGATGGGCGCGGCAAGGGGCTGGCCGTCCGCCGGGGGATGCTGGACGCGGTGGGGGAATACCGCTTTATGTGTGACGCCGACCTCTCCATGCCGATCGAGGAAGTCAACAACTTCCTGACACCCGAAATGCGCCAGGCGGATATTGTGATCGGTTCCCGCGAAGCGCCCGGCGCGGTGCGCTACAACGAGCCGGAAAACCGCCATATCGGCGGCCGTCTGGTAAATTTTGTTATCCGCATGCTGGCCTTGCCGGGTCTGCAAGATACCCAGTGTGGTTTCAAAATGTTCACCGCCGATTCAGCCAAGGTGCTCTTTCCCCGCCAGACGATGACCGGCTGGTCCCTGGATATC
>CAVROH010000009.1:0-97415 GCA_963722735.1 uncultured Chloroflexia bacterium
CCCAGATTGGGGGCGATGACTGTGCTCAGGTTTTGTGAGAAAGGCGAGGTTCTGTGGGGGAATGCTTCGCCGTTTGTAACTTCGTTAGGTCGATACTTTTCGCAGATGGCTGTTGGGAAATCACTATAGAAACCCCCCCTCCTGTTGGCTTCGCCGAGATCCTTCCTCTTTGAAAAGGAAAGGAGAAATGAAGCATTCTCAGGGATGGGGTTGGTTGAATACCACCACGGCGACTGAAGTCAGCGCCAGTGGAACACAAAGTCCGCCCTTCGGCGGACTCAATTTTTATTCGGGTTGGGTTTCCCTATACAGGTTCATCTGCGTTCATCTGCGGCGAATTGTTTTTTGTATCTACTGCCTACTGAATACCCTGTCCGCATCCTCCAACTGCTTCACAAAGAACTCGCCTTCCTTCTCGTTCTGCAACTCCGCCTTTACCTCGTCCAGTCCCTCTCTGGCGGCGAGGTTCTTTGGCTTCATCAGCAGGATGGCCAGCTGCCCAAAGCCCTGCGAGAGCAATTCCTCGGGGCGGGATTTGGCTTCACGGGCGGTCTGGGCGGCAAGGGCAAAGCGCGCCTGGGCAGTGGTAAATTCCCCGGCGGAGAGGTGATGGGCGCCCATCATCCAGTAAGCCCGGCTGAGCGCCAGGGAGGGCTTGTGCAGGCTGATTGCCAGATCGAGGTTAATGCGGGCCGAGGTCATCCCCAATTGGCGCTGAGTCTCATTGATCTCGATACCCTCTTCATCCCAGCCCGGCCAGGTAAACGAGGCCAGATTATAGTGGATCGCTTTCTCCTGGGACATGATCGTCTCGGCATCGGCGGGGTATTCCTCGACAAATTTCTGAGCGAGATGGATGCCCGCCTGCCCGATCTGGATCGCGGCGGACAGATCCTTGGCCTGCCAATAGGCGTGCCGGGCCAGTTCATCGTATCGCGGCACTTTCTCAGTGTGGTGCAGATAGGTGCCGGCCAGCAGCTTGAGAGCCGCCTGAGCGCCTTCGGAGTCAAATTTCTCGATCAATTGCTCTTTCATTGATAATCACCTCAGGAATTTGGACACCTTGAGGGGGCAAAATCTAACTTTAGGCAGGTCAATCCTGAATTCCAGGTAAGAAATCCCGTCCAGATGTACTCAAATTAATACAGACAAATGATTGACAATATATGTGCAAAATGATAAAATTTATCCAATAATCAACCTGGAGGAAGAAATGAAGAAAATTACCACCAACCAAATCATCACTATCCTGATCACTCTGCTGACCATCACCATTAATGTGCTGGCCAACGCCCTGCCGATCAACGGGCAGAATACCGGCGATATCTCTGACCGCTTTGCGATCTACTTCGTCCCCGCCGGTTATGTCTTCGCCATCTGGGGGCTGATCTATCTCGGCATGATCGCCTACACCATCTACCAGGCACTCCCCGCCCAACGTGACAACGCCCTGCTGAACAAAATTGCCCCGGCTTACTGGATCGGAAACCTGGCCAATACCGTCTGGATCTTTTTGTGGCACTACAACATCTTTGCTGCCACCCTGCCTGCCATGCTCATCCTGCTGGCCTCCCTGCTCTACATCTATATCCAGATCATGCAGGCTGGCGCATTGAATACTGCCCAGAAGTGGCTCGTGCGCCTGCCTTTCAGCCTGTATCTCGGCTGGATATCGGTAGCGACGGTTGCCAACTTCTCTCAGGTGCTGTACTATGTAAATTGGAACGGATTTGGCATCTCCGGCCCGGCCTGGGCCGCGATCATGACCGGCGTTGCCACCCTGCTCGGTGTGCTGATGGCCTGGCGTGAACTCGATATCGCCTACGTGCTGGTTCTAGTATGGGCCTTCGTCGGGATCTCCGTCCAGCATTCCGAGACAGCCCTGGTAGCCAATTTCGCCTACATAGGTACTGGCACCCTCATCGTCGTCATGATCGCCTCCCTGGTCCTCAAATCTCGAACCGTAAAAGGATAATCCATGACCATCCGAATTGTAACCGACTCGACCTGTGACCTGCCCGCCAGCGTGGTTGAAGAACTGGGCATCACCGTCATACCGCTGTACATCAACATCGGCGACCAGGGTTACCTGGAAGGCGTGGAGATCACCCGCACAGAGTTCTATACCGATCTGCCCAACTATGCCCATCACCCCACCACGGGCACACCCGGCTTGGACGCCTTCCTGAGCGCCTTCGACCAACTGGCCGACCAGGGTGCCACCGAGATCCTCACCATCCATATCTCCGAGAGCCTCAGCGCTGTGGTGCAGGTCGCCGAAACCGCCGCCCGGCAGTACCAGCGCATTCCAGTCACGGTGCGCGACGGCGGCCAGCTCAGTCTGGGGACCGGGTTCCAGGTCGAGACTGCTGCCCGCATGGCGGCGGAAAGCAGATCAATGGAAGAGATCCTCGCCGCCCTGGATGACCTTGGGCAGCGCACCTTTGTGGCTGCCGCCCTGGACACACTGGAGTTCCTCCGCCGTAGTGGACGAATGAACCGCTTTCTCCACGGCATTGGCAGCCTGCTGCACCTCAAACCGATCTTGACCATAAATCAGGGCAATCCCACATCCTTACGGGTGCGCACCACCGCTAAAGCTGAGGCCAGACTGATCGAGATCCTCAAATTGCATACTCCCATCGAGAAATTCGCCCTGGTACACACCAACGCCGCCGAGAAAGCCGAGGCTTTCATGGCAAAGATAAAAGACCTGATCCCGGATGCGCCTGTTTATTCGATGGATATTACCCCGGTGATCGGGGCGCATATCGGCCCCGGGGCGGTCGGTTTTGCGATAATCACCAAAAAAGCTCCTCAAATCAATTTTCAGTATGGAAGGTAATCAAATGGAAAACACAAATGTACGAAGTATCATCGGCATCCTGGCCGTTACACTCGTCGGCTTTGGGTTAGCTCTGGCAGGCAGCCAGGGCGGCGCAAAAGTCGGCGGACTCCCTCTCTACGCCCTTGGCGTGATCCTCGCTTTTGCGATCAACTGGATTGCCTTTATCCCTGCCTATCTGCTCAGGACCGAGAAGTTCTTTGACCTGACCGGCTCGATCACCTATATCAGCGTTGTGCTTGTCACCTTGCTGCTCAGCCCTGTTCGTGATCTCCGCTCCTGGCTGCTGGCAGTGATGGTAATTATCTGGGCTGTCCGTCTGGGCTCTTTCCTCTTTTTGCGCATCAAGTCTGCCGGTGAGGACCGCCGCTTCCGCGAGATCAAGCAGTCCTTCACTCGTTTCCTGATGACCTGGACACTGCAAGGTCTGTGGGTCAGCTTCTCACTGGCCGCTGCCCTGGTGGTGATCACCTCCGCAAAACGCGTCGATTTCGGCATCTTCGCCCTCCTTGGGCTGATCGTCTGGTTGATCGGATTTGGCATCGAGATTATCGCCGACCGCCAAAAGAGCCAGTTCAACGCCGACCCAGCCAACAAAGGCCGCTTCATCAGCACCGGGCTGTGGTCATGGTCCCGCCATCCGAATTACTTCGGTGAGATCGTCCTCTGGATCGGCGTGATGATCGTGGCTTTACCGGTGCTGCAGGGCTGGCAGTGGGTGGCTCTGATCTCGCCAATCTTCATCACTCTGCTGCTCACCCGCATCAGCGGTGTGCCCATGCTGGAAAAGCGCGCCGATGAAAAATGGGGCGGACAGGAAGATTACGAGGCCTACAAGGCCAATACATCTGTCCTCATTCCCCTCCCGCCAAAAAAGTAAGACAGGAGTCTTTCAATGAATATGAAACTTGCCAAAGTAATCGCCACCCTGGGCGTGCTGGCCATGACCGCTGTATTGTTCTACGGCTTCACCGCCGGGAACTTCGGCGCAGACGGCGGCGAACTGCTCCGTAATCCCTGGGGGATCGTCTCGATGGTGGACCTGTACACCGGGTTTATCCTCTTCTCCGCCTGGATCGTGTACCGCGAGAAATCGGTGCTGCACTCGGTCTTTTGGGTAGTGCTGATGATGGTGCTCGGTTTCTTCACCGGCAGCCTGTATGCCCTGATTGCCCTGATCAGCAGCCAGGGAGACTGGCGCAAGTTCTGGATGGGAAACCGCGCTGATGAGTAAGGTCAAAGAACTCCAGCAGGAATTCCTCTCGGTATTCTCCGGGTCAGGTTCCCGCCTGCTGGATTCGATCCTGCCGCTGATCGTCTTCCTGGTCGGCAACCCGCTGTTTGGGGCACAAATTGCCCTGTGGGGTGCGCTGATCCTGGCGGCAGGCTTCACCCTATACCGCATCATAAAGAAAGAAAGCGTGGTCTATTCGCTAGCCGGATTCGGCGGCGTGGTGCTGGCAGCCGTCTTTGTACTGGTCAGCGGCTCGGAGAGCGGGTTCTACTTGCCCGGCCTGATCTCCACCGCCCTGATCATCATCACGGCGGTGGTTAGCGTGGTTTTCAACCGCCCGATGGTCGCCTGGACCAGCATCCTCACCCGGCGCTGGCCACGGGACTGGTACTGGCACCCGCGCGTCCTGCCGGCTTACAATGAGGTCACTATCTTCTGGGCGGTGGCCTTTGCCGCCCAACTCGGGCTGGAAGTCTGGTTCTACCAGCGCGAAGCTCTTAACTCGCTGGGGATCGCCCGCCTGCTGTTCGGCTGGCCGTTCACCATCGTGCTGCTGGTGGTCACCTATCTCTATGGCCTCTGGCGGCTGGGCAACCTCCAAGGCCCCAGTGTGGAAGAGTTCAAAGCCGGGGCTGAGCCGCCCTGGGAAGGCCAGCAGCGAGGATTCTAGCTATGCGCCTGTGGACGCTGCATCCCCAATACCTCGACCGCCAGGGACTGCTCGGTCTGTGGCGGGAAGGATTACTGGCTCAGAAAGTGCTGCGCGGTGAGACCAAAGGCTACCGCTACCACCCCCAGCTGATCCGCTTCCAGGGGCAGCCCGACCCGATCCAGGCGATTGCCCACTATCTCAAGGCTGTGCAGCAAGAAGCTGCCCGCCGCGGTTACAACTTCGATCAGAGCAAGATCAATCCGGTTGGTACGGTGACCCCGATCGGGGTCACCACAGGTCAGATGGACTATGAACGCCAGCACTTGCTAGCCAAACTCAAGGTACGTGACATGGAACGCTATCAGCAGTTACTCACCCTCCGTGATCCACTCCCGCACCCCTCCTTCACCATTATCACCGGAGAGATCGAGGACTGGGAGAAGGTCTGACTCACCACCAAACTTACCTGAAAAGCAAACACCCCCCGGATTCGGGGGGTGTGATTGTATCGACAGAAATCCTACTTCTCGCGGTACTCCCTTTTGCGGATGAAAGCCGCTTCCAGATCGATCTCGTGGATATTCGCCAGCACAACCAGATAATAAAGCACATCGGCAAGCTCTTCTTCCATGGTATGCTTGATCGCCTTGGCGCGGGTATCTTCAGGGTTAACCCGCTTTTCCTTGTTGATCATTTCAGAAAGCTCACCGACTTCCTCGATAAACTTCATGAAATTTTCCTTTTTGCTTTTCTTGTTATTCTGCTTGGCTACATATTTTTGCAGTTTGGATAAAGTGATTGGTTGTTTCATCATACTCTTCCGATTGGTTAATTGCCTGGAACATAATTCTAATTGAAAACGCGGGGTTTAACCCGCGTTTAGGTCGCTCACTTGGGTAATTTGGAGATTACTTACCCTTAATTTTACCGCCATTCAGGCCCAGGCAGGGGCGCAGATATTGTCCGGTATAGCTCTTTTCCACCTCAGCGACTTCCTCCGGCGTACCCGTGGCCACGATCTTGCCGCCGCGGCCGCCCCCTTCAGGACCCAGGTCGATGATATGGTCGGCAACCTTGATGATCTCCAGGTTATGCTCGATGATGATGATCGTGTTACCGGCGTCCACCAGGCGGTGGAGCACTTCGATCAGCTTGTGTACGTCAGCGGCATGCAGCCCGACCGACGGCTCATCCAGGATGTAGATTGTCTGCCCAGTGGAACGCTTGGAAAGCTCGCGGGCCAGCTTGACCCGCTGCGCTTCACCCCCGGAGAGGGTCGGCGCCGACTGCCCGATCGTCAGATATCCCAGCCCGACATCATTCAGCGTCTCCAGCTTGCTGACCATGCTGGGGAAGGCTTCAAACACCTGCATGGCGCTTGAGATCGACATATCCAGCACATTCGAAATGGTCATATCCTTGAACTTGACCTGCAGCGTCTCCCGGTTGAAGCGTTTGCCGCCGCATATCTCACAGGGCACGTACACATCCGGCAGGAACTGCATCTCGATCTTGATCTGTCCCTGACCCTGGCAGGCTTCGCAGCGCCCGCCCTTGACATTGAACGAGAAACGCCCCGGCTTGTAGCCGCGCACCTTGCTCTCAGGCAGTTCAGTGAATAGCTCGCGGATGTGGTTGAACAGTCCCGTATAGGTACCGGGATTGGACCGCGGGGTGCGTCCGATCGGGGACTGGTCGATGTTGATGATTTTGTCCAGGTGTTCCAGCCCCTCGATGCCGTCATGCTCGCCGGGGATCGTGCGCGCCCGGTTCAACTCACGCGCCAGCGCTTTGTAAAGCACCTCGTTCATTAGCGAAGACTTGCCCGACCCCGATACGCCGGTGATGCAGATCAGCTTGCCCAGCGGGAAGTGTACGTCCAGGTTCTTCAGGTTATTGACCCGCGCCCCGTGCACCACGATCTCGTGGCCGTTGCCCTCCCGCCGTTTCTTCGGCAGGGGGATTTGCTTCCGCCCGGAGAGGTAATCGCCGGTAATTGATTTCTTGTTCTTGATGATGTCCGCCACCGGCCCTTCAGCGACCACCTCGCCGCCGAATTCACCCGCACCCGGACCCAGGTCCACGATCCAGTCCGCCTGGCGGATGGTTTCGTCATCGTGCTCCACTACCAGCACGGTATTGCCGATATCGCGCAGCCCCATCAGGGTGTTCAGCAGGCGGGCGTTATCGCGGGCATGCAGCCCAATGGAAGGCTCGTCCAGCACATACAGCACACCCATCAGCCGGGAACCTATCTGGGTTGCCAGGCGGATACGCTGTGCCTCGCCCCCGGAGAGCGTCTTGGCGGTACGGTTCAGGGTCAGGTATTCCAGCCCGACATCGACCATGAACTGCAGCCGCTCGGAGACCTCTTTGAGGACCCGGTTGGCAATCAGCTTATCGCGTTCGCTCAGCGGAGACTTCCTGCCGTTGAGCCGCTTGGCCCACTTGAGCGTATCCACCACCGGCCACTGGGTCACTTCGAGGATGTTGTTGCCCTCCACGGTCACCGCCAGGGCTTCCTCGCGCAAGCGGGCGCCCTTGCAGGCTGGGCAGTCCCGGTCGTTCATATATTCCTGGATGCGCTCGCGCATGTAATTGGAGTTGGTCTCCTTGAAGCGCCGCTCCAGGTTAGGGATCGCGCCCTCATACACCGCGTGGAAGGTGGAGACCTTGCCGCTCTTGCGAGTGTACTTAACTTCCACCTCTTCGCCGCGCGTCCCGTACAGGATCACATCGATCTGACCGTCGCTCAAGGAAGAGATGGGTGCATCCATGTCAATCTTGAAGGCTTCACAGGCCCCAACCAGCATCTGCCAGTAATACCCGCCATAATCCCGCGGGCCGCCCCACTCACCAGCGCTGATCGCGCCCTGGTTGATCGACTTCTTTTTATTCGGGATCAGTAGGTTGGGATCGATCTCCAGCTTGGTGCCGATTCCCTGGCATTCCGGGCAGGCTCCGTGCGGGGTGTTGAACGAAAAGGTGCGCGGTTCGATCTCGGGCACGGTGGAGCCATGTTCGGGGCAGACCAGATGCTCGGAGAAGCGCGTATCCTCCGGCGGATCAGCGCTCAGGTTGTGGACGGTGAGCACCCCGTCCCCGAACTGCAGGGCGGTCTCCACCGAATCGGTCAGCCGGGAGCGGAAGCCATCAGCTTCCTCAGTGGTCTCGTGTGCCTGAATCACCAGCCGGTCGACGACTGCCTCGATGGTGTGGTTCTTATAGCGGTCCAGCTCAACCACATCCTCACCCAGCTCGATGACCTCGCCATTCACACGGGCGCGTACAAACCCGGCCTTAGCGATCTCTTCCAGTACAGCCTGATGGGTACCTTTGCGGTGGCTGATCATCGGCGCCAGGATCAGCAGGCGGCTGCCTTCCGGCATGTTCTCGATCGCCTCGACGATCTCTTGAGCAGACTGCTGCACGACCTCCCTGCCGCATACCGGGCAGTGAGGGACCCCCACCCGGGCGTACAGCAGACGCAGATAATCGTACACCTCGGTGACCGTGCCAACTGTGGAGCGCGGGTTGTGCGAGGCGCCTTTCTGGTCGATCGAGACGGCTGGTGAAAGCCCTTCGATGTACTCGACTTCGGGCTTTTCCATCTGTCCGAGGAACTGCCGGGCATACGCGGAGAGTGACTCCACATAGCGCCGCTGGCCCTCAGCAAAGATAGTATCGAATGCCAGCGAAGACTTGCCCGATCCGGACAGCCCGGTGATGACGACGAACTTATCGCGGGGGATCTCGACAGTGATATTTTTCAGGTTATGAGCGTTCGCACCGACGACGCGGATGACTTTTTCAGACATTGGGGGTACCTTCCTGTACTCAATTGCGAAACAGGGCAATTATAGCACAAATGTTTTATATTTTGTAAACAACTTTGATTATTTGTGTGCAATCACGCTATTTTTCCAAAACCAACCTCACCCCCAGACTCACCTTGATCGTTGTCCAAAAGTGATTTCCCCTCTCCTGTATTAGGAGAGGGGCGGTCAATTGTTATGCAATTGACAGGGTGGGGTTATTCGGGAATATTTGATGTGTAATCTGATTTTAATGCAGTGAATCATCTAAATGCGCGCAACAATCTCTCTTTTGACAACTATGCGAATGGCTATCTTACAGATTAAGGGATTCGAGGGCTACGCCGCGATCTCATCCAGCGGCCAGGTTGGCATGGCATCAAAGTCCAGGCTGGAGCGCTGCCCATGTACGTAGCGGTAGTAGCCGGCAGCCGCGATCATGGCGGCGTTGTCGGTGCACAGGTACAGCGGGGGGATATGCACCATCCCGGGCGTATCCTGCACGATCATCTCGCGTAGCAACTGGTTGGCGGAAACGCCCCCGGCCACCAGCAGTTCCTTAGCCTTGAATTCCTGGGCGGCAAAACGTGATTTGGTCACCAGCACATCCACGACCGCCATCTGGAAGCTGGCCGCCAGGTCGGCGACGGGGAGTGCCACGCTCTCGTCGTCCTCGTTTTCGCCCAGCTCTGCCCGCAGCTTGCGTACCTGGTGGAGCACGGCGGTCTTCAATCCGCTGAAGGAGAAATTCCAGGTGCCTTCCAGCCAGGCGCGGGGAACTTAAATGCCGCCGGGTCTCCCTCTTTGGCAGCCTGCTGGATCTTCGGTCCGCCGGGGTATCCCAGCCCCAGCAGACGGGCGATCTTGTCAAAGGCCTCGCCGGCGGCATCATCGAGCGTCCCCCCCAGACGCTCATAGGTCAGGTGATCGGTCATCAGGATCAGCTCGCTGTGCCCGCCGGAGACCAGCAGGGCCAGCAGCGGGAAGGTTGGTTCGGGCTTGTCACCCAGCGATTGGCCTTCATCCAATATCCAGGGAGAGTAGAGATGTCCTTCCAGGTGGTGCACCCCGATCAGCGGTTTGCCGCTGCCCAGCGCCAGTCCCTTGGCCGCATTGACCCCCACCACCAGCGACCCCGGCAGCCCGGGACCACGCGTCACCGCGATCGCATCCAGGTCATCCAGCGAGACATGCGCCTGCGAGAGGGCTTCATCAATCACCGTGTAGATCGTTTTGATATGCTGCCGGGAAGCCACCTCGGGGAACACGCCGCCGTATTTGGCGTGCATCTCCGCCTGGGAGGCAACCACGTTGGAAAGCACGATGCGGCCGTCCTCAACCACCGCGGCGGCAGTTTCATCGCAGGATGTCTCGATTCCTAATATCCGGGCTGGGGGGAAAGGCTGGTCTGTCATAGCTCTATTTTACCCCATTCACCCTTCCTGTCTGAAGAAAAATGACCCGCTGAATTCTTCCAGCGGGTCAAGTGGGGTCATCGGGAGCCGGACGTTCAGCTAAAGGCCGAACTATGGACGAAGCAAGCTCCTATGATCAGACTAGCTTTTATTTTCTATGGACTGCATCGTAGGCTTTTACATCACCAATTGCCTTGTCCACGTTCACCAGGGGCAAAAGGATCAACCCGGCAATAAAGAAGAAAATCAATGACAAAATCCCGTATCTCAGACTGCCAAAGAGTTGATTCGCCAGGCCAAAGATGAGCGGTCCAATCCAGGACGTACCGCGTTCGCTGACCTCATAAAATGAATAATACTCAGCTTCTTTACCGACAGGAATCATCTGTGCAAACAAACTACGGCTGATGGCTTGTGAGCCACCCATTACCAGCGCAATGAAAATACCCAGGATGAAAAACTCTATCGCCACATTTTCGCTCTGAAGACCGCCATAAGCATAGATCACCACACCAGACCAGATGACCAGGCTGACAACTACCGATTGCTTTGCGCCAATCCGGGCAGCCAATCGACCCCATAATAATGCACCGCCAAACGCAACAAATTGGATCATCAGGATCACAGCTGTGAGAGTTTCTTGTTCAAGTCCCAGGCCACCCTGGATAAGGGGGGCGGCAGCAAAAGTAGCCGATACTGCAATCACGGTTTGAATGCCATCATTGTAGAGAAAATATGCCAATAAAAACTTAAGGGTTTCCGGGAAATTTTTGATCTCGCTTAAGGTCTTACGGAGTTGTTTGAACCCGATGCTGAGATAGTTTTGATTGGATGGGAGTGCTCTGGCTGCATGGCGGGTGCGTAATCTGGCCCAGGTAAAAAATGAAAATCCCAGCCACCAAATCCCTGCGGATGCCAGATTGATCCGGACGGCCAACGATTCGGGGACCCCCAGTTTATCACTGAACAAGTAGAAAGCCAAATTCAGTGCCAGGAGCAGCCCGCCGCCTAAATACCCCATCGCCCAACCGTAAGACGAGGTGCGATCGCGTTCTTCCTCGGAGGCAATATCCGGCAGATAGGCGTTGTAAAATACCAATGCAGCCCCAAAGGACAGGTTGGCGATGATAAAAAGGACTCCTCCCAGCCACCACAGGCTGCCTGCTACAACGAACATCAAGATGGTCGCCAACGCGCCTATCGTGGCGAACAGCCGCATCATTGGTTTGCGCAGGTGAGAATAATCTGCAATTGCCCCCAAAATCGGGAGGAAAAGTACCTGCATGCCCACCGAAAAGGAAATACAGTATGGCAGGAATGAATCCGGTGCAACTGGAATCCCTAAAAATTTTACATTGGCCGTCCCGGCTGCCTCGGCTGCGGTCCGTGCCAGGCTGGCAACATATGGGCCGAGAAATACAGTGCCCACTGTTGTGCTGAAGGCTGAATTAGCCCAGTCGTACATTGCCCAGCCAAAGATTTCTCTTTTATCATTTACCATTGTGGTTTCAGTAGTCATGATTCCTCCTGAGTAGCAAGTGAATGCAGCAATTTTACACCATGGATAACCCTGTCAGGGATATTTGGATGCTTGGAGATCTGCTAGTTGGCGAACACCACAGTTCAAAAGAAGTCTAATTGCTGAAATAACCAGGTGGGATTCCAATTTAGCCAAGCAGTTCGCCATTCCGAAAAAACCTCACCTCGGGTTTGAGAAGACTTTTTATGTATTTCGGCTACCTATCCTTGCCAACCCGCTGCTATTCGTGAAAGTGGCTTTCCTTATTAGGAAATTGGACTATTGCCACCGTCTGGGAGGCTATCCTGATATCTGCCTCTGTAAATTCCGACATGATACTCTGGCTAACTTCGCTGCGAAAAGTGCGTCTCAAATCATTATCCACCGGATAGACCATCCCTAATTCTATCCAATTATCAGTCATCTTGAAAAAAACCCTCGGCTCAAGGGAAGTAATTCTAACGGCTAGTTTTCGCCTTGCCTGCCGGCGCTGTTCTTCCGCCTGAGGCATCAGGCTTTGATATTGCGGGTGATTTCTAACTGCCCCAGTCATTATCTCAATTGCTTTTTTCCAATCAGATTCATACGTAATTGGGAGGCTAATTTCATCCCATATAAAACGAAGATGGGCAGAATAATTATACAAAGGTTCTTTGAAAATAAAAGCATTCGAGACGGTAACGATTCGACCTGTATTGTGGTCTCCATGAAGCCAGTTACCTATCTCCATTAGTGTTGTCCGAAGGATCCCGACATCGACCACATCTCCTCGGATATTGCTGGTTTCTATCCTGTCACCGACAGAAAATGGCCGGCCACTGATTATCGTTAGCCATCCAGCAAAGCTGCCGATAATTTCTTGAAGGGCAAATGCCAATCCAGCAGCCAATATGCCTAAAGCTACTGATAAGTCCCCGAGCCGCTCTATCCATACACCTACTATGAATATTGTTCCCAGGATACTAATTGCGTAGCTTGTGGCTTTTCTAACAGTGTAGATATAAGGGCTTTCTTCATTAATTCTCTGCAAGATCAAATATAAAACTAACCGGCGAAGAATGTTCTGTCCCAATAGGATTAGAGCAGTAATAATGAGTTTCCGATAGAGATCGTTGGACCAAATTGAATTCAATAATTCTGTTATATCCATGCCACTCTCCTATAGATCCTAAAATTATTGCATTTGATTTGCGATAGACTTATCTACAGAGAAATTTAACCTGATACTATCCTTTGATACAAAATTATACTTTCAAACAAGCCTCTCTGTACCACTAGATTAAGCAAAGAGTTTCTCTCATGACATCTTTCTCCCGAAATGGGCTAATATTTCTGATTTTTTAATGGGCTGAAGGATTAAACGCCATAAAATAGTACTAAAGCCGCAATGGTTTTGCCTTTAATTATCGCTATAATGATAATAAGGACCCTATGTCCTGCAATTTGGGGCGTTCTATCAGCGGACGCGATACCAGCGAGGAAGATCTACCATCCGGGAGGCTTATTCCTGCGTGGTTTTTAGTGCTATCTAATCACAAGTGAGGATGCAATCATGATTAACAAAGAAAGAATTAGATTGATGCTTGTCCTGGCGATGCTGGGGCTGCTGACCGTCTTCTGCGCAGATTTCAGCGCAGGGGGCCCGGCTGCAAACCCGATCTCCGCCCTGCTGACCGAGTTCAGCGGGAAAGTACAGGTGATGAAGGCCTCCAAAGGCGTTTTTGAGGCTGCCTCACCGGACTTTTATCTGGAAGTAAACGACCAGGTGCTGACCGGCGAGGATGGACGCGCCCGGATCGATATATCCGATGGTACGATCATCCGGCTCAGCCCGCTTTCCAATTTCGTGCTCACCGCCATGGAAGATACTGACCAGGGGACCTTGACCCGCTTGCAGCTCAATATCGGCCGCCTGTGGATCATCCTCAAAGGCGGTGTCGTCGAGGTCGATACCCCCTCCGGGCTGGCCTCGGTGCGTGGTTCCTACCTGCATGTGTGGGTGGACCCGCTGACCGACGAGACGAATGTCACCTGTCTTGAGGGCGAATGCACCTTGGGCAACGCTGAAGGCACCGTGGCCCTGGTGGCAGGCCAGACTGCGGTGATCCGCGGGATGGGAGATGCCCCCGAAGCCGGCAAGATGACCCATGAGGATGTGAACGCCTGGCTGGAAGCCAATCCGGAAGCCACTTTGGTGGTGGTCCCGCTGACCCAGACCGTGGAAGCCAACCAGGACCAGCCCACCCCGGAACCCAAGACCAATACCCCCACCCCGACCAACACCGTCGGCCCAGCCCCCACGGACGGACCGACCGAAACACCCACCAATACCGTCCAGGCGGCGGGCTGCGGCCCGGCCGATGATTGGGTGCTGCATACGATCCGTGAGGGGGAAACCCTTAAAAGCCTGGCAGCCCTCTACCGCGTTAGCGAAGAAGAACTGCGCAATGCCAACTGCCGCGGGACGATGGACTTTGTGGTCGCCGGGGAGAAGTTCTACGTCCCCAACGTAGCCACTTCCACGCCCACCAAAACCCAGACCCCCACGCCGCTGGTCACCAAGACCCCCAAGCCAACCAGCGCCACCAATACCGGCACCGACTCACCCACCGTGATGAGCGACCCGGTCGGCCCGGATAATGAGATCATCGCCAATGCCAGCGACTGTGCCAACGCCTACAAGATCAAGGTCAAGGATGCCGATGGGCTGAGTGACGTCAAGATGATCTATACCTTCGACGGCACGCTGCCAATGCGGGATACCGCTATCACTCAGGGTAAGTACAAACTGCTGCCGCTGATCGCAGATGATGTCTATGGCGTTTCCGGATATATCATCGATGCCAGCAAACAAACCGCCCCGGTCAATATCCGCTTCCGGTTTGCCGCCAATGACAAGAACGGTGTGGTGACCTACTTCCCCAAAGATGATGCCTTCGACCTGACCGACAAGGTCAAGTGCGCCCCAGTGGATACACCGACCACCTTCAGCAACCCGGTTGGCCCGGATGGTGCAGACATCACGGCCCTGAATACCTGCCAAAAGACTTACAAGATTGATGTGGTAGACCCCGACGGGATCAGTTGGGTGAAAATGGTCTACACCACGGATGGCAGCCTTCCCACCTATGGCGCATCCGGTTCCAGCTATCACCTGATGGACAAAGTCAGCGGGGCCACGTGGTCAGTCTCTGACGTGGTGAACACGACCTACCCACCGACAACAACGGTGAAATACCGGTTTGCGGTTGGTGATAGTAACAGCAATGTTGTCCACTTCCCTAAAACCAGTGCATACTCTTTCACCGATAGCTTTGGGTGTGATTCCGCCACCTCCTGGGTGACGCCGGTTGTGCCTGGGAATATCAACTCTGGACTCCAATGCAAGAATACCTATTCAGTTGGCGTATCGGATGCCAATGGGATCAAAGAGGTGAAAATGTATTATACGATCACTGCCCATGCCGCCGCTGTTGGGCCAAATACAGGCTATATCCTCCTGCCGAAAACCGGTGGCACTATCTTTACTGGTACTTACAGTATTATTGATTATGAGTTCGACATCAAAGCCGATGGCTTTGATGCCGACAGCGAAATTTCGGTTGAATTCAAAGCCTGGGATACAAAGGGGAATCCATCTGATTACGGAACGACCTTTACCTTCCTGGACACTGTCCCCTGTGTACCGTAACAGCTCTAACTAGATCACAAAGCCGGTCGGGATTTCCGACCGGCTTTTTTGTTGATTGCTATCTAAGTTGTTTTATTCTTCGACTACATCCACCCGCGTGCCCTGGCCGCGGACTTCCCAGCCGCTCTGGTCAACCACATCCTCCGGCCGCCAGACTGGGGTGGTCCAGCGGAAGAGCCAGAGGGCATCCGCATTGCTCAAGTTGACGCAGCCGCGGCTCATCTGTGCGCCGAAATTACTGTGCCAGTAGGCCCCGTGCAGGGCGTAGCCCCCTTCGGCGAAGAACATCGTCCAGGGGACGCCGGGCAGTGAGGTATCGTTGAGATCATCGGTGAGGCGGGTCTCGCCCATATGCTTGGACGGCATCTTGGAGTACAGGTAATGAATTCCGGTGGGGGTGCGTGACGGGAGCTGGCCTTGCGGCACACTGCGGTTGATCCCTGTGGAGACCCTTGCGCGGTAGACTTCCTCATCTCCCTCATAGGCCACCAGCCGCTGGTGCAGCAGGCTGACCTCGATACGCTTCTCCTCGGGGGGGACATCTGCGGAGATCGGGCTGAGTTCTGCAAAGTCGAAGACCCGCAGGTGGCAGGCGGGGAGATAATATTTGTAAGCCCCATAAAGCTCATCGGTAATCTGGTACCACGGCTCCCCATCCGGGCCTTCCACCAGGTCGGTGATCCAGTGGGTGGAGCTGTAATACAGGTAGAAATCGGGGTTGATCTCCCATCCGTCCTGGCTGGTGTAATTGTACGGCTGGGAATAGGGCACGCTGACCTCGGTGAGCAGCCCGTACTGGGGGACAGATTCGATCGGTGCGTTCAGACGCACATCTACCGGCTGGATGAAGGCGCTGTGCACGTATCCGCCCCAGATGCGGTACCAGACCGGGTTGTAGAGCGGGCCGGTGTCCGGCTCCAGGCGCTCGTAGAGGTTCAGCAGCGTATCCCTGAAGCGGTAGCTGAGTGTGGCAGCATCCACCCGGGGTGCATCGAAGACGCTGATCGAGTGATAGGCCACCCGTCCCAGCGGCACGGACTGGTAGCGCGTCCGACCGGGGGGGAAGTCCGGCCTGAAAGCCATGCGATGCCAGGGAGATGCCGCCCAGTTTGAGGAAATCGCGGCGGTTCAGTTTCTTGCTCATTGCCGGTATTGTAACAGGTTTACTGCAGCGAAGTGATCGCTTCCTTTTTAGGCGCAGTGCGCTGCAGGGCGCGCTCCAACTGCCAGAGGATGAAGCGGACCTTGCTAGACATCGCTTTGGAGATATTCCACAGCACCTTGCTGCCCAATTCGGGATCGTCTTCCACCAGGGCAAGGAGCATCTGCCGGTTGAGACCGAGCACCAACGCCCCGTCCGGACCGGCGATCAGATCGGCGGTGCGCAGACCCTGATCGAGCATCCCCAGTTCCCCGGTCATCTCGCCGGCGATCATCGTCGCCACCCTTTCGGGCTGGGTTTTTTCCTCCGCCGGGTTGTTCGGATCACTCCAGACCTCCACCGTGCCCCCCTGGACGATGAACATCTCCTCGCCGGTCTCATTCTGGCTGATGATGTTCTCATCCGGCTCGAAGCGGTAGCTGCGCAACTGGGCGGCCAGGCGGGTACGCTGGGCTTTGTTGAGGTCCTTGCCGATGCTGGAATGAGCCAGAAATTGAGCCACCTCGGCAATCCGGGCGATCTCCTCATCATCCACCGGGGCATGCAGGTGATCGCTGAGCAGCGGCAGGCCCAGGGTGGCGGCCACCAGCCTGCGGGTGACCTCGGCGGATTCGAAATGCGGCCAGTGTCCGGCTTTGGGCAGGATGCGCAAATCAGTGTCCGGCCATTCGTCTTCCACGATGCCGGCATCCCGCAGCGGGACGGTATTATCCTCCGCACCCCAGATCACCAGGGTGGGGATATCGATTCCGGAGAGCCTGCCAGACAGGTCATGGTCGCGCATCGCGAAGAAGCACTCTGCCCGTACGCGCCCCTGTCCGGGACGGCGCGCATCCGCCCGCAGGCGGGCGTAGTCTTCTTCGGTGATATCCGTGCGGTCCGAAAATGAGACCGGGCGCATCATCCGATCGGTGATCCCGATATAGAGCTTCTCCACCGAGGAGACGATCAGCGAACCGAGCGGCAGACTTTCGATCATGTTGATCGGCGAGACCACCCGGTTGATCGTCCTGGAGAGTTTGCCGGTGATCGTCGGCGAGATCAGCACCATGCGCTCGACCAGCGCCGGATGCTCGATCGCCACGGTGGTCGAGATCATCCCGCCCATTGAGTGCCCGATCAGTACCACCGGCGCCGGGCTGAGTTCTTCGATCAGGTCAGCGATCAGTTCCGCATAGCGCGGGATGGTGGTACGTCCCTCAAAGGGGGGAGAGCTGCCGTACCCCGGCAGGTCCACCGAGATACAGTGGAAGCGCTGACTGAGCAGCCCCGCGATCGGGGACATGGCGTACGAAGAGCTCGACCACCCGTGGATCAGAATGGCTTTCTGCCGGTGGGGGGACCCTGCTTCTATATAATGGACTTCCTGACCGTTGATGTGGATCATACTCATGGCGGTTTCTCCGGGCTGGTTAATCAAAAACACAAACGATGCTGACCGTTTGTGTGATTATACAGGCGGATGAAAACGACGGACAAGCGAAATCGGTTCGCTCTTGCCCGGGGGACTATCGAATATTGCTCAGAATGCTAGAACTGCAGCGGCGCAACGATGATGAAGACAGCACAGACTACGACCAGCACATAAACCAGTTTCTTGCCCATATTTTCCTTTTGTTAGTTTTTTTAGACAGGAACTTTCTAACCCGTCTCTATTTAGCTCTATTATAGTAGCTGAAGGCGGATCGGGGTTTTACAGAAATGTTAAAAATGTCAAGATTTGGTTTTCAAATTTGATAGTTGACAGCAGGCGGTAGGCAGTAGGTAGAAAAAAAACAAAACCCTGATTTACCACAGATGGTCGTAAACCTACGGTTTACTATGGCAGATAAACACAGATTGGACATGACAACCGCGAATAGCTCCTGAGGGGAAGTGAAATTCTTATTAGTCGGTTTTCACTGAGCACTGACAGCCAACTACTGACTCCATCCACTAATTTCTGAGATACAATATTTGGCATGCAGACCCCTAAAAGCCCTTCGCTGAAACTGGACCGCCCGATCGGCGGGATTGTGCTGCGGGCTGCGCTGCTTTTGGTAATCCTGCTGGCCGCGGTGGAAGGCGCTGCCCGCATCCCTTGGGTGGCGCGGCGGCTTTCCACGCCCTCCTTGGGCAATTACCACTACCAGTTCGAGATCAAATGGTTCGCCCTGCAGCGCTACGTGGAAGCCCACGACGGGGTCGATATCCTCTTCATGGGAAGCTCGCTGGTCAACTCCGGGATCGAGCCGGAGCAGGTCAACCAAACCTTCACAGCCGCCACAGGCCAGCCGGAACTGCGGATCTTCAATTTCGGGGTGGAGGGGCTGACCATCGAGCCCAACTCCGCGGTCGCCCGCCTGCTGGTCGAGACCTACCATCCCAGGGTGATCATCTTTGGCACCGAGATCCGCGACTATGCGGCCAACAACGGAGTGGAGGTGGCAGAGAAATTCCTCTCCGATCCGTGGATCCAGTACCGGGCCGGGCAGTTCAACCCCCGCGGCTGGCTGGCGGAGCACTCAGCGGCTTACCGCATCTTTCTCGGCTACCGTAACTGGATGAGCTGGGATTTCGCCGAGAACCAGAGCACGGTGATCAAGCGCGCCAACGCGCTGACCCCCGACGGCTATGACATCGAGAACCGGGTTGCCGAGGACCCTTACTCCCCGCCCGACCCGGCCGATCCGGAAGACGCCGAGGCCTTTGAGGTCTTTGCCGGTTTCGAGATCGCCGGGAGCCGCCTGGAGAATCTGGACGACCTGCTCGGGCTGAGGGAGACCTCCGACACCACCGTGCTGGTGATCGAAATGCCGGTCACGCCACAGTTCTACCTGTATTTTGAGGACGGCGAGGCGGCGCATCAGGAATTCCTGACGGTGGTCTCCGAGAAGGTCACCAATGCCGGGAGCATTTTCTACCCCGGCATCCCCGAAGACCAGCTCCCCGAGAACGGGCGCTCAGACCGGGTGCATCTGAGCAAATTTGGGGCGGCGGTCTTCAGCCAGTACCTGGGCGAGTGGCTTGCCCAGATCTACGCAGACGGGCATCGAACTGCGCCAGCCGGGAGGTGCGCCGTGATCCCGATCACCTCGCTGGCCTTTGCCGGGTTTGCCGCCGCGGTGTTCATCCTCTACCACCTGCTGCCGGCCCGCGGCAAGCAGATCTGGCTGCTGGTCGCTTCCCTGGCTTTCTACGCCCTGTGGGACTGGCGCTTCGGCTTGATCCTGCTGGCCCTGACCGTGTTCAATTACTGGCTGGGGAAGAAATTGCCGGAAGCGAAGCGCAAAGGCTGGCTGTATGCCGGGATCGGGCTTAATTTGCTCATCCTGCTGGTCTTCAAATACCAGCATTTCTATACCGAGGGGCTGTCCCGCCTGCTGGGGGATACGGATCTGGGGGCGCTGGCGCTGATCGTGCCGGTGGGGTTCTCGTTCTATCTGGTGCAGGTGATCTCCTATTTCCTCGACCTCAGCCATGAGCGCATCCAGCCGGAAACCGACCCGGTGCTCTTCACCCTGTATCTGCTCTACTTCCCCAAGCTGCTCTCCGGCCCGATCGAGCGCGCCCGGACATTCATCCCCAAACTGGCGAATCCAAAAGTGGTGGACAGTGGCCTTATTATTCGCAGCGGTGCGCTGATCGTGGTCGGGCTGGTGCGCAAGTTGTTTGTCGCCGACTCGCTGCTGTCCCTGATCCCTGCGGCTGCCTTCATCACCCCGGCCGAGTTCCCTGCCCAGCATCTAGCTGCATGGCTGCTGGCGTATGCCTTTGCGCTGTATAACGATTTTGCCGGCTATACCAGCATCGTGCGCGGGGTCAGCGGACTGTTCGGGATCGAGCTTTCGCAGAACTTCCTGCGCCCTTATTTCTCGCGTGATTTCACCGAGTTCTGGAAGCGCTGGCACATCAGCCTCTCGGAGTGGCTGCGGGATTACATCTTCTTCCCCACCACCCGCCGGTTGCTGCGCGCCTTCCGCAACCGCCAGCACCTGGTCAACCTGATCGTGCCGCCGATGATCACCATGCTGGTCAGCGGATTGTGGCACGGCCTCTCCTGGCAGATGCTCGTGTGGGGCGGGCTGCACGGCCTCTACCAGGTGGTCGAGCGATTCATCAACCTGCGCCGCCCGCCAGTGCTGCCCGATCAGCAGAAAGCCTGGCGTAAGGGGCTGTCGATCCTGGTGGTCTTTACGCTCGCCGTGCTCGCCTGGCTGCCCTTCCGGATGGATCTGCCGACCGCCTGGAGCTATCTCACCAGCATGCTCACGCCCGGCAACTGGGCGTACCCCGAACTGCGCCGGGCAGCCTCCGACCTGATCCACGGGGCCGGGTTCTGGTCGTGGCCGGGGTACAACCTCCCCGACCCGCGCATCTTGCTGGTGATCCTGCCGGCCGTGTGGTTGGACTGGCGCCAGGAGGTCAGGGAGGAGTTGTTCTTCCTCAAGTGGGGCAAATGGGGGCAGACGCTGCTGCTGCTGGCGGCGATCGTGCTGCTGATCCTGGTCTCCGGGGCAGATGCCCAGGTGCCGTTCGTCTATCAGGGGTTTTAATTTTGGAGAACTTATGAAAACCATCGGTATTATGGGGGGCATGTCGTGGGAATCGTCTGTGGAGTATTACCGGATCATCAATCAGCTGGTCAAAGACAAGCTCGGCGGGCTGCATTCGGCCAAATCGGTGATCGTCTCGGTGGACTTCGGCCCGATCGAGGCGCACATGTCCGCCGGTGAGTGGGATAAGGTGCTGGATGAACTGGTCAAAACCGCCCGGCAGATCGAGGCCGGCGGGGCGGATTTCCTGCTGATCGCCACCAACACGATGCACAAGCTGTTTGACGAGATCGGGGAGGCGGTCGACATCCCCTTGCTGCACATCGCCGACGCGGCGGCTGCCCGCATCCAGGAAATGGAGCTGACCAGAGTCGGTCTGCTGGGTACGATCTACACCATGGAGCAGGATTTCTACCGCGGCCGCCTGCAGGACAAGTTTGGCATTGAGGTGCTCATCCCCGAGAAGCCCGACCGCCAACTGGTCGACCGGATCATCTTCGAGGAACTGGTCGTCGGCAAGATACTGCCGCAGAGCAAGGCTGAATATGTGCGCATCATCGAGGATATGGCCGCCGCTGGCGCGCAGGGTGTGGTCCTCGGCTGCACCGAGATCCCCCTATTGGTGGGTGCCGGGGATGTCTCTATTCCGGTCTTCGATACGACCTACTTACACGCCAGCATGGCAGTCGAGATTGCCCTGGGGGAGCGGGAAATCACATCTGATTGATCCGGAAAGGGGGGACAGGCGTCAATTGTGTATTCTGGCGCTAAAGTAATAATTCCAATTCCCTTCGCATCTTTAAGACGACAGACAAATCATCTTTAGAGGTGCAAAATGCAATTAAATGGACTGCATCATGTAACGGCAGTCAGCGCAAAGATCGCTGACAATCTTGAGTTTTATACCAACATTCTTGGGTTGCGATTGGTAAAGAAATCCGTCAACCAGGACGATGTTTCTGCCTATCACCTTTTCTATGCAGACAAACTTGGTTCGCCGGGTACGGATATGACCTTCTTTGACTGGCCTGACGATTGGCCCCGATATCCGGGGGACGGACAGTATTGCTGGTACAGCTTTCCGTACCCAGAGCCGTCAGGCCCTGGATTTCTGGGCAAAGCGTCTGGACTCCCTCAATGTCGACCCATGGCGGGATCGAGACATTTGCCGGCCGTGAAATCCTCCCGTTTGAGGACGCAGAAGGGCAGCAGCTCTACCTGGTGAACGACAATCGTTCAGAATTTGAGGGTGAGATCTGGCCACATCCGGATATCCCGGACGAATACGCTTTGCGCGGATTCTATAGCGTTGTGTTCTCTGTCCCTGAAATAGGTCAAATTGATATGATCTTGACAAAGGTGATGAATTTTGAAGAAGTCACCCGCGCTACCTGGATAGACCAGGACACCGAGGCTGTCATCTATACCACCAAATCGGGTGGCGGACCGGGCACAGAAGTCTGGGTAATGGTTCAACCCGAGCTTGCCAGGGCCAGATTAGGCGCTGGCGGTACACATCATGTTGCCTTCCGGGTGGCGGATTTTGATGAGCAGAAACGCTGGCACGATCATCTGACTCAGGCTGGGCTATCTGTCAGTGGTCTGATCGATCGGTTCTGGTTCCGTTCTATCTATTTCCGGGTGTCCGCTGGCATCCTGTTCGAGATCGCTACAGATGGTCCCGGGTTTGCAGTCGATGAAGCCCCTGAGGCGTTGGGCGAATCTCTGGTGCTGCCGCCATTTCTGGAGCACCGTCGTGAGGAGATCGAAGCCGGATTGACGCCGATCGGCGCTGTATCTCAATGAGCTCCAATATCCACCAGGGACAGACGATCCTCCGATTTGGCGCTGATCCTCAAAGAAGCTGAACTGGCCGTGATCCTGCTGCATGGCCGCGGCGCCACGGCTGAGTCGATGCTGCCGCTGGCAGAAGCCCTGTCATTGGAGAAGGCGACTTTCCTCATTCCCCAGGCTATGCTAAATCGATGGTATCCCAACTCGGCTTTTGCCCCCATTATAGCCAACGAGCCTGACCTAACCATGGCGCTGGAACTGATCGACTCCCTGGTTTCGAGCACTCGGCAAGAAGGTTTTACGGATCGTCAGATTGCCTTTGGCGGTTTTTCGCAGGGCGCTTGCCTGGCATTGGAATATATCGCCCGGAATCCACGCAACTATGCAGGAGCCTTTGCCTTCACAGGCGCTTTGATCGGTCCACCTGATCACAAGCGGGAGGAGACGGGCAGTTTTCAGGGGATGCCGGTATTCATCGGGGGCAGCGATGTGGATCCATGGGTCGCCCACGATCTGTTGGTTAATCCGCTGACATCTTTGAACAATTAGGCGCTCAAGTTGATTTCCGTACATATCCCGGCATGGCTCACACGATTGTCCAGGATGAGATCGAGGCTGTCCGCGGGATGCTGCTTGAAACCAGGAATTCTTGAAGAATCTCGGCAGCCGAGGGCGGGCAGAATATCGCCCTCGGCTGCACAGAAATTCCCCAAGGTGGGACGGATCCGGGCTAGAACCAGATCATCGCCAGCGTGCGGATCTGCAACCCGATCACCAGCAGCCCCACTACGATCAACATGATCTTGGTGGGGATTTTCTTTGTCAGGTAAGCGCCCAGCGGGGCGGCAATCGCACCCCCGGCGATCAGGCCGATCACCACCGGCCAGTCAAGCATACCCAGGGTGAGGAGGAAAGTGATCGCCTCGGCCAGGGTGACAAAGAATTCGGTCAGGTTGACCGAGCCGATTGTCGTGCGGGGCGGTTCTCCGTTTGCCAGCATGCTGGTGGTCACCACCGGTCCCCATCCGCCGCCGCCAATCGCATCCATGAAGCCGCCGAACAGACCCAGCAGGGGCAATCGCTTGCGCATCGCTTTGGCTACCCCGTTCACCGGGCGGAAGGCCTTCACCAGGATGCGGATGCCCATCACCAGCAGGTAGATCGCCACCCACGGTTTGATCGCCGAGCCATCGATATTCGAGAGCAGGTACGCCCCGGTAATCCCACCGATCACCCCGGTGATCGCCAGACGTTTGATGATCTGCTTATCGACATTGCCAAACCGCCAGTGCGAGAACCCGGAGATACCCGTGGTGAAGACCTCGGCGGTGTGGACGCTGGCGCTAGCCAGGGCGGGAGGCACCCCAATCCCCATCAGGAAGGAGTTGGCGCTCACCCCGTAGGCCATTCCCAGCGCCCCGTCGATGATCTGGGCGGCAAACCCCACCAGGAAGAAGAGGATCAATTCGGGTGTAAAAATCGTTTCCATTGTGCAAATCTCCTTGAATGTATAGTATCCCTACTGATTTAGTATATCTTTTCGCCAAAAAAACTACAACCGAACTTTGTTCAACTGTTCAAACCCCTATTCAGCGGTGATCCGCGCCATCACGTCTGCCAGCGAAGTATGATCCAATATGCCGGAAATAGCGTCGCGCACATCCTGCATTGCCAGACGCAGGCCGCAGTGCTCCTCATCCGGGCAGCCGCAGGGTTCGTAGGCCATCTGGCTCACGCAGCGGATCGGGGCGATCGGCCCATCGAGCACGCGCTTGATCTCGCCCAGAGTGATCTGTTCTGGAGGGCGAGCCAGGTAATACCCCCCGCCGGCGCCCATCTTGCTCTGCAGCAGCCCGGCATTCTTCAAGCCCAGCAGGATCTGCTCCAGAAATTTTGGGGGGATATTCTCCTCTGTGGCAATCTCGTGGATCGTCAAACGCTTTTCTTCTACCGGCGCTTTGGCCAGCAAGATCATTGCCCGCAATCCATATTCACCACGTTTAGAAAGATGCATAATTTCCTCTATTATTCCTATTGCTTTACTAGGATTAATCAAATTATACAAATCTCCGGGGATTAAGTCAAGCCTCCGCCGGGAATAAAAAAACCGCCGAGTTTCTTCGGCGGTCGCTGATTTCGATTAAAACCTTCAGTCGCTCCCATCCAGCCGGTCAAACGGCTCGATCGGTTCCATCGGGGAGGCTGCTGGAGGGTCGGTGTACTGCAGGGTGCGGATGCCATTGCGCACCTGATTGACAATCCGCTCCATCTCGATCTCCAGGTTGGTCAGCGTCTCCATGATATATGCGTCTGCCTCGCGGCGGGTGGCGTCTGCCTCCAGGTGGGCTTGCTCAACGATCTGGTCAGCGCGGGTCTGGGCGGCTTCCACGATCGAATCTCTCTCCATCAGACCTTCACTTTTCTGCCGTGCCAGTTGGATCGTCCGGCCAGCCTCTTCCTGTGCCTGGGCCAGCGTGCGGTCCCGTTCGGCAAGCAGCTTTTCCGCCTGCTTGACCTGCTCGGGGATCGCCACCCGCATCTGGTCGATGATATCCAGCATGCGGTCCTCATCCACGATCACATTGTTGGTGAACGGGATCGGGCGGCTTTCGTTGAAGAGTTCTTCCAGGCGGTCTACCAAATGTAAGATATCCATAGGCACCCTCTCAAAGGTACGGATTTAGACTCAGGTCTTTTTCTGATATTCTTTATTGCAAGTTTTAAGCCTACAGCCAAATGTTTTTTTCGTCAAATTCGCCAGCCACTCAATTTTGCATCACGTTCCGTCAAAGGGTATTCAATTATCTGAGTCCTTGACAGAATGGCCTCTCAAACTTTGTCAAGGGCTGACAAACAACCACCGAAGAATTAAGGTTTGGTGCCAGATTTTCTTCTGAATTTCCTTTTTAGCTTTGTAAAGTCAGTCCCGAAGGGCGTTGGTGGAGAAGGGTGAGTCTCCATTCTGGCCCTTGAATTTCTCTTTCAGAGCCTGGTTGACGTATGCTGGCACCATCGTGGAAACATCCCCTCCCAGAGAAGAGATCTCCCGCACCGTGGAGGATGACAGGAAGGTGTGCTCCTTGCTGGTGATCAGCGCCATCGTCTCAATGCTGGGGTGCAGTTCGGTGTTGGCCAGCGCCATGCGGAATTCAAACTCAAAGTCCGAGAAGACCCGCAGCCCGCGCACGATCACCTGGGCATTGATCTCCTGGCGAACTCGATCGTCAGGCCGTCGTAGCCCTCCACGTGGATCTTGGGGTTGTCGGCAAAGGCTTTGGTTGCCAGGGAGATGCGTTCCTCAGGGGAGAAGAGCAGGTTTTTCATCGGACGGGCATACACCGCCAGGACAAGTTCATCCACCAGCTTGGTCGCCCGGGTGGCAATATCAATATGCCCATTATGGATCGGGTCAAAGGTGCCCGGGAATATGGCCTTGATCATCAGCTGATATCTCCTTCCCCCGCAGACCAGCGCTGCCTAAGCGTCCGGGCAAGGATCTCGTTCTCTGGCGCTTGCAGGTCCGGGTCGGCTTCCAGTAAAGCCTGGGCATGTTTGCGGGCTTTTTCGATCAGGCGCACATCGGTCAGCGAGGACATTTGCATCTCCGAGAAGCCAGCCTGGCGGGAGCCGAGGAACTGACCGGGGCCGCGCTGTTCCAGGTCTTTCTCGGCGAGCACAAAGCCATCGGTGGTCTCGGTCATCACAGTCAGGCGTTCGTTCTCAATCGCCGTCTTCAGATTCAGGGATCAGCACGCAGAAGGATTTGCCACCGCCGCGCCCTACCCGGCCGCGGAGTTGATGAAGCTGGGCCAGCCCAAAGCGGTTAGCGCCTTCGATCACCATCACATTGGCATTGGGAACATCCACGCCAACTTCGATCACCGTGGTGGAGACAAGCACGTCAAATTCCTTGTCCCTGAAGCGGGTCATCACATCGTCTTTTTCGTCCGGCTTCATCCGTCCATGCAGCAGACCAACTTTCAGATTGCGGAAGACCTCGGTTTGCAGGCGTTCGTGTTCCTCCACCGCCGCTTTGGTCTCCAGCTTTTCGCTCTCCTCCACCAGCGGGTAGATGATGAAAGCCTGGCGGCCTTCATCCACTTCCCGGCGGATCAGGTTATAGATGCGTTCACGTTCGCGTCGGGTAAGAGCACATAGGTGCCAACTGGCTCACGTCCCGGCGGCATCTCATCGATCACCGTCAGGTCCAGGTCGCCATAGACCGTCAGGGCCAGCGATCTCGGGATCGGGGTGGCGGTCATCACCAGCAGGTGAGGATTCTCGCCTTTGGCCCGCAGGACAGCACGCTGCTTTACGCCAAAGCGGTGCTGTTCATCGATCACCGCCGCTTGCAAGTTCTGGAACTGCGACCGGGTCTTCCAGCAGGGCGTGGGTGCCGATCACCAGGCGGATGGTGCCGCTTTCCAGCCCGGCGCGGATCTCTTCTTTTTCGCTGTTGGGCGTGGCGCCGATCATCAGCCGGATCTGCTCCGGGGCCAGCAGCCCGCCTTCTCCGGTCAGCAGTTGGCTGAAGGAGGTGTAAGTGCTGTTCGGCCAGGATGCTGGTCGGGGCCATCACCGCGGCCTGTGCGCCGGCCTGCAGCACCGCACCGATCCCCAAGGCTGCCACAACCGTCTTGCCGGAGCCAACATCCCCCTGGATCAGGCGGTTCATCGGGCGGCCGCTGGCCAGGTCTTTGTAGATGTCGTCCAGCGCGTTTTGCTGGGCAGCCGTCAGGGTATAGGGCAGGCGGGCATACTGGGCCTGCTTTCCAGCCATCTTCCACATGGAAGGGAGTGGCGGTGCGTTCTGCCCATTGCCGTTTTTGCTGCACCACGCCCAGTTGGAGATAGAAGATCTCGTCAAAGGCCAGGCGGTGCTGGGCAGCTTTGAGCGCATCGTAAGAATCGGGGAAGTGGATCTGCAGCAGGGCATCCGGCAGGCTGAGCAGGTCAGCCTCTTCCTGAATGATCTCCGGCAGCGGGTCCTGGACACGCAGCGCCCAATAATTGACCACTTTGTCCATCTGGGTGCGCAGCCAGCGCTGGGAGATCTTGGCCGTCAGCGGATAAACTGGCAGGATGCGGCTGGTGTGCAGGTTCTTCTCATCCAGCAGCTCCCATTCGGGGTTGTTCATCACATGGCGGCCCAGATACTGCTCCACCTTGCCGGCCAGCACGATCTGGGCGCCCTCTTTGAGCGTTTTGGTGATCCAGGGCTGGTTGAACCAGGTCACCCGCAGGGCGCCGGTGCCGTCGGTAGACGATCACTTCCACCATCTGGCGCTTGCCGCCGTGGAGCTTGCGCACCGAGGTTGACTGCACCTCCCCCAGGACGGTGAGTTCATCACCAAATTCCAGCCGGTTGATCGTCTTCAGTTGGGAGTAGTCGTCGTAGCGCCGGGGGAAGTGGTAGAGCATGTCGCCCAGGGTATCGATATCCAGCCGTGTCCAGCCTCTCGGCGGTTTTGGGGCCGACCCCATCCAGCACGGTGACGCTGGCTTCAAGCGCAGCCGGCGGGCCGTCTGGTTTGGGGCGCGGTTCGGTGCGTTTGGCGGCTGTCTCGATAGGCGCTTCCGGGGCGTGGGTCTTCTTCCTCGTCTTCATCATACTCGTCGTACTCGTCGGAATCCGTAGAGGGCTTTGAATCCGGGTCGTCCTCCTTGTCCTGGTTACCATCCTGTGCGGGTGCAGTCGCTGGAGCAGGTTCCCGCTGCGCTTGCGGCTCGGGTTCGGCTTGCTTCTCGACTTCCGGGGTGATATCTCTGCCAATCTCCCGGCGGATGCGGTTCCACAGCCCTTTGAGGGCATCCCGGCGGGAGTCCGGGCTGAGCCGGTTGTAATCCCGCAGCCGGGCGCGCACTGCCTGGATCAGCTCTTCGTCTGAGGTCATCCTGGCGGGCTTCCGCCTCCCAGGTATCCAGCATGGCTTCCAGCCCGCCGTGGACAGCTTTGTTGTCATATCCCCGGTCTGCTTCCAGGGTAAAGAATTTTTTGAGCTTTTCAATAGAAGGTTTCATAGGTTCTCTTATTTTATCAGCAGTTAGCAGTAGGTAGTAGGTCGCAAACCTACGGTTTGCGATAAGCCTTTGGCTTCCAGCAAGATTATATCTTGCTTCAGCCAAACGCCACGAATACAGATTGAGACTGAAAACTAATCTTCGACTCTATTTTCCCCGTGCGGACAAGTTGCCGGGCAAAGCCCGATCAACATGTCCAATAGAAATTCGCCTTGTTTCTGAGATAAATACTTAAACTTGTTTCTTTTGGTTAACACCCTGAAACAGCCGAAAAAGGCCTAGAGCTGTCAGAATTGCACCAAAATGATTTGTTAGCTGCAAATGCGAAGAGGCAATTGAGAGTATTTGCGGAGGCAGGAATCGTGTAATTGGAAAGGTTATTGGGATCAGAATTACCAGCCCGACGACAATGATGATCCATGTTTGAAGGTGGTTCGAATAGTTCGATGTGATCGTCGGGATCGCCACGATGAAAAAAGCGGTATAAAAAACGACTGTTATCAGAGGACGAAGTCTGAACAGAACAACCATCTGCTGCATATCAAAAGTTTGTCCAGCTACGTCGCTGACATTGTGATAAGCCAGGTCAATCACGATTGCTATGGTCAGGAACAGGGCAAGACCTACTACTTGTTTTATCTGGATAGATTTCATCGCAATTATTAAAGCCTCCATTGACCATCATTATATTTCTTACATCGTACATCGAATTTCCAACGAATATTTCGAACAGAAAACCTGAAACAAACCTGAAAGGTCCCATACAAACAAAAATCCGCCTATCGGCGGACTCAACTTGCTGCATACTTCATTACTACCTACTGTTTCCTCACCGCTGCCAGCCCCAGCGCATTGACCCCCACGTGCGTGCCGATCACGGTGGTCACATTGCGGATCATGATCGGCTGGCTGACCAGGTGGGCGAATTGCTCTGCCAGACGGGTGGCGTCTTCCAGGGCATTGGTGTGCAGCACAGCGATCTGTTCCAGCGGGCCAAGCTCGTAGAGCATCTCCGTCAGGCGCTGGATGCCTTTGCTGCGGGTGCGGGCTTCTCCCAGCCGGAGGACATCGCCCTCTTTCACCTCGAGGAACAGCTTGATGCGCAGCAGAGAGCCAATCCCGGCCCGCATCCAGGAGACCCGCCCGCTGCGTCTTAGCTGGTCGAGGGTGTCCAGCATCGCCAGCACCTTCACCCGGCGCTGGACGCTTTCGATGGCCTCCATCACCAGCGACATGCTGCCTTTGGCTGCTGCCTGTGCCGCCGCGATCACCTGAAAGCCGATCCCCATGGAGAGCTGGCCGCTGTCCACCACCTGTACCTTGCCGTTGAAGTCCTTGGCGGCGATCCTGGCGGCGTTGAAGATCCCACTGAGTTGGGCGGCTACATGGATCGAGTAGATCTGCTCATATCCCTGTTTGAAGAGCTTTTCATAGGTCTCCTGGAACATCCCGCTGGAGGGGGCTGAGGTGGTCGGGGGAGGGGTCAGGGTCGGCAGTTGGGTGTAATACTCTTCCCTGGTGATCGATTGTCCATCGAGATATTCTTTCCCCGAATCACCAGGATGGAAGGGATGACTGAGATTTTCAGGTCCTTGGAGATCTGAGCAGGGATATCGGCGGTGCTGTCGGTGACGATGGCGATCTTGTCCATTAGAAATCACTTTGCAGCAGGAACATCCCCAGGCTGTGCGGCCCGATCATCAGGGAGAGTTCCGGGCTGATGGTGTGTTCGGAGATATTCAGAGTCTTCAAAATCGATTGCCAGGCGTTCCCGCAGCGCACGGGTTTCGGTTTCAAAGGGCGGCACGCCCTGGATCAGACCGAGGTGGTCAAGGGTCTCAAACTCGGTGATGAATTCGTGCAGCAGGTCTACCAGATGGCGGTGGTTGCGGGCTTTCTGGGTTGGGTTCAGTCTCGCCAGCCTCGATCACATACATCGGCAGCATCTTGAGATGCTCGCCGATGATCGCCTGGGATTTGGTCAGTACGCCGTTGTGATGCAGATAGCTCAATCCGGGGATGCAGAAGATCGTGTATACCCGCAGGAGCATACTGCGGATCAATTCGCTGATCTCGGTGACATCCTGGCCTTCTTCTGCGGCCTTGGCAGCCGTCTGTACCACCAGTCCCAAGCCGGTGGCGACCGTCTGGGCAGTCGATCACCTCGATCTCCACTTGCCCTTCAATATTTCTGGCGGCGGTCAACCGCATTCTGGTATGTCTCGCTGAGGGCGTGGGAATGCACGATGGTCACAATCCCGGTGTAATACTGGGAAAGGTCCAGATACTGGTGTTCAAAATCCGCCTTTGGAGACCGGGTAGACCTGCGCCGGAAAAGCCATCCGGCATGCTGGGGCAAAGTCGCTGGCCCGCAGCTCGGCGGCTTCCTTGCCGTTGAACCTCATCCATCGGCATATTGAGGATACTGACCAGTTGTCGTCCCGTAAATGCGGGGACCGGGAACTGGACAGTGCTGTCGGTCAGGATGCAGGTATTGGACATTAGGTGTGTTTATTCGATAGAGAAGATGAATTGGTAGTGAGGTTGTCCCCCGGCCTGGATTTCGACTTCATGGTCGGGATAGGTTTCTTCAATGATCCCGGCGATCTGTTCCACCTGGTCGGTTTTGATATTATTGCCGTAGAACATGGTGATCAGTTCATAATCGTCCATCTCGATCTTCCTGAGCAGCCCCAGGCAGGCTTCTTCCAGATCAGGGGCAGCGACGATCAGTTTGCCGTTCAGCAGGCCGATGATCTGGCCCTCCTTTACTTTGACCCCGTCGATCTCCACAGTGCGGGTGGCGGTGGTGATCTCGCCAGTCTGCACCTCTTCGATGGCTTCGTCCATTTCCTTGGCTACTTTTTCAAAGTCGCCGTCCGGCGCCAGGCGCATCATCGCTGCCAGCCCTTGCGGTACGGTCTTGCTCTTGACCACATGGACTTCCTTGACAGTCAGTTCAGCGGCAGCTTCAGCGGCCAGGATGATATTCTTGTTATTGGGGAGGATGATCACCTTGTTGGTGGGCAGGTTCTCAAAGGCGGCCATGATATCCTGCGTGCTGGGGTTCATCGTCTGTCCGCCTTCCACCAGGGCGGCCACACCCAGGCTGGCAAACACTTTGGCAATCCCGGTGCCGGGAGCAACCGCCACAGTAGCGATCTGACCGGGATCCAGCGGGGTCAGTTCGATCCGGGACGAGGCGCTGCTCTCGATCTCTTCCATCTGCGCCATCAGGTTCTCAATCGCGACATTGGTGACCGTGCCCAGCTCCATGCAGTAATCAATCGGGATATAGCGGTTCTCGGTGGGTACGTGGATGTGCATGCGGTACATGCCTTCGCCTTCGCCCACCTGGATGGAGGTACCCATTTCTTCCAGCCCGGCGTAGAAACTTCTCCAGGTCCAGCGGTTTGTTGGGGCGGAAGTCCACCACCACCTCATAATCCTGGCCTTCTTCGATCTCAGCCAGGGTATTATCCAGTTGCAGCGCGTCCAGTGGTTTGACCTCGGCAAGCGGGATATCCAGCGGCTCATTGTTGATCCAGCGCATCATGCCCTCCAGCAGGAAGAAGAAGCCCTTCCCGCCCGAATCGACCACGCCGGCCTCTTTGAGCACTGGCAGCAGATCGGGGGTGCGTTCCACAGATTCTGCGGCTGCCTGCACGGCGATCTCCAGGATCTCAATCGGGTCATCGACGCGTTCGACTGCTTTTTCTGTGGCGGCGGCCACATCTTTGACCACTGTCAGGATCGTGCCTTCTACCGGGCGCACCACGCCTTTATAGGCGGTATCGCGGGCGGAGGCAAAGGCAGCTGCCAGATTTTTACCGGTCAGCAGCGGGCTCGTTCTTTCATCGCTGAGGCAATCCCGCGCCAGATCTGGGAGAGGATCACGCCAGAATTGCCGCGTGCCCCCATCAGGGCGCCCTGGGCCACTGCGCCGAACATTTTGCCGGCATGGACTTCAGGAGAATGTTGGATCTCGTCAAATGCGGACTGCATCGTCAGCATCATATTGGTGCCGGTGTCGCCATCGGGGACAGGGAAAGACATTCAGGGCATTGACATTTGTTTATTGGTGTTCAGCCAGGTCATTGCCGCAGCGGTCAGTTCCTTGATTGCCTGTCCGTCCACGGCGGCTGCGCTGGAGAACCAGCTTTCGATCCAGCGATGGTTGATTTTCTACGCTCATAATAATGCTCCAAAACAATCAAAAATTGCTGCGCAGCCTGGAGTTGATTTGCTGCCAGCATCAAACTACAGGGTCGGCGAAGAGACTGTTTCTCTCCACAAATCAAGCAGCCATCAGGCTGCCTGGCTCATTCTTCGTTGATCCGTAAACCCTGGACATGCACATTGACATCATTGATCGGCAGACCGAGATATTTTTCCACATTGAAGCGGACGGTGTTGGCCACACTGTTGGCCACAGATTTGATCCGGGTGCCGTACTGCACAACGATATAAATATCTATGTTGACCATCTGGTCTTCATAGTTCACTTCGATCCCGTGAGTGGGATCTTTGACCATCCTGTTGGTGAAGCCATTGACCAGGTTCTTGGAGGCCAATCCAACTACACCATAAGACTTGATCGCTGCCTGATAGGCGATCGCGGCCACTGCGCGGGCGGAAACATGGATACTGCCATATGGGTTAATTTCGTCGGTCATATTTACCTCTTTAATATGTTTATAACCGTTTGGGTTGAAAAAAGATACGTATTATGGTAATATTTTTCGGCTATTCAGCAACAATATTGTAATTATACCTATTTTGTAAAGGATGTGAATGATGGCGAAGTGCTCCGTATGTGGTAAGAAGACAACTTTCGGTCGCAATCGTCCCTGGTCGAAGAAAGCAACCAACCGCACCTTCAAACCGAACTTGCAGAAAATCTCGGTTTACGAGAACGGCCGCAAAGTTCAGAAGGTGATGTGCACCCGTTGCATTCGCACCATGGTCAAGACTGCCTGATCGAAGACACAATTACCTAAACCGATAAAATTGAGGTGGTTAATCCACCTCATTTTTTACTTTAACTGGTCCTGCAGCAGCTCGAATGCCGAGTCTCGATCCATCCGGGTGTTTGAAGATCGCACTGGCAGCCACGAACACATTCGCGCCGGCCTGCCTGGCGATTGGCAGGGTTTCGGCGTCAATTCCGCCGTCCACCTGGATATCTGTCTCCAGCCCATCCTTCTCGATCCATTTTCGGATCTTCTTCACTTTGGTCATCGTCTCGGGGATGAAGGTCTGCCCGGAGTAGCCCGGGTTGACGGTCATCACCAGGACCATATCTGCAGACTGCCAGCACCGGGCGGACGGCGGTAACATCGTGCCGGGGTTGATCGCCACACCGGCTCGCAGCCCAGTCGCCCGGACCGCCTGCAGGGTGCGGTGCAGGTTGGGGCTGGCCTCAGCGTGGATCGTGATCCCGTCGGCGCCGGCTTCGGCAAATTGCTCCACATAGCGTTCCGGGTATTCGATCATCAGATGCACATCCAGAAACAGATCGGTGACCCGCTTGCAGGCTGCGACCACCGGCAACCCCATGCTCAGGTTGGGACGAAATGGCCGTCCATCACATCGATATGGATCCAGTCGGCGCCAAGTTGCTTCCACCTGTTGCATATCTCTGCCCAGATTGGCAAAGTCTGCGCTGAGGATCGAGGGCGCCAGATTAATTTGTTTGCTCATGCATTCCTTTCAGGGGTGATCTCTCAGTGGGGTAGATCAGAAGATGCTGTTATACACCCAGATGAAGAAGGGGACCAGACCGCCCCAGGCGACCACCGCGGCCAGACCCAGGAAGACAGCCAGCCAGTCGATATCGCCAATTGTCAACGGCAGCGGCGGTGCGGGCCGTACCGGGCGCTGGGCAGATTGCTGTCCTGCTCGGAGATGCGCCGGGCCGGGCGTGACGGGTATCAGCGGTTCCTGCCGGGCTGGCTCGGAGTGGCGTCTTTGCGTGCGGGTCGTTCCGCGGCGCACACTGGGCTGGCCGCTTTTCGCACGCTCTCGCTGCACGATCTGGAGCACGCGGCCCAACTGGTCGGCGGTGCGGTAGCGGGCGGAGGGTTCTTTGGCAAGCACCTTGAGGATCACTTCTTCCAATGAATCGGGCAGGAAGGGGTTGATCTCTCCTGGCGGGATCGGGGTGGCTTCGCGGTGCATCTTGGCCAGCTCCTGCGAGGTTTTGCCGATGAAGGGCAGCTGCCCGGTGAACATCAGGTACATCACCACGCCCAGGGAATACACATCCGAGGCCGGCGAGGGGGCTTCGCCGGAGGCCTGCTCCGGGGAGAAGAACTGCGGCGAGCCCCAGACCACGTCGTGAAGTTCATCTGGATTGATCGAGGCCAGGGCGCGGGCGATGCCGAAGTCGGTGACCTTGAGCTGCCAGTGGGGGGTGATCAGCAGGTTGTGCGGTTTGACATCGCAGTGCACCAGCCCGGCCCGGTGGGCGTAGCCGATCCCTTTGCAGGCCTTGATCGCCAGGTCCAGGCCGCGGTCGATATCCAGCCGGCCGCGCTCGTGGACCAGGGAGTTCAGATCCTTGCCGGCGACGTATTCCATCACGATATACAGCCGGCTCTGGTCGTAGCCGAAGTCGTAGACGGTGACGATATTGGTATGGCTCAGGTTGGCGGCCGCTTTGGCTTCCTGCCGGAAGCGTTCTCGGAAGGCCGGGTCCTTGGCATAGCGCGAACGCAGCACCTTGACGGCCACGTCGCGTTCCAGCATCAGGTCTTTGCCATTGAAGACCATTGCCATCCCGCCGCGCCCGATCAGGGTGTTCAGCCGGTACCGGTTGTTGAGCAGTTTCAGTTCTTCCATTGGTTATGTAGTGCAAATTTGCGGCCAGATTTGGGCCAGTCCTGTTATCCACCTCATTTTACCGGATAGCAGGGCGAATTGGTAGGGGGTATATTGAGAGAGGTAGTAGGAAGTAGGCAGTTGACAAGGAGAGTCGCTGATTGCTGAACGAGATTGCAGCTATTTCGTAAACGCACTAAGTCATTGCTTTCGAGCGAGCGATCTGTAGACTTTCCATGAGTCTCCTTCCAATCGCCAGATAGCGACAGCACTCCTCCCCCAAGCGGAGGCAATCTGCGATTTGTGGTTCCGAGAGTGTCTTTCCCCAATCACCAATCCCTCGCTTTTCGAGTAAAATCATTCAAATGGAAACCCTGCAAAGACTCTGGAATGCGCTTGCCTCCCTCCGGTGCTGATCAGCGCGGCCGGGATGGCCTGCCTGTTCTTGGCGGTGATCTTCATCTCTACTGGGCTGCTCTCTCCAGCGGAATCCGTGCCCGCCGTGGAACCTGCCCTGACAGTCATCCCCGCGCCGACTGCCACCCATACCAGCCCACACCGCTCCCCACACGCCAGCCGACCGCCACCTCCGATCTGCCCGCCGCCCCCCTGCCGGGGATCATCGGGATCGGCAGCTCGGTGCAGATCTCTGGCACGGATGGCTCCGGGCTGAATATCCGCGAGCAGGCCGGGCTGGGCGGCAAGGTGCGCTTTGTCGCCCTGGACTCCGAGGTCTTTGAGATCCGCGATGGCCCGGTGGAGGCGGATGATTTCACCTGGTGGTACCTGGTCACCCCGCATGATGAGAATCGCACCGGCTGGGCGGCAGCCAACTTCCTCAGCCTGGTATTGCCAGAGGAATAGAAAAAAACAGAGTTCGCCATGAGGCGAACTCTGTTGGTATTAGGTTGAAGCACACTCTCAATTTGCTCTATTACTCCACCTCAATGAACACGACTGTATCCGCGCCCTCGGTGAACAGCACTAACCGGCCTGCTTCTACCGCAAAACCGGTGACCTGATTCATGATGGCGAGGAAATCCATTTCCTGCTGGCTCAGGTCTCCCCGGCAGGCCATCCGGGTGGTTGCCAGCGGGCCAAATGCCAGGAATTTGTGTTCATTATCTACCTGGACATCGCCAAAATAGCGGTTGCAGCCGGTCGTCCCGCTGACCTGTCCGGTTTCGGGATCATAGCTGAAGGTGGCTTCCTGCCCGGTGACGAACGGGCGCTGATTCTCCTGGCTGCCCATACTGAACAGCTTCCACTCACCCGCTTCCAGATTACCAGACTGCTCCATCAACGCCTCCTGCTTTGAGACCTCTTCCACCAGCACGTAGCGGATCGAACTGCCGTCTGCCGGGGGGTTGGCAACATCGACTTTCTCCACCATCAGGGTGTACTCATATCCGGGCTGATAGTCAAAGCCCTCGATTTGATCGTAAAAATACTGCCAGTCCGTACCATCTTCAAACTTAACCCGCATACACTTCTGCGGTCCGGCGCCGCCTTCGCAGTCCACCAGTTCAGGGGCGATCTGCACGGAGAGTTTGGCGTTTCCCGGTTCCGTTTCCTCGACCGGAGCTTTATCCTCTGTATTGGACAGGCCGTCATCCGGCGCGGCATTCCCGGTGCAGGCAGCCAATAATAAAATCAAAATACTGATCAAAAAGAGTGTTTTCTTTTTCATATTGTTCTCCAATCTACGTCTATTTCTTTATTATTATTCCATATTTAAAACGCTGGAGTGAACGCTTTTGTTCCCGCCAAAAGTACCAGGATGGGTTACATATCTGATAAGGCAGCAGAGATAAATGCCAGCGCTTCCTCCCGGATGCGCACTTTCCCCTCTACTTGCGCTTCGATTAAATCATTCAGCAGCTCACCGATCACCGGGCCGGGCTCCAGCTCGAACTCCTCGATCAGGTCATGCCCATCCAGCAGGGCTGCGGCGAAACCACCTCCGGCGATTCAAAATATGCTTCCAGCAGCCCCCGGACAGTGTCCAGATGGCGCTCCATCAGGTCTTTGGTCAGGGTATGCCCATAGACGCCGCGCAGATCGGCCAGTTCCAGCAGGCAGACATCAATCCCCGCCGCGCCGAGATCCCGCCAGAAACGGTAGATCGTCTTCTTGCCGGGGGGAGCACCGTCAGCCGGCCAGATGCCAGGGACGGGTATGCCCGCCAACCGTGCGGGACAGCCGCTGGATCTCAGCTTTGCTCAATTTCAGCCCTGCGCCGATCTCGGCGGCGATCTTTGCCCCCGCTGTTCATGCCCGGGGAATTTGATCGCGCCCGTCTTCCAGAACCTGGCGGTGGTCTGGTTTGCCGATGTCATGGAGCAGAGCCGCCAGGAAGATGATCCCCAGGGCGGAGCGTTCCGGCACCAGTTCTTCTGCCAGATGGGCGCTGATCTGCCGTTCGGTAGCGTCCCAGCCGCTGGGAGAGCAACCCGCTGAACAGATCGCCGCCCATCTCGTTGTCATGCGTGTAATTCGTCATCCAGCAGCTGTAGGATCCCCTCCAGCGCCTGGACAGTGTGTAAGCTGTGTTCCCACAAGTCATAAATATGCGGCGGGGACTGTTCCACTCCCTTGATCGCGGCAGATCTGCGGGATAACATCTCCAGCGCGCCAAAGTGGTCCAATATCCGCAGGCTGGCAGCAGGTTTTGGGGCTTCCAATGTTTTGAGGAACTCATCCCGCAGCCGCTCGGCGGAGACTTTTCCAGCCTGGGTACAGCCTCAACGATCAACTGGCGCGTCTCCGGCGGAATGGCAAGCTGGTATTTGGCAGACATTCGCACTGCCCGCAGCACCCGGACGGGGTCAGCGGACAGCGACTGATCAGAGCAGGGTTTCAGCCGGTGATGGAGAAGATCCTCCAACCCGCCAAGGGGATCGATCAGGGCATCCAGATCCGCCAGCGAGACCGCCATCGCATTCACGGTAGAAATCACGCTTGCGCAGGTCTTCCTCCAGATTCTCGCCCTGCAGCTTGACAAAATCGAGCTCCTGCCGCGGCTGGCCTTCCGCTGTAAGCACCACCCGCCCGACCTGGAATTCCTCATCCAGGGTGAAATATGCGCCTCCCAGGGCATCTGCCACTTTGCGGGCGGTCTTCAGCGAATTATCGGCAACCACAAAATCCAGATCATGGGAGGGCCTGCCAAGCAACTGCATCCCGGATCGCCCCACCGACCAGATAAATACCTTCCGGGTCAATCGAGGCATCTCCCAATGCCTCAATGATCCGGGGATCAGATGGTGAAAAGCCAGACACTAGCAGACACGCGAAATCCTATCCTTCCGGGGTGTACACATCCAGGTCCACCACACCCACAAACGGCAGGTCGCGGTAATATTCATCCAGATCCAGGCCGTAGCCAAACACAAATTTATCTTCGATATCAAATCCGACATAATCCAGGGTCACATCCACCTCGCGGCGGGAGGCTTTATCCAGCAGGGTGCAAATTTTCAGGCTCTTGGGGTGGCGGGTCTCCAGCACTTCCAGCAATGAGCACATCGTCCGGCCGCTGTCGACAATATCTTCCACGATCAGGACATTCTTGCCGTAGATATCCATATTCAGGTCCATGGTGATCCGCACCTTGCCGGAAGATTCGCGCCGCCCCACCCCATAAGAGGACAGCGCCATGAAATCGATCATATGCGGGAATGGTCAGCTCGCGCATCAGGTCGGTGAGGAACATCACCCCGCCGCGCAGCACACACACCAGCAGCAGGTCTTCACCGTCATAGTCCGCGCTGATCTGCCTGTCCCAGCTCTGCTACCCGCTGCTTCAGATGCTTCTTCAGAGACCAGTACTTCCTTCAGGAATTCTTTATAGGCTTCAGCGGGCATTTTATTCCTCCTGACGCCCCGGCACCTGGTGGCATTTACGGCAGCGGGCTTCGTACATCTCATCCGCCCCGACGATCACCACCGGGTCATCATAGCGGGCCGGGCTGCCGTTCACCAGGCGCTGGGTGCGGGAAGCATCCTTGCCGCACACCATGCAGATCGCATGCAGCTTACTGACATTCTCAGCCTGGGAGATCAGCACCGGCATCGGCCCAAACGGCTCGCCCCTGAAATCGAGGTCCAGCCCGCCGACGATCACCCGCATGCCCTTTTCGGCCAATTCATTCACCAGAGAAATGATCCCATCATCCAGAAATTGGGCTTCGTCGATCGCCACCACGGTGGTATCCGGGGAAAGGTTGGCGCGGATATCCTCCGAACTGGCAATCGGCACGGCATCAAAATGGCTGCCGGCATGCGAGACCACTTTGACCTCATCATAGCGGATATCGATCGCCGGTTTGAATACCTGTACCTTTTGTTTGGCAATCTCTGCCCGGCGCAGCCGGCGGATCATCTCATCGGTCTTTGCCGCAAAACATCGAGCCGGTGATCACTTCCACGGAACCAATTCTGTCTGACATAGTCACCTCTTAAATCGGAATAATATTCGGTTGGATGAAGTCGAAATGATAGGTTTCCTGACATGCAAAGGAGTTATATCTTAGTGTACTTGATGTTGAGGGGGATGACAAGCAAGACAAAAAAACGCCTGCTCAGGCAGGCGTTTTTCTTTGTTATTATTGGGTGAAGATTTATTCTTCTTCTCCGGGGATCTCGTAGCCCATGCGGCGCATGGCCTTCTTGAAATCTGCCAGGGACTTGCGGCCAAAGCCATCGATAGCCAGCACAGCCTCGTCGCCGCCTTCTTCCAGCTTGGCGATCAGATCACCAGCAGTAACCAGGCCGGCTTCCACCAGCAATTTGGTCGCACGTGCGGCAACTTCAAACTCTTCCAACGGCCGGTCGGGAGAGGTCTTGGATGCTTCACGGGTTTCCTGTTCGGACACGTACTGCTGGCGGGCTTCCAGCCGCTTGTAGAAGCGGTCCACCTGACCTTCAGTGTCAACAATGCGCTGTTCACCAGTGAAGAACGGGTGGCAAGCGGAGCAGATATCCACACGGATCTCTTCCTGGGTGGAACCGACTGTCCAGGTCTCACCACAGGCGCAGGTCACGCGCGCTTCAGGGAAATAAGTAGGATGAATTTTCTCTTTCATCAGTAATACCTTTCTTATGCGGTCGAACTAGTCGCCGGAAGTGGCAACCGGTTCAATGCGAACGCTCTTCTTGCCGCCGCGAATATTCTCGTAGACGACCAAACCTTCGATTTTTGCGAACAGGGTATGATCCTTGCCCATGCCGACATTGCGACCAGGGTAGATCCTGGTGCCGCGCTGGCGGACCAGGATATTACCGGAGATCACATGTTCACCAGCATAGCGTTTCACGCCTAAGCGTTTTGATTCACTATCTCTACCATTGCGGGTTGAACCGCCACCTGTTTTATGAGCCATTGCTACCTCTCATTCCTGTATCAGAGCCGGATTATTCCGACTTCTTGGTTGTGGTTTTGGTTGCAGCTTTCTTGGTGCTGGTCTTCGGCTTGGCTGCTGTCTTGGTTTTCGGTTTGCTGCGGTCTTGGTCTTTGCTGCAGTCTTGGTTTTCGGCTTGGCCGCAGTCTTCGTCTTTGGCTTTGCCTCTTCCTTGACTGCTTCTGCTCTTCTTCTCGGCTTTGGTGCTGATCTTCTCGATCATCAACCGGGTGTACTGCTGCCGATGTCCCTGCTTCACTCGATAGCGCTGGCGGGACTTGTACTTGAAGACGATGATCTTGGGGGCTTTGAACTGGTCTACCACAGTGGCCGAAACTTTAGCGCCGGCAACGGTGGGGGTTCCTACGGTGATCTTGCCTTCATCGGAGATCAGCAACACTTCACTGAGATCCATTTTCTTGCCCACTTCAAGGGGCAGGCGGTCCACATCGATGGTGGCGCCTTCGACGGCTTTATACTGCTTACCGCCGCTTTGCACGATGGCATACTTCATGATTGATCCTCCAATCTTCACTTCACCACTCAATCCCGCGTACATTCACCTGTTCGGCGTCCGCCGGTGAGCGGGGAAGTTGGGGGTGGGGCTTGCAAACAAACCCTATTTATTTGTTAATTGTATCTAACACAATATACAGCCCCAGCCTTTGCCGGGGCAATAAGCGGAGGAATTATAACGAGGATACTGGGGCTTGTCAATGCACCCAGCGCAACAAATTCTGGCGCGGAAGTTTCACCTATTCGTCCTTGATCTCGGCCAGATTATACACCCAGGCATATTCGATCCCGTTGATCACCACCGTATATTCAGGCTGGTGACCTTCGACGAACTCAAAAGCCGGCGGCGACATGCCCCGCTGCTTCTGCGAAAGATACAGGACCCAATAATCGGCTTCAAAAACCTCATCCGTGAAATGCATCTCGTACCAGGGCATTTCCTTGATCTGTTGGAAGTAATGGAAGCCAAACACCCCGGAATAAAATGAATAGACCACCTTATCAACCTTTTTCGGGATAGTCATCATGTATTCGGCGGCCTGGTCCAGTCCTTCGCCATATCCCACCATCATTACTTCTGGCGCTTTCTGGCTCCCACCCATCAGAGGATTGTAATAGCTCAGCCCATAAGGGAAGGCCTGATAAACCAGCAGTCCCTGAAAACCGGCGATCAGCACCAAAAACAGCACGGCGGCGGCGATCCTGAGCGATTTCTTGCCGATCAGCCCCTTTCCAACCTTGACTGCTGCGTAGAACCCCACCGCCGCCAGCAGGTTGAGCGGCAGGACCACCGGCATGATATAACGGTCAAACTTCTTCACGCTGGCGGTCATCAGCAGGGTGAAGATCAGGATGAAAAGCATCAACAGCCCGATCTCCCGCCAGGGGATCTCTCCAGGTCAAAGCGCTTCCTGGTAAAGAATGCAATCACCAGCAAGACCAGGCCTGCCAGGGTCACCGGGCTGGCCCGCCAGAGATAGGAGAGCGGGTAGTAATACCAAAAATCCCAGCCAAACACCCCGGTGGGATTTAGATCCCCGTTGAAGAACATCGGCGAGATGATCTCTGCCCCGCCCTGGTCGAGCACAAACCCGGCGATATGCCCCAGTTTGGAGAGCGGGTCCTGCCACATCGCCGGCCAGAGCGCAAAGATCACCACGAGCACCACCAGCAGCCAGATCAGCACCACACCGGCCAGCCTGAGGATCCCCTTCCAGGAGCGGCTGGGGTTGAAGCGCTGGTACCGCGGCCAGAACCACTCGATCAGCCCGAACAGCCCGACGAAGCCCAGCAGCGCCAGGACCGGCACTTTGGTAAGCACGCCCATCCCGGCCGTCACCGCCGAAAGCAGCAGCCATCCGGTCTTTCCTTCCTTTAGATAGGCCAGGAAAGCCAGCAGGGAGACGAACATCAGAACAGCCATCATCCCGTCCACATGCAAAAAGCGGGAATGATCGAAGAAAAAGGGATCGAACCCGGCCAGCAGGGTACCCAGAACAGCCAGCCAGGGGGGGAACAGCCGGCGCGCCAGTAGATAAGCCAGCACCAACATGGTGGAATTGAAGATCACAACCATCCGGCGGGACCAGACCAGCATGGTCAGCAGATCGAGGTCGAAATCTTCCAACAGGTTCCGGAAGGTGAGATCCGCTATCTGGGATTCTGGCTGAACACCGGCATATTCGGGGAAGACATGCCAGAAAGCTGCCGCCCCCAGCCAGTGGGGGATCACCCCGGGGTGCACCACCAGATCGGTGCTCTCGTACTCCTGGTTGGCCATCGCCCAATAGAATTGGGCGGAATGCTTGAGGTAGTAGGTCTCATCTATGAAAACATACTTACCCAACTGCAAGCCACGCGGCAGCAGCTAGCACAGCAGCCAAAGCCAGCAGCAGCAATCCCTCCCATAACCATTTTGTGATCTTTTCGGGTTCCATCATATTGTTGTTTCCTTCATTCTGTGGTGAAATGATAGCACATCTGCTGGTTGTAGTCAGCAGGCAACAAATAGGCGGCAGAAGTGAGACGCCGGGGTTTATCCGCGGTGGATTTATCTTCCCGGAATAGCTCACCAAAGAAGTATCTAACCCATATTAGAATGTCAAAAACCTGATTGACCAAATACTCTCGATACGGTATAATCGCTCGGCATTCGTCTCAAGGCGAGTGCTTGCATTTATATTTTAAGAAAGAACATAATAGAGGAATAAAGATGCCAAAAAGAACATACCAACCCAAGAAACGCCGCCGTGTCCGTGTACATGGATTCCGCACCCGCATGTCCACCCGTGGAGGCCGAGATGTGCTCAAGCGCCGCCGCGCCAAGGGCCGCAAGCGCCTCTCCGTGGCAATGAACAATCACGTCAAGAAAACCAACTGGAACAGCAAATAAGTCCCGGGGTTCCCTGGGACATGGATCTGTTACCCGAGTTGATTTGTGATCGGTGAACAAACGGTTTCGCCTGAAAAAGTCTTCGGACTTCCAACGGGTGCGGCGTGCTGGCAAAGCCATTGCCCACCCGTTTGTTGTATTGCTCTACCTGCCCAACGAAAGTGACCAGGTCAGGGTCGGAGTTGCCGCGGGGAAATCGATCGGCAATGCCGTGCAGCGAAACCGGGCCAAACGTGTACTGCGAGCGGCCATGCAAGCTTTTCTGGCTGACCTGAGACCCGGATTTGATATTATCCTGATCGCCCGGAAACCAGTCCTCGAAGCCAGATCAACACGACCTGATTAACATCTTGCAGCCCCGGCTTGAAAAAGCCGGGTTGCTGAACTAGAAGCGGACGCTGGAATAATATTTCAGCGGGTAAGTGTAGAGAGATGAAAGCAGACCCCATACTCACAGATTTGCGAGAGGTTGAAGATTCTGAACACCGGTCTCCCTCTTTGCGCGAGCTTCCGGTAAGTTTCCGAAACCTGGCCGCGCATCCCGCTTCTGGCGCTGATCCGTCTTTACCAGAAAACCATCTCCCCCACCCTGCCGGCCGATACCTGCCGCTATTACCCCACCTGCTCACATTACGGATACCAGGCGATCTATAAATACGGAGTCCTCAAGGGCGGCTGGATGGCATTTACCCGTCTGCTGCGTTGCAACCCCTGGAGCGAAGGCGGGATAGACCCGGTACCCTGAACCAGCAATTATTCAACTATGATCATACCTTAGGAACACAACCAGCCATGAAAAAGAACAAAACCTTGCTACTCGTCCTCCTCTTAGTCTTCGTCAGCCTGACATTTTCCGGCTGCCAGGGGTCTGGTGCTGTTGCCAGCAGTTGGCCCGGCATCACCGTGGACGGCGACACTGCCTATATTGCATTCAACACATCTATTTACACCATCGATCTTTCGCCAGAGAGGAAACCTCCAGCGCACAGCCCCGACCAATGACAAAGACCTGCGCGGGCATACCTTCTTCCATGCGCCGGTCCAATTGGAGCAGCGACACCCTCCTGGTCGGCAGCTACAAGAACAACCTCTACACCATCGACAGCAGTGGAGAGGCAGTTGAATTCTTCGCAGACGCTAAAAACCGCTGGATCGCCACCCCGCTGATGACAGAAGATGCCATCTATGCCCCCAATGGCAACGGCACCCTGTATGCCCTCGACTTCGACGGCTCGGTGATCTGGGAGTTCGTGACCGAAGCCGCCATCTGGGCCACACCGGTCAAGGATAACGGCAGCCTGTACGTGGTCTCTCAGGACCATATCATGTACGAACGTGAAGCCCGCAGCGGTGATGTAGTCTGGTCGCTTGACTTGGGTGCATCCTCGGTCAACAGCCCGGCTCTGGACGACAACGGCATTCTCTACATCGGCACCTTCAACAGCGAGCTGCTGGCTATCGATTCGAAAACCGGCAAAATTGCTTGGGACTCTGACCACCAACGATTGGATCTGGGGCAGCCCGACATTAGGCCCGGATAACACCCTCTTCGTCACCGACCTGGGCGGCAACCTGTACGCTGTAGATACCGAAACCGGCAAGATTCCTGTGGGAAAAGCAGGTAGATACCGATACCTCGATCGCCGGATCGGCTCTGATCGTCAGCTGATGCCCTCTTCGTGGTCACCAGCTCAGGCGCAATCGCCTCTTACGGGCTGGACGGCGAACGCCTGTGGAAAGAAGAGATCGGCAGCGAAGACAACCCGGTCGAATTCTACGGCACGCCTGTGCTCGCCGCTGAAGACCTGATCCTGGTCAGTGCTACCGGGTCAGACAGCCTCGTGTATGCCTTCAACTCCCAGCTTGAAACCCAATGGACTTTCGAGCCAGGGAAATAACCAGGAACATCAAAGGGTAAACCAATGTTAGATTTTATAATCACACCGTTCGTCAACATCCTGCTGTATATCTACCAGTTTCTTGGCGCTGGCGTCAACGACTTCGGCTGGGCGATCCTGATCTTCACGATTGCCATTCGTCTGGCGCTCTTCCCGCTGACCAAATCCCAGCTGGAATCCACCAAGAACATGCAGAAGCTCAACGAGCATCCGGACTACATCAAGCTGCAGAAGAAAAAGAAAGATGGCAAGATCACCCAGGAGAAATTTGCTGAAGAGCAGATGGCACTCTATAAGGAATTGGGGATCAACCCGCTGGGTTCCTGTCTGCCCACCCTGCTGCAGTTCCCGATCATCATCGGGATGTACTGGGCCGTGACCAAAGCTCTGGCCACCAGCCCGCTTCAGCTGCTCAGCCTGATCCCGGACATCAACCTGGATTCTGCCTCCACCCTGCTGCCGCTTAACAGCCAATTCCTGTGGATGGACCTCAGCCAGCCGGAACGCTGGTACGGACTCTCCAATATCCTCCCCTGGGAGTTTGGTATCCCGATCCTGGCGATCATCGTGTTTGTGACCTCTTACTTCCAGACCAAGATGACCACCGCCCCCAGTACCGGCGATGACCAGGCTGCCGCTATGACCAAGATGATGAGCATCTACATGCCCGTATTGATGGGATGGATCTCATACCAATACAACGCCGGGCTGGCAGTTTATTTTGTCGCCAGCAACATCGTCAGTCTGATCCAGTATGGTCTGATGGGACGGCTGGACTTATCCGGTCTGTTTGGGAAGAAAAAAGAAGAAACAAACCCGGTCAAATGAGGTTTTGGTAAAATGGGTGATACACCCTTGTGCCACCTAATTATTGGGAATGCCGCTAAATAAAATCAAACGCACCTGCGAAAAGAGGGATACATGACAAACGAATCACGAGCCACTTTGGAGATCATCGCCCCCACGATAGAGGAAGCGATTGAAAAGGGTTTGAAAGAACTCGGCGTCAGCCAGGATATGGTTGAGGTTGAAGTGCTGGACGAAGGTGTCAAAGGTTTATTCGGGCTGGGTAACCGCCAGGCACGCGTCCGGCTGGTGATCAGGAACGGCGAGGAAGCCGAAGCCCCCGTTGCAGAAGAAACCTCGCCGATGATGAAGCCGAAGAGGACGACCCCGACACGTCCGACCGACGCCGTCAGTAGCACCCCGGACCTGGAAAATGCCCGCTCGATCGCCCAGGCGATCGTCTCCGAACTGCTTGAGAAGATGGATATCCACCGGGCAGAAGTGGAAGCCCGAATCCTGACCCCTGAAGATGAGCAAGACCGCCCTGGAATTCTGGTGGAGATCTTCGGTGATGACCTCAGTATTCTGATCGGCAAGCAGGCCGAAACCCTCAACGCCCTGCAGTACATCACCCGCCTGATCGTCGGCAAGGAGATCGGGCACGGCGTGAACCTGAGCGTGGATGTGGAAGGCTACCGCAGCCGCCGCGAGCAGAGTCTGCGCCAGCTGGCCCAGCGCATGGCCAGCCAGGCAGTCAAGACCGGCCGCCGCCAGATGCTGGAACCGATGCCCGCCAACGAGCGCCGCCTCATCCACATTGAACTGCGCGACAATGATGAAGTCACCACCAGCAGCGTGGGGGAAGACCCCCGCCGCAAGGTGACGATCACCCCGGTGGAATAAGTAATCCTATTGGAACCCAAAAAGGGATGCGAAATCGCATCCCTTTTTTTCCTTTGCTTGCGGATGATTCAAAAGAATGGTTAGTCTAATTGGATTAGCAGGTTGCTTTCCTACTGAAAAATTACCTTGGGCGCCATGATATAATCATAGTATCATTCAACATCGTCCCTGGTAAACCGGATCCTGTGAAAATTGATGGGAATCGTTAGCAAATTTTCGAGATCCTGAAAGATATTTTCATCAGTGATGCAGGGGGAAGTGGGATGTACCTGTTTAGTACGCATTGATGCTGCTTGGTTTTTGGTAAATTCTGCTGAATCTTTTTGTTTTTATTTCTTGAAATTCAACTAGATTGTTCAACTTAGATAACACAAGTTATCTGGTTGAACCTCTTTATCTCCCTGAATATATTTCTACTTTAATTAATGTTTCACAGTAGCCGAACTAACCGGCTGAGTGATTACCGGAAGCAGCAAGACGCGAGGTCAAATTGGCACCAATAGTCAATAATCCTCCGCGTATAGACCCTTGAAAGGAGTGGCCGATGAAAACTGTGGTTGCAGCAGCAATTGGAGAATGTGTTCATGTTGCCGGGGTGATCAATTTTCTTCGACTTGCTGAAAAAGCAGGATGGAGAATAGTTTTCATTGGACCGGCAACATCAATTTCTGATCTTCTTAAGGTTGTCAAAAGAGAAAATGCGGATTTAGTTGGGGTCTCCTATCGTCTTACGCCTGAGAATGCTGAAAACCTACTCGGAGAATTTGCTGAGGAAGCAGATGAGTTAAAGAGCCAGGGGATTAAATTTGCATTTGGCGGCACCCCTCCCGTGGTCGAAAGAATCAAAAAACTGGATTTCTTTGAGGTTTGCTTTGATGGTTCGGAATCGCAGGATGAGGTCATCGCCTACTTAAAGGATGGGAAAGTTTCTGTTAGCGTAGAAGACTATCCACAAAAAACTGTGGCGCGCATTCAGAAGAAATCCCCATTCCCAATTATTCGGCATCATTTTGGTTTACCAACGATGGAAGCTACGCTTGAAGGAATCAAACAAATCTCGGATTCAAAAATGGTTGATGTGATATCCCTCGGTATTGATCAGGAAGCACAGGAAAACTTCTTCCATCCCGAACGGCAAAATAAACGCCGGATTGGTGCTGGCGGTGTTCCGGTTCGGACCCCCGAAGACTATCAAAAGCTATTCGAAGCTTCCCGTAGCGGCAATTTCCCCCTTATGCGTACATATTCTGGCAATGATGATTTTATTCAGCTGGCTGAAATGTATTTGGAAACGATCAATATTGCCTGGGCAGCAGTTCCTTTATTCTGGTTCAACCAGATGGATGGCCGCGGCCCTTGGGATTTGGAAGGTTCCATTCGGGAACATCAAAACCTGATGGCCTGGTACGGGGAGCGCAATATCCCCGTGGAAGCAAATGAAGCCCATCATTGGGGAATGCGTGATGCACATGATGTAGTCTTTGTTGTATCTGCATATTTAGCGGCATACAATGCGAAAGTCTTTGGTGTAAAAGATCACATTGTGCAGATGATGTTCAATAGTCCTCCGGGAACTTCATCAGGGATGGATATTGCCAAAATGCTCACTCTATTAGAACTTATTTCTGATTTAGAATCTGCGGATTTTCGAATTTGGAAACAAACCCGCACAGGACTATTGAGTTATCCAGTAAACACAGATCAGGCCAGAGCGCACCTGGCCACGACAGTATTTGTCCAGATGGCCATGGAGCCGGATATTGTTCACGTCGTGGGATATACAGAGGCCGATCATGCAGCCACAGGGCCAGAGGTGATTGAATCCTGCGCTATAGCCCAAAAAGCGATTACCCATGCTTTGCATAGCCAAATCGCCCTGACCAGTTCGGAGAATATTCAAAAACGGGTCAGGGAATTATTGTTGGAATCAAAAATCCTGATCAATGCGATTCGTCAAATTGGCGCTGGCAATTCTACTGATCCATTATCTGATCCGGCGGTTCTCGCTGCAGCTGTCCAAACAGGATTATTGGATGCACCACAGTTGCAGAATAATCTCTATGGACAGGGTGAGGTTTCCACCATTATTGATTCCCGCGGGGCATGCATCGCAATTGGTAAAGAGACCAATGAATTTATCAACGAGGGAGGCAGGATTTTGGAATTAGGAACAAGGAGAACGGGATGAGAAAAGAAGACCGATTTACAGTTATAGGGGCGGGTAATGGCGGAAAGGCAATGGCAGCTCATTTGGCGATCATGGGCGCTGAGGTCACCTTATATAACCGTACATGGAAGAACATTGAGGCACTGAGTGAAAGAGGCGGTATTTCTCTGAAAGGTGAAGGAATCGGTCCGGAATTCGGGAATATCGCTTTAGTTACCTCAAATATAGAAGCGGCTGTCAAGGCCAGCAGGGTCATAATGGTGGTTGTGCCCGCATATGCTCATGCAGAAATCGCGAAAAACATCTCCCCTTTTTTACAAGATGGTCAGATCATTGTGTTAAATCCGGGTAGAACATTTGGAGCGTTTGAATTTAGAAAAATACTATCTAAAAATGATTGTGCTGCAGATGTGATCATCGCTGAAACGCAAACTTTTATCTATGCCTCTCGATCTGAAGGACCCGCCCAGGCTATGATACACAGAATGAAGGATGCAGTGCCGTTGGCGGCATTTCCGGCGAATGGCACTAAAACTGTTTTGAAAGTGCTAAAACCTTATTACCCGCAATTTATTGATGGGAAGACGGTTTTGCATACCGGGCTTAATAATATTGGCGCGATTTTTCATCCGACCATTACCTTACATAACGCGGGATGGATCGAAGCAACTGTTGGAGAATTCCAGTTTTATCTTGATGGGGTAACACCTTCGATTGCCAGAGTAATGGAAGCAATAGATCGGGAACGAGTGCAAATCGGAACCGCTTTAGGGATTAATTTGAGGTCTGCATGCGAGTGGCTGAAAATGGCTTATGATGTCGACGGTGAAGATTTGTATGAAACTATCCGTGGGCAAGAAGGATATCGAGGAATCAAAGCACCTGCAACCATCAATCATCGATATATCAACGAGGATATCCCCATGAGTTTAGTGCCCATGGCCTCCATGGGGAAAATGTTGGGTGTTCGGGTGCGCGGTATGGAAAGTATCATCCGCTTAGCCTCAATTATTCGAAAGAAGGATTATTGGAAAATGGGCAGAACCGTTGAAAACCTCGGACTTTCGCATCAGGCGCCCAGCAAGTTGCTTTCAATGGCCGAAGGCAAGTCACTCAGTGAACACACCAAGGATAAAACCACATGGTATTACGTTCCTGCAGGATAACAGTATGATAATAATTCCAGATGGACGAATTGTGCTTGATTCTGCCTTTGCTGCACGATATGGATTTACCAGTGAGAATTTCTATCCGGATACCTACTTAGTTGGGGATCCCTCCCTGAGACAGGTCACTATTCCCATGATAATCAGTAATCATCCCGGGACAGGCCACTTTAGTAACGCCATAAAAAAAATGCTGCAAGATGGAATCCGGATCTCAATCCCCACACCTGTGCCGATAATGCAGGAAATTCTGATATTTTGGGGATTTGAGATCACCTGGAATTCCGCAGAGGGGATTGAATATTGGATCTATCCCCCCAATATTGTCAAGGTCAAACTATAAGTTTAACGGTTTGGAGAAAGATGGAAATTGTCCTGATTAAATCGTACACACAAAAGCCATGGCGCAGTCATGCTACATATCAATTGATTGAAAGCAGTCTCCAGGAGAATTGGCGAGTGCACACAATCAATACAAAGGATCCAATAACTTTATTTACCTTTATTAAAAGATTGCAATGGGAGCAGCGCAAAAAGTTGTTTTGTTTAATATTGCCGAATATCTTGATGAAGAGAACAAGATTGGGTTTATTCCCGGTTTGCTGGATGAAATGAATGTTCCTCATCTAGGCTCCAGCGCCGAATCAGTTGCGATTGGACTAAATAAGGCCAGTACAAAGGATTTATTAGATAAAAACGGGATTCCTACACCGCGGTATTTTGTAGTCGATAATCAGGCAGCTAACACCAGCGCGGCTGTGAAAAAAATCGGCTTTCCAATGATTGTGAAACCGGTTGAAGAAGGGGGCCATATTGGAATTAGAGAGGATTCTATCGTTCATGACGATGTCAGCTTGAACAGAATAACCTGTCGTGTTCTGGAAGAGCATAAACAACCAGCGCTGGTTGAAGAATTTATCACCGGGTCCGGGATGCGGGAATTCAGCGTGGGCATCATTGACGGCGAAACCAGACTATTTACGCCGATAGAAATTGATTACCAAGCCATGAATGTCAAAAATGAAATCCTCAGTTTTGAATTAGCACAACAGGATTTTGAAAGGACAAAAAGTGTCTGGGATGAGAAAATTCGCAATAAGATCATCCAATTGGCAGAAAAGACTTTCGATGTTGTGGGTGCCAGGGATTACAGCAGAGTAGATTTGAGAATGAATGATACCGGCTGTTATGTATTAGAGATCAATATCATGCCTGGGCTTGGACCAAACAGCTTTTTACCCCAGGCAGCAAAAGACATCCATGGGCTTGATTATTCCCAGTTCGTCCAAAAATTGGTTCAAGTCTCCACCCAGAGGCAAAAAATTAAAAACTAAGAGAATTTATTTCAAGATCCTGATTGGTAAGCAGTCCGAAACGCTAAACACTCGCTGCCGGCTTTTCGTCCACGCGCACGAGGATGAACATCAGCAGCACCACGGAAGCCAGGACCATCAGGGCTGTACCAATCCCAAAATGATCCGCCAGAGCGCCCAGGACCGGGGCGAAAATGGCCGCCAGAATAGTGGTGAACTGTGACTCGACGGACAGCCCCGAAGCCATCACCCGGTTTTCAATCTGGTCGCTGATAAAGGATACATTCATCGGGCGGCGCAGGTTTTGCAGCACATAGAAAAACAGGAACACCACAATCGCCAGCCAGGTCAGATCCCACTGGATTGCCATCCCGGCAACCAGCAGCAACCCGGCACCAATTACAAATGTCACGTTGATAGCGCGTCCCAGGCTGCGAAAATGGTGGCTGAATCCTGCCGCGCCGCGTGAGGCGTAGCTGGTGAAAAGATAAATAATGAAGTAGACCAGGCCGATCACCAATGCGCTGCGGCGTTTATCCTCCAACATTAGGAAGACCGGCAGCGCCAGGGCAAAACTTTCCAGAACGGGCTGCAAATAATCCTTGCTGGCTTTGAAAAGGCCGCTGAATCCAGAACTATTGAGAATTGCCCGCAGGGCATGCCAATCAGTGAACATGCCCCACAAAGCCCTTCAGCGTCGCCCGCATTTGAGCACCAATCGTCGTCCCGGAAAATTGCGTCAGTTCGCCATCCAGTTCACGCGGGTAGCTTGCCAGGTTGATGAAGTCCAGCACATAGGGGATGGTTGCTGCCAGAAACATCGTCCGGTAATCACCGCTGTAAAAAACGATCCCCGCGGCAGCCAATGCATTGATCGAAGACCCAAATTGCGAAAGCGGCTCGGGTGCGCCCATAATATTCCACTTTCAGATCTTCCATGTCATTGAGCGTCAGGTGCTCCAGGATCAGGGCTTTGTGCGTCCCTGAACGGAAGGCTTCCCCGAAGGCAAAAAAGACCATCGCCAGTGCGTAGAGCGAAAAGCTGCTGAAAAAATACAGCATCAGAAACGAAAGGATATAAGCCCCGAAGGCCATCAGCATCGATTTGCGCCGCCCAAAGGCGTCTGCAAACACACCGGTGGGAATCTCAAGGATATTGGTTGCCACATCCCGGATGGCATACAGCAGCCCGATCTGCAAATAGCTCAACCCGACTTCACGGAAGATCAGGATGATGAAGGGATCGAAGAAACGAAGATTCTTCAGAAACCCATACAGCGCGAAGCGCGGGAACATACGGTCGGACTTGAACATCGTAGAGACTCCTTGTGCAAAAATAAGATCATGCTGGATTTCTGGTTGTTCTAACAGGAATCCACTCGAATTTTACACCGCTTCTCCAAAATATCAGCTAAATCACTTACAATAGGGTTAAAAGTTCTCAGGAGAAGATTATGAGCGGGATCACAAAAACCATCCCTCAAAAAGAAGGGGTTGAAGCCGTAGAAGCCCTGTATGACGGGCACGTCGGGGAATTTGAGTTCCACATGGCCGGCAAGCCATCCCGCCTGGAGGTTGGCGATTATGTCTACACCATCTGGCAAGATATGGTGGTGGGTCGCTGCCTGATCGTGCGGATCGAGTTCGGCGCGGTCAATCCCCAATCCGGAAAGCCGCGCAGCCTGATCTATGTGAAGACCCCCGGGGAAAAGCTGGAAAAACCCTATCCCCGACAAAGCCACCGCGGCACGCGTTATTATGATGGAGAAGGCTGGGAGAGCTGACTGGTCAGAATTCCAACGCTTGAATACTAACCCGCACCTGGCAAGTGACTGACACTTATTCCCGAATTATCTAACAAAAAGGATTTCGAAAAATGAAACTATCTCAAGACCTTGTACCGCTCGGAAAAACTGACATCATGATCACCACCGTGGGCGTAGGTGCCTGGGCCTGGGGCGACCGGATGGTGTGGGGATATGGCGGCAGCAGCTATAGTGACGCCGATATCCGGGAAGCCTTTGATGTCAGCCTGGCAAACGGCACGAACTGGTTTGACACCGCTGAGGTGTACGGCATGGGCCGGTCAGAACGCTTTTTGGGTGAATTTTTACCTACCACTCAGGAAGAAGTGCTGGTTGCGACCAAATTTTTCCCGTTTCCCTGGCGGATGCGCAATGAAGCGCTGATCCGCGCACTCAAAAAAAGCCTGAAGCGCCTGCAACTCAGCCGGGTTGACCTATACCAGATCCACATGCCCTTTGGACGGTGGAGCCAGCCAGCGTATGTGTCCGCCCTCGCTGACGCGGTAAACGCAGGTCTGACCCGCGCCGTGGGCGTTTCCAACTTCAATACAGAAAAAACCCGGCTCGCGAATGAAACCCTGCAAGCCGCAGGCGTGCCGCTTGCTTCCAACCAGGTGGAGTACAGCCTGTTTGACCGGCGTATCGAGAAAAATGGCCTGCTCGATTACTGTCTGGAAAATCAGATCACAGTAATTGCCTACAGCCCGCTGGCAAAAGGGATGGCAACCGGCAAATATGGCCCTCAAAACCCACCCCCTGGTCCTCGCAAACGGATGTACCCCCCCGAAAAATTGCGCCTTGCACAACCACTGATCACCCTTCTGAAGGAAATCGGGGCATCCCACGGGAAAACGCCCGCCCAAGTGGCCCTGAACTGGACGATATGCAAAGGGACCGTTCCTATCCCCGGCGCAAAAAATGCCAGACAAGCTGCCGACAATCTCGGCGCGATGGGATGGCGGCTGACCACCGAAGAAGTCTCCGCCCTCGATGAAGCCAGTAATGCGCTTGGATGATTCGAGATGACACGTGAGAAAGACAGGTTAATTCACACCCTCTTTTGACCCGTCCCTCCGCTGGTATAATTTAACCATGCTCACTTTCCCTGGCATCACCCCGGTGGACTACTTGCTCATCGGCCATATCCTTACGGACCTGACCCCCGATGGCCTCCGCATCGGCGGCACGGCGGCTTACTCCGGGCTGACAGCCCATGCTTTTGGGCAGCGCGTCGGGGTGGTGACTGCCTGGGGAGAGGAATCCGGGAAGGAAGCCCTCAACGACCTGCAGATCGCCAACCTGCCCTGTGATCGATCCACCACCTTTGAGAACATTTACACAGAGAATGGACGCCGACAGATGCTGCACCATTTAGCCCCCAACCTGGCTTATTACCAGATCCCCGAGAGCTGGCGCCAGGCCCGGATCGTGCACCTTGCCCCGATGGCCGGGGAAGTGCCTGCCGACCTGATCCGCTACTTCCCCGAAGCACAGATCTACCTGACTCCGCAAGGCTGGATGCGCGAATGGGATCAGGAAGGCAAGATCACCCCCGCACCCTGGCTGGAAGCCAGCTATATGCTGCCCCAGACCAATGCGGCGGTCATCTCCGAGGAGGATGTCGGCTTCGATCTGGATACGATCTACCGGATGGCGGCTTCCGTGCCGGTGCTGGCGGTCACCAGAGGTGATCATGGGGCAGATATTTACTATGAAGGCAAGATCATCAACATCCCCGCGCCGCAGGTGCCGGAAATCGACCCCACCGGAGCCGGCGACATTTTTGCAGCAGCCTTCTTCACCCAGCTAGCCCATTACGGAGACCCGGTCCACGCCGCAGAGATCGCCGTGATCGTGGCGACCGATTCAATCTCCCGCACTGGCTTGCAATCTGCCCCCAACCCTGATACCCTTGACGAGATCCTGAGAAAGGTACAATAAAACGTGGCTCGAATCTACACCATACTGAATCAAAAAGGCGGGGTGGGCAAAACCACCTCGGCGATCAACCTGGGCGCATACCTGGCTCAGATGGGGCAGCGCGTCCTGCTGGTTGATATCGACCCGCAGGCCAACGCCACCTCCTGTCTGGGGATCGATAAACGCAGCGTAGAAAATGGCACCTACCAGGCCCTGCTGAACGTCGAGGAGAGCGCCCAGGACTCCATTTTGCACAACGAGCGTCTTAAGCTCTCCCTGCTGCCCGCCTCCCCGGACCTGACCGGCGCAGAAGTGGAACTGATCAATATGCTGCAGCGGGAAATGCGCCTGCGCATGGTGGTGGAGAAGATCCAGCAGCGCTACGACTATATCCTAATCGATTGCCCGCCCTCCCTGGGGTTGCTGACCCTCAACGGGATGATCGCCGCCAGGGACGGCCTGATCATCCCCGTGCAGTGCGAATACCTGGCTCTGGAAGGCATCAGTCAGTTGATCCAGACGATCGAGCGCGTCCGCTCGGTGGTCTTCCCCGATCTGAAGGTGCGCGGCGTGCTGCTGACCATGTATGATTCCCGCACCAACCTCTCCAAGGATGTGGAGACCGAGGTGCGCAAATACTTCCCCACCCAGACCTTCAACGCGGTGATCCCGCGCAGCGTGCGCCTGGCAGAAGCGCCTTCCTACGGGCTGCCGATCCATGCTTACGAGCCGAACTCGCCCGGGGCGGTGGCCTACAAAGCCCTGGCGAAGGAACTGCTTGAGGGGGATGGGGTCAAGGTTTAGCTCTTCAAAACTTTAAAACCTATCAAGATTGGGGTGTTCATTTCGTGGATACGAATATGTTTTTGGCGTTCTTGACATGAGTATGAAATTTTTTACAAAAACCCGTGATTATGCCTGACTTCAAAACTATAAAGTATCAAGATTGTGGTGTTGATCTGTGGTGGGAGAGAGTCGTAGAGATGTGCAAAGCTTTAAAAGCTATCAAGATTGGGGTGTTCATATTCGTGGATACGATATGTTTTTGGCGTTCTTGACATGAGTATGAAATTTTTTACAAAAACCCGTGAAATTTTCAGAAAACTACCATTGATGTATGCCTGTCTAGGAAAACAAAGAGTTTGGTAAAATAGCTGAACAGATAGACCCACCCCAGAATTTTAGGAGAGACGTATGTCCTCACGCAAATCAGGCCTCGGTAAGGGGTTGGATGCCCTGCTCCCCGATACCCCCCTGGCAGACAGACCCGCCGGGGAAAGCGGTGTGATGCAGGTAGCCATTGGTGCGATCAGTGCCAATCCCCACCAGCCGCGCACCCACTTTGAAGAAAACGCCCTGGCAGACTTAGCCGCTTCTATCAAGGAGCACGGCGTGATCCAACCGCTGATCCTGACCAAAGGCGAGCAGGCCGGCCAGTATTACCTGATCGCCGGTGAGCGCCGCTGGCAGGCTTCCAAGCTGGCCGGGCTGGCGCAGGTCCCCGCCATTTTACGGGAAGCCACCCCGCAGGATATGCTCCTGCTGGCATTGATCGAGAACGTGCAGCGCGCCGACCTCAATCCGCTGGAAACCGCCAAAGCCTACCGTGAGCTGGTGGACAAATTCGATCTGACCCACGAGCAGATCGCCGAGCGGGTGGGAAAGAGCCGCCCGTCAATCTCCAACACGCTCAAATTGCTGGAGGCAGCCCCGGATGTGATTCAGGCCCTGCTGGATGGCGAGATCAGCGAGGGGCATGCCGCGCGCCATGCAGGGCCTGCTGCCCCAGACGCAGAACGCCGCCGTCGGTGCGGTGCGGGAATACCATCTCTCCGTCCGCCAGACCGAGGAACTGGCCCGCAATCTCCGCGAGCTGCCGGAAAACGAGCAGCTCAAAGCGGTCAAGGACGTGATCAAGAAGCTGCTGTTCCTTGAAGCCAAACCAGCCTCCCCCGGGACACCGGTCAAACCGGTAACGGCTGCCCCCCCGGCGCAAAAATCACCGGAACTGATCGCCCTTGAAGAGCAGCTCACCGAGGCGATGGAATTCAAGACCAGCATCAAGCAGACGTCCAGGGGCGGTGTGATCTCGATCGAGTATTACAACCAGGAAGATCTGAATACCCTGACGGACAAGTTACTAAAACAATGATCACCATGCGCCGGATGAGAAATCTGGCGTTTTTCTTTTTATCCTATGAAAATCCTCAAGAACGCTAGAATTTACACCCTCAACCCCGCCCAGCCGCTCGCCGATGCGATCGTGGTCGCCGACCACACGCCGCACCTCAACCGGATCATCGCCATCGGGAAGGCCGACAAGCTGGAAACCGAGTTCGGTCCCTTTGCTAAGACAGAAGACCTCGGTGGACGCGTGGTGCTCCCCGGGCTGACCGATGCCCACATCCACATGCGGCTGTATGCCAATGCGCTGCGCTCGGTGGACCTGTTCGGGGTGGAGAAGGGTGCCGGGCTGGCGATGATGGCAGAGAGAGCGGCGAAAACGCCCCCAGGCGAGTGGGTGACTGCCTACGGCTGGAGCAAGGACCTGTGGGGGGATGCGCCTCTCTCCGAGCTGGATGCCGCCGTCCCCGACCACCCGGCGTTGCTGATGGGCGTTTCCCTGCACGTGACCTGGGCTAACTCGGCAGCCATGCGGGCGGCTGGGATCGCCCTCTCCACGCCGGACCCGGATAAAGGCGTGATCCACAAGGACGCCGCCGGCAAACTCACTGGCCTGTTCTACGAAGAGGCGATGAAGCTCTTCGATCATACCCTGCCCGCTCCCACGGATGAAGCCACCCTGAAGATGTTCGAGCATGCCCAGCAGTCCCTGTGGAAGATGGGGATCACCGGGGTGCACGATTTTGACCGCGTGCCGAGCTTCATCAGCCTGCAAACATTGCGCCGTCAGGACCGCCTGAAGCTGCGGGTGATCAAAAATCTACCGGTGGAGCTGCTGGATACCTTCATCGCCGCCGGGCTGCGTACCGGCTTTGGCGATGACCTGCTGCGGATCGGCTCGATCAAGGCTTTTGCGGACGGCGCTCTCGGTGCCCGTACGGCAGCCATGCTGGCCCCCTATGACGATGATCCCGAAAACACCGGGATGCTGATGCTGGACGCCGAGGACCTGACCGAGTTCGGCACCAAAGCGGTCTCCAACGGACTCAGCCTGACGGTGCACGCCATCGGGGACGCCGCCAACCACCAGATGCTCAACGGGTTTGCCGCCATCCGCCAGTTTGAACGCGAGAACGGGCTGCCCCACCTGCGCCACCGGCTGGAGCACGTCCAGGTGCTGCACCCCGACGACCTCGACCGCCTGACCGAACTGGACCTGATCGCCTCGATGCAGCCGATCCACGCCACCTCGGATATTGATATGGCCGACGTTGGCTGGGGAGAGCGCTCCCGATACGCCTACGCCTGGGAGACGCTGCGACTCACGGGGCGCCAGGCTGGCTTTTGGCTCGGATGCGCCGGTGGACACGCCCAACCCGTTCGCCGGGCTGCATGCGGCTGTCACCCGCCAGCGGGGAAACGGCTATCCCGGCCCGGAGGGCTGGTACCCGCAGGAGCGGCTGACTCTGATGGATGCGCTGCAAGCCTATACCCGCGGCCCGGCCTACACCGCCGGGATGGAAGACCGCCTGGGGATGCTGGCTCCCGGCTACCTGGCCGACCTGATCGTGCTGGAAGAGGATCTGTTCGAGATTCCGCCGCAGGAACTGCAGCACCTCGCCCCGGTGGCGACGATGGTCGGCGGGGAATGGGTGTACCGCAAATGAACGATAAGAGAAGCACGGATCAAGGAACTGGAACGCCAGATCGAGGAGCTGAAGAAACGCTTCCCGGCGCACTCGATCCCCCCGGCGCTGATGGCGGAACTGGATGAGCTGGAGGAGGAATTGGAGAGTGTAATAGGCAATTCACCGCAGATAAACGCAGATGGACACGGATAGAGGAATCAAACGATACCCAATCTGGCTGTGAACTGACCCCAAAAAAGTAGACACAAAATAAGAGATCTCCCCTAAGATAAACAAAAAGCAAGGAGGTCTATAAGATGTCCAACCAGAAACCGAGAACGATCTACCCGCTGGAGTACCGGCGGGAGGCGGTGCGGCTGTACTACGAAGAAGGGCTGACCCTGGCGGAGATCACCGAGCGGCTGGGGATCCGCAGTCCGCACCGGGTCAAGCAGTGGATGCAGCGTTACCGACGGGAAGGGGAAGCCTTCTTCCTGTCGGGGAGAGGGCGGTGCGGCCGGAAGAAGAGGGGGGAGAGCACAGAGGAATACATCGCCCGATTGGAGATGGAGGTCGAGCTGCTAAAAAAATATCAGTCCGAGTTGCGAGACATTATGCTCGCGAAGCGCAATATCGGGCGATCGAGTACTACCGGGAGAAGTACCCGGTGAGCACCATGTGTGCATACTTCAATCTATCGCGAGCCAGCTACTACGCCTGGCGCAAACGGGTGAGGCAGCCCGACCGGGATGGTCTCCGGATGGCACTGGTCCGAGAAGCCTACCAGTCCTCGCACGGGGTCTACGGCTATCGGCGGGTGCAGATGTGGATCGAGCAACACAAAGGGATCACGATCAATCACAAGGCTGTTCTGAGGCTGATGAACCGGATGGGGATTCGCTCGGTGGCGAGGAAGCGCAAGCCAGCTCCCAAAGGGCACGTGATGGACAAGCTGTACCGCTATCCCAACCTGCTCAACCGGGACTTCTCTGCGGAGCGGCCCAACCAAAAATGGGTCACAGATATGACCCACATCCGCACCCAGCAAGGCTGGGCCACGCTGTGCACGATCAAAGATCTTTATGATGGGTTCATCGTGGCCTATCGCTTGGGGCCGAGCGCCACGATCCAGTTGGTGGCCGAAACCCTCAGGCAGGCGCTTGAAAAAGAAATGGTCACTGATGGACTCATCCTCCACAGTGACCAGGGACATCAATTCCGCTCCCAAGCGTATTATGTCCTGATAACAGCTTACAATCTAACCCACTCGATGTCAAGGAAAGCCAACTGTTGGGACAATGCGCCGATGGAGAATTTCTTCAGCCACCTGAAGGAGGAGGCTATCCGCCAACATCCGGTATTACCGTTCAAGGAGGTCAAACAGATCATCCAGGAGTATATTGCCTTTTTCAACTACGAACGGATACAATTGAAGACGAAGCAGACGCCTTATCAGCAAAGGTGTCTGGCGAGCTAGGGAAAAGGATCATTTATTGCGTGTCAAAATCATGGGGTGCAGTCCACTGTTGGGAGATCACCTGGGTTCGACCTCAATGGCAACGGATGATTACCGGGGTCTTGGCAGTGAGATGAGATATTCGGCTTTCGGGGAGATTCGATATGATTCGGGCACAATGACCACGAATTACCTGTACACCGGTCAGCGGCAGGAGGCTGAGATCGGGCTGTATCACTATGTTTCCCGATGGTACGATCCGGCGATAGGGCGATTTATCCAGGCTGATAGCATTGTGCCGAATCCGGGGAATGCTAAGGGGTATGATCGGTATGCATATACCTATAATAATCCAATTATGTATACAGATCCAAGCGGTCATTCAGCAACTTGTATTATGATGATGAATGAATATTCAGGATATCTTTATGTTGAATGTTCTGCTTGGATAGAAGATGGTTTGCTATCCGCACAAACAACACAAGCTTGGACTAACGGCTTGAACAATGTGCTTGATGTAAATGCTGACTATACAGTGAAAGTTTATGATTCAATCCCGGGTTCTCCAAATTCAAATGCGACATATGAAGGTCCAACCAAAAATGTCATTAACATAAGGGCAGACAGAGTGGGAACGATTGAAGGATTTGGTTCGTTTATTCATGAAGCTATTCACCAGAAATCAATGTATGAAACTGAACAGCTGTGGACCGTTGTTGGATAATGAGTTCGAGGCAAATTATCATGCGGGAAAACTGGTTGATGAGATTGGAGGGAAGACTTCATCCCTTCAAGATGCTGCTATGGATATAGTTGATAATCTTGGTTTTTCAATGCCGCCGGATGATGCTGGAACAGATCAATTCAAAAAACGATCTGCTCCCTATTACAAAGGTTATCCTAGAAACGGTTATACCTCACCTGAAAAGCCTTTCAGACAACCAATCACACCTCCTAATCCAGGCGGAGGTCGTAGACAACAAACTACAAGGCAATATTCTGATTAGGAGGGTTTATGAAAAAGACATCAATTCTACTACTCTTCTTGGTTTTCTTGGCATCCTGTACAAATAGTCAAAATCAGGTATTGCCAATAGCGGAAGTGGACTTGATAAATGACGAAACCCCCCAAAGCTATTTCGAGAAAGAGAAGAAAGGTTGGAATTAGCCGAATTAGGACTGGAATTTATTGTTACTGATCTAATTGAATTTGATTGGGCAGGCGATAGCAAGCGATTAATTGGGGCAATTCCAAAGCCTTTTATGACAGATGTTGTTTATCAGGAGCTATACTTTTGGGATCCAAGCGGGAATACTTATACTCAGATTAGTGGGAATGGATTTTCCGGGTTCATAGAATGCCCGCAAAGGAATCCATCCAGCGATAATATCCTGTATGGATTTGTTTCGGAAATCAGGTCCCAGTACGGCGTTATCAAAAAATATCCTACAGGGTTATATATGGCGTCGATTGAAGGGGATTTGATCGAAAATCAGTATGTGGATCGAAACATCTCCGGGTACCTGGACAGCTGATGGAAAAAATGTGGTCACTGAAGGAATTTTCTGTCCTGGAAATTGATACCGGGGAAATCAAGCTTTAGAAGATATTGAGCAGTTTGAGAGAATGAGTTCATTGAGCCTTTCTCCTCATGGATCTTATCTGGCCTTTTCAGGGCGTAAAGTATTCAGTGACCCTAATGAGTTATTCTTAGTGTTACTTGAAAATGGAGAGACCATTCGACTTGGAGGGGGTTCTTATATTAGTTGTGTCTCCTGGTCACCAGATGAAGAATGGTTGATGTTTGATAGTTCGGCACTTATTGCATATAACTTAAAAACCCTTTGCCATACGGATGAATTGAGAATGCCAGTCGAAATTCACGGGTTCAGGACAGATAATTATTTGGTAGGGATATTCATGGTCTCCAGATGGGACCAAAATTGCGATTAGAGGTTTGGTCACCGGGTTTGGGTATGGAATATTTATCCTGGATGTTGAAGGAGAGTTGATCCAGGATTGGCTGTCTTCAGGGACATGTGAGTAATCCTCCCTCACCCTGACAATGGCGGTACCATTTGCCCCTCTCCTAACAAGGGCGAGAGACGGTGGAGTCCAGCCGAAAAGCGTTGAAAAGAGCAGGAATTGATCAACGTTGCGGACAAGTTGCCAGGCTGCGCCCGGTCAACATGTCCCTACGGGGAGAATTAAGAAATTTTTCCCCCATCTGTGTTTATCTGCCATAGAAAACCACAGGTTTGGGGCCATTTTTGGTGAATTCGGTTTTTTACTTCCTACTACCTACTATCCTTCTGTCTACTGTTCCTTCTTCAGCACCTGCATCTTACTCCGCTCCCCACATGCCGGGCATTTGAGGTAGAGCCAGCCGCCGTCTTTATCCACGCCGTGGGGGGCGAGCAAGTCCTTCCAGAAGGAAAGCTCAAAAGTGTGGACGCAGTTGGGGCAGGTGTAGGCGGTGGCGCCGCGGTGCCAGCTTACCAGGATCACCACGCCGGCGATCACGATCAGCGCCCACAGGTACCACAGGTCGGGGAGTAGCAGGAAGGCGCTGCCCCCAATGGCGATCACGTAGATCAGGATATAGACGATCGAGCGAATGTAATCACTTTTTTCGGGAGGGGTGGTTTTCATAGCAAGCTCTTATAGTCAATGGGACAGGGTGGCGATCAGACTGAGGATCAGCAGGCCAACGGATACCCAGATCAGCTCCCGCTCCCGGGCAGAAGAAATCACATCCGCAAAGCTTGGGGTCGGCAAAGGTGCCCGCGGGCGGTGCTCCGGGTTCCAATTGCCCAGCAGGGCATCCCTAAAGCGGAGCATGCTCTCCGGGCGGTGATCGGGGTGCAGGCTGAGGCCCCAATCTATGGCGCGCTCGGTGCGCGGGCTGATATCGGGGTTGATCTCGCGCATCTGCACGATCTTGTGCGGGTTGAGGAAGCGCTCTCGGGCTTCCATCGGCGGGGTATTGGTCAGCAGGTGATAGAGGGTGGCGGCCAAGGCGTAAATGTCGCTGCGGGCATCGGTGTGGCCGGTATCCCCGCCGTACTGCTCCAGCGGGGTGTAGAGGGCCGTACCGCGCCCCTGCACGATTGTGATCGTGGCATCGTCGGGGGCCATGATCTTGACCAGCCCAAAATCCACCAGCTTGACCACCCCATTCGGGGTCAGTTTGAGGTTACTGGGCTTGATATCGCGGTGCAGGATTGGCGGGTCCTGGCTGTGGAGGAAGATCAGCGCTTCGCTGATCTGCCGCGCCCAGGAGAGCACATCCCGCTCGGTGAGAAATTCCTTGCGCTGGCGGGCTTCGATCATCAGGGTACGCAGGTCCTTGCCGGGGACGTAATCCATCACCAGGAAATCACTCTGGCCTTCGGAGAAGATATCGGAAACTTTGGGCAGGTTGGGGTGGTCCAGCCGGGCAAGCACATTTGCCTCCCGCTGGAACTGCTCACGGGTCTGGTGGGTGGTATCCGATGGCAGGGAAGGATCCAGCCGCACTTCCTTGATGGCGCAGGTGCGCCCATCCAGGCGCAGATCGTCTGCCATGTAGACGCTGCCCATCCCGCCGCGGCTGATGAAGCGGCGGATCTTGTAGCGTTCCTTGAGGGTGTCTCCGGGTTTCAATGTTGACATAATTGTTCTCGGTCTTGCTTGCCGAAGTTAAAGATAGGTATCCTTTATTTGTAGGCAAGCGATTGATCTTTTGGTATTATACACCTGAGGGAAGCGTATGGAAAATCCGCAAGAACAAGAGATCGCCTGTCCTGATCGCCCAGACGGGGCCATTGGAAGGCCAGCGCTGGAATCTCACCGGCGATCTGCTGATCGGCCGGGATGCGAACTGCGATATTATCATCATCACCCCGGATAAGCAGGTCTCCCGGCAGCATGCCCGCCTGGAAATGACCGAGGACGAGATCATCTTGGTAGATCTGGGCAGTAAGAACGGCACCCATCACAACAGCAAGAAGGATTGAAGGCCCGGTGAAATTACAGGATGGCGATACGATCCAGATCTCCCTGGCCCAGCAGTTCGTCTTTCTCAGCTCGGATGCGACCGTGCCGCTGGATACCGACGGGCTGGAAGGCAGCCTGGACAGCGCCAAACGCCTGCGTCTGGATGACAAGACCCGCCGCGTATGGGTGGACGGTGTCGAGCTTCAGCCGCCGCTCTCGGTGGCCCAGTTCACTATGCTGGAGCTGCTGGTTGCCGCCGATGGGGGTGTGGTCACCCGCTATGAGCTGATCGCCGCCGTATGGGGCGAGGACCATGCCTACGATGTCTCCAATCAGGCGCTGGATGCCCTCGTCCGCCGCCTGCGTGACCGTCTGGCAGAAGTGCAACCGGACCATAATTTCATCGTCACCGTCCGCGGCCACGGACTGCGGCTGGATAATCCGGCGAAGTAGTCGGGTAGTCAGTTAGTCGAATAGTCATAAGTCAGTGCTAAATTATCCCCCTGGATTCCCGCTTTCGCGGAAATTTACTAACTTCATCTCATCTCCCTAGCGATCCCACATTGATACCCCCACCTGTCAGCCAAAGTAAACACTGCGTGGTTAATTTGCCTGTTCCAATCCTGCTATAATTAACCCATGGACAAACAATCCTGGCTGGAAATCTCCATGGAGGTCAGCGGAGAGCTGGCCGAAGCGGTCGCCGAGGTCTTCTCCCGATTTGCGCCGGGAGGCGTGGCGGTGGAGAGTACGGCGATCAAGGCCGCGGCGGATGAGTTCGGCGAAGTGACCGGACCGATGCGGGTACGCGCCTATCTGCCGGTGGACAGCCAACTGGAGGACACCCGCCAGCGGCTATTGGAAGCGCTCTACTTTTTGGGGCGGATCGAACCGCTCCCCGAACCAGCCTTCAGCATAATCCATGACCAGAACTGGATGGAAGCCTGGAAGCAGCACTACCGACCAATCGAGGTCGGGGAGCGGATTTTGGTGCTGCCCGCCTGGGCAGAGATGCCCGTTACCAAACGCCTGCCGCTGCGCATCGACCCGGGGATGGCTTTCGGCACCGGCACGCATCCCACCACCCAACTGAGCCTGATCCTCTTGGAGAAATATCTGCACCCCGGAGACACACTGCTGGATATCGGCTGCGGATCTGGGATCCTGGCGATTGCGGGGCGTAAACTGGGCGCGTCAGCGGCCTACGGGGTGGACATTGACCCCGTTTCGATCGAGATCGCCCGCCAGACGGCTGAAGCCAACCAGGTGACGGAGGGGATCCAGTTCGAGGCTGGCTCGGTGGCGGATGTGCTCGGCGGGCTGTTCCCGGTGACTCAAGCCCCGGTGGTGGTGGCTAACATCCTCAGCCACATCCTGATCCGCCTGCTGGATGACGTGTTGGGGGATCTGGCAGCTCCCGGCGGCATGCTGCTGCTCTCCGGGATCCTGGAGGAGAAAATGCCCGATATGCTCGCCGCCCTGGAGAAGCACGGGCTGAAGATCATTGACCAGTTGATGATAGAGGACTGGGTCGGGCTGGCGGTGGAGAGGGCTGAGTGAAATTATATCGGGAGTACTTCATTGAACGTGAATTTGAACGCGAAGATATCTTCATTCAGCTTCAAGATAATTTTCATATAGAAAGGGTCTTATATCCAGGCAGTTTTGTTCACGTCACACCATCATTTGTTTTCAACAGCGTTTGTTATGTGGATTCTGACAAACCGACTGCCAAATTCTTCAACAGCCCAGAGCTATTTGATTTCATCTCATCCCGAAAACATTATTCGGCAGACCCTGAAATTATCTTCTATCCAGCAGATTACAACAAACCTTTCGGACAGGAGATCAACAGCTTCGATCTGCTGATCTCACAATATGCTGGTTTTATTTCTCTGGCATGCAAGGAATATTTAAAACCGGGGGGACTGCTGTTAGCCAACAATAGCCATGGGGATGCCGGAATGGCATCAATTGACAGGGATTTTGAATTGGTTGGTGTTTTTATCCGCCGAGATGGCCAATACAAATTTAGCACTTCCAACTTGGAGAAATACTTCACACCCAAAAAGAGCATCGAGGTTTCCGAGGAATATCTCTTGAGTATCGGCCGAGGAATTGGATATACCCGCACAGCCTCAAATTACCTTTTTGTGAAAAAGTGATTTTTCACCCATTCACCACCAATTAAACAGATAAACTCGACACCCGATGGATTTCAGGTTCTAGTATTACCCATCCCGATCGAGCCATTTGCGCAGCTCAGCAGGAACCTGGTAGGCTTGCATCTTCTCCAGGAGGGACTCGGGGGTAGGGGCGTGCATAAAGAGACCCTCGTGACCAGGGTACATGAATCCCTCGGCGGAGACATCCCCCAGGAAGTCGATCAACTTATCGTAGTATCCCTTGTGGTTGAGCAGCCCGACCGGTTTGCTGTGCAGCCCGATCTGCGCCCAGGTGACGGTCTGGAAGAACTCATCCATCGTGCCGTATCCGCCGGGGAGGGCAATGAACCCCTCGGCGAGGTCAATGATCATCGCCAGGCGGGAGTGCATATCGGGGGTGACGATGAACTCGGTCGTGTCCGGTAGGGCCAGTTGGGGAGTATTGAAGATCTCGGGCATGACACCGACCACCTCCCCACCGGCAGCCATCGCCGAGGTAGCGACTGCCCCCATCATCCCGGTGCTGCCGGCCCCGTAGATCAACTTGATACCGCGCTCGGCCAGCAAACGGCCAGTGTCGCGGGCGACCTGAAGGTACTCTTCGGCGATTTTGTCCGATGATCCACAATACACGGCGATCGATCTCATAGTGTGCTCCTCGAGTTGATATTGGGGTAATTATAAACCAGTGATTTGTGAATAGGGACTGGTGAGAAGGAAATTCAGTAACCAGGAACCGAGGCATACTCCGGGATGGGGGGCTGGTTTCCAATACAGGTAAAACCAAGTCTGCGGACAAGTTGCCGGGCTGCGCCCGGTCAACAATTCCCTACGGGATGGATGATTTCAGAATCCGTGTTCGTGGCGTTTGGCTGAAGCAAGTGATTTTCTCGCTGGAAGCCAAAGGCCTATAGCAAGGCAAAGCCTCGCGGCCATCTACGGTGAATTAGGTTTTATTTACCCGCCAAAAAAGTCCCGTACCGAATCAATGATGCTGCGCTCCTGGGGCTTGACCTCGGTACCGAGGCTCTCGGCCAGTTTCTCCAGCAGACCGCGCTGTTCATCGTTGAGACGCTTGGGGATCTCGGTATTGACGATCACGAGTTGGTCGCCACGGCGCTCTGAGCGCAGGTGGGGCACACCTTTATTGCGCATGCGCAGTACCTTACCAGGCTGCGTGCCGGCAGGGATCGAGAGGGTCGCCGGGCCATCCACCGTGGGGACTTCGACATCCGCACCCAGGGCGGCCTGGGCAATATTGATATCCAGATTGAGCAGGATGTCATTCTCCCGGCGTTTGAAGAATTTATGCTGGTCGACCCGGAGAGACAGGTACAGATCGCCATTCGGGCCACCGTTGGTGCCAGGCTGGCCCTCACCGCTAAGACGGATACGGGTACCGGTATCCACGCCGCCCGGCACCGAGACATTTTTCTTGCGGGTCTTGCGCTCGATGCCGCGTCCGTGACACTGCTTGCAGGGAGATTCGACGATCTGGCCGCTGCCGGAGCAGGTTGGGCAGGTCACCACCTGGACCATCGCTCCGAAGAGCGTCTGGCGGGTCTGGCGGACCTCACCCTGGCCATTGCAGGTATTGCAGCGCACCGCCGAGGTGCCCGGTTCGGCTTTGCTGCCATTACAGCTTTCGCAGACTTCATCGCGGATGAACTCGACGTCCTTCTCGATGCCAAAAACGGCTTCCTCGAATTCCAGGTTCATGTTGTACTGCAGATCGGCGCCGCGGCGGGGGGCATTGGGGTTAGAACGACGCTGGCGGCCGAATCCCCCCAGTCCGCCAAAGCCAAACATATTTAGCAGGTCCTCGATATCCAGGTTACTGAAATCCGGGGCGCCGCCGAAGCCATTCAGACCGGCATGGCCATAGCGGTCGTATGCCGCCCGTTTCTCATCATCGGAGAGCACTGCGTAGGCCTCGTTGATCTCTTTGAAGCGATCCTCAGCATCGTGCGCGTCACTGACATCTGGGTGATACTGGCGCGCCAGTTTGCGGAAAGCTGATTTGATCTCGTCCTGGCTGGCGTTCTTGGGCACGCCGAGGGTCTCGTAGTAATCTTGTTCGCTCATAAGGCCTGACTCGGTTTTCATCAGGGCGGGTTAGAAACCCGCCCCTACATTGTTATCTATATTTTGGTAGCGAACTAAAAAATGATCCTTTCCACATTTTTAGTTCGCATTAAACGATCAGGAATTTATTCCTGATCGTCATTCGTCTTCCGTGAATTCGCCGTCAACCACGTCCTCACCGGCATCGGGGGCTTCTTCGCCCTCTTCACCGGGGTCCCCCCCCATCTCTGAAGCGCCGGCCTGCTGGTAAGCAGCCGCGCCCATCGCCTGGACAGATTCCATCAGGGTCTCGGTGGCTTTGTTGATCACTTCAGGGTCATCGCCTTCAATCACGGCGCGCACACCTTCAATGCCTTCATGGATCTTGGCTTTCAAATCGTCATCGATCTTGTCGCCGAGGTCTTTCATCGCTTTTTCAGCGGTGTAGACTGAGCTGTCAGCGTTGTTGCGGGCTTCGATCAGGGACTTGCGCGTGGCATCTTCGGCGGCGTGCATCTCAGCATCCGTTTTCATCCGATTGACTTCGTCATCGGAGAGGCCGGAGGAAGCGGTGATGGTGATGTTCTGCGAGCGGCCAGTGGCCTTGTCCTGTGCGGTCACTTTGAGGATGCCGTTTGCATCAATATCGAAGGTGACTTCCACCTGGGGGATGCCGCGCGGCGCCGGAGGAATCCCATCCAGGGTGAACTTGCCCAGGGACTTGTTGTCCTGCGCCATCGGGCGTTCGCCCTGCAGTACGTGGATCTCCACCTGGGACTGATTATCGGAGGCGGTCGAGAAGATCTGGCTCTTACGGGTAGGGATGGTGGTGTTGCGCTCGATCAGCGGGGTAGCCACGCTGCCCAGAGTCTCGATTGAGAGGGTCAGCGGAGTGACATCCAACAGGAGGATATCCTTGACCTCACCGCCAAGTACGCCTGCCTGGATAGCCGCGCCAACAGCAACGACCTCATCCGGATTGACGCCCTTGTGCGGGTCCTTGCCGAAAAGGCTGCGCACGGCTTCCTGCACGGCGGGCATGCGGGTCATACCGCCCACTAACACGACCTCATCGATATCATCGGATTTGAGATCGGCATCGGAGAGCGCCTGGCGCATCGGTCCCAGCGAGCGTTTGATCAACTCATCAGAGAGCTGCTCGAGCTTGGCCCGGGTCAGGGTGGTGACCAGGTGCTTGGGGCCATTCGCATCCGCAGTGATGTACGGCAGATTGATCTCTGTCTGCATGATGGTGGACAGTTCGATCTTGGCCTTCTCGGCAGCCTCTTTGAGACGCTGCAGGGATTGGCGGTCCTTGCGCAGGTCAATGCCTTCATTCTTCTTAAACTCATCAGCCAAGAAGTCGATGATCTTCTGGTCGAAGTCATCGCCACCGAGGAAGGTATCGCCGCTGGTGGAACGCACCTGGAAGACTCCCTCACCCACATCGAGGATCGAAATATCGAAGGTGCCGCCGCCCAAGTCATAGACGGCGATGATCTCGTTGGCTTTCTTGTCCAGGCCATAAGCCAGGGAGGAAGCGGTCGGTTCGTTGATGATGCGCAGCACTTCCAGGCCGGCGATCTTGCCAGCATCCTTGGTGGCGTTGCGCTGGCTGTCGTTGAAATAAGCCGGCACGGTAATCACCGCCTGGGTGACTGTCTCGCCCAAATAGGCTTCGGCATCTGCTTTGAGCTTGCCCAGGATCATCGCCGAGATCTCCGGCGGGGAGTATTCACGGTCGCCCAGAATCACGCGCACATCACCGTTGGGGGCTTCTGCCACCCGGTAGGGGACATGGGCGATCGAGTGCTGGGTCTCAGGGTCACTGTATTTGCGGCCCATGAAACGCTTGATCGAGAAGATCGTGTTTTCGGGGTTGATTACCGACTGGTTGCGGGCAGTGCGCCCGACCAGACGTTCGCCGTTCTTGTTGACTGCTACTACAGAGGGAACCAGCCGCTCGCCTTCTGCTGAAGGGATCACGGTCGGTTCGCCGCCTTCCATCACGGCCACCACACTGTTGGTCGTGCCCAGGTCAATACCTATGATCTTTGCCATATTGTTGTTCCTCCTGAATTAGCTGGCTACCCGGACCAGGGCGGCGCGCAGCACACGGTCCCCGATCATATAGCCTTGTTGAATGACTTCGACAATCTGCCCGCTCTCGTGGTCGGGACTCTCTACCTGAGCAATCGCCTCGTGCAGATTGGGGTCGAACATCTCGCCCTCCACCTGCATCACGTTGACATTCTCAGATTCCAGTATGCTTTGCATCTTGCGGGAGATCAATTCCATCCCGTCAGCCCATTCGGCGCCTCACCTTCGGTCGGGCGGTTCTGCATCGCCCGGTTAAGGTCATCGATCACCGGCAGGACGCGCTTGATAATCCTGGCAGCGGCCTCTTCATACATCCGGGACTGGTCACGCTCCACGCGCTTACGGAAATTGACAAACTCAGCCTGCGAGCGCTGCCAGCCGTCCAGATTCTTGTCAGCTTCAGCCGAAGTTTCTTCCAATTGCTGCAAAAGGAGCTTGACTTCGGTGGCTTCATCGATCACCTCTGTTTCAAAGTCTTCTGCGGCACTGCTTCTCCCAATTCTTCTTCCTGTTTCTTTTGTTCTTTTTTGCTCATCTTTCACCTGATAATCATGATTACGTTTGTAACGCTATTTGGTTTCACTCGATGGAGATGCTATCCATCTCCCATCGTCTCGCTGACCAGCTCACTGAGCAGCCCGGCGACGAAATTGACTGTTGAAATGGTGTGCCCATAGGGCATGCGGATCGGGCCGAGTACCCCAAGCACGCCGGTCGCCAGATCGGGGACGCCGTAGCGGGCCAGCACCAGCGAACTGTCGGCCAGCTCTTCCCAGGTGCCCTCGCCGCCGATGAGTACCTGCACGCCGCCGACATCGGTGTTCATCACTGTCTGGGAGAGTAAATTCTCCAGACGGGGGCGTTCTTCCAGCACACGCAGGGCGCGCCGGGCAGAGGCGACCTGCTCAAAGCCAGGTTCGGCGAGCATATTGGTCCAGCCGTCCTGGTAGACTTCGCCAGTCAGGGATTGATCGGCGCGGCGCAGTTCCTCGGTCACCAGGCGGTACATATCCACGCCTAAAGCATCCAGGTCTGCCGGCGGATTGAGTGAAATCTCACTGCCGAGTTTGCCGCGCAGCACCGCATTGAGATGGTTGGCGGTCTGGGTGAGCTGATCCTGGGTGACCGGTTCGCCCAATACCAGCATCTGCTGGCTGACGCGCCCACCCATCATCACCAGGATCATGAGTACCTGCCGGCCGGTGGTCGAGACCAGCTGCAGATGCTTGAAGCTCGGCCGCTCGGATTGAGGTGCGGTGACGATCGAGGCGGCGTTGGACTGGTGGGCCAGCACAGAGGCGGCCAGCCGCATCCACTGGGTGGTGTCGTAGCGCGCCTGGTAGAACTGGTGGGTGATCGAGTGGCGCAGCGAGACGGGCAGCTCGGGGCGCTGCATCAGCTCGCGGACGAAGAAGCGGTAGGCATCCTCGGTCGGCTCGCGCCCGCCGCGGTCGTGGGTCTTGCGTAGATAATTGGCATCTTCCAGCACGACCATCTCGTTGCGGATGGTGGCCGAGCTGAGATCGAGGCCGTAGTCCTTGACCAGGCGCGTGGAACTGACCGGCTTGCCGGTTTTGACATACTCCTGGACGGTCAGCCCGAGGAGGAACTTCTGGCGTTCAGTTAGTTCGGTCAGTTCAGTTTCGTTGGTCATTTTTATACTTTCTGAGGCAATTAGCAATCAATTAGCAAGGAAGCTAATCCTTGCTAATTACCTCAAAGTACAATTTTAACACACCAAAAAATATGGTGCAAGCATCCAGCCAAGTATGGGGGCGGGTTCTTATGGAATTCTTATGGGAGAAACACAGCCCTGTTTTTCACGAGCACTAATCAGATAGATCAAATTCTCCTGTGGTTATACATCCGCAGGTGCCATTTTCGCACTCCCAGGTTAGGGTCAGTTCCTCCTGGAATCCCCATGAATAAAAGGTGACTTCCCAAACGGTATTCATCACATCAAGAGATCCGGAAAATTCGTAGGTGTTCCTGCCAGTCTCAGAGAAATTGTGGGTGTAACTGTCCCAGACCAATTCTTCCGGGTGAGAATATTCTAAGCTGCTCTTGCCGAAAAATGAGAATGTATAAGTGGAATAGCCTTCTAGGTAGGTGCTGCCATCATCGGCTGAACAATCCGTCCCCCAATCCCCGAGACAGAGATCGCGCTGGCGTATCTATGTGTGCCGGCATTATTACATTCCTGATCGGTCAGGTTTTGTTCTGAATAACAAACTTGATCATTTTCAGGGTTCTGCTTTTTTCCCGGTGATGATGCTGGGAGCAATGTCTGGCAAGCTAGCATCATGACGGCAGTTGAGGCCAAAAATTAACGCTGTTTCTCACGATGTTCACGTACCTCACAAGCTAGTAGTGGAACGGCCTTTCAGATAAACCGATACCCGTTTACCGTTCATTGTACAGGACCCTAATAGTAGGTATAAACACAAAGGGCATGCGAATTTACTAACGCTACAAGATCTACATTCTCTCGCTTATCGTCACGATTCACAAAACCAAATAACTCCGGCAGACTATCCACACCTGGAAACACTGGGATTACTTGAATGAAAGCAAAAAACAAGGATCCTAATGCAATCAAAAGACCAATTATCACAATTACCGGATGATCACCTATTGAAGTTCTATTTTTCTTTTTTTGAGGGCTAGCATTTTTCAGGGCAGCGAGATCTGCTTTACATCTTGTTTTTGTTTTTAGTTCTGGCTTTTGTTCTGTATGATTTGCCCCTTAATAAAATATCGAGGATCTCTCAATATTTTACACTAGCATTTACAAAATTCAATCTTATCTTTCAGGTCCGCTTTGGTTTCTGGCTTCTCCCCCAACCCTCTTCGCAACCCTCTACTTAAATCCCTCTGGATCGATCATCGGCCTTTCATCTTCCTTTGGTTTCATCGGGGCAATCAGGAAGACCAGCACACCCAGGATCGGGAAACCGACCATGATCCCCATCACCTTCCAGGTGACATCGACCCTGTCCCGGCCATCGGCGCAGTGTGTGGTGACGTTATTGACAAGGTCGCCCTCCATATCTTCCTGCTGTTCGGTGACCGTCACTAACTGCATGCCCTCTGGACAGACCACCGGCTCCAGGAATGCGATCCAACTGGGCGCGAACATCATCCCGATGAAGATGAACGGACACACCAGCAGATTGAGGTACAAAAATACTTGCACCACTCTCCGAAACAAACGGGAACTCTTAAGTTCCATCACTGCCTCCTCTGGCTAAACTTTTCTACTCCTCATCCAGCATATCCGGACGTCTCTCTCGGGTCCTTTTCTCGGCTTGCTGCGCCCGCCATTTGTCGATCTCGGCGTGGTTGCCGGACTTGAGCACATCGGGGACCTCCCAGCCGCGGAATTCGGGCGGGCGGGTGTAATGGGGGTACTCCAGCAGGCCGCTGGCATGTGAGTCATTTTTGGCCGCGTCCGGGTCACCAAGTACGCCGGGGATCAGGCGGCTGACGGCATCGATGATCGCCAGGGCGGGGATCTCGCCGCCGGTGAGCACAAAATCCCCCAGGCTGATCTCATCCGTCACCAGATGCTCGCGGACGCGCTCATCCACGCCCTCATAGCGGCCGCAGAGCAGGGCCAGATGAGGCTGCTGAACGAGTTCCTCAGCGACCTTGTGGGTGAAGGGACGCCCCTGGGGAGTCAGCAGGATCAGCGGGCAGGCCGGCGGCGCGCCGAGGACGCTCTCCACGGCGGCGAAGATCGGCTCAGGCTTCATCACCATCCCGCCCCCGCCGCCGTAAGGCACATCGTCGGTGGTGTGGTGCTTGTCGGCGGCATAATCTCGGATGTTGTGCAGCCCCACCTCCAGCAGTCCGGCCTCCCGGGCGCGCTTGAGGATGCTTTCATCCAGGTAGGTGGAGAACATCTCCGGGAAGAGGGTAAAAACGTCAAATCGCATGGAATAATTATACAGTGAATAGTGATTAGTTAATGGGGATTAGGGAAAAAACCACCCATCTGTGTTTATCTATGGTGAATTGATTTTTAGCCCTTATCGTAGGACAAACGTGGGTAAACCGTGCTTGACGGCTGGTGGGGGGCAGTATAATATAGATCGCTATGTATCTCAACGGCAGCAAAATGCGCATGGACAAAAAACGCCGGCACCGGCGTACCAACCCCGCACTGGTGATCCTGATTCCTGGTGTTAATCGGGCTGGTCTGGTATTTCGACCGCTACGTGGTCGAAGAACTGCCGATTGCCCAGGCGCCGACCCCCACCCCTACCCCGGTCCCCGAATCTCTGGAACTGCAGGGAGACCAACTGTCCGAGGAAGGCCAGCTTCACCAGGCAATCGATCTGTATAAGCAAGCGATCATCGCCAGCACCGGCGCGCCGAATCTCTCCTCCCTGTACGTCAAGCTGGCCCACAACCAGATCCTGGTGGGCGATTACCCCGCCGCCAAGACCAGCGCTGAGAACGCCCTACTGCTCAACGACCAGAATCCGCTGGCACTGGCCGAACTTGGCTGGGCATACAGCTTTTTGGGCAACCAGGTGGATGCGGAGAAAGTCCTGCTGCAGGCGCTGGAGCTCAACCCAGACAGCGTGGAAGCCCATGCCTACTACGCCGAACTGCTCACCGACCAGGGTGATTACGAAGGAGCCGCCAGCCACTCCCGCACGGCCTATCCAACTGGACAACCAATCACTGGTGGCGCTGCGCTGCCCGCGGCTATGTACTCTACTACACCGGCAACTATGAAGAAGCTGCCCAACAATTTGAAGCAAGCCATCGCGATCAATGACCGGGTGGCCGACCTGCACCAGTTCCTCGGTCTGATCTACTGGACGCTGGCACGCTACTGATGACGCCATCGAGCAGTTCAACATCGCCGACACCTTCGACCCCGACAATCCACTGCCCGATACCTATATCTCGCGCATCTATCTGGGGATCGGTGAATATGCCAAAGCGGCCCAGTTTGCCCGCTCAGCGGTGGATAACGACCCCACCAACCCGATCCGTTATGGCAACTGGGGCGTGGCGCTGTACAAGAATTTGCAATATGCCAGAGGCGATCGAGGCCTTCAAATATGCCGATCCGCGGCGGCGAAACTGACAATGGCGAGATCGTCACTGGCCTGGCGCTGGACTATGACAACGCCGAATACTTCTATATGTACGGGCTGGCGCTGGCCAATACACGCCAATGCAGCGAGGCAATCCCGATCTTCCAGGCACTGATCGCCAATGTCTCCGCCGACCAGATCGCCGTGGAAAACGCCAACGCCGGCATTGATATCTGCGAACAATACATCTCCTCCGACAGCCCTGCCGCCACCGCCGAACCGACTGCCGAAGACGGCAACTAGACAGGGATCCCTGCGATGAAAGTACCCGGCTCAGACCGCTCGGTATTCCGCAAACGGGGGCAGATGTTCACCATCACCGGCGTGTTGATCATCATCGCCCTGATCGCCCTGAATATCACGATCGTCTCCACCGCCGATGACCTGGAGGAGATGATCCTCGGCACCCCCACGCCGACCCGCTCCTCGAACTCCTATCTGGTCGAAGCCCAGGCCCTGCTGGATGCCGGCAACCTGGGCGGCGCGATCAGCGCCTACCAAGAAGCCCTGATCTTCAACCCGGAGAACATCGACGCCCTGACCGAACTGGCCCGCCTGCAGGTATATTACGCCCGCCTGTTGACCCCCAATGAGGGCTACGAGCAGCTCCTGGCAGCCAAAGAGAATATCGACAAGGCTGTGGAACTGGCCCCGGAAGTGAGCAAGGTCCAGGCAGTGCGCGCCCTGGTGCTGGACTGGCTGGCGACCTCGACCTCCACCCCATTTGAGGACCGGGATCCCTACCTGACAGAAGCCAATTCAGCCGCCACCATCGCCCTGCAGTTGGATAACCGTAACGCCCTGGCCCTGGCCTACCGGGCCGAGATCCTCGCCGATCAACTGCGCTTCGACCAGGCCACTCCAACTGGCCCAGCAAGCCGTCGCGCTGGAACCGAATTCATGGATACCCACCGCGTGCTGGCTTATGTGCTCGAATCCACGCGCTATTACAGCCAGGCGATCGAGGAATACAAAGCTGCCGCGGCGATCGAGCCGAACATGACCTTCCTGTATATCTCCATCGGGCAGAACTACCGCCAGTTGGAGCTGTACGACCAGGCGCTGGAATATTTCGACCGGGCAGCCTCGATCAACAAGAATATCGGCATCCAGGACCCGCTGCCCTACCTGGCGATCGCCAAGACCTATACCCGCCAGGGTCAGTTCTTCGCTGCCGCCCTCAATGCCGAAACGGCGCTCTCCTTCGATTACACCAACCCCGACCTATATGGGCAGTTGGGCTATATCCGCTCGCAGGCGCGCAACTTTGAGGGCTCGATCCCCATGCTGGAATGTGCCGTGGCCGGCTGCGAAGTGCTCTACGATGAATTCTTTGGCGTGATTCCGCTGGTGGACGCCTCGGATGAACAGCTTGCAATCGCTGGAACGCATCCAGGTAGAAGGACTGCCGCTGAATAACGGCTCGGTGATCTATTACTATGTATATAGCTCAATGCTGGCGGCCTTTGGCCTGTGTGACCAGGCTGACCCGGTCATGGACCAGTTGGAAGCCACCTACGGCGGAGATCCCACCATCATGGGGATCGTGGATGAGAACCGCCAGGTATGCCGCATCTTTGCCGAAACAAGATAAACTAAGCCAACTCTCCCAAAACCTCAAATATAAAAGATTTATAAAACTCATACATCCAACGCTTGACGCATAGGGCAAAAATCGGTATCATTCAAGGTGGTTAGCAAAGAATTTTTTTGTTGCTAAAAGCAACTTTACAATCAAAATTCAAACTATTTTGGAGGCTTTTATATGAAACTCAAACCCCTCGCAGACCGTGTAGTGGTTGAACCCATCGAGCAGGAAGAGATTACTGCTGGTGGTATCGTGCTCCCCGAAACTGCCAAAGAGAAACCCCAGAAGGGTACTGTTGTGGCTGTTGGGCCTGGCAAAATCGAAAGCGGCGCCCTGGTCGAGATGACCGTCAAAGAAGGCGACCAGGTTCTGTTTGCAAAGTACGCAGGCACCGAGATCAAACTGGACGGCAAGAAAGTGCTGATCCTGCGCGAATCTGACCTGCTGGCAATTCTGGGCTAATCCCCCAATCCAAATTTCAAGATTCCTAAGAGGAGTAAATCAAAATGGCAAAAGATATTATTTTCTCAGATGACGCCCGCCGCAAACTGATCGCTGGTGTGGATGTTGTCGCTGAAGCAGTAATTACCACCCTCGGCCCGAAAGGCCGCAACGTGGCTCTGGACCGCAAATTTGGCGCCCCGACCATCACCCACGATGGCGTTACCGTCGCCAAAGAAATTGAACTGGAAGACCCCTTTGAGAACATGGGCGCCCAGCTGCTGAAGGAAGCCGCCACCAAGACCAACGACATCGCTGGCGACGGCACCACCACCTCCACCGTGCTGGCCCACGCCATCGTGACCGGCGGGATGAAGAACCTGGCCTCCGGCGCCAACCCGATGCTGCTCAAGCGCGGGATCGAAGCCGCCACCAAAGCCGTGGCTGACAAGATCTCCTCCCAGGCGATCGCCGTCAAGACCAAAGACGATATCGCCAATGTGGCTTCCGTCTCCGCACAGGACCGCGAGATCGGCGAGCTGATCGCTGAAGTCTTCGACAAAGTCGGCAACGACGGCGTGATCACCGTGGAAGATTCCCAGGGCCTCGAATTCGAGACCGATTACGTTGAAGGTATGCAGTTCGACCGCGGTTACCTCTCCCCCTACTTCATCACCGACCCCGAGACAATGGAATCCGTGATCGAAGATGCTTACCTGCTGATCCACGACAAGAAGATCTCTGCTGCCGCAGACCTGGTTCCCCTGCTGGAGAAACTGGTACAGTGCGGCAAGCGTGACCTGGTTGTGATCGCCGAAGATATGGACGGCGAAGCCCTGGCCACCCTGGTACTGAACAAACTGCGCGGCATGCTCAACGTGCTGGCCGTCAAAGCCCCCGGCTTCGGCGACCGCCGCAAAGCCATGCTGCAGGACATCGCCGTCCTGACCGGCGCTACCGTGATCTCTGAAGAGACCGGCCGCAAGCTGGAAACCGCCACCATCGCTGACCTCGGCACCGCCGAGAAGGTTGTCGGCCAGTAAAGACAACACCACCGTTATCGGCGGCAAGGGCAATGCCACCGAGATCAAAGGCCGCATCGAGCAGATCCGTGCCGAGATCGAGAACTCCACCAGCGACTACGACCGAGAGAAGCTGAACGAACGTCTGGCCAAGCTCTCCGGCGGCGTTGCCGTGATCAAGGTTGGCGCAGCCACCGAGACCGAGCTGAAAGAAAAGAAACACCGCGTGGAAGACGCCGTTTCCGCCACCCGTGCCGCCATTGAAGAGGGCATCGTCCCTGGCGGTGGGGTTGCTCTGATCAACGCGATGGATGCACTTGATGAAGTCAAGATGGACAGCGCAGGACGCCCAGGTTGGCGTCAAGATCGTCCGTGACGCCCTCGAGATCCCGATGCGCAAGATCGCCGAGAACGCCGGAAAAGACGGCTCCGTGATCGTGGACACCGTCCGCCGCACCCAGGTCGAGAAGAAGAACAACAAGATCGGTTATCGATGTGCTGGCTGAAGACTTCGTGGACATGGTTGAGGCCGGCTGGATCGACCCCGCCAAGGTAACCCGCGGCGCGCTCGAGAACGCTGCCTCCATCGCTGCCATGATCCTGACCACCGAAGCGCTGATCACCGACCTGCCGGAAGAGAATGCCCCGGCAATGCCGCTCAGCCGCCGATGTACTAGACTCAAAAACTACGTTTTTGAGTTAGGGCAAATTCGCTGACGCAAATTCGCCACACAAGTTAGAAAGGACAAGCCCCGGAAATCCGGGGCTTGTTTTTTTATGATTCCCAGTATCCCTTTAGACCACTGATCTGAAACTAAGTTTTCATCGTATAATGAAGCATCTTAGCTCCGGTATTATGCATCCACAGAGCGAACTGTTTTATTGGAAATACGCCATGCTCAAACGGGAAATAAAAATCGTTATTCTCCTGGCGGTACTGCTTACTATTAAAGTAAGCAGTGTTTACGCGCTGAATTACACTGCCAAACTGGTGGCGGATATCCAGCCCGGAACTGCAAACGGCAATCCGTCAGAGATGATCAACTTTGGCAATTCCCTGATCTTTAGAGCAGAGGACGGCTCCAACGGCGCAGAACTGTGGGCTTATGATGGTTTCAATTCCCCGGTGATGATCGCCAACATCAACCCTGCCGGCAGCTCCAATCCCAGTGATTTCACGATCTACAACGGCTGGCTGTACTTCCGTGCCGATGACGGCACCCATGGTGAAGAGCTGTGGGTCTACGATGGCACCAATCCCCCGGCAATGGTGTCTGACCTTGCTGTCGGCCTTACAAGCTCTTATCCCAATGGGTTGACGGTCTATAACGGGACCCTGTACTTTGCGGCGTACCTGTGGCCTCAGGGCATCGAATTATTCCAATATAACGGGGCGGTCATCACCCTGGCAGCCAATATCAACCCCTTTGATCCGGATGGGAACAGCAATCCATTTTCACTTCAGATTTACAACAACAAGCTATACTTCAACGCCACGGATGGAATCAACGGCAACGAGCTGTGGAGGTATGACGGCACTACCGCCAGCCTGGCAGCCGATATCGTCCCTGGGGCAGTCGGCTCAGACCCGATTGAGCTAACCGTGTTTGACGGCAAGCTGTACTTCGTTCCCGAAGCGCCTATCACCGGTATCGAACTCTGGCAGTACGATTCAGCCACCGGGATTGCTAGCCTGGCCGCCGACATCTACACCGGCTTCCCCAACAGCTATCCTGAAGACCTGACCGTTTACCAGGGTAAACTGTATTTCTCGGCTACCAATAACGGCAGCGATTATAAGCTTTGGTCCTACAACGGCGCCACCGCCAGCCCGGTCGCCGGCACAGATTCCCCCTACTGGCTGACCGAATACAACGGCAAGCTGTATTTTGCCGGGTACAACTGGCCGGAGGGGTATGAGCTGATCTCCTTTGATGGTACCAATGTGGCCGTAGCCGCCGACATCAACCCCAACGGCGACAGCAACCCGCGTTTCCCTGCTATATTTTACGAAAGGCTCTTTTTCCAGGCGAAAGACGGCACTCATGGGGATGAACTTTGGGAGCTATCAGATATTACTGGCCCGACCGTGTCTTCCACCAACCTGACCAAGTTAAACCTCACCGGCACTATCAAACAGATCATGGTGAAATTCAGTGAAAGTGTGTTCGACCCACCCGGCAGCAGCTTCCCCTTTGATGTCACTTACCCGGGCAATTACCTGCTGGTGAATATCGGACCCGACCAGACCCTCAACACAGTCAGCTGCTTTGCCGGGGTGAGTGGGGACGATGTACAGATAGCGATCAACTCGGTGAGCTACGACAGCGCCACCTTTACTTCTACTGTGAACATCAATCACGGCACAGCGCTGCCTGCAGGAAAATATACCCTGTTTGTTTGCGGTACTACCTCGATAATAGATGAGCTTGAGAACCCGCTGAACGACGGCGCGGATTCCATCATTAACTTCTCAATCACCGATGCCCTCCCGGATACCGGCTTTGCTCCAGGTGAACATACTACCGTCAGCGGTAAGAATACGCTGACCCCGTTCAGCGAACTGTGGCTGGAAGTACCTCAACTGGGCGTCGGGGTGGATATCCTCGGCGTACCGGCGGCCGGCAACAGTTGGGATGTCAGTTGGTTGGGCGACAACGCTGGCTGGCTGGGCGGATCGGCCTTCCCGACCTATGAAGGCAACACGGTGCTCACCGGGCATGTGTGGAGCGCCAACGGTTACCCGGGACCGTTCATCAATATCAAGTCCCTGCAGCACGGCGATCTGGTCAGGATCCACGCCTGGGGGATGGTGTATACCTATGAGGTGCGCGAGAACCGGCTGATCCACCCCACGCAGATCGGGACAGCCTTCCGGCACGAGACCTATGACTGGGTGACCCTGATGACCTGTGAAGACTGGCAGGCCGCCGCTGGCAGCTACAGCTACCGCCGCCTGGTGCGCGCCATTTTGGTGGATATCTCCCCGGAGTAGGGATTACCATTACTAAGCCAAAAGCCCTGGATTATACAGGGCTTTTTTTGTGAGATATTCAGGGCAAGGGCTCAACCAATTTCCTTTATCTGCCTACTATCTCTTGGTAGATTCCCGCTAGAAGCGTGCGGGAGTGATTTACACGCCTCCAAAATTGGTCATTCTCGCGCAATCTGGACTCAGATCCTTTTCACCGGTTGGCGGAGGATGGTCTTGAGCTTCTCAGGGGCCACCCGGCGCGGATCGCTGAGATAGATCTCGTGGTGTTTGCCGTTGAAGGTCAGGCCATTCTGAGGCATCCATTCATGGTGTAGGCGGTGCAGCGTGGGGGCTTCATCGGCGTACGAGCCGATATGCAGAATCTGGGCAGACAGCCCCTCAGCGTAGCGCTCCAGGCGGAGCTTTTCCAGGGCGGCGGGCGGCTCCTTGCCAGCGGCAACCACCTCAACCGCCTGCTGGTAAAGGTCGGGGGTGATCCAGTCCGGGGTCATGATGACCATCGTCCACAGCCAATCGTCCTTTTCTCCGGCGGTGAAAGCGCCCATATCCTCCGCCCACCACAGCCCTTCCAGCGGCGGGACAACATAATCCCGCTCTAGCTGTTTCTTGGAGATGAACTTGAGCTTGTAGGCTACCCCATACAGGGCTGCCAGCGCTTCCTGGTATGCTGGGGCGGTGTCCGGATTCCCGGCCCCATCGACCATCAGGAACTGCATCTCGGGCACCTCGACCAGCTCGAACTCCTTCCTGCCGGGCTGATAGAGGTATTTGAGGGTCTTTTTGAAATCTGTTTTTCCCATTGGTCATCTCCCAAAGCGAGCTCTTAAATTTTCTCCCAGTATAACAAAAGACCCGGGGGAATCCGTGGCTTTTGCTAGTGTTGTCAATCTACTCCGGCAGATCGTCGAGGACACCTTTGATTTGCGCTTTGTAGGCCTTGAAGGCAGCCCGCCCCTGTTTGGTCAGTTTGATCACCGAGTAGGGCTTCTTGTCGACGAAGGTCTTCTCGATCTCGACATAGCCGGCCTCTTCCAGCTTGCCCACATGGGTGGCCAGGTTACCCCAGGTCAGCCCGGTGAGGTGGGTGAGGTAGACATAGTCCACGCTCTCGACCACGTAGAGATAGGTCATCACCATCAGGCGGGCTGGGGAGTGGATCACTCGGTCCAGGTCGGCCAGCGGATGGAGATCTTTGTTTTCTTCGCTAGTCATTGGCCGTCTCCAGATCCACAGGCGGGTAGCATTTGAGGAACGAGATCAGGGTGACTACGCCGCCAACCACCATCACCAACCCAGCAAACATGATCGGCAGTTGAGCCACCAGGCGAAAATCTCCCCGGGTGAAAGGTGCAATCATCATCACAATCCCCAGAGCGGCACCGTAGAGATAGAAGCGAGGCGCATCGGCGGAAAAACCCAGGAAGGCGAAGAAGCCGAAGGTGGCCACGGCAAAGAAAGCGTCGATCAGCCAACTGGGGCGAGCAGGCAGGTTTTGGGAAAGCCAGCCGTTAGCGGAAAGGATGAAGATCACCAGGGTGACCAACTGCAGAGCCAGGGCGAAGAGGAAGATATTCCGCCGGGCCGGGTTGCGCTGGAGGGAGACCTTTGCCATCCCGATGCGCGGCATGACCACTTTCCGTTTGACCACCGCATAGACCACCAGGCCGATCGCCATGGCGGTAAACGAAGGCAAGTAGGTGACCCACTCGGCGTAACCACGCATCTCCAGCGGCTCCTGGAGGGCCAGCAGGGTGAAGAAAGCGCCGATCATCAGGTCCATGAGACCATCCTTGTAGGCCATGGCATTCATTTGCCTGGCAGCCTGGGAAACTTGATTTGTAGACATTATATTCTCCTATTACTTTGAATTTAATTTATACTTTGTTTTTAGAAGTACTTGTATTATACAAGTTAATAGTCTTTTGTCAAGTGCTTTTCTAACCCTGACCTTGTAATAACCCCTCCTGCCGACTTCCTCGGCATCCTGGGCTTATCCAAAAAAGTGGACAGTGGCGAGTTTTTTTGATCACGCAACATGGGCTTTGCCCCTGTTGAGGTGCCTAAGCACCTGTTTTTTTTCTGGCTACTACCTTCTATTCAGACTAATTTGGTATAATATGCGACTATGGATAAAAAACAACGCCGGTACTTTATCTGGACTGCCGGGTGTCAGATGAACGTGGCTGATTCCCAGCGGGTAGCCTCCTCCCTCGAGCGGATGGGCTACCGCTCCGCCGACAAACCCGGCCAGGCAGATGTGATCGTGCTGAATACCTGCGTGGTGCGCCAATCCGCCGAGGACAAGGCCCACGGCTATCTGACCTCACTGATGGCAAACAAGCGCAGCAACCCCGATCTGGTGATCAACCTGATGGGCTGCATGGTGGGCGTCAAAGGCACCGAGCATCTGGCCGAACGCTACCCGCATGTGGACGTATTCTCTCCGCCCTCCGACCCCGGCCCGCTGATCGCCCACCTCTCACAGGATGAGAGCCGGGCGCTGGCCCAATCTGAAGTCGAGGTACGCAACGCCCTGCTGGACGGCGATCTGGTGCTGCCAGCTGAAGAGCAGCAATCCCTGGTGAGTGCGTATGTCCCCATCGTGCTGGGATGCTCGCACGCCTGCACCTACTGCATCATCCCCTACCGCCGCGGGATTGAGATCAGCCGCCCGGTGGGCGTGATCGTACAGGAAGTCCGCCGTCTGGTGGAACAGGGCGTCCAGGAGATCACCCTGCTGGGGCAGATCGTGGACCGCTACGGCAAGGACATCCCCGACGGCCCCAATCTGGCCCAACTGCTCAAGGTCGTGGCCGAGGTGGACGGATTGAAACGCCTGCGCTTCCTGACCTCGCATCCCAACTGGATGACCGATGACCTGCTGGATGTGGTCGCCAGGAATCCGGTGATCATGCCGCACATCGAGGTCCCCGCTGCAAGCCGGCAATGACGAAGTGCTGGCTAACATGAAGCGCGAATACACGAATGCCGATTACCGAAAGCTGATCGCCCAGGATCCGGGAGATGATCCCGAATGTCTCGATCGGCACGGATATCATCGTCGGCTTCCCCGGCGAGACGGCAGAACAGTTCAAGGATACCTATAACCTGCTGGAAGACCTGCGGCTGGACGTGGCCCACCTGGCGCGCTACTCCACCCGGCCCGGCACTGTCGCCGACCGGCGGATGGAAGATGATGTCCCCGACGAGGAGAAATGGCACCGCTTCCGCATGCTGGAAGACCAGCAAGCCCGCATCGTCGGCGAGATGAATGCCAGACTACTGGGGGAGACCGTCCCTGTGCTGTTTGAGGACAAGGTCAAAGGCCGCTGGCGAGGGCGCACTGAGAACACCAAACTGGTCTTCGTGGAGAGCGAGGAAGATCTGCGCGGCCAGGTGCGTGATGTGCAGATCACCTGGACGGGGCCATGGAGCATGCAGGGCCGGACATTCGAGCCGTAGGATCAAATGATTAAGCGAACTCAAGGTTTCTGATTTGCGAAGAAATCTCTATGCAGTCTTCGTCCGCTGAACCAGCCAGCGAATAATGAAGAAGGTCCCCGAGAACAGCAGGTATAACAGCATCAGGAAGAAGGTCATCCCCAGGGCAGTGGGCCAGTCGGTCTCGCAGCCGCCGACCATGTAGACAGCTTCCTCTGACTCCGGGCAGTCATCCGGATTGAAATCAGGGCTGAAATACTCTTCCCGGCTGATCCCGCAAAGTTCGTTCAGCAACGGTTCGTTCACATCAATCCCATCCCAGCAGATGATCGCCTCACGGCTGAAATAGAACACGCTGAGAGCGAGAACAGCCAGAGTGAGGATCACCCAAATGAGGAATGTTTTATTCTTCATATTCACCTCCTGAGATGGTGCTCTGATTTTACTCTCAATGGTTGAATTCGGTTGCGCTTTCTGCCATAATGGTTACGCACACAAGGAGGTTACGATGAACACACTCAAGCAGATATTCAAATTCGTTAACCGCTATTTTATGGTCCCGGCCTACCGCATGGGTCTGGGCTGGCTGATCGTCAACCCGATCTCGGGCTATATCATGGTGATTAAGAATATCGGGCGTAAATCGGGCAAGCTTTACTACACCCCCACCAACTACGCCATCTTTGAGGGCAAGATTTACTGCCTGGCCGGATTCGGACGCAAAGCCCACTGGTATCTGAACATGATCGCCAACCCCCATGTCGAACTTTTACTGCCCGGCAGGGCCATCTGGGGAGAAGTAGAAGAGGTCATAGACCAGGATGAAGCCCTCAAAGCGGTAAAGCAGGTCTTCAAGAACGCTGGATTTGCTGGCTTCGCTGAGGGATATAATCCCCGCACGGCGCCGGAGGAGAAATTCCTCAGACACGCTGGAGCACGCCCCGGTACTGCGGATCACTCCGACGGGAATCGGCAGCGGTCCAATGGACGCCGGCGGCTGGCATTGGGTAGGATGGGCGATCCTGACTGCCATCGTGTTCATCTGGCTGGTGGCAATTTAATCTTCCTCTATGTCTGGGATTAATCTGGGTTTCATCCTGGCATGTTAGGATAGCAAAGGCTCTCCAAACACAGCCAACAGGAGCATTAACTGATGAAAACCAGGCTCAAACAACCGCTTCCGCTGATCTATCCGGTGCCGATCGTGCTGGCTGGCGCCCTTGTAGATGGGGTTCCCAATTATGTCACCATCGGCGATACCGGCCTGATGGGGATCAAACCCCCGCTGGTGTTCGTCTCCTCGCATGTCAATCACCATACCAATGCTGGCATCCTGAGGCACAAAACCTTCAGCATCAATATCCCCAATACAGGACTGCTGGCAAAGGTGGACTACTGCGGGATCGTCTCCGGCTCGGACGTGGATAAAAGCGCCCTGTTCACCAATTTCTACGGCGAATTGAAGACCGCCCCGATGATCGATGAATGCCCCGTCAACCTGGAATGTGCACTTATAAAAGAATTCAGTATCGAACACCGCCAGATCTTCATTGGAGAGGTGATTACCACCCATATCGATACCCTTCTGCTGCGGGAAGAGGGCCAATTGCCTCCGTTGGAAGCCATTGATCCGATCTTATACGCTCTAGACAACCAGTATTACCGCACAGGCGCCCCCATCGGCGTAGGATACAGCGAAGGTCAAGGGTTGGTCAATGCCAACTGACCAACTTACAATTCAGTTAGCCCGCAAATATATAAACAAAAAGATACTGGAAATGTTATAATCAAATAACCATCTCTGTGAGGAAATCGAGGATGGTTATTTGTTTCCGGTTGGATGGCATAAATTCTTTGTCATTGGGTATACCACGAGTAACCAATGAGGGATAACAAGGCAACAATATTATGTGGTCATTGATGATCAGGTCTCCAAATGCCGAACGGCTGGAGCACCAACTTAGTGAGGGAGACAATTACCTTGGCAGGCACTCGGAGATCGATATTCAGATACCCGATCAATCTGCTTCGCGTAAACACGCCCGCATACATCTGAATCCAGAAATCCGCGAACTGGTCCTGACCGACCTGCAATCCACCAATGGCACCTATCTGAATGGGACGCGGATTGAGGGTAGCCACGCGTTAAAGCACAATGATAATATCCGGATCGGGCGGCACCTGATCACAGTAATCAACCAGGAAGAGCGCTACAAGGATACTAGTAGCAAGAAGCAGCAAAAGAAACTGGTCACCGGCGAGCTGATGCTCCAATCGGTGGACAACTACGCTGTCCTGCTGCACGATATCGGGCACCAACTGATCAACATCCCCGAGCTGGATGAAGCCCTCGCGCGTATCTCCGATACGGTCCGCAAGATGATCGCAGCGGATGAATGCAAGATCATCCTGGCTAATCAGATCGAACAACTGAAAGAAATTGGCATCCCGCAGGCAATTACGAAGGATGTGGTAGAAAACAACACTGCCAGCATCTTCTCAATGACCGAGTCTGCTGGAATTAATACAAGTCTGCTCGAAAGATCCGTCATGCTGGTACCGGTGGAAGTCAACAACATCGTAGAAGCGGTCATCTGGGCATGGCGTCCCAGTCTGCCATACGGCTTCTCGCATGAGAACGACCTGCAGCTAGTGATCGCCGTCAGCCAGCAGGTAGCCCTGTCAATCCAGCGGAACCGGTTTGAAACCCAACTGCTGCACAATGCCTATTACGACCAGCTCACCGGGCTTTCCAACCGCACATATTTCACCGAGCGGCTGGGGCAAGCCCTGGCCTGGGCCAGACGACACTCGGATTACCTGTTTGGCGTCATCTTCATGGACATCGACAACTTCAAGGTAATCAATGACAGCCTGGGGTACGCGCTGGGCGATCAGGTACTTATCACGATGGGAAAGCGGCTGCTGGAAAACGTCCGCGAGCAGGATACCATCTCCAGGTCGGACGCGATCGCCCGCTTTGGGGGAGATGAATTCTCCATTTTTCTCGATGATGTCACCAGCGAGAGAGATGCCTTCCTGGTCGCCGAGCGGCTTAAGGAAGTCATGTCCCAGCCGATCTTGATCGCCGGGCAGGAAGTCTTTGTGAACGTAAGCATTGGCATCACCATGTACTCCCCCGCCTATGTGCTGCCGGAAGAACTGCTCCGAGATGCTGAGATCGCCATGTATCGGGCAAAAGAACTGGGCAAATCCCAGGTGGTGATCTACGATAATATTATGCACAACGCCCTGGTACAGCGTCTCAAACTGGAGACCGAGCTGCGCAAAGGGATGAATAATGACGAATTCAGGCTCTACTACCAGCCGATCATGTCTATCGCGGATGGAAAAGTTGTCGGATTGGAAGCCTTGCTGCGCTGGCATTCCTCCGAGAGGGGATATATGGAGCCAGCTGGGTTTTTTAGTGCCCTGCACACCTCCGGACTAATCAACCAACTGGATGAGTGGGTACTGAATTATGCCGCCAAGGATGCTGTCCAGTTGCAGCAGCTCTTCCCCCTTGATCCGCCCCTATATATCTCTGTGAATATCTCGGCCGACCTGATCCATAAACCGGATCTGGTGGAAACCCTCGACCGTATCCTGGTGAAGAACAAACTGAACACCGGTTCCTTGAGGCTGGAGATCACTGAAAAGGCAGACCTGGGCAGAAGCCGGGAAGCCCGGGACATGTTTGTCGCCCTGCAGCAGAGGGGCATCAGACTGAGCCTGGACGACTTTGGCATCGGGTATTCAACCCTGTCGTATCTGCTGACCTTCCCGGCAGACTCATTGAAGATCGACCAGTCCTTCATCCAGGCACTGGAAACCAATCCGGAAAGCCATAAGATCCTGGAAACACTACAAGCGCTGGCCTCACATCTGGATATGAAACTGGTGGCCGAGGGCATCGAAACCCAGGCCCAACTGGAATACCTAAAGGATGTGAACTGTGACTATGGACAGGGATTCCTGTTCTCCAAAGCGTTGGCCTTTGAAGATGTTGTCAAATTTATTGGCACGAATCTAAACACGAACGGCTAGATCGTCTCTCTTGGCCCCATCATCACCAGATTGACACGACCCGCCGGGTCAACCTTGCGCCAGAAGTTGAGTGCTTCCGGCGTTTCTTTCATAATCAGCAAAATACACTTGTGAATGCCCAGGCCGGTGAGGTTATACATGCAGCGCCCCACCAGCTGGCGTCCGATCCCTTCCCCGCGGCGGTCTTCCCGTACGATCAGATGGGAGAGATATCCGGTGCGCCCGTCATGGCTGCACAGCACCGCGCCGACATACTCGTTGCCATCTTTGGCGATAAAACTCATCCCCGGATTGCGAGCAAGGAGTTTGGCAATACATTCCTTTGAGTCTGTCTTATTCAGTACGATCGCCTCGGAAGATTTCCACAATGCCAGGACGGCGTCATAATCCTGGTTGGTCATTTCAGAGACAGTAAAGCTCATCCCAATGTCCTCCTTGATGTCACCAATTGATAATCCCAGTATACGGCAGGAAAAGGGGAGATGCAAATAATTGGTGCAGCTTGAGAGAGTATTCGGAATCTGGAATATAAAAGTAACAGCCATCATTGATGTATTTCCCTTCTGAGCCGACTAATTTTCACGTCTCAGTATCCACCAAAATACCTATCCTTACGAGAGAAAAACATCCCACTGCGAAGTGGTTTTCGGGTATAATAGTGCCTTGATTAGAAAAGGAAGACGTATATGGATAAAAAAACAATCTTTAGCATTTTTGCTCTTGCTGACAGTCTCCAGTCTGCTCCTGGCTGCCTGTGGCGGTGGGACCCCGGAACCGACTGAAGATCCCGTCTCCCAGGAGGACCAGATCAACCTGATCTACACTCAGGCAGCAGAGACCCTGCAGGCCGAGATCGCCCTGACCGAAGCGGCCAAACCACTGCCGACCTCGACCCCACTGAGCAGCCCGACACCGGTGTTTATCGCCACCAATACCCCGATCCACCGGCGGAGTCTCCGACGCCATTCCCCACCCTGCCTGCTTTGCCCTCACCAACTCCAATCCCCACCAAACAGTCAGCCGTTGCCGGGCGTCCGTGTCTGCGGGCAGAGTTATTGGATGAATTTCCAAAAGATGGCATCGTAATGCAAACCTGGAGAGAGCTTTGTGAAGGAATGGCGCTTCGCAAACTCTGGTGACTGCGCCTGGAATGAGAACTTTGGGTTGATCCATGTGGGTGAAATGAATTTCAGTGACCTTGGCTCCTACAACCTGCTGGATGTCAGCAATATGACCGAGGACGGGATTCCCAACGGCGGTAAGCTGATCATAAAGCTCAGCATGCAAGCGCCAGCCACCCCCGGACATTACCGCAGTATATGGATGCTGCGGGATGATAATGGCCAATCCTTTGGCATCGGGGATCTGGGCAACGAAATTTTCTGGGTCGAGATCATCGTCCGGGAATAGCTTTCCCAATCAGCATCGAAATATCAAGATCTCCTGAAATTCAGGAGACCTTTTTCTATTCGCCCTGGGCATAGACCCAGATGTGCTGGCAGCCGGTGACCAATGGGAAAGAGAGGAAGTTCCGAGACCCTACAGGGACCTAGTGGAAAGCCAAGCCTGAACAGCCAGCAAAAGGTACCAAAAGGCACCAAAATGTTACACTTTTAGGTCTTTCTTGACAGTTTCAAGATGAACCTGACAAAACCTGACAAAACCGGACACTTTTTTAAAAGTTGCTTTACAGATTCAAGCTGGTTGCTTAGCGGCAAGATGATTTTCACAAAGTGAGGGGGCGATGAAAATAAACCCCCTGCCTCAGATGATGCGTTAGATATTTTATTCTCTCTCATCATAGACCCACATCTGCTGCCCGTCGGTGACCAGCTCGATCGAGCCGTGGTGATCGGTGCGGTAGAGGGGATAGCCCTGCAGGGCGGCGAGCAGTTCCGGGTCGGGATGGTGGCTGGCATTGTAGCTATCCACGCTGAGCAGCACCAGTTGGGGATGGGCAATCGCCAGCAACTCCGGGGGGTTGCGCTCGATCTCCCCGCTGTTAGCCAGCAGAACGGCGGTCAGATCCTGGCTGAAGCGCAGCACATCCGGTGAGGCGAGGTCCCCTTCCCCGGCGCCGACCGGCAGGAGGACGCGGAAATCCTCCCAGCGGAGGAGCAGCACGGCCCCCTGATCAGAAATCTGCAACACAACGATCTCCGCACCGTTTCCCAAATCCAGCGTCTGACCGGCAGACATCTCCCCCAGGGGGATGGCGTGCTGGGTGACCCAGGTGTGCACCTGACTGGCCGGGCTGGAGGCAGCAACTTCCCCCGCCCACCAGACCTGCTGCGGTGGGTAACGCGGGATCACGGCTGGCAGGGCACGCAGCTGGTCCCGGCGGGTACCGGACACCACGAGCACATCCAGTTTGCGGTGGAAGAGGGGCAAGGAGCGTCCCAATCCATCCGAGAGGCGCGTGGCGCTCTCTCCCCCACCGATGAGCACAAAACGGCCGTCGGGTGTCTCAATCAGCGCCGCCTCCCCATTGCCAACATCCATTACAAGTCAGATGGAGCATGCCGTCCGGTGCGGTCAGAGCTGCCTGCCAGATCAGAAAGGCGGAAACCAGCAGAACCCCGATCAGGAGTGCTGGCTTGATGCTGGCTCTAAGCTTCTCCACCACCAACTGCCAGTAGAGGGTGATTACCGTCAAGATAAGGTAAAACCCGATCAGCATCCATAGATTGAACCCGCCGACCACCTGCACGCCTGCCTCCCAGCCGGCGAACCACTCCACTACGCGGATGGTATAGGCGACAAAAGGCCAAACGGCATAGGCTAACAATTGCCCCAGCGGACGCCACAGCGCGCCGAACAGCACAGCCAGCCCGCCCAAAGCCATCACCGGGGGCTGGGCCGGCAGGATGGCGACATTGGCTGGCAGGGAACTGAGTGAAAGCCGCCCAAAATGATATACGATCAGGGGAAAAGTAATCAGCTGAGCCGCCAGGGTAAGCAGCAAATACTCGCTGATCGGACCGGTCAGCCTGCGGGCGGCGTTTTCTGAAAATCTGGCATGCAAGCCAACCCCTGAGAGCTTCTTCCCAGGGTTGGGCGTAAACGATCAGCCCCAATGTGGCCGCAAACGAGAGCTGAAAGCCAATATCCCAGAGGATCTGCGGGTTGAAGACCGCCATCAGGGCGGCAGTGATCCCCAGACTGTTGTAACCGTGCTGCCGCCGCCCGACCTGCCCGGCAAACAGCGACAACCCCCCCATAATCGCTGCCCGGACCACAGCCGCATCCGCCCCGACGAGCACGGTATAGATAGAAATGGCGATTAAAGCCGCCACCGCCCCGCGGCGCGCCCCCAGCAGGCGGCCAAAGAGGATTCCGAACAAACCTGCAACAATCGTGATATTGAATCCGCTGATCGCTATGATATGTGTGGTGCCAGTATCCTTGAACGCCTGATCGACAGCGTCGGGGATGCCGGATTCAACCCCCAGCACGATCCCGGCCAGCAGGGAAGCCTCAGGGTCTGGCAGATAGCTGTAGATCAACTCCAGGCCGGTCTGCTTGAAAGCGGTACAGCGCCGAGAGCAGGCGGTTGCCGTTGCCGCGATCGACGATCTCCGCCGAGGTATAAGGCATGTAGCCGTAGATTCCCTGGCGGGCGAGGTAATCCTGGTAGGAAAAATCCTCATGCACCGGCGGGGTCTGCAGCAGCCCCCAGACGCGCACCCGGTCGCCGTAGGTCCAGTTCCCGGCGGTGGAAAGATAAGCCAGCACGCGCCCTCCTACCGGGATTGGCACCCCATTCTGGGTGATCTCCTCAGTGTCGAGGACCACCTGGACATGGGTCTCGCGGACATCCGGTGGGCGGACGATCATCCCGGTCAGGGCCAACGGGTCAGACTTATCGTTGTACCAGGCAGCATCTGACAGGGTAAAAACCGGTTGGGCAGCCTGATAACGCGCCGCACCGAGGAATACGCCAACGAGCACGGTCAATACCAGCCGGAGATAAAGGTTGGGTTCGATAAGAGACTTGCTCAGCGGCTGGGTGATCCAACCCGGCAGGCGGGTCAGCAGTCCCCGGACTGTTCCATCGGCGTGGACAGTCGCCCAACGAAAGAGCCGCGGCAGCCCCCAGCCAATTAACACGGACAGGGTGGGGAAGAGCAACCAGATCCAGGTATTTAGTGTGAGCAGGGAGGCAAATACGATCCCCAGCAGGAAGCTGAGAGAGAAAACCAGCAGCGGGAGCCGCGTGATCCCCTTGAGCCTGTCCATGATCTGATTATAGCGGAGTTTGGCATTTTAAAATCATCTGATTTCCCGGTGTATCCTGAAAAGCATTTTTACAAATATCAGAAACTCACCCTAAAAACTATTAAGCACTTGATACAGTCAAAATATTTCTGTATACTGAGAAAAAGTGTTTTTTCATAATTGAATTTCTAATATTCCATTCTGCTACCACTAACTAATCACCTTTGATTCCAACGAAGCCTTTAGCGGGGATGAATTAAATTCATGTTCTTCCTGGCTTACTTATGTCTATTCCGGTTTCTATTCATAATTTCAACCTGTCTTGTTGAAACGAGTCCCAGTTTGGAAGGAGGATATCGTGGTAATTGATGGTGAAAGAAAACAGAGGAGAAGGTGGCTAAACTGTGGCACGATTATTTTGTTTTTATTTTTCCTAGTAGGGCTCATTCTACTTATAATGATGGGCTTTGGTTTCTCAGCAGTAGCAAAATCCGCCAAGACTTATAGCTATCAGCCATACCAACAGGATAATTCCAACCGGTATACACTCTCAACCGACCAGAATGAGCTAATCCAGAACCTGGGATATCCAGACTCATTCATCCTTCTTTTCTACGATGAGCCAGGGCCAGATGGGGAGAGTATTCCAATCCGAAATGAAATGTGGACCTATTACAGCCGAGGAGAAGAATATTCATTCATCAATGGAGTAGCTGTTGGGATGGAAACCTTCGAGACAGAAGCAGGAAGTCTCGTTCCTGCGGAATATAGGCCAGAGCAGTTTGTCCGGGCTATGACCCTGGATGATCTTCTAGCAGCAGCGGGAGCGGAAGAACACCTAGAGATCCCAATGGAGAAAGAAGTGGTTGAGGATGGTGTTCTGTATTTTACCGCCCAGCTCACATTTGGCTTGAAAGATGGTCTTCTCCGCTACCTTGAAACGATTGCTATAGAAATAGGAGAGAAGCCATGAAATTTAGTATAAAGAACCCAGGGCTATTACTCTTCTCTATACTAGCAATCACTATTCAGATCCTTAGCTGCTCCCTTCCAGGAAGTTCGGAGAGCGTGGACAACCTGGATGACTCAATGCTGTTTATGATCTCTGCCAATTCCCATATGCTGGAGAATCCAGAGGCATTCCCTAACGCCCTGAGTGCTGCAAAGCTGGCAAGCATATCCGCAGAACCACCTGCGCAAACTAGAAGCCAGGTCAATGAACAGCGCATATTGGCTAATTATTATCTGCGGTTTTCGAGCAACCTTGATGAAAACAATCCCAAGTATGCATATTTCGTCGCCAAAGCGCATGCGCATTCTCAAATGGCCGATATTCTACAAAGAAGACGGAACCGAAGACATACTGTGATCCAAAAAGTGGGGCAGGCAATCGTTCGGCCATTTAGGTTCGTCGCCAAAGAGCTGACCAAACTTATCAAGGAAGGCCTGAAATTGATAGAAGAGGTTGGCCCTGAGATCATCAAGGAAATGGTCAAAAGCTACATCACTACTGGTCAGCCGATCAATGCCAAGATATTCTTCAATAAATTAAAACAGGCGGGTGTATTCCGCATCAAACAGGCTTTGGCAAACAAGCTCAATATCCTCTTGCCGGACCAACAGACGGCCGAAGAGCCTGAACAAGCGCCTGTGGATCCAGAGCTAGAAGAAATCGAGACCGAGCAAGATGTTGGAGAGGAAGAAGATGGTGGTTACGATGATCCAAATGGGCCTCGGCCAAATGCGCCCGAAAGTTATGGAACCGTAACCATTGAGGTAAATGTAGAAACTGTGTTTGGCGGTTTCTTTCTTTCAGATTTCTGGTTCCCCCAACTTCCATCGAACGTGACCTGTGGGTATTCCAGTTATGAGGTTTATATCGAAGAACTTGTCTTCCCATTGGTTTTTGATCTTGATCAAGGGACTTTGAACGCTGATTTTTCAGGTCTTGCTCTCGATGACTTTCCACCTATTAGTGAATTATCTGTCCCCACCTGGAATAATTCAGCTAAATTCAATGGGGTATTGAAAGATGGTTGGGTACTGCCAAAGGAAGATTTGACGGGATGGGAATTTGGCGCAAAAGTTGAGGTTACCATGACACCTGAAGGGGAAACCCGCTGTCTGGAGCATTTCACAGATGAAGTCATCATGACCTGGGTAACTACCGATAGTGCGCCAACAACCTTTACCTCCGAACTTACAGGAGAAATCGTCCAGGGGGAAATTATTGAAGGGAAATTAGTGACATCACCCGGAGGAAAGATGGAAGTAGAAATTGACGAGATAGGGGATCCTGATGATTATTTTTACTTGTATGCTGATGAAGTTCTTCTAACCGGTTCGTTCCCTGTCCCATTCCATGTGCCTGAGGCAACCAATTGATGATTTGAGCCCCCCCTTTTCAAGGGCTGCCACTGTCTGCCCAGTGTGGTAAGATTTTTCTATGACTAACGATAAATTCAGGACCTGCTCGGCTTACGGGCGGCGGTGTCAGGAAAACCAATACGCAACACGTATGTGAGCGCCACCGGGTCGAGGACCACCTGGAGGGTGCCACTCCTCACGCCCTGGCCTTGTACAGCGGTCTTGCTGGCGCTGGCGGGGGAATGCGGCGAATTCTTTGAGGAAGCCACCAAAACAGCGATCTCACTAAAGACGCCGGGGGTGTTCATGGTGATCGCGTTGAAAAAGAAAGCGCTGAACTGCACCATTTGGCTACCACACCCAATCCGCCACCCGCGCATCCGGCATAATTCCCCGGTGGCGGGGCAATACGCCATCCATTTCCAGATCAAGGAGTTGGATGAGCTGGATGCCGAGCTGAAGGCCTGGCTTTGTGAGGCCTATTTTTATCTTGAAATGCGGTAATTACAATTAGGTTGGATGGGATTTGAGATCCTGAAAACAGATCCCCGCTAGAGACATGCCGGGATGAGACTGGAGCGATAAACGTATCTTTCTCCCAAACTGCCTTCTGCCCACTGGTTAAAAGAAAAAAGCCTCTTGGCAGATGCCCGTTAAAAGCTGCGCTTTTGCTTCTCCCAGGGGGCTTGCCTCGCCCCCTTCCCCAACTGGCTGCCAGCTACCGACGGCTGTTAAAGAAAAAAGCCTCTTGGCAATGACCTACTCTCCCAGGGGGCTGCCCCCCAAGTACCATCGGCGCTGACGAGCTTAACTGCTGGGTTCGGTATGAGACCAGGTGGACCCTCGTCGCGAAGATCACCAAGAGACTTGATTTACAAGTTTTATAAATTGAA
>CAVROH010000010.1:0-52279 GCA_963722735.1 uncultured Chloroflexia bacterium
CTCCCAACAGCCAGCTGGGAAAAGAAGAGAAGCAAGTTTTTTCAGTCAACAGGCACAGCTCCGCCATTGTGATTGAGAAGTGGCCTTGAATACTGAGGATGGTAGCAAAAATATTTTTGATCTTGAGTGCAAAGACTTCCACCGAAAAGCTATGGGGAATAACCACTACATTCCCATACTTCGCCCATTATGACATAACCACAAGTAACGGTTCTGTTTTCTGTAGACTGTCGAACTAGATCAAAACTAACTATAAAAATGAACCATCGATTCTTTGGTAATTATAAGGATCTCCATAGATAGTCGTTGGCAAAGATGGCAAGTAATGCGGGACAAGCTGATCCAGAGTGATCGGATATTCGGAGTTCTCAATATAGAATTCCTCTATCGCCTCAACTAGAATATATACCTGCTCTTTTCCAAAATTAATTTCCTCATTTTTCCAGGCCAGTGTTGGATCAATTTCAACTGTGGGTGAAACAACTGTCGTTAGACTAATTTCAGTCTTCCGCCCTTCTGGCATTACTGGTGTAGTCTAATTCATGGTAGGAGATCCAATACAAGAGGATTGGATTATTAATGCCAAAGAGAAAATTGCGGCAATTAACTTTTTCATCATGGTCTCCTTCTACTGGATAATTGCCTGTAGTTTTTCTACATATGGCATAGCATTATCCCCTGGACATGCTGTAGAATTCAGATCACGATGACCAAGAATGCTGTCAATGCCATAGTCTCGATTCAACCATCTGACTAATTGGAACGTAGAATTGTATTGGTTATCAGATGGCCTTAAGTGATCCGATGGATCAGGCCCTGTTCTTCCATAAGGATCTGAAGGGTCATAGCCTGGATTGAAATCCCCTAACCACAATATTCCTATGTTACCTGTGTTCGGATATGCGTGATTTCCTCGCGCCCCAATATCTCTACCTTCATATATTGTCCCATCTGACCCAATTACAAAATGATATCCGATGTCATAAAACCCCAAGTTCATTTCAGCTTCTTGAACGGCACGAACATCCTTTGTTGCATCATCTCCTTCATGATCGATAGTTATTGTATGATAGATATCAGCTAGATTTTCGTCGTATGTGTAGTACCCATCAGGATTTTGATTACTGTAAACGCCCTCATTTGATGAACCAGCTGGATTCTGAGCGCCATATGAGCCTGGGGCATGCGCTCCCCATTCTTCTCGAGATACAATATCTGGGCTTTTAATTTTCTTTCCCCTTAGTTCCCATTGTTCTTCACCAGTATAGCCTGGTAGAGTAAAGCACTCGACTCCATCAACACACAATGGAAAGTGTCCACTCGGATCATTGTACTTAAGCAAATTATCAAACGCGTAGCTGTACCGATAGAGCCCACTGCACTCCCCGGATTCGGCACAATACTATCTGCCTGGATAAACCGCCCTATCGCCGGATCGTACCACCGGGCCACATAGTAATACAGCCCGACTTCAGCCTCTTCCCGCTGCCCGGTGTACAGGTAATCGGTGGTCATCGTGCCGGAGGAATAGCGTTCCTCACCGAAAGCGGAATAGCGTACCTCGCTGAGCAGTGTGCCGTCCGAATTGACTGTCATCGAGGTCGATCCCAGGTGATCTCCCAACAGTGGACTGCACCCCATGATTTTGACACGCAATAAATGATCCTTTTCCCTAGCTCGCCAGAAACCTTTGCTGATAAGGCGTCTGCTTCGTCTTCAATTGTATCCGTTCGTAGTTGAAAAAGGCAATATACTCCTGGATGATCTGTTTGACCTCCTTGAACGGTAATACCGGATGTTGGCGGATAGCCTCCTCCTTCAGGTGGCTGAAGAAATTCTCCATCGGCGCATTGTCCCAACAGTTGGCTTTCCTTGACATCGAGTGGGTTAGATTGTAAGCTGTTATCAGGACATAATACGCTTGGGAGCGGAATTGATGTCCCTGGTCACTGTGGAGGATGAGTCCATCAGTGACCATTTCTTTTCAAGCGCCTGCCTGAGGGTTTCGGCCACCAACTGGATCGTGGCGCTCGGCCCGAAGCGATAGGCCACGATGAACCCATCATAAAGATCTTTGATCGTGCACAGCGTGGCCCAGCCTTGCTGGGTGCGGATGTGGGTCATATCTGTGACCCATTTTTGGTTGGGCCGCTCCGCAGAGAAGTCCCGGTTGAGCAGGTTGGGATAGCGGTACAGCTTGTCCATCACGTGCCCTTTGGGAGCTGGCTTGCGCTTCCTCGCCACCGAGCGAATCCCCATCCGGTTCATCAGCCTCAGAACAGCCTTGTGATTGATCGTGATCCCTTTGTGTTGCTCGATCCACATCTGCACCCGCCGATAGCCGTAGACCCCGTGCGAGGACTGGTAGGCTTCTCGGACCAGTGCCATCCGGAGACCATCCCGGTCGGGCTGCCTCACCCGTTTGCGCCAGGCGTAGTAGCTGGCTCGCGATAGATTGAAGTATGCACACATGGTGCTCACCGGGTACTTCTCCGGTAGTACTCGATCGCCCGATATTGCGCTTCGCGAGCATAATGTCTCGCAACTCGGACTGATATTTTTTTAGCAGCTCGACCTCCATCTCCAATCGGGCGATGTATTCCTCTGTGCTCTCCCCCCTCTTCTTCCGGCCGCACCGCCCTCTCCCCGACAGGAAGAAGGCTTCCCCTTCCCGTCGGTAACGCTGCATCCACTGCTTGACCCGGTGCGGACTGCGGATCCCCAGCCGCTCGGTGATCTCCGCCAGGGTCAGCCCTTCTTCGTAGTACAGCCGCACCGCCTCCCGCCGGTACTCCAGCGGGTAGATCGTTCTCGGTTTCTGGTTGGACATCTTATAGACCTCCTTGCTTTTTGTTTATCTTAGGGGAGATCTCTTATTTTGTGTCTACTTTTTTGGGGTCAGTTCACAGCCAGGTGAGGGTGTCGTTCCCTGGTTTCCCGAATCTGTATCCATCTGTGGTTAGAAATAGTCTTTCCTGTTCCCTAATCACTGGTTTTATCCTCAGCCAAATACCCCAGACTGATCAATATCTCCCGCACCTTTTGCAGCGCGCCGGGCTCCACGGTGATCGAGGTCGGCCCCAGCGGTGTGCCCAGGAAGCGTTTTGCCGGGGAGGTGCGCAGCCCCTCAAGGATCTTGGGATTCTTCACCTGCAGCACGACTGCCTGCTGGAAGCTGAACTGGGTGCCGTGTTCTTCCCAGGCTTGGAGGGCTTTGACCGTATTGGGGGGCAGGGGGGTGTTGCTGTATCGTTGCAGCAGCCCGGTAAGGTGGCGCACTTTCAGTCCCTGCTGGTCGGCGCGGGCCAGGGAGGCCGGGGTGATCTGATAGGTGTACATCCCGCGTTTGGGGTGGCGCCACTCGCAGAAGCGGGCGATCAGGTAACGGGCTGCCCGCGGCGCCTTGGGGGGTACCAATATCTGCCCCTGCGAATCCATCTTGGGGGTCTCATCTTCCTGCCAGGGATAGGCGGGCGGCTGCCCTTTGATCAGATCCTGGCACCAGGGCGAGAAGCGGAAGACAGATTTCGGCGCATCGATCTGCGGGGCGGCCAGTTCCACAAATCCCAGCCAGTGCAGCGGCCCGGTGATCAGGAAGGTCAGATAAGCGCCTTCCACTTGTTCCCAAAACTCGATCCCGCGCAGAAATTGGTCGGTGCGGGTGTCCTTGAGATACCAGGAATCGTAATCCCCTTTGGGACGCAGGAAATCCGGCTGGTGGCTGCGCACGGTGGCGATCAGCGCTGGGAGGGACCACCACTGGCCTTCGGGAAGGGTGTCGCAGCAGCGAGAGCGCCGCTTGGCGCATCTCCAGCGGGTTGTGCAGCCATTCTCCCTCGGCGGTGATGTGCGGGATGATGGGCCAGATCATCAAAATCGGGGCTGTGCAGCCAGGCGTTTGCCAGTTGGGCCAACGCTTCAGGCCGCGGGGCTTCCAGGAAGGCGCGCACCGGCTCAGACAGCGGAGCCCATCCTCGCCGATCAGCCCGGCAGATCGGAGCAGTGCGGTCAGCGTATCTGGTGATACCGGCCAATCCTTTTCTCTACTTCCAGGTAGTCGTTCCAGATCATCCCCGCCGGAGGTGCGCAGGGCGGCCAGCAGGGTGGTGGCGTGGTCCAGGATCTGGTCGGTCGACCGGGAAGGGGTAAGCGCGTTCTGCCGGGGTGGCAGTGCGGCTGAGTACCGGGTTGGGCGGCTGAATGCGCAGGAAATCGGGCATCTGCGGCAGCAGATCATCAGGGATGTAGGCAAATTCCTGCGGACCGGCAGCCGAATCGAAGAAATCCCGCGAGAGCAGGCCAAGATACCACAACCGTTCGGTGGTAGAGATCGGGGAGAGGTACGGTTTCTCCCGGTCGCGCCGCCCCGGGCCGATTTCGCGCACCGTGCCGTATTGCTCTGCAAACTTGTGCCAGGGAATTTGCCCGCCTGCCCCGATCAGATCGGACAGAGCGGATTGGGCTTCCGGGTCCAGGTCTTCGACCAGTTCGATCAGGGTGCTGGTGGCTTTTGCGCATCGCCGCGGCCAGCGTCTTTGCGTCCCTGCCGTACATCTGGCGCCTGCAAAGCAAGATCCCAGCCCTCTGCGATAATCTGCAGGTGGCCGAGATCGTGTTTTTGCAGGCTTTGGAGTAGGGTAGGCATAAAAAACTCGTTGACTGTAAACTAATTGAATACCTGTAGTGTTTGCGCAGCAAACACTTAAAATCAAAGTAACTCTATGAGTTACTTTGATTCAGGGACAATCACTCTCAGCGCCTGGGCATGATCTCTACCTTCAGATAGTGGACATCGTGGTTCAGTCCGGCAAACAACTCACCGTCGGCGTGCAGGTACATCGGCTTGTCGGATGTGATCTCGATCTTCTTGAAGCGGTCCATGCTGACGCTTGGGGTCTTTCTCCTGGGTGCCGTTCATGAAGGGGATCAGCAGCATGAGCATCTTCAGCCGGGAGACCTTGTCCACGATGGTGATGTCCAGTTCGCCATCATCCATGATCGCTTTGGGGCCGGTATGGAATCCGCCGCCTTCACGCGGACCGTTATTCAGGGCGATCATGATCGTCTCGGTCTCGAATTCCTTCTCATCCATCTTGATCTTGTTCTTCATGATAATGAAATTGGAGAAGATCACCTTGAGCACCGTCAGGATATAGCGCGGGAACCCGCGGAGGAAGCGCACCGTGGGGAAGAAGATCGTCACCGAGCCGCCAAAGCCGATATTGATCGTGTTGCCCCAGTATTCCTTGCGGCCGCTCTCATCTTCCACCGTGGCAACATCAATCGTTTTGGTATGGCCCGTCCAGGATTGCCTTGGCGACCTCATCTGGATCTTTGGTGTTGCCCACATTGGCGCAGAAATCGTTCCCGGAGCCAAGTGGAATCACGCCCATAGTCGGGCGTTTCTCGGCAGGCACTTCCATCAGACCGTTGAGTACCTCATGGGCGGTACCGTCGCCGCCAATTGCCACCACGATATCATAGCCATCCTCGGCAGCCTGTTTGGCCAGTTCCTGGGCATGGGTGGGGTAGACTGTGCCGGTCCAGTCAGCTTCGGCATTGCCTTCAAACAGGTGCCGCAGATTAGCGGCATACCGCCAGGCGTTGCCCATGTCGGCATTCGGGTTCATGATCAGTTTGATCCGGGGTTTACTCATTGTCCTGCTCCTCTAGAGATTGAATGGATGTATTATAGCTGGAAAACTCTAGCAAATGGCTACGAAGGTGAGACTGAAATTTAGCGCCATTTATGGTGATGAATTTCAGTTCATGTAATAATTACTGCGACCGAAGGCCATGCAATTAAACAAACACTATTTCGCCCCAGACGTTACCCTCATCCAGGTGCAGGAAGCCGATCGTGGGCATCAGGCCAGGGATGAGCTCTTCGGCTCGGTGGGGGATCCGGGGTTGAAGACCAGTTGCCCGTCTATCCAGTAGTTGGCCGAGATGTGGGTATGCCCGCAGACCACCACCTGGCAGTCGGGCACACGGGCGCGGGCCAGATTCTCGTAGTAGGTGAACTTCCGCGGCCCGTTGAGAATGAAATTTGATCTTGTCGGGGATGTAGCGCAGCCAGTTGCCGTGCCCGTGGGCGATCCCGATGGTCACCGACTCGAATCTCCAGCCGCCGCACCCAGGGAAGCTGCCCGATCAGGCGCAGATCGGCATTCCCGCGGATGGCATGTACCGGGGCGATCTCGCCGAGCAGGTTCAGCAAGCCGGCGAGTTGCACAGGTCCCCGGCATGCAGGATAGCGGACACCCCCCGCTCGGAGAACAGATCCAGGCGCTCTCTGCGGAATCAGTGCAGCCCGGTCGGGGATGTGGGTATCGGCAATCACGCCAAGGATGGTTGGGGACATAGGGGCTATTGTAGTACGGGATTGGGAAAAACAAAACCTTTTGAACCTCAGATGGACATGGATAAACACGGATAGGGGGATATTTCAACACCTGGGTTATAATCCTTCCAGATTTGATTAAGAGGAGACAATAGATGCAGGAACCGATAAAGATAAAATTCCAGTTGACCAGAGAAGATTATGTAACCAGTTTGAGACTATTCAATGCGAAAATGCCTCTGGCTTGGGTGGCTTACCTGATCGTCGGCGTGTTACTGACCTATTTTGCCCTGACCTTTAAGATCTCAGGATCCAATCCTTGCATTTATTATCTCCCTGGCGATCCCGCTGATGGCTCTGAATATATTTGTCTGGCGGCCATATTCGTATGGACTGCAGGCCTCTAAAGATGAGAATCTGACCGCCTCGATCAGAATGACGATTGCAGAGGATGGGATCGGTATCTTCCGCATATATAAGAACCAGCAGATCGACTGGAAAAATTTTGAGGATCTCATCGAAGGCAAGGAACATTTCCTGTTGAAGACCGTCCTGCATCGGAATTCATTCGATATCATCCCCAAAACGCGCCTTTGAATCGCCAGAACAGGAAGAAGCTTTCAGGCAATTGGTGACCAGGAAGATCGAAGAAAATTAGGCTACGGTTTGTAACGCCTGAATAATCTACCAATCAACCTCACCCCCACTTTCATTTTCATCATAGACGCTAAGTGATCGCCCCTCTCCTAATTTAGGAGAGGGGCAAATGGTACCGCCATTGTCAGGGTGAGGGAGGATTACTCACATGTCCCTGAAGACAGCCAATCCTGGATCAACTCTCCTTCAACATCCAGGATTAAGATCCCATACCCAAACCCGGTGACCAAACCTCTAACAGCTATTTTGGTCCCATCCGGTGACCATGAATATCCCCAGTCCAAAAAATCTGTCCTGAACCCATGAATATCGACCGGCATTCTCAATTCATCCGTATGGCAAAGGGTCTTTGTGTTAAAAGCGATAAGACCGCAGAATCAAATATCAACCATTCTTCATCTGGTGACCAGGAAATGCAGAGACCAACATAAGAATTACCTCCAGTTCGAATAATCTCACCTGTCTCAAGAAACACCAGAAATAACTCATCAGGATCTGTAACTGTATACTTTTCTCCTGTAAAAGCCAGATAAGTCCCTTGTGGGGACATGCTCATGGCGTAAACTCTCTCATATTGCTCAACGCCTTCCAAAGCTTGTGGTTTCCCCTGTGTCGAGATCCAGGACCATGAATTCCTTCGGTGATCACCTTTTTTCCATCCGCAGTCCAGGTACCAGGTATCGTTTCAAACACATACTGAGTGTCGACCAAACCCCCTTCAATCGACGCCAGATATAACCCCGTAGGATATTTTTTTGAAAACGTACTAGAACGATGTTCCGAAACAAATCCATAGAGGATATTTTCGTTGGATGGATTCCTTTGCGGGCATCGTATTGACCCTGAAAATCCACTACGACTGATCTGGGTATATGTATTTCCACCGGGATCCCAATAATATAGCTCCTGATATACCGCTCCGATCCCAACAGGCGAAAAAATTTCCCCAATCAATCGCTCGCTATCGCTAAGCCATTCGAATTCGACCAGATCAGTAACAATGAATTCCAATCCTATTTCGGGTAGTTCCAACACTTTCTTCTCTTTCTCGAAATAGCTCGGAGGATCTTCTTTTTTTTCATCTCTTTTTATTTCTAGTTCTTCTGTTGGCACTGCCTGATTAAACCTTGTTGAACAAGATGACATACAGATCAAAACAAAGCCCAAAATTATTAGCTTTTTCATATGCCTTCCCCTACTCCTTCGTTGCCAGATCACAATCACTTCTTTGTCCCTATCCGTGTTCATCTGCGTTTATCTGTGGTTCCTCGGTTTTATCCGGCAGCTTGAACTTGAAGAATACCGGGATCGACCGAGATGATCGCCAAAATCGCCGTGATCGTGAATGGCACCGAGGGCTCAAACGTCTCCCACAGGGCGGCGCCAATGTACGGGGCTGGCAGTGAGATGATCCCCAGGCTGGTCCAGAATAGCCCAAAGGCCATCCCGCGCATATTCTCCGGCACTGCTTTGGAGACCAGCGAGTTATACGCCGGGGATTGCAGCCCACGCCGAGGCCAAACAGCGCGAACAGGGTCGCATAGGCCAGGAAGGTGTCTCCCAGGCGGGTGAAGAGGAACACGGCGATCCCATCGATCAGGAAGCCAGCGATGATCGGGACACGCTCTCCCAGTTTATCGGAGATCCAGCCGGAGGGGATCGTGACGATCATCATCGTGATCCCAAATATCGACCCCAGCCAGCCGATCTGGGCGGCAGTGATTCCGCTGATATTTTCCATATACAGCGGGAAAAGCGTATCCGACATGCGGAAGGCGATATCCCGCACCCCGTCGGTGACAAAGATCCAGGTGATCAACCCGCCCGCCAACAGCATCCCGAACATGGTCACCACGCTGGTCTTCAGCGAGATCCAGGTCAGCGGCTGGCTGTCTTCTTTCTCGGTCTTGCCGTCGTGTGCGCGCCATCCGCACCCGCAGCACCGCCGCCGTGGTGTAAAGGGCGGCCGAGACCAGCAGCATGATCTTGAAGTCGTAGTGGCTGACCAGCATCCCGCCCAGCGGCGGGCCGATCACCTGGATGACCATGAAGATCGTGTCGGTGATCCCGTAAACCTTGCCACGGTTCTCCTCATTGCTCTGCTCGGCGATGAAGGCGCTGAAACTCGGCCCGACCATCGCCCGGGCGATCGATCCCACGCTCAACCCGACCAGCACCCACACCCAGGAGGTGGCAAACGGCAGGATCAGGTGCCCGAGCACGCCGCCGATGCTCCCGATGGCCACGGCGCGCAGGCGTCCGTAGTTATCCGAGAACCAGCCGCCAAACACCTGCAGCATCAGCGGCACGATGTTGGCGAGGGTGAAGACCAGTCCTACCTGGGTGACAGTTGCCCCCAGCTTGGAGACGTACAGGGGTAACAGCATCCCCTGCATTGCGCCGGCCGTATTGGCCAGCACCATCGCCGCCATGAACCAGGCCAGCACCGGTGTGATCAGGGGTTCTTTTTTTGTTTGATATCATTTTTCATTATGTTTCTCAAAAATTTAGTTCATCGTAGATTCACGCATACCTTTGGCGGGAATTCAACATCCCTGACTCTGGTCTGAGTCCATTTTTGGTCTGTTCACTTCTCCGGCAGCCTGAACTTGAACCACACCGGGATGATTGATAGCAGCACCACCACTGTGGTGATGATGAAAGGTGTCCGCGGGGTGAAGTTATCCCACAGCAAGCCGCCGAGGTAGGGGGCGGGCAGCGCCAGCAGGCTGATGCTCGTCCAGAACAGGCCGTAGGCCAGCCCACGGTTCTCTTCCGGCACCACCTTGGAGATCAGCGAATCGTAGCTCGGGCTGACCATCGCAAACCCCACGCCAAGCAGGAACCAGGATGCTGCAAAGGACCTGCATACCCGCCGGCCAGTAGGAAGATCACCAAACCGGAGAACTGCACCAGGAACCCGATGATGATCGTCTTGCGCTCGCCGATCTTGGAGGCCAGCCAGCCGGCGGGGATGAAAGTGATCATCATGGCTACGTTGAAGAATCGAATAGAGGATCCCGACCTGTTGCTCGTTCAGGCCACCGATATCCACCAGGTACAGCGGTTCAAACTGTTCGGCGAGGTTGAAGGCGATATCGCGCACCCCATCGGTGATGAAGATCCAGGTCAGGATTCCGCCGCTGACCACCATCCCCAGCATTGTCCCTGCCGATTTTTTGAAGCCAGCGAAGTGGAGGTATTCCGCCGTGGTTTCGGGCGATTTCTCCCTGAAGCGCGGGGTAAGTGCCATCCATACCCGCAGGATTGCCGCTGTAGCATATCCAATTGCGCCGATCGTCATCAGCGGCGCATAGCCAAAGTTGTATCCGATATAGCCTCCCAGCAGCGGTCCAATCACCCCGACTACCTGGTAGATACTTCGGATGATCCCAAATAGCTTTGCGCGGTTCTCTTCAGAGGATTGATCGGCAATGAAAGCGCCAAAGCTGGGTCCCACCAGTGAACCGGAGACAAACTCCAGCAGCAGAGCGACGATGATCCACTGCCAGGTGGGCGCTACGGCAAACCCGATATAGCCGAAGGTGGCGACCACCGCCCCGATGGCGATCGTGCGCAGCCGGCCGATCGTGTCTGACAGCCAGCCGCCAAAGATCTGCAGGAACAGCGGTAGGATTGTGGCCAGGGTAAAAGTCAGTCCCACCTGACTGATCGATGCCCCAAGCTCATCCCGCATATACAGCGGCAGGAGTACGAACACCATCCGCGAGGCAGCATTCGCCAGGATCATCGTGACTCAGGAACCAGATGATCACAGGCGTGAACAGCCTTTGGTTGTTTTTTTTGGTTTCCATTTCAGTTCCCCAGAGTGCCTCAGGAGAACGCTAGCGTTCTCCGGGGTAGGGCTATCCCAAATCCATTACCTTGGAGGGCTTGCACGGGAAGAGCGCATTCAGCAGATATCTGGCCTCTTCCTTTGGGATAATAAATATCCGGGAAGGCTTTATCCAGCTCCTCCACACTGCGGTAGACCAAACAACAACTGGGTGAAGGTCAGGTCCGGGAAGTTGGCCGATGAGCCCTAAAAATGGGGTTTGTCCCACTCTTCCACCGTGATCTTGCCCTTCTCAAAATTGATCAGGATGCCGCTCTTGTAGAAGTTGAGCTTCAGTTCACCACTGTGACCGCACATATATGACCCGGCCAGACGTTCTTCCAGCACCGGGATGATCATCTGCAAAAAGCCGGCCAGGTCTGGCACCCGGATGTAGTACGCATAGGGATTATTCACCTTGGGCATCCGGTTGGGGATCACATGTAGAGCGGATGATTGCCGCCTAGCTCAATGCTGAAGCCGGTCATCGCCAGGGGCTTTTCCTCAGTGCTGTCCCGTTGGATATAACTTTCGCCAATCACTTTGATTTGCCGTAGCACGGGGTGAGCAATCTCGAACCAGGAGGTTCCCGGTACGATCTCCAGGGTTTTGGATGTGCGCCCTGCCTTTGAGCAGGATCGGCAGCGTGCCGAGATAGCCCACCCGATCGCCGTCAGTTCGCTCAATGATCTGGAAATCCAGTCCCAGGCTGCCGCTAATAAGCCTCCCGCTGGTCTCGTATTGCCAGAGAGCCTCATCGCGCACACAACTTAGCAGGCTTCGTTTGGTGCTGTGGTCGTACACTTCTTTGATGAAGGGCACGTCTTCTTCCACCACCGGGCGGAAGGAGAATGGTTCTGCCTCGATTCTTCTTTCAATTCCGGGATGCTGTCGACAGACCCCAAACGCTCCCCGCCGAGATTGACCGCCATCTCATAGCCAAACTGGCGGTAATACCACGGGATTCCGGTGATGAACTGCATCTTGTGGCCACGTTCTTCCCCCCATTGGTGGACGATCTCGAATTGTTTGCGGATCAGTCCGCGGCGGCGGTAGGCCTCAAGCGTGCCGACCAGCTCGGGCCGCCCAACAGGGAATTTGATCCCCTCGTAGGCCCATTCCTGGCCGATGTAGCACATCGTCGAGACGATCTCGCCAGTGTTGGTGTCCTCTACAATGGTGAAATCTGACGGGCCGGTGGTGGGGTGTTCGCCGTTGAACAGGTCATGGATCCAGTGATAGATATGTTGGACAAAATCTTCGCCCGGGTCCACGTGGATCTTCCCGTTGAAGTTGGCGACAGCTTCAGCATCCTCTTTGGTTGCTGTGCGAATGATCAGGCCCTCATCGAGGGTTTGGAGGATATTCTTCTGGGACATCTTCTTTTCCTTGTATGGTTGTTTAGATGTTTAGTTTTTCGTCACTGCCGGCTGCCTTCAGATTGGGGTTCTCAGCATTGCGCCAGCTTTCCAGCACGGCGGCAACCAACTCCTCGGCGCCGTTGCGGTTCAGGTTCTCCAGGGCTTTGCGAATACGCTTTTTTGCGCCTACCCTGCCCGCCAGTTGGGTCAGGATCTCCAGAGTTTTCTCCGGATGCTCCGCTGCCCATGGTTTGGAGAGGCTGCCAGCCACCATGCGGTAATCCGGATCCTCCTGGGCAGCCCAGTTGGACAGGATCTCCAAAACCCCTTCGGATGCCCTCCGGCGCCAAGTTGAGAGAGGGCGCTGGCAAGCGTGCTGCGCACCTCTGCCGGGAATTCGGCGGATTCGGTCTCGCATGGTGCGCACCTGCTCGAGGATCATCTCTTCCGGCAGGTGGGGCAGGATCTGGTAGGCGAGCGCCTGTATGCGGGGTGAATCCGATCTCTGCCAGGTAGTGTAAAGCGCTTCCAGTTTGTCCTGGTCGGGGTCAGTTATTTGAGTTACCGCCATCTGGATTGCCAGACGAACATCCGCCCGCGGGTCCTGGACCAGGCCGTTGATATCTTTCAGGGTGGTGTTGTTACTGCCATCCAGAAAGCGGGTCACCAGGGCTACGCCCGCCGCTGCCCGGTAGGCCGCAAACGGGTGCCGGATCAGCGGCTGCATGGCCGCATGGGTGATTCGCATCCGGGAGAGGGCTTTGCCCACTGGCAGCACCACCTGGTTGATCAGGGTCTCATCCAGTGGGTGATTGCCGCCGATCTGGGGGATGTCCTGGAGTTGGTCCAGCGCGGCCCACAGCGATTCGACGTGCCCGATGCGGGCTGCCGCCTGGATGTCTCTGAGGATCGTGCGCATGTCCGTTTTCATGAGTTTTCCTTTTCAGGCGGCGGCAATTTCAGCCGTCACCGTTTCAGGCACATCTTTGAAGAATGCCCAGATCATCGCTGTGGAGAGGGCATACAGGATGCCGGTGGTGATGAAGATCGGCGAGAAGCCGTACCTGGCCTGGATGAACTCCCGAGACCATCGGCATCAGCGCCCAGCCGGTATTCCAGCTCAGTGAGAGCAGGCTGTTTAGGGTGCCTTGTTCGTTCTCCGAGACCTGCTCCATTGAGAAGGCATTGTACAGCGGTTGGGCCATGTTCATAAAGGCATTCCGCCCCCAGAAGCCGAGCACCGCGAGCCCCAGCCAGGGAGAGAATCCCAGGACCAGCAGGAAGCACAGGCTGGTGCCCTGGGTGAATACCAGGGCATGGATGCGCCCACCCAGCCGCCGCGCCAGCCAGGGACTCAGCAGCGTGCCGAATCCGGTGATCAGCGCTGAGATGCTGAAGAGCACCCCCAGCATCTGGTCGGAGGCCAGGAATTTTTCCCGCATGAACAGGTTCAGGTAAGGTACCATCAGGGCGGCGCCCAGGCCGATCGCCAGGTTGGGCAGGAACAATTGCCAGACCACCTTTTTCTTCAGCAGGGAACCGAGATCCTTCCAGACCTGGCCTCTTACCGGATTTTCAATGACAGCCTTGCGGGCTTCGCCATCTCCTTTGGGAATCATGCTGATTGGGATCAGCGTCAGCAGCAGCAGGAAAAACACTGATAACAGGATGCCGCGATAGCTGGCAAAAGACTCTGGTTGGATGCCAAATAACGAGTCAAACCACAGTGGCATCTGCCCGCCGATGAAGCTTCCCACCACACCCGAGATGCTGTACAGCGCCGAGCGCAGACTGAAGACCGCCACCCGGTTCTCCTGGGTGGTCAGACGGGTCAGCAAGGGAGTGGCGGCGATCAAGTACATTGTCTCGCCCACTCCGGAGAAGAGCAAGGTGATCAGGATCAGTATCTCATTCTGTGTGGACAGAAAAGCCAGATAAAAGACTGCTGTGACGATCATCCCGATCTGCGCGGTGCGTTTACGCCCGATCCGGTCAGTGAGTATCCCGATCGGGAATGCCAGGATCAAAGTCGCCATTGGGGTCATCCCGTTGGCAATCCCGAGAAAATCCCGGTCCATGCCCATTGACAGGATGTAGAAGTTGAAGAACAACCCCTTGATGGCATAGTACAACCCGAACAGGATCGGTACAAAGAGGAAAAGTTTGATCGAGCGGTTATAGCCGCGTACTTCATTGAGGCTGCTCTTGATTTTGTTGGTGAGTCTCTTCAACATGCTAGTGGTTTCCTTTTGCTGTAATGATCAGTGTGTTGAGTTCTGACATGGTTTGTTCTGGTGTCTGGAACAGGATTGCATGCATACCCGCACGCTGTGCGCCTTCCGCATTTTCGATGAAATCATCGATGAAGACTGATTCTTCCGGGCGGGTGCCGGTGCGTTCCAGAGCGATCTGGAAGATACCAGCGGCTGGCTTCAGGATACCTACTTCAGATGAGACGATTAATTCATCAAACACATCACCGATTTTCCAGAGCTCGTTGATCTTGCTGCGCAGGATGATGGTGTAGTTGCTGATCACCGCCGTGATATGCTCCTTTTTGAGCATGCGGATATAGTCCACCAGCTCTCTGTCCAGTTTGTCACCGGCAAAGAACTCATCAATCACCATCGGTACATCGGATTCTGGTATCCCCAGTTTATTGGCGATATTGGCATAGTGTTCTTCCGGGCTGATTTTCCCGAGTTGGATGCGGAAATCATCAATATGCCCGAAGATCAGGTGTGCCAGGTCTCTGGTGGACCAGCCAAGCCGGTCTGCCAGCGCTTCACGCGGTGAACGGTCTTCGGTCCGCTCCAGTACTCCACCAATATCCCAGAAGATAGTTTTGATTGTCATTTCTTTATCCTTTCATTGCCTCAGGATTTTAATCCAAATCCAGTACTATCGGCTTTACCACACCGCGGCGGGTTAGTGCAGGGACAGGTCCTTTGCCTGCGCCGCAGGACTTTCTCATAAAGGTTATGCTGCCGGTAAACCGACATCCCAGCCTTTTTGTACAGCCGCAGTGCCCCGGACAGATTTTCAGCATCCACACCCAGCCCGACACCTTGCTTGCCGCGCTGCCAGAAAGCGTTGAAGCTGTGATGCAGAAAGGCCAGGCCCAGGCCGCGGTTGCGCCATGGCCGGCGAACCGCCAGGGATGCTGACCCAGCCGAGTCGATTCGTCTTCCCAATTTTTTTTCGGCACAGGCATGACACCGGCGATCTCATCACCATCCATTGCCAGGAACCACAGGTTCGGATCGAATTTCCTCGTCATTCGAGAAACAATGCTTGAATTGCGTCAGGCCGACCTCAAAATCTTGCGGGATGTGGCCGAAATGATCCTGGAAGGCTTCATAATCGGCGCGGTAGACTGCCTCGATATCTTCCGATCTGGAAGGTTTTCAGCCTGATTCCATCCGGCCAGACCGGTTCCGGGGGCTTTCTCGGATAGCGGAATGCGCATCTGGAAGCCATGGCGGATCACCTCCATGCCATAGCCGCGGAGCAGATCATTAGAGGGTTGGTGGGAATCGAAGATTTGGGCGTGCATTGCCACCCGCGCCTCTGCCGGGACCTTGTCGATCACCTGCCGGGCATGCTTCTCTGCCCAAGTGAGCAGGGCAGTGCCGATCCCTTTGTCTGTGTGGTCCGGGTGCACCCGCCCCCAGATATTTGGATGCACCGGGGTCTGGTGGGTGGCCCAGACTTCGATAAAGCCGACCAGCTCACCTGAGGGCGAGATGGTCACTCTGAAATCTTTTTGCGGGTCTATCCCCGGAGCGGTCCAATCGGTTTGGAGTTCGGTGATGTTGTAATCTTGTTTGCCGATCATATCCTTTGAACACAGGTTGAACAGCTTGGCCGCGTCCGGTATGTCTTCCATCGTTGCCGGACGGCTGGTGTAGCCGTCCGGCAGATTATTGATCTCTTTCATCAGGTTCTCCTGTTTGATGCAGGTTCAGTTCTCTACCGGCTTTCGGTAAGTGATGAACCGCCTGATTTCCGTGTAACCGACATCCGTGTAGAGCTTGAAAGCCCCGCTGGGGTTCTCGGTATCCACTCCCAGGGAAGTGTCTTCCATGCCCATCTCAATGAACATCTGGATGCTCTGGGTGAGCAGGGCACGCGCTACGCCTTTTCTCCGCCATGGACGGCGCACACTGATCTCTTCGGTGTAGCCACGCTGGCGGGCAAAGGTCTCATTCTCTTTATGATTGATGTAGTTGCGCACCATCCCGACAACCTCATCGCCGTCCCAGGCAACTTTCCACAGCTTCGGATCATGCAAAGGTTCTTCCGACCAGCGCTGATAGTCTGTTTCGGTAGGATTGATACTTCCCCAATGGTCCAGGAAGGCTTCGTTCTCGGCATCAAAGATCTTACGCATGTGGTCTTTCTGCACTGGACGCACCTCGATCCCTTCAGGGAGATCGGTCACTTCCAGGGACTGGTCACATGGGCGCACCATCCCGATTGTGTAGCGAACAGCTTCAAAGCCCATCTCTTCTATCAGTTGGTTCCAATCCGGTTTGGTCACAGAACCCCAGGTCTGGAAGTATTTGGTGGCTGAAGCGGGATGCTGATAGGATGTTTTCAGCAGCCGTTGTAAAAAGTAATCCACCACTGGACGTTCGATCCCGATCCTGCGTCCCTGGGGAGCAAGGTGCAGGAAGAATGTGTAGAGATAGTCGCCTTCGGATTCCTGATCCCACAAGCAGCGTCCATAACCCACTGGGTTGCCGTCGATCTCAATGAAGACCATATCCTTTTCAGGGTCAGACCGCTGGATATGGCTGTAGTTGATCGCAATATCCTCAGCAGAAATTGCTTCGTCATCCTTATCAGCCTGGTTGGCAGCTGTGATGATCTCGGCCATGGCGGGGAAATCCGGCTCTCCGCGGAAGCCGCGGAAAGCAAGCCCGGGGAACTGCGGGGCGTTGGGAATCACAATTCTTTGAGTTTTGGTCATTTTATTCTCCTTTGATTCATCGGCATTCGGTAGGTGTAGCCGGTGTGGATCTTCTGATAGCCTACATCCGAGTACAGGGCCAGGGCGCCGTTGGGGTTCTCGATGTCCACGCCCAGGCAGGTCTCTTCCATGCCCATCTCGATGAACATCTGGATGCTCTGGGTGAGGAGGGCCCGCGCAATTCCCTTGCGCCGCCAGGGACGCCGAACGCTGATATTCTCGGTATAACCGCGCTTGCGGTTGTACTCTTTGTTTTCATTTTGATTGATGAAGTTGCGAACCATGCCCACAACCTCATCGCCGTCGAAGGCCACTTTCCACAGTTCCGGTTTGGTCAGCGGCCAGTTCAGCCAAGCCTGGTAGTTGGTCTCGGTGGGCTCTACATACCCCCAATGATCGCGAAAGGCTTCTGCTTCTGCTTCCCATACGGCTCTCATCAGGTCTGGAGTGATCGGGTGCACCTCAATCCCGTCTGGGAGGGGTAGCAGTTCGACCGGTTCCGAGCATGGGCGGGTCATCTCAAATCCGTAGCGGACAACCTCCATACCGAGCTTTTTCAGCAGCTGGTTCTGCCAGGATCGCCGGTCGCTGGACCACGCCTGAAGGAATTTTGGCGCGTCAGCCGGATGGTCCTGCGAGATTTCCCGCGCCCGTTCGATCAGCCATTCTGCCATACAGGTGCCGAGACCTGTACCGTGCCAATCTGGGGCCATATTGACGAAGAAAGTGTAGGTGTGGGTGTTGTCCGGTTCGGCTGCCCACCAGGTGCGGCCATAACCTGTGATCTCGCCATCGATCTCGGCGATGATCATATCTTTGTAGACATCACACCGTTCCAGGTGGTTGTAGTTGTTCTTCAGCTCTTCCAGCGTGTCCGAGGCTTCAATCCCATCGGCATCCATGGCGGCTTTGAAAGCAGCCAGCATACCGGGGAAATCTTCCTCGCCCTGGAAGCCACGCAAAACCAGCCCGGGGATCTCAGGGGCGTTCTTTACGTACAGTTCCTCTATTTTGGTTTTCATCTCTTTTCCTTATTTAGCGAAGGCTGGGGAATCCGCCAATGGCGGATTCCCACTGCCTCGATCAGTTTTTTTCTCCATCCATCAGACCATGGGTATGCTGATTTTTGTTCAGCTCACCGGTCACGGCAGCGAACTCGGCCCGGGTCTTCTCCGCCAGACTGGCTTCGATCTCCCGCAGGCGCCGGTTGGTCAGGCTCAGTTTTGAGACGTCCAGCGGCTGCCACTCGAGGGCTGCTTGTTGAGGATGATTGTAAGGTTCATGTTCAGGGCTTTCTGCCCGGTTTCTGTTGATCAGTTTTTTGATCTGATCTAACATGACTGCCTCCTCTGTCTGGCTTCGGGCGGCTGGGCCGCCAGCGAAGCGTGAAGGGGGTGTGATTGGGAGGCAATCTTGTCAAGGACCGTCAGGAAACGATTCGCTGCTAACCGTTGCGTGCCAGTTTCCCGGTACGTTTGGCGTACCGTTCAGCAAGATTGAATACCCATAGTCCTATCGGGATGAGTACTGCGCCCATCAGCAGTACAGGCCAGATCTGCGGCCAGAGCTGATTGGTGGGTGTGCCCTCCAGCAAGGTCAGGCGGACGCCATCCAGCACATATGTGGCCGGGCTGACCACGCCAAAGATCTGTAAGGCTTTGGGCAGCACCTCGATGGGGTAGTAAACTCCCGAGACCAGTAACAATAAGGCAATGACAATATGCGTCATCTGGGCGCCGCGCTCGGGGAAGAGCAGCGGCAGCACCGAGACCATGATGCTGATGCCGATGAAGGAGAAGCTCCCTGCGATCAGCATCACCAGCCCGCCCCACAGGTTTGCCTGGGACATATCCAGGTCGAAGACCAGGACGGTGACTACCAGGATCACCCCGGTGAAGAACAGGCTGTAGAAGACTGCGAAAATAGTCTGTCCGGCCATGTGCACCACCCGGCGGACGGGGGCCATCAGGGTGTACTCGATGGTGCCTTCCCAGCGTTCGATCGAGATCACTTCGGTGATCCAGTAGAACACGGTGGTCAGGTAGCGCCACACCAGGGTGCCGATCACCAGGTAAAGTACCAGGAATCGGCCGTCGACGTTGGCCTCTGCACCGGAGAGCACTTCCATGCCCAGTCCGATGAAGCTGACCGAAAGGCTGTTGGCGATCGAGTAGGTCATCCAGACCAGCTCCCATGCCCAGTACCTTTTGACCAGGTTGGCATTCCGTTCCACAAACGCATACGTCGCTTGTATGTTTTGTATCGCTGTTGACATAAGTTTTACCTCCTTGTTATTGCTCCAGTGCGGGTTGAGGTTCTTCTTCAACCGTCTTCTTCTGTCGTTGGTGAGCACCCGGACCATCGCCTGTGGCGGCTTCAATGTCTTCCTTCTCTTCCTCTTTCAGCTTGTCGCCGGTGAGGTGGATGAAGACATCTTCCAGGCTGGGCTTGTGCCCGTTGAGCTGGGGAACCAGCTCCTTGAGCGCTTCAGGTGTGTCCAGGGCGATCAGCTTGCCCTTGTGCAGGATCGCCACCCGGTCGCAGAGGATCTCAGCCTCGTTCATATCGTGGGTGGTCAGCAGGATGGTGGTGCCGTCTTGTTCCTTCAGCTCGTTCACCACTGCCTGCACCTCACGCTTGGAGACCGGGTCCAGTCCGGTGGTGGGCTCATCCAGCAGCAGGATCTTCGGGCGGGAGAGCAGTGCCCGGGCGATGGCAACTTTCTGCTGCATACCGCGGGACATCTCTTCCATCGGGTTGAAGATGTTGCGCTTCTCAAGCCCCAGCCGGGTGAGGATCTCTACCACCCGCTGGCGGATTTCTTTGCCGCCCATGCCGTAGAGGCGTGCGCCGTAGATCAGGTTCTCCATCGGGGAGAGCTTCTTGAAGAAGCTGGCTTCCACCGATACCCGGTTGATCAGCTGCTGGACTTCGATCGGCTTGTGCACCGGGTCCAGGCCCATCACCAGGATCTGTCCTTCATCGGGCAGCAGCAGGGTGGCCATCAGGCGGATCAGGGTGGACTTGCCGGAGCCGTTTGGCCCCAGTACCCCGAAGATCTCGCCTTCCTTGATCTGGAATGAGACCGTATCCAGCGCCATCACCGGGCCTTTGATTTCTTCCTCAGCCGGTTTGCTGCCGTTCTGCCCGTTGTTCTTTGGCCTTTTCGGTTGAAGAAGGTTCTTGATCCAATTATTCTGTTTGGCTTTGCCAAACCGTTTGATTACCTGGTTTACGATGATTGCATTTTCAGTCATGATGTTCTCTTTCTCCTTCTGTTGCCATTGGATGGCTCTCTTCATCTCCTCGCCCTAGCTGGCAAAACAAAACGGCCAGCGGGGCGGTTGTCCCGTGGCCGGATGGGGAAGGGGAATTGGCGTATTCCACCTAAAATAAAACAGCCACGGGCTTGTCCTTGCGCCCGTGGCCGTTGTTCAGAAGTTTATCTCTAAACGGTCAACAGACGCAATGCGACAAGGCAGCACCAGCGATACCGGACAGAGTCTGCCGGGTGCGGGAAACAAAAGCGATTTTGCTTGTGTAGTTTGCCATTTGTTACTGCGTCTCCTTTCAAAATTTTGGCTTCTTTTGAAACCGGGATGCATATTACTATCAAAAATTCCAGGTGTCAAGAGGTTTGGGTTTTCTTCTGTCAGAATTCATGATGCTCTCATGTTTATCTTTCACTGATGTTTACCTATGAATTTTAAAGCCCAAGGGCTTCGTATTGGATTTGTTTTCCTCACAACAATTCCGTATTTCTTGCAGCGGATCGTGATTTTATGTACAATAGCTTCAATAATGTGAGCTGTGGGGAGCTTAACGCTGCTCTATCCTGAACAAATAATACTATATAGAGGAGAAGTGCATGAAGTTGCAAAGAGGTTTGATCGTCGTCGTAGTTTTGATGTTAGTCGCCGGGTGGTTTGGGACTGAACCAGCCCAGGCTATTGCGGATCCAACTGACTGCGCCACGCAGTCCGAGATTCCGCAGTTGGAGTGTGAAGCGCTGGTGGCGCTGTACACCAGCACAGCTGGGGCGAGCTGGACGGACAACACCAACTGGCTGGATTACAGCAATGTGTGCGGCTGGTATGGTGTTACCTGCTCAGGGAGTCATGTGAGTCAATTGGTCGTAAGCCCCAATAATCTGGTTGGGAGCATCCCGTCCGAGCTGGGAAATCTGAGTCAGCTATGGCGACTGGAGCTGGGGTGGAACCAGTTGAGTGGGAGTATCCCGTCCACGCTGGGAAATCTGAGCCAACTCACCAATCTAAGCCTGGCTGCCAATCAGTTGACAGGGAGCATCCCGTCCGAGCTGGGGAACCTGATTAAATCTTAAATATTTTTACATGCACAACAACCTGGTGAACGGGAGCATCCCGACAACGCTGGGGAATCTGAGTCAATTAAAGGAACTTTATCTGACCACCAATCAGTTGAGCGGGGGCGTCCCGACCACGCTGGGAAATCTGAGCCAATTAGAAAAACTGTCCCTGGCAGATAACCAATTGACCGGGGGCATCCCATTGAGCTTCACTTCTTTATCTCTTTTACATACGTTTTATTTTTACACTACCTCCCTATGTGAACCCCCAGATGCGAGCTACCAGACCTGGAAGGCTGGGGTAACCACCTATACAGGGACGCATGTTATCTGCCCAGTGGAGCAGGACATGTTCTACTCCCAGTCCGCCTACGATGGCTGGGTGTTGGAGACCGGCGAGAATACTAATGCTGGCGGCCTGCTGAACACTGATAATCTTATCTGCAACATTGGGGATGACGCCCAGAACCGCCAGTACCGCACGATCCTGCACTTTAACACATCTCGTATTCCGGATAATGCGGTGATCACCAAGGTGACACTCCAATACAAACAGCTTTCGATCGTCGGCTCTGACCCTTATGCTACCCATGGCAATGTGTGGGCGGATATCAAGGAAGGATTCTTTAGCAACAACCCTGGTCTGGTGGTCTCAGACTTTGCCGCCGGGCCGTCGCTGGGCTTTGCGGGGTCTTTCTCGTTATATCCTTCATCCCTGGCGTTCCCGATCTACCGGGCAGAGTTGAAAGAGTCAGCGCTGCAATATCTCAACCTGGAGGGGATCACTCAGTTCAGGCTGCGTTTCGGGTTGGATGATGACAATGACAACATCGCAGATTACCTCAAGATCTTCTGCGGGGATATGCCAGTGCCGTTCAACCGACCGGTACTGCGGGTGTGGTACTACGTGCCGTAAAATGTTAGTCTTCAGTTGATTGAGAATTTTTCCCGCCAGGAGTGTTTATTCACTCCTGGCGGTTTGCTATTGAAGTTCGGTTCATTTTTCTTTATACTGTAAATGGGAGTTCACTCGGGCATGTATCCATTCCGTGGAACAAAATACTCCCCATCAACGATACATCTCAAATTACATGCCCCTAAATATATGGGAGTTATGGTATGAAACGCTCTATTCTGGGCATAGGTCTATTGTGTATCTTTCTGCTGGCTTCCACCGCCAGTGCGCAGACCAACCGTCACGACCTCACCCTGCCGGATTTGCCAGTGGATAGCGCTCTGCCCGATGGCCTGCTGCTGGCGATCGAGTCGAGTACTATCTCCCCAATCGCCAAGCTGACCGCCTCAGACGGCGCTGTATACGATGCGTTTGGCATCAGCGTGGCGATCAGTGGTGATACGGCGATTGTTGGGGCACAGGGAGACGATGACAACGGCACAGACTCAGGCTCAGCCTACATTTTCATCAAAAATGCTGGCGTCTGGTCCCAGGCTGCCAAGCTGACTGCCTCAGATGGCGCCGTAGATGATTTCTTTGGCTACAGCGTGGCGATCAGCGGCGATACTGCCATAGTCGGGGCATGGCTTGACGACGACAACGCCACAGACTCAGGCTCAGCCTATGTCTTCGTCAAGCCGGTCAGCGGCTGGGCGGATATGACCCAGACGGCCAAGCTGACCGCCTCAGACGGCGGTTTCGCCGACTACTTCGGCTACAGTGTGGCCATCAGCAGCGATACCGCCATTGTCGGGGCATGGAGCGGCTCCGGCTCCGCCTACATCTTCGTCAACAATGCGGGCACCTGGTCCCAGATCGCCAAGCTGACCGCCTCAGACGGTGCTAATGGCGATGAGTTAGGCGGAAGCGTGGCCATCAGTGGCGATACGGCGATTGTCGGGGCAGGTAGTGACGATGACAACGGCTACGTCTCAGGCTCAGCCTATGTCTTTGTCAAGCCGGTCCTCGGCTGGGCAAATATGACCCAGACCGCCAAGCTGACTGCCTCAGACGGCGCCGCAGAGGATCACTTTGGCTCCAGCGTGGCCATCAGCGGCGATACTGCAATTATCGGGGCATGGAGGGACGATGACAACGGCACAGACTCAGGTTCAGCCTATGTCTTTGTCAAGCCGGTCAGCGGCTGGGCAGAATATGACCCAGACTGCCAAGCTGACCGCCTCAGACAGCGCCGCATCCGATCACTTTGGCTTTAGCGTGGCCATCAGCGCCGATACTGCCATAGTCGGGGCATGGTGGGACGATGACAACGGCTCGAACTCAGGCTCAGCCTATACCTTTATAAAGCCGGTCAGCGGCTGGGCAAATATGACCCAGACGGCCAAGTTGACCGCCTCAGACGGCGCTGAATTCGATTACTTTGGCCGCAGCGTGGCGATCAGCGGCGATACCGCCTTAGTCGGGGCATTTTGGGATGATGACAACGGCACAGACTCAGGCTCAGCTTATGTGTTTGAGGTTCTCCCGCCGGTTGCACCCTCTGATCTCATTGCAACCCCATTCAGCCAGACACAGATCGACCTTGCCTGGACTGACAATTCTGATGACGAGGATGGCTTCATCCTGGAATGGTCGCCCAATGGCACATCCTCCTGGACCCAACTGGCTGACCAGACTGACACTACATATACACATACTTCACTGACCTGTGACACGACTTACTATTACCGGGTATATGCCTAACAATGCAGGTGGATACTATGGCTATGCCACCGGTTCAGTTACGACAGATGATTGCCTGCAAGAAATGTTCTACTCACAGTCGGCCTACGATGGCTGGGTTCGTGAGTCTGGTGAGAATACGAGCAAGGGTGGTTCACTCAATAACAATTGGCTGACCTGCCTGGTGGGAGATGACGTCTACGATCGTGGATATTGCACAATCCTGCATTTCAACACCTCTCGGATACCGGATAGTGCTGTAATTACTCAGGTTATCTTACAATATAAACAACTCGACTTTATAGGTTCAGACCCGTATGCCACGCATGGGCCTATGGTGGCAGATATCAAGGAGGGTTTCTTCAGCAATAACCCAGCATTGGTGCTATCAGACTTTGTGGCCGCTCCCTCAAAAAGCTTTGCTGGTTCTTTTGTGTACACACCCTCTGCATTGGCTTACCCAATCTAGAGCCAATATCAACAGCTGCTACTTCCAGCATCTAAACAAGACCGGTATCACCCAGTTCCGCCTGCATTTTAGGTAGGAATGATAATGATAATGTCGCCGATGTTCTGAGGATTTTCTATGGGGATATGCTGGTACCATATAACCGGCCGGTGCTGCGGGTGACGTACACGTGCCGTAAACCGTTGACTAAGGAACAGTTGTTCACAAAACCAATCCCCTGCATTTCCGAGGGATGGGGTTTTTTGTAACTAACAGTTGATTGGGAAAATTGACCAATCCTCTCTAATATAGGAGGGATGATGAGGATAAATCGGTTAAAATCCAGATGTGATCAAACCCGAACAATTCCTCACCACAAGCCTCAAGGCGCATCCCCATGGGGAGGATGTTGCCCGAATCCTGGCCGCTGCCATCCAGGCGGTAGACCCGTACCAGGCGGTGTCCCGCCATCTCAACCTGATGGATGATCAGCTCCATCTGGGTGGGCGCACTTACCCCTTGCGCAGCTTCCGGCGCATCTTCCTGGTCGGGGCTGGCAAGGCCGGGCTGCCGATGGCCCAGGCGGTTGTGGATCAACTTGGCAGCCGGATCGTGGATGGGCTGGTGATCGTCAAAGAAGGCTATGGCGGTCCGGCCAAGGTTGGCACAGTAAAGATCCGCGAAGCCGGGCACCCGATACCTGATCAGCGCGGCATCGCCGCCACCCGAGAGATGCTGGAATTGCTTTCCCAAACCGAGCCGGATGACCTGGTGATTGCGGTGATCTCTGGCGGCGGATCTGCCTTGTTGACCGATCCAATCCAGGGTGTTTCGCTGGAGGAATTGCAATCTCTCACCGGCCTGCTGCTGGCCTGCGGGGCGGAGATCGGCGAGATCAACCAGATCCGCCGCCGGCTGGACCAGGTCAAGGGCGGGGGGCTGGTGCGGACGGCTGCATCCGGCGAGGGTCGCTGCCTTGATCCTCTCGGATGTGGTCGGCGATCCGCTGGAATATATCGCCTCCGGCCCGACGGTGCTCTCACGCCGGGAACTGGCAGGAGATCAGGGCGATCGTGGAGAAATACCAGCTTGGGGAGCAGATCCCGCAGCATATTCGGTCGGCATTGAATTCCCCGCCCCCGCGCCGTTCTCTCCGCAGCCGCCCAACAATATTCTGGTGGGCAATAATCTGACAGCCGCCAATGCCGCTATCCAGGCCGCGGAATCGCTGGGCTACCACGCCGGGCTGCTGACCAATACCTTGAGCGGAGAAGCCCGCCTGGTGGGGCAGGAATATGGGGAGATGCTCAAAATGCTGGCGGAAGAAGAACCCACCGTCCGGTGATGTGGGTGGCGGGCGGCGAGACCACGGTGACGGTCACCGGGGAAGGGGCGGGCGGGCGCAACCAGGAACTGGCCCTGGCAGCAGTCCCGGCTCTCTCCGGCTGCCTGAATGTGATGCTGGTCTCCCTGGCTACCGACGGCGGGGATGGCAATACCGGGGCTGCCGGGGCAGTCGTCACCGGAGAGAGCATGCCGCGGGCTTTGGAGTTAGGGCTGGATCCGGCAGAATTCCTGGCGAACAATGATTCCCACACCTTCTTCCGCCATCTGGGGGACTGCCTGATGCCCGGCCCGACGCGAACCAATGTCAATGATCTGCTGTTTCTTTTCAGTTGGCAGTAGGCAATAGGAAGCAGGTAGTAGGCAGAAAAAACAGGGTCGTTTGCATTCGTTTGTAGCGGGGAATATTTTTCCTGATTCCATGTTGCCAGAGTGGCTGGTCCCTGGTTTTAACCGGTACTCCTGAGGCACATCCCCAAAATGGAAATGGTATATAATGGCTTCCATAGGAGATTCCCCTGCATGGATGCTGATAGAACCCAACTACCCAATCTAAAAAGCTATCTGCCCCTGGTCTTAATTCTGATCTTTGTGGGCTTCGGGGGATTATTCATCCTCTTTAATCTGACCCAACCGACCATTTTACCCCGCTGGCTGTTCTTCTTCATGGTGGTGATCGGGGTCACCGGGCTGGCTCTGCCGACTGTGGTTTTCCTCTATCAACGCTTCCCGTCCGGCCATGTTCCTGCCCAGGGGGTTATCATCCGCCAGTCTTTATGGGCCGGTATTTTTATTGCCCTGATGACTCTGGCTGCGTTTGGGACAGGTATTCAATCTGGGCGTGGGACTGATCGTGCTGGTCGGGATCACTTTACTGGAGATCGCCTTGCGCTTTGGTGAGCGCAGTTTGTGGCGCAGGCCCTGATCGGGTTCAGCAGCGGATGGAGAGCGCAAGATGACAAAGACCAAACCAGAAGCCGATCTGAGAAAGCTGCCCTCCGTGGATACCTTGCTCCAATCCCGTGAGGGGGAGCGTTTGCAAGGGATTTTCGGGCACGATTTGACCGTCTCGGCGATCCGTGAGGCTGTCGGAAATGTGCGCAAGAAGGTCGGCAGGGAAGCGGGCACAGTTCCGCTGCCCGAGATCCTGATGGTGGAAGTAGCTGCCCTGCTGGAAGACCTGGACCCATCCGACCCTGGAGCCGGTGATCAACGCTACTGGTGTGATCCTGCATACCAACCTGGGACGTTCTCCCCTGAGCGCCGATACCATCAGTGCGATCCAAAAGGTTGCCCAGGGATATGCCACCCTGGAATATGACCTTGAGAAGGGCAAGCGCGGCTCCCGCTATGTGCACACCGAAGACTTACTCGTGCGTCTGACGGGCGCTGAAGCCGGCCTGGTGGTGAATAATAATGCCTCCGCCTTGCTGCTGATCCTGGCTGCGCTTTCCAGCCGGCGGCGCACGCTGGTCTCCCGCACCCAGTTGATCGAGATCGGCGGCGGGTTCCGCATCCCGGATGTGATGGCCCAGTCGGGGGCGGTGCTGCATGAGATCGGCACCACCAACCGGGTCAATATTGAAGATTATCAGAAGGCAATCGAGGAAGAACCGATCAAACTGGTGCTTGCGCGCCCACCGCTCCAATTTCAAGCTGGTCGGCTTCACGGCCGAACCGACCCTGGCCGAGATCGCGGAAGTGGCTCATCAAGCCGATCTGCCGATTGGTGGACGATCTTGGCTCCGGCTCCCTGCTGGATACTGCCCAGTACGGACTGGTGCATGAGATGACTGTGATGGAATCGCTGGCGGACGGCTCTGACCTGGTATGTTTCTCGGGTGACAAGCTGCTCGGCGGCCCTCAGGCCGGGATCATCGTCGGCAAGAAAGCGCTGGTCGATAAGCTCCGCAAGCACCCCATCGCCCGGGCGGTGCGGGCGGATAAACTTGCCCTGGCGGGACTTTCGGCTACCTTACTGCACTATCTCAAAGGCGAGGCGGAGAAGAAGATTCCCATCTGGCAGATGATCTCGATGGATATGGACCACGATCGAGGAGCGCGCCCAACACTGGAAGCGAACCCTGAAGAAGGCCGAGATCATCGATGGCGAATCGGCGGTGGGCGGCGGTTCGCTGCCGGGAGAATGTCTCCCCACCCGCCTGGTGGCCCTGGATGTGCCTAACCCCGATCAATTTCCTCGTCCCGCCTGCGCCACTCGCGCCCCCCGATCATTGCCCGCGTGGAAGATGGGCGTGTACTCGTGGATCCGCGCACCGTGCTGCCACAGCAGGAAGGCGCTTTGCTGGTCGAGCTGCAGAACGCCCTGGCCTGAGGATTTTCATTCATTTGAACGCAGATAGGTGGTCTAACGGGGCCACCTATTTTTTTGTCGGGCTATTGGGGATGAACAAACCCGCTCTCAGGGTTTATAATTGCTACCAACAAATCCAACCAACAGGGAAAGAAAAAATGAAAAAAGACCTGGATACACTGATGGAAGCTGCCGGGCTGGATGCCTTGCTGGTCAGCGGATCAGCCTCCCACAACCCGGCGATGTTCTATTTCACCGGCAATGTGCATGTCGGCTATGGCGATCTGATCAAGCTGCGCGGGGAGGACCCGGTGCTGTTTTGCAACCCGATGGAGCGGGAAGAGGCGGCCCGGTCTGGGCTGAAGACCCGCAATCTGGCCGAATATCACTACTCTAAGCTGCTCAAGCAAACCGGCGGGGATCCGGTGCAGGCGACAGCGCTGCGCTACCAGAAGATGTTCGCCGATCTCGGCCTGACCAAAGGGCGCGTCTCGATCTACGGGAGCAGGACGCTGCCCGCAGCTATCGAGGTCTTCAACGCCCTGCAGAAACTGCTCCCCGAGGTTGAGATCGTCGGCGAGATGAAGGACCCGGTGCTGATGCTGGCCCGTGAGACCAAAGACGAGGATGAACTGGAACATACCCGCAAGATGGGGGCGGTGACCGTCGAGATCGTTGGGCGCACGGCCAAATTACTTGCAGAGCCACAAGGCCAAAGACGGCGTGCTGGTCAGGGAAGATGGGGGGCCGCTGACGATTGGGGATGTGAAGCGCAAGATCGATCTGTGGGCGATCGAGCTGGGGGTGGAGAACCCGCATGGGGTGATCTTTGCGATCGGGCGGGATGCCGGCGTGCCGCATAATACCGGGAACCCGGAGGATGTCCTCGCTTTGGGGAAGACGATCGTGTTCGATATCTTCCTGCAGGAGCCGGGGGGCGGCTACCATTTTGATTTCACCCGCACCTGGTGCCTGGGCTATGCCCCGGAGAAGGAGCAGGCGCTGTACGATGATGTGCGCCAGGTGTTTGATAAGCTGATGACCGAGGAGATCGAGGCGAATATGTCCTTCGTGAAGCTGCAGGAGCGCACCTGCGAGCTGTTCGAGGAGCAGGGGCATGCCACCATCCGGCAGGACCCGCTGATCGAGGAGGGTTATGTACACAGCATTGGGCACGGACTGGGGCTGGATGTGCACGAGCTGCCCTTTGCGCGCCCGCCGGAAGCGCTGCTGAGGCCGGGGGTGATCGTGACGATCGAGCCGGGACTGTATTACCCCGGCGAGGAGATGGGCTGCCGGATCGAGGATACGGTGTATGTGCACGCCGACGGGCGGATCGAGGTGCTGGGCGAGTATCCGCACGAGCTGGTGCTGGAGATCGAGGAAGGTTAGCGGTGAACCTTTGCCAGCAAGGTGAACGGAGAGCGCTGAACGGCTCTCCGTTTTGTGTATTGGTCTTGTACCCGGCAGGCAAGGTTTAGTCAGCCGACCTTGAAAAGGTTACAAAAGGTTACAAAGGTAACACTTTTTACAAAGCTGCTTGACAGTTTCAAGCAGGTTGACCCGGACTTTGTCAAAGCGAGAGATTGCTGGGGAGGAAAAAACTACCCTGATGTGGTAAAAAAACGGAGAGGGTATTCAGCCCTCTCCGTTTTATGTGTTACTTTAGCTTTACCAGCCGGGCGACAAGCTGGCGGTAATACAGGTCTGGCAGCGGTGGTTGCGGGATCACCGGGGCCGGCCTGGGCGATTCTATCGGTGGGGGTGCGGCCGGTTCTGACACGGGTGGATCAACCAGGGGCGGTGCCGGGGGACTGGCCGGTTCGGTGGATGGAATATCTCCCTTACCGCCGCGGCTCTGATATCCACTGCTGGATAGCACCGAACCGGTCAGGATGATGTTATTTTTGGTGATGTATTTCGTATAGGCGGCAGAATCGGTGATCGAGCAGCCCGCAGTTTAATGGGCTGCTCCGAGACTCCAGATGAATTCCAGAAGTAGCTCCATCCGTCAGAGCCGTCGTTATCCGTACCCAATACATGCCAGTCGGCATCATAATAGGCCAGGAATTTTACTGAGGTGATCGTGCCTTCCAGTGAAGAAGGATTGAACTTCAATATGGTGCGCGGCCACCGGACCCGGTTATCCTCCGATGGGTTGAGGAAATTCCCGCTGATCGGGGAGATAGTTGGACTGGCGGTAGTTGGCTACATTGATGGCGGTGTTGTTCAGGGTCAGGGTGTTGTTGGGGAGCACGGTCTGGCCGGAGACCAACCCGCTGAGGGGATAGCCGCCGTAGGTTTGACCGGGATTTGACCAGCGGTTGATCCGGGCGCATGTCAGCCGCAGCCAGAGGAATAGGCCATCACAGTATAGAACTGGTTGGGCTGCTGGAAGCCGTAGGAATAGTTACCGTAGCAGTAGACGGCTTAATTGAGGTCGAGGTGTTGTTCCAATCGTGGCAGGCGCCCATGTTATGGCCCATCTCATGCTGGGGTGTGAATGAACCCGGACCGGAACAATCTGCATGGAGGACGCTGTATCCATAGTCGGCGTCAGATTCTCCGCCGGCGACCCAGCCCAGCCCGCAGTAGATGTAGGGCAGGTTGGTGAGCATGAAGACCAGATCGGCGCCATATTGACTCGCGGTAGGCGCGGGCATCCGCCAGATAGTTGGTTCGACTCGGTCACAGTCGTCCTGCCGAAGGTCAGCCGGTCCAGGGCGTAGTACCACCTGGTCTTGATTGTATCAACAGCATCTGCATTTTCGTTGTAGTTGACCTGTTCCATGCCCACCAGTCTTAGCTCCTGGCTGATCCCGCTTGCCGCGTAGCCGTTATTGGCGAGACAGGATCGACTGCTGGATGCGGGTCTCTACTGCCAATTTGCTGCCCAGGTAGCTGACGGCAGCCGGGGTGTAGACTGCCAGCACATCGATATACTCGCGCTGTATCTTCGCTTGCGATCGGATCTGCCGCAGCCTGAACGGCTGCGGCATCGGCTGGCGCTGGCGGGGTCAGCGGGGGCAGCGAATCGGGGTAGGCGCTCTGGTCGACTTCCACGATCTGATGGCCGTTCCCAGTCGCCCGGATCTCGAATAGCTGCTCTCCCACCTGGAGGTAGGCTTGCAATAATCCCTGGTTGCTGACCATCACCAGCTCGTTGTACTGGTCACTGTCCACCGTACCGACCAGGCCGACTGCGCCGCTGGGGAAACTCTCTGTTTTGGTGATGTAGGCGGTGAATTGGGCATCCTCAAAGAAGTTGAGCGTGAATGCCGGCTGGTCCGACCTTGGCGCAGAGCGGCCCAGATCAGCCAGGACGGAAAAATCTACTTCAGCGCTGCGCTGGCGGATGATCTCCGGATGGAGGGGATCATCCGGGCTGTCTGCTGCGGCTTCCGGGCTGCCGGGATGACTCTCTGAGAACAGGCTGGGGAGGGCGTCTGGCGGGTTTTCGTCTGCACTGACCGGGATGATGACGAATAACATCAATAGAAAGACTGCGGTGGCTGATCCGATCCATCGTTTGGCTGAGATTTTCATAATGATTCCTGGTGTGTCTGATAGTAGTTGGCTGGATGGGATAACCCCGTTTTATTATAAAGTGGCATAAACCAACAAACAAGCCCCCGGGACATCCGGGGGCTTATCAGATTTATTAGGTATCAGATATGCTAGTGGTTTACAAAATAGTGATTTTCATTTTGGAAACCACTTAAATCCAGTTGGACTTATGTCCTATTGGATCATTCCTCTTCCTTTTCTTTCTCGCGGGCGTCCACGATTTCCTGCTGGATATGGGTGGGGACTTTGTCGTAGTGGTCTTCCGTCATCGTAGAAGACCCCGCGTCCACCGGTCATCGAGCGCAGGTCGGTGGTGTAGCGCAGCATCTCAGCCAGCGGCACGTGGGCATTGACCACGGAGCGGCCTTTCTCGGTGTCCATACCCTGCACACGGGCGCGGCGGGTATTCAGGTCACCAAGGATGTCGCCCATGTACTCTTCGGGCACCACAACGCGTACCAGCATGATCGGCTCGTAGAGTACCGCCCCGGCAGCCTTGACAGCTTTCTTGAAGGCTTCACGGCCGGCAATTTCAAACGCCACCGGCTTGGAGTCCACCGGGTGTTCCTTGCCGTCGGTGACGGCGACTCTGACATTGTGAACCGGGAATCCGGCGATAACACCGGTTTGCATCACGCTCTTGACGCCTTTCTCGATCGCGGGCATATAGTTCTGGGAAACTGCGCCGCCGAAGACCTCATTGGCGAACTCAAAGTCTTCATCCGGAAGCGGATCGACCCGCATGGAGACATCACCAAACTGTCCGGAGCCGCCGGATTGTTTCTTGTGGCGGTGCTGTGCTTCAGCGCTTTTGGTGATCGTTTCGCGGAAGGGCACTTTGGGAATTTCAATGTTCAGGCCGGTCTGGAATTTGGATTCCGCTTTGCGGATGGCGACATCGATGTGCTGGTCGCCCATACCCTGCAGGATGACCTGCCGGGTGGCAGGTTCATTGTGCCAGGTGAGGGTCATATCCTCTTCGCAGATGCGGGAGAGAGTCTGCCCCATCTTGCTGGCATCCGCCTGGGTTTTCGGGGAGCAGGCTACCCGGAAGAGCGCATCGGGATATTCACCAGTTTCGATCGTGATCGGGTTGGATTTTTCAGTCAGGGTCTCGCCTGTGCCGGTTTCACCCAGTTTCAGCACCACGCCGATATCGCCGGCGTGCAGGTTGGCGACCTGGAGTATGTTCTTTACCCATGGGAACGCTCAGGTTGCCCATGCGTTCTTCTTCATCTTTCTGGACATTCCAGAGGCGCGCATCCGACTGGATCACGCCGGAGAACACCTTGAGGTAGGTGATCTTGCCAACGAAGGGGTCGGCTGTGGTCTTCCAGACATATGCGGCCAGCGGGCCGGTATCCAGCGGTGAGAGTTCGATCTCGCCTTTGGGGGTCTGCGCTATTTCCGCCGGGGCATCGCAGGGGAGGGCATCAGGGAGACGATCAGGTTCATCAGCTGGGTCAGGCCGACCTGGCTGTCGATATCAGCCAGCAGCACGGGGGCAAACTCGGCCTGCAGCACCACGCTGCGGAGACCTTTCTCGATCTCGGCAGAGGTCAGTTCCCCGCCTTCGAGGTATTTATTGAACAGGTCATCATCGCCTTCAGCGGCGGCTTCCACCAGTTCAATGCGGGCTTCTTCTGCTGCATCGGCCAATTCTGCGGGGATATCCACAGGGGCGGCGCCATTGGCCGGGTAGGCTTTCATATCCAGCAGGTTGATCAGGCCTTTGAAATCTTCTTTCTCACCCCAGGGCAGGTGGACCTTGACCAGCCGGGGGCCATCGCCGATATTGTTCATCGAGGTGAGCGCAGCGTCAAAGTCTGCGGTGTCACGCAGCATGCGGTTGATCAGCACAAAGCGGGGGAGATTGAACTGTTCGGCATAGTTCCAGGCGATTTCGGTGCCGACCTCGGCGCCGGAAACAGCATCTACCAGCACCAGGGCGCCTTCGCATACCCGCATGGCGGAGATGACTTCACCAACGAAGTCGGGGTAGCCGGGGGTGTCGAGCAGGTTGATCTTGTGATCGTCGTGCTCAATCGGGATGACCGAGGTGGAGAGAGAAAGCTCTCGGCGTTGTTCTTCTTCGTCAAAGTCGGAGACAGTCGTGCCTTCAGTGACACTGCCCATCCGGTTGAGCACTTTCTTGGCGGCCAACAGGGCCTCGGCAAGAGTGGTTTTCCCCGCGCCGCTGTGAGATACCATCGCAACATTGCGGATCTTATCAGTAGTATATTCTTTCATCTGGTGGACCTTCCTTTATTGGATTATTCAGCGAAAATAATTTCAAACCCAGAGGGTTATTTTAATTCAAAGCAAGACAACCGTCAAAGCATTCCGCCTGGACGGAAAAGCCACTCGGTATTATAAGGCGAAACAGGCTATTGGAGAAGGGAAGATATCAGAGTGACCAGGGCGACTTGACTTGCGAGTTAAATAAGATAATATTGATAAAGAATTAACTTATTTGATAGGACTCAGATGCTGGACTGAACGATTATCGGTTTCCCTTGACAGACCAAACACCTGTTCCCAAAGCCGGGCTGCTCCCCACAGTTCGGCTTTTTTATTTTTTGGGGAATATCGGGTAAAATCTGTCCTATGAAATTTGCCAAAAGATTTCTGATGATTGTTGCGGTACTGGTTGTGTGATCGTTTGGGGCGTTGGTGATGTCGGTCTGTGCCAGTGTGCGCCAGGCTGAACCTGCCGTGGATTCCTACCTGCTATCCTCTGATTCGGTGACCGTGGCGGATGGGAAGTGGCTGGTCTTCCAGCCGGAGGTGAGGACCCCCGCGGTGGGTTTGATCTTCTATCCCGGCGCAATGTGGTAGCGGCCGCTTATGCTCCCGCGCTGCAACCGCATCGCCGAGGCTGGTTATCTGGTGGTGGATGTGCCCATGCCGCTCAATCTGGCGATTTTGGGTTATAACAGAGCATCCGAAGTGATCGAGCCTATCCTGAGATCGATACCTGGGTGATCGGCGGGCACTCTCTGGGCGGGGCGATGGCGGCCCGATTTGTGGATGAGAACCCCGGCATGCTGGGCGGTTTGGCTCTGTGGGCGGGTTACCCAGCGGAATCCAATTCCCTGGCCGATAACAGCATTGCGGTGATCTCGATCTCCGGCACGCTGGACGGCCTCGCCAAATGTGAGAAAGATCGAAAATTCAGTTCCATTCCTACCCGCAGATACCGAATTCGTTCCGATTGAAGGCGGCAACCATGCCCAGTTTGGCTTTTACGGAGAGCAGAATGGGGACATCCCGCCGCCATCAGCCGGGAGGACCAGCAGGACCAGATCGTCGAGGCAATGATCGAGTTCTTGGCGGGGTTTGAGTAGAGGTTACAACAACCCCTTCCCGTCTGCTGCGCAGACACCCTTCCCCTAAGAGGGGCAGGGATCTTGCGACCAGAGGAAGCAGTGAGCTCGAGTGTCATTGCGAACGAAGTGAAGCAATCTCCAAGTGGATTGTGGAAGAGGTCCATTTGCCTGGGTAAACAGGAGATAGTTTGTTGAGTTTCTGTTTGCAGGAGGTGCCGGCACCCCCTGCACCCGCCGCCCGGGGATATACATCCCCGGGACCCCTCATGGAGGCCATGAGCAGAATTCTTTGGTAGATTCCGCCATGTCCTGGTGATCAGGCCCCAGGCTTTATCTTGATTTACGTTCTAGCTATCTCGTGCATATGCTGGTGCATTGGCACCAGATGAAACTTTTTACTGGACAGCGGACGCCACTCGCTTGACACCTGAACCTAATCCAGAGTATCCTGATTGGCATGGATCAGCAGTATTCTCTCTTCCCCGAGCCGCCGCGCAGTTATTCTGTGATTGAGGTTAATACCTACCTGCGCGCCCTGATGGAAGGCGACCCGGTGCTGCAGGATATCTGGGTGGAGGGGGAGATTTCCAATCTCTCCCGGCCCAAATCCGGGCATATCTACTTCACCCTCAAGGATGCCCAGGCTGCCATCCGCTGTGTGATCTGGCGCAGCCAGGCCGCTCGGCTGGTGACCCTGCCGCAGGATGGCATGGCGGTCGAGGTGCACGGCAGCATCAGCGTGTATGAGGCTGGCGGCCAGTACCAGCTGTACGCCGACCAGATCCGCCCGGCAGGGGAGGGACTGCTCTACCAGGAATTTACCCGTCTGAAGAACAAGCTGGAAGCCGAGGGGCTGTTCGATCCGGAGCACAAACGCCCGATCCCGGCGATGCCCGCCACTATCGGGGTGGTGACCTCGCCGACCGGCGCGGCGATCCAGGATATCCTCAACACCCTCGGACGGCGCTATCCGCTGGCCCGGGTGGTGCTGGCCCCTGCCGCCGTACAGGGAGAGGCCGCCGCCGGGGAGATCGCCGCGGCGATTGAAGCCCTGAACCAGCAGGTGCAGGCCGGATGTGATCATCATCGGGCGGGGCGGCGGCTCGATCGAGGATCTGTGGGCTTTCAACGAGGAAATTGTCGCCCGGGCGGTGTTTGCCTCGGAGGCACCGGTGATCAGCGCTGTCGGACATGAGACCGATTTCACCATCTCGGATTTCACCGCCGACCTGCGCGCTCCGACCCCCACCGCCGCTGCCGAACTGGCCACCCCGGAACATGTTTGAGCTGCGCGGCATCCTGCTGGAACGCGGTGAAGCCTTGCAGCGCGCTGTCCGGGAGCAAGTCAGCGATCTGCGCTGGCTGCTGACCCAGGAGGGAAGCCGCCTCCAGCATGTTTCCCCCATAATGCGCCTGGCTGCCGGCCGCCAGACGGTCGATGAGCTTTTCCGCCGGGGAGAGCGTGCCCTGCTGCATCACATCCGCTTGCAGCGCGCCCAACTGGACGGCCATGCCCAGCAGATGGCGGCCCTCAACCCCAACAACGTGCTGGCCCGCGGCTATGCGGTGGTCTCCAAAGGCGGCAAGCCCGTCACCAGCCAGAAAGATGTCCACCCCGGAGACCAGATCCGGGTCCAGGTCCAGGATGGCAGCTTTGGCGCCGAGGTGACCGGAAAGGAAGATGAGAATGAGTAAATCCGCAGAGATCGACTCCATGAACTACGAGCAGGCCTTTGAGGAACTGCAAAAATTGATCGAGGCGCTGGAATCAGGCGAAAAGCCGCTGGACGAAACCCTCGAACTGTACGAACGCGGCCAGGCGCTCTACCAGCACTGTCAGAAGCTGCTGGAGGAGGCGGAGTTGAAGGTGGAGGCGTTGGAGGATGTAGGTTGTAAAAACGAATTCACCACAGATAAAGCAGATGAACACAGATGGGGGAATATAAGATTGAAGTTTCTCGTTTGAAAGTTTCGTATTAATTGGGCCATTGGATGCGAGTCTCATCCCCTTTCTCAAAGGTGGAGAAAGGTTGCGTAGCAACCGGGAGGGGTTGTGAATACTGAAGTACTGTTCGAAGATTGCTTCGGTCGCCCGCTTAGGTGGCGGGCTCTCTCGCAATGACACTTCCATGTGGGTTTCCAACTGCCTACTTCCTACTACTACTGACAACTGAATTTCTACCCCTCCCGCCTTGATCATCCATCAGGTCGATCATCGTCAGGCAGGCTTCGTCGGTCTCGGTGGGTTCGTACTGGGTCTCGAACCAGGCTTCGAGGATCTCCTCCAGCACGGATCTCCGAGGTCAGGCGCATGGAGAGGCACAGCACGTTGGCGTTGTTCCACAGACGTGCCCCGCGGGCGGTCTCGGCGTCGACGCACAGTGCAGCGCGCACTCCGGCGACCTTGTTGGCGGCGATGCTGACCCCGGTCCCCGTCCAACAGAAGAGGATGCCTTCCTCGGCGCGGCCTTCGGCGACATCTTCCCCCACCTTGCGGGCTACCTCCGGCCAGGGATCGGTGCCCTCCGGACTCCGGTCCATACCAGGTGACTTCATCGACCGCGGGTTTCGAGCAGGTCAAGGGCGGCTTCCACCACGGTCAGGCGTTCATCGGCGCCGAGTGAGATCTTCATGGGGGCTCCTCTTTGGATTCACGGGAGGGTTCCGACTGCGGGGCAGTCGAGAACCCTCCCCTACGTTGTGTTATTGTAACAAATCAATGGCTGCCTGGAGGACGTTATCTTCCAGACCGAGGGCGCTTTCATAGGTCACCGGGACGACCACATCCGGGAGGACGCCCACACCTTCGATCAGTAACTGCCCATCGGGGGTCTCCGGGCGGCCGGTGGGGACCTGCAGGTCCAGGTCGCCGGGGAGGGTGTACTGGCCGCGTCCGACCTCGCCGAATGCGCCGGCGGTGCCGGTGTGACCGACCACCTGGGCACGGTCGTTCAGGGTCAGCCAGTAGGTAAAGCCCTCGCAGGCGCTGACGCAGTACTGGCTGACCAGCACCACGATCTCGCCATCCTAATACATTGGGCCGGGTTCGATGCTGTAGGGTTCGTCATCATACTCCAACTCGCCCAGTTCATGGTTGTAGTAGGCATTGTTGGAGACGGTGACTTCCTGATTGATGAAGTAGCCGATAGAAATCGGAGGCCATCCCGCCGCTGCCGCCCAGATTGACGCGCAGGTCAATGATCAGGCGCTGGATGCCGGCATCGATCAGCTGCTGGATATAGTGCTTCATACACCTGGGCCATCAGGTTGTAGTCCCCCGAGAAGGTGCTGATCTTCATATAGGCGATATCGTCTGTCAGCATCTCGGCTTCAACCGGCAGGGCGATCGGGTCTTCGATGAAGTACGGGATCCACTCGAACAGCGAATCGTATTCCACTGTGGCGGTCAGGGTGACCTCTTTTGCAGCAGCGCCGGGGTTCTGGTAGCTGAAGGTTGACCTTTTTGTCAGGTTCGAAGCGGGTCAGGAAGACCAACTGCTCGATAGCGGCGGGATTGTTCGGTGCTGTAGGGGCCGAAGTACGGTTCTACTTCTGCGACCGCATCCAGCACAGGTTTACCGCGCCAACTGATGATCTCTGCGCCAACCTCGATGCCCTCTCCAAAGGCAGCATAGCCCGGCAGCACCTGAGTCACGATCACGCGCCCGTCGCTCAGTTCTGCCAGTATCATCCCCAGGCTGCCGGCGTTATTCTCATAGAAGTGGTTGTTGGCATCATCATTGAAGCCCAGGCCGACATGCCCGTCGGGGATGCGCAGGATGAAATCGTGCATCGCTTCATAGAAGTCGTAGGAACTGCGTGGCAGCCTCGATCCGGGGGGCAAACTCGGCGTACAGGGCATCCCAATCGATGTTCTTGTCCTCGGTGAAGGGGTATTCCAGGCGCACTTTTTCAAACATGGCGTCAAAGGCTTCCATGCGTTTCATATCGCTGTAATCCTTGACCTCGCCGGGGCCTTCGACCAGTTCCAGCTCGGGGCTGGATTCCTTGTAGATCTGGAAGGGGTTCCTCGTTCAGGTTGACCAGGCTGTATCCGGCAGGCACGGCGGTGACCGGGTCATCCTCGGTGAAGAGCATGTTGTCCTCGCCAAAGCCGGTGGGGAACTGCTGGTTGCTGTCGGCTGCCCAGATCACCAGGATGCCGCCGTAGATCTCATCATTCGCGTTCCGGGTCTGTCAGGGCGGAGGTGTAAGCGCCGGACCAGCCGGTGCCCTCGCGTTCCTCCAGGAAGGGGCCGCCCCAGGTATTGGACCAGAAAGCCACCTGGAAGACCATCACGCCCTTGTCCTCGCTGCCGTTGTTGTCCAGGTCCAGGAAGGTACCCTGGGGCACGGACGGCAGGGACAGCGAGAAGCCGTAGGTTTGCTCGTCAACTTCCCACACCGGGCCGATCGTTTGTCCGGCCAGCGGGAACTCGAAATCCAGGTCACGGGCGTAGAAGCCGGCCTGGTCTTCCAGCAGCACGAACGGCTCAGCGGTCATGTTGATGAAGAAGGGGGAGGTGAAAGGGATCGTCCCGGTGATCACCACCGGCTCATCGGCGGAGGCAGTTTCCGGGTTGGCTGCGCCTTCGGTGACCGGTTCCGGTGGGATATATTCTGGTTCTGCGGGGGTGTTGACTTCAGTGTTGACCCCATCTCCGGCTTGAATATTGGCGGTACTGCAAGCCAATGCCGCGAACAGCAGTACTATCAGAGTGATTAGAATTTCCTTTTTGAGTTTCATCGATTCTCCTGCGTTTGGTGAAGGCAATTGAACTAATTGAAACTATGATTAGAAAGCCTAAAATATCGGTGATTGGAAAAGATTCCAAGGTCTACTATTTACTGGTAATCTAACAAGTTTCAATAAGTTTTGGGAAAGTATACCTCAGAAATAACCCTGAAATGGTCAGGTTAGGGTGGTGTTCTTCTCCAGATCGAGCAGCCACTGCTTGGTGCGGATTCCGCCGGCGCCGCCGTAGCCGCGTAGGCTCCCGTCTGCTCCCACCAACCGGTGACAGGGGATCAGGATCGGCAGCGGGTTGGCGCCGTTGGCCGCACCGACTGCGCGGGCGGCGGCTTGTTTGCCAAGTTGGGCTGATTGCTTGCCAGCAATTAGCTTGGCGATCTGGCCGTAGCTGCGGGTTTCCCCATAAGGGATGGCGATCACCGCCTGATAGACCTGCCGCTGGAAATCGGTGAACGGGCCCAGATCAAGCGGCACGCTGAAGGAGCGCCGCTGGCCGTTCAGGTATTCCCCGATCTGGGCCAGCGCCGGGTGGGGGGCATGGCTGAGGACGATCTCCGCCTCGGGAGAAGCACTTTTGCACCAATTGGGTGAAGGCTGCCCGGTCCACACCGAAGTCGATCAGGAGTATTCCCGCTGTGCTGGAGGCGGCCCACAGCGGCTGGAAAGGGGGAATCAGCTTTTCCTGCGCCAGACTGATGGCGATCAAAATTTCAGTGTTTGCGGTCATTTTTTGCCTTTTTTTACCTGAAAAAGTTAACCCAGGATTAGAATAACAGAACTGTAATGCCTTTGTGGGGCTTGCGTAGGGTAATCGTAGGTTTAGCGTCAAGTATTAAAAGAAGGGTGGTGTAGACTTGGATTGTAAAGAGCGATAACTCTTCTTCTCCTCCTTATTGAGAGCCGGATGGCGTACCGGCTCTCTATTATTTAACAGGTAATTTTCTGGCGGATGAAGCCTCTATTTCCCCGATATTTTTAATCTCCTCATATCTAAAACAGTCGGTGGTGTGGTCGTTGACCATGCCAATTGACTGCATATAGGCGTACACGATCGTCGGGCCGACGAAGTTGAAGCCGCGCGTTCTTCAGATCCTTGCTGATCTGTTCTGAGAGTGGGGTGGACGCGGGTATCTGGCTCATCTTCTCCCAGGCGTTGTGGATCGGCGTGTGATCGACAAATCCCCAGATGTAGCGGTTGAAGCTGCCAAATTCTTCCTGCACTTTGAGGAAGGCTCCGGCGTTTTGCACCGCCGATTTGATCTTCAGCCGGTTGCGGATGATGCCCCCGTCCTGGAGCAGGGAGGCGATTTTAGTTTCATCATAGCGGGCGACCTTCTCAGGATCGAAGTTGTCGAAGGCATGCCCGGTAGTTCTCCCTTTTACGCAGGATCGTGATCCAGCTCAGACCGGCCTGAGCGCCCTCCAGGATGAGCAGTTCGAATAGTTCCCGGTCATCATGCACCGGCTGGCCCCATTCCTGATCGTGATAGGCGATGTACAGCGGGTCGTCTCCCGCCCAGTCACAGCGTTTTGGCATCCGTCTCTCCTTCATTTTGACCAATCTTATCATGGCACGGCTGCCTGCCGGAATTGGATTAGTCCTCAGAAACAGCCCGCTCTCGGGTATAATCTCGGCGTGGAGAGCGAACAAAAACCCCCCAGGAAGAAACTGCCCCGCAAGGCAGGCCAACCGGCAGATCGCCCGCGCTGCCGGGATTGTGATGGCCGGATTTGTGCTCAGTAACCTGGCCGGTCTGGTGCGCCAGATCATGATCGCCGATATCTTCGGTACTCAGGGCGTGATCGATGCCTACTACGCCGCCATGGGCGTGCCGGATATGATCTTTGCGCTGGCGGCGGGCGGAGCGCTGGCTTCGGCTTTCATCCCCACCCTGAGCGAGTTCCTGGCGAAAGAGGACCATGAGGGCGGCTGGCGGCTGACCTCGTCGATTGCCAATCTGATCGTGCTGGTGATGGCTGTGGTTGGGGCGCTGGTGTATGTATTTGCCGCCCCGGTAGTGAAGACTTTTGTCTCACCCCAGGCGCCGCTGGATCAGCAAGTGATGACCGCCGATCTGTTGCGTATCCTGCTGATCTCGCCGATCCTGCTGGGGTTGAGCGGCTTGATCACCGGCGTGCTGCAGGCCAACCAATCCTTTGTGCTGCCGAGCCTGTCCTCCACGCTGTACTGGCTGGGGGTGATTATCGGGCTGATCTTCTTCGTGCCGCGTCTGGGTATCAACGGTCTGGCCTGGGGTACGATCCTGGGCGCGGGGCTGCATTTGGGGATCCAATTGCCCGGTCTGCGCAAGATGACAGGGGATTGAAATACACCCTCAGCCTGGGATTGAAAAACCCGGCGGTACGCAAGGTTGGGCGACTGATGCTGCCTCGCCTGTTCGGGGCGGCGGTCGTACATCTTAATTTCCTGGTGAGCATCAGCATGACCTCGGGGATGCCGGAAGGCAGCCTGACAGCTTTCAAGAATGCCTACATGCTGATGACCATGCCCCAGGTGGTGATTGCCCAGGGGATCGCCAACGCGGCTTTCCCGACCTTCTCCACCCAGGCAGCCAAAGGTAAACTCGATGAGCTGCGCGGCTCGCTGGCTTCCACGATGCGCAGTATCCTGCTGCTCTCCCTGCCAGCGGCACTCGGCCTGATCCTGCTGCGCGAGCCGCTGGTCTCGATCCTGTTCCAGCGGGGCGCATTTGACCAGCGCTCCCTGACGCTGACGGCCTGGGCGCTGCTGTGGTTCTCGGTGGGGCTGGTCAGCCATTCGCTGCTGGAGATCGTGGTGCGGGCCTTCTATGCCATGCAGGATACGCGTACCCCGGTGATGGTCGGGGCGGCGGCGATGGGCCTGAATGTGGTCTTCAGCCTGACCTTCCCGGGCATCTTCACCCGGCTGGGCTGGCTGCCGCACGGCGGCCTGGCGCTGGCTAACTCATTGGCGACCACGCTGGAAGTGGGTGTGCTTCTGTGGCTGATGCGCAAGCGGCTGAACGGTTTGCGGGGCAGGTATGTGCTCAAGGGGGCAGCAAAATCTGTGGCTGCGGTGGTCGCGATGTCTGGGGGGCTGGTGGGGTGGCTCAGTCTGATGGCGGGGCGCTCTCTCTGGCTGGTGGGGCTGGGCGGTATGGCGGTGGGGGGATTGATCTATGGCCTCGTGCTGGCAGTCCTGCAAGTGGATGAACTCAAAACCGTTTTCCAGGCTGTTTTGAGGCGATTCAGATAATTCCCATAATCTAACAAATCTCTTAGGTATTTTCCAGCCAAGTGGGTGTATAATCCCGCCTGGTATTTAGTTAGTCTAACTAAATACCGAATAAATCCAATCCGACCAACGTTTAAGGAACGGTATGAACCACAAACAAGAACCGATAGACCCGGAAAGGACCGAGATCAGGATGCTGCACCTGTTCCAGAGAATTCAGCAGTTCGAACTGGGAAAGATGCCGCAGAATGAGGTCGATCTGACTATGGCCCAGATGCAGGTGATCCGCTTTGTGGGTGAGCACCCGCGCTGCCATTTGCAGGACCTGGCAGAGGGGCTGGGCGTTTCCTCACCGACGGCGAGTGTCAGCATCCGCCGGCTGGAAGAGGTTGGATTGATTACCCGCGAATCTGATCCGGATGACGGCCGGGCTACCTGCCTGACGCTGACCAAGAAAAGCCAGGAGGCTTTCGCCCGGATGAAGAAGCAGATGTTCCTCCGGATGCAAATGGTTCCTCAACCATCTGACGAAAGAAGAACAGGACCAATTGCTGTTATTAATGGAAAAAGCGGTCAGTGGGATTGAACTGGAAGCCAAACAGACAAAGTAACCAACAATTTGAAGGAGCATTATTAGATGAAGACAAGAAGAATGATCATTATCGCAGTCGTAGTGGTGGTGCTGGTAGGCGGATTTTTCGGCATCCGCGCCTACACCACCGGCCAGGCTGCTGCCCGACTGGCGGAAGAATTGCAGACCGAGGAAGCCCAGACCGGCTCGTTGCAGGCGATCGTGGGGGCCACGGGGATCTGTGCGTGCCAACCAGATCTGTGATGCTGAGCTGGCAGACCACCGGAACGGTGGAGAATGTCAATGTCATTCTGGGGCAGCAGGTTGAGGAAGGCGAGGTGCTTGCCAACTTGAAGCAGTCCTCCCTGCCGCAGAACTGTGATCCTGGCGCAGGCTGACCTGGTGTCGGCGCAGAATGCCCTGGAAGACCTGGTGGACAGCTATGATGGGCTTTCCGTGGCAGTCGCAGAGCAGAATGTCGCCAATGCCCGACAGCGTCTGGAAGATGCCCAGGATCATGTAGACGATATTAATTTTGTCGGGCAGCCAGGACGAAATTGATGAGGCTGACCGCAGACCTTCAGAAGGCTTATGAGTACTTTGAAGGAAAAAGAAGCCAAGAAGAACCAGTACAGCAATACCAACACGCGCGGCTATCAGATTGCCTATTTTGAGTACCGCCAGGCTTATGATGATTATGCAACGAAACTGGGTGAATTATAACTATCATCTCTGGCCAGACCGAAGATGAGACTGAGCGCGCTATCTCTGAGGCAAACCTGGCAGTGGCAGAGCAGCAGTTGGCTGATGCTGAAGAAGAACTGGCTAACTTGCAGGCAGGCGCGGACAGCGATGATGTGGCTGCCGCTGAAGCGCGGGTGGCAGCCGCTGAGGCCGCCCTGCAATTTGCCTGGATCGAAAGCCCGTTCGCCGGCACGATCACCATGGCAGATTCCAAGCCTGGCGACAAAGTCCAGGTGGGTACCCCGGTTTTCCGGGTGGATGATCTCTCCAGCCTGCTGGTAGATGTGGATGTCTCTGAAGTGGATATCAACCGGGTGCAAGGTGGGCCAGCCTGTTGTGCTGACCTTCGATGCGATCCTGGCGCAGGAATATACCGGCGAGGTGGTGGAAGTATCTCCGGTGGGCAATGTGGTTGCCGGTGTGGTCAACTTCAAGATGACGATCAAGCTGCTGGATGCAGATGAGAAAGTCGAGCCGGGGATGACCGCGGCAGTGAATATTGTCGTCAGCCAGCTGGAAGATGTGCTTCTGGTGCCCAATCGGGCCGTGCGCGTGCAGGATGGCGAGCGGGTAGTCTACATCCTCAAGGGCGGTCAGATGGAAATGGTGCCGATCGAACTTGGCGCAACCGCTGACCTGTATTCCGAGGTGATCGGCGGCGATTTGAAAGATGGTGACGAGATCGTACTCAATCCGCCGGCAGATTTCATGACTATGGACGGCGGCCCGCCTTTATAGGGAGATAATTGATGAGCGAATCTTGTTGTTGATGCAAAAGATCTGCGCAAGATCTATGTAATGGGTGAGATGGAGGTGCATGCCCTGCGCGGTCTGGATATCCAGATCAAGCGCGGCGAGGTACTCTCCATCATGGGGCCGTCTGGCTCCGGAAAGTCGACCCTGATGAATATCCTTGGCTGCCTGGACAGCCCTACTTCCGGGGAGTATTACCTGGATGGCGAGTCTGTGGCAGAAATGACCAGTGACCAGCGAGCCGATATCCGCAACCGGAAGGTGGGGTTTGTCTTCCAGAGCTTCAACCTGCTGCCGCGGGCTACAGCGATCTCGAATGTGGAGCTGCCGCTGCGCTATGCGCAATGTTAGCGGGCGAGAACGCCGCCAGCAGAGCGATTGAGGCTCTGGAATCGGTGGGGCTGGGAGACCGGATCCACCATACCCCGGCGGAACTCTCCGGCGGCCAGCAGCAGCGGGTGGCGATTGCCAGGGCGCTGGTCAACAACCCGGCGATCATCATGGCAGATGAGCCCACCGGAAACCTGGATACCAACATCCGGGGATGAGATCATGCAGCTGCTGCTGAACTTGAATAAAGAGAAGAACACTACCCTGATCATTGTGACCCATGACCCGGAGGTTGCAGAACTGACCGAACGGATTGTGATGATCCGAGATGGCGTGGTGGTGGAGGATAAAAATCATGAAGATCGGACAACCAATCTTAGAAGCGCTGGAGAGCCTGGCTTCAAATAAGCTCCGGTCTGGCCTGACGATCCTGGGGATCGTGATCGGTGTGGCGGCGGTGATCGCCATGCTGGCGGTGGGCCGTGGCGCGGAGGCTGAGATCACCGGCTCGATCGAAGGGATCGGTACCAATCTGATCTTTGTCTTCAGAGGCGGGGATGAGGATGTGCGCAACCCCAAACCGCTGACCCTGGGTCAGATGCGGAAGCGATCGCGTGACCCGTTTGCGGCGCCATCTGTGGCTGCGGTTGCGCCGATGCTGCAAGGCAGTGCGGAGATCAATTTCAGCGGTGAGAGCACCAATACCACCCTGGCGGGCGTCACGCCTGATTATTCCATCGTCCGCAATTGGTGTGTCACCGAAGGTTCCTTCATTGAAGAAGGGCACCTGCTGGGACGTTCCTCAGTGGTGGTGATCGGTGTGGAAGTGGCTGAGAAACTCTTTGGGCGAAAATCTGGTGTGGTCGGTGAGACTGTCCGGATCGAAGGCCAGCCTTTCCGGATCATTGGCGTGATGGAAGAAAAAGGCGGTGGGATGATGGGCAGTGAAGACAATGTCGCGATTGTCCCGATGACTACCGCCCAGGCGCGCTTGCTGCGCCGCAGCACTGCTGACCGGGTGGATATCATCATGGTCTCGGCCACTGATGCAGATACTGTGGACCAGGCTGGGATTGAGATCGCGGATATCCTGCGCTGCCCGGCACCGCACCAGCTGTTGGCAGCGGATGACTTTACCGTGATGAACCAGAAGGATTTCCTGGAAACAGCTTCCACAATCACGAATGTGATCACCATCTTCCTGGGCGGCGTGGCAGGTATTTCGCTGCTGGTCGGCGGGATCGGGATCATGAACATCATGCTGGTGAGCGTGATCGAGCGCACCCGCGAGATCGGCCTGCGCAAGGCGATGGGCGCCCGCAAGCGCGATATCCTGACCCAGTTCCTGGTGGAATCTTCATTGCTGAGCCTGTTTGGCGGAATCTTCGGGATCATCCTGGGGTGGGGGATCGCCACGGTCGTCAGTAAGATCGCGGCGGCCAGCGGTACTCCGCTGACCTCCCAGATCGGGCTGGACTCGGTGCTGCTGGCGACGATCTTCTCTACGGTGGTGGGCTTGTTCTTTGGCCTCTACCCGGCCAACCGGGCCGCCAGCCTGGAGCCGGTGGAAGCGCTGCGATACGAGTAAAGTTCTCTGTGATTAGATCAGGAAGGAGGAGAAAATCCCTCCTTATTTTGTTTTTTTCGGGCAATTTTTACTCAATGGGGTCATTTGGCGTAAAAATCGGGTATCATATAGACATTGGATATTACTCACTAAACTCTACACACGAGGAGATGTTTGATGGATAAAAAGACATTAATTGATAACCTGAACAAAGACCTGGCTGGCGAACTAGGCGCAATTGCTCAATACATTACCTATGCTGCCAAGGCATATGGTCCCTATCGCCCGCAGCTTACTGCTTTCTTCCTTGAAGAAGTTGCTGACGAGACGCTGCATGCCCAGTTCCTGGCGAATAAGATCGTAGCCCTGGGCGGTGAGCCGAACACGCTCGCTGCTCCGGTGCCAGCGGCGAAAACCAACCGCGAAATGCTTGAGGCCATTTTGGCTGCTGAAATTCAGGCAGGCAAGGACTATACCGAGCGAGCCGAACAGGCAGAGGCCTACGGTGATAAAGCCCTGGTGATCGCGCTGGAGGATATGGTCCGTGATGAATCTGGTCATTCAGAAGAGACGGCGATGATCTTGAAGGATTGGCCGCTGTAGATCTCAGACTTGAAATAAAGTGAATGAATAAGGACGGCGTGCCGTCCTTTTTTTGTGCCTGGGTTCCAGCTAGGGTATGCGGGAAGGACAAATCACTTCTATTCTTTTATCTGCTTGCCAACCAGGTAGCTGATTTCTTCTTTGAACAACTCTTTGATCTGGATCTCTGCGCGGCAAGGCTGCAGGCAGGTGGTTGGCTCTTTGAGGAGCAGATCTTCGTCATCAAGGGTAATGCGGCCCTGGTCGTCGATATCCAGCGGGTGGAGGATGCAGTAGAAGGGCTTGTAGCGCCAGGGATGTTCCCCGGCGGCCTCGGCGGCGGCTTGCAGGGCGCATTTGTGATCCTGGCGCAGGAAGATGCAGGCGGTGCCGCCCAGATGATAGGGATTGGGGATGATCGTGGTGTGCACCACCTGCCCGCTGAGGGCGTGATCGTCGTCTTCTTCCTGCCCGTCGAACCAGGAGCAGGGTCGCTGTGTTCTTCTTCCATATATGGGCCGATCTCGATGGTGTGCTTGAGGATATCCTCGGCGTGGATCTTATCTACCCATGCGCCGTAGATACAGCAGTTGGCATGGCAATCGGGCCAATCGCAGCGTTTTATTTTGGCCATTTCTTCAAGCCGGGGGTGGAGGTGGAATCTATCGATCATGGGGCTGATTGTACCCGTTTTGTCTTTGGGGTGAAATGACGGTACAATCTGAATTAACGATTTATGGTGATTAGCAATTCTTAGCATGGGAGCGCAGATGAAGATCAGGCAGTGGATCATGTTCATCGGGCTGGGGCTGATCTGGGGATCGTCCTTCTTCTGGATCAAGATCGCCCTGGCGGAAGTGGGGCCGTTCCTGCTGGTGGCGGTGCGCCTGGGATTTGGCGTGATCGGGATGCTGGCGGGGATGGCGATCCGCCGGCCGAAATTCCCGTCCAGCCGGCGGACCTGGGCCTTCATTGCCCTGCTGGGGCTGACCAACTCGGCGCTGCCCTTCTCGCTGGTGGCGTGGGGAGCGCAGTTCATCGATTCCTCGGTGGTCTCGATCCTGGTGTCGAGCGTGCCGGTCATCACGGTGATCCTGTCGCTGTTCCTGCTGAAAGATGACCCGGTGACCGCCGACAAGATCGTCGGGGTGGGGATCGGCTTTGCCGGGGTGCTGGTGCTGGTGTGGCGCGGGGTGCAGAATGCCGGGCGAGATGGCGATCTGGGGGGAGGTTGCGGTGCTGGGGGCGGCGCTGCTGTTCGGGATCAGCGGGGTGATCGCCCGGCGGGAGATGAAGGATGTCGACCCGATGATCCAGGTGTTCGGCTCGCTGGTGGCCGCTGACCTGGCGATGTGGGCCTTTGTGCTGCCGGCTGGGCCGGTGAGCTTTGCCGGGGTCGGCTGGCTGACCTGGGGGGCGCTGCTGTGGCTGGGACTGGCCGCCTCCAGCCTGGGATACCACCTGCAGTACAACCTGATCGCCCAGATCGGAGCGACGCGGGCGTCATTCTTCGCTTACCTGGTCCCGCTGGTGGGGTTGATCCTGGGGGTGGCTGATTCTGGGCGAGCCATTCGATCCGAAGCTGATGTTGGGCGGGGGCTTGATCCTGGTCAGCGTGCTGGTGGTGAATGGGGTGCGAGTGGGGAGATAGTGGATCAAGGCAGGTAGCATGACAAATGAGAAAGAGCTGGGTGATTCCCCAGCTCTCTGTTGTTCAGATTAGAATTTTTTCCATTTTCTCAAGGAGTTTTATGTGCTCCTCGGTTCGAATAGGTGCTCTAGAGACATATTTCTGATCCTTCAAAGGAGTGCCTTCCCTTGGGAAAATGGAAAATTCCTTTCTTACCAGGTTGATTTGATATTCTGTCAAAATCGGGTCTGGAGAGGGATAATCACACCTTAAGATCAATTTATCTACGTTTACTATCGCATCTCCAAGATCTCTACTGACAGATTGTTGGACATCCTCATCAATGAAATCAGATAAAAGGGGATTTATCAGCTTGGAAGCATGAAAATCCATCTGGGCAACTATTATCGATTCAAAACTGAAGATTACTGGTGTAAAATCAAGCCCTTTCGTTTCTGGAACCATCTCTATAACATCTGAGAGTAGTGTCTCATAAATCTCTTCGGCTTCATCCGATGTTCCCTCGACTTCAACAACAATCTTGCGTGGATCAATCTCAAATTTCAGTATTGGCACATCCCTTTGATTACTTGCTAATTTTGAACCATATGAGAATCTTATGGTAGGTAAATTTTGAAGGGAACCTGGATGAGGTTCTACTGCTCCGAAATTATATGCCCTCTGAATTTGGGTCATCTTATCACTGCTCAAAAGAGTCATAATTGGGATGTTTTCAAACTCTACAATTGAAATCAATGATATTGATGTTTTTTGAACTTTCATTTCTTAACTCCAGTCGGGATTAGACCGTTACATATTCTGCCGGTTTTTCTTCTAAAGCCTTTAGACTTGTATTCCAATCAGTTTGTTGGCCATAAAGTGATTTGCTAAAACTTGGAACAAAAAGATCTGGGTTGATTGCTACACTTGTCTTGATTGGAAATGATACTTTCGACTGGCTCTTCAATTGCTTTGTAATACTCTTGAAAAGTAACTAAATTGATGTCGAGAACAAGTTCTAGGGCTTCAGCAATTTCTGCCATTGTACTCAGCCTCAAGTCAGAAATCACCGGACTCAATTTTGGATATTCTTGCTTGATATAATTCGATTTTTTCTGCCAATTCTTTTTGAGTCATACTAAGTTCAAGCCTACGATTGATAACTTGAGAAAGGAAATAGAAACGCGGTGAAATGAGTCTTTCTGCTTTTCGATATTCTTCATTTTGTCTCAATCTATGAACGACATCTTCGTGTTTAGTTGTTTAACCATTTTTATCGTCCTTCTTTTGATCCCAATATGCTTGGGCATTAATCCTTACCCTCTTCTTATCACTTTTCTTTGTTTGCTGTGATTGTTTTCTGCAAGCATGGAAAACTACGATTAGCTTATTCCTGCTACCTGTTAAATCAGGCAAGATATAAATCCGATGATTCCCTTTTGTAACTTGCCAAATTCCAAATTCAAAGGGTTTTGCTCCAACAGCTGTCCAGTTCCTAGGGTTCTCGATAGTAGCAATTGTTTCAAGTTGCTTATCTATCATTACTCGTTCACTATAAGATACCTCTGAATCCAAGTAATCCAGTGGGGAATGTCTTTCACCTTCTCCCGGAAAGTATTGTATCCTCCAAATACGTTTTAGTTTCATAATGAATGAAGGAAAAGTTTTATTTATGCAGCTGATACAGCTCCACAAGCACGCCGCCAGTGGACTTGGGGTGGATGAAGGCGTACAGCGCGCCGTTATCCCGCTGTCGGGGGGATTCGTTGATCAGTTCCACGCCGTGTTCTTTGAGACGGGTCATGGCGGCTTCGATATCGGGCACTTCCAGGCAAATGTGGTGCATCCCGCCGCCGCGTTTTTGCAGGTAACGTCCCAGGCCGGAGTCCGCATCCGTGGGCTGGACGAGTTCGATTTTGCTTTCCCCGGCGGGCAGGAAGGCCACTCTGGCACTTTCGGCTTCAACTTCTTGACGTTCGCCGCCAGTTCCAGCCCAAGGGCATCCCGCCAGAAGGGCAGGGCATCTTCAATATCTTCCACCAGAATGGCGATATGATCGATTTTCATTGAGAACACTCTCCTTGATCTTGGGATGGTGGCGTTTCCGAAGCAGCCGCAGAGCTTTGAGAAACGGTTCGAGCAAAGGCCTAAACTCAAACCGCTCAGCGGTTTGATAATGTTCCCCCACACATCGCGCAGCTGTCCGCAGATCTCACCAAGGGTGATCTCTGCTTCAACGCACTCAATCAGTACCGGCATCAGGTTTTCATCTGAACCGGCGGTCTGTTCCAGATGGATAGCAGCTCACTGACTTTGGCAGCATCGCGTTCGCGCGCGTAAATCAGCCAGACGCTGGCAGGCCTGGGCTTCAATTGCCGGGTCTACCTGCAGACGTTCCATCTCCAGCTTTTCTTCAGTCTGGTAGGCGTTCACGCCCACGACGGTCTCTTCTCCGCTTTCAACTGCCTGCTGGTGGCGGTAGGCAGCGTTATGGATCTCATTCTGGATGTATTCCTGTTCTATGGCGGCCAGGGCGCCGCCGATCTCATCAATTTGGCGGATGTACTCATTGGCGCGGGCTTCAATCTCATCGGTGAGTTCCTCGATCAGGTAGGATCCACCCAGCGGATCGGCCACATCCGCCGCACCGGATTCCTCCGCGATGATCTGCTGGGTACGCAGCGCAATTCGCACAGATTTCTCGGTCGGCAGCCAGAGGGCTTCGTCCATACTGTTGGTATGCAGCGATTGGGTCCCTCCCAGCACAGCGGCGAGGGCTTGCAAGGTCACCCGGACGATGTTGTTCTCCGGTTGCTGGGCTGTCAGGGTGGAGCCGGCCGTCTGGGTGTGGAAGCGCAGCATCATCGCCCTAGGGTTGGTCGCCCCGAAGCGTTCTTTCATGATCCGGGCCCACATCCGCCGGGCAGCCCTGAACTTGGCAATCTCTTCCAGGAAATCGTTGTGCGCATTGAAGAAGAATGAGATCTGCTCGCA
>CAVROH010000011.1:0-40647 GCA_963722735.1 uncultured Chloroflexia bacterium
CTGCTTCATGATCCTTCTCCATACATCCCTACACCAGCACCGTGCCGACCCACCCCACGCGCTGCCCCATCCCGACGGAAGCCGGGAACATCGCCGGAGCAACGCCCACAATTGCGAATCCCTTTACCAGCCAGCCCAGAATTTTTTTCGAAATTTTCTTTGATCTTCATCGGTGTAACACTCAAGGTCCACGTTTCCAGTGATACAAAAAATAACCCAGGTTCACCGAGATAGTTGCAAAATCAATGCCATCAATACTGTCTGGCGGGGTCTTCTTCCTGAAAGCTCCAAAACTTCTTTTGCCAACTGCCGGCCAAGGATGAACCATTCCTCCTCTTGATTTTCTGCCGCCTCCTGCTTCATCCGGTCCACCATGTCGATCAGCATTTTCATCGACGCGGTCGACTTTGCCGCCAGTTGATGGTCTGCGGTGACCTCGATCAGCGTGGAGAGCACCATCTTTCTCAATCTGCTCCAGATCAGGCGTGGCTTTTTACCTATCCCGACTATCGGATATTCTCCGAGTTCCTCTTTTGAAATGAATTTACCGCTGGCCGCATCCCGGTAGCGCATAATAGGTATAACGGCCACTCTCTAGACCCGTCACCGAGACGTGTATCTCTTCCTGTTTTCAAAAACCCCATGATCAATACCCCCCTTTTTTGGTTAATTTTATCTGCTTGCCTGTTGGGAACGTCTAGTTTTCCCGTGGCAGGTAAACCAGATAGACAAAACGCCCTGCCGGGATGCAGGGCGTTGACTTTTTTTTTTTTAAAAAAAAAAAAAAAAAAAAAAAAAAAAAAAAAAAAAAAAAAAAAAAAAAAAGAGTTAAAAACTATTGAGTTATTTCTTCCTAGCGCTAACTGCTCATCTGCGCCCTCAAAGAGCCAGTACCTGACGTCGAAACGGATCACCAGTTGGAGTTCAGAACTGATCGAACCCTTCGGTTTCCCAGGCGCCTCCGTCGCCGACCACATTCTCACCACCGGAGGTGCGCACAAACCCCGAGGGAACACTCACGCTGCCCGGACCCGGTATCCCCACGCACCTGCACCGCCAGACCTTCAGGCACGACCACCGTGATCGAACCTGAACCCAGAATCCAGCTTGACCTCTCCGGAGTTGCCGTTCGGCCAGGGTGACAACAATCCGGCCAGAGCCAACATCGACTTTCATATCCAGATCTGAGTCTCCGCCGGTGGGCGACCGTGGACCTGAACGTGGAACCAGAGGACAGATCCACGGGGTAATCCCCCTTCGGGCAAGGTTGCCGTCAGGCTGCCGGAACCGCTGTCCGCTTTCAGGCCTTCCAGCATGGATCCCGGAAAGGTCCATCTCCGTTCTGCCGCCTCCCAGAGTCGACTTCCAGGTCCATCGGAACGCCGGTCGCCAGACCAACTCTCCGCCCTTGGCAACTGGGGTCTGGGCGATCCAGTCGGTCACACACGCCTGGCACCGACCTGGTCCAGCCGCAACCGGATGTTACGGGTGCTAGAACCTGAGGAATTGAAGGTCACTTTTTCATCGTGGGTTACCTCAGCGGTGAAATAGATTTGGGCTATCCACCAGGGAGGAGATCCCCACATTGCCGCGGTCAAAATCTTGACCACTTTCATGTCCGCCTGGCTGGGACATCGCCCTGCGGGCTCTACAAAAAGCGCTCGGTGGGTCAGTCTCCGGCACCGGGAGGGTATCCATCACCATTGGGGCTAAAAACAGAAAAGGCCACCACCACCACTCGCCATCAAGCCGGGTAGAGCAGGGCTAGCCAGCCAGCGGTTGCGCTTTCCAAACAGCATATTGATCCCCTGCGATCACCAGGAAGACCGGCCACAGCCGCCAGATCTCGTAGAAGCTGATCATTTCGATCATCCCCAGATTTTGCCAGCAGGTACAGCCCGCCGACACCGATCGGGATACCACCGGCCAGAACAAGTTGGGAAACCGTCTGCTTATCGTCCCCCAGAACAGCTCCTGATCACCGAGAGCTTAGGCGTTTCCTAAAGTGAAAAAGGATGTCATATCGCCCTGTACCCGGAATTACTCTCTCATACGAATCTGGAGCAGCAGGGTCTGCAATCAATGGATCAAGCGCGGGAACCCACAGACGGTTCTTCCACGCCCTTTTTGCTGATTTTCATAGCGCCCCATCACGAACAGCAAGTCAGACAGCCGGTTGAGATAAACCCAAGTTCAGCGGACTGACCGCCTGCGACTGGGAGAGCGACACCGCCAGGCGTTCTGCCCGGCGGCAGACTCGCCCGGGCTACCTGCAGCGCTGCCGCTCCTTGGTGTACCCGCCCGGCAGGATGAAGTTCTCCAGCGGTCCTAAAACCAGATCAATTGACTCTCGTCGATCTTGCTCTCCAGTCCTGATCACATGCTTGTCTTCGATCCTTGGTACCTGCCAGGCTTTCTTGTCGTCCTCGGGGAAAGCCAGGTCGAGACCCGAGGTGCAGCAGCGTGTTTTGGATGATCTACTCAATTCATCTTCGTGCTTGGCTTCCAGCCCATACAGCAGAGCGCCAATCCGATCATGCTGTTAAGCTCATCGATCGTCCCGTAGGTCTCCACCCGCAGATCGTTCTTATGGACCCGCAGTCTGGATCCCAGTGCAGTCGTCCCGTCATCCCCCGTCTTGGTGTAGATCTTGGTTAATTTTGGCATAGTTCAATTCTAATAGGGTTACTTGGCTGGCGCAACGAGGAGCGAACCGTTGCCGCTCTCATCCAGCCTTCCGTACCGTACTACCAATCCTCACAGACAGATCAGACCTCCTATTCACATGCACGATCAGCATCGTCAGCGGCAGGATCCAGGCCATCATCATCACTTCCAGGCCCAACCAGGGCTGGAACAGCTTATAAGCATACGAGACTGGCAGCACCCACAGGGGGACTCAAAGATACAGGAAGACGATATACGAATACGCGGAGAAGAAGGGAAAGGCCAGGGCGGAGACCATATAGCTCACCGGGTCCCCTCCTCCCGGTCCTTGAACAGGAACGGCAGCGGCAGTAGCAGGACCCCCCACGGCCAGAAGAATTCGGAGGCCATCTTCCATGGGTGGTCAGGGATATTGATCGTGGCGTTCTCAAACCAGCGCAGCGGCCAGTCGATCCCGTACACCACCAGGCTGACCGCCAGCACCACCGCCGGGACCGCCAGCACCTTCAGTAGCTGCTTTCGTTCCTCCCGACCAAAAAAAGATCACGCCAATATCGCAATCTGCGGCTTGACCATCATCAGCGTCAATCCTAGCCCCACGCCAGATACGGGCTTTCGCCCGATCGCCAGCAGCGCCCCAAGACAGAGGAATACATCGATCTGCCCCAGCCAGTACTGCCCGATCATCGGGAAAGTGAACAGGAAAATCAACGGGTTGATCTCCGTCTTCCAGGCCACAAGGAAACCGGTCAGGCTGAATACAGTCCAGAAAGGCCAGACATATCCTGCAGGAGCTAAGATCAGTGGCGAAAGTCAGAATCTGGGCAAAATGCGGGATAAACCCACAGTCCAGGCAGCCATCCGCAAACGGCTGATAATACCGGACTGTGTCCATCCCCCCACCGAAGAAAAAGGCAATCATCACCATTGCCACGGCCATTTCGACCGCGATGATCCACGATACCCGGTGCCAATTGACCTTCTTCAGTTTTTGCATGGAATTATTATAACGCCAGGAGAATTTCCACACCTGGACGAAAGAATTACAAATCTGTGATCGGGAACATACAGGGGAGAGTCCTCGATTGGCGCACAATCGGAACCCACCAGTTGATCATTATTTTCCACCTTTGACCCGCCCCCAGACCTTGCCAAATCCCCAACCCAGGAAGGGTAGCATCACACCTGTCACCACCCACTCCCAATTGGAGTTCATAAACCGGCCCAGAGCATACAGCAGATTCCCGCTCACATCCACCGTCCGCACCTCCGAAGTGTATGCACTTTATCCCCCAAACCCTCGGCATTCACCACCACGGAGAGATGCAGGGTCAGGCGATGCTCGCCGGTTTTCTCCGGGCGCACCTCCCACTTCCAGCTAACAGAGGGTTGATCTGAGGTTCTGATCTGTTCTTCCTGGCTGATGGGGGGTGGTCGAGAACCCCTCTCCGGTCAGACTGCCACCCATCACCGTGCTCACTTTCAGCGGGATCAGCATCACCGGCGGGTCATCCTCCATCCCACCGTCAACGTGGCGATGATCTCCTGAGTTCTTCAAGTTCCTCCCCGTAACTGGCACCACCCGTACCTCTACCAGGAATTCCTTCCCAAGCTTCATCTCCTCCGGTGGATTAAACAGCGCGCTGCCTTGCGGCAGCCCTGCCACTACCTCGGCATAAACCATGTTCAGATCGATATAAACTGTTTGAACTTCTTCAGTTGGCAGAGGGGCTTCGCCAGTTAAAACCAGCGCCTGGGTTGCGGTCGGAATCGGCATTTGAGTCGCTTCGGGCCCTTCGCCGGGTTCCCGTTAGGTGGACCACACCCGGGCCGCCGCTTGTTGCACAAGCGATTGATATCAGAAAGACAAAAACTAATGCAAGTAACAGGCGCATAAATTTACTCATATCCCCATTGTATAGATATTTAGGTCTGCTGGCAACTTCCGTTCTGCGGTGGTCCTTTAAAACTCAGCCTCACAGACCCATTCTCGCCGCGGGAACTCCCCCTCCTCAGGCAGCACGATCCGCCGGGCAAGCAGCATCAACCGTTCTGCCGGCTCCCCCCCATACAACCTGTCCCCGATGACCGCCGCACCCCGCCCGGCTAGTTGGACGCGCATTGGTGGGTCCGCCCGGTCTGCGGAAACAGCGCTACCCGGATTCCAGCCGCTTCTTCCCCCAAGATCTCATAATCGGTAAAGGCCGCTTTCCCCCCTTTTGGTACGCTCACCATCTTATCCCGTCGTCTGGGATCTGCGTCCAGATAATCACGCATTAAGCCTTCATCTTCCAGGCTTCCACGATCTGAGACCAGGCCAAGATACTCTTTCTTCACCGTTCTATGTTGAAACGCCCGGTCCAGATAGGCATTCACCGGCCCTGGACGGGTCAGGATGCACAACCCAGAGGTATCCCGGTCCAATCGGTGGAACAGCCTCAGATCCGCCCCAAAGGCCGCCTGGGCCAGGCTGAGCAGATTGTCCTCGCCTCCTGCCCTGGTCGCCTGGGAGCGCAGTCCAGCCGGTTTGCACACCACCAGCAAATCGCCTTCGTCCGCTACCAGCCATTCTGGATCAAATCTCTTATAGCGGTTGGTTTCGGCACTGGCGGATCAATCACTTCGATCACATCCCCCGTTTTCACTTTCCACGATCCCATCCACACCGGTTTCCCGTTCACCTTCACCTGGCGCTATCGATCACCTGCCCGACTGCCTGCCGCCCCCATTCTGGAAAGGCCTCACGCAAGGTCTTATCCAACCTTTGCCCCTCCTGATGAGAGGCAACATCGAAGGTAAAGGATTCAATTTTCACCATAGCTTGCTATCCTCCACCTGGATTGGGACAACAATTGGAATTTCCAACGTGGGCGCGGTATTATGCGGCAGAAAAACCCGAATCACCACCTCAATGCCGCTTGGCGGAGCAAGCCCCCAGCAATAGATCCTGTCCGGATATTGATCTGGAAACAGCTCTTCACAACTGAATTCTTCATCAGCTACCAATACCCGGATATCTTCTAGCAGACCGGCAGGCCAATTTTCAAGTGAAATCTGAAAATGTTCTGGGTCCATCAAATGGGTCGCCTCAAATAAGGTCACACCAGAAAATTCCGGCATGGTGGTTGAATTAACTGTTGCAATAAGCTGGGGCTGTTCCGGAGTTTGGCTGGGAATTGGCGTCCTGGAGGCTTCCAAAACTGGGTCATCCACCTCCATCACCTCAGCGGACGGGGGTGCTGTTTGTTCACCCGTAAGATCTGTGGATGTCTGAACAGCTGAACAGGAAACCAAACCCATGGCCAACACCAATAACATCAATTTATTCATGGGTCTATTATCGCATGAACTGTGGGAAATTGTTCTTGCCAAACCCTTATGCTTTTCTTAACCACTCCAGCGTCCTGTCACAGACAGATCGATCTTGCGCCCCGCCGACTTCTCATTCACCGTCAGCGTGCCCAGAGACAGCTTTCCCCTCAGTCCATCCAGCAGTACCTCCAGGCCGGGCAGCAATACCTCCGGCGGGCTTTCAAGGGCATAGGCGGTCACCACCATGAATCCGGGATTCTCACTAAAACAACCCCGCAGCACACGGCACAAGTCATCAAAGCCCTCAAAAAACGCCCAGCGCTCCCGGTTTGGCCCCAGCCCATATTTCGGTGGATCAAAGATGATCCCCTCGTAACGGTTGCCGCGTTTCAATTCCCTTTTGGCGAACTTGACCGCATCCTCAACGATCCAGCGGATTGGCAAATACGACAGCCCGTTCAATTCCTGATCCTCGCGCCCGATGGTGATCGCCCGCCGGGAGGAATCGATATGGGTGACCGCCGCGCCTGCCCGTGCGGCTGCCAGACTTGCCAATCCAGTATAGCCAAACAGGTTCAGCACCCGCGGCTGCCCGCCGATCCTGGCAACCTGCTCTTCGATCCAATCCCATTGGGCGGCGTTCTCCGGGAAGACCCCCACCTGGCGGGAGTGCTCGATCCCCACCCATATTTTCAGATCCTGGTAGACGATCTGCCAGCGGTCCGGCAGTTCAGCGCGCTTTTTCCATTTACCACCCCCGCCTTGCTTTGCCTCGGCAAACTCAGCCGCAGCCGCAGCCCAATACTCCGCCGGCAGACCGGGCTTCCAGACTGCACGCGGCTCGGGCCGGATCAGTTGGTGAGGGCCGAACTGCTCCAGCTTGCGCCCCAGACCGCTGTCCAGCAGCTGGTAATCTTTCCATGCTTTTGAGAGGATTTGGTCACTCAAACCTATTTACTTTCCTCCATTCGATCTCAGAACTGCCTTGATCCGATCCGCCAGATCCACAGCCTGATACGCTCTGGCAGACGGGACATGCAGGATACCCAGCCCGGCATGAGCAAACAGAGAATCCACAAACTCATCCCGCTCCTTCCGGTCTTTGCGGTCATGAGAGCTGTCATCCAATTCTATCCCCAGCACCGGCTGAAAAGCGACAGGTTCATAAAGCAGAAAATCGATGTGCTTCTGTGCGATACGGTTTTTTGCTGCTTGGTAACCATCCCCACCAGAAATCTCAAATACATCGAGCAACCGAGGTTTGAGCATGATCTGATACCTGGTGCCAACTACCTCTGCCAGAACATTGAAGAAACGGATTTCTGCATGTGTAAGTACAGACTCTCTCACACTGTACTTACTCCAGTTTATCTTGCTTTCTTTTCTGCCGCGCAGCCTGCCGAGCAGCATGACAATCACAACAGCCAGCACCAACGGACCGGCAAAGGGCAGCCAGGTTAAGATTTCATCGAACATAAGTTCCTCCATATAAATTATATCGCCTTCGCAGAAATGCCACTGCGATTTATCTTTACTGGTGCAACTTTCATTCCCCTTTTTGACCGGATTACCAACTTGCAAGGCGTGTTTCATTCCCGATTCGCCCCTTTTCCCTTATAATCCCCCTCTGGGATTGTGGCGCGCCTCGCCGCCTCAATATTCTTCAATCAAGGTGACATCATGTTCAATCTACTCATTCTCGGTTTAGGCGGTTTTTTAGGTGCGGTATCCCGCCATCTGGTCAGCGGCTATGTTCAGGACCTGTTCAAAGCTGCCCATTTCCCCTACGGTACATTGGTTGTTAACATCCTGGGTGCTTCGTCCTCGGCCTGCTGACTCAAATCGCCGGCGCAAAGGATTTGATCGATCCCCAGACCAGACTGTTCCTGATGGTCGGCTTTGTCGGCGCATTCACCACCTTCTCCACCTTCAGCGTTGAATCCGCCAATCTGTTCCAGGCCGGACATAACTACACCGCGATCCTCTACCTGATCGGCAGCAACATGCTGGGGATCATCTTTGTCTTTGTCGGGCAGGCTGCTGCAGCACAGATCGTGAAATAATAAACTTCACCCGACCTCTCCCCTTACTTCAGGATCATCGTCACCGGGCAGTGATCCGATCCCATCACATCGGTGTGGATGACCACATCCTCCACTTTTGGCATCAGATCCTCGGAGATCATGAAGTAATCCAGCCGCCAGCCCACATTATTAGCCCGCGCATTCCCCATATAGCTCCACCAACTGTACTCCTCCCTCTCCGGGTACAATACGCGGTAGGCATCCACAAAACCATGTTCTAGATATTTGGTGATCCAGGCGCGTTCTTCCGGCAGGAAGCCGGTGGTCTTGTGATTGGTTTTGTGATTCTTGAGATCAATTTCTTCATGCGCCGTGTTTATATCACCGCAAATCACAACTTTCTCGCCATTTTCATGCATTTCATCGCACATCTCTAATAGCGCTGCGTAGAAATCCAGCTTGAACGGCACCCGGCTGTGATCCCGGCTCCCGTTGGGGAAGTAGATATTGAACAGAGTAAAATCCATCAAATTGGGTCCGGATCACGCGTCCCTCACTATCGAAGCGCTCAATCCCCAAACCCAGTGTGCTCGGCACTTCCGATTTCAAGAAGGTCGCCACCCCGCTGTAGCCTTTGCGCTCCGCTGGGTTCCACACCGGCGGTATAGCCCTCGAAGAGAGCATGCTGTTCCTCGGTCAGTTGGTCTGGCATCGCCTTGATCTCCTGGAGGCAGAGCACATCCGGGCTGAATTCCGATACCCAATCCCATCCATCTTTGTTCAGCAATGCCCGCAGGCCGTTCACATTCCAGGTTGTTAGCTTCATTAAAAACCCTTTCTATTATCTGGTTATCCTTCTGCGACCCATTGATTATATATATCAATGAGACCCTGCATTGGAATCAGCGGCTGACTGACCGCATCCAGCACCTCTGACTTAATTCGGCCATCGGCGATCAACTGACGTCCAGCTTCCCGGGCAGCGTCCAGCGTCTTCTGACCCGCTTCTGTCAAGATGCCATCCTCCTTCATCAGGAAAGCGTGCGGCCGGAGGACGGACCCGCCATATTCAAGGCTGGAATTTTCTGCCAGCTCTCGGACAATTGATTCGACTATCTCAAAATTGGCTTTCTCCCACCAGCCACCGGTGGATACCAGCACAAAACGCTTGAGAAGAGTGCCTTCACGGATCATCCCCCGGCTGCGGCCCTCCCGGAAGACCAATTCGGGCCGGATCAGCGGGCACAGCCGATTGACCAGATTCTGCATAGCGCCGGGCAATGGAATGTAAATTGGAGTAGCCAGCACCAGAGTCTCCGCCTCGCGGATCTTGGGATACAGGATTTGCATATCGTCCTGGTTGCAGCACTCCCCCGGTTCGTGATACCAGCAATACATCATCCCACAATCACATGGTTTGATCTGCAGATCATTGGTGAAGAATAGCTCGGTTTCACACCCAGCCTGCTGTGCGCCTTGCAAAAACGCATCCAGTATCCATTGAGTATTTCCTTTGCTCCCCCTGGGGCTGCCATTGATTGCAATCATTTTTTCCATCTCTTCCTCCCAGTCTCTCACCCAACCTGATCAATCGTTTTTCTCATCCGGATCGTGATGCCGGCAACCAGACCCAGCGTTAGAAGATACAACGCCCCAAAGGGTGTCATGAACCCCTTCTCCCACACGTACACCAGCACTGTGAAGGCTAAGAACATAGCCAATAGGATACCTATCCAGATCCTCAAACGCCCTGCAGGCACCAGATCGGTCCCCTTTGCAACCGCCCAATTTCTCAGAACAGCCAAATACCACGCCATGAACAGGAACTCGGTCGGCATCATCAGCTTGCTGAACCACACTGGCGGGGTGACATGTGTCCATAAATTGACATACTTTGGAAGCGGCCAAAGAATCTGCACTCCATCAAACCATACCAGCAGATCCACCAGGATGTGCATTACCATCCCGATTGCCAGCCCAATCCCCAGGTTGGTCACCCAACGCTTTCCAGTTAATACCCCAGCCAGGTAGAACCCCAGTAAAAGCACGCCAACACTGATAAAACTATGTGTGAACGTGCGGTGTAAACCCTCTGTGGAACTTCCCATCAAAGTTGCGCCAGCCACCAACAAATTATCTGCATCAGGGAGCAAATTCCCCAATATCACCCCCAATAACAAGCCACTCCGATCTTTGGTCATCGGTTTGGTTATCATCCCAAATAAAGCATGAATTCCAGCCTGTGCCATCTCACACCCTCCCTGTTCTCTTGGTCACTCCTGACCAGGACGAGCGCTGCAGCGTGAAACAGGAGATTATCTACAGACTATCACATTTCGGTTTGGATTCAAAGACCTTTAGAAATCTAATTTTCCAAGCTCTGGCAGGGCTGCCCGGATGGCGTTCCCCCTATGGCTGATCTTGTTCTTCTCCAGGTCACCTAACTCCGCCATCGTTTTTCCCAGCTCCGGGATGTAGAAGATCGGGTCATAGCCAAAGCCATTCTCTCCGCGTTCCTCCGGGATGATCTCGCCTCGGCATTCGCCTTCCCAGAAGCGGCTGGTCTCACCAGGCACCGACAAGACCACCCAGGCCACGAAACGCGCCGTCCACGGACGCTGTTTTCCCGCCAGTCTTTCCAACAGGAATTCCCGCCGGTCAGCATCCGTGGCCCCTGGCTTCTCAGCATAGCGCGCTGACCGGATCCCCGGCTCACCACCCAGAGCGTCCACCTCCAGGCCGCTGTCATCCGCCAGGGTGACCAGTCCGCACAGCGCCGAATATGCCTCCGCCTTCAGTTTGGCATTCTCCAAATAACTGCTCCCGGTCTCCTCTACATGGAGATTTATCCCGATGCTTTCCGGTGTCAGCAGTCTCAAGCCATCCAGTTCGGACAGCAATTGTTGCAATTCAACTCGCTTTCCGGGATTGTTTGTTGCAAGCAAAATTGCAGCGTTCAAATTTGATACCATGTGCCCTCCAGATAAATTGGTAGATAGTGAAAAAATCTTCAACCCATATATGGGATACAGACATTATTGTACCCATATATATGGGGGGTCTTGGAATTTTTATGCCAAAATCCGACCAGGTTCATCGAAGATTGGTGATTGACCCACTTTGCAAATTTTGTTATAATATCGCTATCTTTAATAAAAGTTTTTGCAAAAACCGGGCGTTTTTGAGCAAAAACCAACACCAAACAGCACATTACTAAACATGCAAGCCAAATCACACTCAAACGAGACAAGATCATGAGCAAGAAACTAAACCCGCTCAAGTTCAATGTCGGGCATATAATCCACGAGACACCCGGCTATACCAAAACAATCTCATTTGAGTTCCCCTTCTACGAACTTGGGGATGATTTTACTGCAAAAGACTTCAAAGGCACAGTCACTTTCAGCCGCACCCAGAAGGGAATCCTCCTGGAAGCCAGCCTAAGTGCTGTCACCGCTACCGTCTGTTCCCGCTGTCTGGATGCAACCCTCACCCAGACAGTCTCAGATTTCACCGAACTGTACGCCTTTGATCATCGCTCCGAGACCGAGTCTGGTCTGATCGTACCCGAATCAGGATACATCGACCTCTCCGATGTCGCCCGCGAATACATGATGCTTGATACGCCCTCTACACCACTTTGCAAACCCGATTGCGCAGGTCTTTGTCCCATCTGCGGGGAAAACCTAAACCATGGGACCTGTGATTGCAAGACCGGATCGATTGATCCGAGAATGGCAAAGCTAAAAGACCTGCTAGATGACGAGTAAACCATACCCATAACAATCTCTTTGGAGGAGAACCTATGGCTTACCCGGCGAATAATCTACCTGAAACAGACACGATCTCTCTCATCTTTGATGATGAAAAGCTCAATCGACCGATGGAGCATTTCACCAAAGGCGACCATGAAATGGAGCGTCTGCGCTTCCATTTCATGACCGAGGTAATCCTCGAAGAGGAAGAGACCGAAACCGAAGAGCTTGCCGAATCTGCCAGCAGCAACGGGCATAAACAGCAAGTTGCTGAGGCTATCGGGGAAAACGGGCATGAACTTGAGGAACTCGAAGATATCCTTGAGCCTGTCATCCCCGAAAACGGGATCGAAGCCGCAATCTCTGGAGACCAGATCGACACCGTTGGCCTGTATCTCAAAGAGATGTCCCGCGTCCCGCTGCTCAATACTGAACAGGAAGTCATGCTGGCCCGCTGTATCGAGCGCGGGACCAGAGCCGAGCGCCGGCTCAACAAGCTGAACGGTTCTACCCCTAAACAGGAAAAAATCCTCCTCCAGCAGGCCATCCAGGACGGGCGCGACGCCCGCAACCACCTGATCCAGGCCAATACCCGCTTGGTGGTCAGCATTGCCAAAAAATATCTCGGGCGCGGCGTTCCCTTCCTCGATCTGATCCAGGAAGGCAACCTCGGCCTGATGAAAGCCGTAGAGAAATACGATTACCGCCGCGGTTTCCGCTTCTCCACTTATGCTACCTGGTGGATCCGGCAGACCATCACCCGCTCGATCGCCGACCAGGGCCGCACGATCCGCGTTCCGGTTCACATGATCGACCGCATCCGCCAGATGTACAAAGCTGCCCGTCGCTGGAGCAGAGCCTTGGCCGGCCTCCCAAAGTCGAAGAACTGGCCGAATATATGGAACTGCCCACCGACAAGGTCCAGTGGATGCTGCAAGTCTCCTGGCTGCCGCTTTCACTCGAAAGCCCGGTGGGAGACGAGGAAGATGCAGAACTGGGCATGTTCGTGGAAGACGAGACGACCCCCACCCCATCGTCAGCCACCGCCCAGAAGATGCTCGCTGAAAAGCTCGACGATATCCTCGCCACCCTCCCCCCGCGCGAAGCCCGCATCCTGCGCCTGCGCTTTGGCCTGGAGAACGGCAAGCAGTACACCCTGGAAGAGGTTGGCGAGAAATTCGGCCTCACCCGGGAACGCATCCGCCAGATCGAGGGCAAAGCCCTGCGCCGTCTGCGCCACCCGCTGCGTGCCCGCCAACTTCGAGAATACCTCTAAACGCCATTCCTGCAAAGACAAGGAATTTCTCTACGGAAAAAGCCTGGGATTGCCCAGGCTTTTTCTTATCCTGGCATATAATATAGCTACACCACCCAGATCTGGAGGAAATCCATGCCCCACATGCTGTTGATCGATATTGACGGACTGCGTTTTGATGTATTCAGTCAGGCCCTCAAGAATGATGCCATCCCCAACATTCAAAAGGTATTCAGCCACACCGGACAGATCCAGTCCCTCCCCCTGATCTCGACTGCCCCCAGCATCACCTTCTGCGCCCAGGCCAGCATCTTCACCGGCGCACCGCCCAACCAGCATGGGATTGCCGGGAACCAGTTCTTCGACCGCTCCGGCAAGATGCAGGGCAAGCCGCGCCTATTCGCCTTTGATATTGGCGACCTGATGGATTTCGAAGATGCCGTGCTGGTCTTCTCGCACGGCCTGGCCTCCGACTGTCTCCAGGTGCCGACGATCTATGAAACCCTGGAATCCCACGGATTCAGCAGTGTGGTGGTCGGGAATATGTACGCCAAGGGCGCTAACCAGTGGATCAAGCCCTCCATCATCGATCTCGCCCGCCTCACCAAAGGCAACAACCTGATCAGCATCTCTGCCCCGGACTACGATGGCAAACTGCTGGAGAACACCAAAGACTATCTGAATAAGAACGGATTCCCCAACCTGCTGACCTACTACCTCAAGGGGCTGGACGATGAATCCCACCGCCAAGGGATTGCCAGCCAGTTGGACTACCTCACCGGGATCGTTGACCCGCAGATCGGTGCGTTGTGGGAGTATCTCTCTGACCGGTTCCCAGAGGAAATCAAGGATCTGGAAGTGCTCCTGTTCTCCGACCACGGGCAGATCGATGTGGTACCGGATGAACGCCACTCGGTGCGGATGGCCTTCCCCTTCCAGAACGAGTTTGCTGACTTATTCGAGCACCTTGGATTCGACCTGACGGACTACCCCGGAGAAGGCCCTCGCAGCAATGCGGTCATCGCTCTGAACGGTGGCCTGGCGCATATTTATCTCCGCAGGCCAGACGCTGAATGGGCTGCTCCGCCTCTGTTTGAGGAAGATGTGATCCGCACAGCCAAAGCCCTCTGGCAAGCCAGCCAGCACGGTGCACACGCCCCGGAACTGCAAGGGTCACTAAACAGCATCCTGGTACGGAATTCAGAAGGGGATGGCTGGTCAGCCCCCTACCAGGCCCTAACCCCGCAAGGAGAGCGTCTCTCACTTGAGGAATGGGCTGGCAGATCGGTTGGCGCAGGGGTAGCGATGGACCCAGTTCGCCGACTCAACCAGCTCACCGGGCCGTACAGCGGAGACATCCTGCTGATTGCCAATTATGCTGAAGGATTCTTCTTCTCTCCGATATTGAAAGCCGTTCACGGCGGTATCCACCCCGAAGACTCCACTGGAATCCTGGCCGCCAATCAATCTGCCACCCTCCGGGAAGCTCAGCAAAGCCATCAAGGAGAACCGCTCTCCCTGACAGATATTGCGAAACTGGTGTTCAACCACTTCGGAATTTGACCGAGCGGGAACCCACCTGACCCTGAAACGAAAAACCCGCCTGATGGCGGGTTATGTTATAAGTATAGTTTTTCCTTCTCACCCCCGGTCAACCAGCGTATTCCACGCCACGCCGATGATCAACAGCATCGGCCCCAACACCAAGAAACCGGCAGAGAGGAAATTCCATGCATAGGTGGATTCGATCACATGGATCACTTCCAGCCACGTGATCACCAGACCCAGGACCAGCATCCCGGTACCGACATATCGCAGCAGGTGAATAAATTTCTGAAGTTTTTCCGAGATCTTGGGGCCGTCGCCGCGATAGTATCGATAATCCATCTACTCTGTGATCTCCACTTTCTTGCCTCGCCGGTAATCCAGATAACTCAACAGCCCTGAGATACCCACGCCGGCGATCATCGCCAGGACATCATCCTCCGGGCCAAGCACCAGGTCCGGCAGAATGGCGTAGACGCCTCCGGCGATTGCCGGCAGCCAGGCCCATTCCTTGATGCTGACGAAGAAATAGATCGCCGAGATGAACAGCAGCGCAAAGACTACCACCGCTGCGATCAACCCGGTCTTCAGATTGATCCCCAGCGAATCCCCACCCAGGAACAACACAAGCTGACCGATCCCGCCGACCAGCAGGCTGACTGCCGCCAGTCCCAGACCCAGGATCAGCGCTGTAAAGCCCAGACAGGATTTTTTGCCATCGCTCATCTCTTCCTCGCTTGTTTCCTTAGAAGGGGGTTTGTGCCCCGGTTGGATCCTCGGTGTAATACGGATTTTCTCCGCTGGCATGGTCGGTGGTATCCAGCACGCGTTTGATCTCCGGCACTTCCTCGGTGATGATCCGCTCGATGCCGTCTTTCAGAGTCATCTGGGAGATGGCGCATCCCCGGCAGCCGCCGCCCATTTCCACATAGGCAGTATCACCCTTCACATCCAGCAGCAGCACCCAGCCGCCGTGACCAGCCACACCGGGATTGATCTGGTCATCAACCACCTGCTGCACCTTGTTGGCGATCGGGTCATCGCCCCAATCCTTGCGTTTGGTGGCCAGATAGCTCTCCAGCGGATTCTCATATTCGATATGGAAGCCGGTGGTATATTTCTGTTCATCAAAATCGACTTCTGCGCCCTTCAAGGCAACTGCAGCCTGCTCATCCAGAAACATCGGGAAGGGACCCATCTCCAGGACGGTATCGCCCTCTTCTTTGGCATCCATGCCCACAAATTTAAACTCACTCTGTCCGCCGCCAGCCCCGCCCAGATGCACAATCACGCGCACCGCCATCGGGCCTTTGCCGCGGCCAGCCATTAACTCTGCGATCTTGTCAATTGCCGACTGGGTCAGCACCATCAGTTGTTCCTGTTTTTCGCTCACGTTTTCACCAATCCTGATCGTTGTAAGTTTAATGCTAAAACAAGTTCACACATTATACCTTGTGATCTCCTTGGGCAATATTACAAATATATAAGTATCTCAAGAGGATGCCTGAATTGGTTCTGATTTCCTGCCAAATATCTGTTTACGCTTTGGTTAAGTACTGGTCAATCAGCTTGAAACTGTAAAGCAAGTTTTTAAAATGTGTAACATTTTGTAACCTTTTGTAACCTTTGCAGAGTTCTCGTGCCAATGCTCTCCGTCGGCACGGATATCTTATTTCTAATGGCTGCTTTTAGCGTTATAATCCCCTCACCATGACCAGACACCAGATCACCACCCTGCTCCTCATTCTCATCTTCCTCGCCGCTGCCCTCCTCCGGCTCTACGACCTTACTGACGAGCCACTCGAAGTCCACCCCACCCGCCAGATGCGTGCCGCCCTGGTGGCCCGCGCCCTCTACTACCCCACCAACCCAGCCATCCCCGCCGACAAGGTAGAATTCGCCACCAAACAGATGGACCTGGTCGGCGTGATCGAACCGCCTATCCAGGAATTCCTCACCGCCCAACTCTACCGCCTTGCCGGAGACGAACTCCTCTGGCTCGGACGGCTGGTCTCAATCACCTTCTGGCTGCTTGGCGGGCTGGCAGTCTTCTCACCTTGCCCGGCAGCTCAGCACCGATACCGGCGGGTTTGCTGCCCTGGTCTATTACTTCTTCCTGCCCTTCAGCGTGCGCTTCTCCCGCACCCTGCTCCCCGACCCGATGATGGTCGCCGCCATCGCCGTCAGCCTATGGGCGCTCTACACCTGGCATCAGAAACGCACCCTCAAATGGGCGATCTTCACCGGGCTGCATCACCGGCTTTGCCATCCTCGCCAAATCGATCGCCGGCATCATCCTGATCCTGCCCTTTGCCGTCTTTATCCTCTCAAACGCCACTTTCCGCAAGGCAGTCAAAGATCTGCAAACCTGGCTGATCCTCATCTTGGCCGCCCTGCCCTCGGCGATCTACTACTATTGGGGGCTGGTGCTGGACGGGCGTCTTGCCACCCAGTTCAGCGGGCGCTTCTTCCCCGAGCTGTGGACCGACATCCTGCTCTATAAAAGCTGGGGGCTGCGCATCATCATGGAATTCGGGCTGCCCGCCTTCCTGCTGGCCATCGCCGGGATCCTCCTTGCCAGAAACAAAGCAGACCGGCGGCTGATCTTTTTCTGGTGGGTGGGATATTTCATCTACGGGATGCTGTTTGCCTACCACATCATGACCCACGACTATTACCACCTGCCAATGGTGCCCCTGACTGCCGTCAGCCTGGCGATCACGGTTGGCTGGATCGAAGAGTTCTGCCGCAAAAAGGGGTGGCTCAAACCAGCTGTGGTGATTGCTGCCCTTACCATGCTTGTCTTCACCGCCAACGGCGCGGTCCAATCGATCAATTTCGCCAATCAGGCCGATTACCGCCTGACCCGGATTGCCTACCTTAACCTCGCCGATGCTCTGGAAGAACTGCCCCAGGGGGGGATTTTCGCCCTCACCGAGGACTATGAGACCAGCTTCCGCTACTACGCCTTCACCAACGCCCGCCATTGGCCCCATCTCGGTGACCTGAACTATTACCAGCTCTCCGGCTCGGATCAGGAGGACATCGACACTTTCTGGCAGAAAACCGAAGGCGCCAGCTATTTCCTGGTTGCCGACTGGAAAGAGCTTAGCCGCCAGCCATTCCTGGAGAGCCAGCTCTGCTTCTCTGCCGGTCTTCTACCAGGATCAAACCCTGACCCTCTATCACCTCGCACACTGATCTGAAAGGGCCAGGTTTGTCTCGCTGAACATCACACCGGACTTGTAACGCGTTTCATTATTTTGTGCGCTTGTTTTCAGTTATAATGAGTCTAAACCGCAATTATCCACCTGAAAATTCAGGAGAGCAGCCGATAAGATGGCCGAAAAAAACTCATCAGCCTATCTGGTAATTAACAGTCAGATATTCACGCTGGACAATCCGATAACCAGGATTGGCCGCCGAATTGACAATGACCTTGTCATTCAGGATCCCGCTGATCTCGCGCAGCCACGCCGAGATCCGCCAGCAGAACGATGGCTTCACCCTTGTGGATCTTAACTCCACCACCGGCACACATCTCAACAACCAGCGTATCACCCAGCATAAACTCTCCTCCGGAGACCTCTTCTATCTCGCCAACATTCCGATTATGTTCATCGAGGATAACCCCTGCCTTCCAGAACAACCTGAATATGAACACCGGACGCTCTCAACTTCCCTGAGGAGACCAAAAACATGAAACCTGTACTCAAATATCGGCTCCCGCCTGCTGCCACTGGATTCAGAATTATCCACAATTGGCCGCAAATTCGATAACACAATCGTCCTCTCCTCCCAAACTATCTCCCGATATCACGCCGAGATCGTCCTGATCAATGGCGAATACATCCTGCGGGATCTGAATTCGTCCTCCGGCACCTATCTCAATGACCGGCGGATCGCATTCCCTGAAGCTACTCAAATCCGGAGACCGGATCACCATGGCAGAGATTGAACTGGTCTTCATGATGGATGAGCAGGAGTATGACACCACCACCAAGTCTCGCACTTCCCCCTTGGATCCAACAGATCTGGAAGACTAATCTTTTCAAATTACCTCCTTTACAAATTTCAACAATATAATATTTTTCTTAATTCTTAAGGAATATCCCCAGACTAATAGTAAAATAAGATATTAGTGCTTCCGTATCATTGCAGGAGGAAAGGTGAACCAAAGAACAAACCAGGAATGGGTCGAGCAGCTCTCAGACCCGATTGATGATCAGGCTCTGTCAGACCTTCGCGAGATCCTTCTCCGCGGTTTGCGGGCTTCCCTGTCCAACAAGATCAATACAGACCTTGATGCGATCACAGAAGATTTTGCTCAGGATGCGCTCCTCAAGATCCTCAAAAGCGTCGAAACCTTCCGGGGTGAAAGCCGTTTTACCACCTGGGCACAGAAAATCGCCATCCATGTGGCCTACACGGAACTTCGCCGCCGCCGCTGGAAAGATATCTCCCTTCAGGAGATCATCGAAACTCCCGAAGGGGATGAATATACCCCTGCCATCCTCACCGATCCCAGCCTCCAGCCCCGAGCAGGAAGCCACCCAAAACAATATTTTCGATATCATCTACAGATGATCGAAAGTGACCTCACCGAGCGGCAGCGCACGGCGATCGTTGCCATCCTTCAGGGGGGCATGCCCATTGACCAGGTTGCAGAAAAGATGGATACCAACCGAAACGCCCTTTATAAGTTGATCCACGATGCCCGCAAACGCCTTCAGCAATCCTTGATGGATCGTACTGGCCTGACCGCTCACGAAGTTCTTGCCATGTTTGAGCAGTAAGAGATTTCATCGTCCCAACGTCTGATACACAGGTAAAGGCAGCGATATGAAAATTGAACTCTCAACCCTCAAAAAAGTATTGCAATCCCTTACAATCACTGAAGTTGAAGAAATGACCTGCAGTGAATGCTATCCATGAGAGTTGATCAATACGTCGATATGCTCCGTGAAGGCAAATCACCAGCAGAGGTGATGCCGCTGGTCAAACACCACATCACCCTTTGCCCGCCTTGCCGGGAAGAATTTGAAGCCCTCCTCGTTGCCCTTGATGCGATTGACGCCGACCTGGAATAATCCCCCCACTCAAAAATTCTCAAAGCCCAGAACGGGCTTTTTTATTCAATCCCTACCCAGACCAATCCCTCCACCATCGACTTATTCCCACCTACCTCCCATTAGCGGTATAATAATTTCTATGCCAAACCCAGAAGAAAACACCACCCCTGAGCCGTCGGATGAGCCATCGAAACGAGCCCTGATCGAGGTAAATTGTCGGACGATGATCTCGATACGATGAATCAGATCGATGAGATGCAGGTCACCCCAGACAAACCGAGCCAAGAAGAAACGCCCTATCGGACGCATCATCGGGTTTGGCATCCTGGCAGATCATCATCCTGGGTACTCCTGGGCTGGCATTGGGGGCTATATTGATCGCCATTCAGGACCGGGAAAAATATGCCGACTCGGTTGTCTCCACACGAAATTGCCGACCAGTTCCTCCTGGGACTGATCGAATTTGAACGCGGCCAATATGAAGTTGCCCGTCAGCGGTTTGAATATATCCTCAAGATCGACCCCAATAACCCCGCTGCCCGTGAGAAACTCACCGAAACGATCCTCAAGCTGAATGAGAATGACGCCCTTCCCACTGCCATGCCGACACCGACCTAACACCCACCCCGGACAGCCGCAATCAGGCGGAGCTGTTTGCCACTGCCCTGGCTTACCGGGATGCTGCAGGACTGGACCAACCTGATCGAAACCCTCAATTCCTCCGCCACCAGGACCCCGAATATAATGCCGTGGAGGTCGATGGACTTTACTACATCGCCTACCGCAACCGCGGCATCCACCGTATCCAGGTGGAAGGCAACCTGGAAGGCGGTATCTTCGATCTCAATCGTGCCGAGTTATTCGGTCTGCTGGATGTGGAAGCCAGAAACTACCGGGAATGGGCCTCCGATTACATCACCGGGGTCAGCTTCTGGGAAGTGGATTGGAACAATGGTGGTCGAATACTTCAACCCCTGGCAATTTCCGCCCCATACCTCAGCGACTCGAATTATCTTCACCGTCCAGGACAGGCTGGCTACCGCCCAGGTAGAAGTGAGCCTCGCCGACCTGGAAACTGCCCGCTACCGCTACTCGGCCGGGAAATTGTGCGACGCCTATGACCTGTTAACCAGGTCAGCGCTTACCTCCAATTGAGTGATGAGGACCTACGGAAAATTCGAAGAAGCCCGCAACAAATGCCTGGGGATTGAGCCGACCACCGACAGAAACTCCCAGCCCCATAAACCAGTTTCCCTGGTCAGCACCTTCACCAGAGGAACCTACTATGCCAGAAACACCTGCAGTAGCCCTCACAATAGCCTTCTGGCTGCATATGCTCGCCACCGTCAGCTGGGTTGGTGGACAGGCGATCCTTTCCCTGGTGGTCTTCCCGGCCAGCCGCAAGGCGCTTTCCCCCGAGGACCATCACCGCCTGATCTCCGCGATCAGCCGGCGCATGAACAGCATCGGCTGGATCAGTCTTGGCATCCTGATCGGTACCGGGATGATCCAGCTCGGCGCAAATCCCAATTACACCGGTTTCCTGGGGATCGACAGCAGTTGGGCGGTTGCCATCCTGCTGAAACATATCGCCTTCGGCGGCATCCTGCTCCTCGGCGCTTACCAGACCTGGGGACTGGCCCCCGCGATTGAGCGCATCGCCCTCCTGCAAGCCAAAGGCAAAGCGATCCCGGAAGAACAGGACGCCCTGCGCCAGCGCGAATCCCGCATCCTGCTGATCAACACCTTCCTCAGCGTCATCGTGCTCTTCTTCACTGCCCTGGCACGCATCTCCTAATGGCTACTTTACATAATCTAACATCTACACCCTTTTCTGTTTTTATGGTCTAATACAACCTATCAAGCAATTATCCCACGGAGATGAAAATGAAAAAGATCGCAATTATCACCGATTCTGATGCCAGTCTATCCCCTGAACTCGAAAAAAAATACAATATCCGCCAGGTACCCATCACCGTCCACTTCGATGACAGAGGTCTTTGAGACCAACATCGATATCGACGACCACCAATTGATCGAGCGGATCAAAACGGAAGGCAAACTCCCCACCACTGCTGCCCCTTCACCCGGCAAATTTGCCAAAGCCTACCAAGCCGCCTTTGAAGAAGATGACGCTGATGCGGTGATCTGCTTCGTGGTCAGCAGCAAGGTCTCTGCCACCTACGATGCCGCCCTGATCGCCGCCAATGAGCTTATGCCCGATAAAGACATCACCGTTGTCGATACCCTCTCCCTCACCCTGGGACAGGGCTTTATGGCCATCACTGCCGCCGAGGCAGTTGCCAATGGCGCATCATCGAAGAAGCCATCGCCGCTGCCGAGGATATCCGTTCCCGCAACCATCTCTTCGGCGCGCTCGCCACCCTGGAATATCTCGCCATGGGTGGGCGTGTCAGCCAGCTGACTGCCACGATGGCCGGGATGCTCAATATCAAGCCGATCCTCACCATCCAGGATGGCAAACTGGAGATGCTGGAGAAGGACCCGCACCCGCAAGAAAGCCTGGGCACGCACCATCGCCCTGATCAAGGAAACCACTGGAGAAAAGCCATCGAACGGATGAACATCGTCCACACCGACTGCATGGATGAGGCCAAAGAATTTGAGGCTTTCCTCCGCGAGAACATCGCCTGCCCGGATGAGATCAACATCCTGCCCCTCACCGCCGGGCTATCCGTCCACACCGGGCCTGGCTTTGTCGGCGTATCCTTCATCACCGAGAAGTAACCAGCCATTAGTGTCACTGCGAGCGGGAAGCAGCAATGCTGCTGACGCGAAGCAGTCTCCAGCATAAATCCTTACCAGTTAGAATCTAAGGATTCAATTACCTGACCTATGCTCAAAAAACTAAAACTCTCCCACCTGGCAAAATCCACCTTCCTGCTGGCCTTCTTCTTCAGCATCGACAAGGTCTTCAGCTTCGTCCGGGCAATGATGGTCAACCGGCTCTTCGGCCTCTCCTATGAGCTGGACGCCTTCAACGCCGCCAATAACATCCCCGACCTGCTCTCTGCCCTGATCTCCGGCGGTGCGCTGGGTGTCGCCCTGATCCCCGTCCTCTCTGAGATGATCGAGAAGAGGTGACCGCAAAGCCTCCTGGGCGGTCTTCACCCGCATCCTCAACCTGGCCTTCATCGTCACCGGGGTGATCGCCGCCTTCATCGCCATCTTCGCCCCCTGGATCGTGGAGACCTTCATCGCCAAAGGCTTCCCGCCCGAGCAAAAAGCCCTCACCACCAGCCTGATGCGCTACGACCTGATCGCCATCATGATCTTCTCGATCAGCGGCCTGGTGATGGCCAGCTTGCAAGCCAACCAGCACTTCCTGCTCCCTGCCCTGGCCCCCACGATGTACAACCTCGGCCAGATCTTTGGCGCTGGCTACCTCGCCCCTGATGGCGAGGCATTCATGGGACTGGCGAACTTCTCCGGCCGGGGCATGGGCGTGTACGGTATGGTCTACGGCGTGATCATCGGTGCTGCCCTGCATTTACTCATCCAACTGCCCGGCCTGATCAAATTCGGCTTCCGCTGGGCGCCAAAGATAGAGCTGCGCTCCGAACCAGTCCAGAAGGTCCTCCGCCTGCTCGGTCCCCGCGTGCTGACGATGTTCTTCATCCAGATGTTCTTCATCGTGCGCGATTATGTCGCCTCTTTCATGGATGAGGGCGCTATCACCGCCCTGAACAACGGCTGGTTCATCATGCAGGTACCCGAGACACTGCTAGGCACCACCGTGGCGATTGCCCTGCTGCCGACCATCTCCGAGATCTTTGCCCGCGGCGAGAAAGAAGAATTCCGCCAGACGATCAACGGCGCTTTACGGGTGATCCTCGCCCTGACCATCCCCGTCGGCCCTCTTCATGATCGCCGGGATCAGCCCGCTGATCAAGGTTGCTTTCGGCTATACCGTCGAGGAGACCGCCAGAGTCGCATTGGCTACACGCATCTATCTACTCGGCCTCACCGGCCACGCCATGCTGGAGATCTCCGCCCGCTCCTTCTACGCCCAGCAGGATGCCAAAACGCCCCTCCTGGCTGCCTTCCTCAATGCTGTCGGATACATCGGGATCGTCTTCCTGCTCTCCAACTGGCTCGGATTCGCCGGCGTGGCCTTCGCCAACATCCTGGCCTTCACCCTCGAAGCCCTGCTGCTGCTTCTGGTGGCTCAACCGGCGCTTCCCCGGACTGCTGAAGGTGGGCAACACCTTGCTCAGGACCACCTTGCCTGCCGTCCCGCTGGCCGCCATGACCTACTGGCTGGTGGAGATCCAGTTCGCCCCCGCCGCAGACCTGACCCGCGCCGCCATCGCCGCCGGGCTGATGGCCCTCTGCCATGCTCCTCACAGTCCCCTTCATCTGGCAGGAAGTCCAGTTGATGCTTAGGTTGGGTGGGGAGAGAATCCGTTAATAACTTCTACAATCCCCATTATAAAAATTTCCTTCTTGAACCCTTCCTACCCGATTCTCCATAAATAACCTCACCTCGGAAATCGCTATTAACTACAATTTGCAAATCCACCTGGGGGTGGGGTCTGTCAGAGATTACTCCCCTGCTCCCGTAAAAGCGGCGTGCTCCTTCGAAATTACACACAAAAAAAGCCGGGCATCACACCCGGCCTCCAATAAATATCACACGTGGCGTTTGCGAAGCAGAATGCGAGCAAAGGCCTAAATTCAATCAGCTTAGCTGATTGAATCACTGTCTACTACCTACTGGTAACTATTTCACTGAATACTACTACGCTTAGGGTCCACCTTCTCGCCAGCCATCAGCAGGCCAACATCTTCCTTGGTCACCGTACTCGGCATCCATGATCGCCACGATCTTGCCGTCATACATCACCGCGATCCGGTCGGAGAGCTGCATAACTTCATCCAGCTCAGTGGAGACCAGCAGCACCGCCGTGCCTTCATCGCGCTTCTCGATCAGCCGGTTGTGGATATATTCGATCGAGCCTACATCCAGGCCGCGGGTCGGTTGGGCAGCCATCATGAACTAGAGTCGGGCGGGAGAACTCACGCGCCACGATCACCTTCTGCTGGTTGCCGCCGGAGAGTGATCCAGCATGACGTCACGGCATCCGGGGTGCGGATATCAAACTTCTCCACCAGGTCCACTGCCCGTTCCAGGATCGGCTCTGGCTGGATGACTGCCCCTTTGGCATACGGTTCCAGGTAATAGGTATTCAGCACCAGGTTATCGGCAATCGAGTAGCGGCAGCACCAGGCCGTCTTTCTGCCGGTCCTCCGGGATATGCCCGCTGCCCAGCTCGGTCAACCTGCGCACATCCGTCGGCTTGCGCCCAAAGATCTCCTTAGGGCTGGTGAACAGCAGGAATAGGAAATACAGCACCGACGGCAAGATCAGCAAACCAGAGAGCACATTCAAGATATTGAGCAAAGCATGTTTACCACCAGGAAGAAACCTGGATGAGGCCTCAACATAGGAGAAGACCAAGGCCAACAGCAGATCGGTCGACCAGTACACCCACGGCAATATTGCGGATGCGTTTATACAAGTTTCGAGAGGGCCAATTTCTCCAGCCCATTGCGGAATTCTTCCTGCACGCCAAAACTCTCGCCCCTCAGAGTGAAATGCCCACTGGCAATCTCACGCAGGCCGGTCAGGGCCCCCACAAACTCGGTCTGGCCGTTCCCCTGCACGCCAGCCACCCCCAGGATCTCACCAGCCTTGATATCAAACGAAACACCATCCAGGGCTACCTGACCGCGCTCATCCATCACAGTCAGATTATTCTACTTCCAGCACAGTCTCGCCAGGGTTGGCAGGGCCTTTCTCCACCTGGAGCACAACTTCGCGCCCCACCATCATCGAGGCCAGAAAGCCCGGTCTGCCTTTTCAGGGACAGTATTCCCCACCATCTGACCGCGGCGGATCACACTGATCGTATCCGCCACTTCCAGGATCTCGCGCAGCTTATGGGTAATGAAGATGATCGATTTACCCTGTTTCACCAGAGAGCGCATCACATCAAACAGCTCATCTGCTTCCTGCGGTGTGAGCACTGCGGTCGGCTCATCCAGCACCAGAATATCTGCCTGGCGGTAAAGCGCTTTAATGATCTCCACGCGCTGCTGCAGGCCAACCGGCATATCTTCGATCAGCAGTATCCGGATCGATCGGCAGGCCATATTTCTCGGAGATTTCCATCACTTCCTTGCGGGCCGAGGCCAGATCCAGGGAGGTGCCTTTGGTCGTTTCTGAGCCGAGGACGATATTCTCCAGCGCGGTAAAGACCGGTACCAGCATAAAGTGCTGGTGCACCATCCCGATGCCGCGGTGCGATGGCATCATGCGGGTTGGCGATCTTGACTTCCTCGCCATCGAGGAAGATCTGGCCCTCATCCGGGTCATACAGCCCGTAGATGATATTCATCAGGGTCGATTTTCCGGCCCCGTTCTCACCCAGAATGGCATGGATCTCGCCCTTCTTCAGTGCCAGGTCGATCTTGTCATTGGCCAGCACACCGGGGAAGCGTTTGGTAATATTGCGGACTTCCAGAACATATTCGCTCATGTTTGCCTCCTCCTCTAGCCTTCCTTCTCGTAGGGGATACCTTCAGCCGCAGGCGGCCTCGATCGTCCAACAAACCCGGCCAGCACCAAAATCGTCAGCAGATAAGGGATCATCCCGATGAATTGGTGCGGGATATCCACTGTGCCAGCAAATTGAAGCTGGGTCTGCATGGCTGTTGCCAGACCAAAGAGCAGCGCTGCCCCCCAGGAACCAAGCGGCGTCCATTTGCCAAAGATCATCACCGCCAGGGCAACAAAACCGCGGCCGTTGGTCATCGCCCGTTCAAACGAGCCAACTGCTTCCAGGGTCAGGAAAGCGCCTGCCAGGCCGCCGATCGCACCGGCGATCACCGTGTTGATGTAGCGGATCGTGAACACATTCACGCCTACCGTATCAGCGGCCCGGGGATGTTCACCCACAGCACGGGTGCGCAGCCCCCACTTGGTGTGGAAGAGCACATAATGCACCACAAATACCAGGATGATCGTGGTATAGGTGATCGGCGGGTTATCAAAGAACACCGGGCCAATGAGCGGGATATCGGACAGGACCGGGATGGCGATCGGCTGCAGCTTGCCGCTGGTGGTCAGGCCAGCCTGATAAAAATAGCCGGTTAGCCCCAGCGCCAGGATATTGATCACCGTACCGCCGATGATCTGGTCCACTTTCAGCTTGATCGACATAAAGGCCAGCAGCAGCCCGAGCAGACCGCCGGTCAGCAAGCCCACCACGACGCCAGCCGCGATACTGCCGGTGAAGGAGCTGGCCAGGAAGCTGAGGAAGGCGGCCATCAGCATCTGGCCTTCGATCCCGATGTTGATGATCCCGGAACGTTCGCCGATCAGGCCGCACAGTGCACCCAGTACCAGCGGGGTTGAATGCCGCAAGGCAGAGGCCAGCACTGCTTCTGTGGTCACCGAGTTATTGGTGTATGCACAGATCAGCACTGCCAGCAGCACAGCAGCAACGATTGTCAGTACGCCATTCTTCTTCCAGATATGTGGCAAACTTGGATTCAGTCTGTTGATTGTCTGTCATATCATGCCTCCGGACTACTTGCCCCATCCGCTGGAAAGTGAAATACCTGCTTCGCCTTCATCCCGGGCGCGGATCAGCCAGCGGATGATCATATCAGCGGCAATGAAGAACAGCATCAGGGCCTGGATCACATTGGTGATCTCTGCAGCCACGCCAGCGCTGAACTGCATCTGGCTGGAGCCGGATTTCATCGCTCCGATCAGCAGGGCGGCAAATACATTCCCGATCGGGCTGGTCTTGCCCAGCAGCGCCACCGTGATCCCGTCAAAACCGAGACCCACATTGAAGCCTGGCTGGTAGCGTCCGACCACACCCTGGGTTTCAATCGCGCCGCCGATCCCGGCCAGCACACCGCTGATCACCATCGTCAGCACGATCGTGATGGCAACTTTGATCCCGGCATATTTGGCTGCCCGCTGGTTCATACCGGCGGTGCGCACCTCAAAGCCCAGGGTGGTCTTGTTCAATATCCACCACACCAGGATCGCCACCAGTACCGCCAAAAGAAACCCCAGCGGCAATCCCGCAATCTTGGGGATCTCTGCGCTGGGGAATATCTTTGGGGTTCTGGCAACCACATTCCCGGCGGATGTATCCTTCCAGATGCCATCGGCCAGGAAATCGGTGATGTTGATCGCAATGTAATTCAACATGATCGTGGTGATCACCTCATTGGCGCCGGTGGTCACTTTCAACACACCGGGGATGGCCGCAAACAATCCACCAGCCACCGCCCCGCCTAAAAGCGCCAGGGGGATATGGATGATCGCTGGCAGCCCATCGACGCCAAATCCGATCCCGGCAGCCACGATCGCGCCCAGCAACAGCTGCCCTTGAGCGCCGATGTTGAATAACCCGGCTTTGAAGGCGAACGAGATCGCCAAGCCGCTGAACAGCAGCGGGGTGGCTTTCTCCAGGGTCCGGCCGAGGGCGGTCAGGCTTCCAAAAGCGCCTTTGAACAGAGCCTGATAGGCTGTGATCGGGTTCGCACCTGAAACCATGAGGATGATCGCCCCGATCAACATCGCCAGGATCACGGAGATCAACGGTAAGCGTACGCCATACCACAACCTTCCGAGAAATCCACGCACTTCCTTTGGAGTCTCTTCGGTAATAGCTTCCTGATTGTCCATAGACTAGAACCTTTCAAGGAGATTTCTATAAATGGCGGATCGAATACCGCCACTGGGTGAACTTTGTTAATTTGATTGAAACAAATTGCACAGAATACATCTATTTTAACAGGGTTTTAGCCCTCGGTAAACACCCATCTCATGGTTTTGGTTGCTGGTAACCACAATAATTTGTTATTTTTCATTCAAATTCTTCATTTTTTTCAGGGAGTCGATAGAAGCCAGCACCAACAGGCGATCCCCTTCTTCAAGAACGAGACTCTTCTCCGGGTGAAGATCGCTGGTCTCCCCATCCTTGAAATACAGCACGGTCAGATCCAGCTTTTCTTCCAGGTCTGTCAGCGTCCACCCGGCCAGATCAGAATCCAATTCCACTACAAGTTCGCTGACATTCATCAGCTCATCCCCCACATAGAAGGAATGCTTAATATTCAAGCCGCATTGCCGCCGCCGCAAAGATCGGCGCGGTCAGGGCCGAGCAACTGAAAGCCGTATGGATCCCAAACCCCTTCTCGACCTTGCGTGCGAATTCCACATCGAACATCCGCATCACAACTTTGATCCCCGGATTGATCTCACGCGCATCCAGAGCGATCTCCAGATTGGCAAGTTGGTCATCGGTAGCCGGCAATGATCGCGTCTGCATAGGTTACGCCAGCTTTATCCAAAAATTCAGACCGGGTGGCATCCCCAATGATCACTGGGACATCCAATGCCTCGACCTTTTCGATGAATTGCCCTTCGTTCGTTCATTCGATTGCCACAACATCCCTTCCCAAAGCGGAGCAATTCCAGCACCACCCGGTAGCCCACCTTTCCCAACCCACATACGATCACATGGTCACGATAGATCGAAGCCATAGACACCTGCCATTTTTGTCCGCGTTCATTTTTATTGAATAATGCCGTTCCAAATTTGAGCACACCATCCGCCACCAGGGTCAGCCCCACCACCGGGATGATGAAGAAGATGATCTGCAGATACCATTCCGAGGGATAATCCAGCAGCGTCTGGAAGAAGATCATCGAAAAAGTGACATACAGGGACTCGCTGAAACTGGGTGACTCGCCGCTCCCCGGATCGTGATAGGCGTAATGGAAGACCAGGGTGCCCGCCAGGATCAGCAGAGCAAACAAGAGCAGCGAGACCTGCGATTCCTGGAACAGACACTCGCGCATCCCTGATCTGGGCCGCAGCTTGCGCCGCCAGTTCTTCTTCAACTCAATGGGGGATCCAGGCATAGAAATATTATAGCCGTATCGTCCATAGTCTGATAGTCGAATAGACCACCATTTTGGACTAATCAGACTCAGAATTGACCACCAGACTATCTGAGCGGTGAAAAGAAAAAGAGCCGCCCGTGCGGACGGCTCTCTCTTACTTACAATGTACTTATTCTAACGCTAGATTATTGGCCGTAACCAGTGGTGACGGAACCATCAGCCAGCCCAGCAGCGAGGTCTTCCAGCATGGAAGCTACGTCAGCGGGGATCACGGAATCGAAATCATGGAACGGGGCCAGGGCTGCGCCGCCAAAGAAGTTCGCGCTTGGGGCATTACCAGCCATGTACAGATCTACAATGTCAACGATTCCGGGGGTGATCAGTTTCATTGCGCTGGACATCAGGCAGGGGTGTGCTTCGGGGACGGTGAACCATTGGTCACTGTCCACACCGATGCAGAACACACCATCGTAGCCAGCAGCTTCGATCAGAGCACCGTTACCGGTTTTGCCGCCAGCGCCGAAGACAACGTCAGCGCCGTTATCGATCGCCTGGGCAGCAGTGGTGGCGCCCCACTCCGGGTCGGTGAAGGCCACATCCATACCACCGGGGTGGTAGGTGCTGATCACCTGATGTCGGGGTTGACATAGGCAGCGCCAGCTTCATAACCTTCCTTGAAGGCCACAACCGGGGGAACCAGGTCAGTGCCGTAAACACCAGCCAGACATGCCGCTCTCGCTCATGCTGGCGGCCAAAGCGCCAGCCAGGAAGCCAGAGTGATCTTCGTTGAAGACCAAACCTACATGGTTCAAAACATCGTTGGTCGCGTCATCATCGAAGTGGTAGACCTGGAATTGGTCAACGCCGATGAAGTATACATCAGGGTTGGCAGTAGCAGCAATCCCAGTGGCCTCACCCATGGCAAAACCAACGGTGATGATCACATCATAGCCTTCGTCCAGGAACAGCTGCATGTTGGCGCCGTAGTCTTTGGCATCTTTGGTCTCAATATATTCGACCTTGGCAGCGCCGTACTTTTCGCCAGCTTCCTGAGCGCCTTCCCAGGCGGACTGGTTGAAGGACTTGTCGTCAACTTCACCAACATCCGTGACCAGACCGATGCACAGCACATCTTCGCTGGCGCAATCGTCGGCAGCAGCGCCGCCGCAGGCGGTCAGGATCAGGGTGGCCAGAATCACGACAGCCATCAGGGTGAATAGTTTCTTACTCATACTTTCTTCCTCCGTATAGAAAATAAGTGAGTTTGCAGTTGGTCTCACAACCAACTTGATGTTAAGTTTAGCATTAAGAGGGTGCACAAGCAAGAGAGAATTGTGGTTTTTAATGTTAATAAATTCGATTGTCTAGTCAACTTTGCCAAGTGGATCGATTGCTCCAGAGTTCAACTTCTCCAGAATCTGCATTGAAATGTGCCAGCCGCGCTTCTCCAACCCCGGTGTAATTGATCTCCACCAGTGACCCGGATCCAGGAACATCCGGTTCCATCCAAGAAAGCCCCCAAAGTCGCTTCCAGGCTGACTCCGGAAGTAAGCATCACTGAAGCCACCCAGGTAGCCTTCCAATCCAGCTGGTGGCGCATCCGTCCCGATCATCCGAACGCCGTTCTGCGCCAGGTATTGATAAAAACCGGCATCCTGCAAACCCGGCGCTACCAGCATCATATTCACCCCTCTGCCGATCAACGTCTGGGCAGCATTTTCCAGTGCGGTCTGGTCTGCCCCAGGAGCGACCTCCTCATAAACCGGATAAACCTCAAATGGAGGGTAAATCGTCGCACAGTTGCCGCAGAAATAGATCACCCCATTCAAGAAAGCATCACGGTAGTCCTGCCCGGCGGCATCATTCACACTGATGATCCCGATCCGGTATTCCTCAGACTGCACTGCGGCAATATATCCCGCCATAAACGCCTGCCTCAGACTCAGGTCATCATTCCCCCCGCCATAACTGTCAAGATTGGGCTTCGGGGCTGACTGCACTCTGCCCCGCGACCACAAACAGCACATCCGGCATAGGCATCCGCCATCTCTGCCAGGCCGGCAAAGTCCGCAGCCGAGACGACCATCACCAGATTCTCCGGAGCTGTTTGGGGATTGATCTCCGTTCGTTTCTCAAATACCAACCCTCGCGCTGCTGCGGCCGCACTTGCCGGGTCTCCAGTTCCTGGATCTTGGCAGCATCCACATCCGGCGGAGCAACCAGCACCACCACACCTGACGCGGCAGGTTCCGGCTCGGTTGGCACAGGCATATCCGTGGGAGCACCGCGTCCAGTTTCTGTCGGCGGCACCGGGGTCGCCTCCACATTCCCACCGCACCCGGCAAGAAGATACAATCACCAAACCAGACTATTATCCAGGCGATAAATCTTCTTCATTACTCATTCTCCAATGGGGATTCATCAAGTCATCGTATTTTACCAAACTCAAAATTATGTCCCGGCAACACATTAGCAAAGAGAAACTCGTGCTAAAGATCATCAATCAATTTCTCCCTCCATTTTCCTTTCAGGTATAATAAACTATAATCAAGAGAATTAAAATTTACCACAGGAAAACCTATGGGACTTGACCTGAACGAACCGATTGAAGCCGAAGAAGAACAACTCTCTCCCGTGCCCGTAAGCGCAGACAGCGGCGCAAAGTAATCGCCCCCCTCACCCCGGATGAGAAGACCGATTACATCCAGCAGGTACTCACCAGAGCTGCGCCTTCCTTCGATTTCTTCCTCTTCTCATTGTTTGCTGGCACCATCATGGGCCTTGGTTTCATGCTGGATGCTCCCTATATCCTCCTCCTGGGCGCACTGATCGCCCCAGTGATGGCACCCGTGGCAGGCATCTCACTCGGCGTCATCCTCGGTTCGACCAAATATTTCGGCCGCGCCATTGGCGGATTCCTGATTGGAGCGGTACTCGCCCTCCTCGGCGGCGCTCTCGCTGGATTGATCACCCGTCTCCTCCCCGAAGCGATCTCAGCCAGGTACACCTCTTCGCCCAGATCGGATGGGCGCCTTTCCTGGTCATCGGGATTGGTGCGATTCTCACAACCGCCACCCTCGTCCAGGAAAAACGCCATCCCGGCATCCCCAGTGTGGCCCTTGCCTATGGGCTGTTCCTTCCTTTGGCTGCCGCCGGTTTTGGATTTGGCAGCGGTATCCCCCATCTCTGGCCAGATGGGCTGGTGCTTTTCTTCATCCATCTGGCATTGGCCGCAATTGTCGGCGCCATCACCCTGGCCTTCATGGGATTCCGCCCACTTACCCTGTTTGGTTATTCTATCGGCGGGGTGATCGTCCTGGCTGCCATCATCCTGGCGTTGGCTTTCTTCGGTATCGGCGCGGCTATCCAGGGCAATCTGGCACAACCCACCGAGACCCCCACCCTGACGCCTTCCCTGACCCCCACTGCGACCCTTACCCCCACACCGGTCCCGCCAACAGCGACGCTGACACCGACTCTTAACAACCACGCCACACTCACCCCAACCTACACCCTCACACCCTCCCCCACACCGGTTGAAGGCCGCGTGAATTCCAATGCCGGGATCGTGATTCGCGAAGCGCCCAATGGCGATTCAATGGTGGTTTCCCGCGCCTCGAATGGCAGCATCGTCCAACTACTGGGAGAAAGCGAGGTCGATAACTTCGGGCGCACCTGGCTGCTGGTCCTCGATTTGAATACCGGCATTCGAGGGCTGGGTCCTCAGCGGACTGTTGATCACCGCCACCCCGGCGCCCTGACGGCTAATAATTCTCTTTCAATATATCCTGGAATTACATCGGCTTGGGATGATTCAGGTTATCTCCCTGCATCTTCTCCCACTGCTGCGATCATCTCCGGTGGTTCTTGCAGCTCCGGCGGTATCTCCACCGGTATCTCATCCGGCTCTGGGATCATCAGCAGATCCGCACATGGATCGTCTCACCAACTCCATGCCATTGAAATAGGTGACCACCTCCCACTTCAGCGGGTCATCGTAATACCATAACGCCAATAGCGGCAGGGTATCCCCATCCTGAACCTCATGCACCTCGATCCGCAGTCCCCAATCCCCCATAGCATCCACATAGGCAGCTAGGACTGCCTCGCTGTCTATCGGGGTTAAAGGAACTTGAAATATGCCGCCCAGGCCATGATCTGCCGCTCCACCAGCGGATCCACCACAAATGGCGGTGGTGGATGGCGGTGGGCGGTTCTCAGATTCGATCCCTGGACCCGAATACGGTCAACAGGTAATGGTGCTTACAGAAGATGCCGGAATAGTTCCGGTTTCCATCATAGCTGGCAGTACCCCAGGCCTCTTCGAACTGCTTATAGGTCAGTTGCTTACGCACACCTTCATGCCGCCGTGTCCCCCACCACAGCGGGTCATTCACGTAGATATGCTCCTCATCGAAGCCCACCACGACCACAAAATGCGGCCCCGTGAAGCTGCTCTGCGTCAGCCCTTGTTCCCCAGGCCCCATAATGGATCAGACAGATTGCCGTCATCCCGGCGGCAACCGCCTCTTTCAACTGGTCCATCGTCCAGGGATAGAAGTAATCAAAATCGACATCATAGGTAGCTGCTGCCTTTATCATCTGGGTTACAGAGACATACGCATTCCTGTCCGCCCCCGACCGGCGGAAAACCGCGTTGGTGGTTACATAAATCCCCAACCCATTCAGGATCATCGCCACACACGCCGGCCCGCAGTCATTCCGAAACTCACTGGCATCGTCATCATACTGAGATTTATATGGAACCGTACGCAGCATCATACCCATGCTCAGATATGCTTGCAAGTAAGTGCAACTGTTTATCGCACACAAAACTGGTACCTTCACCAGGGATAATACCAGTCATTTATTTCCGACTATACTGTCTACCGACTACTGCCACTACTCCAATTCCACATACCGCTCCACACGCTCCGCAATCAGCTTCAGACTCCCTTCCCAGAAATCCTTGCTGCGCAAATCGATATCAAAGCGGGCTGCCAGATCAGCGGCCTGCCCCATCGCCGTGCGGGAGAGCAGGTCCTTGTACTCTGCCACAAAGGACTCCCCCCGCTCCCTGTAGATCGTGTACAGGCCGGTACCAAACAGCAGTCCAAAAGCATACGGATAATTGTAGAACGCCAGCCCCGGGTAGTAGTAATGCGGCTTCCAGGTCCACATATATTTTTGACGGAAGTTCGGGTCCAGGCCATCGCCATAGGTCTCGCCCTGTGCCCATTCCATGATCTCGTTGAACTCATCCGCAGAGAGTTCTGCCTTCTCCCGCCGGTTGAAAACCTCGGTCTCAAACAGGTACCGGGAGTAGATATCCACTACTACCTGGGAATCGCCCAACAATGCCGTCTCCAGGATTGCCAGTTCCTCTTCCTTGTTCTCGGCCATCTTGATGGCTGCATCGGTGACGATCGTCTCACACATGATCGAAGCCGTCTCTGCCAGGGTCATCGGATTGCGCGTCTGCAACGAAGACCGCCCCGCCTGGTAGATACAATAGTTGTGGAATCCGTGCCCCAGCTCATGTGCCAGGGTAAAGACCCAATCCAGGTTGCCTTCAAAGTTAAGCATCACCCGGGATTCCTTGACCCCCGGTACACGCATACAGAAGGCCCCGGCGCGCTTCCCCGGACGCGGTCCGACATCGATCCAATTTTTCTTGAAGGCGTTATCCGCAAAATCGGCCAGTTCCTCCGAGAACTTGGCGAAATTCTCCAGCACAAAAGCCTGGGCCTGCGGGTACTCAAATGTGCGGCTGGATTTTCCCATCGGGGCGAACAGGTCCCACCAAGCCAGGGATTCTTTGCCCAGCCTTTTGGCCTTGGCCTTGAAATACTTACGGAAAGTCGGGAAGGAGTCTTTCATCGCTCCCAGCATGGCGTCCAGTGTCTCCCGGTCAATCTTGGACTGGTCCAGCGACTTATGCACCGCATCCTCACGCCCCCGCCGCTTGAAGATCGTGGACTGTGAGCCTTTTACCCCGTTCATCGCCGCTGCCAGCGGTACTTCAACAGACTTCCAGGCAGCCAGTTCTGCTTCGTACCCTCGGCGGCGCATCAACTCACTCGGGTTGCCGCGCAGGTTGATGATCGCCGTCATCGGCAAGTGTTTGACATCACCATCCTCCATCTCTACCGGCCAGGACAGCTGGCTGGTGATATTGCCCTGGAGCTTATTCCAGGCCGTCGCCCCGCTGAGGAACAGTTCACCGGCCAGTTCCTCCTCTGCCGGGCTCATCATATACTCACTCTGCTCCACCAGATTGGTCAGATAGAAAGCATGGCTGCTGATCACCGGGTGCTTGTCCAGGATCGCCTCGATCTGATCGCCGATCTTGCCGATCCAGCCCATGAATTTGACCGTCTCGACCTGATTCAGGCGCACGAAAACCGGTTCCAACAGGGAAAGGATCTTCTTGGCACCCTCATTGAACGAATCTGTGCTGATAAAGGAATTCAGATAAGCCCGGATGGTGCCGTGCAGCGTTTGCGCGACGTCTAGCTTCTTCAGGATACCGCTCCAACCTGGGCCAGTTCATCCTGGTCCCATTCCTGGCCGGGGCGGAGGATCGACTCCCACCGGAACCAAATAACGTTCCAAGTCCTCTACCTGAGAAGTTATGTCCTTTTTTGCCTGCTCAAACTCCTTTGAATCCAGCCCTGGATACACATTCGTGAGATCCCATTGGGGCAGTTGTGTTGCTTCGCTCATGGTTTCCTCCAGATTCGATGATTTGCATTTTCAATTTTATCAAGAAACCAGTGTAGGATAATGATCAATCAGTAGCGATTACAAGCACCCTGATTCACTAAGTTCCAAATCACTGATCACGGGATTATTTGATAAAATAACCCCCATGGATTCCCCCAACAACATGCAAGGAAAGATCGTTCTCGTCACCGGGGCCACCTCCGGAATCGGACTCGCCACCGCCTGGCAACTCGCCCGGATGGACGCCACCGTGATCATCACCGGAAGGGATGAAGACCGCGGGCAAGCCGCCCTGGAGACGATCCGGCAAAAATCTGGCAGCAATAACCTCCACCTGTTGACTGCTGACTTCAAATCCCTGGCAAACGTGTCGCAAGCTTGCAGAAACGATCTCAGCCCAATACCCGGCTCTGAATATTTTAATTAATAATGCCGGAATCCTTCCCCCAACCCGGGAGGTCTCCGAAGACGGTTACGAAATGCAGTTCGCCGTCAATCATCTGGCCCCCTTCCTGCTGACCAACCTGCTCCTCCCTCTAATCAAGACCAGCGCCCCTTCCCGGATCATCACCATCTCTTCGATGGTCCACGCCTGGGGTACTATCAACTTCAACGACCTGCAATCCAGCCGCGGTTACGATGCCAGCGACGTCTACGCTATGACCAAGCTGGCTAACGTTCTCTTCACCACCGAGCTGGCAAGACGGCTGGAAAGCAGCAGGCGTGACCGCCAACAGCCTCCACCCCGGGGTGATTAACACCAAGCTCTATCGCAATTACATGGGAATCCGGGGGGACAGGAAACGAAGATGCTTCCCTTGAGGACGGTGCAGCCACATCCGTTTTCCTGGCTTCTTCACCAGAGATGGAAGTGGTTACCGGTAAATACTTCTCCTCCAGCCGGGAGAAAGCCCCTTCCAGCGCCAGCCAGGACATCGCCACCGCCGAACAACTCTGGCGTGTTTCCGAGCAGTTAACCAACCTCTAATCAAATTTCAGGAAACCAGATAAAAAAAACTGTTACCCCTTTCCTTTTCCAAAGGGGAAGAGAATGAAGCAGTCGCAGGAATGGGGGGGGGGGGGGGGGGGGGGGGGGGGGGGGGGGGGGGGGGGGGGGGGGGGGGGGGGGGGGGGGGGGGGGGGGGGGGGGGGGGGGGGGGGGGGGGGGGGGGGGGGGGGGGGGGGGGGGGGGGGGGGGGGGGGGGGGGGGGGGGGGGGGGGGGGGGGGGGGGGGGGGGGGGGGGGGGGGGGGGGGGGGGGGGGTGTTTTTTTCAGACTCAGGGAGAATCTATTGTGTTTCTGCTTACGATCTCATAAATCAGAATCCCCACGGCCACCGACAGATTTAGAGAAGTTGCCCGGCCGTGCATCGGCAGGCGCACCACCGTGTCACAGATCGCCAGCGCCTCTTCCGTCAGCCCTTTCTGTTCAGTCCCCAGCATCAGCACCACCGGACAAGGATAGTCGGTTTCGCGGTAATCCACCTTCGCCCCTGGCCGATGACCCCACCACCTCCACTTTCTGAACCTTTGCCCATGCGCTGAATTCAGCCAGGCTGCTGGTCACCACCGGCCTCCAGAACATGGCCCCCATACTCGCCCGCACCGCTGTTGGATGAAAGATATCCGTCCCTCCATCGATCTGGATCAACGCGTCAGCTCCGGCGGCATCGAGGGTTCGCAAGATCGTCCCCAGATTTCCCGGATCCTGCGGGGACTCTATCGCTACAGCAAAGGGCAGTTTTCTGAAGTCAGTGTGCTCAGCGATCTGAGCTGCTGTCTGACAACCGCCAGAAAACCCTGGGGATGTTCCTTGCCTGCAAGATCTGAGAAGATTTCCCCTGTCGTCTGGACAACTGCTGTCCCGGTGATCTCCAGTCGCTTGATCATCTTGATAGGCATAGTCGCTCTCCAGCAGATCAGGGGCGTACATAACAAACTCGATCTCCGCGTTAGACTCAACTGCCTCCCCCACATGGCGGATTCCCTCAACCACAAACACGCCCTGTATTGTTCGCTGCTTCCGTTTCTCCAGGCTGCGGATCAGTTTGATCTTCGAGTTCTGACGCGAGGTAATCAGGGTCATAATTAATTCCTTCTTTATAGGGATTAAATTTCAGGCAGATGAAGGAGGATAGTCTCTTCATCATGAGAGTCATGCTGTTTTGATACCCATTTCACCCGCACCCGGGTCCTTTCCCCAGCCTGGTATCAATTTCCAGCTTTGCACCGATAATTTTGCAGCGTTCCTCCATCCCAATCACACCGTAATGGCAAATCAAGGCCATCTGGTCCCCACTGAATGCAATTTCAAATCCGTTGCCGTCATCTTCTACCACCAAGTCAATTTTACCTTCTTCGATTTCACCACGCCAGGATCGAGCTGGCTCCGGCATGCTCGAAGGCATTCTTACAAGCCTCCTGTATGATCCGGTAGATCTGAGTTTCCACTTCGCTGTCAAACCTTGACAGGCCCCGGGGAATATCAAAGATGAATTCAACCTCTGCCCTGCCGGCAGCCGTGTCCATCAAGTGATCCGAGAGATCCTCCAACGCCATAGAGAGTCCGTAATTCAGCATCGGAGAGCGCATCATATAGATCGTTGTGCGCAAATGGTTGATCATCTGCTGCACCGTTTCTTCTCATCCACGCTCTCGTCCGGACTGCGAGCCATCTCACCCAGTTCTCCCAGCACCTGGTCATGCAGGAACCTAGCCACCATGATGCGTTCCTCCTCCTGACTCTTGATCAATTCCTGCGAGAGGGCCACAGCTGGCGGTTGGCATCCTCCAGCTCTTGCTGGGTCCGTTTCAGATCTGTTAGCACGTATCCAATGGACTGGCACTCGATGATCGTTCCCACCATCATCATACAGAGCCATTGTACGCCACTGCACCCAGTGGGTCTCGCCCGCTGGCATTGTAAGGAAAGTCTCGTTGACCACTTCTTTCTCGAACTGAAGTTCAATCATCAGATCTCTTTTTCAATCACCTCCGCCAGTTGAGGATACAGTGTAAAAAAAACATTTGAGACCGCAGGATGTCGCCTACGGTGTATTGAGGAAGTATTTCTTCAGATCTCATGAAGAACTCACAGAATGCCTGGTTGACAAAAGTAAGAGAATAATCTGGCTTCCAGCGGAAGATCAATTCTCGCTGATTGGACACAATCGATCTGAATTTCTCATCATTCGACCGGATCGTGCTCATCAGGGATTTGACATCATTCCCTTCAGTTTGGTAATCTCTGGAGTTGAGTTGAACATACCACTTATTCAACAATTCAGATCTCTCCGGGATATCCACGCTTCTTGTATCCTCGACAGTCAAAGCTGTCTGAGACAAATCCCTGAAAGGTTTGGCGAACCGGACCCGCGAGGAACCAAGAACCCCCCACCCAGAAAGGCAGCACAACCGCAAAGATGACAGCACCAGCAACCTGGCTCCCTGCCGAATCTGTTCCACCAGTTCCATGGGTACATCCGCCCAGGTGGTCGCCCAGAGGATGCCAGCGAACTGGGTGACACCGTACAATATGATCGCAAACAAGGCAAAATAGACCATCATTGAAACGATCATCAGACGGACATGCAAACTTTTGTAACTCAAGTATTCTCAGATTTTTTAGCATCTTCGTCATTTCCTGGCAGCATTCAAAGGATTTATTTAGCTTGGTGGCTGCCCCTTTATTATATACAAAGAATAACAATCTAGAATCCGAAACTACTCTCCTATTCAGATATGTTCCACCAATCTGAGAGCTTTTGCAAGTCCTCCTCCGTTATATTTTACCCGTAAAGGAACGCATTAGTATGACCGAACAGAAACCTACCTCCCGCCGTCCAGGATTCTACAACCTGTCCCTCGAAGAGCGCATCGCCCAATTAGACCCAGAGAACCGCCTCCCCGCCGAGATCCTCGCTGATCTCACCGGCGAATCCGCCCTGACCCTCGACCAGGCCGATCACATGATCGAAAATGTCGTCGGGATGCACAGCCTGCCCCTCGGTATCGGGCTGAACTTCATCGTCAATGGGCGTGAGGTGCTCGTCCCCATGGTGGTGGAAGAGCCTTCCGTCGTGGCAGCCGCCTCCTACATGGCGAAGTTGTCCCGCATTAAGGGTGGGTTTACCGCCTCCACCACCCCGCCGGAAATGATCGGCCAGATGCAGCTGCTTGAGATTGACGATCTAGAAGCCGCCGAACAAGCGATCCTCGCCAAAAAGGATGACTTGCTGCAAGCCGCCTCCGATATTGACCCGATCCTCAAGAAACTCGGCGGGGGACCGTGTGATTTGATCGTCCGCCAGATTAAAGATTCCCCGATTGGACCC
>CAVROH010000012.1:0-361953 GCA_963722735.1 uncultured Chloroflexia bacterium
CTGGGGTATGGTCTCGAACGCGAGATTTTCGCAAGCTGCCGCCCGCTGACCACGGATGATTACCAGCAGGAATGCCGCAACCGCCGTCTGATCCCCAATAAGAAGGGCCTGTATGGGCGTACCCTTGAATGCCGGCGCTGAGGTCATAGGTGTGATCTCGGTTGGCAGTACCAACCCGGCAATTCTGTACACCACCGATCAGCTCAGCATGCTGCAGGCAATTGCCGACCAGGCCGCCGGCGCAATCGTCAAATCCCGCCTGCTGAATGAGACCCAGACCCACGCCCGCCAGTTGGCCAGCCTCAACGAGGTCACCCGCGGGCTGACCTCCACGCTGGAGATCGATCCCCTTTTGCAGGATATTATGTCCAGTGCAGTAGAGATTCTGAACTGTGAAGCTGGCAGCCTGCTGCTGGTGGACCAGGAGACTCAGGAACTGGTCTTTGAAGTCGTCATCGGCCCGGTGGCCGAGCAGCTGCTGGGCGAACGCCAGCAGGTAGGTGTCGGCTTGGCTGGCAAGGTTGCTGAATCGATGGAGCCGCTAATCGTCAATAATGTGGAACAAAGCCCTGACTGGGATTCGGATCCCGACCAGGAAACTGGTTTCCTGACCCGCGGCATGCTGGTCGTGCCGATGCATTACAAGGGAACTACGATCGGCGTGCTCGAAGTGATCAACAAACGCGACCGCACCCCGTTCACAGATGAAGACCAGGAGCTGTTGAGCGCATTTGCCGGGCAGGCCGCGGTTGCGGTTGAGAATGTGCGCTTGTACACCCAGACCAATCAGGAACTCGCCCGCCGCGTGGAAGAGCTTTCTGTCATGCAGCACATCGACCGTGAACTGAACACATCCCTGGATACCGCCAAGGCCATGGAGATCACCCTGGAGTGGGCCATGCGCCAATCCAGTTCCAATGCCGGGCTGGTCGGGGTAATCGAAGATGAAGAATTGAGCGTGATGGCTTCCCAGGGCTATCAGGATGAGCTATCAAAATACCCCGATGAAATGATTCCGCTGAACGTTAATCCGTTTAGTGCGGTAGTGGATGCCGGGCGCTTCCATCACGTCAGCGGCGCAGCACTGGGAGACCACGCCATGTTGGCCGGCGCTTCCAGCCAACTGGTCATCCCGATCCGCCGTGAAGCCGAAGTCATCGGGATTATCATGCTGGAGAGTATGGAAACCGATCCGTATGACGAATCCTCGATCGACTTCCTCGCCCGCCTGAGCGACCATGCCAGTATTGCCATCTCCAACGCCCAGTTGTATTCCGAAGTGCAGCGGGCCAATCTGGCAAAGAGCGAGTTTGTCTCCTTCGTTTCGCATGAGCTTAAGACCCCCATGACCTCGATCAGAGGCTATGCTGACCTGCTCGCTGCAGGCAGTGTGGGTCCGGTTAATGAGGCCCAGAACGAGTTCCTGGCTACGATCCGCTTCAACATCCAGCGGATGGCGACCCTGGTCTCCGACCTGGCCGACGTCTCCCGGATCGAAGCCGGCCGCCTCCACCTGGACTTTACCCCCGTGGTGATGCGTGAGGTGGTGGAGGAAGTTGTCCGCAGCACGCAGGCGCTGGCAGATGAGAAAGACCATCACATTGATATTGATATGCCTGAGGAACTGCCGCAAGTGTGGGGCGACCGCAACCGCCTGTCTCAGATCCTGACCAACCTGGCCAGCAATGCGATCAAATACACCCTGGAAGGCGGTACGATCACCATCCGGGCCAGCCAGGAAGAAAACAAATGGGATCCCGACGGCTCACCGCAAGTGCTGCATCTACAGGTGATCGACTCCGGTATAGGGATCAAGCCTGAAGACCAGGCCAAGATCTTTACCCAGTACTTCCGCACCGATGAAGGCAAGGATACCGCCTCCGGTACCGGCCTGGGGCTGAACATCACCCGCAATCTGTTGGAGATGATGGGCGGTAAGATCTGGTTCGAGAGCGAGTTCGGGAAAGGCACTAACTTCCAGTTCACCATCCCGCTGGCCGAGATAGAGGGAGAATAGAGATATGCCGATCAAAGTCAGCGTTGGACAGGCATTCTCGGTGGAAGGGCGCGATGCCATCGCCAGAGCAGTGTATGAAGCCCGCCTCCCGCTGGGGAATACCCCGGTGGATTTTGCGATCGTGATCGCCTCGGTAGAGTACGATTTCCAGGCGGTATTCAATTCAGCCAAAACCCAGATCGGCGATATCCCGATGATCGGATTCAGCACCACCGGTGAGCTGACCAACAACGGGAGCCACCGGCGTTCGGTGGTGGTAGCCCTGGTTGTCGATGATTTACTGGATTACCGTTCTGAATGGCTGCCGGGCTTTTCCAACAAGAGCGCTCAGGTGATGCGCGAGATGTTCGATCACCTATCCCTGACCAGTGAAAACAAGGGGCTGCTGCTGTTCATTGCCGATGGACTCAGCGGCGATTATGAAGAGATGATCCAGCACATGCCGCCCGGACGCTATCAGTTTGCCGGTGGTTTGGCTTCCGGAGACCTGCGGATCGGCCGCACGTACCAGTTGGGCGGAAATCGCTGCGGGGAGGGTGGGCTGGCAGGCGCCTTCCTCTCGGGAGAGAGCCTTAAGGTGGGCGTAGGGACGGCGCATGGCTGGCACCCGGTAGGGGCCAGTTTCCGCGTTTCCGCGGTCAGCGGGCCGTGGCTGCGCACTCTGGATGACGAACCTGCCATCGAAAGCTATGCCAGGCTATTCGACCGGCCGGCCCTGGATTGGGCTGCACCACCTTTGAACACCCTGGTGCGGCTCTACCCGCTTGGTATCAGCAGAGAGGATCAAAGCCTCGTGGTGAGAACGCCTCTGCGGGCGGAAACGGACGGCAGCCTGCGGATGAGTACCCATCTAAAAGAGGGTACCCTGGCACATCTGCTGGTCGGCAGCCGGGATAAATGCCTGACCGCAGCCCGCGAAGCCGCCGTTCAAGCCCTGGATCAACTGGGGGACACCGTTCCCAAGTTTGCTCTGGTGTTGGTCGATATGTCCTGGCAGATGCTCTTCCAGGGCTATGAAGGTGCCGAGATCGAGGCTATTCAGGACACGATTGGCGCTCAGGTGCCGATCGCTGGCGGGTATACCTTCGGCCAATTCACCCACATGGACGGCGCCCCGCGTGCTGAGTTCCTCAACCAGCACATTGAGATCGTGCTGTTCGGGTGATCTGAGATCGCTTCTCCGCATAAAAAAAGACCGCCAATTCTGGCGGTCTTTTCATTTATTGGTGATTGGCTCAGTCGCGGATATCCAGATTGTTGTCAAACCCGAACCAGGGAATTTCCACTGTCTCGCCAGCCGGGACGTTGACCTTCTGCTGGATCGGGGTGGTCGGCTTATAGCCTTCGCAGATCGTTTTGATCTTGGGGGATACACAGTAATCCCCCGGCGTTAGGTCAGAGAAGGTGAAAATGCCCTCCTCGTCGGTTACGATCGTCTGGTGCGGGGTACCGCCGCAGTTGCCTTCATAGATCTGTATCTCGATCCCCTCAAGGTAAAAATCACAGTCGCAGATGTCACATTCAGCATCTGCGTTATCATCCAGATAGACACGTCCGGTGACCGTCCCGGGTTCTGGCATCTCTGTCTGGCCGCATCCGGCGGCGATCAAGGCCAGGACAGTGACCATCACCAGTCCGATAATGGCTGTGAACTTTCTGTTTTTTCTCATGGGCTTCTTCTCCTTGCGTCCATCGTTAATCAATACGAATAATCAGGGTATCGATGGTGTTGTTGAATTGAGGAGTCCTGTTTGCCGCAGTAGAGTGGGCTGGGATTGACCAGCCCTTATTTCTCGATCTGGATACCGGCGCTCGACTCGCGAAGGGATGAGAGATATTCCTCAAGCTCTGCCCGGCGCTCTGCGGCTGCATCAGTCAGTTCCTGCTGCAGCGCTGAAAACCGTTCCTGGATCTGCCCGCGCAGGGTCTCACCGGAAGAGGGGGCTAGAGTAATGCCAGAGTGGCACCGACCAAGGCGCCCATGACTGTGCCGATAAAAAAGCTGAAGAATTTTTTCATCCTAATGCTCCTTACTGATGGGTGGTGTGCTAAATCTATTATAGCGGGTATTTTGGCAAAATGGTTGAAAACTTCTCTCCCGGTCAATTTGATTTATCGCGTGATACAGATCAGTTGTAATGTGGGAGAAATCAATCCTCGATATACGCTTCGCGCTTCAGCTCTGCAATAAAGGGCCAGGTGCGGTGGCGTTCGGCGAAGTCCAGCCCATAGCCGACCACCCACACATCCGGGATCATAAAGCCAAGGTAGTCAATGGGGGTATCGAGCGCCTTGCCTTCCTTCTGGGTCAGCACGCAGGTCTTGACCGAGGCGGGTTTGCGGGTCTTGAGCACGGTGTAGAGGTAGTCGATCGTATTGCCGCTGTCTACGATGTCTTCGATGATCAGCACGTGCTTCTTGTAGATGTCAGCGCGCAGGTCGAGCAGGATGCGGACTGCGCCGGAAACGGCCGAATGCCCGTAGCTGGACAGGGCCATGAAATCAATATAGTGGGGGATCGTCAGGTGTCGGGCCAGATCGGCGGTGAACATGAAGCTGCCCTTGAGGATCCCGATCAGAACGATGCTGCCCATGCCGGCATAATCCTCCGAGATCTCGGCGGCCATCTCGCGCACCCGCTGCTGGATCTGCTCTTCACTCACCAGAATACGCTCAAACTCATGGTACAGGTTTTCCATACTGCCTCCTGAATCATCTGTGCGGCGGACTGAACGAAAAAAATTCTCCCCGCGGAATTATTATATCAGCAGTCAGATGGGAGTTGGCAGTAGGTAGTAAGTAGTGGACAATTTTGTCTTACCCGCATGGTTATAGCGGGAACCTAACCAACAGAAGCCTAACCTCCACTCGGTGACTAACCGCAGCTAACAAACAAGATCTGGGTGTGGCATTTGCCTTGCGACCACCTGTGGATAAAATTGTTTTCCTAATCACCAATCCCAGATCACTGTCTTTCCCCCAAACATCATAGAAACTGGTATGCTGGAGAGCTCTGTTTATGGTCATAATGGTATGACAGCAATCGTTGTTTCAGAGGAGGATTTCGATGGAAAAAACAGAAATGCGCCAAAAGATCATTAAACGGATGACCCAGGTGGCAATCACCACCCTGGTGCAGGCTGTGCTGGTATTCCTCTCGGCTGGCTCTCTGACCTGGCAATGGGGCTGGTGGTTCGTGGGCACCTATTTACTTGGGATCCTGATCAATGCCCTGTTGCTGTTTTCGGTCAATCCGGAGGTCATTGCCGAGAGAGCAGATAGTAAGGACATGCGCAAGTGGGATCAACTATGGGGTACGCTCGCCTTCCTGACCCTGATGCTGGTGATCCCGATCATCGGAGGGCTGGACTTCCGCTTTGGCTGGAGTAGCGGAGTTAGCCGCGGCCTGCATCTGACCGGGGTAGGGCTGTTCTTCATCGGCGGATTGCTGTTTGCCTGGGCGATGGCCCACAACGCAAAATTTGCCACTGTGGTGCGCGTCGGTGATGAAGACAGCCATCCGGTCGCCACCGGCGGCCCCTACCGTCTAGTGCGCCATCCTGGTTACCTGGGAGCTTGCTTCCAGGCTGTTGGGCTGCCATTGCTGTTTGGCTCGTGGTGGGCCTTCATCGGGGCGGGGGTGTCGTTGGTCGCGGTGATCATACGCACCGCCCTTGAGGACAGAACCCTGCAAGAGGAACTCGCCGGTTATGATAAGCTGGTGACGCAGACGAGGTATCGCTTGTTCCCTGGCCTGTGGTGAAATAGCAGGCAGTGGACAATATTGTCATCCCCGCATGCCTTTAGCGGGGATCCACTCCGCAGAATCACAACCTCCACTCGGTGACTAACCCCGCCTAACAAACGTTAATAGCAAGGCAAAGCCTTGCGACCATCTGTGGTTAATTTGTTTTCCCACCCGCTTCACATTAGGGCGCAGATCATATTTTCATGTATAATCGCCCTATATGGCACGCAAAGTACGCCCCGAAGAACTGAGTGAGAGAGAACTGAATCGCCTGCTGGCAGAGAAGAAGCGCGAGGCGCGCCAGAAGCGCCTGGATGCCTTCCGCCGTAGTGGGCGCTTAGTGGAAATCGCCCCGCCCCCCGACCAGACTACCACCAACGCCCTGCTGGAAGAGTTCATCGTCGAAGAGACGCCAGACAAGCCGGTCAGCGAGGTGGAGATCCAGCAGGAGCGCCGCAAAAAGGTCTTCGACCGGCTGCTGTTCGTCATCGAGATGGCGGCGATTGTCGGGCTAGTCTTCCTGGTGGTCAATGGCGCTTCAATTGTTCAGGACTTGAACCAGCAGGTGGCCGCCGCACTGATCCAGTCTACCCTGACCCCCACACCGCTGGTCCAGGCAGTCATCCTGCCCTCCGGGCATACCCCGCCAAACTCGGAAGGGGGGGCGCAGTTTAATGATGCCGAGATCCCCGAACATCTGCGCCCGCTGCACCAGTCCTTTGCCAGCGCCCCACCACCAGTTGCCCGACCGGAACAGGCGATCCAGATCGTGATCCCGGCGATCAGCATAGATGCCCCCATTGTGATGGGCGACAGTTGGGAGCAGCTTAAAAAGGGCGTCGGGCAGTATATTGGCTCGGCCGACCCCGGACAGAACGGCAACCTGATCCTCTCGGCGCATAACGACATCTTCGGACAGATCTTCCGCGACCTGGACCAGCTCCAGGCCGGGGATGAGATCACCATCTACACCAACCTGCGCGCCTACACCTATGTGATCGACCAGCAGCCGGACATTGTCGAGCCAACCTTCGTCCAGGTGCTCAACCAGACCCCCGACCCGACCATCACCCTGATCTCGTGCTATCCCTATCTGGTGGATAACAAGCGTATTGTGGTCAAGGCCAGTCTGCTGGAGAATTAGGGAGAAATGTGCTGGCGACTAAAGTCGCAGCCACAAAGGCACAAAGTCCGCCCTGCGGCGGACTGATAACCGTAATCGTTATGAGCTTTGAAACCCACGAAGGTAGGTTTCGTGCTTTTATGGCTGCGGTTTCAACCGCCGGGAACCATATGCCGGTGATTATCCCCTCAGCTTCACCCGCCAGTACACCCACAGAAAATTAAAACCAATAAAGATCACCAGGATACCCCAGGCGATCAGCGGACGGTTCTGGGCATTCTCAGCCAGTGAGAGCCCAATCCCCAGCACAGCGCTGAGGGACCAGATCACCTTGAGGGTCAGCATATTGCGGAAGCTCTCCAACCCGGCATTGCGCCCCAGATAAGACTCGATCCCGATCCCGAACAGGGCGGCTGCCACCAGTCTCCCGGTATAGGCATCCACTGTCTGCCAGCCCAGCATGGAGAGCATTTCCACCGGCACCAGCATCAGCGGGATGGCGAACAGGATGTCGATCCAAAAGTGGATCACAAACCATTTGCGCAGCGCATCGGGGACAGGATTCGGTTTCATGGCAGCTCCTGGAATATTAAAAGGACCGGATACTCATCTGAGTCCGGTCCCGGTGGTTTTCTTACCGCTGCCTAGAGCGTAATGACTTTGTCTGCCCGCCATTGGGCTTCGATAATGTCGGTCATCCCGCCCTGCAGCCCGACCTGTAGATCATCTGCCAGCCCGTAATGGTTGAGGCAGGTACCACAGGCGATCAGGCGCACACCTTTCTCCTCCAGCGCTTTGAGCTGCTCGAGTACCGGCGAGCCGCTGACCAGCAGCTTGACTCCCTCGGTATAGAAGGCGATCACCGAGGGAAGATAGTCGTTCTCAATCAGCAGGGTGAAGTAGGTTTTGATCAGTTTGTGGCGCAGTTCCTGGTCGGCATCCCCCATGCCGTCCGAGGTGATCTGGATCGTGTACGGTGCTTTTTCCATGGCGGTGAACCCCTTTGGGATTAGTTGCGTTTCGGTTTGTGGCGGCCTTTAAGCTCATCCCGGAAGAGGATCTCGCCGAGCATGCCAATCAGGCTGACCACAATCGCCCCGAGGAAGGCAGCCCAGAACCCGGAGACGTAGAACCCGTAATCGAACTGCTGCCCCAGCCAGCCGGTCAGGTAGAACAGTCCGGTATTGATCAGCAGGGTGAACAGGCCCAGGGTCAGCAAAATGAAGGGGCAGGTGAGGAGCTTGAGCAGCGGTTTGACCAGCGCGTTCAGCAGACCGAAGATCAGCGCCAGCACCAAGTAGTTGACCGGGTTGGCGGTCACCGCGGTGATCCCTGGTACCAGGGCAGCAGCCGCATAGAAGGCAAAGCCGTTGATTAATAGTCGGATAAAGAATTTAGTCATGGTTTCACTCCTTTTGTTTCTATGATTTTATCACCTGCCAGCCGGGCAGAGTACGATATTTTCTATGATTGTCACAAACCTTCGGTTTGCTTTGAGCCTTTGGTTGATAGCTGCGATTGGTTGTTGAGTTGAGGTTGTGATTTTGTTGAGAGATTGCCCATAGCAGCTTCGCTGCGACCGTATTAACACACTGTTTTTGTGCTGCCCACTACCTACTGCCTGCTGAAAAAGGTCTGCCCCCAAAGGTGATGTGCCTTCGGGGGCAAGATCCAGGAGGAGGAGGTAGGGAATCAGTCGCCCATTCTATCGAGGTCGCCGAGTCCGGAGATGGATCTGTCGATTTCCGGATCGCCGTAGTATTCCACGTCCCCGGCGCCGCTGATCGAGACATCCAGGTATTCGCTGACCGAGACAGTCGCCGAACCCAGCCCGCTGATCTCGATGTTGGCATCCTGGCTGTCCATGCGGCGAGCGTTGTATTTACCACTCCCGCTGATGCGCACATCCTGGGAGACCACCTCGCCGCCATCGATCTCCAGATTTCCCAGGCCAGACATCTGAGCTTCGAAACTGTCGGCAACCATCGCTTCGATCTCAATATCGCCGGCACCGCTGATCTCAATGCTGAAGCGTTCAGCCTCCATCTCGGGCAGCTCTATATTGCCCAAGCCGGAAACCTCCACACTTTCCAGGCTGGTGATTGTGAGATAGAAATCCACCGGGGCGGTCGGGTTGATATTGCGCCCGGATTCTACTTTGATCACCAGGGTGTCGCCGCGGGTGAAGGTCTCCAGGTAGGGGATTAGGTTCTCCTCTGCTTCGATCGTCAGGCTTTCCTTCTCGCCGTAGCTGACGTAGATGTTGCCAATCCCCTGGAAATCCAGGCGGCTGAAAGATTCGATCGAGCGGCTCTCTTCCACCACATTGCCGTTGCCTCTTACCGTTCGCGGCAGCTCGATGTTCACGCCGCATGCCATCGTGGAAAGCATTAAAGCTGCTGTCACCAGGATCAATACAAGTTTTTTGGTTTTCATTTTCAACTCCGTAAATTTCTGATTTCACCTCCCTATACGGGAAAGGGGAAGAAAGGTTTCAGGCTAAATCGGAGTTATTTGGTGTAGAATGAGATTGGTATCGTGAATGATTTTATATTAAATGGTGGATGGCTATGAAAACATACAAGATTCTTCTCGTCCTGCTGCTGCTCTTCACCCTGTTAGGGGCGCAAACCGCCTCGGCAGAGCTGGCAGATGAGGATATCACCGATGCAGTCGAGATCATCCGGCTGATCAATGAATACCGCGCCGGCCAGGGGCTGAACCCCTACACCTTCAACCAGAAGCTGGCATTGACTGCTCAGGGACACGCCGAATACCAGGCCTCGATCAACAGCCCCGGCACGCACGTCGGCGGGACCGATGAGACCCACACCTCAACAGACCGGGCCAGGCTGCAGGGCTATAACGGCAATGTTGAATATTTCCGCACCGATGAGATGATCTATAACGGCGGGTTCGCCACCCCGCAAAAAGCCTTCGACTGGTGGAAGGCGTCTCCGATCCACAACGGGATCATGACCTCGGAGATCTATCACGAGGTCGGTGTCGGCATCGCCCTCTCCTCCTCGGGACAGATCTACTACACGGTCAACGTGGGCATGATCCCCAATGTTACCGTGCCCGGCCCGATGGAATACCGGGCGCCGACAGTGGAAGAATATAAACCCGCCGATGAAAGTATTGATGTCGTCACCGCCGCGCCCGGCGTGGATGGCTCGATCTACCATACCTACAAACAGGGTGAGACCCTTCCGACCATCGCCGTAGCTTACGGCATCACCCTGGAAAAACTGCTCACGTTGAATGGCCTGTCTGCATCTGAGATACCTGCGGATGGAACCTTGCTGGTCATCCAACTGCCAACAGCCACCAGTACCCCCACAGCCACTCCGACGAAACCGCCCATCGCCACGCCCGAGCCTCAGATTGAAGATACCGCCGTCCCGGGGGATGCCGGCAGAGCTGCCGTTACTGAAGAAGGCGTGGGGCCTGGGTCACAACCCATCGGCGCATTCCAGGACAACGGCGACGGGAGCAGCAATAACTGGCTGTGGACGCTGGCGGTGATCCTCTTGATTGCAGCCGCAGCGGGAGGTGTTGCCTGGTATTGGCCCAAACTGCGCAAATCGGCACAAGAGGGAAGCCTGGACCTGGATAGCTGGCTCAGGCAGGACCTCGACAATGAAGAAGGCCCGATCAATGAAGAGGTCCTCGAGCAGATCAGCACCACCGCCGAATTCGACACGCTTCCCCGCCAACAGCAGGTCTTCCTGCTCAAGGATGTTGCCTTGCGGGCGCTGAAAGCCTATCCGCTGGAAGTGGTGGAGATCGAGATGCTGCGCTATGTCCTCAATATCGAGTTCGTCGTACACGCCCGTCCGGTCAGCCAACCGGATACCATCGAGAAGTATGTGCTGCGGGTCAACGCCCCGAGCTTCAACACCCGGGCGGAGATCGTCTCCGAGATGGAATGGTTGAATGCGATCGTGGGCGACACCAAACTGCTGGTGCCGGTTCCGCTGCGCACATCTTCGGGCAGTTGGGTGTATACCGTGGATCTCCCCGCTCTGGGGATCTTCCGGCACTGCGTATTGTTTGAATACCTGGCGGCCAAAGCAGTGGAAGACACGATCACCCCCAATAAGATGGAGTTCCTTGGGGCGATGATCGGCCTGATCCACAAGCACGGGGCCGGTTTCAGGCTGCCGCACGGCTTCATCCGCAAACACTGGGACCTGGAAGGGCTGCGCGGGGAGATGCTGGATGTGCCCATCAGCCAGGCCCTGGCGGCGCTGACCAAAGAGGAACGCGAGGTGCTCAAAAAGGCTGAGGGAATCGTGGCCGAGGCGATGGAACAATTGGGCACCAGCCCCCAGGTGTACGGCCTGATCCACGGAGACCTGCACCTCAAGAGCCTGCTGTTCACTCCCGACGGCCGCCCGGTGGTGATCGACTTTGATACCTGCGGCTACGGCTACTACATCTATGACCTGGCCGTCGCCATCTGGAACCTCTTCAACCGCGAGGACTATACCGAACTGCGCAAAGCCTTGCTGAGAGGGTACCGCAAGGTGCGGCCGATCTCGGAGAAAGAAGAATCCTTCATCACTCACTTTGTGGCTGGCCGGTTGATGATTCAGATCCTGATTTGGGCGCCGAGGCGGCAGCTCAGCATGATGAATGAGACCGCTGATAAAGCCATCGACCGGCAGATCGCCCAGTTGAAGGCGCTGCTCAAGATCTTCGAAAGGTAGTCCGGTTCGGGATGAAAGAAGCGCTGTTGTACCACAAGCTGGAAGATGGGAGCGTGCAGTGTGATCTCTGCGGTCACCATTGTACGATCAAACCCGGAGACAGCGGGGTCTGCCAGGTGCGCCAGAATTTGGACGGCACTCTCTACACCCTGGTGTATGGCAGCGCCATCAGCCAGCAGGTGGACCCGGTCGAGAAGAAGCCCCTGTACCACTTCCTGCCCGGTTCGCGGGCTTTCTCAGTCGCCACGGTGGGCTGCAACATGCAGTGCCGGTGGTGCCAGAACTGGCAGATCGCCCAGGCGCCGCGCCGCGAAGGCTGGCGGGATGTGCCTCCCACCTCCCCGGAGGAACTGGTCCAAAATGCGCTGATCTCCGGCAGCCAGTCGATTGCCTACACCTACACCGAGCCGACGATCTTCTTTGAGTACGCCTATGATACCTCCCGCCTGGCACATCAGGCCGGGCTGGCAAACCTGTACATCACCAATGGGTATATGACCGGCGAGATGCTGGAGTTCTACCATCCCTGGCTGGACGCCGCCAACGTGGACCTGAAAGCCTTCCGCCAGCGCACCTACGCCAAATACACCGGGGCCGGACTGCAAACCGTGCTGGATAGCCTCAAAAAGATCAAGGAACTGGGCATCTGGCTGGAAGTCACCAGTTTGCTGATCCCGGGGATCAACGATCAGCCCGCCGAGATCACCGATATGGCCGAATTCATCGTCGGGGAGCTTGGGAATGATACCCCATGGCATATCTCACGTTTCTTCCCCCATTACAAACTGCCCGACACGCCGCCAACACCGCCCAAAACCCTCCAGATGGCTTACGAGATCGGCAAGCAGGCCGGGCTGGACTATGTCTATATGGGCAATATTGCCGGGGAATCGAACACGGTCTGCCCCAAATGTGGCGAAATCCTCATTCACCGGACGGGCTACCGGACACGAATTACGCGGTTAAAAGACGGAAAATGTGACGCCTGCGGGCATTCGATCCCCGGTGTATGGGAATTTATGGTGAAATAACGGGTTTTCTTGTCGCTAGCGGTTGAAACCTCAGTCAATATAATCACAAAACCTCCTTAGTGAGGTTTCAAAAGCAGCTATGAGTTGAGATCAACAGTTCGCCGCAGGGCGGACTTTGTGCATTTGTGGCAGCGAATTTAGTCGCTGGTATCACTCGTAGTTTTCTTCAACCCATCCAGCAGATCGGGCAGTTCCGCCAGGGTCTCGATCTCGGCATCCGGGACGATCGTCTTGCGCAGTTGGCGGTTCTCAGGGGTATCCGCCCGGCGGGTGATCCAGATGCTGGTAGATGCCCATCCGGTTGGCGCCCAGGATGTCAGCGCCCAGTGTATCCCCCACCATGACCACTTCACCGGGTTCAAGCCCGAACATATTGATCGCCAAGTCGAAGATGCGGCTGTCTGGCTTGCGGATGCCGCCGGCAGCCGAGGTGAGCACATATTCCAGATACGGCCGGATGCGGCCTTTGTCCACCAGATTTTGCACATCCCGATCATCGCCGGCATTGGAAAGCAGCCCGATCCGGTAGCCGTGCAGAGCCAGGCTTTCCAGGGTGGGCAGCAGATCTTTTTCCGGGATCCAAAATTCTTGCGAGGCAGTGTACATGGCGGCCAGCGCATCCCGCAGGGTCGCCTCATCCACATCGGGATATCCAAACGCAGAGAGCGCATCCTTAAGGATCCAATGAGTGCTGTGTTCTTTATGGTCGATCTCACGCTGCTCGTGATAAGCCTCCAGCCGCCGGCGGAAAGTGGTGGCAAAGTCCTGCGACTCAATTGCAATCCGGAACGGGTCAGGCTCTCAAACATCATTTGGTCGGCGCGGGCAAACACTTCGGCCCAATCGCCTTTGAAGTACAGCAGCGTATTTCCCAGATCGAAGATGACCGCCTTGATACTCATATTCTAATATTCCTGCTCCCGTTTCACCAGATTGAGCAGCACCTGCCCGGAAAGGTAGCGGGTCAGGTTCTCGATCAGGAGTTCATTCGCCCGCCGGCTGTATTCCGGGCTGAAGCCGGATACGTGCGGGGTGATGATTACATTCGGCAGCTCCCACAGCGGGCTTTCTTTGGGCAGCGGTTCTTCCGGGAAGACATCCAGTGCCGCGCCGGCGATCTTGCTGTTGGTCAATGCCGCCACCAGGGCGCTGTGATCGAGGATTCCCCCACGGGAGATATCGATCAAAAAAGCAGTGGTCTTCATCGCCGCCAGTTGTTCTGCCCCGAACATCCTCTCCGTCCGGGAAGTCCTCGGAACACAGATGACCACAAAATCACATTCCCCCACCATCGAGCGGATCGCTTCGGGCGGGTAGAGCCGGGTGAAGAGGTCGCCCTGCGGGTCGCCGATTCCCTCGGATGAATAGCCGTGGTGCTCCGGGGTCATGGCGTCCTGTTTGGCTGCCAGCACCTCAGCGCCCATCCCGGTTACCAGACGGGCCACCTGGCGGCCGATGCTGCCGTACCCCACCAGGCCGACTACACTGCCGCGGCATCTCGCGCGGGATGTATTTGCGGCCCTTGTCCTGCATCCAGGTGTGTTCCTGCTGCAGTTTGCCAAAACCCGGCAGATTGTGGCCCAGCGCCAGCATCATCGTCAGGACGTGCTCCGCCACCTGGGAGGCATTTGCCCCGCTCATCGAGCTGAACAGCAGCTTCTCGGGCTGGAGCGCCGGGTGGTGGAGGTCCTTATCCACGCCAGCGAGATAGGACTGCACCCAGCCCAGTTTGGGGGCCTGCTCCGCTTCAGGGAGCACGTGCATGGTGTAGAGCACTTCGGTTCTCGCCCAGACCTCTGCCGGAACCTCGGCAGCCTCATTCACCACAATATGGGTGATGTGAAGGAACTCGGATACCTGGCGGATCTCTTCAACCAGGTCTTCTGCCAGCGGGATGGTGATCAATACTTCGACTGTCTCTCTCATCTCAAATCCTGTGGATAACTCTCTCAAAAACCGTGGATATCTTGTGGATAATCGGTCTCCAGGTGTGGATATGCTTGGGATATGTGGGATAAATGTGGGATAGTGTGGGATATCCCCTCCACCTTGTCTGTTTTTCCCATTTTACTTCAAACCGTCCGTAACGTGGGAAAACTGGACAATTCTGGGCGGATTTCCCACCAGCTCCCTGTTTTGCGATATAATTGCTCTTCGCATTGATCACTGAGAATCTTTATGGCTGTAAACAAACAAACTTCCACCACCCGAAACAGACGCAAAAGCCTGCAGTCCACTGCGGATGCAGAATTGACCCGGCTGAAAGTCCGCCTGAACAAAAAGCGCGAGTACATTGCCATTCTGGAGCTTGAACTCTTCAATACCCGCGTCACGATCCATGAATTCATGCAGGTGTACGACCAGCGGGTAGGGCCTCTGGAGACCTATCTGCGCACTCTGCGGCGCAAGCTCTACGAGGTGCTTGAAGCCCAGCGTCCCGAACCGGATGAGCCGATCGAAGAAGCCTACGGCGCCGAGGATGAAGAGGAAGAGTTCACCTACCAGGACAAGGATGATACCAACGGCTGGCGCAGTATCGGAACGGCCAAAAAGTCTAAATACAGCCCCAAGATGGAAGAGCAGATCAAGCAGCTTTTCAGAGAATTGGCCCGCCGCTTCCACCCTGACCTGACCTCCGACCCGGAAGAAAAGAAATGGCGCGAGGAAGTTATGACCCGCGTCAACCAGGCCTATTCCAACCGGGACCTGAAAACCCTGCGCTCCCTGGCCGAACAGCCGGACCGCCTAGTGGATTCCCCCAGCCAGACCAAGGAGCAGGAGATCGCCAGCCTGAAGGCAGAATTGAAGCGCCTGGACGGGGTCATTGCCGACTTGAAAGCGCGCATCCAACACCTCGAAGAGTCCCCCGCCTGGCAGCTCAAGATGGAATCCCGCCTCATTCGCCGCTCTGGCGCCGACCTGCTTACTGAGTTGGAAGACAAGATCAAAGCCCAAATCACCGACCTGGAAGAACGCCTGACCGGGATGGGCATTGACCTTGAACCTTTTGCGGCAGCCCGGCCGGTGCAGGCGGAGTAAAAAGTGCACCCTCTGCTGGCTGAACTGGTCGCAGATCTCTCCCTCAGCGGGGATCTCCCGCAGGATGCTTTCAATTTCCTTCATCATCACGAATGCCCCCAAACAGCCGAGCACTCGCGCCATGTCGCCGAGACTGCCCTGAAGCTTGCAGAGCGCTTTGACATCGAACGCCAACAGGCGGAAGCGGCAGGCTGGCTGCACGACATCAGTGCGGTGTACCCCAACCCGCAGCGGGCGAGCGTCTCGCAGCAGTTGGGGATCGAGATCCTCCCGGAAGAGGAGGCAGGTCCCGCTCTTGCTGCACCAGAAGATTTCGGCAGTCATGGCGGCAGAAATCTTTGGGATTGGCGAGAAGGGAATCCTGGATGCGATCCGCTGCCATACCACCCTGAAAGCCAGCCCCACCGACCTGGACATGCTCCTGTTTGCCGCCGACAAACTTGCCTGGGACCAGCGCGGCACGCCGCCCTACCAGCAGGAGATGGAAGCCGCCCTGGACACCTCTCTGGAGGCGGCTGTGTGGGTCTATCAGCATTATCTGTGGCACAGCGGCAAGATTAAGCTCATCCACCCCTGGATGCGGGATTCCTGCGAAGAGTTGGAAGCCAAATACAAATTGTTGTAGAATGGGAGTATGACTCTCACCGATCTGCGCCCGGCGGCCCTGGCAGGCCAGTGGTACCGGGCTAACCCCGACTCACTTGAAGCAGAAGTTTCCGGCTATCTCACCCAGGCCGGGGGGAACCCGTTCCCCCAGGGGAAGGTAGTCGGGCTGCTTGCGCCACATGCCGGGCACATCTATTCCGGGCCGGTGGCCGGACACGCTTTTGCTGCCGTTCAGGGACACCGCTACGATACCGTCGCAATTCTCTCCCCTTTCCACGCCGGGCACTACTCCCCGATCCTCTCCACAGCGCATGATGGTTATAGCACCCCGCTGGGGGAGATCCCGGTGGATGTGGAGACCCTCTCCCGACTGGAAAGCGCTCTGGCAGAAACCGGCGGACCGGCGATCTTACACATCAGCCGGGATGCAGAACATGCCGTTGAGATTGAGCTGCCTTTCCTCCAGACTGCCTTGGCAGGCGGTTTCAAACTGCTGCCGCTGATGCTGGGCTCGTTCAATCTCTCTGATGCCGGGGTGCTCGGTAAAGCGCTGGCCGATACCCTTGTCGGTCAGAACGCCCTGCTGGTCGCCAGCAGCGACCTCTCGCACTTTTACCCCCAGAGCACCGCCAACATCCTCGATCAGAACCATCCTCGATGCGGTTGCCACATTTGATCCGGCGAAAGTGCTGGAGGTGCACCATAATGGCAAAGGCCAGGCTTGCGGCCTGACCTCTATCCTGGCGGTGATGCACGCCGCCCGCCTCCTCGGCGCCAGCCAGGCGCGCATCCTCAATTACGATACATCCGGGACCACCTCGGGAGATTACCGCCGCGTGGTGGGCTACTCGGCAGCCGCGTTTTTGCGGGATTAGAGTGATCGGTGATCTGTCACTTAGTAATCAGGAACTGCACCTCTGGGTAGAGGCTGTTTTCCCAATCACCACAAATCACTGATCACTAACTTCAAACACATGCACCACTGACTTAGCCTCATCCGCCAGACGTTCCAGGATGTACAGCCGTCCGTGGACCGTGTCAAAGGCCATCGAGCTGACCAGGTCGCGCTTGTAATTGCCAAAATCCAGCTCCGGATTGAGCAGGTAGGGGGTCAGGTCCAGGATGGCGTAGGGCTGCGGATGGTAGGGCTGTAACTCTCCCAGCGCCACCGCACCCAGTTGGCCGGTGTCGAAGAAGATCACCTGGGCCTGATAATCCTCGGCCCAGTAGCCGCGGTTATCGTAGGGCCATTCGGGCACTTCCGGGCAGTCCGGCGGTTCCCGGTCGGCGCAGGCATAATCCCACTCCACGCCGTTGGCAAAACCGTACCACGAGCGTCCCATCGCCTTGGTGCCCAGGAAGATCACCGCCGACTCCTCGCCAGCGGTCAGCCAGGCGCCGCCGGTCCAGTGATCGGCCACCTGGTAATCGTCCATACGGGTGGATTCATCACTGTCGATCACCAGACTGTTTTCCTCCTGGATGCCGTACATCAGCAGCGGGACAACTTTCTGGATGGTGTCCCCTTCCGGGGTCGGCTGGTAGGCATACAGGGCCGGTCCCTGCCCGCCCCAGACGCCTTCCCGGAAACGTCCGGTGGCCAACTGCATCCCCGGGGCATAGGCGGCCGCCCAGTCAGCGGGGATCTCGAAGATGTAGTCACAGGTGGTGAAGTTGCTGAATCCGTCCATCAGCCAGAGTCCCTGCTGGTGGGGCTGGCCGAGGGTGATCTGCGCCGAGCCATGGGTGGGGTGCCCATCTTCCAGATGGTCGGCATAGCAGAAGTGAGGCTGCCGCCCGCCTCACCCGGGCAGCCAGGAAAGCCCGGCCCGCGGCAGGTCATAGGTCCCCAGGTCGATCAACCCTTCACTAAACTGGACGAACGGCTGCAGGGTCTCGGCCTGGTTCATCTGTGCCGGATCTTTGGTTATTACCGGGGCGGGGATGCTGATCTCCGAGACGGCCAACTGGTGATCGTGACCGATGCCGAACAGTGACCCGGGATAGCCGTCACCGGCACCCTGTGGATCACCATCGGGATAATAGGTCAGCCCGTGTCCGCTGTAGTCCCAATCCGAGACCCCGGAGGCTTCCGGCAGCCGGAATGCGCCCAGATAGACGATCTGAGACGGCTGGATGCGCTGGCCGGTCACCATTTCAGGCGCCGGTATCGCTTCCAGTGGAGGTTGTTCTTCATTTTGGGAGTTTTGAGGGGGCTGTGGTGCGGAATTTGAGGGGGAATTGAGGTCAGCGGTGTTTTGATCCCCTGCCGGGAGATTGCACCCGGTCAGGAGAAGGACAAGCATTAGAATATGCAGGACAAGCCGTTTGACTGACATAATTTCCTCCTAAAATCTAGTGATTGGTTACCTGGTGATTAACGATTAGGAAAAGCCAATCACATTTTGGGTTTCGATGTGCCTTTTCTAATCACTAAGTGCCTAATCACGAATCACTGTTTTTCTGGCTGCTTAACCACCAGCACTGCACAGGGCGCCCGGTTGATGATCTGCTGGGTGACGTTGCCCAGCATCAACCCGCGCAGTGTCCACCCCTCGGTGGAGCCGAGTACGATCAGATCATATTTGCCCTGGATGGCCTCCTCCAGGATCGCTTCGACCACATCTCCGTGGCGGATCTTGATCTCGGCATCGATCCCGTGATTGGTCAGCATCTCGGCGCTGTGCCGCAGATGCTGGGCCATCGGGGTATCCGACTCGAGCACCTCTTCGATGGTTTCTTCCATCGCTTTGATGCCGGTGTACATACTGGGCACCGCCGCCGAAACGGTCAGCAGCGAAGCCGTCATCCCCACCTGCCCGGCCAACCGGGTACTGAGGGAAACCACCGGCTCAGAGATCTGCATCCCGCCGGTGCACACCAGCATCCGGTCCAGTTTCTCGCTGGCCTTACGTACCATCAGCACCGGGACCCCGGATTGTCTCATGATCTGGTGGAACATAAAGCGGAAGCGGGAGGGGATCAGATGCCGTCTGCGGTTGACCCGCATCAGCAGCAGCGCATAGTTGTCCCTCTTTAGTTCAGCCTGGAGCACGGTGATTGGGTCGCCGCTGATGAACTCGCTGGTGACGGTCATGTCCCCGAACTCATCTTGTGCGCTTGCCAGCGTGGCGGCGGCTCTCTCCAGTTTTTCAGAGTCATTGGAGACAGCCAGGACGTGGACGCTGACACCCATCCGGGTGGCTACTTTTGCAGTAAAGTGGATCGTGATCGGAGATAATTCCTGGTTTGGGATAAAGTAAAGTATTTTCATAAAAAAACCTTCCAGTCTAAACTGCTACTACACCTAGCAGCCGCAGAATGACCATCAGAATTCCAATCAATGGGAGGAAAGAGAAAAATAAACGGATCTTTGGGCCGGCGAAATACTGGGTGGAAACCGCCCCGATCTGAGCGCCAATTGCCGCGCCAGTCTGCATAACCAGCGCCATGATGATATCCACATTCCCTTTCAGGGCGTGGGTCACAGTGCCGTAACCGGCGGAGAAGATGATCTCGAACAGGTCGGTACCCACGGCCACATGCGTTGGGATGCCGAGTATATACACCATCATCGGCATGCGTACAAAGCCGCCGCCAACACCCAGCATCCCGGAGAGGACACCGGTGATCAGGCCAACCCCCAGTACCATCCAGACCGAGATTTCCTTGATGCCGGAAGCCGGGAAGGATACCATCGGGGGTATGCGGATGCTGGAGACTTTTCTGGTGATCCGTTGGAAGCCGATTACGTCCTCGGCGTCCATCTGGTCGCTTTGCATCATGCGCAATGAGCGGATCGCTTCATAGGAAGTGAAAATCGTTACAAGGGAGAGGATCACGACATAGATGATTCCTATCACCAGGTCTACCGATTCGGTCGCTTCCAGACGTTCGATGAACTGGGCGCCGATCTCTACCCCGCTCACCGTGCCCACGATCATCAACAGGCCGAGTTTTATATCCACATGCCCCAGGGCACGGTGACGTTTGAAGGCCACAATCGATTTGCCGGTCATGTGGGCCATATCGGTGCCGACGACGAAGTTCATCGGTACCCCGATCCAGAACATGAAGGGGGCTGCCAAAAATCCGCCGCCAACCCCGAAGAATCCCCCCAGCACCCCGACAATGAAGCCGATCACCATCAGGGCGATCGGATCTACGGTTACGCCTGCAATTGGGAATTCCACGCTGCGCTCCTAATGTCCACCCGGCTTGGAAGACAGCCGGTGGAGACCTAAAAAGTCGAACAGCAGCGAGGTGACGAACTCCAGCACCACTGCCTGCACCACCATCAGCCCCAGGCTGAGGAAGGCATAGGCTGCCAGGTGGCTGTTGAACAGTTCAGCGAGTGGATCGGCCAGGAAGCGCAGGGCAATGTAGAAATAGATGGCGATCAGGATGCCATACACGATCATCTCGATCACGAAATTACGCAGCAGTTCTTTGAAGGGGATCTGCGGCTGACCTGTGTGAGTATCTTCTGACATGAATGTTTTCCTGTGGCGTAATTGGGAATGATATTCCAATACGTTAACACATATCGGGGGTTTTTGTCCACAGGCAGTTTGAGGATTACCAGACGAAAGTTAATGGGTTTCTGCTAAAACATGGAGGAACGACAGATTCGCATCTCTGGCGTCATTCCCGTGCAAGCGGGAATCCACCTGATGCATGTTGGGGGAATAAAAAAGACAGGGAACCCTTTGGTTCCCTGTCCTCAATGACTAACTTGCTGAACGCAGGCCTAGATCCAGCCGCGCAGCTCCATCGCTTTGACCACCCGGCCAATCGAGACCATATAGGCGGCATCGCGCATGAAGACCTTCTCACTCTCAGAGAGTTCCAGCACAGCCTGGAAGGCGCTGGTCATCTTCTGGTCGAGCTTCTGGAGGACTTCATCCTTGGGCCAGTAGTAGTTCATGTCGTTCTGCACGCTCTCAAAGTACGAGGTGGTCACACCGCCGGCGTTGCACAAAAAGTCCGGGATCACGAACACGCCGTTCTTCTCGAAGAATTCATCCGCCTCAGGGGTGGTGGGGCCGTTGGCGCCTTCCGCCACGATCTTGACCTTGTCGCTGATCTTCTTGATCGTCTCAGCATTGACCTGGCCTTCCAGCGCAGCAGGGATCAGCACATCCACATCCTTCTCGATCCAGGCATCGCCCGATTCGATCTTGTAGCCGGCTTCGCTGGCTTTATCCTTGTTGATCGAGCCGTACTGGTCGGTGATCGACTGCAGGAATTCGGGGTCGATCCCGTCGTCCTTGCTGACGGTGTAAGAGGTGCGGTCTTCCCGGTCCCAGTAGGAGACACACACCACCGTGCCGCCGAGGAATTCTTTGTAGCCGATGGCGGCATACTGGGAGACGTTGCCGAATCCCTGGATGGCAGCCTTGGTCTTGGCGGAATCCATCTTGAGGTGTTTCATCGCCTCGCGGATCGTGTAGATCACGCCGAAGCCGGTTGCCTCGGTGCGGCCCAGAGAGCCGCCGCCGCCGAGCGGCTTGCCGGTGATCACGCCGGGGGTGAATTCGCCCACCAGTTTGGAGTATTCATCCATCATCCAGCCCATCATCTGAGGGGTGGTGCCAACATCCGGGGCGGGTACATCCTGCCGCGGGCCGATGTTGCGGTAGATCTGGCCGATCCAGCCGCGGCACAGGCTTTCTTTCTCTGCCGGGGAGAGGGTGGCCGGGTCGACCACCACACCGCCCTTGCCGCCACCAAGGGGAATATCGACCACGGCGCATTTCCAGGTCATCCACATTGCCAGCGCACGCACGGTATCGATCGTCTCGCTGGAATGGAAGCGGATGCCGCCCTTGGAAGGACCGCGCACGTCACTGTGCTGCACCCGGAAGCCCTGGAAGGTGCGGATTGCACCGGAATCCATGCGCACCGGCACCTGGAAGCGGAACTCCCTGGTGGGCCAGCGCAGGATCTGGCGCACATCCGGGTCCAGATTGAGCTGCTCGGCTACTTCATCAAATTGCTGCTGTGCCATTTGAAAAGCATTGGTCATTTCAGCCATATTCAGGTTTACTCCTTATGCGGTTACACGATTGTTGAATAGTGGGTTAAAAAAATAGGCGGGCACCTCGGTAAGGCGCCCGCTAATACCCGTACGATCTAATAAACGCTGGGATAATTGGTTCCCATTCATAAGATTATCCTGCTCAACCTGAGCGGTGTCATAATTATACCCAAATCCCACCAAAGTCAAGGGACAAATACCCCTGACATATGTCCCGATCTAGTTGCCGGCTTGACGCACCACCAGGTTATCAAACCCGATCGTGAGCGGGGCAATATCCCAACTGCCGGTCAGCAGGCCGGCAGCGCCGCTGGAGAGATCGCTGTCCTGCACCTCGGCGAGCAGTTGTCCGTCCAGGTAGAGGCTCAATCTGTCTCCCACGCAGGCGGCAGAGATCTTCATCCTGCGGCTGGTGTCGATCAGCGAGGTTGATTGCCAATCCAGCAGGGAAACATACTCTCCGCTGGAATATTTCCAGATCGAGTAATAGCCGTCTTCTGAGATCTCCAGACCGTAGAAGTTATCCCCGTCCACATAGCGGCAGATTAGGCCAAAATCACCGTCGCCTGCCGCCTGGAGGACATAAGTTTCTGCTTCGACAATCACATCACCGTAGCTGCCGCCGGTGGTGGACCAGATGATGATCTCCGAAGATCGGACTTCGAACTCCAACCCGCCATTGCCGTAGCGGATGCTGCCATCCGTCGCCATCCCAGTGCCCAACCGGTGCTGGTGCTGGAGAAATCATCCTGGTACAACACCTGACCGGAAGCAGGCTCATCCGAGGGGGGTGCCCCCACCGGGGCGGTCTCACTCTGGATCGACACACGCCCCTCGCTGGCCGCCTCGATCATCGGCAGGGCCAGGTTGATCGGGCGCAGGGCGTTGATGAATCCACCGGTCGGTACACAACTGTCGCTGTCATCCACAATCCCATCCCGGTTGGTATCTGCCAGCACGCGGCAGTCCACATACTGGTCGTCTCCGCCGTAACCCAATTGGGTGGGGATGCCGATCAGGTAGCCCTCGCCGTCTGCCGCCATGCCGCCGCTGTTGCCGCCGGCGATGGTGGCGGAGGTCTTGATGAAGGCCCGTGCGCCGCGCCCCGATTCAGCCGTAAACCCACTGACCTCGCCGCGCGTCAGGGTGATCGTCTCTCCGCCAATCCCCGGGTAGCCCAGGATGGTGATTGCATCGCCCAGACGCAGCTCGTCGGCGTTGCCCATTGGCACATACGGCAGGTCCAGGGCTGCCTGGTTGACCGGGTTGCCGTTCAAATCGGCAATGATCCCGATCACGGCGATATCCAGGGCGGCGTCGGCTTGCAGCACCTCGGCAAAATAGTATATCTCCGGTGGCTGATCTTCAGCCACGGTAAAGGCGATTGCCAGCGCATCCACAGGGAAGTAGCGGTCTGGCAGGACCACATGCGCATTGGTCAGGATCAAGCCATCCGGCGAAATGATCGAGCCGGAGCCGGTCCATCCGGGGGTCAGTTGGTCGCCTTCGTAATACAGGGCGATGATCTGCACCACCGCCTCATAGGGGATGCCCTTCAGCAGCGGCGCTGAGGTTGGCCCAGCAGGAACTACTGGGGCTGGATTCGGGGGAGGATTCGAAGGAGGATCGGTGGCGATAAGACTGCCGGAAGACGGGGTATCGGTCACCAGAAAGGAAGTGCCACCACCGACATCCTGGGTGGGGTCGCCAAACAATGCACCGATGGCCGCCAGCCCGCCAAATCCGAGCACCAACCCGATACAAGCCACCACCACGACAATCACCCCGCATGTGATCCATTTTTTCCTATCCATACCGATACTCCTTACAGCTTACTGAATTGAACCAGCCGACTATATTTAGGGGCGTTTGCGAGGCAGTTGCATAGCAATTGCTGAGCAAAGGCCTATAGGTCAGCCTTTGGCTGACCGTCTAGATATGTTTTCCGATAAAACGCCCAACCCGTTCCATCGCCTGTTCGATCTTCCCGTAAGCGGTGGCATACGAGCAGCGGATAAAGCCCTCGCCGCCCGGCCCGAAGGCTGATCCCGGCACCACGGCAACCTGCTCGCTGGTGAGCAACTCCATGGCGAACTGGTCATCGTCCATGCCGGGAATAGTGATCTTGGGGAAGGCGTAAAATGCGCCGCGGGGTTCAAAGGTGGGCATGCCAAATTCGTTGAAGGCATCCACGATCAATCGGCGGCGGCGGTCATACTCTGCCTGCATCTCGGCCACGAAGGGCGCTCCCACTTGCAAGGCTTTGAGGGCGGCCATCTGGCTGGTGGTCGGGGCGCACATCACCGTGTATTGGTGGATGCGCAGCAGCCCCTGGAGGATCTCGGCTGGCGCGGCAGCAAAGCCCACCCGCCAGCCGGTCATGGCGTAATCTTTGGAGAAGCCGCCCAACAGGATCGTGCGCGGGCGCATATCCGGCAGTGCGGGGAAGCAGACATGCTCCACGCCGTAGACCAACTGGTCGTAGATCTCGTCGGAGAGCATCACCAGGTCGTGTTTCTCGGCGATCTTGCCAATCTCGATCAGGTTCTCCCGGCTGGCAACTGCCCCGGTTGGATTATTGGGGTAGCCCACCAGAATGGCCTTGGTCTTGTCTGTGACCGCATTGGCGATCGCCTGCACATCCGGTTGGAAATCATCCTCAAAGTGGCTGGGGATCTCTACCGGCACGCCGCCAGCCAGGATCACTTCAGCCTGGTAGGAAACAAAACACGGCGTGGGGATGATTACCTCTTCGCCCGGCTCCAGGATGGCAGTCAGCGCCAGATAGAGTGCCTCGGAGACCCCGACCGAGACCATAATCTCGGTGGCCGGATCGTAACTGACTCCATACATGCGCTGCAGATGGGCGGCGACGGCTTCCCGCAGTTCCATCACTCCGGCGTTCGAGGTGTACCCGGTGGCGCCTCCCCGCAGAGAGGCAATCCCGGCTTCGAGGATTGGTTTGGGCGTCACAAAGTCTGGCTCGCCGATCCCCAGTGAGATTACATCAGGCATCGAGGCGGCGATATCGAAGAACTTGCGAATGCCGGAAGGCTTGAGGGTGGCAACCCGGTTGGCGATATATTTACTCGTCATAGTGCTTGGTCACATCTCCTGTTGGTGGTTGCGGACGTTGTTACTTCTGATTGTACTGCGTAACCTGGATTATTTGGGGGTTTCTTCTGGAAGTTTGGCTCTTACCAGCAAGTGGCAGACAGCCGGCAGCGCTAGCCATGACTGATCTGCCAATCCCCTGTCGATTCGATATAGATCAATTCAAACACCTGGCCGGATTCGGTCTCGACCCGGAATTGTTTTCCATCCGGGGTTCTGATCTCCCGTACCAACCGCGCTACCTGGTGGTCTTTGCACTTGTGGGTAAAACTTAATGGGCGCTGGGCATATTCATAGCCGGAATGGCAGCGGACAGAGTCTTGCTCGTCCTGCTGACTGTTCACTCGCTGGCCTCAAATCTACTGTCGTCACCGATGATCAGGCTGCCGTGTGCCCCATTGATCTGCACCCTTGCCCCGATCAGCGATTCCTGCAGCTGTGAAGCCTGAATTGTGGTATTCTCTTCGATCACTGAGTTCTCGATCTTGCTGTCGCTCACCTTGCATCCGGCGGCGATCGAGGCGTACGGCCCGATTACCGAAGCTGTGATCTTGGCATCCGGGTGGACGTAGACCGGCGGCACGATCTCGACATCATCTCCGACCTGGGGAACATTTTCAAAGCCGGCGCTGTTTTCCAGTAGAAACCGGTTGGTCGAGAGCACGGTCTCCGGCAGTCCGGCATCCAGCCAGACATCCACCGCCTTGGCCTGTAATTTCAGCCCCTTCTCCATCATCAGCTTGATGGCGTCGGCGATGTAATACTCGCCTTTGGTGATCAGCTTGTCGTTCAACTGCCGGTCGATGGCGGCCATCAGCGCTTCGCCGCTGGTGAAGTAGTAATACCCTACCACGGCGAGGTCATTCTCAAAACTGTCGGGCTTCTCGATGATGTCTGAGACGAAGCCGTCTGCCCCTACGCTGACCACGCCGAAGCGGCGCGGGTCTTCCACCCGTTTCACCCAGATCACCCCTTCCGGATTTTCCGCCGGGTCCAGCAAAAAGGAGAGATCGTCCTGCACGATGGTATCTGAGAACAGCACGATGGTCGGCCCCTGGATGACCTCACGCGCCATCGAGATGGCGTGGGTTTGGCCGAGCATCTCCTCCTGGACGAAGTAATGAACTTCCACCTCCGGATAATGGGCGGCCATATGCGCTTTTACTTTGTCGCCGTGGTAACCGAGGATGCAGGCAAAGCGGCAGTTGTTCAGGTCGGTGGCGGTGGCGATCACGTCGATGATGTGGTCCAGCACGGTCTGGCCGGCGACGCTGACCAGCGGCTTGGGTTTACTCCAGGTATGCGGGCGCAGGCGGGTTCCCCACCCGGCCATCGGGATGACAACAGTCAGTTTCTTATCGGTCAAAAGGCCTCCTACCCGCCCAGCTTGCGGCAGACCATCAGCCCCTTGCCCACCGGGAGGATGATCGTATCCAGATGCTCGTCGGCTTCCACCCGGGCAATGAAGTCGGCCAGGTCTTCTTTGAAGCTGATCACATTATCCACGATGACCAGCCCATCTGTCACCAGGTTAGGCGCTACCAGATCGAAGATCTCGGCATACATCTCCTTTTCGCAGTCGATGAAACAAAAAGCGACCTCGCCAAAATCCCCCACATGGCCGCGGGCATCCCCATTTTTCAGTTCGATCAGCTTCTCCACCTTGGTCTGCTTGAAGGTTTCGCGCGCCAGGGCGGTTTTCTCGGGGAGAAGTTCATAGGTGAAGAGGGTTTTGCTCTTTGCTTTTATAGCCAGGCTGAGCCACAGAGTCGAATACCCGGCACTGGTACCGACCTCCAGCCAGGCGCCCTGTGTGGGGACGGTGTGAGCCAGAAATGCCAGTACCCTGCCAGTCTCCGGAGCTACCTGGCGCAGCCGTTTGATCCGCGGCGTGCCATCCTGGCGGTCCCGGGTATCTATTTCTTCCAGTTCTTTCATCCGGTCTAGGATCGGCTGGGGGATCTTGTGGAACATCGCAACTCCATTTTTGATTGGTTGGGATAATTTTACCAGCCAACGCGGGAAAGCATGCGAATAGTGATTGGGGATTTGGAAGTAGTAATCAGTGATCAGGCACCCAGGGATCAGGAAAGGCCAATCCCCGTCTCAATTTCCCCCGAGGACGGAGGAGGTTTTGTTTACTGTGATCCTCATATCATAAGGCATCTTCTACAGCTTTGTTAATTTGGGTCCATCTGCGGTGATTTCGGTTTTTCCTAATCACTAAGCGCCTGATCACTGGTCACAGTTTTTTAACGGTCCTGCATGCCCTTGCCCTCGAAGATCTGCGGCAGATATTTTTCGATCCGGGAGACCCGGGTGGCGGATTGCTTGGCCCCGGAAAAATACAGGATGTATCCTCGCTGCCGTCCCGGGGTCAGCGCCAGAAAGGCAGCTTCAAAGGCCGGGTCCTGATCGAATTTCTGCTGCAGCTCATCAGGGATCGGTTCCGGATTCTTCTTGAATTCCACTTTCAAGCCGGCTTCTTCGATTTCAATCGCCTCTTGAAGATAGGTTTTTATCACCGGTTCCATCTCCGCGATCTGTTCAAGGTTGGTGAATTTAAACTGACGGACTGCCTGGGAACTCGGCCCTGGGCTTTCCAGAACACCCTCAGGGTCTTTCAGCAAAGTGCCTTTGAAGAAGCTCACCGAGCAGAAATCTTTGAAGGCGGCCAGTATAAGAACATTGTTATCCTCCCATGTGTAACAGGGCTGACTCCATTTCAATTCTTCGGTCAGCCCGGATTCGAGGAGGATCCTCCTCAGTTCCACCAATTCTTCTTCCCATGTATGGACTTTGCATTGTGGCGTACCCACCAGCGGACAGCGCCCGCAGCCCTCGATCAGATAGTTGTCAACTTTTGGATTGGTATCAGTCATAATAGTTTCTTCCACCCGGTGAAGTTTTTAAACTTCCAAAATAGGATATAAATTATACGATTGCGCTGGATTATACCACCTGGTATTAACAAACCGATCTAACTGTTCTTTCTCCATCTGTGTCTATCCGTGTGCAACTGTGGTTCGCTTGGTTTTTCCTAATCACTAAGAGCCAAATCCCCGATCACTGCCTTTCCGTTCTAATACTCCTCAAATTGTATCTGCCCCTGCTTAGTGGTAGAATGTGGATAAGAGAGACTTTCTCACACAATCGGTGTTTAACAAGCACCATGATCTACTAACATATCAATATCTGGAGTTTCAAATGACAGAAGGAAACGGCAAGAAAGACGTCGCCAGCTTCAAGGTGAAAGCCGGGCTGGCACAAATGCTTAAGGGCGGCGTGATCATGGATGTGGTCACCGCCGAACATGCCAAGATCGCCGAAGATGCCGGCGCAGTGGCCGTGATGGCGCTGGAGCGCGTCCCGGCAGATATCCGCGCCGATGGCGGCGTGGCCCGGATGAGCGACCCTGAACTGATCCTCGGGATCATGGACGCGGTCAGCATCCCGGTGATGGCAAAAGTCCGCATCGGGCATTTTGTCGAAGCCCAGATCCTGGAAGTCCATCGGGGTGGATTACATCGATGAGTCAGAAGTGCTTACCCCGGCGGATGAAGCCCACCACATCAATAAGCATGATTTCAAAGTGCCCTTTGTATGCGGCTGCCGCAACCTGGGTGAAGCCCTGCGCCGCATCGCTGAAGGCGCCGCCATGATCCGCACCAAGGGCGAAGCCGGCACCGGCGACGTGGTCGAAGCTGTGCGCCATGCCCGCACCGTATTGGGCGAGATCCGCAGGCTGCAGACCATGGCTGATGAAGAGCTGATGACCTACGCCAAAGAGATCGGCGCGCCCTACGACCTGGTCAAGCAGGTCAAGGAACTTGGCCGCCTGCCGGTGGTCAACTTTGCTGCTGGCGGTATCGCTACCCCGGCCGATGCGGCCCTGATGATGCAGCTGGGCGTGGACGGTGTGTTCGTCGGCTCCGGAATCTTCAAATCCGGCGACCCGGCCAAGCGCGCCGCCGCCATCGTCAAGGCCACCACCCACTATCAGGATGCCTGCTATTCTGGCTGAAGTCAGCCGCAACCTGGGCGAGCCGATGGTCGGCCGCCAGGTGACCGACATCCCGGAAGAAGAACGGATCGCCGACCGCGGCTGGTAGCCTGATGCCGGTAGTTGGTGTCCTGGCCCTCCAGGGAGATTTTACCGAGCACATCACCGTGCTGCGGCGGCTGGGTGTTGACACCCGTGAAGTCCGCCTGCCCGCCGACCTGGAAGGTCTGGATGGATTGATCATCCCCGGCGGTGAATCCACCACGATCGGCAAGCTGGCCCGTGATTTTGATCTGATCGAACCACTCAAAGCCTTCGGCGCAGACAAACCGATCTGGGGCACCTGCGCCGGGGCGATCTTTCTATCCAAAGATGCCACCAGGATCAAGCAGGGCCAGCCCTTGCTTGGCCTGATGGATATCACCATCCAGCGGAATGCCTTTGGCCGCCAGGTGGACAGCTTTGAGGTCGGGCTGGATGTGCCCGCCCTGGTTACCCTGGACCCCGACAACCCGCCCTTCGATGCCGTATTTATCCGTGCCCCGCTGATCGAATCGGTGGATGCGCCTGATGTGGAGGTGCTGGCCCGCGTGGATGAGGCTATCGTGGCTGCCAGGCAGGGTCATCTGCTGGTAACTTCTTTCCATCCCGAACTCAACGAGGACGACCGCTTCCACCAATATTTTCTCAGCCTGATACCTGAATAATTCCGATGATCAGACCCTTTGAATTGCCCGATGCCTTCACCCTGCACCGTTTGCGGAAGCAGGGTGTTTACCTAGATAACCGGACAGTTCTCACATTGGGTACCCGCATCGTCACCACGCGGGCGTTGTTCTCCCCGGTTTCGGAAGCCACCGGAGTGTTCACCGCAGTACAGAACGGAGGACACAATACTCCCCCCCTGATCGGCCAGGCCAGCCTTCCATTTGGCGCAGAAACCGCCCGGCTGACCTTCCTCGCCCCCGAAGAGATGATCGAACTGCCAGCAGTGGAAGAACTCGTTGAATATCTGCTCAAGCGGCTGGGCGAGCGCCAAGCCCAGACCCTGCTGGCAGAGGTGGATGAAGCCAGTCCCGCCTTCGAGGTCCTCCGCCGGTTGAATTTCAGTATCTTTGCCCGCCAGCAGGTCTGGCGGGTCACCTCCCCGCCCAAAAACCCCCTACCCGAGAATAAATGGCACCGCTGCACCTCCCTGGATGGGATCAATATCCGCAAGCTGTATTTTGCTGCCGTCCCCACTCTGGTGCAGCAACTGGAATCCAAAGACTTCTCCGACCTGAACGGCTGGGTATATTATCAAGCTCAGGAACTGCTGGGATTCGCCGAGATCCAATCCGGGCCGCGCGGCACCTGGGCACAGGTCCACTGCCACCCCGGCATGGATCATTTTGAGGATCATTTGAACCGGTTGCTGGCCTTGCTGCGCCCGAGTACGCGCCGCCCGGTGTACCTGTGCGCCCGCCGCTACCAGCCAGACCTGTCCGACTTTTTGTCCGGGCTTGACGCAGAATCTTCGCCCATGCAGGCGGTGATGGCCCGCCGGCTGACTGCCAGAGTGGTACAGGCCGAACTGGCCCCGCTGCCAAAGATCAAGGGGACGACTGAGGTGACCTCGTCGGTGAAGGATTTTAAACAGTAGGCAGCAGGCAGCAGGTAGTAGGCAGCTAAAACGCGGTCATTGCGCAGCGAAGCACTCCCCCAACAGAATCTCATTCCTTTAAATCCCCGCTAAAAGCATGCAAGGATGACAAATTAATCGCCCATAGCAAACCTGTGGTTTGATTCTATCTGTGGTTAATTTCGGCTTGGGTTTTTCTACCAGCCGCCGGCCAGCCGTTCCACGTGGCGGGGAGGCAGGTCTACGGCGCGCATATCTTCCTGGGTGGCATGGATGTCATATTCCACCCGTTTGATCGCCCAGGTCTCGAATTCGGGGTCAAACAGGGCATAGCTCGCCCGGCGGTCACGGTCGCGCGGCTGGCCGACCGAGCCAGGATTGAGGATCGATCGTGGTTTGAGCTGCTGTGTCTGTCCCGGAGGTGGGAAATTCAGGCGCACATCGCTGGCCGGATTGGCTTGGGAGAAGATCAGCGGGATATGCGAATGCCCGATCAGGCAGTAATCGGTGGCAAAGTGGTTCATATTCTCCAGGGCGGCGGTGGTATCCAGCAGATATTCCAGGATCGGCTGCCGCGGGCTGCCGTGTGCCAGGGTGACATCGTCCATCACCACCGTTTGGGGGCGGGTTTTGAGAAAATCCAGGCTTTCCTTGGTCAGCACGCTCTGGGTCCATTCCACTGCCAGGCGGGCATCATAATTGAAGGTGACCGGGTTGATTAACCCGTAGCAAGCGGCATCGTGGTTGCCGGTCAGGCATACCAGGTTGGGCTGCTCTCTGAGGACTTCGATGCATTCGTTGGGATTCGGACCGTAGCCAACCACATCACCCAAACACCAGACAGCATCCACTTCACCAGCGTCTTCGAGCACGGTTTTTAGAGCCGCCAGGTTGGCGTGGATGTCTGAGATAACGAGGTTGATCATAGTAGCCTAGTCTAGCATGTGATTCTGATTTCAGCCAGTTTATCAGCGTTTAGAATCGAGGTTGGCCTGGCTGAAGGAATTAGGCAGCAGATCACCCACCGTGGTGGTCTGGTGGATCTTGCCCTGATCATCCGCAATGATCACGATGATATCCAGACCGAACTCGGCCAGCACCTGGCGGCAGCTGCCGCAGGGCGTCCCGGCATCCCGGGTGACCACCACGATGGCTTCAAAGTCTTTCTCCCCGGCGGAGACCGCCGAGACCACCGCGGCGCGTTCGGCGCAGATCGTCATCGGGTAGACTGCGTTTTCCACGTTCACACCGGTGAAGATCTTCCCGCTTTTGGCCAGCAGGGCGGCGCTTACCTTGTAGTTGGAGTAAGGTGCATAGGCGTTCTTCTGGGCTTCAACAGCCAGATCAACCAGTTTTGCGGCAGCATCTTTATTAATCATGGTTTGAGCGATCCTTGTGGTCAGTGGTACCAGCACCATCCAGCGGGAAAACAGCCCGCACCTGGTGGACGCGCCTTTCGTGCAGCTTTTCAACCGTCAGACTGATGCCGTTCTCTTCCAGGCAATCGCCTGTTTTGGGCACCTGCCCGGCCCGGGCAAATACCAGCCCGCCAATCGTGTCGGCTTCATTGGTAGGCAGATTGGTGTTCAGCAGATCGTTAATATCTTCCAGCAGGGTGCGCCCGTCGAACAGGTATTCGTTTGGCCCCACCCGCTGCCAGAGTTGATCGCCGTCTTCGTCATATTCATCTTCGATCTCGCCGAAGATCTCTTCGATGATATCTTCCAGGGTCACCAGGCCGGCTACCCCGCCGTATTCATCCACCACAATGGCGATATGGATTCGGGCGGCCTGGATCTCGTCCATCAACTCGTCCACCTTCTTGGTCTCGGGGATAAATTGGGCTTCCCGCAGCAGAGGGCGCAGCGAGGTGATCTCATCGCCAGAGCGCCATACCTTGAGCATGTCCTTGGTGTAGAGCAAGCCGATGATGTTGTCGATCTGATCCTCAAAGACGGGTACGCGGGAGAAGCCGGTTTCCAGGAGCTGGTCGGCGGCTTCCTCCAGGGGGGTATCCACTTCCAGGGCGAGCATATCCACCCGCGGCACCATGATCTCCCTGGCCAGGGTGTCGCCGAACTCAAAGACCGAGTGGATCATTTCGCTCTCGTCCATTTCGATCTCCCCGGCTTCCTGGCTGGCCTCCACCAGATGGATCAGCTCCTCTTCGGTGATATTCGCCAGTTTTTGGATATCCGTATTCCTGGACATCCGCAGGGGCAGGAACACAAACGGGTAGAGGATGATGATCAGTACGTTTGCCAGCGGGGTCAGCCGCAGGGCCCAGCCTTCGGGGTCCTGCAGCACCACGCGTTCCAGGATGAATTCGATCAGCCAGATCAGCACGCCGGTCAGCAGGATCACTCCGAAGAAAGCCAGGTCGGAGCTGGTTTGCACCATAAAGCGCAGCACCATTCCGGTCAGACCCAGACGCAGTAGCGCCTGGCTGAATTTAAGTGTCGAGCGGGTGCGCGCCCGGCTGGAGACCAGTTCCATGGCAGTATCCACGTGCTCCGCCCCGGAATCTTTCAGCGAGGCCAGCCGCGGGAATCGGGCATGCAGGAAACTGGCTCGGATCGCAGTGAATACCAGGTCCAGGGCAATCAGTGCGATGCAGATCATGATTTGGGTGTTATTCACCGTCTTTGTTCACTTCCTTTATTTGTTTAGCCGGGACGCCTACTACAATCGTACCGGATTTTACGTCTTTGGTCACTACGGAGCCAGCCCCGGTTCGGGCGCCTTCCCCAATCGTCAGCGGGGCGACCAGCATGGTATCGCTGCCGATCAAGACATCTTTCTCGATGATCGTCTTATGTTTGTTCACTCCATCGTAATTGCAGGTGATCGTCCCGGCGCCGATGTTCACATTTTCGCCGATCTGGGCGTCTCCGATGTAGGAAAAATGCCCCATCTTGACGCCCGCTGCCAGGTAGGAATTCTTGATTTCGCCATAGTTGCCCATGTGCACACCGTCGGCCAGGTGGGCGCCTTTGCGCAGGTGGGCAAAGGGGCCGATATCCACATGGTTCTCCAGAGTGGCAAATTCCACCACCGAGGAGAATATCTTGCAGCCGTTCCCGATCTGGGAGCCGCGGATCAGCGTGTTCGGCCCGATCAGGCAGTCCTCGCCGATGGTGGTGCCAGCCTCGATATATGTGTTGGGGAACAGGACCGTATCCTGGCCGATGACTGCCTCAGCATCGATAGTTGTGCTGTCGGGGTCAACGATCGTGACGCCTTCCAGCATCCACTTCTCGTTGATCCGCTTGCGCAGGGCCGCCTCGGCTTCTGCCAGGTGAACACGCGTGTTCACGCCCATGGCTTCCTGCGGGTCTGTGATGATCTCGGCTTGTACGGATAGTCCCTGCTCGCGGGCGATGGCAATAATGTCGGTGAGGTAGTATTCCCCTTTGGCCGAGACCGGTATTTTGGGGAGGTTCTCCCACAGCCAGCCAGCCCGGAAGCAGTACATGCTGATATTCAGCTCATTGATCTCAAGCTGCTCGGGGGTGCAGTCTGCTTCTTCCACGATGGCTTCCACCTCGCCGGCCTGGTTGCGGACGATGCGTCCGAAGCCGCGCGGGTCTTCCGCCACCACCGTCAGCATGCTGATCGGGCCAGGATTGGCAGCCTGCTTCTCGATCAATCTGGTGATCGTTTCGGCTTGCAACAGGGGCATATCGCCAAACAGCACGATCACCAGATCGCTTTTGCCTTCCAGTTGGCTCTGGGCTTGCATCACGGCGTGCCCTGTGCCCATCTGCTCGGATTGGATCACGTAGTTGGCCTGGTCGCCGAAGGTATCTTTGACCTTGTCGGCCTGGTAGCCAATCACCAATGTCGGCTTCTCGCTGCTGGCTTTGAGTACGGCTTGAAGGGGGTGCCAGAGCATCGGCCTCCCGCCCAGCGGATGCAGCACCTTGAGCAGTTTGGATTTCATGCGGGTGCCTTTGCCCGCGGCTAGCAAGATGGTCGCGGTTTTCATCCTCTTAGCATCTCCATGGCTGGGGTTAAATTAAAAAATGCGAGCACGGCACACCCCAGAACTTGTGCCTGGCCCGCAGCAGGTCTTGATTGATTTAGATTTAAGTCACTCTCTTCTTCTAATAACAACGAATTCTCGGCTTGTGAAATTGTGTTAGCCGGGGCGCCTGGATTCGAACCAGGATCAACGAATTCAAAGTCCGGTGTGCTGCCGTTGCACCACGCCCCAATCTATCAGAAAACCCGGTTTCCCGAGTGCGCTGAATTGTAACATAAATAGTAGGTAGTTGTCAGTAGGCAGTAGACTGTGTCGTCCTGAATAGTGTTTACACTGATATAGCTAAATCCTTGTAGGCCAGGACGTGGGCAGCATGGAAGTATGCAGGGATCTGATAACGAAGCCATTGGTGGATGGGGATATCCAGAAAAGGTGGTGTGAGGAGAACTTGCTCCGGACAATAAAAAACACAGACGAGAAGCTTTTCTCCCATCTGTGTCCATCTGCGTTTATCTGTGGTTAATTAGTTTTACTCTTCTTCGGGGGCTAATCCAAGCTTGGCAGCCTGGTCATAGGAGAGCGAATCCCCGCTGGAAAGCTCCGGCTTGACATCTTCTGATGAGGCCGTATCCCAGAAGGAATCCGCATCGGAGGCGGCTTTGTGGGTGCCAGATTCGAACATCTCTTCCAGGCTTTCATCCAGCGAGCTGGTATCATCCTTGGCCAGTTCGCCAGTGGGGGTGCGCAGCGATCCGGTCGAACGGCGCAGTCCGCCAGTGCCGGGCGGCAGATCCTCGGCAGGCAGGCTGCCGGTCCCCGGGGAGAGCACGCCCAGCCGTGCCAGGCTGAGCAGCATGCTGCGCGAGGTGGTATGGATCTTATCGGCGATCGTGCCAAGCTGCTGCGGCAGGATCGGACGGGTGAGCACCATCAGGCAGTGGGCATCGCCAACGGGAACAATAAAGAGATCGTAGTTTTCGCCGCGGAAGCTGAAGAAATGGTCGGGGACGTGCTGACCGAGGAAATGTGAGATATCCACCCCGGCGGCAAAAGCGCGCATCAGTACCGGCATCAGCGAGGTTTCCAGGGCAGGGTCGGGCAGGTCGCCGGCTCGCACGAGCACTTCTCCCTGGCCTTCAACCAGTAGCACGGCAGTCGCATCCAGCGAAGCGCGCAGATCTGTGATCTGTTCGGTCATCCCGGCCTGGGTCTCGGCTTCGTTGGGTCCAACGTCTTCGTCGAGGTCTGCGATGTTTAGCTCTTCTTCGGCAAAAACGCGCAGTTCCGGCTGGAGGATGGTCTCCACCAGTCCAAGAGCGCGCTCTACGGCATCCAGGAATTCGGGCATATCGATCGGCTTGAAGAAGAATGCCTCCGCGCCGGCCTGGGCGACTTGCTGCCTGATCTTCTGATCGGTCACACCGCTGATCAGGATCACTTTGCCGTCCGGGTTGCGGGCTTTGAACTTGGACATCAATTCCATGCCGGTCATCCCCGGCAGGCGGAAATCTGCGATCAGAAGATCGGTCTTTTTCCCCCCCAGTTCAAGAAGCGCCTCTTCCCCTGAAAGGGCGCTGGCAATCTCAAACTTCTGACCCAGGGTCTCCAGGTTCTTCTGGATCATGCGGGTGGCTTCCATTTGGTCATCTACGATGATGATTCTGTTTCCAGCCATGGTGTGATTTTATCATAACCGCCCAATCTGGCTTCCAAAAAAAGGCTTTGTCTTTCAGGTTTGATAGCAACCTGTGAACGCGGGTTGGGTTATTATTTTTAGGCTGTCCGTATCCGATGACTGGCAGCATCAATATATTCGTGTACGCGAATATGAAATTGGTGAACTTGACAACTTTTTACTCTACCTGCACCGAAGTTGTGAATGGCAGAAAACCATTGCCTGCTTGATCACCAAGGGTGGATCGTCAATCTCAGTTATAATTGGGTTACACCAACCATCTCACCTGACATCGCCAACTATGAACAGGGAGTGATTGTGGAAAAGATGATCGAAGACCAGATTTTAGGCCAATATCAGATTGCCGACCGGCAAGAGATTTCTCTAATCCAGGGAGATTTGACCCTCCAGAAAGTGGATGCGATTGTGAATGCGTCCAACCCGCGCCTGAGGCATGGGGGCGGTGTGGCGGCCATGATCCTGCGCAATGGTGGGCGGGTGATCAATGAAGAGAGTCGGACCTGGCTGGAGGAACATGGCGAGGTCACCCATGAGAAGCCGGCCTACACCTCTGGCGGGAAACTGGACTGCCGTTACATCTTCCACGCGGTAGGTCCGATCTGGGGGCGCGGCGATGAAGATGGCAAGCTGACCGCCGCGATCACCGGTTCGCTGAAACTGGCAGATGAACTTAACCTGACCTCGATCGCCTTCTCGGCGATCTCTACCGGCATCTTTGGATTCCCCAGAAAGCGGGCGGCGCGCGTCTTTTACCAAGCGTTCATGTCCTATTTTACCGCCCACCCCGACAGCCAGTTGACCGACATCCGCATGGTGGTATATGATGATCCGACCAGTGAAGCCTTCCATAGCGTGTGGGAAAAGGAACTTCCTGTTTGATCACCTCAACCCAGAACAGCAAAGTAAAAGAGATCCGCCATCTCCAGGCGCACAGTAAAGCCAGACGGGCGCAGCAGGCCTTTGTGGTCGAGGGCGTGCGTCTGTGTGAGGAAGCCCTGGAGGCCAACTGGGGGGTGCGTTACTGCCTGTACAGCCCCGAGTCTGATCCGGCGCGGGCAGGCATTGATCGCTGCCCTGAACCAAAAAGGGATCGAAGCGGAACCGGCAGCAGAGCATGTGATCAAGGCCGTCAGCGAGACCAAAACCCCGCAGGGGATCGTGATGGTGCTGGATGCAAATTCAAAGCCCCTGCCGGCTGCCGCCGAATTTGTGCTCGTGCTGGACCAGATCGGCGACCCCGGCAATGTGGGTTCATTGCTGCGTACCGCCGCCGCCGCTGGAGTGCAGGCAGCCCTGGTCACGTCCGGCAGCGTTGACCTCTTCTCTCCCAAGGTCATCCGTTCGGGGATGGGGGCGCATTTTCGTCTGCCGGTGGCGACGTTGCCGGCAGCGGAGATCATCGAGACCTGCCGGGGCTGGGGGGTGCAGTTGTGGGCCTCGGTGATGGACCAGGGGATTCCTTACACCAAAGCCGCGCTGGATCAGCCTGCCGCTCTGATCGTGGGCAGCGAGGCTGCCGGGGTGGGAGAGGATCTCCTCCAGGCAGCGGAGAAACTCTACATCCCCATGCCGGGGGGCAGCGAATCACTGAATGCCGCCGCCGCCGGGGCGATCTTGATCTACGAGGTGGTGCGGCAGCGATTTGAAACTCACAGGGATAAACACGTGATAAACACGGATGGAGGGCGAATGACAATTGCCGCAGCGTTGCTGACTACTGACAACTGACAACTGGTAACTACCCATGAAAATCCGCTCAATTACCACATTCCTCAATCCTGGATGGCCGCTGAATGCGGACCTGATCTCACTGGCTGGCGCAGCCGCACAACAGGCGGTGAACCGGTATGCCGCCGCGGGCTACGAGGTCCAGACCACCCGCCTGGCGACGACTCCATTCCCGATCCTGTTTGCGGGGCTGGGCAAAGATGCGTTGATCGCCGCCGTGCAGGAACTGGAGCGCGCCGCAGTGGCTGCCGGGTTTGCTTACACGGCGATCGGCCCGGCGCTGATCTCGCACCCGGAGAGCTACGCCCTCATCCCGGAGATGATCGCTGCCACCGAGACGGTCTTCTGCAGCGCCGAGATGGCTACCCGGGAAGTCGGGCTTTCCATCCCGGCAGTCCAGGCCTGCGCCAAGATCATTCACCGGCTGGCGCCCCAGGACCCCAACGGGTTTGCCAACTTGTATTTCACCGCCATCTCCAATGTGGGCGCTGGGTCGCCTTTCTTTCCGGCGGCTTACCATCAGGGTGAGCAGCCCGGCTTTGCCCTGGCGCTGGAAGCGGCCAGCCTGGCGGTTTCAGCATTTGAGTCTGCCGGTTCGCTGGCGGAGGGGCTGGCGGGCCTCAAGGATGCCGTCGAGGCGCATGCCCGGGATCTGTCTGTGGTGGGGGGTGACCTGGCCACTGAGAGCAGTATTGAATTCAGTGGGATCGATTTCTCGCTGGCGCCCTACCCGGCGGACAAGTGCTCGCTGGGCCATGCCGTCGAGCTGATCGGCGTGCCGCAGGTGGGGATGCACGGCTCGCTGGCGGCGGCAGCCATGCTGGCGGCCACCCTGGATGAGGCCGATTTCCCGCGGGTAGGGTTCAGCGGATTGCTCTTCCCGCAGTTGGAAGATTCTGTACTGGCAGCCCGGGCTGCGGAGGGCGTGCTGACGGTCAAAGATATGCTTATGTATTCGGCAGTCTGCGGCACCGGGCTGGATACGATCCCCCTTCCGGGGGATACCACGCCCGAAGAACTTACCCCCCTGCTGCTGGATCTGGCCGCTCTGGCCCTGCGCCTGGATAAGCCCCTGACCGCCCGCCTGATGCCGGTGCCGGGTAAACAGGCTGGCGAGCCAACCAACTTCGATTTCTCTTTCTTTGCCAACAGCCGGGTGATGCCGCTCTCGTCAGAGCCGCTGTCCCTCCGCCTGCGGGAAGCCGATCAAATCCCGATCCAGGCGCGGCAAAAAGACAGGGGGTAAAACAGGGATTGAAGCGCCTAAAGCATGCTATAGTATTCCTATGGTGGATGAAAAAGAACGTATTCTGATCGTAGAACATGACCCCATCACCAGCGACCTGATCGGCCGGCAGGCCCTCGGCAAGCTGGGATTCAATATCAAGGTGGTCGGGGATGCCGGATCGGCGATCCAGGCGGCATCCAGCTTTAACCCGGATGTGGTCATCGCCAATCTCGATCTGCCGGGACTGAGCGGCAAGGATCTGATGGCGGCGTTATCCTTTTCTCAGACGAATGTGCCCGTGATCATGACTGCCGTCCGGGGACAGGAGAAGGATGTCATCCAGGCCTTCCGCCTGGGGGCTTCGGACTATATCAGCATGCCGGTGCGCGAGACCGAGGTAGTAGCCGCGGTGACCCGCGCCTTGCAAACCGTGCACGCCCGCAAGGAGCGCGAGCGCCTGGCTTGGAAGCTGGAGCGCACCAATAAGGAACTGGAGATCCGCGTCCAGCAACTGACCACCCTGTTCACCATCGGCAAGGCGATCCTCTCCACCCGCGACCAGATGGAGATGTTTAAACTGATCACCGACAGCGCCGTGGATGTCGCCAATGCGGATTACGGCTGGCTCCTGGTGCTGGATGAAGACAGCCGCCAGTTTATTCTGCGGGCACAGCACGATCTGCCAAAATCACTGCGGCGCTATCTCAACAAGCCGTGGGATGACGGGTTGAGCAAGCTGGTGGCCGGATCGGGTGAGTCGCTCTCGATCAGCGGTGATGCCATGGATCGGTTTATGCTTTCCAGCCTGGGAAGAAGCGCCCTGGTTGCCCCGGTCAAGGTGCAAGAGCAGGTCATTGGGCTGTTGAGCGTGATGCGCAAGGAAGAGATAACCTTCTCTGCCGGTGATCAGAAGATGCTGGAGGCAGTTGGGGATTATGCCGCCATCTCGCTGGTGAACGCCCAGTTATTCCGTGCCCTGGCCAGCCGTTAGGGATTTTAGAATTCAAATCCGCGGTTGAGTTCGTGACTGCCATATTATTGGAATGAAGGTAAACAATCACATGAAACAGACCGGGAAGATATTGTACGCCTGTGAGCATGAAGAGATCGCCAGGATCCTGGCTGAGGCGCTGTCTGGCTATCAGGTCAAACGCGTGACTACCTTCGCTGAAATCAATGCCCAATACCCGCAATTTCAGCCGGAGATAACCATCGTCTCGGAGGAGCTGCCGGGTGGCAGCGCATTGGATCTGGCCGAGAAGGTCTTTTCAGCTAACCCGATGGCTCAGATCATCCTGGTCAGCCCGGACCCGCCGCAGCTCTCCCAGGAGAGTGTGCTCACCGCCGGCTTTGTGGTGTGGCTGCGTTTCCCGCTGGATGCCGGGACGGTTCGGCATGTGGTCGATAACCACTTCCAGCGGATCGGAATCGCCGTAGAAACCTTTGGCGAGGTGCTCCAGCGCAGCAACAAGGTGGACACAGTGCTTGCCCAGATCAAGGATGGGGTAATGGTCATCACCGAGGACGGCAAGTTGGCAATGGTCAACCCGGCGGCCCTAAAAGCATTGGGGCTGGATAACGGTATGCTTGGAAAACCATTTGAGGAAGTTTTTACCCGCCGGGCGATCTTGGATGCGATCAAAGGGGATGTGCCCGATCCTACCCGGGTGGAGATCTTGGGAGAGGACCAGGCTTATTACCGGGTGACCAATCTGAGCATTGCGGGGATCGGAAACCTGATCACCCTGCATGATATTTCCTATCTCAAAGAACTCAACCGTATGAAGACCCAGTTCGTCAATACCGTTTCTCATGATATTCGTTCCCCGTTGACCTCGATCCTGGGATATATTGAACTGATCAAGCGCGCCGGTGAGATCAACCGCCAGCAAAGTGAGTTCATTGACCAGGTTCAGGAAAGCGTACACCAGATCACCAAGCTGATCAGTGAAGTGCTCGACTTAGGGAAGATCGAGAGCCGTATGGACAAGAACTTTACCAGGGTCTCGCTGAAAGAGATCACCAGGGATGTACTGGTAACCTTGCAGCCGGTGATCACTCAGGCCGACCTGGTACTGGAGGTTTCCTTCGAGGAGGGCTTACCCGATATCTTTGGAGACAGTATCCAGCTGCGCCAGTTGGCGGAGAATCTGGTGGGGAATGCGATCAAGTACACCCCTGTTGGCGGAAGGATCACCATACGCGGGCATTATGAAGCCGACCAGTTGATCTACCAGGTGGAAGATACCGGCCGCGGGATCCCATTGAATGACCAGAACAAGATCTTTGAGCCATTCTACCGGGCAGAAAATGCCGGTGAGGATACTGAGGGGTCAGGCCTTGGGCTGGCGATCACCAAGACGGTGGTGGAGAACCACCGCGGCCGCATCTGGGTGGATTCAAAACCCGGCCATGGGTCTTGCTTCACGATCGTTTTTCCTGTGTTCCAGGAATAAGGACAAAAATACCAGCTTTGTTGGTGTAGATTCGCGCAAAAAGCGGGGAGCAGCAAAAGCAGTTACCCTAAAAATAAAAGCCGCCGGTATAATTCCGGCGGCTTTTTCTGATCAGATTTGTTCCAGGATCACCCATCCAGGTCAAAGAAACCATCAGCGCTCATATCTTTCTGCATCGATGTTTTCTTCCTGGCTTTCGCTCCGGATGGCTCGACGCGGGCGGCATTCAGGCGGCTGTCGATCTCGGTGCTGAGTTCCAGATATTGTTTGGTGTAGATCACGAAGCCGGTCCCCTTGCCGGGTGGAAGGAGCAGATAGCCGGGCATAAAGATCTTCAACAGGAAGTGGGACATGGGGTACTTTGTCAGATTGATCCGCACCACGGTGCGCGGCAGGTAATGGCTGAGGAAGCGGCGCTGCGACCAGGTCATCTTCTTTTTGTCATACAGGTCCTTGAAGAGCACCATGCGCACATTTTCTACCAGATCATACGGTATCTTCAGCCTGAAGAAGGGTACCCGGATGAGGATGAATCTGGGCTGGGCCTGAACAATGCTGTAGTTGCGGAAAAAGATGGCCAGGACCATCAGCACCAAGAATACTATCGCCGCCCAGATGAAGTAGACATCGTTCGGCGGCCGGAAGAATCCCGGTGTGTACGGCGCTGCCCACCAAAGCCCCAGGGAGATCACGGTGATGAACATCAGGTTCCGGAAGATCCTGGTAAGGCTGTGGGTTACAAACAGGATTCTGAATTTTATGCCTACGTCTTTTTTCCTGGCCATCTGCAAGTTCCTTCCAACTGCGAAAACAGTCTATTACGTGCGGGTTAAGTGTATAGTCAATTCAAAAAACCGGCAACCGAGAAGGCCTGGAAAAAAATAGCCTCCCGTTGACGGCTGTTCTGACCTGCCTCCCGATTCCTTACAGATGTGTACAATGGTAGGAAAATTTTCTCATCAGGCGGGTTGGTAAAATCGATTATACTCAATGTAAATCATGAGAACAATTATCGAGATCGAAGCCCACCTGGATCGAACCGGTATAACAGCATTGGGGATCAGCGGGAGCCGGCCGGCAGAGGCTGTACGCCTGTGCACCACCGCCATCCTTGAGGCCGAACAGGTGGAGAATGCCCCTCGCTCTCTGATCAACCAGATCGGGCGGCTGCGCCTGACGCTTTCCACGCTTTACATCCAGTTGATGATCTATGATAAGGCGCTGGAAAGCGCACTGGAAGCCCATAAATACTTCACCGAGATCAAACTGGAAAGCGGTGTAGCGCGCAGCCTGAGTGCGGTAGGGCTGGCAAAGGTTTATCTAGGGGTGTATGTCGAAGGGTTGGAGAATTTCATTGAAGTAAGGAATTTTGCCGATCGGGAAAACGATCAGCGGTTGAAATCAAGGGTGTTGAGCCATCTTGGCTTTCTTTACCTGCGGATGGAAGAATTCACAGTGGCACAGGACTATCTGACCCAGAGCCTGGCGCTGATGACTTCCGAGAAAAGCCTGCAGGTAGAGGCCGGGCTGCTGGAGAACCTGAGCGTGGTCTATCTCAACCAGGGCGATTTCAACCAGGCGCTGAGTTATGGACAGGAGAGCGTCCAGCAGTATCAGGCAGAGAATAATCCACAGGGCGAGTCCAAGGCGCTCAACCGGGTGGGGGAGATCTATTTCCTGATGGGGTTGGCGGATGAAGCCCTGGCTCACTACCATGCCGCCCTGGAGATCTGCGAAGAGACTGAATATAAACCCGGGGCGGCAAAATCCCATACCCTGATCGGCGAGATGGCTTTCCAGCAGGGAAACAACACTCAGGCGCTTCACCACCTGGTGATGGCTCTTGAGTTTGCAGAGGCATGTCTCAACCAGAAGAGAGTTTTTGAGGTGCATCTCCTGCTTTCTCAGGTCTATCAACAGGAAGGACGGTATCAGGAAGCTCTGGAACACTACCGGCTGTACCATGAGATCAAAGAAGCGGTCTTCGATGATGATATTGCCACCAAGATCAAAAGCCTGGAGATCATTCACCGCTTGCAGGAGACGCAAAAAGACCGCGAGACCTTCCGCCTGGAAAATGTCGCCCTGATGCGGGAGATTGAAGAACGCACCAAGGTGCAAACTGAATTAGAACGGATCGTGACCCTTGACCCGCTGACCGAACTCAAGAACCGGCGGCATTTCTTCGAACTTGTGCAGAGGGAGATGGAACGCAGCCAGCGCTACAGCCGGCCGCTGTCAATGATCATGCTGGATATCGATCACTTCAAGATGGTCAACGATCAGTTCGGACACCTGGTGGGGGATAAGGTAATTGTGGAGGTATCCATCCGCATCCTGAAAACACTCCGCAAGGTGGATGTGGCCTGCCGGTATGGCGGCGAGGAGTTTGCTATCCTGCTGCCTGAGACGCCGCTCGACCAGGCTATGATGGTCGCAAACCGGTTGTGGCGGATAATCAGCAAGCTGCCGGCGGTGAGCAGCGAGTTGAAAATCTCGATCACGGCCAGTTTTGGGGTCGCCAGCTATGAGGGCGGGGGAAGCATGACCCCGGATACACTCCTGGACCGGGCCGACCAGGCCCTTTACATCGCCAAAAACAACGGCCGCAATCAGGTTGCGGCCTATGGTCAAGTCACAAAATCCAGATAATCAACTTAACCCAAGCTGTTGCCTTTCAAATATTCTTTAAACTTACTCGTGCCGACGCTCTGCGTCAGTATGGGAAACAGTTTTTTTGGTACCCACGCTGGAGCATTGGCACCAGAATTTACGTTTTTATTTCAAGACAGAAATTTGGGATAACTTAATAGAGACTTTCCCTGGGGGGCAGGGTGAACCAGACAAAGGCCTGGTCTTCAGGAGAGAGGGCGTTGAAATCCACGTCGAAGAGATAGGCATCATCAGCCCAACCATCGGTGAGCACCTTATAGGCCTGGTTGACATAGCGCTCGATGGTGGCAGTCTCCACGAAGAGCTCATCAGCGGCCAGGGAGGCGCGCATGCCAAAGAAGACCCGCAGCCAGAAGCTTTTAATGATCTGGGGCGTCAGCCGCGGGTTGGGCCGCCAGATCGGGAGCACATGCGCCTCCTGCTGCCCAAAAGTGAATTCACTCGGCAGCAGATCGAAGATACCGGGGCTGACGATCAGGCCGTTTTGCGCTGCATAGCTGATGGCGGAGGCAATTGACATGCGGACCTCGTTCTTGAGCAGGAATCCCTTAACATTGAAATTCATGGCAGTCTCGATGGTTTCATGAGCGCCGTACTGGGAATTACACACGATCACGGATTCGGGGGCATGTTCGCGGATCGAGGAGAGCATCTCAGCGACCGGCAGGCGGGTGGCGGCGTATTCCACATCCACGACGACGATATCCGGCGCTCCCTCCGATCTTAGCTGCCCGATCAGTTCCTTCGGGGTCTCAGCTTCGATGGTCACGGTGGTGCGCGGGTCGCGCATCAGCAGGGCGGTGTTCCACTTCAGGGCGTAGAAATCATCGTCCATCAGGGCAACTTTCAGCGGGGGGTGATACTTTTCCATAGTCTTCTCTCGGTGTGGTTGTCTGGTTTCAGAGCCTGAGATATTATATACGAGATTTCTGGCTGGGGAGAGTAAAAATTGGAATACTTGAAATTACTCTTGTGATTGCGAACCAAACATCGCGGTCAATTTTCTTTTTAACCCGAAAGAAAAACCATCTCACAGGTTTGAAGCGCGTCGATGGCATTGAGTGCCATCTCTTTTGTTCTTTCTGGTGAATGATCTCAGTCCCGCGGTGGATGAAGGCGGATAAGAAATCGCCATGTTCCAGTGCTTCACGGACAGTTTTTTGATTGACCCAGGGCGTTTCTTCCGAAAAACGGGCTGCCCAATCCTGAGATTTTAGATTTGCCTGCTTTCTCAGCGCAGGTTCCGGAATTTCGCTGCGATCAATTCCTAAATGATCGTAGACTTTTTGGATCGATTCGACATAATTCTGGGCCAGATCCTCATACCACAGTTCCAGGTATTGGAAGCCGTTATTCTTTAGAAAATTCTTCCAGGAGACATCATATGCCAATAATTCTTCCAGACAGCCTTCGATATGGGCGCGGTCATACACTGGCGGCATGACATACTGCTTATAGGTTTGGTCTTCCCCAACCCTTTCCTTCCAGATGCCCGTTTGCATGCCTTTGCTGAAGGATACAGCTTGCTTAATTTTGCCTAACCGTTTCATGTAGATAAATGCTGCCGAAGGGAAGAAAACTTCAAATAGCTCTCTGTCATTCAATGAAATCCCTGATGGCTCTGTGATCTCTCGGGTAGTTCTCAAAAATGTGTCCAGTTGCTGCCAATTTAATTTCATACCAAAGATCCCATCGACAGTCTGAAATTCAATTGCCTTTCGCAGATGAGCAACCGGATCCGAGAAATCTATATTCCATTGATAGGTCTTTTCCATCCGGCGTTGATTAAAATGGAAGGCTTCGATGGGATGACCAAACCCTATATTTTCAAGATGGCTGGCTAATAGATTACTTCCGGTTCTGGGTATCATCATAATGAAATACGATTTTTCGGGGACAGGAAGTTGGGGATGCTGTTCCTGAACATAGTTTCGGGCAGCCAGGATTTTTTCGTTTTCTGATTTCATTGCTCACCATCCTTGAATGACTGATGCAATAAGATTGGATTGCTAGACAGCAATCCAATCCTACCGTATTTTTAAAATGTAAGTATTAATCACCAATGTTAATCGATGTAGGTTTATTCATTCCCATACTCTGCAAAGCGCACTGGTGGTCCACAGGCAGGTTTTGCTGCCAAGATCACCGGTGTATATTGTACCCGCTTTGCGACTCGATTAACAGCATTCCCCTGGACGAGTAGTGCTGCTTTGCTCTTTCATACGGGCAAGGCTAACATGCTCTGTTAAGATCGTTTATCGAAATTGGGATGAAATGTGCATGGCCGCAGTGACCGGCTGATAGCTACTTAGCCTGTGGTACGGGGAAGATTTGCTGGATTTGCAGCAGTGTGTCTCACCACTGCAAATCCAATATTAATAGTTGAAGATTAGGTTCGTTGTAGCGGAAGGGTCTATCCTTCAAGCGGATCAGGGACGTCCACGTCCACGACTTCTTTTGCCTTGCGGGACTGGAGAACCCAGTACACGATTGCCCCGATGGTGAGCAGGATGCCAATCACGCCTACGCAGATACCCGCAATCCCAAATCCGGTGAAGGCTGCCGGGTCACCGGTGACATCCCAGCCATATTGCTCCAGGTTGTAGCCCTGTGCGAACGTAGCCCCGCCAATGATCATGCACAGTCCGGGGCAGCCGCACAGCAGTACGGCCGCGATCGTGAGGATCATGCCTAGTTTCTTTTTGTCTTCCATGTATTCCATCCTTTCATATTGGGGAGAGCTAGCATCTCCTGGTGATATTAGTATAGGTTAATCATACACCGTGATCGCCTGAACGCCAAAATTTTCGGGGTGGTTTTTATGGATTCCCGCCAATTCCATGTGGCAGGGACAGGTCGAGTCGACCTATCCCTGCTTATTGGTCGCGCAGTTGGGCATTGACCTCGCGCTCCAGGCGTTTGACGATCTTGGTGCGGATCTTGGCGACCTCGTTGTCGGTCAGGGTGCGGTCTTCGGCCTGGAAGGTCAGCCGGTAGGCCAGGCTCTTCTTGCTGGCGCCGATCTGCTCCCCCCGGTAGACATCAAATAGGCGCACATCGGTGATCTGCTTGCCGCCGGTTTGGTCGATCAGGAAAGTCACCTCTCCGGCGGGGACAGTTTCGTCCACGATCAGGGCGATATCTTCCAGCACCTGCGGGTAGGCGGAGACGGCTTCTACTTCATGCCGCTGCGGGGATACCTCCCTGAGTTGATCGAGGAAGAAGACCGCCGCCAGCACGGGGGGCTCGGCGAAGCTGTACTGGCTGTGTACCACCGGGTGCAGCTCGCCCATGATCCCGATACGGGTATCCGCGACGCAGATGGCGGCAGACTTGCCCGGATGGAAGCTGGGGTAAGACTGGCTCTGGTAGCTGACCCCGTCCACGTGCAGGCCGCTGAGCATGCTTTCCACGATTCCTTTCAGGTCGTAGAAGTCATATAGGCCGGGGGCAGCGGAATCCTGCCAGGCGGGCAGTTGCCGCGGCCCGGTGATGGCGATTACGAGGCGGTCCTGCTCTTCGGGGAGCTGGCCTTCCTCAGAGGCGAGGAACACGCTGCCGATCTCGAAGAGGGCGATCTTCTCCCGAATGCGGGCGTTGGTCTCCACATTCTCCAGCACGGATGAGAGCAGGCTCTTGCGCATGGTGAAGCGGTCCACGGCGATGGGGTTGACCACCTTGACATAAGGCTTCTGGTCGTCCTCCACCTCGGGGGGCAGGCGTTTGGCTTCCCGCTCCGGGGAGGTCAGGCGGTAGGAGATGACCTCCTGCAGTCCCTCGCGCACCAGAAGGTCGCGCAGTTTCTCCTCGAAGAATAGTTTGGGGGCGTTGCGCTGTTTGGGGAGCACGTCGGAGAGGCGCGTCTCGGGGATATTGTCATAGCCGTAGATGCGGGCGATCTCTTCCATCAGATCGGCTTTGCCGTTGATCGGGTCGGATTCAATATCGACGCGGTGATCGGGTACGGTGGCGAGGACGGTATCTCCCTTCTGCTGGCAGTCGAAGCTCAGGCGGGAGAGCAGTTCGCTGATCTCGGCTCCGCTGAGTTTGATCCCCAGCCAGCGGCGCACATCGCCGCTGGTGATCTCGACGGTGACCACCTCGGCCTTGAGCGGGTATTCGTCGATCAGTCCCTTGGCGACTGTGCCGCCGGACCACTGGCGCATCAATTCCAGGCCCATGCGCACGCCGCGCTCGGCCATTGCCGGGTGGACGCCCGCGAGAAGCGGTAGGAGGCTTCGGAGTGCATCTTCAGGTAGCCAAGCGACTGGCGGATGTTGACGTAGTTCCAGTTAGCGCCCTCGAGCAGCACGTTGGTGGTCTTCTCGGTGACCTCGGTATCCAGGCCGCCCATGATGCCGGCGATGGAGTGCGAGCCCGCAGTATCGCAGACCAGGGTGGTGAAGTCTTGCAACTGGCGCTCTTCTTCGTCCAGGGTGGTGATCTTCTCGCCCGGTTTGGCGGTGCGGGTGATGATCGTGGGCATCTTGCCTTTGGCGCGGCGGACAAGCTCGTCGTAATCGAAGGCGTGCAGCGGCTGGCCGATATCGAACATCACGTAGTTGGTGGCATCGACAATATTATTAATCGGGCGCTGCTCGATCAGCTTGAGGCGGTGCTGGATCAGCTTGGGGCTGGGTTTGATCTCGATGTTCTCGATCAAACCGAGGACAAAGCGGGGGTTCATTTCCGGGTCCTCGATCTGGATGGCGACCTTGCCCTCGATGGAACCGCCTTCTGCCAGGAAATCGTAGCTGGGGTTGCGGAGCTCACGCTCGAAGACGGCGGCAGTCTCACGGGCAACGCCGTAGATATTGGCGTTGCGGGCGATGTTGGGGGTGATGGCGATATCCAGCACGGCATCCCCGAGATAGTCTGCCAGGGGCATACCGACGGTCGCGTCCCCGGCGAGGAACATGATGCCTTCATGCTCTTCGGAGATGCCCAGTTCCTTCTCAGAGCAGATCATCGAGTAGGATTCCACCCCGCGGATCTTGGTGCGCTTCAGCGTGGAGAGCACCTGGCCTTCCTGGTGCCCATCGTAGATCTCGGCGCCTTCCTTGGCATAGGCGACCTTGAGGGTCGGGGAGAGCGGGCCTTTGCCCTTGAACTCGTAGAGGTTGGGCGCCCCGGTGAGCACGACGTGTTCGATCTCGCCGTCATTCAGACGGCAGAGCACCAGCCGGTCGGCGTCGGGGTGCGGCATGACCTCAAGCACCTCGCCAACGACAATCTTCTCCGGGTCCCAGGGGAGGCCGGTGATCTTGAAATCGTGTTTGTCGCCGGGGGGCGGGGCCATGCCGATGAAGTTGATCTCTTCCACTTCCAGCCCGGCAAGGGTCAGCTTGTGGGCAAGTTCTTCGATGGGGATGTCTTTTACGTCTACGTAGTCATGCAGCCATGAAATCGGTACTTTCATAAGGAGTCTCCTGATTGTTTATCGCTCATTCGATGTGCGGTGTGTGTTCATTTACTCTAGTGATTAGTTACTTAGTGATTGGTCACTAAGGGGCGGCTGACAGCTGGACTTTTTATCCGGCATCATCTGAGTGGCGATGGTTCTACCTGATAAGCTGCTGCGCCAGGTTCAGCCGCACCTCGTTTGGTCTTTTTCAGGTATTTGATGTAGCCACCAATCAACTTCTTCAGGCTTTCCATGGATACGTTCAGTTCCTGAAAATCGTTCTCATCAATATATCCCAGTTCTTTTGCCAGATAGAGAAAGGTGTATGTTTCCTCAAGGGAACCTCTGGCAATATAGCAGAAGCGGATGGTTTCCTGGTAATAGTATCGACCATAGCCCTCTGCAATATTTGCGCTGATGCTTTGAGAAGAGCGCCTAAGTTGAGAGGCCATGGCCCATTTTTCTGTTTCGGGTAGCTTTGGTAAAATGCCCTGATGGATTGTCTTGGCAAGTGCGATACTTTCCTGCCAGACGGCCAACCCGGCCAAGCCTTTACTCTTCTCCATTGCCGTGTCCTAATCCCTAATCACAAATCACTAATCACGGGCTTCCTAGAACTGCTCCAAAAAGCGCAGATCATTCCGCCAGAAGTTGCGGATGTCGCCGATCTGGTAGAGCAGCATGGTGATGCGTTCGGGTCCCATGCCGAAGGCGAAACCGGTGAATTCGGCCGGGTCGTAGCCGCCGTAGCGCAGCACATTGGGGTGCACCACGCCCGACCCGAGGATCTCCAGCCAGCCAGTACCCTTGCAGACCGGGCATCCGTCGCCGCTGCAGATGAAGCATTCCATATCCATCTCGGCGCTGGGTTCGGTGAAGGGGAAGTGCGAGGCGCGGAAGCGGGTGCGCACATCGGCCTTGAACAGGCGGCGGGCGAAATCGGAGAGAGTGCCTTTGAGGTCGCCGAAGGTGATGTCCTTGCCGACGGCCAGCCCCTCCACCTGGGTGAACTGCATCTCCGAGCGGGCTGAGATCTGCTCGTAGCGGAAGCACATCCCCGGCAGGATCACGCGGATCGGCTCCGGGCAGTACTCGCGCATGGCGTGGACCTGTCCGGGCGAGGTGTGGGTGCGCAGGATCACGCCTTCCTGGTCGGTATAGAAGGTGTCCCACATATCGCGGGCCGGGTGATGGGCGGGCATATTCAGGTAGGTGAAGTTGTAATCATCTGACTCGACTTCGCGCGAGCGGTAGACCTGGAAGCCCATCTGGCCGAAGATCTCGTAGATGCGGCGCATCGTCTGGGTGACGGGGTGCAGCCGCCCGACGATCTGGGCGCGGCCCGGCAGGGTCACGTCGATCTGGTCGGTCTCCAGCGCATTGGCGAGGGCGGCCTGTTTGGCCAGGAGCCGGCGTTCTTCCAGGGCGGTCTCCAGGGCGGTGCGCACCTCATTGGCACGCTTGCCGACCTTGGGGCGTTCTTCCTTGGATAGATCGCGCATCACGTTAAAGGCTTCCATCACCACGGATTTCTTGCCGAGGTATTCGGCGCGCCACTGGAGGAGGGATTCTTCGTCCTCCAGGGTCTCCAGCGCTTTCAGCGCCTGTTTTTCGATTTGGTCCAGTTTTTCCAGCATGTGTTACTCCTGTATTGAACTTAAACAAAAGCGCCCGCCCACTATGGGACGGGACAAACTTCACATTCTCCCGCGGTACCACCCAATTTAATCCGGTAGATTCGCTCTGACGCCAACGGCAGAGCAGACACCTGCTCCGTGATTTGGCTCCCATTGTAACGCCTGGGCCGCGTCTCAGACTACTAGGAGTATTTTTCCGAAGGAAAAATACAAAATTGACCTGAGCGGCTCGAGAGGGAACTTCGTCTGGGTGCGGCTGAGCGGGGGTTGCAGTCTAAGCCCCGGCCTCCCTGGCAGCGTACGCCAGCTTACTTTCCTCTGTCTTCGCCAGTGGATATGCAGTTGTAGAAGATGCTCTATTATCTGAAAGATTGGGCGGGCTGTCAAGGGCAGGGACAGGAATTACCGCCGGACAATTTTCGACTGCAAAACAATCGATAAACATGTCCCACCAGGGAAGATATTTATCTGTGTCTATCCGTGTTCACCTGTGGTTTGTTTAGTTTTTACCAGCATGACAATATAGATCACATCAAACACCGCCATCAACGAGCCGATGATCAATACAAAGCGCAGCGGCTCTCCGAACGGGCCGGCGCCCAGGATCCCGGCAGAGATCGTCGGGGCCAGCGATCCGATGAACTTGCTCACCGCGATCAGCATCGTCTGGCCTTCCCGCGTCCCGCGCTGCACCAGCATCTGGATGAAGAGCACCGACATCAGCAGGTTCTGCAAAAAGGCGGCGTAGGTGGCGGCCAGCATCCCCTCGAACTCCAGCAGGAAGGCATACTGCACCACGAAGCCGACGGCGATCGCCAGCGCACCCCACAGAAAGAACCAGACCGGTTTAAAGCCTTTGGGGAAATATTTGCGCCCGTATTTGAAATAGGTGTAAAGCAGCCCGATGTCGAGGAGGAACCAGATGCCGTTGATCACCGTCTGGTGGGAGCGGGCGTCGTGCTGCAGGCCAAGGATAAAATAGATCAGCTCCCAGGCGATGTTCAGACCCAGCGGCCAGAGGGGCATGGCAAAGCTTTTATCCTTGAGGCCGATGCGCAGCCCGTCGATGTAGACGATCGTCCAGGCGATGCCGCTGAGAAGGGTGAGAAAGAGGCCAATGTTCATTGTTCTGCTCCTTGGGTGGGGTGTAAGGATATTTTACTCGGAAACTTTTCATTTGCCGACGAGAAGGGGTTATTTCAGGCGAGAGGGTACCAGCCGGTACTTCAATTGTTTTCCCTATTCAACTGTGTTCGTGGCATTTGGCTGAAGCAAGATGAAATCTTGTTGGAAGCCAAATGTTTAAAACAAACCTTTGGTTTGTTCCTCCCCATGATACAAATGCCGCATCTCCGCGCTTCTATTCAGCAGTTCTTCCAGCGTGCCCTGATCCTCGATGTGCCCGTTTTTGAGCACGATGATCTTGTCTGCCCGGCGCAGCACGGCTTTGCGGTGTGAGACCACCAGGCAGGTGGGGGCAATCTTGTCTCCGCGGCTGGTGAAGACCCTGTCCCATAGTTGGCGCTCGGTCTCCACGTCCAGGGCAGAGGAAAGGTCATCAAAGATCAGCAGTTCTGCCTGGCGCACGAACATCCGGGCGGCGGCGGTACGCTGCAACTGCCCGCCGGAGAGGCGGATGCCGCGCGGCCCCACCAGGGTCTCCAATCCGGTGTCCATATCGGAAACGTCCTTATCCAGGATCGCGGTGCTGACGGCGGTCTCGATATCGTACCGTTCTGGCGGGAGGCCGAGGAGGATGTTATCGTGCAGGCTCTCGCTGAACAGTCGAGGGACCTGTCCGGTGTAAGCACAGCGCGGCGGGACGAAAAAGGTGTGCGGTTCGGAGACTGGCTCGCCATTCCACAAGATCTGCCCGGAATGGGCCGGCAGCATCCCCAGGAGCACCCGGAGCAGCGTACTCTTGCCGGAGCCGATCCGACCGGTGATCACAGTGAAGGAGCCGCGCTGGATCTCAAAGCTGATCTCACCGATCCCGGCGCTGGATTCATCCTCGGCCAGGTAGTCAAAGCTCAGGCTCTCCACGCTGAGCGACTCAAAGCGGTGCGCCTCGGTCCGGGGGGTGTGGGTGATCTCAGGCAGGTCGCCGAAGAGATACACCGGGTTATGCGCCACCGGCTCTCCGGGCGGGAGACCCTGCATCATTTGTTCCATGCGGGTGATCGAGACGCTGGTCTGCTTGTAGAGGGTGATCAGCCAGCTGGCCATGTGCATCGCCTCGGTCAGCGGCCAGATATAGGCGGCGAAGAGGGCAAAATCGCCGATGGTGAACTCGCCGGCGTACATGCTTTTGGCGGCAAACAGCAGGATCAACCCCATCCCCACCTGGACGGTGCCCTGACTGATCGCATTCACAAAGGTGGAGAGGATCTTGTCGCGCAGCATCGCCTTGCGGCGTTTCTCGTTGATCTTTCGGAAATGGGCGATGATGCGTTCCTCGGCGCTGCCGACCTTGATCGCCTGGGTGCCGTTGAACATATCGGCGATCAGGCCGGTGACCTGGCTGGTGGCTTCCCGGCTGGACTTGCGGTATTTCTTGATCAGCGGGCCAAGCAACTCGGCGACGATCACGATCAGCGCCAGTGGGGCAACCGTCCCCAAGGTGATCATCGGATTGATCCGGATCATGATCACCAGCGAGATGGTGGCCGCCACGCCCAGTCCGATGGTGTCTTCCAGGGCGGTGACTGCCCAGGCCATCTCCATGGTATCGTCCCGGAAGGTGCTGACCACTTCCCCGGGGGACATGACCTTGCCATCTTCCTTATGCGGCAGGGGTTGGCTGCCGGGCAGATCGAGGATCCGGGAGAGCATATTGCGGATCATCAGGGCGGTGGACTTTTGCCGGAAGGCCGTGTTCGCCAGGATCGCGCCGATCAATGCCAGGGAGGCGATGATTGCATAGCCGATGTGCAGCCCAACCACCGGGCCAACCGGCAGACCAAATTCCTCTGAGCCGGTCAGGTAATTGAAGAAGGCCCGTAGGATTAGACCAATCACCGTGAAGGAGAGCCAGAAAACGGCGGCAGTAGAGATATCGGTAAGGAAGTACTGCCAACTGTAGAGATCAACTGCCAGTAGTAATAGAATGTGCGGGGTGATTTCTTTTCGGATCTCATACCAGCGCCTCCTCCAGACCCGGTGCGCAGTAGATTGGAGAACAGCGAGTCGGGGTCGGCGGCCAGAGCGGCTCTCGGGCCGTGTTCTGCGATGCGCCCGTCCTTGAGGATCATGATCTCATCGGCGCGCTGGACGGTCGCCAGCCGGTGAGCGATGATGATCCCGGTGCGCTCCTGGAGCAATTCAGCAACGGCCTTCTCTAGCCGGCTCTCGGTGGCCGGGTCCAGGCGGGAGGAGGCTTCATCCAGGATCACCAGGCCGGGATCGTGCAAAAAGACGCGCCCGAAAGCCAGCAGTTGGCTCTCCCCGGCGGAGAGTCCGCTGCCGCCCGCTTCCAGGGAGGTATCCAGCCCTTTGGGGAGGGCCTGCAGCCAGTCCCCCAGCCCGACCCGTTCGATCACCTCGGCAATCCGCTCATCCGGGATAGTATCATCGAAGAGAGTCAAATTCTGGCGCACAGTGGCCTGGAAGATCTGCACATCCTGGGTGACCATGGCGATCTGCTTGCGAAGCTCGGTCTGCTGGGCCTGGCGCAAGTCGTAGAGTGTCTCATTAGAGGGCCCGATCTGGATAGCCCCGCCCACCGGGTCATGCAGGCGCAGGATCAGCTTGGTCAGGGTGGTCTTGCCGGAGCCGGTGCGGCCCAGCAGGCCGAGGGTCTTGCCCGGCTGGAGGCTGAAATCGATATCCTTGAGGATATCGGTATCCGGGTCGTCTTCATACTGGAAGGTGACATGCTCGAAATTGACCTGCAAAGGCCCGCTCAATGGGGGGATACCGGGACCGTCCAGGAGGGTGGATCTCTCCTGGCGCAATTCGCTGATCCGGTTAATGCTGGCGGCGGCGCGCTGCAAGTCTTCGATCTGGCGGCGGATCTCCCAGACCGGGCCTTTGAGCACGTCAATATAGTAGAAGATCACATACAAAGCGCCGATGGTGATGCTAGCTTCGCGGAACAGCGAATTCCCCACCAGGTGGGCGGCAATATAAGCCAGCATGAAGACATTCATCGGCAAAATCGCCACCAGAACGTGCAGCCGCGTGGCAGATAGGGTTTTCTTCCACCGGGCACGCAGGGATTCAAATAAACGCAGCATCACGAATGGCTTTGCGCCGGAGGTCTGGATCTCTTCGGTGCCGTTGAGCCATTCTTCCAGGAAGCCAAACAAGCGGGCTTCCACCTCACGCACGGCCTGCCAGCGCGGCACAGTATTTTTGGAGAGCCAGTCGAGAGCGGTCACCCCGAGGACCATCGCCAGGGTGATAAACAGCCCGATGCGCCAGTCTTGCACCCACAGCAGGGTGAGTACGCCAAGGATTAGCAGCACGTTGCTGCCGATCTGGATCACCAGTTGGGAGAAGAAATTCGCCAGTTGGGTGACGTCTCCGTCCAGGCGTTCGATCAGCTCGCCGGATTTGTAGCGCTTGTGGAAGGACATATCCAGCTTGAGGCAGTGCAGGGCCAGGTCTGCGCGCAGGGCGTTGGTTGCCAGCCAGGCGATGTTCTCTCCAAGGTAGGTAACCAGCACCTGGATGACCTGGTTGAGCAGGGCGATGCCCATGAACAGGGCCGCCGCGCCGGTGAGCTTTTCCAGCGGGGCGGCCTGCTCGGCGGAATCGAGGAAGAAGCGCACGATCTGGGGGTTGACCAGCTTCAGGGCGATATTGAGGATCGAGATGACCGCCAGAATAACCACGAGCCCTTTATGTGGGTTCAGATATTCGACCAGAAGCTGCCAATATCGTTTGAGGGATGAGTTTTGCTTTTGGTTCCGGTTCCAAGTCAGTGCCTCTGAGATTTTGGCGGTGGAGATTTATTTTATCCCATCCTGGAGAAACCGGATGATCTCTTAGTTAGTGCTAATGCGCACCCTCACCCCCGGCTCCTCGCCTGCAAAGCAGGCGAGGGGTAACTTGCGTGCCATAGAATAATTTTTCTTCTTCCCTCCCACTCAGGGAGAGGCCGGCAGTTGTGCTGCCGGGTGAGGCGGCGTCTTGATTTCTCCTAAAAAGGCGCACGCATAAAGATGACTGCCAGCGGAAACCCAATCATTAAAGCCAGCAGGCATGCAGCCAGTGCCAGCCTTTTGGGTATCCCCAGGACCCGGTGGAGACCGGTAATGACCAATACGAACCACCAGATATCGATCACTAGGTGGCTGATGCCCAGAAAGTACTGGTCCACATTGCGCGATAAAGAACCAGGCCCAATCCCAGACCACCAGGAAGAACCCCACAACCAGGCTGGCCATCCCGGTGATATTGAGGATCTGATCGATCTCGGCCGGTTTTTTGACAAGTCGGAAAAAGACATGGATTGCAGCGCCCCCGAGCAGCCACTGGACCAGGAAAACCAGCGGGGTCAGCCAGATCAACGTGTAATAATATCGTTCCGTGGAGAACAGCGTCAGAAAGGAGGGCGTCGGCGGGATCCTACCCAGCAAGGCGATGGGCAGATATAACAAATCGAGTCCAGCATGCCTCGCAGCAAGACCGCATAGAATCCCCACTGCGGGGCCGGTTTGCTAGCGAGGGCGTCAATGAATTTCTTTGGATTTGTGTATCCCGAAAACCAGATCTTGACGAAATTCATACTGTTCCTGCATTGTTCTTCGTTTGGCAGCAATTGGGCGTATCCAGTGCCTATGCTTTGATCTTCTCAATCGGGCATTTACACGCGATTCCCTCGCCTTTCTCACGCGCCCAGCAGTTATTCGCCGAGATGCAGCCGGATTTCTCCTGCTCCCCGGACTTTTAACTTGTTGGGGAAGGCAGGATCGTTGATCAGCGGGCGGCACATGGAGATGAAGTCAGCTTCCCCGGCGGCGAGCACCCGCTCCATTACCGGGCGGGAGCGGAATCCGCCCACCAGCATTACTGGCAGGTCGGTGACCTGTTTTGCTTTGCGGGCGAAGTCGATGAAGTAAGCTTCGCGGCCCTCATTTCGGATGCCTTTGGCGATATTGGTGAGCTTGTCCCCGCCAATCCCGCCGCTGAGCTCGACAGCGTCCAGGCCGATCCCGGCCAGTTCGGCCACGATCCGGCCGCCATCCTCCAGCGTGAGTCCGTTCTCGATACCGTCCATCATCCCCAGCTTGGTGAAGAGGGGATAATCAGGCCCGACCTGGGCACGCACGGCTTTGACCACTTCCCGCAGGAAACGCAGGCGGTTCTCAAAGCTGCCGCCCCACTCATCGGTGCGGCGGTTGGACGCCGGGGAGAGGAACTGGCTGATCAGGTAACCGTGGGCTGCGTGGATCTGGACAGCGTCGAAGCCGGCCTGTTTGGCCCGCCGGGCAGCCTGGGCAAATGCATCTATCAGCATTTCGATCTCATCAGTGGTGAAGGCACGTGCAGGGCGGCTGACGGAAGGCTCATCGGTGGTCAGGGCGGAGGGGCCGGCGGCTTCAGGCACGGATTCGGGATCATTCTTGATCCCGCCATGGTTGATCTGGGCAGCAACCAGCCCACCGGCCTGGTGGACCGTGTCTGCAAACCGGGTCAGCCCGGGGAGCATTTCATCGGAATAGATCCCGGTCATCTCGGGGTGGGCTTTGCCGCTGGGGTGGATGTACATATGCCCGCTGATGATCAGCCCGGTGCCGCCTTCAGCCAATTGCCGGTAAAGGGGATAGATCTTGTCGGTCAGGCGGCCATCGTCATCGGCCATACTTCTCGGCGGTGGCAGAGCGCACGATCCGGTTAGGGACGGTCAGGGTGCCAAATGTCTGGGGAGTAAAGAGCAGGGTCATGGGTTATTCCTTTGTGGCCCGCAGCGAGAAGAGCAGCGGGACGGATGGCATTCCCTCGGGCAGGGTATAGATCTGGTTCTCGCCCTGCACCAGGAAGGGGAACTGCCGGTAAACGGTGTAATCAAATTCGTGCAGGTACTCGATGCGCAGGCCGGCTTCGATCAGGGAGGTGATGATGAATCGCCAGGCTGTGCTGCCATTCATAGGAGGGATGGGAAATTTCGGCGTCCTTGTCGGCGTAGGTGCCTTCCGGGTCGAAGTTCAGCGGCTCAGGTTCATAGAAATAGGGATAATGGGCCTGCAGCACAGGTTCTTCGATATCATCGTCGAAGACATAGCCAAAGGGGTGCATCTCGACAATGTAAAAGGTGCCGCCCGGCTTGAGGAAATGTGCGATCGACTTCTGCCCAGCGCTTGATGTCTGGCAGCCAGCAGAGCACGCCGTAGGAGGTGTAAGACGATATCGAACTGCCCGCTGAGGTTGTCTTCTGAGATGCCATGATGTCGGACTGGACGAACCTCGCATCCATGCCCAAGGTCATCGTTTAGCTGGCGGGCGGCTTTGATCGCTTCACCGGAGAAATCCACCCCGGTGACATTAGCACCCAGGCGGGCCAGGCTGAGGGTATCCATGCCGAAGTGGCACTGCAGGTGGAGCAGGTCCTTTCCCGGCCACCTCCCCGGCGATCTCGTCCATCTCGATCGGGTTGAGGGAGGATTTCCCTGCCTTGAATCCGGCCACATCGTAGAACTCGGATTTGACATGCACCCCGGCTCGCTGGTCCCACATTTGCTGGTTGGTTTTTACGTATTTGTCCATGATCGCTATCTCCTCTAATGGAATTATAAAGCAGAGTGAGGAATGAGATAACCTTAAATCCTTATGGGTTCCCGCTTTGGCGGGAATGACATGCAGCCTCAGCTTATTCGGTCATTCCCGCACGCTTGCAGCGGGAATGCACACCCTATGGATAAAGCAAACAGGAGAGGCATTTGCCTCTCCTGTTTGCAGTTTCTGGAAATTGCTGTTATTGCTGGTTGCCGGAGCGCCCGCCGCGCATGTGCTTCTGGGACGTCTGCTGCGGGGTCTGGGTGCAGGTGGCCGGGTCGCCGGTGCAGGTGCTGGCATTCATCCCACCCTGACCGTTGTCCATGCGGGAGATCATCCAGTCAGCCTGTTCAGCGGTGATTAGGCCATCGGCGACAGCCTGGTTGAGGGCGGCGATGCGGGCGGCATCGTGCAGATCGAGCACGGTCTGGGCGTCAAACCCCAGGGAGATCCCGATCTCGACCAGGGTCTCACCGGCAGCTTCGCGGGCTTTGAGGTCGTCCACGCTGATTCCCAGCCCATCGGCGATGTAGGATGCCATGGAATCGTCCAGGATCCCGTCCAGGTTGACGTTCATGTTCGTCTCCATGGGGACGCCTGTGCCGGTACCGTCCCCGCCACGGCCATTGCCGTTACCGCCGCCGCTTCCATTGCCGCCGCCGCCGTTGCCGGGGTAGAGCGGGGTAAGTTCCTCTGCGTTACCTGGGAGACAGCACCGAATGCCATGATCCCTACCAGTGAGAGAGCCAGGACCAATAATGTGAACTTTTTCATTTTATTACCTCTTTCTTGTAAAATGGTTGTTTTTGTTTTTCAATCTGGCCTAATCATAAGACCCTGATTTGAAGAACAAATGGAGGAGTTGTGAAGAAGTTATGAATGTTTCTAAAGAAAAAGCGCCTCCATGGGAGGCGCTATCGGGCCTTGAAGTTTCACTCTGCCGTAGCGTTTGCGCAGCAAACGCTTAAAATAAACCAGGCCAAGCCTGGTTTATTTCAGCATGCCCATCGCTTCATCTGAGGTGATCTTGCCTTCATTCAGGTCGTCAAGGATCTGGCGGCGTTCTTCCTCGGTGAGGGCGGCGTTGTCTTCCTTGCCCGGTTCGTAGCCCAGGGCGCGCACGACCTCGTGCAGCCGGTTGCGGATGGTCGGGTAGGAAAGCCCGAGGTCCTTCTCCATATGGGTGATCTTGCCTTCATTCTTGACGAAGACCTCCAGAAAATCAAGCTGCTCGCCAGACAGGTTGGCAAACGGGCCGGCGACAAAGCGGCCCTGGATCACAGTATCGCATTGCCGGCAGGACAGGCTGGTGACGATCAACTCGCCGTGGCAGACGGGGCATTCTCCGGGAATCGGGTGCATGGGGTTCTCCTTGGTTGTTCAGGGATCTTGATGGTTCAATTATACGGTCTTTTGGCAACAGCGGGGCAAGTTTTGACAAAGAAAAAGCCCCGGATCTCCAGGGCGTCTCAATTGATCTGGCCTGTGAGGCTATTTCTCTTTGGTCTTCTTCTCGGCTTTGGTCTCAGACTTGGTCTCAGATTTGGTTTCAGCCTTTTTCTCGGGTTTCTTCTCAGTGGATTTCTCACCTGAACTCTCACTCGAACTCTCGCTCGAACTTCCGCTGGTATTCTCGCTGGCGGTAGTGCGTTTATCCCCGTTGGAAGCGTCCATCGTGGGGTTATGCGATTTGGTATCGGTAACGTAGTACCCCGATCCCTTGAAGAGTACCAGGGCAGGCTTATAAACCTTGCGCAGAGTTTCCTCTCTGCATTTGGGGCAGGTGGTAAGGGAATCCTCAGAAAAGGACTGATATTTTTCGAATTCGTGATCGCATTGATCACAGTGATAGGTGTAGATCGGCATTAAAAACCTTTAAACCATAAAAATCGCAACATTGGATTATAGCGTGTACCTATCCCCTTGACAAGACGGGGTGCGTAAATTTTACGTTAGAACGGGTAACAGATCTGTCAGGCCGCAGCAGAGGAGCAGCCAGAGCTTCTCTGCGGGCCAGTGGGGGAATCACAGGTTCTCTAGTTATTGGAGACGCGGGTGGGGGTTGGCTCGACCGGGGTATTGGTCGGGCCGCTGGTGACCTCCGGGACGAGGATCCGCTGCTGGGCTTCGCGCAGATAGTCGACGGGCACAAATTCAGGGCTGATCTCCAGCAGCTTTTCCCAGTTGCGGGCGGCGATCAGCGGGTAGCCGAGTTTATCATAGATCACCCCGCGCCAGTAATACAGCTCTGCCAATTGGGGATCGGTCTTTGCCAGTTTAGCGCCTTCCTCGATGATCTCTTTGGCGTCAGCGTAATTCTCAAGGTAGTAATAAGCCTGGGCCTGGGCGGAATACGGCTCGAACCAGGAGGGGAGCTGCTCGATGGGAACCAGCGCTCGGGTGATGGCCTCTTCATAGTCGCCCAGGGCGATCAACGAGACAGCCCAGTAGTAGCTCATCTTGTACAGCCCGCGATGGATCTTGTAGGAGGCTGCGAAGTTCTCTGCGGCGCGGATGTGGTCATCAAAGCCCTGGAAAGCCCGTCCGAGGTAGTAGAGCACGACCCGGTCTTTGAGGGCCTCAGGGTTGTCGCGGGTGTAAAGCTCCATGTAGCCATAGCCTTCCGCCTCCCGTCCGTTCTCGATCAGGGCGCGGCCCAGGGTGTAGTAATTGTCCTCGATGGTCATATCCATCTCAAAGGATCGCTGGGCGGCTTCAAGGGCGAGGTCGTACTTTTCCTGGGCAAGGTAGGCTTCGGCGAGGTAATGCAAGCCGCGGGGATTGTCAGGGTCGAATTTGAGCAACTGCTCGCAGGCCCACAGGGCATCTTCCGGCTCTTCGCGATCCAGGCGGTATTTGGCGATCATCAGGTAGCCTTCGACGTATTGTGGATCGAGGCCAATCGCTTTGTACAGGTCTCCGGCCACGGTGGCATCCGCTTTCATTGAGAGGATCGTCCTGGCGCGGGCGGTATAGGCGGCGGTGAACAGCGGTTTTTCCTGCAAGATCAGGTCGAATTCGCGGCGGGCGTCTTCATATTCGCCCATTTCCAGATAGATCAAGCCGATGTAGTAGCGGGCATCCAGATCGTTTTCCTGGTTATTTTCCATCTGGTCGCGGGCTTGCTCAAAGAGGGAGAGGGCCTGGCCGTAATTTGCAAAATTGAAGCTGCTCAACGCGGCTGAAAATGCTTCATTGTTGGGGTGCGGGGTGTTCACATACATCGGTGTGGCGGTGTAAACTTCCTCCACTCGGATGGTTAACGGCGTGGGTAATACAATATTGCTGACAGTTTTTTCCGGTTCAGGGGTAGCTGAGGGCCGCGGTGTGGCGGTTGGACGGGCAGCCGCTGCCATTGGGGCAAATGTGGCGGTCGGTTCGCCGGGGTTAGAGAGCAGCCCGCCTGAATTCTCGGAGAACGGGTTGCCGAAGACACCGAGCCAGATCAGGGCCAGGGCCAGGATCCCAACCACGGCGGTGACGAAGATCTGCCTGCCGGCGCTGCGTTTTCTTCGCCTTTTGGGTGCGGATTCGCTCTCTTCGGGTTCGGCTTCAAAGATTTTGATATCTTCTCTGGAGCGTTCATTTTGGGGTCGGACGAGAACGATGCTGTCATCCGGGGAGAGTTTCCCCAGCATGATCAGCCCCTGGAGGGCGGTCTGGTTTTTGGGATCGTACTTGAGGGCGTTTTCAAGGCAGAAGGTGCGCTCTTTGGTGGTGTCCACCACTGCGCTCATATATAACCAGCAGTCTGCTCTGGCGGGTTCCTTGCGCAGGATGCGGGTGAGCAGGTCGCGGGCGCGGGCGCGCTGTCCGCTTTCAATTGCTTCAATTGCTTCCTGGAGTATCCGGTCTTCAGACATAGAGCACCCTTCAGTTGTTAGCAGTTTAGCATACCTTTACTTCCGTCACAAGTGGGGGAGACTTATGGTTTCTGTTAGTTGGGTTTAGTGGTTGGGTGTCACTGCCAGGGAGAAATGCCCGGATGGGCGCGGTACATGCCTGCTGGTATAATCGTGGCACGATGAAAAAAACCCTGTGGTTGATCCTTCTCTTGGCGTTGGCCCTGTCGGGCTGCGGGAGCGGCAGCGATTCCCCGGAACAGGCGATCTCGCCCGAGGCTTCGGCTGCCCCGTTGGTGACGCCCTACCATACCGCCACTCCGCTGACCACCTTGGCGCCGACTCTGACCCCCACTACCACGCCGACACCCCCACCGCTGCCCACCCCAACGCCTTTCATTCACACTATTGCTGAGGGTGAGACGATGATCGGGATCGCTGCCTATTACGGGGTCAGCCTCGACGCGCTGAGCGTGGCTAACCCGGAGGTGAACGCCAATTATCTCTCTGTGGGGGCGCAGTTGGTGATTCCCCTGGAGACGACAGGGGAAGATGACGAGGATCTCCCTGCTTCCACCGATCCGGAGGTGCTGCCGGTCACTGGCGGGGAGGTTTCCTGCCTCTCCAACCCGGCGGGGGGGATGTGGTGTTTCTGGCCGGTGACCAATTCCACCAGCCAGCCGGTGGAGAACCTGGCCGGAGTGATCCACCTGTATGATTCCTCGGGCGAGGCTCAGTGGAGCAAGCCGGCTTACAGCCTGGTGAATCTGGTCAAGCCGGGAGAAACCATCCCGCTGGGGGCGTATTTCAAACCCCCGCTGCCGGAATGGTCCGCCGCTCAGGGGCAGATCACCAGCGCCGCGGCGGCCAACCAGGTGGATGTACGCTATCTGGCCGTGACTGTCTCCGATTTTGAATCCAGTCTGCTGGATGCGGGTGCGCTGGTCAGCCAGGTCAGCGGGGTGGTCGCCGTCCCGGGGGGTGAGAATGCCCCGCAACTGGACTATCTGTGGGTGCTGGCAGTTGCCTACGATCAGGATGATCAGGTTGTCGGGATGCGCCGCTGGGAGGCTGCTATGGACGAGATCACCGGGGGGCAGGTCGGATTCGAGTTCAAGGTGTACAGCCAGGCTGGGCCAATCGCCAGGGTGGTGCTGCTGGCAGAAGCCCGGGCTGCGGGGGAATAAATAGAGCCGGCTGCGCGCCGGCTCGGATTATTACCTTTTTAGTGTGATAAAACTTAGGGGTTGCCCCAGATCATGAAGGACTGGGCGACGCAAACCTGGGTCTCTCCCTGTACCTGCAGGCAGGCTTCGTAGACCACCAACTGGCTGTTCTCGGCTTGGACCGGGCTGAGGGTGTAGCTGGTGGTGCCGTCTTCAGCGGTGGGCGGCATCTCGTAGAAGTTTTCTGTGCCGTTGGGGAGGATGACCTTCAATGTGACCGTCAGTCCGGGCTGCGGGGTCTCTTCCAGCACCACTTTGACCGAGATCGTCTCGGGGGTTTGCGAGTCCACCACGGTGGGGTGCTCCCAAACGATCATGGTGAAGGGGCTGATGTGGCGCTCATTCAGGTTTTCGGCTGGTGTTTCGCTGAAGTCCTTATCGCCCACGTAGACCGGCAAGACTTGCTCCAGATAGAGCTGTCCAAGCGGGATGGGGCGCACCTCTGCTCCGGGGGCCAGCGGGTTATATTCCAGGCAGTAATTCTCAAAGCATTGGCGCACCTGGTTTAGCTCCCGGTTGATCGGGACGATCTTGCTGACCGGAATGCCGGAGACAGTGTACCCGCCGTTCTCCTGGATGTATTCGTCGAACGGGCGGTAGATGTTGTGCCCGGTATCTCCCTTGATTGGGTAAAAGATCAGATCGGGATTGGCAATCGGGGTGTAAAGGAAGTCTTCATCCAGACCAAGCAATACTGGCACTTTTTCGATTCTGAGCACCCCGTCCTGAATCGAGAGTACCATATTCTCAAAGACCAGCTCGGTGGCGCCGTTTGCTGTCTCGGATGGGTCTTTGATCGCCTCGCCGGTGACGCTGATGGGGATATTCGCCCAACTCATCTGCTCGTAGAATGAGACGTCGGTCAGCGGGATGGCAACCCCGGCATTTTTCTGACCGGGATTGTTCTGTGGGCGGCAGCTTGGGCAGGAAACCAGTCCGTAATTGAGCAGCGAGGGGCTTTGTTCGGGGTCGTCCAGGTGGTAGAACATCCCGGCGCCTTCAAAATGCTGCTCCATGCGGTTGCGCCCGGCATTATAGAAAGGATGGGAGATCGGAAGACCGACCCGGTCGGGGCCGAGGGAGAGATACAGAGGGACAAATGCAGGGTGGATCTTGTATTCGCCGATGATCAGGCCGTCGTCTCCGTCCCGTCCCTCGCCATTCCAGACAAGCACTGGCAGGGTATCCAGGTTGAGGGCCAGCCCGAGAGGCTCGAAGGTGATCAGGCTGCTGCCCGGATCGTAGGACATCAGCACGCTTTCAAAGAACTGGTAACGCTTGCCGCTCTGGTCGGTATAGACGGTGCTGATCGGGTATCCGAAAAGCTCAATACCGCCATTCTCCAGATAGAATTTTTCAAAGACAGGGTGGGGGGCGTAGGTTCCGGCGGGCAGGTTTTCCCAAGTGGACGGGCCGCTATCGCCGCAGGCAGTTGCCAGCATTGCCAGCATAATAGAAAGCGCCAATAGTAGAATTCGTCCAAATGCGGATCTCATCCTGATTCCCTGCTCCTCGTCCTGGGCTATTTTCGCATGTAATGTCCCTAAATTCAAATTGCGGATAGGCCCATGCTTAGTATATCAATGATTGAAATTCGCCACAATAGAACATAAATTCTGGCGTCATTTTTCGCATCCCCCAAACAGACTAATCCCCCTCTGGAGAGGAAGTATTAGCCGCCGACGAACTGCTGCAGCGGGATGGGGATGAAGACCAGGAAGAAGATCACCAGCGTGAAGATGGCGATCGCCTTGCGGCGCGGGTCCAGTTCGGTGATCTGGTCGAGGGGTTCGGCGTACTGCCGGCCGAGGAGCATGATCAGCATCACCCACAGCCACCAGCCGGGCCAGGCCAGACCCAGCAGACCCAGCCCGATCGAGGATGAAGGGCAAGGCGCGGCGGGCTTTGCGCCCAAAGAGGACGTAGAGGGCGTGTCCCCCGTCCAGTTGGCCGGCGGGGATCAGGTTGAGGGCGGTGACCAGCAGTCCGGCCCATCCGGCCCAGGCGAGAGGGTGCATGAGCACGTCGCGCATCCCAAAGGGGGCGGGGTAGCCGGTGAAGACGAAGCGCAGCCAGTAAAGCAGGGGCGGCACGCCGCCGTAGCTCTCCGGGGCGGGGAGCAGCTCTCCATGGATGATGTATTTGGCCGCCAGGTAGAGGATCGAGTTACCCTCCAGCATGAAGCCCTGGCCGGGAACTGTGACCGGCTCGATCAGCTCCACCGGGGAGAGATACAGGCCGATCAGCAGGATCGGGATAGCGACCACCAGCCCGGCCAGCGGTCCGGCCACACCGATATCGTGCAGCGAGCGGCGGTTTTTGGGCGGCGATTTGAGTTGGATGAAAGCGCCCATCGTGCCAAGGATACTGAGGGGCATGGGGATAAAATAAGGCAGGGTCACGTCAGCTTTGTGGTAGCGGCCCATCAGGTAGTGGCCGAATTCGTGGGCCAGCAGGATCGCCAGCAGGCTGAGTCCGAAGGGGATCCCGGTTTCCATGTATCGTAGCGGGAAGAGCAGGGATTCCATCACCGTTTCAGGGATCGGGCCTGCGTAGCTGTACATCGCCCCGGCATAGATCGTGCTGACCAGGGTCAGGATGAAGAGCACCAGGTTGACCCACGGGTTGGAGGGTTTGGAATTGAAGGTGCCGTCCATCATGATGATGTTGTGCGGGGTCCCGCCGTTATTTTCATCCTTGCGGAACAGGGGAGTGATGTTGAGCGGCTTGAGGGTTTCGCTGAGCTGGTCGTAGGCTTCGATCGAGTCCTTGATCAGCTCGCCGCGGTAGGAGGCCAGGAATTTATCGCCCGGGCCGCCGTGGGTGACAGATTCGACGCGCATCACGCCTTTGACCTGGGCGGTGAGGGCAGCTTGTTTTTCGGAGAAGGGGTCCAGCGGGGTTTGGTTGTTTAGCATAGGGGTTTCCGGGGGTGGTAGAGATAGGCGGGAGTGCATGGGAGTCGAACCCACCGCGGCCCGCAAAGCGACCCGCCAACGGTTTTGAAGACCGGGGAGCCCACCGGGACTCATCCACTCCCGTTGGATAGAAGTATATTGTAAGCGGGCAGGTTTGGCAAGGAGCGGTATTTTCTGCTGCGTGGGAATTGGCTGCTGATCCGCCCTCCTCATAGGTTCGCATTCTCAAAGTCGCACTTCAGACTTGAATCTAAGTGCCAAATATCCGTTTTAGCTATGACAAAGTCCTGGTCAACCAGCTTGAAACTGTATAGCAACTTTTTAAAAGGTATTTTGTAACCTTTTGTAACCTTTTCAGGGTTGGCGTTCAAAAAGTTGCCTGGAGGGGTTTGGAATTTAGCTATCGCGTGCCAATACTCTGCGTCGGCACGGCGTGTCATTGGAAACCATTCCCTCCCAGGTACTCCTCAAAAACGCTGATTTTGAGAAAGCCCTGCTCCTCATAGAAAGTTGGATTGTAAATTTATCCAAAATCGTTGATAATGAATCCAATCGGATAATTAGTCAGAGAGAGGCGCTATGGATTGGCTTGAAATCATTTTTATCGGGTCGGCGGTAATCGGCGGCACCCTGTTCGTGTTGCGCATGCTCACGATGGTGGTCGGCGGCATGGATTTTGGAGATGCCGACATTCCCACGGATTTTGACGGCGGGTTCGATGGAGGCTTTGATGCCGATATCGATTTTGATGGGGATATCGATCATCCCTCCACGGATGTCAGCTTCAAATTCCTTTCCCTGCAGGGCCTGACAGCTTTCTTCATGATCTTTGGTCTGGTGGGGCTGGCGCTTCACCGTGCAGACCTGTGGCCGATCATCTCGATCGCCGGGGGATCCTTGATGGGGACCCTGACCGTCTGGCTGATCGGCCTGGTCTTCACCGCCATGATGGGATTGCAGCGCGAGGGTACCATCAATATCAAGAACGCCATCGGGCAGCAGGGATCGGTGTACCTCAATATCCCGGCCACTGGCAGTGGTCAGGTGCAGGTGGTGGTGCAGGGATCGCTGAAGATCTTCGATGCCGTTTCAGAAGGAAAGAATAAAATCCCCACTGGCAGCAAGATCAAGGTTGTTGGCGTGGTGGATAATAAAACACTGATCGTATCCATATTGGAAAACTAAACTTAGGAGGAACAAAATGAATTCAGCAACCCTGGGACTACTGGCCGTTGTTGCCATTATAGTCCTGATCTTCTCCATGATCATTTTCCTGGCGGGACGCTATAAGCGCTGCCCCTCAGACAAGATCCTGGTGATCTATGGTCTGGTGGAAAAAGGCAAATCCAGCAAGACGATGCATGGCGGCGGCGCGTTTGTCTGGCCGCTGATCCAGGATTATGCTTATCTCAGCCTGACACCGATCACGATCAATATCCCGCTGGAGAATGCGCTCTCATTGCAGAATATCCGCATTCATGTCCCCAGTACCTTCACGGTAGGCGTCAGCACCTCATCAGAGATCATGAGCAATGCGGCCGAACGTGTGCTGCATTTGAACCAGGCGGCGATCGAGGATATGGCTAAAGAGATCATCTTCGGCCAGCTGCGTTTGACGGTTGCCTCGCTGACCATCGAACAGATCAACCAGGATCGGGAAAGTTTCCTCGAGTCGATCCGGCACAATGTGGAACCTGAGCTGAACAAGATCGGCCTGCACCTGATCAACGTGAACATCACCGACATCACGGACGAATCGGACTATATCGCCAGCATTGGTAAGAAGGCTGCTTCTGAGGCGATAAATAAAGCCAAGGTGGATGTGGCCGACCAGGATAAGATGGGTGCAATCGGTGAGGCGGAAGCCAACCGTGAACGCCAGATCCGGGTAGCTGAAGCAGCCGCCAAGGCAGAGATCGGCCGCAAGACGGCGGAAGCCGACCAGCGTAAGGAAGTGCAGAAGCAGGAAGCGGATGCGGTTCAGGGTGAGAATATTGCCAATGCCAATATTGCCGACTATAACTCTGAGCTGGAAGTCAAGCGGGCGGCTGCCCTTCAAACTGCGGAAGTGGCAAAATTTGAGGCTCAGGTGAAGATCCAGAAGGCGTTTTACAATTCTGAGCAGGAACGCCTGCGAGCATTAGAAGTTGTGCGTGAAGAGATCGAGAAAAATAAAGTGGAGATCGCTGCCGAAGCGCGAGCCGAGCAGACCCGCCGGGATGCAAAAGGTGAAGCCGACGGGATCCTGTTCAAGTACGAGGCTGAAGCGGATGGTATGCGCAAACTGCTGGATGCCAAAGCGGCGGGCTACCGCCAACTGGTGGAAAGCGTCAACGGGGATGCCCAGGCTGCCGCCACCCTGCTGATGATCGAGAAGCTGGAGGAGCTTGTCGCCCGGCAGGTTGAGGCGATCAGCAATCTGAAGATCGACAAGATCACCGTCTGGGATTCCGGCGGGAATGGGGATGGTTCTTCGACCTCCAATTTCATCTCCAACCTGTTCAAGAGCCTGCCTCCGCTGCAGGATATCTCGGAGATGGCCGGGTTTGAACTGCCCGAGTATCTGGGCAAGGCTGTGAAGGAGGCAGGGAAGGATGCCGGCGTGGTGGATGTGAAACCGGCCAGGAATGTGAAGCCGGCCAACGATGTGCTGGACAGCCCTGAAGAGGCCTAACGCCGAACCAGAGAAAAAAGCTGCCCGGGAGAGGCTCCTCTCCCGGGCTTGATAATGAATATTGCAATTTGGGTGCCTCGCGAGTATAATACCCACCCACGGGCGGTTAGCTCAGTTGGTTAGAGCGTTGCGTTGACATCGCAAAGGTCGATGGTTCGAGTCCATTACCGCCCACAAGAACTCCTCAGTGTTGAGGAGTTCTTTTCTATGCTAAGTTTGAGAATCGGGGTTTGGAACAGGTCGTCGGATCAAAAAGTAGATTCCAAAAATCAGAATCAGTATCCCAATAACTGGCAACATATAACCTCTCACCAATCCGTTTTTATTTAATACGATCCCTGCCACAATTATGAATGCACCTGGGAGTAGCAATAAAAACCGTGACTTCTGCTTGGATAGATTGATTACCATGAATGCACCAGTAATTGTGAAAAGAAAGGTGTATACAAGCTCAAATGCCCAACGGGTCAAGAATCCCACTTCTGGTTGAGGGTATCCTCCTGGGGGGATTTCCTGATTGGTGATGATCAATGAGGGATGCAACCAGCCCACATCCTGGGGACAAAGTTTGATCCACCCAGCCATATAACGCCACTCCCCTTTGGCAGGATAATCCGTTATTTGACCTGCTCGAATCCCAAAGTGCAGATGAGGATCAAGTGGTTGCTCCTTGCTGCCGCCATTTTCATCAGGATCGCCCAGGTAGGCGATCAAATCACCCCGCTCCACAACTGTCCCAACTTTCAGCTTCCAGCGGCTTGGACTGAGGTGGCCATACAGCGAGTATAAGTTTGCTTGTGGGTGATCAATGAGGATCAGCCAACCATATCCGCCTGCCGTCCCTGAATAACCGAATAATCCCATCCGCCATCGCATAAACTGGAGTCCCTGGCGGGCGTTTGTAGTCCTCAGCAGCATGATATTTACGTTCTGGATATTCGTAACAGTCCTCCATATCAGGCGGACATTCATTGGAGACACTAAACCAACCATAGTAAAGCTTTTCATCAATGGGTGATTCTTCAAGCGGAAAACGGAAAGGGAAGCTTTCATCACTGGCGATTTCATCAGCATTGGCCAACCCAAGTTTTTGGCTTGATGGGCATGTTTCCGGATATTGTGTACTGCAGGCTGTGAACATTAGAATTAATATAACTAAGCCAAACCAAAAACGGGTTTTGGATAAATTTTCTGATAAAAATTTCTGGAATTCGGGTAATAGCATCCGGTCCTCCTGTCAAACCAACACATCACCTTTTATATATTTCATTATATTTGAAGTATATACCAAAATCGAACAAACAAAATTAATGGGGATTAAATTTTGAAACGTTTGGCAGCCAATATAAAAAGAATTGATAACACCACCGTTCCTTGACGACTAGCAGGCTTCAGACTAAGATTTGCCTAGAAAATCACCCTCATTGCAAAAAATGAGTAAGGAAGCGTTTCGAGATGGGTCCAATACCGCTCACACCGCAAAAGTCGCTTTCTTGAGCGACTTTTTGTTGACAGGAGAAGCAAGAGCGCTTTCTCATTCCTCCTTCTCCACAAACGGAACCCCAAGGTGAAGAGGGGTTCTTTGTTTTGGTGAAGTTTCAGAATCGGGGTAAGTTGGACTTATCCTGTCAACATCCCATTTTCAGTACCATTTAAAAGTGGGAAAATCAGTACGCGTTTTCCGGCTTTGCCCAGCTGGATTATTTATGACTATTCCGATGATTTGAGGCGTCTAATACTTATTTCCATCCCAATATATAGCCCGATGAGAATCACCAAACCAAGGATAGTGCCGATAAAATAAAAATTCAACAGTGACCCGTTGACATAATCCTGCTGGTGAACGATACTTCCCACGATCATGAGAACCTGCCAAAGGGAGATGCTTTGGATACTCACTCGCCATGAACTCCAGCGTTCTTCGCGGGCGAGCACCACAGCTCCTGACCCAAGAAGCATCCCAAAGCCTGAGATTACACGCGTGGTGAGTGGTGAAAGCTTCCAGGGCCAGATGCTGATTAGCAAGGATGGGTAAATAAAGTTAACAATCCAGAAGAGGAGTGCGCCGATACCGATCAAACCGATCATGCCGCGGATAGCGAACGGCACTCGCTGATCATTTTTCTCAAGGATATGAGGATCAGTTTTTCGATTTCGCAGCCATAGCCAGGGGACCAGGAACGGGGTAATTACGTATAACACAAGCCAGAGGATAAAAGCTAAATTTTCATGAATAAATCGATCGTAATGTAAGAATGTTGTGAAAAACATCGCCCAGGTAAAGGTCGCAACGGGTAAAAAACCAAGCGTCACACGATGCCATTCCTTGCCAAAAACCGCGAAAATAAACAGGTACGCTCCGGAGATGTAGCCGGATCCCATGAATAACGCGGTTAGTGGGGGGTTAATCTCCCAGGCGAAACGCTCTTTGGTTGTATCTGGGTTGAGATAAAAATCAGAAATGCGATTACCAGCGCCACAATAACCACTGCCAATACGTAGCGGGTAACCGGCAAAATACGATCATCGGGTGTCGAGGCTTTCATTTATAAGTCCTTTCGGTGACGAGAGAATTTAGAGCGCCCTGGATTTTTTAGGCAAGATATAAAATTTTGAAAAATACTACCCATTTCGTTATTTGGACATAATTTATCTTATTATAGCACTATTGCGATTTTTTCTTCAGGATGTGCAGCGCAAATTTATTGGAGAATCAAATAATATAGTAAATGTCCCCCCCAGTGGATAAAATTCCGCTTGATGACGCACGTCCACAATTTATTAGGCAATGCCAGCATCCCTTGATACGTTGCTAGCTTCAAACTAAGTTTCTTCCCAAAAAACACTCACACATGATGTTAATTGAGGAGAGAAGCGGCTCGGAACAGGTCCAATACCGCCCACAAAGTAAAGAGACACCAATTCAGGCGGCTCTTTGCTTTGTAGACGTTTGAGGTTCAGGGGTGATCCAACTTGTTAATGCAGGGTTTTCTTCGAGTCTGCGGAGAATTAATTCACCAGGGCGCGGGCTGTGGGTTCATCGACGATCAACTCAGACATCAGCTTGCCCTTCAGGGCGGCATGCAGACCTCTGACCTTCGCTAATCCGGAGACTACACAAACCCCGTGTTTGGATTGGAACAGTTCCAGGTTGGGTCCGCTGGCCCGCTGGTTGATAGGGATATTCTCAAAGCTCCCATCTTCTTTAAAGAAGACCGTGGCAATATCCCCGGCAATTTTATGCTGCTCAGGCACCTTGATAGTCCGGGTCAGCGAGATAGCCGCCGCTGTACACATGGCTTGGCAGCCCTGCGTTGACCGCTCCGATACTATAGAGCAACAAATCTGCCTTTCGCTGCAGATCCAAAATGCGCCTGATGCTCCCTCTTTCCAAAGCGTCTGTTTGGTTTCCGAATAATCAAAAAATGTCGGGACAGGGAAGAGATGGGCGCGCGCCCGGTAGTTTTCTGAAAAGCGCATGATGATCTGGCTGGCATACTCGATCCCCATCGATTGGGTATTGCCGGCCCCATTCAATTGCACGATCTGGGAGTTGTGGGTCGTTTTTCGCAGCAGGTGTTTGGAGATGGCGGTCAGGGTCGTGCCCCAGGCGATGCCCAGGACCATGTTTGAGTCAAAAATCGTGTTGAGGTAGTTGGCGGTGTATTGGGCAACCCGTTCCAGCCACTCTGCTTCTCCGGCGATCTCCGGAACCGGGACTACATGCACTCTTTCTATCATGTATCTTTCCAGGATGCTTTTTGCCAGTTTATCTGGCAGTTCTGCGGGTTCAACGATCCGGATATCAACCAGGCCGCTTTCACGGGCATACGCCAATAACCTTGAGACGGTTGACCGCGAAACATGCATTTCTCGGGCAATCACACCGGTGGTCAAGTTTTGATAATAGTACATCCGGGCTGCCCGGATCGCATTGGATTCCTTTTGGGGATCGGCCATTTTTCTCCTCTCTCTGCACAGCTTAATTATAGTGGACAAATGTGCAAAATCAATGAAACTATTTTCATTCGGGGCTGTGTTTTGAATTCTGCTTCTGCACAGATGTGCAATCCATTTGACACAGTGTGCAAATATATCTACACTTGTATCAGGAGCTTTGCCCTAATAATCTCACTATATTTATTAAAGGAGAAGGTAGTTATGAAGATTGATGTGCGCAAAAACCTGATCTTCTTGATCGTCATCGTGGTTGTCATTGCATTCTCAGCGATCATGGCAGATCAAATCGAAAGCGGATTCGGTAAAGTCGAGGTCTCGATCGTTCAAATCGAAGACCCAGATGGCAACATCGTTGTCGCCAAACTATTCCGCCCAAAAGAGGCAACGGCCAGCAATCCGCTGCCCGCCGTGTTGAATATGCATGGCTATCAGAACGACAAAGATGTCCAGGGACCGTTCTCTATCGAGCTGGCCCGGCGCGGATTTGTGGTTCTTGCCCCGGATGCACTTGGCCATGGCGATTCTATTGGCGGCCTGAACCTGGGCGGCTGGTTTGCAGACCCGGCTTATGTGATGGGCAATGAAACCGCTTTGGCATGGTTGATCAAACAGCCTTTCGTAGATGCGGAGAATATTGGCGTTACCGGCCACTCGATGGGCGGCATGAATGCGGTCAAACTCCCGGCTTGTTCCCGGAAAATGTGAAGGCCGTCGTTCAGCAAGCTTCATCACCCGGCTGCTCCGGATTTGCCCAACCTGCTGATGCTTCAGGCCCGCTACGATGAGTTCCTCGGCTTCCGCGAGAATCAGCTTCGGGTGGAACCGCTTGACCAGAGCGAAACACGCGCCGCGGCTTTTGGCCTTACCCCGCCGGTTGAGTGGGACACCACTTACGGCAGCTTTGAAGATGGCACTGCCCGCCGCATGGCCCTGATCAATATGGACCACCACCTGCTGCCCCTGCAGAACAAATCTGTGGCGGAAGCTTTTGGATTGGTTCCGCCTGGCCTTGAAGGATGGCGAAGGTGGATCAATGTGGATCGAGCCCACCAAGCAGATCTTCATGTGGAAAGAGATCTTCGGTTTCATCACCCTGCTGGGCACACTCGTCACCCTGCTGCCGCTGACCAGCCTGCTGCTCTCCACTGAAATTCTTTGCACCTGTTGCCCAACCAGTTCCCGGACCGCTATGCTGCCAGCCAAGAAGGATTGGTGGAAGTTGGCCACGACCAATATGCTCATCGGTGGTATTCTGTACCCGCTGACCACGCAGTATGGTGGCATTGGCGGCAAAATTGAAACCTGGTTCCCCTGGGCAAAGATGGAAATGGCCAACGGTGTAGCCGCTTTCTTCCTGGCCAATGCCGTAGTGGCTTTCATTCTGTTCATCTTCTGGTTCCGTGAGAAGAAGAAAGAAGGGCTTACCTTATATGATATGGGTGTGACCTATGGTGAAGAAGAAGAACAAGATGGACTGGGGCATCCTCGGCAAGACAGTCTTGCTCGCCGTTATCCTCTTCATGTGGATGTACCTGTTCTCCGGCCTGTTCCAGGTTACAATTGGGCAGGAATTCCGCTTCGCATGGCCTTACATGCGCCTGTTCACAGGAAACCGGGTGGGTTACTTCTTCATTTACCTGCATTCCTGCCTTGCTGTTCTTCCTGATCAATGGCGGCATCTTCCTCTTCGGCCAGGCCCGGATGAAGGAATATGAAACCCCGACCAAGACGCAGTGGATGTGGTGGCTGAAGGTAGTCTATGCCATGGTCACCGGCTTGTTCCTGATCTGGTGCTTCCAGTACCTGCCCTGGTTCTTGGGCGGTGCTGGTCCTGGATCTGAAACGATCACTTTCTTCCTGATGGATCTCTCTCAGTTCACCTCGATGTGGCCGCTGATGCTTTTCGTCTACGTCCCAGAGTTTATCATCTTGTTCTGGTTCCACACCTGGTTCTTCCGCCGGACAGGAAAGATCTATCTCGGTGCTCTGATGATTGCCATCTTGTCACCTGGTTCATGACTGCAGGCACAATTTACCTGATGTAAGTAAACCTGCTGGTCAAAACCTTTGGGTAACTAATAAAGCCCAGCGGGTGAGTCTTATCCGCTGGGCTTTTCCTTGACACAGAAATCTGTATTGGAGGAGCAATGAGCAAATATATCGCGGCCATCGATCAGGGTACCACCAGCACCCGTTGCATGATCTTCAATCATCAGGGTGAAGCTGTTGGCGTACACCAACTTGAGCATGAACAGATCTATCCCCAACCCGGGTGGGTGGAGCATGATCCGATCGAGATCTGGCGGAATACGGAGACAGTCATCATCGAAGCCCTGCGAAAGGCAGGCGCGACGGCGAAAGATATCGCTGCCGTCGGCATCACCAACCAGCGAGAGACCACTCTGGTGTGGGATAGCAGAAACCGGCCAGCCCTATTATAATGCCATCGTCTGGCAGGATACCCGCACGGATCAGATCATCAACCAACTGGCAGAAGACGGCGGCATTGACCGGTTCAGGCCAACGGTTGGTTTACCGCTGGCGACCTATTTCTCCGGGCCGAAGATCAAATGGATGCTGGACAATGTGCGAGGAGTCCGACAGGCGGCAGACCAGGGCAAAGCCCTGTTTGGCACTATTGATACCTGGCTGATCTGGAACCTGACCGGCGGCCAAAGGGCGGCAAACACATCACCGATGTCACCAATGCCAGCCGGACCATGCTGATGGATCTGCAAACCCTTAGCCTGGGATGATGAGATCTGTGGGCTTATGGGTATCCCCAGAAGCATGCTGCCCGAAATTTGCTCCTCATCCGAAGTTTACGGACATACTCTTGAGAAAGGGCCGTTCAAGGGCGTTGTCCGCGTCGCCGGGGACCTGGGGGACCAGCAAGCTGCCACTGTCGGGCAAACCTGTTTTGAGCCCGGGGAAGCCAAGAATACCTACGGTACAGGCTGTTTTATGCTGCTAAATACCGGAACGGAGATCGTGCAATCCAAACATGGTTTGCTGACGACAATGTGTTACCAGTTTGGGGATGAGAAGCCCGTCTATGCCCTGGAAGGCTCGATTGCAATTACCGGGGCGCTGGTGCAGTGGCTGCGCGACAATCTCAAGATGATCGACAGCGCCCCTGAGATCGAGAATCTGGCAAATACTGTCAAGGATAACGGCGGGGTCTATTTTGTCCCGGCTTTCTCAGGGCTGTTTGCCCCTTACTGGCGCAGTGATGCCCGAGGGGCGATTGTCGGCATTGACCCGCTATGTCAACCGGGGCCACATCGCCCGGGCTGTGCTGGAGTCGACTGCCTTCCAGACCCGGGAAGTGCTGGACGCCATGAATGCCGATTCCGGGGTTGACCTCTGTGCTCTCAAGGTGGATGGGGGTATGGTCGACAATGAGATCCTGATGCAGTTCCAGGCGGATATGCTTGGGCGTACCGGTCATCCGGCCGGTGGTTCCGGAAACCACTGCCCTAGGAGCCGCGTATGCCGCCGGTTATGCGGTTGGGTTTTGGAAATCCAAAGATGAGATGAAGCGGAATTGGCAGGTGGATAAAATCTGGAACCCCGACCTCGCCAGCCCGGCAAGAACCGAATTATACGCACAATGGAAAAAAGCGGTCACACGCACATTCAATTGGATTGAATAGGACACTGCTATGCAACCAAGAGAAAACCGCATACGCAAGATCAAAGATAATAATGAGATCCCAGTGTGTTGATCATTGGCGCCGGGATCAATGGAATCGGCACCTTCAGGGATCTGGCCCTGCAAGGGGTGGATGTGCTCATGGTGGATCGAGCAGATTACTGCAGCGGGGCAAGCGCGGCCTCATCTCATATGGTGCATGGAGGGATCCGGTATCTTGAGAACGGGGAATTTCGTCTGGTGCGGGAGGCGGTCCAGGAACGCAACCGGCTGATCGAGAATGTTCCCCATTTGGTCAAGCCGCTCCCAACCACGTTCCCGATATTCAGGTGGTTTTCAGGATTGCTTAACGCCCCGCTCAAATTCCTGGGGCTTCTGGAGCGCCCGACTGAACGTGGGGCGGTGGTGATCAAGATCGGGATGATGCTCTATGATTACTATACCCGCAATCAGAAGACAGTCCCTCCGCATGTTTTCCTCAACCGCAAAGATTCCCTCTCCCTCTTCCCGGAATTGAGCCAAAAGGTCTTGTTCACAGGCACCTATTACGATGGCGCTATGCCCTCTCCGGAAAGGATCGCCATCGAGCTGATCGGGGATGCGGTGGAAGCCAACGATCGGGCTATCCCGCTCAACTATGTCAGTTTTGTTTCTGCCAGTGACGTCACCGTTACGCTGAAGGATGAGCTTAGCGGAGAACTGTTTGATGTCAGGCCAAAGGTTCTGGTCAATGCTGCCGGCCCCTGGATCGATCTGGTCAACAAGGAGATGGGAGGTAAAACCCACTTCATCAGCGCGACAAAAGGATCGCACCTGATCCTGGATAACCAGCGGCTTAGAGAGGCAATCGGCGAGAACGAATTCTTCTTCGAAAATCAGGATGGGCGCATTGTGCTGATCTTCCCGCTGCGCGACAAAGTGATGATCGGCACCTCAGATCTGCGCATCGACAACCCTGATGACGCCATCATCACCGGTGACGAGGTGAAGTACTTCTTCGAGATGGTCCAGCGGGTGTTCCCGGATATTGAGCTTGATACCTCCCAAATTGTGTACACCTTCTCCGGCGTTCGCCCCTTGCAGCACACCGAAGGAGGGGCAACAGGGCAGATCAGCCGGAACCACAAGGTGTGTGTACTAGAGCCAGGTGATCTGCTGCAGATACCGGTGCTGTCCCTGGTTGGCGGCAAATGGACTTCCTTCCGGGCCTTTTCCGAACATGCAGCGGATCGAATCCTGCCTTATTTGGGCATTGACCGGCGGGTCTCTACCGAGGATTTGAGTATTGGGGGCAGCAGGAATTATCCCCACAATCAATCGGAAATGGAAAGCCTCCTCTCCGGGATAAAAGCTAACTGCCCGTGCGATGACAATTTACTCATGCGGTTATTTGATACCTATGGGACCAATCTTGAGCCGATGCTGCAAAAAGAATGTGCTGAGATCGGCCAGCCCCTGGAGACGATCAGGGAGATTCAGTATCGGGGAGATCAAATACCTAGCCGCCAATGAAGATGTTGTCCATCTGGACGATCTGATCCTGCGGCGCACGATGATCGGAAAACTTGGAATGGTCACGCCGGAAAGCCTGGCGGAGCTGGCAGAAATTTGTGCCAGTCGCTGAATTGGTCTCGGCAGGAGAAACAGGCGGAGATAGAGCGGTTTACCTCCTTGCTGCAGCAGCGCCACAAGATGGATCATAATGTCTTCCTGGGAGGATAGTTGGGTAGTTAGCTTTTGCACAGGTCTATACCACCCGCGAAAAAAGCACCGGATTTCCGGTGCTTTGCCTTTCATAGGGAATGTTTTTCTAGTCCTTGAAACTCATGTCGAGAAGCCGGAACCAGCAATATAATTCTCAAGACCGATGATGGCGCTGTCCCGATCGGTTACCACCATCTCCACCACATCCCTCATTGAAACCATCCCCACCATCGCTCCTTCTTTCACGACCGGCAGGTGGCGGATTTTGTGCTTATTCATCAGTTCCATGCACAAATCAGTAGATGTCTCCGGGGAGACGGTCAGCATATCTTCTGTCATCAGGTCTTTTACCAGCGTATCTTTGGCGGCATGTCCTTTAAGCTCACCTTTGCGGGTGTAATCCCGTTCGGTGAAGATACCGATGATCCTTTTTTCCTCAACGACCATCACCGCGCTGATATTGGCCTCTGCCATGACTTTCAGTGCATCGAGGACCGAGGCGCTGCTCTCAACCGTATAGTTTGAGCCATCACTTTTTTTGTCGATCAGATGAGATACATTTGCCATCCTCACATCTCCTTTTATGGTTGTTCCTTGTGGATTATAGTGCTATTAGTATAGCAAATTTGTTAAATCAGAATACAAGTATGTCCGAACACCCCGGTCGGGTGCAGGTTTTCATCTTTTTAGAATCAAGTGGAATTACGGTCAAATGAATGCGGTTATAATAGAGCGATTGACTTAACCAATATTTCCGAAAGGATTACGATTCGATGTCCCCACAAGAAGAACTCCCCAAGATTGGATATCTTTACCATTTCCCGGATCTTAGCCATCCTACGGACCGATTCCGGTTGGATGTACATATCTCTGATGAACCCACCCACAAACATTTCGACATCATCTGGACCAAATTCCCGGTATTCGGTGAAAAGAATGGCGGCTTTGAAATCACGGTGCATCATCCCTGGACAGATGTGAAGGAATATCGGGTGTGCCCTGGCCTGGTGATCATGGAAGATCGACACCGGAAGAAAAAGCAAGCTTTCACCCTGGGCGGCAGACTGACGATTGCGGTTGAAGAGCGACAGACGATTTGTAAGCTGACCTCAGAAGCCCCGATTTTCGGGATCAATGATGCCTCTCCGGTGGAGAAGTTGTTGATCGATGATCTTGAGATCATCATGGCAGAATACCGGGCGGATTTTACGAATGTGATCAAGTTCCAGAACTTTTTATGTCAGGTCAAGCCATTCTCTCTTTATCTGGCCTGCCTGAAGGAACTGATCCGCAAAGTTGAAGCACTGCCAAAAAAGGATGATCTAACCTTTAACTATTTGATGTACTTGCACACCCAATGGAACCGTCTGGATGCGGTTGGCAAGATCCCGCTGCTAATTCCAACACTGGATGAATTGTTTGAGCAGAACAGGGAAGAAGATATTTAGTATTACCGTTCCAATTCTCCGGATGAGGTGGCTGGAGTCCGGGCTTAGTATTCCTGAAATCCCCCTTTCGTGAGGGGGATACTTTTCTCTCTCTTTGATTTCCCATCGGAGATTGCATAATCCCGGCCTATACTGGAATGAAGAAATCGTTAGGTTAGGAAGGCATCATAAGCCGGAAACCTTGATAATCTGTGCCCCTTGATACTAGCATCAAGGATCATTTTTTATACTCTTCCGAAGTTGAAATGTAAATCTAATTGCATTGAATGTAAAAAATGGGTATTGTAGGCTAAAGAATTCATTCTGAGTCTTCTCGTTTTGATTATTTCGGGAGATAAAATGTCAGAACAACCGGTAGAGGGTAGTAAGGGTCGCCAGGTATTTGTTCTATTGATCGCCAGTTTTATGAGCCTTTATTTTGAAATGCTGGTGATCCGTTGGCTGGGTTCTGAGATCCGGATTTTCTCATATTTCAAAAACCTGATTATGATGGCCGCTTTCCTGGGGCTGGGGATTGGTTTTGCCCTTTCCAAACGAAAGAAGGATTACTGGGAGAGGTTTATCCCCCTGTTGCTGGTTTTTATCATTGTCGGGACCCTGGTGGGTACATTGTCCAGCGGCACGATCGTGATGCCTGAAACCGGGGAGTATATTTGGGAGACACAGGAGCAGAATTTGTGGTTCTCGACCGCTTTCTTTGTGCTCATCGTGTTGATCTTCTTCGGCGGCACATTATTCCTCTTTATCCCTGCCGGGCAACTGGTCGGCCGCCAAATGCAGGGCTTACCGCCGATCCGGGCCTATGTAATTAATCTGCTGGGCAGCCTGTTGGGCATCTGGGCGTTTGCGTTGGTCTCCTGGCTTCAGTTGTCTCCCTGGATATGGTTGCTGATCGGATTGCTGATCGCCTTGGGATTTGTGAAAAGAACAGGCAGGAATTTTGTATTCAATGCGTTCTGCAGCGTTGGGATCGTTCTAACCTTATTCCTCACGCAGGGAGAAACCAGATGGTCTCCCTATTACCGGGTAGACCTGACCCCGCTCGCCGCGGCTGTGGATGTGGATGAGGAATTGTTCGATGCTCATCCGGAGGATGCTGGGTATTATCTATCCGTAAACCAACTGGTTCACATGAACCTGTTGAACCTGACGCCAGAGTATCTGGCAGCCAACCCGTCTTATGCGGAACTGATCCAGCCGAGGGTGACAATCTACAACTTGCCCTATCAAATTGTAGAGCCAGACAATGTGCTGGTTGTGGGTGCCGGGTCCGGGAATGATGTCGCTGCCGCATTGAGCAATGGCGTCCAGCAGGTGGATGCTGTAGAGATTGATCCATTAATCTATGATCTGGCCTATGAATACCATCCCCAGCAGCCATATAAGTCTGATAATGTTCAGATCTATATCGATGATGCCAGGGCATATTTTGAGAAGACGGACCAGAAATATGACCTGATCGTGTTTGGCATTCTCGACTCGCAGACCCTGCTCTCCGGGATGAGCGGGGTGCGGCTGGACAATTTTGTCTACACGGTGGAAAGCATCGAGGGGGCAAAGGATCTGCTGACAGAAGACGGTGTAATCGCAGTTACGTTCTATGCCAGGCGGTGGTGGATCGTGCAGCGGATCGGGGATACCCTGGAAGAGGCGTTCGGCAAACCCCCGATCCAGCTTTCGATCAGTGATACATCCTGGGTGCTGTACCTCAGCGGCTATCAGGGATCATGGGAAGACCTGGCGGCATTCTGTGAAGATAACCGGTGTGAAATTCTTGATCTTGGAGAGGACAAAGATATTCCCTTGGCAACGGATGACTGGCCGTATCTATACAATGAAACCCGTGGAATCCCGTTCTCTTACTGGGTGGTGTTGGTCATCATTGTGGCGATTGCCTGGTTCAGTATGCGTAAGGTTTATCCACAGACAAAGGGGATCAACTGGCATTTCTTCTTCTTGGGTGGGGCTTTCCTGCTGATCGAATTCAAGATCATTACGGAACTTGCGCTCCTGTTTGGCTCAACCTGGCTGGTGAATGCGATCGCGGTATCGATGGTGCTGCTGATGGTTTTGCTGGCAAACCTGATCGTTGATTATTTGCCAAAAGTGGACCGCAAGTGGCTGTATCTGCTGCTGCTGGTGACCCTGGTGGTCAGCTATATTGTGCCGATTGACAGGCTGCTACACTTTGGTCTGGGGATGCGGGCATTGTTGACCGTTCTGGTGATGGGTGTGCCCTTGTTCTTTGCCGCGGCGATCTTTTCAATCTCGATAAAGAATATGACCGATGTTACCGAAGCGTTTGCCTCAAATTTCTTTGGTTCTGCGGTTGGCGGCGTATTGGAATACAGCGCGATGGCTTTTGGGATCAAAAGCCTCTACCTGTTTGGAGCGCTGCTTTACCTGGCATCCTGGTTCACCCGGCCAAAAGATTAGGTTAAACCCAACTGATTTCCTATTGGAGATTGCGTGATCCCGGCTTACACTGGAAAAAGAAATAGATAGACGAGGAGGACATTATGGGCCAAATTCGCAAATCGTTTTATTGGATGGTGATTGGGCTGGTGATCCTGCTGGCAGTTGGAAGCACGGCCGGTGCGGTGCGGGCACAGTCCGGGTTGGACCCGTCCCCGCCAGATGAGACCATCAAGCTGATCTTTCTGCACCACTCGGTGGGAGAGAACTGGCTGGCCGATGACCAGGGCGGGTTGGGGCTGGCGCTGCAAGAGAATAACTATTTCGTCAGCGATACCTATTACGGCTGGGGGCCGGACGGGATCGGCGATGCCACCGATACGCTGGATTGGCCGACCTGGTTCGTTGGGCCGGAGAGCGACCGCTACATGCAGGCGGTCTATAACGAGAGCGATGCCAATGCCGCCGGATACCAATACTACACCCGCACGATTGCCGATCCAGGCGGGGAGAACCAGGTAATCATGTTCAAATCCTGCTTCCCCAACTCGGATATTGGCGGCAAACCCGGCGATGCGGCTGCCCCGGGCGGGGATCTGACGGTAGCTTCAGCCAAGTATGTGTACAACCAATTGCTGACCTATTTTGAGACCCGCCCCGATAAGCTCTTTGTGGTGATCACTTCTCCGCCGATGCAGCATATCTCCCGCCCGGAGAATGCCCGGGCGGTCTCCAACTGGCTGGTGAACGACTGGCTGGAGGAGAACGATTATCCGCTGGAGAATGTGTTCGTCTTCGATTTTTACAACGTGTTGACCGATCCGGGCAACCATCACCGCTACAATAATGCGCAGATCGAGCATCTCACCGGGGCCGGCCGGGATACCTTGTATTATGACTCATGGGGGGATGACCACCCCAGCGCCGAGGGCGGGCAAAAGGCCACGGAGGAATTTATCCCCTTGCTGAATATCGCCGTCAACCGCTGGCTGGCGACAGCCTCCGGCAGCGGAGGGCCGCGGCCGGCAGAGCCGGTCACTCAGGAGGAACCGCCAGCGGCGGAGCAGCCTCCTGAACAACGGCCGATGCCCACCGGAGCGATGGTGATCGATGATTTCGAGTCGGGCGCCCATCCCGAGTCGGATTACTGGCTGCCGTATTGGGATGAGGCTGCGGCAACTTCGGTGACTTGCAACCCGTCCAGTGGGACGGCCCACCAGGGTAGCGCCGCCCTGCAGATTGATTTTGAAGTGTTGGCCGACAGTTGGGCAAGCTGCGAGTTGTTGTATTACCACCCGCAAAACTGGCAGGGGAATGGGCTGCAGTTCTATTTGCAGTCCAGCCAGGCGGGGCTGCCATACGGATTGCTGTTCTACTACCAGTTGGGGGAGGAACGCGCCACCTCGCTGGTGGAATTCGAGACCCCGCCGGAAAGTGTTGGCGGATGGGCGCTGGTCACCATCCCCTGGGATGAATTTGCCCTGCAGGATTCGCTGGTCTATCCGGAATCCGGACTGGGGATGGCGTTTGTTTTCGGCGCAACGGCTGGCGGCACGAACAGCGGCACGATCTGGATTGACGACCTTTCGCTGTACGAGGAAGTGCTGGAAGTAGTAGCGGAAGAGCTAGCGGCAGATAAACCAGCCCCGGCGGATGATGGGCAACTTCCTGAGAGTGAACCTGCCAATGAAGTAGAAGCGCCCCGCAGCGGACTACCGTTCTGCGGCAATTTTCCCCTGGTGATCGGGCTGGCTGCCGCTGCCGGGTTCGGCTTGAAACGGAGAAGAAAAGATTTCTAATCGGGTTGAAAGTAATTGAGCCAGGTTCTCAAGTACAATAGAAGAAAATCCGGGGTGTACTGATGTTAGATCTGACAAAACTACAGGCGTTTGTGCATGTAGCCGAAACCTTGAATTTCTCCGAAGCGGCCAAGCGGTTGAACCTATCCCAGCCGACGGTCAGTCACCATATTAAGTCCTTGGAAATCGACCTGGGTGTGGTGCTGTTTGACCGGTCTACAACCAGGCTGACGCTGACCGACGCGGGGCGGGTATTGCAGCCCTGGGCGTATAAACTGTTGCGCAGTTCCAATGAGGTGCGCGAGATGATGGCCTCGCTGGACCAGCAGGTAGTGGGGGAACTTAGGATCGCCTGCAGCACGACGTCTGGGAAGTACATCCTGCCCAAGCTGGCGGCGCGTTTCAGACAGCGTTTCCCCGGGATCAAGGTGATCATCCTGGCCTGCACCGCCCCGAATGTGATCCCCGGATTACTGGAAGGGGAGGCCAATCTGGGGGTGTTGAGCTATGAGACCGTGGATGCCAGTATGGATGTAACCGAGTTCTTCGATGATTCGATCATCCTGATTGTGCCGAAGGGCCACCCTTGGGCGTACCACTCCCATATTGAGCCTGCCGACCTGCTGGATGAACCGATCATCATCCGGGAGCCGACCTCCGGGACGCGCAAGGTGATGATGGAGCACCTTTCGAAATTCGATATCACCCTGGAGGACCTGAATATCTTCCTCGAGTTGGGCAATGCAGAGGCGATCGTGGAGACGGTCGCCGCCGGGTATGGAGTATCCTTTGTCTCTCGGCTGGCGTCGCACTACCCGCTCCAATTGGGCAGCGTGGTGGAAGTTCCCGTAGAGGGATTGACCCTGAAGCGCAAGATCTATATGGTGCGCAACAAGATCGAAAGTCCCAACCACCACCCTCAGGAAGTCTTCTGGAGCTTTGTGCATGACCCGGACAATGAGGACCTGCTAAATATGGCGAAGGTGGTGGCGGAGGGATAAGCCAGTACATTTACCCGAATTCATCCTTGTTTTGTTATCCCAATCTGCTTTTCTTAATATAGAATAGCCAGTATGGACCTGGCACAAAAAGCACTCGCTGTACACCAGACGCTGATCGAGTTCTACGGCTATCCGGAGTGGCGCAACCCGCTGCCGCCCCTGGATGAGCTGGTTTCCACGATCCTCTCCCAGAATACCAACGACGTCAACCGCGATGTGGCTTTTAACGCCCTGACTGCCAAATTCCCCAACTGGGAGGCGGTGCGGGATGCCGATGAGCAAGCGGTCATCGAAGCCATCCGCCCGGCCGGACTGGCCAACCAGAAAGGACCCCGCATCCAGCATGTCCTGTGCCAAATCACCGAGATGCGCGGCGATTTGGACCTGACCTTCTTAAAGGAATACTCCGCCGAGGAAGCCACCAAGTGGCTGGTGCAGTTCAAAGGTGTGGGACCTAAAACCGCCGCCATCGTGCTGCAGTTCTCGCTGGATATCCCCGCTTTCCCCGTCGATACACATGTCTACCGCATCACCGGGCGGCTGGGTCTGCGCCCTGAGAAGATGAGCGCTGACAAGGCCCATCCGTATATGGAATCCCTGCTGCCCCCTGAGACGTATTACCCCGCCCACCTCAACATCATCCGCCTGGGCCGCGAGATCTGCAATGCCCGCAAGCCCAAATGCGAGGAATGCCCCCTCTCCAACTACTGTGATTATTACCAGAACCTGAAAGAGTGAAACCATGAAATCTGAATCTTCACCCGCCAACCCGTTGATTGCCCTGGAATCCCGTCTGGCAGACCTGCAAAAGCTGGATCTGTCCCTCGAAGCGGCTGAGATCGTTGAAGACCTCGTCCAACTGGCCGCCGAGACCAAAGAAGAAAAAGCTGCCTTTGTCTCCACCGTGGCGCACGAACTGCGCATCCCGATGACCTCGATCATGGGGTACACCGACTTGCTCAAGGGCGGGATGATGGGCGAACTCAACGAGAGCCAGATCGGCTTCCTTGTGGTGATCCGGGAGAACGTCGGGCGGATGTCCAAGCTGGTTTCCGATCTCTCGGACATCTACAAGATCGAGAGCGGCCGCCTCAACCTGGAGACCCTCGTCATGCCGCTTTCCAGCGCGGTAAATACCGGTGTGGACAAGACCAGCGCCCAGATTGAAGCCCGCGGGCAGAAGGTGTCCGTTTCCCTGCCGGCCGGCTTGCCGATGTTGCTTGCTGATCCCAAACGTGCCGCCCAGATGGTACATTACCTGCTGGAGAACGCCGTGCTCTACTCCCCGGAGGGCAGTCCAATCGAGATCAGCGCTGAATCGGACGGGGAATTGGTCCGCCTGCTGGTCACCGATCACGGCATCGGGGTGGATGCAGCCGACCAGCCGTTTGTTTTTACCCAGTTCTTCCGCTCCGAGGTGGAAGCCGTTCGCGAGCACAAGGGCTGGGGGCTTAGTCTGGCTACGGTGCGCAGTCTGGCCGAACTCGGCGGCGGCGCGGCGGGGTTTGAATCTGAACCGGGGATGGGCAGCACCTTCTGGGTCAGCTTCCCGGTGTATCGCGGGGAGTAGGTTTTAATTCCAATTAGTGAGCGCCAATTTATTTGTAAAAAATTTTACCTCGGGTATAATAGGTGAAAATAATTTCATCTATTTGAGATTATTCTCACGCGTAAGGGGTTGGCAATATGGTCACTCAGGAAAGGCTAAATCAACTCACCGAGGTGCTGCATCTGTATTATGAGCAGAACCTCAACCAGAAAGAGATCAGCAAGATCATGAATGTCTCGGTCTCCACCGTCTCCCGGATGCTCAAAGAAGCCCAGGAGCTGGGGATGGTCGAGATTATCATCAAATACCCCTACGCCACAATTCCCTCGCTGGCCAAAGAACTCAAAGCCAAATACAAGCTCAAAGATGCCTACGTGCTGCCGACGACCGGGGCCACCTACTACGATCTGGTCCAGAGCCTGGGTCAGGTGGCGGCGGTGGTGCTGGATAATTACTTTAAGGAAAAGAGTACCCTGGGGATCTCGTTGGGGCTTTCGGTAGCCTCTACTATCCGGGCCTTCAACGGTCAACAGAAGAAAGGCAGCCGCATCGTGCGCTTCCAGGGGGCGGCTGATTTTGAGATCATGGAAGGCACCAACCTGGCCCAGGTGCTGGCGGAGAAAGTTAATGGGCGGGCGATGGTCGTGCCGGCGCCCTGGCTGCTGCCCACCCCGGAAGTCTGTGATGCCCTGATCAATGAACCGACCGTGCGCCGTTTTTTGTCGATGGCCGAGGATGCGGATCTTGGGTTGGTGGGGATGGGTTCAATGGACCCCTCACACTCCACCATCCTGCGCAATCAACTGATCACCCACGAGGAACTCAACCAATTCCGGGCGGCTGGGGCCGTGGGCGAGATCTGCGGCAAGCATTATGACTGCAATGGCAATCCCCTGGACTTTGAGTTCAACCGGCGTACGGTCTCAATATCACTAAAAAACCTGGCCAAGATCGAAACTGTGATCGGCGTGGCCGCCAGCATTTACAAGGTGGAGCCGCTGCTTGGCGCCATGCGAGGCGGTCTGATCAATGTGGTCGTCACCGATTCGGATGCCGCCCGAGCTTTGCTCGCCAGGGAATAAAGGAGTCATCATGAATGGTTTTCCAACACTTTCACCCTATCTGACTGGCGCCCTGCTGGCCGTCTGGCTGGGCTTTTACCTGTACGGAAAAAGCCAGTTCAAGCAGGCCCGCGAGATCACCCTGATGCTGGCTTTGAGCGAACTCAAGCAGGCGCGCAACTCCATCCCGGATCTGACCGTGGAAAGATATTACGACTATCTGCTACCCAAATGGGAAGCGGCAATAACCGCCAGGATCAAACTGATCCCGCATAAATTAGAGTTCTGGCCGATGCCGGCGAAACCAGAGTATGTCCGCGCCCGATTGAACTTCACCCCGGAGTGGTTGGGCGCCTATCTCAAGATCAACAGACGCCCGCTTTCTGCCTCGGAAGCGCTGCAAGCCCGGATCGATGAGGTCGCCGCACTTTCGCAAAAAATTGCACATTAAAGTGATTGACAGGCCAAAAAATTTTTCCTACAATTAATGAAAATAATTTCACGGCTGTAAGAATAATTTCAACCCAGACAGATCAAAATATAAAGTGCCTGCCAGAAGTACGTCCCTAAATATTTTATACCAATCATTCCGTGATGAATTTCACAAGGAGGTGGATCGAGGACAAGAAGAGAGGAAAGTTGCACAAGAGGTAATTGTTTTCACTACTAGAAACCAAACGGAGATAAAAAATGAATATTGATACCATTATGCAAGGCCTAAGTAATATCTTCAATACTTTTGGCTCTGCGATCTTTGTACCGTTCATCATCATTATCATCAGCCTTTTCCTGAAAGTTGAAAGGAAGAAGGCTGTGATGTCTGGTATCAATGCCGGTATTGGTCTCACCGGTTTTGGCTGGTTGATCAATTCCTATATCCCCATCATCGTCCCTGCGGTAACCAATTTTGTGAACACCACTGGGATCTGACCTGCCTGCGGTTGACATTGGCTGGCAGGCTACTTCGGTGATTGCTTATGCAACCCGTGCCGGGATGATGTTCCTGGGGTTTGGTCTGTTCTTCCAGATTATTTTGTTCCTGCACCAGGTGGACGAACATATTTATGCCCGGTGACCTGTGGAATAACTATTCCTACATGTTCTGGGGTTCCTTGATCTACGCGTGACCAGAATATTTGGCTGGCAATGGCCGTGATGTTCGTCCAGGTGCTGTACAACCCATCTTCGTTGAGATGTACTCCAAGCGCTGGTCAACCTACTACGGATACCAGAACTGCGTACCGCCTGCGCTCCATATTGCTCCTTCGACTCCTTTTGCCATTGGCGGCAACTGGGTGTTGAACAAACTGGGTGCCAACAAAATTCGTTGGCGCCCTGATGATTTACAGGAACGCCTTGGCTTCCTGGGTGAGCCGATTACCTTCGGCCTGATCCTGGGTTTTTCTTGGGCATTTTGGGCCACCTGGGCGACATCGGCACATTGGCTGCCTGGGGTAATATTTTCACGATTGCGCTTTCCACCGCTGCTGTGATGGCGATCTTCCCCCGCGTGGCAAACATCTTTGCCTCCGCTTTCATGCCGATCACTGAAGCTGCCCGCCAGCCAGACCACCGAAGACGTCAAAGAAGGCGACGACCTGTACATCGGCATCAACGATGCCACTGGCTACGGTGAACCTGCAACCCTGATCACCGGTATCCTCCTGATCCCGATCATGTTGCGTTGGGTTGATCCTGCCCGGTAACAAGACCCTGCTGCTGGTGGACTTGATCGCCATTCCGTTCATCATCCAGCCGATCATCGCTGTGACCAACGGTAATATTTTCAAGTCCACGATTTTGAGCGCGATCTGGTTCTCCATTGGTCTATATGTTTGCACATGCACAGCACCCTCTTCACCGAGGTTTATGCACAATTTGCTGCTGAACCGCTGCAGGAAGGCGCCATGGTAACTGCAGGTATGATCGCCAACAAACCGATTGCAGGCGGTTTGATATTCTTGCCGGCCGTGAACTTTGGTTGGGTGGCTGTGGTGTCCGTGGCGGTCTTTGGGTTCCGTTCTACTTCTGGTGGAAGAAGAACAAGGTAAGAGTCCACGCCTTCATGGAAGAACAGGCTGCTCTGGAAGCCGCAGAATAAGAAGCAATATTCTGTTACGAACAAATTCCAGGGAGCTTAGGGGGGCTGATTTGCACACTCAGCCCCGGCTCAAAAGGAAATTGCAATCATGAGCTTTGTAGAATTCAGTCAAGAACTGGTTGAGCTAGCGATCGAGGCAGAAGAAAAAGAGGAAGTCATCAAGATCCTCAGTGACAAGCTGCTCGGTGAAAGGATTTGTGAAAGACAGTTTTTACGCGAATGTGCTCAAGCGAGAAGAGGTCTTTCCCACCGGTCTACCCACCAGTCATTCCCATGGCGATCTGCCACACGGAATCTGAACATGTAAACAGCAGTGCAATTGCCTTCGGCACGTTAGTTAGCCGGTTGCATTCCAGGAGATGGGCACCCCGGAGCGCACCGTGATGGCTGAAATGATTTTCGTGATTGCCTTGAAAGAATCCCAAGGATCAGGTGCCCTGGCTGCAGAAGATGATGACGATCTTCAAAGATGAAGAAATCCTGTCCACTATCCGCAATGCGACCGAAGATCAGGAAGTGGTCCGTTATCTGAACGAGGTGTTTGCATAATCCGACAGCATGCGGTTTTGGATTAGAATTCATAGAAACTACCTGGAGGTAAATTTCAATGGCAAAAAAGAGTTTGACCGTGTTGGCAGTTTGTGGGTCTGGTGTGGTCAGCTCCTCCATGATCGAGCAGAAGCTGACTGATATCCTCAGCCCGATTGCAAACATCAAGGTCATCGGTCTGCTGCCTACATCTGTCAGAACCTACGTGGAACGCGGCGGGATTGATTTTGTGGTCACCACCAGCCCGATCGTGGACAAGATCAATGTACCGGTGATCAAAGGGGTAGCCCTGCTGACCGGTTTCGGTGAGGATGAGGTTATCGCCGAGATCAAGCAAGTTGCCGAAGAGATTTTGGCAAACAAGTAGGAAAACAGCCCGACCCTCCCCCTGGCAGCAGGGGGAGATGCAATCATAGACATTTTTTATTCGCAACCACCAGAGGCGTATGATGAATAACTTACTTAGCCATGCAGATCAGGTGGGAATCATTGTCGCCGATCTGGAAGCCTTTCTAAAAACGATTGAGGACCTCCTGGGGCTGGATGGGTTTGAGGTGATCGAATATCCGCCAGAGGATCTTGAACCAGAGACGACTTACTATGGCCGCCCAACTGAGTTCAAGGCAAAGATCGCCTTCCGGGACTTTGGAAAATTCCAGCTTGAGGTAGTTGAGCCGGTCGAGGGGCAAAGCGTGTTCCAGGACTTTCTGGATAACCACGGCCCGGGTCTCCACCACATTCGCTTCACAGAAGAAGACCTGGACGGTATCACAGCGAAATTGAAGGAAAAGGGCATTCGGCAAATTGCCAGCGGGAAGGGCGCTCATGGTTCGTCCAAATGGGCTTATTTCGATACTGCTGAAGCCCTGCAGGGGCTGTATATTGAAGTCAGGAAGCCCCAATTCTGATCGTATTCGATTGACCAATAGACTGATCTCATCCAGCGTGTAGAGGAGAGTTGGATGCCAAGCTACAAGCAAGCAGCACAGCAATTATCCGGAATCCGTTTTAAGGTGATCTATTCATTCTTCGGCACAGAAGCGGAAGCCCGTAAGAGTGCAGAGGCAACCTGTGTGGAGGAGACGATTGAATTTCCTCCTGCCCTGCTTCCGGAAAATGATTACTGGGACTCGGTGAAAGGCAGGCTGGAAGATTTTCAGCCGATATCAGAATCCCGGTATCGTGCTGAGATCAGCTACGCAGTTGAGACCACTTCCGCCGATATCCTCCAGGTCTTGAATGTGATCTATGGCAATACGTCCATGATCCCCAATGTCCAGGTGGAAGATGTTGAGTTCCCGCCGGAGATGCTGGCGCGGTTCAGCGGCCCGCGCTTTGGCCTGGACGGGGTCAGGGAGATCTGCGGCGTGCCAGACCGCCCGATGATCTGTGCTACGATCAAGCCGATGGGCCTGGCTCTCGATAGTCTAGCTGAGATAGCTTATGAGGTTGCGCTGGGCGGTTCGGATCTGGTCAAGGATGATCATGGTCTCACCGACCAACCCTTTGCCCGGTTTGAGGACCGGGTCTCAAAATGCGCCGCGGCTGTTCGTAAGGCCAATAGTGAAACCGGCGCGAATGTGCTGTATGTCCCCAATGTCACCGGTCCGGTGGATGAGGCGCTTGTGCGGGCGTATTTTGCTAAAGATGCCGGAGCGCAGGCGTTGATGGTTACGCCGGGGCTGATCGGCTGGGATATGATCCGCTTTCTGGCCGAGGTTAAAGACCTGGCCCTGCCGATCCTCTGTCACCCTTCTTTCTTCGGGATCTACTATCTTAGCGAGAAAGCCGGCTTCTCGGCCAAATTTGCTTACGGGGTACTGCCGCGCCTGGTCGGGGCTGATATTTCCATCCTGCCCAACTTTATCGGCAGACTGCATGCCGAGCCGCAGGACTGCCTGGATGCTGTGTCTGCCGCCAAACGGCCGATGGGCCAGCTCAAGCCGGTATTTCCGGCCCCGGGCGGCGGGATCACCCTGGATACCATTCCGGAATTACTCCAATTCTACGATAACGACGTGATCTACATTATGGGCGGCGGGCTGCATGAGAATCATGCCCCAATCGAAAACTGCCGCAAATTCAGAAAGATGGTCGAAGGGATCTTGGCCTAACCGACATAATGCCGACCCCATTTCTCGGCTTGAAGTCCCTGGCGGCTTCAGGCCAACCTCCAGCGAGGGCTTGTGCGGCTGCACAAGCCCTCTTCTTTGATCCCTCGCCACATCCCACTGCCTTTGGTACAATTGTTCTATGGACTTATCCGCCGGATTGAACCCCCAACAACAGCAAGCCATGACCGCCGCCAACGGCCCTGTCCAGGTGCTGGCTGGGCCCGGATCGGGGAAGACCCGCGTCCTCACCCACCGGATCGCCTACCTGATCTCCCATCTCGGCGTGCGGCCTTACAACATTCTGGCGGTGACCTTCACCAACAAGGCCGCCAAGGAGATGCAAGCCCGGGTGGACGAACTCCTCGGCGGATCGGCCCGCGGGTTGAGTCTGGGCACCTTCCACGGGATCTGCGCTCGCATCCTGCGCCGCGAGGCGGTTTATCTCCCCTTTGAACAGAATTTTGTGATCTTTGATGATGATGACCAGCGCGGTCTGGTCAAACAGGCGATCAAAGAGATGGACTTGGATGAGAAGCGCTTCCGGCCGCACGCCATCCACGGCAAGATCTCAAACGCCAAGAACGAGCTGATGCTCCCCGATGATTACCCGATCAATTCCTATCTGGATGAGGTCGTGCAGCGCATCTTCCACCGCTACCAGGAACTGCTCCTCACCTCTAACGCGCTGGACTTTGACGATTTGTTGCTGTGGACGGCTCATTTGATGGAATATCACCCCGCTGTGCGCGAACAGTACGCCCGCCGCTACGAGCACATTCTGGTAGACGAGTTCCAGGATACCAACCAGGCGCAGTACCAATTGCTAAAACACCTCGGCTCATTCCACCGCAATCTGTTCGTCGTGGGGGATGGCGACCAATCCATTTACCGCTGGCGGGGCGCTGATTACCGCAATATGGTGCGTTTCGAGAATGATTATCCCGACCACGTCAAGATCCTGCTGGAGCAGAACTACCGCTCCACCCAGACGATCCTCGATGCGGCCATGGCGGTGATCGAGCATAACCCGCACCGCACCCATAAGCAGCTCTTCACCCAGCAGAGCGGTGGGGAGAAGATCGTGCTGCACGAAGCCTTCAACGGCCGTGAGGAAGGCGCCTGGGCGGTCAACAAGATCGCCGAGATGGTGATGAACGCCAATGTGGAACCCGGAGACTGCGCCATCATGTACCGCACCAATGCCCAGTCCCGCCTGGTGGAAGAAGCTTTCCTGCAAGCCAACCTGCCCTACAAGCTGGTCGGGGCGCAGCGCTTCTATGGGCGGCGCGAGGTCAAGGACATCATCGCCTACCTGCGGCTGGTGCACAACCCCAATGATGAGGCCAGCCTCAGCCGGGTGATCAATACCCCGCGGCGCAAGATCGGCAACAAAACGATCGTCAGCCTGCGGACTCTGGCGATCAACGAGAAACTCAGTCTGGGGGCGGTAGTGCTGGAGATTGGCAAGGGGCCGGAGAGCGAATATTTTAATTCATTCAGCGCTGGGGCGGCCCGTTCGCTGGCCGGGTATGGTCATCTGTTGAGGAAATGGGTCCAGGCGTTGCCCGAACTCACCACTCTGGCATTGATGGACCAGATCCTGGCGGATGTGGATTACCAGAGCTACCTGGACGACGGCTCAGAAGAGGGCATCGACCGCTGGGAGAACGTGCTGGAGTTGAAGCGGCTGGCGGCGGAAGCTGAGTCGGAGAACAAGTCGCTGACCGAGTTCCTGGAGGGAATCGCCCTGGTCTCCGATCAGGATACGGTGGACGCCAGCGCCAATGTCCCCACTCTAATGACCCTGCACGCCGCCAAGGGGCTGGAATTCCCGGTGGTCTTCATCGTCGGCCTGGAGGATGGCACTCTGCCGCATTCTCGCTCCTTCGAAGACCCTGAGGGGATGGCTGAGGAGCGCCGACTGTTCTATGTCGGCATCACCCGGGCCAAGCGGCGCCTATTCCTGACCCATGCCCTCAACCGCACCAATTACGGCTACAGCGAACCGGCCGATCCCTCCCGTTTTTTGGAGGACATCCCCGGAGAGCTGGTATCGGGCGGCAACTACTGGCAGACCTTGCGCCAGCCGCAGCGCCAGTTCAAAGCGGCGACAACCTGGGATGCCCAGCCCGAGATGGAAGCGCCGGCGGTTGAGCCGACCCATCACGCCGGACAGAAGGTGCGCCATTCCGTTTATGGCGAGGGGATGGTCTTGATGATCGAGATGGACGATGGGGATGAGATCGTGGATGTCTTCTTTGAGGGGGTCGGGAAGAAGCGGTTGGTGGCTTCACTCGCCAGGCTGGAGATTCTGGAATAGCTCGAAATGTTGGTGGTAGACTTTTAGCTTTTTGTTCAACAGATATTAAGATAGTTCTTATCCGAATTAGTAAGAATGTTTTCCTCAACCCCCTCAATTTATTATGGAAAGAGAACAAAGACCCTGGGTGATCCTCAACGCGGCGATGACCGTGGATGGGAAGATCGATACAGCCGCCCGCACAGGCACCGGTATCTCATCTGAGGATGACTGGGCACGTGTGGACCAACTGCGCGCCGAAGTCGACGCAGTAATGGTTGGCGGACAGACCCTGATCGCCGAGGACCCGCGCCTGACGGTCAAATCTTCCCAGTTACGCCAGGAGCGAGTGGCTGCCGGTCTGCCGGAAAATCCTGCTAAAGTGGGGATTATTTCTGATGCGCGTATCCCGATGGATGGTAATTTCATCACCGATGGCCCAGCCCGGGTATTTGTCTTCACCACTGCCAAAACCAATCCAGAGGAGATCACTGCTTTGCGATCTGCCGGGGTTGAGGTCTATCTGTCATCCTCGTTTCGGGTAAACCTGTCTGAAGCGATGAATCAGCTCAGATCAGCGGGGATCAACCTGGTTTTGCTGGAGGGCGGTGGTACGCTCAATGCGGCTATGTTCGCCGAGGGATTGATCGATGAGCTCCGGGTGTATCTTGCGCCTACGATCTTTGGCGGTAGCACCGCACCCACACTGGCCGACGGGGCCGGACTCTCCTCAAAAGAAGCTATTCAGTTGAAACTGCATAATCTTGAAACAATTCCTGATGGCGGGATCCTGATCACCTATCTTGTCAAATAAAATTCGAAAGAGGTAAATGCAATGGCAATTTCAAAAATGAAGATCCAGGAACTACTGGATGATAACTCTGATCACGAATGTGAAGGCATCGGGCCGGACAAGGTATGTGTCCACATAGCCGGAATAGCCGACCTGCCCACCCAATTTGGCGATTTCCAAATTGTGGCTTTCTACAACAACCGCGATGACAAAGAGCATGCCGCCATCATCAAAGGCGATATTTGTGGCGCGGAAGATGTTCCTGTGCGGGTGCACTCCGAGTGCCTGACCGGGGATGCGCTTGGTTCGCTGCGCTGTGACTGCCGCGACCAGCTCAAGGAATCGCTCAAAGCGATTGGCAAGATGGAAAAAGGAATCGTGCTCTACCTGCGCCAGGAGGGCCGCGGGATTGGCCTGACCAACAAGATCCGGGCGTACGGCCTTCAGGATCACGGTTACGATACCGTGGATGCCAACCTGGCGTTGGGCTTTCGTGATGACGAACGCGATTACAGCGTCGCTGCCCACATGCTCTATTCGCTGGAAGTAAAATCCATCCAGCTGATGACCAACAATCCCAAGAAGATCAACGATTTGACCAAATACGGTATCAACGTTACCAAACGGATCCCGCATATCATCCCGCCCAATGAACACAACGAGTTCTACCTCAAGACCAAGGCCAATAAATCCGGGCATATGATTGATTTCCTCGGTAAGGAACACCTCAAAGAGCAGGATGACCGCCCGATCGTTGAGGGGATGACCGAGGCCCAGATCGCTGTAGTTCAGGAGAAATAATTTGTCAAAAACAGCAATCATTGCCGGAGCAGCCGGCGGACTTGGAAAGGTGGTTACCCGGCAGCTGGCAGAAGAAGGATACCAGCTGGCGTTACTGGGCCGCAATCAGGAGAACCTGGTTAGCCTGATGAACGATCTTGGCCTTGATCCGGCAGATCACTACACCCAATCCGTAGACCTGACCCGCCCCGACGAACTAAAGGCGATTGCCAGCGCTATCCAGACTCTATTTGGCCGCGCAGACCTGCTGATCAACCTGGTCGGTGGGTGGGCTGGCGGCGAGACCCTGCTGGAAGTCCAGGCTGAAACGGTGGAATCGATGCTCACCCAGCACCTCTGGTCCAGCTTCTATCTGGTTCAGGCATTCGTGCCGCTGTTGAAAGCCAACGGATCTGGGCGGGTGATCACCGTTTCTTCTCCGATGGCCACCGATCCGGCGGCAAAATCGGGCGCATATGCAATCGGCAAGGCTGCCCAGGATGCCCTGATGCTGACCCTTGCCCAGGAGCTTGCCGTGAGCGGCGTAACCGCCAATATCATTCAGGTGCGGGCGATTGATATCAATCACCGCCGGGACAGCGACACCACCGGCAAATACGCCGGATGGACCACGCCAGAAGAGATCTCCAGTGCGATTGGCTATCTAATATCTGAGGATGCCCAGCCGCTGAATGGCGTCCGGCTGCCGCTGTATCAATAACTATTACTATTGCTATAACCGATCAAATCCCCGCGATGATGGCGGGGATTTTTTTATCTAAAATCTCTCATCTGAAATTCATCATTTTGAGGAACACTTTGCCCGGATGCAGCGTCTAGTTGTGTACAAATTCAATCTCAAAAGGAGATTAAGGAAAATGAAACACAAGATAGTATTGATTAGCGTTTTGATCCTGGCAGTTCTTGGTCTAACGGCTTGCGGCGCGGCTCCTGTCACTGAGGCAGTATCCCCCTCGCAGACAGTATCGATCAATGGATCAGGGGTCATCTATTTGTCCCCGGACGTGGCAACGATCAATCTGGGTGTCGCCACCGAAGCTGCAGATGTGAAAGCGGCGACCGCTGAAAGCTCTCAGGTGATCGACGAGATCAAACAGGTGCTTGAGAAATACGGCGTTGCTCCAGTTGATGTCCAAACCACCAACTTCTCTGTCTATCCGATCAGTGATTATGGTATTGAGCTGGAAAGCAGCGGTGTTCGCTACCGGGTGGATAACTCGGTCAACGTCACCGTACGTGAGCTGGAGTCGCTGGGCGAGATCCTCGACGCGGTGATCGCTGCCGGTGCAAACTCGATCTACGGGATCCAGTTCGGACTCAGCGATTCAGAGGCAGCCTATACTCAGGCGATGGAAATTGCAGTTCTCAATGCACAGGAGCGTGCTGGTGCACTCGCCACAGCCGCCGGCGCAAAATTGGGTCCAATCCAGACCATTTCCACTTACTATGGCAACGGCGGAACCCCGATGTACATGGCGGCAGATAGTGCCCGTCCTCAGGGCGGAGGCGGCAGTGATGTGCCCGTTTCGACCGGCGCTTTAGAAGTCCGGGTGGAGGTCAATGTCAGCTACGGGTTGGAGTGATCCCCGAGGAGCCAGACAGCAACAAACCACCTCACCCACAGTTGATAGATATTCAAAGCCTTGAGCGATTTCCCCTCTCCTATTGATAGGAGAGGGGAAGGCAATTGTGAAACAATTGGCGGGGTGAGGTCAAAAAAAGAGCGCACCTTTGTGAGGTGCGCTCTGGGTTTGTTTCTTATCGGCTCAGAGGAATTACTCTTCCTCTTCGTCCGCTTCTTCTTCTTCGACTTCCGCTTCGTCGTCGTCTGCTTCGGATTCAGCTTCTTCTTCCACCTCGGCAACAACTTCTTCTTCCACAACGGCTTCTTCAGCGGCATCTTCTTCTTCAGCTACAGGCTCTTCGGCAACTGCTTCTTCCGCGGTTTCTTCGGCAGCTTCTTCTTCTGCTGCCTCTTCAACCTCGTCTTCAGTTTCAGCCACGGCCTCTTCAGCTTCTTCTTCGGCTACTGCCTCTTCGGCGGCGGCTTCTGCTTCTACTTCATCTTCCATATCAGCTTCTGCGTCATAGGCATCATCTTCGTCATCATCGTCTGCCATGCTGATGCCATCCAGCTCGGAGAGGGCTTGTTCCCAGTCCATGTCGCTGTACTTCTGGCTTTCCACCTTGCGCAGGCTCAGCCCGATGCGGCGGCGGTTGGTATCTATCTTGATGATCCGCAGGGTGATGTCATCACCTTCAGAGAGCACCTCTTTGGGATGCTCGATGCGGTGGTCGCTGAGTTCTGAAATGTGGATCAGACCTTCGAGGTTGTCCTCGATCTGGGCAAAGGCGCCGAACTTGGTCAGGCGGGTGATCTTGCCTTCCACCAGTTGTCCGACCTGGTAGGCTTCGATGCTCTCGTCCCACGGGTCATCCTTGAGCTGGCGCAGGGAAAGCCCGATGCGCTTGCGTTCGTGGTCCACACTGATGATCTTGACATTGACTTCCTGCCCAACTTCAAGCACCTCTTTGGGGTGGTCGATGTGGTCCCAGGAGATCTCGGAAAGGTGCACCAGGCCGTCGGCGCCATTGATGTTGACGAATGCGCCAAAATCGGCCAGGCTGGTGACCCGCCCGACACGCACCATGCCCTCTTCCAGCTCTTCGAGCAGGCGGGACTTGAGCGAATCGCGTGATTCCTGTGAGGCAGCTTTCTCAGAGAGGATCAAGCGGCGGCGTTCACGATCTACCTCGATCACGCGCACCATGATCGGCTCGCCCACCATCCCGGACCAGCGTTGGTCGGGGCTGTCGCCGCCGTAGGACATGCGGCGCGATAGGCTGACCTGTGAAGCGGGTACGAAACCGCGCAGGGCCCCCATGTGGACGATCAGGCCGCCTTTGTTGTAACCATTGATCTCGCCTTCGTAGACCTCTTTAGAGGCCATCAGTGATTCGGCTTGATCCCAGTCACTTTCTTCCAGGGCGCGTTGCACAGACAGCAGAATGGTGCCGTAGCGGCCTTCTGTGTTGACAACATAAACCTTGATCTCATTGCCTACTTTGAGGCTGTCTTTATATTCCTGCGGGAGTTGGGATACTTCCCGGCTGGGAATAACCCCCTCAGATTTTGCACCAATACTGACCAGGATTTCGTCTCCGGCGATGCTGGCAACTACGCCAGTTTTCATCTCGCCCGGTTTGGGGATGTTCAGGGAAACATCTTCCTGAGCAAGCAGAGCTTCCATCGAAAATTCTTCGGTATTGGCTTCTTTCTCGGTTTGTACTTCTTCGGGTTGCCCGTCTTGGGCGTCTAGTTGATCCATTGTATAGTTAGTCTCCAATTTTTGAAATGCCGAGGTATTATAAAGGAACACATGCATTATGACAACCTTTATGATAATATTGGGGGGCTAAATTCACTAAATTGAGAGAAAAATGCGAGCAACATACCCTTTTACTGCTATTGTTGGACAAAATCGGATGCGCCGGGCCTTGATTCTGAACGCAATTGAACCCAAGATCGGCGGTGTTTTGATCCGCGGAGAACGCGGAACGGCCAAATCGACAGCCGCCCGGGCGATGGCTGTGCTGCTGCCGGAGATCGAAGTTTATTACGGATCCCCCTTTAACGACAACCCGGATGCCCCTGAGACCTGGTCAGACTGGGTCAAGGACAAGAAGGCTGCTGGCAAAGAGCTGGAGATCGCCGTGCGCACTGTCCCGTTCATTGACTTGCCGGTCAGTGCCACCGAGGACCGTGTGGTTGGTTCGCTCGACATCGAGAGCGCCATCCAGAGAGGGACCCGCCAGTTTGAACCTGGTGTGCTGGCAGCCGCCAACCGCGGCCTGCTGTATATCGACGAGGTTAAACTTGCTGGATGACCATGTCGTCGATGTATTGCTGGACTCGGCGGCGATGGGTGTCAATATTGTCGAGCGCGAGGGGATCAGCTTCTCGCACCCGGCCAAGTTCATTCTCATCGGGACGATGAACCCTGAAGAGGGTGACCTGCGTCCGCAGTTGCTGGATCGCTTCGCCCTGTCTGTCGATATCCACGGTATCCGTGAGGCCCGCGACCGGGTGGCGATCATGGAGCGCAACCTGAACTTTGAAGCTGACCCTGCTGCCTTCATCAAGTCGTGGCAGCCGGAAGAAAAGAAGCTGGCAGCCCAGATCACCACCGCCAAGGACCTGATCGGCGAGGTGACCTATACCAGCCGCGATCTGGTCGCCATCGCCAGCCTGACCGCATCCCTGAACGTGGACGGCCACCGGGCAGACCTGGTAATCCTCAAAGCCGCCCGCGCCCAAGCCGCCTTCGACGGGCGCACCAAGATCAACGATCTGGATATCGCCCTGGCTGCCGAGCTGGCCCTGCCGCACCGCATCAAGCGCGGCCCCTTCCAGCAGTCCGAGGTCACTATGGAGCAGCTCTCCGAGCGCATCCAGGAAATCCAGGACCAGATGGTCGGCGAGGATGATGGTGTTTCCGAGCAGGGTCATGGCGATGGGGATGAAGCGGAACCGGCTCCGCAAGAAAAAAAAAGTAGAAACTAGCGTCACTGAGGAATCGTCTGAGCAGTCCCCTGCTGAGCCGGGTCCTCAGGACGTGTTTGACTCTGGCAGCGCCTATTGGTGGGACGGGGGACAGCAGGTCCAAACCGGGGAAACATTCACCCCGCGCCGATTAAGCAACCAACTGGATAAACTCAGCCGCAAGCAGAGCGGGCGGCGTTCCCGTACGCGCACAGACCGCAAACGTGGGCGCTATATCATGGCGCGCCCGGCGATGGGGCGCAGTGATGATATAGCCTTTGATGCTACCATCCGGGCGGCAGCTCCCTATCAGCAGGATCGGGAAGAAGAACGCCAGGAGAATGGGCTGGCTTTCTCGATCAAGAAGGATGACCTGCAGCGCAAGGTGCGCGTGCGTCTGACCGCCAACCTGGTGATCTTCGTGGTGGATGCCTCCTGGTCGATGGCCGTGGCGGAGCGCATGTCGGCGACCAAGGGGGCGATCCTCTCACTGCTGACGGATGCCTACCAGCGGCGCGACCGGGTGGGGCTGGTGGTCTTCCAGAAGGACCGCGCCAACCTGATCTTGCCGCCGACCAACTCCGTGCAGTTGGCCCAGCGGGCGCTGAAGGATATCCCCGTGGGCGGCAAGACGCCGCTGTCTGCCGGTCTGTACCTGGCCTATGAGGTCGTCCGCCGCGAAAAGCTTTCCCATCCGGATGTGCTGCCTCTGCTGATCGTGCTCACCGATGGAGCCGGAAATGTCTCGATGACCGGGGAAATGCCCCCACAGGAAGAAGCCCATCGCCTGGCTGAGAGGATCGCCGAGGATGAGATCCGCTCGGTAGTGATCAATATGGAGCACCAGGCCTTCGATCAGGGTCTGGCGCAGGGTCTGGCCGATCATCTGCATGCACCGTGCTACAACCTCAGCGAGCTGAAAGCCGAGAATCTGTACCGGGCGGTGCGGGCAGAAATGGAACTATAGCCTCCATGGATTTCAACGAGTACCGATCTGCATATTTCACCAATCCCGCCCCGGAGCCGCGCTTTCACTTTCAGGGGATCAGCGGCGCGGCGGTGTATTACCAGGATTACCAGGCCGCGCTGGCGTTCTTCGAGCAGGTCTTTGGCCCGCCGGGGTATGTGGAGGGAGAGTTCACCCACGGCTGGCGGCTGGGCGATACCTGGCTGACCGTCTTCCCGGCAAAGAAAGGTGCCCCCGCCAATGTGGAGGTACTCCTTTATCTGGAGAGCGCGGCAGAGGTGGACCGGCTGCACGCCGCCATGCTCGCCGCGGGTGGAGAGGGGCAGCCGCCGGTGGATACGCTGATGTACGCGCCGGTGCGAATCGGGATGGTCACCGATCCATTTGGGGGCGTATTTACCCTGGTGGCGGAGAAGAAATAACCCCATCCCGGCGGGATTGTGTGATGATGTAGGGGCGGGTTCTCGATTGGGCACAATCGGAACCTGCCTTTTGATTCTCTCACTTCTCCCACCGCCCACCCGGCTGCTTGCGCCAAACGCCTTCGATCTGGAGCGGGTTAGCATAACAGCGCTTAGGATGAGGCGGACGGGAAGGGGTATGTTTCGGGTGGGGATGGAATCGATTGTCGGGTTATTCCTACGGGCAATCAATTCCCCAGTACTGGCAGGTTGCCCCGCTGAATGAAGAGGGCGGTTCCTTCAGCATCCAGTAGAACGGGGAGACCACATCCTGTAGGCCGGTAAAGGGCTGGTGCAGTTCGGTCTCCTCCAATGGGATGTTGACCGGGACGGTCAAACTGATCGGGATCTCTGTATCCACCGGGACGGAAAGGTCCAATCTGACGGGAAGACGGGTTCCCTTGGGGAGCACAATATCTGTCGGCGCGGAGCGGATGTTCAGCCCGCCGGTATTCATCGTCACCGTGGCGCCTTTGATCTCCGTGTCCTTGGTCAGCACCACGACGGTATTCTGCGTCAGGGGGAGGTCAAACTGCACCGGGATGGTGTCTTCCACCGTGACGGTGGTCTCGATGGTGGCCTGGTCCATGAGGACGAAATTGTAATACAGACCGCCGATGAACTTATCGGTGAGGATCGTGTTGATCGTGTTCAGCTTGCCCAGCAGGACGAATACGATGATCAGCAGGATAAAATTCATCAGGATCGACAGCCCGGCGCCGACACTCCAATACGCCGGCAGCACGCGTTCCCGCCAGATTTGACCGGAGGGGGATTTGCGGGAGGCGTCTGGTTTTTTATTCATATCAATCTGCCTTACCGATCAAGGTTGTAAGTCTCCTGTAGCGTTTTCCGGGCTGATACAAAGTATCATGGAGGTAAAGACTTAAATATTCGAGGCTTTTCCAACACCGTTACTATACCGTTCGCCGTAATGATGTTTACATCATGAAGGCGAAGGGTTAGATAATCGAGAACATCGTTCTCGATTATCAATATAGCACAGACAAAAGAAATCGGATACTTGGAGCGTCTATTAAATGAAGATAATAAGATAAATTTTATCAAAATAGGGCGGTTCTGTGGTAACATTTACCGCCGGAGGATTGTTTGATGACAGAAAAGCAGTATATTCCCCACCCGGTCGCGGTGATCGGTGCAGGACCGGCAGGCGTGTTCGCCGCCCGCCATTTGGCGGATGCCGGTTTGCCGGTGGCTTTGATCAACCGGGATATCAGGCCCGGCGGATTGGCTGAATACGGCATCTATTATGACAAATACAAGATGAAACTGGGTCTGCGCAAACAGTTCCAGCGGATCATTGATTCTCCCGGGATACATTATTTTGGCAACGTGAAGGTCGGCGAGCATGGGGCGTTGAGCCTCTCCGATCTGAAAGAGATTGGCTTTAAGGGGATTATGGTCACTGTTGGGGCGCAGGGTACCAAATGGCTGGGGCTGCCCGGCGAGGAGCTGGACGGAGTCTATCATGCCAAGGACCTGGTGTATCACTACAACCAACTGCCGCCATACAGCACGCAGCAGTACCATATCGGTGAGCATGTCGTCCTGATTGGCGCTGGCAATGTGATGCTGGATATCGCCCGTTACTGCATCCGGGATTTAAAAGTCAAAACTGTCACCGCGGTGGTGCGCCGCGGCCCGGCGGATGTGAAATTTGATAAGAAAGAAATGCAAGCCGTAATCCAGAACCTGAATCAGAATGCGCTGGATGCGGAGGTCCGCAAGGCAGCGCCGGTGATGGAAGCAGTCGGCCAGGATCCGCTGGCTGCCAAGGCATTCATCCTATCGGCGGTTTTACAGGCTGAGTTGACCGGGTCGCATACCGATTTCTCCTTCCGCTTCCTGGCAACCCCCAAAGCGATCATCGGCGACACGAATGGCAAGGTGACCGGGTTTGAGATTGAGCACACCACGTTAAAACTGCGGGAGGGGAGCAATGGCTCGGGCCGCACCAGCGCGATTGGGCTGGGGACCACCGAGGTGCTGGAGGCCGATACGGTGATCTTCTGCATTGGCGATACGGTTTCTTCTGGGTTGGGCCTGACGGTCGACCATTGGGGAGAGTACAGCAAGAATCCAACACCCGCCTACCCGGTGGAGGGCACATCCTACGAAGCCTATGATGACCAGCTCGATCAACCGCTGGAAGGAGTCTTCCTGGCGGGGTGGGCGCGCGAAGCCAGCAGCGGTCTGGTGGGTACCGCTCGCAAAGATGGGGAGAAAGGTGCCGAAGCGCTGCTAAATTACTTGGAAACGCTGTCAGAGGAAACACACTCACAGTCGGCAATGACGCGGTTGGAGGAGGTGCTCTCAGCTCAGATCCCGCCTGCGGTGCGGAATGAGGATTTTCTCCGTCTGGCAGAGGCGGAAGCCACCCGGGCAGAGGAATTGGGGATCGAGGTCTTCAAGTTCAATACCAATGAAGAGATGTTCCATGCGATGGGGATGATGGAGATATCCAGCAACCAGGAGTGAGATCGCCCCCAGCCGATTGATCATCATTAAACAAAAGAGCCTGATTTCAGGCTCTTATTTTATTCCTCGTCGAGCTGGATGGCAGGTTTATCCTCTGCCTGATCCTCGGTCTCGTCTTCGCCGGGCAGCGGCGGGGGTGGGAACTCCCGCTTGTAGGGGATCATCATCAGGAAGCCGATCAAAATGACTGCCTCCCCGATCAGCACGCCGCGTGCCTGCCAGAATCCGAAATAAGTGTGGGTGGTGATCAACGGGCTGGTACCCAGTCCCAGGATGTCGGCCATGCCGGCGACAGCAGCCAGCACCCACCCGGACCAGGATACCCGCAGGCCAATATCGGCGGCAATCGACCGCCAGTGTGAGGGCCACAGGGAGTTGAGCGCAAACGTGCCTCCCACGGTGATCAGCAGCAGGCCGATGGTGAAGACCCCTACCTGGACGAATCCGACTGCTTCGCTGATGTCCAGCCCGAACATCTGTGGCACTGCCCCGATCAGGAACAGCAGCAAACCAACGCCTGTGGCGATCAGGCCAAAGCGGCGAGAAAAGGTGTTGTTGATCGGTTTGGGGGTGAATTCTGGCTGCGAGTTATCGCTCATACGCTCTCCGGCAGGGCGGATTGTAACATGGTCAGCCAGTTCTTGCCAAAGATGGCGGTCAGGTCGGCATCGGTGTAGCCTTTGTCTGCCAGCATGGGGGCCAGCAGGTGCAGGTCGGAGATGGTTTTCAGTTCGTGGGGGACATGCTGCCAGCCAAAGCCGCCGTCGAAATCACTGCCAAAACCGACATGCCGGGCATCTCCGGCTCGCTGGCAGTAATAATCGATCACCGCGGCGACCTTATCCAGTCCCACCAGCTCGCGGCGCATCCCTTTGACCCAGTTGGGGTCCAGGAAGCGGTTGAAAGGCACTGTACCGATGACTGCATCCCTTTCCAGGGCGGCTTCGATCAGGTCGTCCGGCAGGAAGCGGTTGCTCTCTTCTCTGGGGAGCAGGGCCAGCGGGTTGGCGTGGCTGGCAATCACCGTGCCCTCATATACGTCCAGGGCTTGCATGGCAGCGTACGGGTCCATGTGGCTGATATCGAGAATAAAGCCGAGATCGCCCATCGCTTCCAGCAGGGCGTAGCCTTCTTTGGTTAGCGGGCCGGGTTCTCCGGTGCCGCCGCAGAATCGGGTGCCGGCCCAGGCGGGACCGATGATCCGCACCCCGCCAGACCACCATTCCGGCAGCTCATCCACATTGCGGACGCCCTCAGCATTCTCCATCAGGATCACCAACCCGACAGGTAAACCGCCTGGCTGCGTGGGATCGGCATCCGGGTCATCGAGGTCCGGGTCTTCGAGGTCGTTCTCGGGCGGTGAGGGCTGGTTCTCCCATTCCTGTAAATGGGTGGTAGAGCGCGGCCTGATCCTGGATCAGGCGGTATTTGTCGGGGTGATCGTCTGTCAGCTGGTGATAGGCGTCAAGTTGCTTGCGGTAAAGCTGGTGTGCCTCCTCCGGATTTTGGTAGCACTGGGTATCCCATTCACCAAGCTGCTTGTGCTTCGGGGCATTGAACAGGGTGGCGAAGATTAGCGCCACCCTGCCTTGCTGGTAGTCCGGCCAGCCCAGCAGGGTATCGCCATTCAACCTGGGAGTCTCTGTCCCGGCTTCCATGGCGCGGGTCTCTGCCGCCGAACGGGTATAGTCGCGGCCAAAGGTGAGCATATTCCAGGCGAGGTCCTGGTGGGCATCGACAAGCAGAAGTCTGGATGGCTTCATAAGAATGGATCCTGGTATGGGACTGGCACCTGGTTGGCAGATCAGCTGAGCAGGTAGGCGATGATCCAGTCGGTGGTGGCTCTGAGGGCATCGATGTGGGTGCGCTCGTAGCTGTGTGAGGCATCCACGCCCGGGCCGATCAGGGAGACGGCTACATCCCCGCCGGCACGCCAGAAGGCCTCACCATCTGAGCCGTAGTAGGGATAGATATCGATCTTGTGGGCGATGGCGTGTTTTTCGGCCAGTTGGCGCAGTCTTTTGTTCAGCGAGAAGTGGTACGGCCCGCCGGAATCCTTGACGCACAGGGTGGCGTGGAATTCATCCGAGTTTTGCCCATCGCCGAGAGCGGCCATGTCTACGGTGACCAGTTCGGCCATGTCCTCGGGGAAGCCGACCGAAGCGCCGTGCCCGACCTCTTCGTAATTGGAGAAGTGCAGGGTCACATCCTGGGCGGGTCTCAGGCCGGCATCGTGGAAGGCTTTGACGGCGGCGACGATGTTGGCAACGCAGGCTTTGTCATCCAGGTGGCGCGAGCGGATGAATCCGTTGTTGATTTCTACCCGGGGGTCGAAGGCGACAAAGTCGCCGACCTCGATGCCCAGGGCGCGGGTCTCTTTTTCATTGGATGTGCGCGCGTCCAGCCGGACTTCGACCACGTCGGCATTTCGTTCTGTTTTGGTTACATCTGCACCGTGTACATGGCTGGAGGATTTGGTCAGCAGCAGCGAGCCGCGGATCTCTTTTTCATCGGCGGTGAAGATGGTCAGCCCCTCCCCTTCGACAGTGTTCCAGGCAAACCCGCCGATATTGGTCAGCTTGAGCCGTCCGTTGGATTTGATCTCCTTGACCATGGCACCGAGGGTGTCCACATGGGCGGTCAACCCGCGGGGTGTGTGACGGGCATCTCCGGGCCAATGGGCGACCAATGCGCCCTTGCGGGTGGCTTTGAGTTCAAGCTGGTCGAATTGTTTCAGGGTTTTGGATACCAGGGTGACGGCGTGGTGGGTGTATCCGGTCGGGCTGGGGGTGTTGAGCAGCTCAACCAGAAAGCCCATCATGAAATCCTGGTCAAATTTAGGGAGATTGGACATAGGGTATTCCTTCTAGGGTATCGGTTAGGATTGGATTTTGTGCTTCTGGCGATAAAGTTCTATATCAGCCAGGGCGATCAGCGATTCTGCGGTCTGGGCGTCCTCCGGATAGCTGGCTGCACCGGCAGCGGCCTGCAGGTTGACCATTGTGTCGTGCTGGGGCCAGGGCATTCCCCAATTACTGAGATTATTACAGATCTTCTCGACGAGGATGGCGGCGCGTTCCTTCTCGGTCTCGGGCAGGATCAGGGCGAATTCATCGCCGCCATAGCGGGCGACAAAATCGGTATCGCGGGCGGAGTTCATCAGGCAGGCAGCTACCTCCTGCAGGGTCTCATCTCCTACCGGGTGACCAAAGGTATCATTTACTTGTTTGAAGCTGTTGATATCCATCATCACCAGGGTGAAGGGGTGCTCATACCGTTTTGAACGGCGGATCTCTTCATCGAGGCGGTCATTGAACGCCCGGCGGTTGGCGAGAGCGGTCAGCGGATCGGTGATCGCCTGGTGTTTGACAAAGTCATGCAGGGAAGCGTTGTAGATTGCAATGGCGGCCTGGTCGCTCAACAGGCCCAGCAGCCGCAGTCGTTCTTCGGTGAATTCCTGTTTGGCGCGGTAGGCGATGTTCATCACCCCGACAGTCTGAGCGCCGGTCTTCAATGGAAGCCCGATGATCGAGCCTTTCCACCCGTTTTTAATCCATTCCGAGTCTTTATACAACGGGTGAAGATCAACGCGTTCGATGGCCATGAATTTCCCCGTTGTGGCAACCGTATCGGTCAGCCCACCCTTGCGCACCTTCTTGTAAGCCGGGCCTTGTGTGTTATCCGCCCACAGGGAAGCGCCGTAGAGGATCTCGCCATCCTGGATGGTGAAGATATGGGCATCCAGCGCATCCGGGGAGAGCTGCAGGGCTGATTGCAGAATCGCCTGGAAGACTTGCTGCCGGTCGAGGCTGGAGGTGAGCTTGATGCTGGCCTGGCGGATGATCTCCAGGTGGGCCGCCTGGCGTTTGGCTTCTTCCAGCAGGATGCCGCGTTCGAGGGCTATCCCGGCATGCTCGGCTATCACCTGGATGTTGGCAATCTCTTCGACAGTGAAATCGCGTTCAGTTGAGTTTTCGAAGACCTCGATCAGCCCGATGACCTTTCCCTGGGCTTCCAGCGGTAGCATCAATAGGGCGGAAGCGCCCAGACCTTTCATCACGAGGCGTTCGCCTTCATGCAGGGTGGGGTCCTTGATATGCAGCTTGACTGGTTTTGCGAAGCGCAGCACCAGTTCGGTGGTGGGGTAATCGGATGCCGGATAAGGCAGGAAGGATACGGGGGAGGCCAGGTCATCTCCCCGGTGGTATTCTGCCCATAAGGCGATGGTATTGTCCTGGCTGTCCCAGCGGGAGAAGGTGCAGACATCGGCTTCGGAGAATAGCACCACCTGCTGGGCGGCTACCTGGGCAACTTTTTGGGTACTAAGAGGGGAAGAGATGGCGGCGATTGCATCCAAAAGAGCCACAGGGTTGCCGGGCTGCACCTTTTCAGGGAACATGACCTCCTGCTCCCTGAGGTGTTTCTGTTTCAGGGGCTCGGTCTTCTTGATCGGTGCAGTCGGTCTTTCCGAGTTCTTCTGGGCAGCCATCTCTCGTTTCGGTCAATCTTATTGCAACTAATCGGCAGTTCGCACGTATAGGTATTATAAGCGTGAAAGTACGGATTTTGATTAATCTTGCCAGGAATTTATTGACAATTTTGAAATGGGGTCCATTTTGAACTTGTACGGTCAAAAAAACCATTTCCGGGCCTGAAAGTGCCGGGACTACAGATTTGGAGGCAAATATAATGAGTGAAGAACACACCAACCGGGATAACAGCCTGCGGGATGAGTTCAGGGCATTGGGCGAAAATCTCAAATCGATCTTCAATGCAGCCTGGGAAAGCGAAGAACGCAGAAAACTGCAAGAGGATGTTGAAGCCGGGATGCGCGAATTGGGCACGGCGATGAATGACTTCGCCGATGATATCCGGCACAGCCAGGCAGGCGAGACCATCCGCCGGGAAGCGAACGAGTTCCATGAGCGCGTGAAGAGCGGTGCGGTGGAAACTAAAGCGCGGGAAGAGTTTGTCAAGGTGCTTCAGGGGCTGAATATCGAGATCTCCAAAGCGGTGGACAAGATGTCTGGCACGGTGGAGGTTGAAGCTGATGATGCGCCTGAAGAACCAGAGGCGAAGGAAAGTAATTTGAGAGATTAACGACCTAGGAAAGCTGTACCTGTTTATTGATGGTTTGTAACTTTTCATCTGTCACATACTTGAGCAGCTTTTTGTTCATCATCCTCTTCAATATATAATTGCGAGAGATTTTCGAACGCCCAAACTTTGGTAGGAAAAGGTCAACCACTTGTTCGAATTGAGAGAGGGCTAGAAGGTTTTTTCCAAGTTTCATGTTTGATACTGCCAGGTAGGACATAAGAACCAATTGGTCATTCAGATCATTCCTATAAGTGTTACAGGCAATTATTGCTTCTTCATATCTGCTAAGACTGTATAACTGATCTATCAAACTTCTAAGTGCCTCAGTTTTATCGAATCGAATAGCAATATCTAAATAGGTAGGGTCAATATCTGGAGAGTTTAGTTCCTGGCAAAGATATACACCAATATATTCATCAATATCGGGCATCCAAACAGCTCTCCGTCTGACTTGACCGAAATCTTGTTCCTCAGGTTATAATGAGGTATCTACTCATCACAAAGGAGCGGAACAATGGCAGCGCATAATCATCAGGTCGCCGATGACCACGAAAAGATGCAAGCCCTGATCGAGAACATCAGCGCCTATATTGAGCAGTACCATGGCGGTTGGGTCAAGATGATTTCATTCGACGGCAAGGTTTTGAAGGTTAAATTGGGCGGAGCATGTGATGGCTGCCCCTGACCGAGACCACCCTGCAGGGTTGGGTTGCCGGTACGGTGCGCCAGTTCTTCCCGGATGTGGAGACGATCGAGGCGGCTTAGGCGAGACTGGCAATAATGATAGAAACCTGATTTCTCATCCTTTAATTGTTTCGACAGAGATTCACCTTCCGCAATAAATTCGCGCAACAAAGCACGAACCTCCCTTCGGAGTTGAAGACGGGCGTATTTAGGTGCGCCGCAGGCGGACTTTTATTGTGTGGGTCGATTAAGTCGGCACAATACAAGATCAGGGGTGAATCGTGTTGAGCACCGGTTCATAGGTGCAGATGCAGCCGCCGGGGCGGGAGCATTCCTCGCGGGGGAGTTCCGGGACGCTGTCCTTGTCGTAGGTGCCCTGGATGGTCAAGCCGAAGGGGCAGTCTTCCGGGGCGGCCAGGCGGATGGCGGAAACACGCGGATTCTCTTGCATACGTTTGAGCATCGCGGCTTTTTCTTTGGCTCGGTAGGTCAGATCGATTTTCATTGGGGTTCCTCCGTGATGGCAAAAGCATGGTCGCTGCTTCAAATCATGCTTAGGTTTAGCTGAGATTATACTACTACTCGGTGCTACAATAGCGGTATGAGCGCGATGAAAACTCTCTCCCTGGCACATGGCGAGCTTCAATTCCCCACATTCCTTCCCGATGCGACCCGCGGGGTGGTTCGGGGCGTCTCGGCGGAAGACCTGGCTGGGATCGGCACCCAGGCGCTGGTGATGAACACCTTCCACCTGATGCTCAAGCCCGGAGCGCTGGCGGTCTCCGACCTTGGCGGGCTGCACAAGATGAGCGGCTGGAGCGGCCCGATCATGACTGACTCAGGCGGCTTCCAGGCCTATTCGCTGATCCGGGAGAACCCCAAACACGGCAGTATCCACAATAAGGGGCTGACTTTCAAGCCGCAGGAGGGGACGCGCAAATACCAGCTCACCCCGGAGAAGACCATCCAACTGCAATTGGGTTTTGGCGCCGATATCGTCGTCTGCTTGGATGACTGCACCCATGTGGATGAGGAGGATGCCGCCCAGCAGGCGCCGTGGACCGCACGATCAGTTGGGCGAAGCGCTGCCGGACCGAATTCGACCGGCTGACCGAGGAGCGCGGCTTTGAGGCGGAGCGGATGCCGCGGCTGTTTGCTGTGGTGCAGGGCGGCGGGGATAAAAGTGAGCGGAAACGCTGCGCCGATGCCTTGCTGGAGATCGGATTTGATGGCTACGGCTACGGCGGCTGGCCGCTGGACGCCGAGTACCGCCTGCTGGATGAGATGCTCGGCTACGTGCGGGAATTGGTCCCGGCGGAGTACCCGTTGCACGCCCTGGGAGTGGGACACCCGGAGAATGTGGCCGCCTGCGCCCGGATGGGCTACCAGATGTTTGACAGCGCCCTGCCGACGCGCGATGCCCGGCGAGGACGGTTGTACACCTTCACCGGGCCGGACGGATTGCGCGGCGAGTGGTTCCGGGGGATCTATATCCACGATAAGGCGCATGTCCGCGATGCCGGCTCGATCTCCGATCACTGCGACTGCGCCACCTGCCGGACCTATTCGCGGGGATATTTGCAGCACCTCTTCAGGCTGAAGGACCACCTGTTCTACCGGCTGGCGACGGTGCACAATCTGCGCTTCATGCGCCTGCTGGAAGATCGGATGCGAGCGGAAAATGGATGAGCAGGTCTCCGCGCTGACCGCCCAGGTACTCTCCAGCCGCAAGTATGCTCACATCTCCACGGAACTGGCTGCCCGTCTGGTGGGAGAGGAATTAGCCAAGGGACGAAAGCCGAAGGAAATCATCAAAGCGGTGCGCAACAAGCTACACCAGGTCGGCGGGGCCTACCAGACCCAAGCGCCGCAGTACCACACCTGGCTGGAGTGGCTGCGGGAGGCGGGGTCGCCGGAGGAATTTGAAATTGGTCTGCCGGGAGGTGATGGGAGCGCATGCCTCCACCAAAGAACGCCTGCCGATCCTGGATGAGATCTACACCGGGATATTCAAATTGCTGCCGCCGGTACGCTCGGTGCTGGACGCGGCCTGCGGGCTGAATCCGCTGGCGCTGCCTTGGATGCCGCTGGGTGCGGATGCCCGCTATTATGCCTGCGATATCTATGCCGATATGGCCGCCTTCCTGAATGGGTTCTTTGAGCTGGTGCCGCAGGCGGGCAGGGCCAGTGTATGTGACCTGGCCGCGTCTTCGCCCGATCAGCGCGTCGACCTGGCGCTGGTGATGAAGTCGATCCCCTGTCTGGAGCAGATCGATAAGCAAGCCGGGGAGCGTCTGCTGGATGGGCTGCAGAGCCGCTATCTGGCGGTGTCTTTTCCGGCCAAGAGCCTGGGCGGGCGCAGCAAGGGGATGGTAGAGAACTACTCAGCCCGGTTTGAGGAACTGATCGCCGGGCGGGGGTGGCAGGTGCTGGGGGAGCTGGCATTTTCCACTGAGCTGGTCTTTGTGGTGGAATGTGAAGGATAGGAGGATGAGATGGGTAAAACCGCGTTATTGGTGATCGACGTGCAGAGGGGGATCTTTGAGCAGCGCACAAAGGTGTACAAAGCTGAGGAGATGCTGGCAAATATTAACCTGCTGGCGGAGAAAGCTCATCAGGCCAGTGCACCGGTGGTCTACATCCAGCACAGCAACGACAAGTTCCTGAAGTACGGCAGCGATCTATGGAAGTTCCATCCGGAGATCAAGCCTCAGTCCGGTGATCTGCATTTCCACAAGCTGCACGGCAACGCCTTCATCGAAACCGATTTAGAAGCCAAACTGCGCGACCTGGGGGTCGAGCGGATTATGTGCTGCGGGCTGGTGACGCAAGGTTGTGTGCGGGCTACCTGCCTGGGCGGGCTGGATCTGGGATTTGAGGTCATGCTGGCTTCGGACGCGAACAGTACGTACAGTAAACCCGCCGAGAAGGTTATCGATCGCTGGCACAAGGAACTGGTAGAGGCGGGAGTGACCCTGCTAGTCAGCGAGGAAGTCTCTTTCTGAGAGGGCGGCGAGCAAGGGGGTGAGCAGGTCGGCCTCTGGGCGGACATCCAGGGTCAGCAGGCGGTGGTTGGGTATCCCTGCCAGCCATTCTTCCAAATAGGAATCCAACAACGGTAGATCCTCCAATGTGACGATTTGTTCGAGGTCAATTGTGCGGGCGCGGGCGCGCAGGCGGTCTTCCAGCAGGGAGAGCGGGGCGCGCAGCCAGACGATCAGGTCGGGGGCAGGCAGCCCGGCGCGCAGGGCCTGCTAGGTGCGCTGGCAGAGGGCGAACTCACGCTCGTCGAGGAAGCCCTTGTGGTGGAAGAGCCGGGTATAGAGGTGGTAATCCTGATCAAGGCCGCCGTCCTGCACCCCGGTGTTCTTCCCGGCACGGATCTGGCGCTCCTGTTCGGCGCGGCGCAGCAGGTAGTCGATCTGGTTGGGCTGGGCATAGCGCCTGACATCCTTTGAGAACAGCGTCTGATAGGGACGGTCTTCGTGGCTCTCCAGCCAGGGGGTGAAGCCAGTTTGCTGGCAAATGGCCTGGGCGAGGGTGGTCTTGCCGGAGGCGTTGCTGCCCACGATGGTGATCAATTTGCCCACCTATATCTCCTTGTTCTCTCCGGTCAAGCGGTAATCCAGTTCCCAGAGGGCGTTGCGGTTGCTGTCGAAGCGCAGCAGGCGCTGGGCGGTGGCATAGTCCACCCAGCGGAAGTCCTCATGCTCGGGGGAGAGCACGATCTCCTGATCCTGGGCATCTGCGCCGAAGGCGTATTCCGGGACGACGAGCACATCCGGTCCCCAGAGCATCCCGGCGGCCTGCGAGGCGGGGAGGGTGGCGGTGGAATCGAGGGGCAGGAAGTGTGTTTCAGGGGACAGCCCGCCTTCCTCCAAAGATTCGCGTACGGCAGCTTGCAGCGGGGTCTCATCGTCCTCGCCGCCGCCGGCGATCCCCTGCCAGAAATCCCCATAGCGCGGGCTGCGGCGGAAGAAGATCGCGTATTCATAGACACCGTCTGCGGTGCGGCGGTAGGGAAAGACGAGAACCTGGAAGGGGGCGCGGGCCATTAGGATTTCCAGAAGAGATTGCGCAGCTGCTTATCCCAATCGTAGTACATCATCACCAGCGAGGCGGTGTCGATGAAACCGTGTATCAGGATTACCAGCCACAGATTAAGCCCGGAGAGCACGAAGATGATGCTGATGACTGCCCCGATGGTGGCTGTGCTGATCACGCCGCTTTTGTCCTGGTACCAGTGGGCCAGCCCGAAGATGATGGATGTGATCAGGATGTTGAGGGTCAGCGCCAGCGGCTCGCTGCCGAGGAACTTGCTGATCTCGGTCATCAGGAAGCCGCGGAAGAGGATCTCTTCCAGGAAGGCAACGGTCAGCCAGACGATCAGAAGCAGCTGCACCAGGGCTTTGATATCGCCGCGCACCCCGTCCACCAGGCTGAGGTCGTGGGGGATGCCGGTGATCTTCTCGGCCAGCGGGTCGACCAGGATGGTGCTCAGAATCGAGATCCCGACCCCCAGCAGCAGGCTCAGCCCGATGGTGGCGAGCCAGTTTTCCTGGGCGCGGAAGCCGATCCCGGCGAAGCTGTTGTGTTTGAGGACAAAGGCGGCGATGATCCCGGCGGCGGATACCAGGATACCGATCCCCGGCACTTTTTTGATCCCGGAGAGGACCAGGGCGAGGGACATGGCCAGGACGATGAATAGGGCAATCAGGCTTTCGGACATGCATGCTCCTTATGCAGAATCAGAACTCGAAGACGGCCTTGATCATCGGGTGGGATTTCTTATCGCGGATCTGGTGCAGGGCGGTTCCGTAATCATCCAGGGCGAAGCGGCGGTTGACCATCCAGCCGATATCCAGGGTGCCGGAGGCCATCAGCTCCAGGGTGATGTTGAAGGTGGAGCGGGTCTCGCCGCGCCAGTCTTCGGCGTGGTGGTAGATGTAGCTGGCGGTGACGGTCAGCTCGTTGTCGAAGATCGCCGTCCAATCGATGCCCTTGGCCATCCCGGGCACACCGACGATGGTGACTTTGCCCCCGGCTTTGGTCAGGCGGAAGGCGTCATCCAGGGTGCTGTCGGCGCCGACGCACTCGAAGGTGTGATCCACGCCGCCTTTGAGGACGCGCTTGCCGATCAGCGGGGTGTAGAGCGCCCCATTGGTGCGCTCGGCGATCTGCTGGTAGAGGTCTCCACCGGTGAGGACTTCATCAGCGCCGAGTTTTTCGGCGGCTTGCGCCTGGAAGGGGTAGCGGGCGGTGATCAGGATCTTCGCCTTCAACCCGGCAGCCCGCAATGCGGCCAGCTGCATCAGCCCGATGGTGCCAGCCCCAATGATCAGGACGGTGTCGTCATCGTCGGGCATGTTCTGCAGGGCGGCGTGCAGGGCGCAGGCAAATGGCTCGACCAGCAGGGCGTTCTCGTCGCTGATCTGCTCCGGGACGCGGTAGAGTTGGGATTTATGGGCGGTGAGGGTCTGGCTCCAACTGCCGCCGGTATCGGCGCACGAGCCGATCGACATTCCGGGGGCGAGATTCCCATGGGCGACGTTGGTGCAGCGGTTAGGTTCGCCTTTCCGGCAGTACTCACACCAGTCTTCCTCGGCGTAGCCGCGCGGGGCGCACCACAGGGTCGGCTCGACGATCACGCGCTCGCCAACTTGCCAGCCTTCCACTTCGGAGCCGAGTAAGGCAATCGTGGCGACCATCTCGTGTCCCAGGGTGAAGGGGGAGGAGGAGAACGGCTCGTAGTAGGTGCTGGTGTGCAGGGTGATGGTGGACATATCGGTGCCGCAGATGCCCGCCAGCCGTGTGTTGAGCTTGACCCAGTCGGGGCCGGGGAGTTCGGGTTCAGGGATGTCTTTGTAGGACATGCACGAGATCCCGCTCCACAGCAGCGGGGGATAGAGCTGTCCGGCGGCTTTACCAATGATGTATTTGGGGATGGTTACGTCAAATTGGATTGCTTTCATAGTAATGATTAAAACATAGAAAATAGGTTTGGGTTGCTAAAATCAGATGTGAGGGTTCCCAAGAATTCCACCATCCCGCCGGTTTCGCCGACACCTTCCCCTACTCTAGGGGAAAGGGATTCGCGCTCGGTGATAGCTAGCTGGCAATTGTTCTCCCCTTTTATCAAGGGGGAGGAAACCGGCATCAGCCGGAGGAGGGGTTTTTTTACAACTTCTCCAGCCGCTCTTCCAACTCCGTCCTCGAGCGGATATCGATCGGGGCGGTGAGGAAGCGGCGCAGATTGGCTTCGGAGTCGTCCGGGGTGTAGTGATTGCGGTACATCTCCACGATCGAGACGGTCTCGCCAGAATACGGCTCAAAGGTCACGGCGTCCCCGGGGCGGATCGTACCGGTGTGCAGCACGCGGCAGTACAAACCGGGGCGTTCGGCGTCCCGGAATTTCTTGATGAACTGGGGATCTTCCATGCGGGCGGCGAACTTATTGCAGGGGATCCGTGGGGAGGTCACTTGCAGGCGGACCTCGCCGATCAGTGAGATAGTCACCGATATTGAAATTTCCGCTTTCCAGCCCGCTGATCGTCAAATTCTCGCCGAACAGGCCGGGTTCGACCGGCTGCCCCAGCGCCTCTGCCCAGAAGTCATAATCGGCCTGCCCGTAAATGTAGACCGCCTGGTCGGGGCCGCCATGGTGCTTCTGGTTGGCGATGAAATCCCCTTCGAGGCCGAGTTCCCCACGGTCACCGGGCTGGCGGCCGGGGTCTTGAAGATGCCGGTGTCCTGCTGCGGGTTTGGGTGGTATTGATCTTTTCATTCTTACCGATATTGATGCTGATAATTCGCATGGTTAAATCTCCATTTCAAATACACGGTAGCGGCGCAGCGGGGTGGCGTTGAGCTTCTTGATGGCGTTGACCATCGGCCAGTTGTCTTCCAGCACGTAGTTGATCTCCATCCAGATATTTTTGGAATACAGCGATTCGTACAGGGCGCGGTACAGCAGGCTGTCAACGGCCTTGCCCTGGTATTCGGGGATCACCCCGAGCGCGAACATGCGGAAGCGGGTCAGACGGGGCAGCCCGTAGAGCAGCTTGAAGGCGCCGGTGGGGAAAAGCCGCCCGTTACCGCCCTTGAGCAGGGTGTTGATGTCTGGCAGGGCGATGGCAAAGCCGATCACCTCTCCGTGCTCGTCCTCGGCGAAGATCACGCCGCGCTCCTGGGCCACCAGCTTGAGGTCCTCCGCCATAGACTGCGCCTCGGCGTCGGTGACCGGGGAATAGCCCCAGTTATCGATGATTGAGTTGTTGGACAACGCCAGGATGTGCTTGACCTCGTTGTCGTAGTCCTTGAGGTTCATGTGCCGGATGCGCACTTTGTAGCGTTTGGCAACCGCATCGGTCAGGCGCATGATCCGTTCGGGGATCTCGTACTCGGCGCCGTCAATCTGCCAGCAAAGCATGTCCTGAACTTTCTCCAGGCCGAAAGCGGCGTAGTCCTCGTTGTAGTAGGGTGGGTTGTAAGGCCCCATGATCACCGGGGAGGGGGTGAAGCCTTCCACCACCGAGCCCCATTCCTGCGAGACAAAACTCCATGGGCCGCGCATCCGGGTGCAGCCTTTCTCCAGCAGCCAGTCGCGGGCGGTCTCCAGCAGCAGTCGGCCGGCAGCCGGGTCCTGGACGCATTCGTAATAGCCAAACAGCCCGATGCGCTCTCCCCAGTAGTCCATGGCGATATGGTCGATGAAGGCGGCGATCCGCCCGATGAGCACGCGGTTATCCTCCAGCAGAAAGAGTTGATAGGTACAGTGATCGAGGAAGGCGTTCTTGCGCGGGTTGAACGCCTTGCGCTGGTCAAAGCGTGGCAGCGGTACCCAGACAGGGTCGTCCTTGTAGTGATCGTATGGGAACTGGATAAATGCTCTCAGGTCGGATTTGCTTTCAACAGGTCGGATGCGCATGAAGTCCTCCTGGGTGGGGTTTTGTTCATTATAACCCTGGTTTATGACCATGGTTTTGATGAGAGCTTGAATCCGTCCCTGGGATGTTGTATAGTTTAACCACACAGTCCGGAGGGAAGAATATGAATGGAAAGGGTTTACGTCAATCATTGTCCGTCTGTTTGCTTGCTGGGGGGATCCTGGCACTGCTGCTGGCCGGGGTATGGGCGCTGGAAGCCCGGGCGCAGGATCAAGGCCCGGTCTGCCCACCGGGATTCGAATGGCAGCGCATGTCCGGGGTGGGCTGTGTGCAGTCGGACTGTTATGATGCCGGCGGGCGGTTATCTTACACCAGTGCCTGCATCTGCGAGGAGGGGATGAAAGATTGCTCCGAGCCGGTGGACTATGCCGATTTTGATCAGGCGCTTTGCGGTATCAACTGCCCCGGCTGGAGGCTGACCGCCTGCGTGCCGCAGGATGCGCTCTGCCCGGGAGAGGAAGCCCCGCAGCGGGAAGAGCCTTTCTATGAAGAGCCTTCCATGGATTGGGAAGCCCCGATGTTCGGCGGCGGCGAGTTCCGCGAAACTGTGGAGCATTTTATTCTTGGCGGGCATGCCTATCCGCCGACACCGGGGCGGGCAGCCGCCGCGGCCGTCACCGGCACAGTGATGATGGGGCTGTGGACATTTGTCCAGGGTATGGGACAGGGCACTGGTGGTGGAGGTTCCTCATTGGGCAAGAGCAGCGCTTCAAGTGGAGGTCAGTCTATTAAACGACCAGCCGGACAACAGGTAAGGGGGCAGCAGACCGGCAAAGCTGGCCTGGAGGCCCCAGCGGATGTAACGCCTTCAGAAAGGCCAAATCTTCGCGAGGCGGCAGGCGGGTTTGTCAATGATCTCTCTGATGTGATCGATAAATGGCCGGGCGGCGGCAAGGGGAGTGAGGATGCCCCCATTCTCCGGCCGATGGATTCGGATGCGGGCGGGGTGGTATTCAATGGCGAGAATGTCCGCCTGATCCTGATTGGGATGGGCAAGCTGCCGGTAAATACCGCCCAATCTGAGACGCTGTTGGTTGGAGAAGGCGGATTTACCGCGCTTGCTGGCAGGCATCCGGATGGGACCGAGCAGCAAATTACGCTGGTATCGGGGCTGGATATTTCGGTCTCCGAGGTGGTTTCAGTGGGGTATGAGGGAATTTCTCCCGGCCAGACTGGCACGGTTGAGATCGATTTTAGCCCGAAGCTGACTCTTATCGCCAGACTGGATTTTGAAGCCCCCACAATACGGGCATCTGAGGTAGACCTTTTCGAGGCACCGACGATGATGCGCAAGGATATAACGGAAGATCAAGACGAAGAGGACGGGGAGGTGCAGTCATGATCGCCACGGTCCTCGATATTGTCACGATCATTTTCTCGGTGGTCATTCTGGTGTTCACCGTGCTGATGTTAGCCTCTTACACCAAACCGAAGAAGTTCAGCCTTTCGGGCATCTTCTCATCAGTCGCCCTCAGCATGGGGACACTGTTGATCTTCCTGCTGGTGAGCGGGGCTCGGCTGAACCTGATTCTGGGCGTGGTGCTGTTCATCCTGGGGAGCATCTGGGGCGTGATCCGCGGGATGACGATCAAGATGTACCGTCAGGAGGGGGATGTGATCGTGCGCAACGCGGCTCTCACGCTGATCGGATACGGCGGGTCTCTGGCGCTTTCCTCGCTGATGAGCTCGTTCGATTCAGCCCTGCTGGCCGCTCTGGGCCTGATCCCGCTCTTCATGTCCACTGGGACGGATGTGGGACTCAAATTCACCTTGCTCTTCCGACGGCTGATGATGGGAAAGTTGAGTTAGGTTGACGCCAGGCAGGGAATAGATCCCTGGATTGACCGATTCCTTGAATAGCAAAGCTCTACCTTTAGGAGGAAAGATGTCACATACAAAGTTTCGACTTACGATAACGATTTTATTTTTGCTTGCCTTGGCGTTTGGCTGCAATCTCCCCAGTATGATGAATGTAGAACCTCAGGGAAATATTGAGGATGCTGCGATTGCGAATTCAAGTGAGGAAGACACTGCCGGCGAAGCACAGCCAGATACGCTCCCTGAACCGGAAATGGAACCTCAACCTGAGCCAGCCGGTGCTGCAATCCCTGGGTTTGATACCACTGATCTGTGTAGTGTGGTATCGCCAGAGATCGCCGAGCAGATATTGGGCCAGCCGGTTGAAGCGATTGAGGGGCCGGGCACCTGTCTGTATTCCAACGGCACAGCCTCCATTACCATCAGCCTGCTTGAGGGGGAGAGCGCAAAGAACTCGCTGGCATCCCAGATTTTACAGTTGGAGGCGGACTGCTCAATGTCGTTCTCGTATAGTTCCGACCAACCCGACCCAACTCCGCTGCCTCCTGAGGCAGATCCCTTGCTGGCAATGAGCTTGCCGGAGTTGACGGAAAAGTCACTTGCTTTGCAGCAGAGCTGCGGCGGCCCGGCATACGAGCCACTGACTGAATATGGCCCCGGGGTCTATCTGGTGCCCTTTGAGTTGTTCATGCCTGGTGGGCAGGCCTCAATCGTGACAGCGGATTACTCCCTGTCGATCCTGTATACCGATATCAATGCGGATACAGATGCGGCAGTTGAGGTTGCCCGGCAGCTTTTGGGACTGGTGGCTGCTGGAGAGTAGATCATTAAATTGCCAGATAAATCAGATAAAAAACGCCCCCACTTAAAAGTGGGGGCGAAATCGTTTCATCAGGGTTTGCTTACAGATCAGAAGCCCGCGAGCTATCCTTCTCGGAGAGCAAGGCCATAAAGTCAGCGAAGGCCATGTCGTTGATCTGGGAGCCATCGCGCTTGCGCAGCGAAACTGTGTTGCTCTCGATCTCCTGATCGCCGATCACCAACATATAAGGCACCTGGAACTTCTGGGCCTCGCGGATCTTGGCGTTCATCCGGTTGGCGCTCAGGTCAGCCTCGGAGCGGAAGCCCTTGGCAAACAGCTCCTTGGCCAGCTTTTTGGCGTGCTCGTTGTGGTTGTCCGTGATCGGGATGATGCGTACCTGCTCCGGGGAGAGCCACACCGGGAACTTGCCGGCGTAATGCTCGATCAGGAAACCGATCATGCGCTCGTGCGTGCTCAGGGGTGCCCGGTGGATGCACAGCGGGGTTTCTTCCTCGCCCTTCTCATTGATGAAGGTCAGGTCAAAGCGCTCGGGGACGGCGAAGTCCACCTGGTTGGTAGCCAGGGAGAACTCGCGCCCGATGGCGGACCAGATCTGCACATCGATCTTGGGGCCGTAGAAGGCGGCCTCGTCGACCGCTTCCACATACGGCACACCGCCATTGTCCATCGCTCTGCGGACCATCTCTTCTGTCTTGAGCCACAGCTTACCATTATCCACATACTTCTTGCCGAGACCATCCGGGTGGTGCAGGGAGAAGCGCATGACATACTTGTCGATATTGAAGATCTCGAAGTATTCACGGTAGATTTCGATCACATCCATGAATTCCTGCTCAAAATCATCCTCAGAGCAATAGATATGGGCATCGTTCATCTGCATCGAACGCACGCGCATCAGGCCAAACAGTTCACCGCTTTTCTCGTAGCGGTAGCAGGTGCCATACTCGCCCAGGCGGATCGGCAGGTCGCGGTAGCTGCGCATTTGGCTGCCAAAGATCTTGTGGTGGAAGGGGCAGTTCATCGGCTTGACGAAGTATCGCGTCCCATCCATCTCCATGGGCGGGTACATGCTCTCTTCGTAGTAGGGCAGGTGCCCGCTGCGGATGAAGAGGTCTTCCTTGGTGACGTGGGGTGTACGCACGGCTTTGTAGCCGTGGGCGCGCTCGACTTCGGCAGCCAGCTTCTCAAGCTGCTCGATGATGACTGTGCCGCGCGGCGTCCACAGGGGCAGGCCGGGGCCGACTTCGTCGTCAAAGGTAAAGAGGTCCAGTTCCTTGCCCAGCTTGCGGTGATCGCGCTTTTTAGCTTCCTCCAACTGCCAGATGTAATCCTTGAGTTCGTCCTTGTTCTTCCAGGCCGTGCCGTAGATGCGCTGCAGTTGGGCCTTGTGCTCGTCGCCGCGCCAGTAAGCCCCGGCAATACTCATTAGCTTGAAGGCCGAGGGATTGATCTGCCCGGTATTCTCCACATGCGGCCCGCGGCACAGGTCTGTAAATGTGTCGTGGGTGAAGAAGGAGATCTCGGGCTTCTCATCCAGCGGCTCGCCGTATTCGTCCACTCCGCCAGCTTCCAGTCCCTCGATCAGTTCCAGTTTGTAGGGCTGGCCCTTGAACTGGGCTTTGGCTTCCTCGGCGCTGATCACCTGTTTCTTGAATTCGTGCCTGCCGCCGATGATCTGACGCATGCGCTTCTCAATCGCTTTGAGATCGTCCGGAGTCAGGTTGCGGGGGAGGTCAAAGTCGTAGTAGAAGCCGTCGGCAATCGGCGGCCCGATGGCAACTTTGGCCTCGCCGGGCTCAAATAGCTCGGTGACTGCCTGGGCCATGATGTGGGCGGCCGAGTGGCGGATCTTGTACAATTCGGATTGTTCGTAGGGTACTTGTTTTTCTTCACTCATGGTTTAGTCCTTAGTAGTCAGTAGTCAGTAGTCAGTAGTTGGTAGGCAGTGGGCAGCAGCGAAAAATGGTTTTCCTAATCACTAGTTGCCTGATCACGAATCACTTAAACAAGAAAGCTCCTGCCATCAGGGCATGAGCTTGCTCACACGGTTCCACCTGAAGTTGACTGCGCTTTTCAGCCATCTCAACTCTGGCCTGTAACGGGGCCTGCCGTTCTTCTTACTGCGGCTTTCGCCGGTTCAGATTTCCACTCACGAGGGGTTTTCGCCGGGGGCTTGCTGAGATGGCTTTCAGCCAGTGTCCATCTCTCTCTGCGGTCTGCCTGTCCGGGTAGTCGTCTCGGTCAGCGTGTTTTGGGTATGAGCTTATTATAAGAGGGATGGGGGCGGTGTCAAGTGCGGATGATCGACCAACATCCGGCACCCCCCTCACCCCGCCAATGGCAAAACCATTGTCTGCCCTCTCCCGCGGAGGGGCGATCGCCCAGTCGTCTGGCCGTAAATGAGCCGGGTGAGGGGTTCACGGTTTATAATACCCCCATGTCTTCCACTCACCTCCCCCGCTCCTTCTTCAACCGCCCGACGCTGACCGTGGCGCGGGAACTGCTGGGTACCCGCCTGGTGCATGTGGCGGACGGCGCCCGTATCTCTGGCTGGATCTGTGAGACGGAGGCCTACTGCGGCGAGACCGACCTGGCCTGCCACGCCAAAGCCGGCCGCACACCGCGCACCGAGGTGATGTACGGCCCGCCCGGGGTTGCTTATGTCTATTTCACCTACGGGATGCACTGGCTGTTCAACACGGTCACCATGCCTGCCGGGCAGCCGGAGGCAGTGCTGGTGCGGGCGATCGTCCCCGTAGAGGGGATTGAAATCATCGCCGAGCGGCGCGGCAGCCAGCCGCGCGAGCGCTGGACCGATGGGCCGGGTAAGCTCACCCAGGCGTTGGGGATCGATGGCGGCCACAATAAGCTGGACTTGTGCGCCCCTGATGCGGCCATCTTCATCGAGAAAGGGATCGAGGTTCCGGATGAGTGGGTCACCATCGGGCCGCGGGTGGGGATGGGGACCGTGCCGGAGCCGTGGTTCAGCATGCCCTGGCGCTTCCTGATCGAGAAGGCGGGGGAGAAGTTTGCCGCTGAATTCACTCTGAGCTGCGGTAAAATAGAAACATGTTCAGAAAAAGAGATGATGCCGACCTGACCCCTGAAGCCGTCCCGACGCAGCCCGAGCGGATCACTTCCGTGCTGGGGGAAGGCACGCACTATAAAGGAAAGCTGACCGGTGAAGGCGGCGTGCGCATCGAGGGCAATTTTGACGGCGAGATTCGGCTGGACGGCTTGCTGGTGGTGGGCACTACCGGCCGGGTGACCTGTGAGGACCTGCGTGCCAAATCCGTGATCGTGGCCGGGACGGTGCGGGGGGATATCACCGCCAATAAGGTTGAGATCCGGGCCAGCGGCCGGGTGTGGGGTAATGTCACTTCGGTGACCTTTGCCACTGAGGAAGGCGCTTTCCTTCGCGGCCAGATCCAGATGGAAGACAGCGTCGATCTGGGGCTGGCCAAGCCGGAAGCCGTGGTTGACGAGGTGCCCGTCTCCGAAGAGACGGAGGCGCCGAAGGATGATAAATCCTGAAAAGGGAGCGATTAACGATCGAACGGGACCAACTGGTCCCGTTTTTTTGTCTATACCTTGAAGCGGGGATCCCGATCGAGGGTCAATTGCAGGCCGTCTGCCAGGGTATGGCGGGGAGTAAAGGAGAGCTTGGACTTCGCCACGGAGATATCAGCACTCAGGCGCGAGACGCCGGCATCGTTGCGCGGGGTGTAAAGGATCTCGGCCTTGTTGCCGGTCAGTTCAAGGATCTGCTCGGCGACCTGGCGCACACTGGTCTCCTGGCCGGAGCCGATATTGATCACGCCCTGGTTTAGGTTAGGGGCTGTGGCAGCCGCGATCATGGCGCGCACCACATCGGAGACATACACAAAATCACGCGTCTGGCGGCCGTCTCCGTGGACCACCAGGGTGCCGCCGCGGACTGCCTGCCGCAAAAAGTTGGGGATCAGTGGGGCGTGCGCCGGTGGGATCATCTGGCCGGGGCCGTAGGCGTTGAAGACCCGCAGGATGACAGTCTCGATCCCCCACAAGGCGCCAATCGTGTGCACGTAGTATTCGGCAGCCAGTTTGGAGACCGCGTAGGGAGAATGCGGCTGGGGGTGCATCTGCTCGTTCACCGGTTGCTCCTGCTGGTCTCCGTAGACTGCCCCGGAGGAGATGAAGACCACCCGCCCAACCCCGACATCGCGCATCGCTTCCATCAGGCTGACCGTGCCGCCGACGTTGACGGCGTTGTATTCGCGCGGGTAGAGCATGACTCAGCGACCAACACACGCGCCGCCAGATGATAAACGCAGTCCACATCTTGGAGCAGGGTCCACAGTTTGGGGCGGTCGCTGACATCGCCGCGGGTGAAGTGCACGTCTTCCACCAGGGCTTGCGGGTCGCCGGTGGAGAGGTCGTCGAGGCCGCGCACCTGGTGTCCTTCTCTGGCAAGCTGGTTGGCCAGAGCTGATCCGAGAAATCCTGCTGCGCCGGTGATCAAAAAGTTCATAGTTGGTTGCTCTCTTGTTGGGAATCAGCGCGATTATAGCATGACATTCAGCTTTGTTGAGTTTACGGTGCGGACTCCGCTTTAGAGGGCAGCCTTGTGCCAAGGAAATCCCACTCTGCCGCACTAAGATCACTCATTGCATATAGTTGGGCGTACGAAACCCCGTTGATCGTCACGACTAGCTCTGGTTCATGATGGGAAAGCACTTCCAGCACCGGCGGAAGGTAGTTTGTCTGCTTCTCACTGACATAGATCACAATATAGTCTGGTTCTTCCAACGCTTCGTAGGTAATCTCGGCCGGCCAAGGTTTTCCGAGTGTTTTCCCCTCGAAGAAATATGACAGCGGCCCATAGGCGTGGAGTGACATCACCGAGGTATTCTCGGCATCTGGCAGCGTATTCAGGTATGCCCCCACTTGTTCCAGTCCCTCTCCCCAGCCTAACCAGAACATTTTCTCAGCACCTTTCGTCCCGCCCAGCAACGGGTTGTAATAGGCATAGTAATACGGGTATGTGGAAACGGTCTGCGTGATCTGCACAGCGAGTACCACCACCAGTACCGCTGCAAGCGTGTGGTTTCGCGCTTTTTGCCACCAGCCAGCCTTGAAACTCATTTCAGATAATCGTTGCCCGGTTGCAATCCAGCCCAGTGCACTGACCAGCGATAAAAACAGATGGGTCGGGATGATATAACGGTCCATTTTCATGGCGCCAAGACCCATCTCAATGGTGAAGAAGAATGCTGCCAGTGCCATTCCGGTGGATAACTGCCGCACTTTCTGCTCTTTGAACAACCCCCATTGTCGTATCCAAGCGAGGGCGGCTGCTGCCAGCCCCACCAGTGTCAACGGCGTACTGCGCCAGGCTAATGCGTAGGGATAAAAATACCATGGGAAGTTTTGCCCCTGGGTTGTTACCCCATTAAAGAATAATCGGAACCCGATTCCAGCGGTCGCCCGAGAGGAGGATTTCGACAGGATTTTAGTGAATATGCCGATAGGTTCTACCCACAGGGCGGGCCAGAAGGCCACCATTACGATGAGCGCGACCAGCAGCCATAAAGCCAGGGGGATTGCCAGCTTGTGCAGGATTGCGCGGAGCGAGAAATCCTGTTTCGCAGCCAAATCGATCAGGAGCATCAACCCGGCAAATAGGAACAGGAATACAGCTGGCGCCTTAGTCAGAATTCCCAATCCACCCATGACCCCGGAAAGAAGCAGGAGAGCTTTCCGCCATAAGCCTGGAAGCTTCTCATCCGGTGCATACATGTAAGCAAGAAGTGCCAGTATTGAAGAGAACATATAGCTGGCCATCAAACCGTCCATTTGCAGGATGTAAGTCAGGCTAATGAAAAATGGTTCCAGACTGATCAGGGCAAAGACTGGAGCGGCTATTTTCATGGGCAGTAATTTGCGTGCGATCCAGTAAGACAGCATGAATAAAAACGCATTCTGGGCGATCATGAACTTTCGTCCTGCCACTACTAGGTCCAGCGGGTTAACGCCTTGCTGCTCTAAAAAGCTGCCAAGTTTCAGGCCGTCTCCAAGGTATCCCTGCCCAAGTCCTCTGAACTCCGGAAACTCGGTCAGGAAGCCCAGTGTTCCAGCCCACATCATCGGTACCCCAGGATGGAAACGCTGGAATGTGTTTTCAAATTCCCGCTGGCCAAGTGCATAATAGAATTGAGAGGAGTGGAACATCCACAGTCCCTCGTCGATTGTGATGAAGCGGTCAAGGTCTATCGCCCGCGGCACGATGAATATGGCTAGGATCAGTGCAAATATCAGCGCTTCACGCCAGAAATTCTTTTGGGTTTTGTGCTTTTCCATGGCCAGATTATATCAGTGTGTCCCTGATACCAGGCGGCCTAATTGTTCCTCGAACTGATCGATATTGATCGTGTAGCGCCAATGCGTACCATTCCCGATCAGGGTATCGCCGTACCAGGTATCTACTTTGAAGGAAATTTGTATATTGCCAGGTCACTCGCCAGCCGCCCCTGAATTCGGATCGCCCATCAGACTCGATACATCGACTGCCTCGAAAGCCGAACCGGGCACCGACTTCAACTCGCCCAGAATGTCATTGTCCCAACACGCGCGTCCGGCACCCCGCTGATGAACCACGCCCCGCCGTTATCTGCCAGGATCAGGCCGTAATCCTTCATCGCTTGCAGGATGATCTGCACCTCCGGTGAGAAGCCGCTGATGTCGTAATCCGCTGTCAATCGGAAGCGTATTCCCATTGGGGGGTATTGGGCGCCTGTCCGCTCAGAGGCATAGTGCCGCGCCGGCCAGATATAGGCTTGCTGGGTCTCCTCGGCTGTAAACCGGATGGCATGTGTGATCACGCCGTTCTCGATCTCTTCGTAGCGGATCAACCCCGGCAAAACTGGCAGCCCGGCTGCATCGCTGGAGGTCCAACTATCCGGACGCAGCTCATTGCTGGTCAGGTCGAAGACCGCCCCGGAGCCGCCCCACCAGCCGCCTTCGCCATCCGGCCAGGCATACCAGATCTCGTACAGTATGCAATCGGCGGCGTCCAATACCAGGATATGCCTGTCACCGTCCGCGTCTGGCCCGCCTTCGATCAGCGGATCTTCCGGGATGGGGTAAGGCCCGGGATCGCTTTCGTCTTCGTAATCAAAGGCCACCGGTGACCAGTTGTGGTTTTCAGTCACCACGTTGTAAGGGATCCCGATCGGTTCGCCCTCCCAGGTGCCGGAGCCGAAGTCCGGGTGCAGGGTCTCATTGGCGCCAATTGTTCTGATATAGGCATCGCTTTGCGGGTGGATTGGCAGATCATCTACGCGCACATTCCAGATGTTGTTCGCCGGGAAAATAGGACAGCCGGCGATGCTTGTGCTGTCTGAGTTGAAAGTTGGCTGCGATTGGCTGCTGTCCTCCGGCAGAGCATTGTCCGATCCGACCTCCTCTGGCATGGCGTCCACGATCCGGGTGACCTCCACAATTCGGGTGACTTCTACCTCAGTGATTGGCCGGGTGCATCCTGCCAGCAGGAAAACCCCTAATATCCAGACAGATTTGATTTTCATAACTCTCCATTACTATTGAAGGTGTCATTGCGAAGGATGCGGAGAAACCTTTGGTTTCCCGCTGACTGAAGCAATTTCCTTGAGTGATCAAAGACTCCGTATTGGTTACTCGTTGCCAAGTTGCTCTTTGAACTGCTCGATATTAATCGTGTAACGCCAATGCGTACCCGTCCCGATCAGGGTATCACCATGCCAGGCGTCCACCTTGAGCGTGGTTTTGAGACCGTCAACTTCAGTGACCTCAGCGGTGACCTTGATCTCTGCGCCTAGCGGGCTGGGGGCCAGGTGGCGGATATCGACACGCGTACCGACGGTGGTGTGTTCCGCGTCGAGGTGCTCCTGAAGCAATTCCATGGATGTGATCTCCATGTAGGCGATCATGATCGGGGTCCCCAGGACCCTGACGGTGCCAGAGCCGATATGGAAGGCGGTGTGCTCTTCTTTGACGATAAAGGTTTTGGTCAGGGTCAGTCCAGTTGTGATCGTCATAGGTTCTCCTGTTTGAACTAACTGTAGTAGTGAAGATTGAAATGCAGGAACCGTATTTTTATCTTCACTTAAATTCAATCCACCTAGGAGGTGGATTGAATCACGCTACTGCCCACCAGTCCTGCCCCTCTGCAAGACCGAGAGCTTCCAGCCGCTGACGGATCAGTTCCCTGGCGCCGCGGGCGCCGACAGAGGCGAGCACTACCGGTCGGTTGGACTGCTCCCAGAGCGGCCCAAGCTCTTCGGCGGAAAGGATCGGCAGGCTGCGGCGGGTGTTCCCGATCTTTTTGGGGTCTATATCGATAAAGTACTTTAGGGGAACACCGGCCCGGAGCAGGTGCTTACTTAGCCGCTTCCCGTGCATCCCGGCGCCCCAGAGAATGACCGTCTCCCTGTCAGCAAGCGGACCGGCAGCCAGGTAGTGGGCTTTGGCGCGGATAAAATTCTCTAGCGAGTAGCGGCTGTCGGTGCGGGTTAATCTTTCGGGGTGCTCGCGCCACTCCACCAGGATCTCTGGGATTTTGGCAAAGCGCCACCCGGCCTGATAGCCGCGCAGCCACAGATCGTAGTCTTCAGCCCAGCCGTTCTCCCGGTACCCGCCCAGGTCGAGGACAGTCTTCTTGCGGAATGTGACCGTGGGATGACACAGCGGGCTTTCGACAAAGATCTCCCGGCAGATGCTCTCATGGTCGGCAACTGAGTTGAGCCACTCGATGTACAGTTTGAAGCCCTGGCGCAGGTCTCCGGTGGGAAAGCCGATCACCAGTGAGGAGACCAGGTCCACTTCCGGGTGTGTCTGCATGAATGCCGCCTGCTTTTCCAGCCGGGTGGGACGCATCAGGTCGTCGGCGTCTATGCGCGCCACCAGATCGGCCTGGCAGGCTTGCAGTCCGGCGTTCAGGGCGGGGATGATCCCGGCGTGTTCAATGAGCAGGGGTTTGAACCGGGGGTCAGCCTGAGCCCAACGGGAGAGGATCTCCGAAGTTTGGTCCTCGGAGCCGTCATCCACGGCAATCACCTCAAAATCGGCGAGTGTCTGGCTGGCGATGGAGTGCAGTGTCTCTTCCAGCGTGGCAGCCATGTTGTAACACGGCATGAGAACAGAAATCCTGGGCATATTCGTATTCTACATGAGGTTGAGCGTTCCGTGTGTTATAAATGGATTTGTTCTAATGGATTGGTTTTTGGGCTATAAATGCTCCCAATATGACCGGAAAGGATTGTGATGGAAGGGTTATTGGATAATATTCTTGTAGTTTTAGAAAAATGGTGGCAGGGTTTTGTTGAAAACCTGCCGAGCCTGATCGCCGGGTTGGTGATCTTTCTGCTCAGCCTGTATCTTGCCAGGGTGATTTCCAGGGCAGTCAAACGGGTAATGAGGCGTCGTGAAAATGATCAGGAATTGACCGTCTTGATCGTCCGCCTGGTGCGCTGGTCGATCATTGGTCTGGGTATTCTACTGGCCCTGGAACAGGCAGGTCAGGATGTGACCACCTTGCTGACCGGTTTGGGGATCCTCGGGTTCACGGTTGGTTTTGCGCTGCAGGATATCAGCGCCAATCTGGTATCCGGGATCCTGCTGCTTTTCGAGCAGCCCTTTGATATTGGGGATGCAATTGAAGTCGCTGATCATTCCGGCACGGTCAAAAGCATCAACCTGCGCGCCACCGAGATGATCACCTGGGACGGTTTGCTGGTGATCATCCCCAACCGGGATGTGTTCACCAATACGATCACGAACTTCTCCCGGATCGAGCAGCGCCGGATCGGACTGAGTGTGGGCGTCGGCTATGAGAGCGATCTGGACCATGTGGAAGCCGTAGCTTTGGCGGCGGTGAAATCCCTGAAGGGGATCAAAGAAGATCCGCCCCCATTCTTTTTGGTGGATAATTTTGGTGATTCGGCGATCAATACAACCGTGTATTACTGGTACGATACCAAAGCCGAGGGGCTGGCAGATATGACCAATGTCGGTGCGGTGGCTCTCAAAAAGGCTCTCGATCAGGCTGGAATTGATCTCCCGTACCCCATCCGGAGTGTGCGCCTGGAGAAATAGAGCTGTGTAAAAAAAACCAGCGGTGCCGATTAGAAGCACCGCTGGTTATATTTAAGGATTAGATCAGTTGGCCCGCAGCACTTTGTCGGGGCCTTCGTCCACCTCCCAGGGGTAGATGATATGGGCATCGGTGCTGGCAGCGAAGTAATCTGGCCGGTTGGTGCCAAACAGGTTGCGGTAGGGGTTGAAATGCAGCACGCAGGTGTACGGGTTTCCGCCAGCAGCTGAGACCCGGTTCTTGACTGCAGTGATCGTGCGCCCGGACCCCCAGACATCATCGAGGACCAGCACGCGTCGCCCGGAGAGGGTTTCTGCCTCCGGGAATTGGATGAACTGCGGCCAGATCAGCAGTTTGGTCTCTTCATTCTCAAATTGTGCGGGAAAGTCGACTGCCGCGGTGAGGATATGGGTGACGCCCATCGCCTCTGCCAGCATCCCCCCCGGAATGATCCCGCCGCGGGTGATCATCAGCATGGCTTGGAATTCATGATCAAACTGAACCATCAGATGGTCTATCAGTTTCTGGACTTCATTCCAGGTGATCAATTCTCGTCTCATTCTTCCTCCAGGTGAGGGGTTTTGCTGCAGCGGCAGGGTATTTACGCAAGAGACATTATACACGCAGTTGGGGAATTCCACCTGTGCCCGAAGCAATTTTGTACTCCTGCATGAGCGAAATTGGAAGAGGTGGATCCATAACCGGACTTTTATTCAGCGTAGGGCAATCGGAGGGTTCCGCCCCTTGACCGATATTTTCCAGAGGTTATAATTCGGGGACTGAATTTTATTTAAAGGAGACTTTGAATGCCTACAGCGATAATTACCGGGGTCACCGGACAGGACGGTTCCTACCTGGCTGAATTTCTGCTAGAGAAAGGCTACCGTGTGGTCGGGATGGTCCGGCGCAGCAGTACCGTCACCTGGGAGCGGATCGAGCATATTAAGGATGATATCGAGATCGTCCAGGGAGACCTGCATGACCAGAGCTCACTGATGAACCTTATCCGTGATACTCAGCCAGATGAGGTCTACAACCTTGCGGCACAATCCTTCGTGCCCACCTCCTGGAACCAGCCGGTGTTGACCGGTCAGGTGACCGGCCTGGGCGTGACCATGCTTCTGGAAGCCATCCGGCTGACAAAACCCGATGTGCGTTTCTACCAGGCCAGCTCCAGCGAGATGTTTGGCAAGGTGCGCACCGTTCCCCAACACGAGGATACGCCTTTCTACCCGCGCAGCCCGTACGGGGTTGCCAAGGTGTACGGGCACTGGATCACGGTGAACTACCGCGAATCCTATAACTTGTTTGCCGTCTCGGGGATCCTGTTCAACCACGAAAGCCCGCGCCGCGGTCTGGAATTCGTCACCCGCAAGATCACCGATGGGGTTGCCAAGATTAAACTGGGGATGGCGGACCAGCTTGCACTGGGGAACCTGGATTCCCGCCGTGACTGGGGTTTCGCCAAGGACTACGTCCACGCCATGTGGTTAATGTTGCAGCAGGATACGGCTGACGACTTCGTGATCGGGACCGGCCAGACCAAATCGGTGCGCGAGTTCTGTGAGGCTGCCTTTGGGCACGTCGGACTGAATTATGAGGATTACGTGGTACAGGACCCGCGCTTCTACCGTCCGGCAGAGGTTGACTTGCTGGTTTCCGATCCGAGCAAGGCGCGCAAAGTGCTGGGATGGGAGCCGACAGTTAAGTTCCAAGAACTGGTGAGCTTGATGGTGGAGGCTGATCTGGCCAGATTATCGGCCTGATTCGAATTGTTCGCGCTGTATCGTTCGATGTGAAAGGGATACCAGGTGACTCAAACCAGAGACCGGTATATGCTCCGCTGGGGACTGACGGTGGAATTCCTGCTCAGTTCTGCCGGGGCATATGCTTTCTATTTACATAATCAGGCTCAGGGCTGGTGGGCAGTTTCCGCCAAGCTGCAGGTGGTTGGCCTCTTGATGGGGGGGATTGCCGCTGGGGTAGCAGTGTTGTGCGGATATGCCTGGTGGGGCGGTGCCGACCGCTTACTGGGATGGCTGAATTCTTTCAGCGTGAAACTCGCCAAACTCAGGTGGGCATTGATCCCGCTGATGCTGGCTTTGCTGGCAGCCTTTCCACTATTCATGTCCGGCCACACCGGCCTGATCCTGGGCGCTGTCTGGACGCGGTTGGAGATCCTCTCCTGGCTGATCATTCTTCTTACGATCAGCCTAACCGCCTATTGGGGCAGACCCTGGATGGAGAGCGCGCTGATCGCGGCGCTGAGTTTGGCGGTTGTCTCCCATCTGAGTTCCTACATCCCGCATGTGAACAATTATCCTTTCTCCTTGTGGTGGTCTGAAACCACCCGCTTCTATTTAGGCTCGACCTTTTTTGATCAACGCATCTATGGGCAGGATCTTCCCTGGGTGTTCCGGGACTTTACCCGCTACCTGATCCAGGCGGTGCCTTTCCTGATCGAGGACAGCCCGTTGTGGGTGCATCGTCTCTGGCAGGCTGGGCTGCGCTTCCTGAGCGGCTATCTGGTAGGGTATGTCCTTGCCCGCCGGATGAAGATCTCCAAACCGTTGTTTGTCGGTTTGTTCACCGCCTGGGTGGGTTTATATCTGTTCCAGGGGCCGCTGTTTTACAATCTGGTGCCGATCGTCATTCTCGTGATCTGGCTGGCAGACCCGAAACGATTGTGGAAGACAATGCTGGTGGTTGCCGCCGCATCCGCCTATGCCGGTCTTTCGCGGATCAACTGGGTGCCGATGGCTGGGTTGATGACCGCTTTGTTTTACTTTTTGGAGATCCCATATCAGGGCAAGAAGTTCAGGGAGATGCTGCTCTATCTGGTTCCGCCAGCTGTCTGGACGGTGGCTGGCTCCCTGATCGGGATTGGTGCAATCCAGGTCTGGCAGCGAAATTCAGGCAATCCTCCGGAGATCTTCCATTCCTCGTTCACCTCATATTTGATGTACCATCGTTTGCTGCCCAACATTTCCTATCCGCCGGGGATCATCCTCGCTACGCTGATCGTTTCTGCTCCGCTGCTGGTTTACCTGATATTGGGGCTGCGAGGCTGGCGGCAGAGGTGGCATCCGATCCGGTTGGCAGCCATCCTGGCGGTCATGGCCCTGATGGGGGCTGGTGGATTGCTGGTGAGTATCAAGATCGGCGGCGGCACAAATCTGCACAATATGGATGTCTTCCTGGTGATATTGCTGCTGGTGGCCGTGGAACTGTTTTTCGACCGGGCCGTGACCGACCAGGGCGACCCTGTACACCTGCCGATGCCGGTATGGTTGAAAGCATTGGTGGTACTGGTACCGGTCGGGTTTGTTTTCTTGTTTCAGGGGCGCAGTGCTGCCACTCTGGATATGGCACAGGCCGAGGCGGACCTGGCTGCTCTCCAGACCTATGCAACCGAAGCCGTAGAGGCGGGTGGTGAGGTGTTATTTGTCTCCCAGCGGCATTTGCTCACCTTTGGTTTGATCGAAGGCGTTCCTCTGGTGCATGAGCACGAGAAGCTCCTGCTGCAGGAGATGGTCATGTCTCAGAATCATGCCTATCTGGATAATTTCGCTGAAGAGATGGCTGAACAGCGCTATGCCCTGCTGGTGATGGATCCTTTGCCAAGATTTTGGAAAAATCCTGACAAGGTTTCCCTGGCCGTGGAGAACAACGTGGTGAATAAGGACTTGGTGCCCCTGGTGCTGTGTGCCTATGAAACCAAAGGTACCCTGCTGGATGGCAGCCTGGAAATTCTTGTACCAAAAGCTGAACCGACCTGCAATCTTGAGAAGGAGTAAAGGCAATGTTGATTTCTTTTGTGATCCCTTCCTATAATGAAGAGCCTAGCCTGCGTAAGCTGTATGAGCAGATCGTGGTCCATACACAACCGACCGGAAACGATTATGAGATCATTTTTGTGGATGATGGCAGTACCGATGAGTCTATCCGGGTATTAGCTGAATTACATGCCCAGGACCCGCGGGTCAAGGTGATCGAGTTTCGCCGTAATTTTGGCAAGGCGGCTGCCCTGATGGCCGGGTTTGCCATGTCCGGGGGCGAGGTCATCTTCACCATGGATGCTGATCTGCAGGATGACCCGGTGGAGATCCCCCGCTTTCTGGAAAAGCTGGAAGAGGGCTATGACCTGGTCTCCGGCTGGAAGTACCCGCGCTTGGACCCAATCACAAAGACCGCACCTTCCAGACTGGCAAATTCTGCTATCCGCGCAGGGAGTGGGTTGAAGCTGCATGACTTCAATTGCGGCTTCAAGGCGATGCGCGCCGATGTCGCCAAGGAGATTAAGCTATACGGTGAGCTGCACCGCTATGTGCCCGTTCTGGCTAACTGGCGCGGTTTCAAAGTGACCGAGATCAAGGTGCTCCACCACCCGCGGCAGTTCGGTTCCTCCAAGTACGGGATCAAACGGCTTTCCCGCGGCTTGTTCGATTTCATCACCGTGGTCTTCCTGATCCGCTTTACCCGTCGCCCGCTGCATTTCTTCGGCTGGCCGGGTCTGATCTCTCTGGGGCTTGGCTTCCTGATCGATATCTATCTGACCATTCTTTGGCTGCAGGGAATTACCATCGGACACCGCCCTCTGCTGACCCTAGGGACCCTGCTGATCATCATCGGCGCACAGTTCTTTGGCCTGGGCTTGCTGGCGGAAATGCTGTCGTACAGCATCCTTTCCCGCGAAGAGGAGTTTGCGGTCCGCAACACTCTGAAGTAGTATCACCAAAATTTAAATCCACATTCTTGTAGAACAAGAATTTCTAGGGAGATTTTAGTATGAATTTTATTGGCAAAACGCTAACCCATCCTGTTATTCAACATGCCCAGCAGTCGCCGGATGCCACCACCCTGATTATGATCAACCAGGATGGCAGCGAGAACGTGATCACGGCAGCCGAGTTTGATTGCCAGGCGGCTGAGTTTGCCCGTACCCTGAAGCAGTTTGGGGTTGGCCCTGAAGACCTGGTGATCCTGGTGCTCAAGCACTCCGAGGTGCTGCTATTTGCTTTCTGGGGGGCATTGTATCTGGGCGCGATCCCATCGATCTTCCCCTTCCTGACCGAAAAGCTGGACCCCGAATTGTATCTGCAGCGGGTCAAAGCCCTGGTGACCAACGAAAGCGCCAAAGCGGTGATTACCTACCCGGAATTCAAGCAGGAATTGACCGATCTGCTCTCTGAGGCAGGCTGCCGGGTGATCGGTACCGATGAGGTCTCAGCCACTGCCGCCGAGGACGGACAGCCGGAAGATTTCTGGCAGGAGCCGTCCGGGGACAAGATCGCCTTCCTGCAGCACAGCAGCGGGACCACCGGTCTGCAAAAGGGGGTGGCGCTCTCACACCGCTCAGTCCTGAATCAGATCGCTTCATATAGGGAAGCGATCGAGCTGAATGATGAGGATGTGATCGTCAGTTGGCTGCCGCTTTATCACGATATGGGCCTGATCGCCGGATTCGTGCTGCCGATCGTGACCGGCGTCCCGCTTGTGCTGATGTCTCCGTTCCACTGGATCCGGGACCCGAAGATATTATTCAAAGCGATTGACAAGCACAAAGGCACCCTGTGCTGGCTGCCGAACTTTGCTTACAACCACATGGCGCGGGTTGCGCGTCCCTCTGCTCTGGAAGGGTTGGATCTAAGCTCCTGGCGGGCGACGATCAACTGTTCCGAACCGGTCTATCACCAGAGCCATCAGGTGCTGCTGGAAAAGCTCTCACCTTACGGATTGCGCGAAGAAGCGCTGTCGGTCTCTTATGCGATGGCGGAGAACACCTTTGCCGTCACCCAGACAAAGATGGATGAGCCGCCCAACGTGGATTGGGTTGAGATCGCCGCCTTGCAGGGTGATGGGAAGGCGATTCCGGCGGAGGCTGGTACAGCCGGCGCGGTGGCGATGGTCAGTTGTGGCGGCCCGATCAAGGGCACGGAGATCGCCATTGTAGATCCGGATCGAAATGAACTGCCCGAACGCCGGGTGGGTGAGATCAAGCTGCGTTCCAACTGCATGCTGACCGAATATTACAAGCGCCCGGGGATCACCGCTGAGGCGATTGTGGATGGCTGGTATCACACCGGGGATATGGGTTACATTGTCGATGGGGAACTCTACATCACCGGCCGCATGAAGGATCTGATCATTGTTGGCGGGAAGAACATATACCCTCAGGATCTGGAGGCAATCGCCAACCACATCCCGGGAGTCTATCCGGGGCGGGCGGTAGCTTTTGGTCTGGTCGATGAGCGCATCGGCTCTGAAGTCATCGTGATGGTGGCGGAATTGAAGTCCGATCTGGATGGCGTTACCCCGGAAGAGATCGAGCGCGAGCTGCGTAAGCAGGTGGTAGCCACAACCGAAGTGACCCTGGCAGATGTGCGTCTGGTGGAAGAGCGCTGGGTGATCAAGACCTCTAGCGGCAAGATCGGCCGGGCCGATAACCGCGAGAAATATTTGAAGCAGTTCAGGAGCCATGGATAAGTTGAAGATCACTGCCAGGCAAGTCTGGATCGCGGCTGGCGCGGCTGTGCTGCTGGCCGGGCTTTCCTTGCTGATGGCCTGGGTCTCGAACGGCGCTCAATCACTGGCTGGCAGGCATCGATTTTTGCTTGCCGGAATAGTTGGATTGGCGCTGTGCTGGGCCTGGGCGTTGGTCGTGCGCAAGGAAGCGCCTCCACGCTGGCTGATCTGGCTGGTGGCGGGAGCAATTGTGCTGCGGCTGGTGGTGGGGATCTTCTGGGTGGCGGCGCTGCCGGTGTGGGGCAACCCGAATGAGGTCCAGCAGGCCGGTTATGTGATGTTCGATCCCTACCTGCGGGATGGCGCTGCCTGGGAGCTGGCTCAGTCTGGCGAGCCGCTGCTGTCTGCTTTTGCGGGGTATTCGTCGCATGATCAATACGGCGGGCTGCTGTTCCTCAGCGCGCTGACCTACCGCCTGCTGGGCGGGGAGCTGCACCAGCCTTTGCTGATGGTCATGCTGACCGGCATGGCCTCGGGGATGGCGGTGCTATTTACCTGGGCGTTTGTGCGCCGCCTGTGGGGTGAATCGGGAGCCAGGATTGCTGTCTGGGCATTGGCCCTCTATCCGGAGGCGGTGCTGCTGGGGAGTTCCCAGATGCGCGAGGCCTTCACCATCCCCCTGAGCGCGGTGCTGGCTTATCTGCTGGTGCGTTATTACCAGGAGCGGGATAAAAGAGACCTGCTGCTGATCGCGCTGACGGCGTTGATCACGGCAGCGTTTACCTGGACATTCTTACTGCAACTGGCGGCGATGTTAGCCCTGTTGGGCGTGGGCTTATGGTTTGGCGGCCGTGATAGGAAAGCGCTCCCGCGCTGGATGACTGCATTGCTGGCGTTTGGCGGGCTGGTGGCTGTGGTCGCCGGGGGGTATCTGTGGCGCTGGCTGTTGACCATGAACAACTTCCAGAGCTATCTGACTGTACATGCCTCCGGGGTGGTCCAGGCTGTGATCGGACGCTTGCCTGAATTGCTGCAGGTTCCTTTTATTGTGGCTTACGGGGTGGTGCGCCCCTTATTACCAGCGGCGCTGACCGAACTTGGCCCGGCGGAATTCTGGCGCTGGGTGGCGATCTGGCGCTCCCTGGGCTGGACGATATTACTTACCATGCTGGTGTATGCCACCCTGATGGTGATCCGCAAGCGGCAGTGGTTGCAGCCCGCCGGGATGCTGGCCTGGGGCAGTTGGGGGATGATCCTGGTGGCCTCCTTCAGAGCGGGCGGTGATATGTGGGATAACCCGCGCTATCGGGCCAGCGCTGTGGTCATCCAGGTGGCGCTGGTGATCTGGGCATGGCTGCACCATCAGGAAGACCGGGAGCCGCTGCTGCGCCGGCTGGTGGTGATGGTCGCCTTGATGGAAGTGGTGATCACCCTTTGGTATGCAGCGCGCTATTCGGAATCAGGCGGGCTGGCTGGCCGGGTAGAGACCCGGGTGGCGATCGGTCTGGGTGTAGGCGTGTTGTATTGGCTGCTGGACTGGCTCTGGGAGCTGCGCAAAAACAGGGAAGGGCTTTCTTCCTGACCGGGTTCAACCCTTGACCGGTTTCCTCACACTGTTATAATTCAGATGCTGAATTATGGAGCGTATGAATATGGAACCATCGATTGAAGAAGTAAGAGAATTGAATTTACTGGAAAGGATCGAAGAAGATCCGGATATTACCCAGGCCAATCTGGCCGACCAACTGGGTGTGGCCGTTGGTACGGTCAATTGGCATATTAAACGCCTGGTTGAAAAAGGTTATGTCAAGGTCAAGCGCGCCCAGCGCAAAAAGCTGCGCTATATCATCACTCCCAGCGGGATCGCGCTGCGCGCCCGCCTAACGGTGGAATATATTGAATGGTCGATGCTGCTCTACCGCAAGACCCGTCAGCGAGTGGGCAAGCTGCTGACTGAGCTGCAGGAATCCGGCTACAACTCTGTGCGCATCGAGGTCAGTGACCAGGGCCCCGACGATATTCTGGATATTTGCCGCCTGACCTGCCTCGAACACGGTGTAGAGACCTTGGTGGAGTCAGACCCGGGCGAGACCCCCGTGCTGGAAGTGAGCGGCTCAAAAGTGTATTTGCATTTTCCTAAACAAACGATGAATTAACCTGCGAGATGCGAGGTGAAAGCAATGACAGATTTCTGGAAGGATAAGCGTGTATGTGTGACCGGCGGAGCGGGATTTTTAGGCTCATTTTTATTGGAACAGCTTGCACAACGCAGCGCCAAGGATGTTTTTGTGCCCCACATCGAGGACTATGATCTGACGGTGATGGAAGACCAGGACCGGATGCTGGAGGATGCCAAACCTGATGTGCTGATCCACCTGGCTGCCCTGGCTGGCGGGATTGGGGCCAACCGTGCCCGTCCGGCGGAGTTCTTCTACAAGAATTTGATCATGGGCGTGCCGCTGATGCACAAGGCATGGGAAAAAGGTGTGGACAAGTTCGTGGCCATCGGCACGATCTGCGCCTATCCCAAGTTCACACCGATCCCCTTCCGGGAAGAGAACCTCTGGGAAGGGTATCCGGAAGAGACCAATGCCCCTTATGGGTTGGCCAAGAAAATGCTGCTGGTGCAGGCCCAGGCTTACCGGGAGCAGTATGGCTACAACGCTATCTATCTGCTGCCGGTGAACCTGTATGGGCCGCGGGATAATTTCAATCTGGAGACTTCTCATGTGATCCCGGCCTTGGTGCGTAAATGTGTAGAAGCCAGGCAGCGCGGTGATGACGAGATTGTGGTTTGGGGCACCGGGATGCCGACGCGCGAATTCCTCTATGCCGGCGATGCGGCTACCGGGATTATCCTGGCCGCCGAGAACTATAACGGCAGCGAGCCGGCTAACCTCGGCTCGGGGATGGAGATCAGCATCCATGATCTGGTCGAGCTGATCGTCAAACTGACCGGATTTGAAGGCAAGATCGTGTGGGACAAGACCAAGCCGGACGGCCAGCCGCGCCGCGCTCTGGATGTCAGCCGGGCGAAGGATTTCTTCGGATTTGAGGCTAAAACGCCGTTCGAAGAGGGCTTGCGTAAGACGATCGAGTACTTCATTGCCAATCAGGACAAAATCGATTAAGGCGTTCCGCTGCCTGTGATCGGAAAGCAAAATTTATGGAACAAAACCTGACAACAACCTCTCCGGAAAGATCGGAGCGCGAGGTGATCCTCAAGCCGACCAAGGGCTGGATCTCTCTCAATTTGAGAGACCTGTGGCTCTACCGTGAGCTGGTCTATTTCCTTACCTGGCGGGATATCCTCGTCCGTTATAAGCAGACCCTGCTGGGCGCGGCCTGGGCGATCATCCAACCATTGATGCAGATGGTGGTCTTTAACTTCCTGTTCGGCAATATGGCCGATATACCCACCGGGGAAGTGCCGCGCACGATCTTCACCTTCTCCGCCCTGCTGCCGTGGAACCTGTTCTCCAAGGCGCTCAGCGATGCCAGCCGTTCGCTGGTTTCCAGCCGCGGGATGATCACCAAAGTGTACTTCCCCAGGCTGGTGATCCCGCTGTCCTCGATTCTCAGCGGGCTGGTCGATTTCCTGATCGCGGCTGTGATCCTGGCAGGGATGATGATCTATTATCAGGTCAAGATATCGGCGGTGGCATGGCTGCTTCCGCTGGTGATCCTGTTCGTTCTGATCCTGGCCCTGGGTGTGGGGTTGTGGTTCTCCGCCTGGAATCTGCATTACCGGGATGTGCAGTATTTTGTCCCCTTCCTGACCCAGTTCTGGCTGCTGGCTTCTCCGATCGCCTATCCGCTCAGCGAGATTCCCGAACAGTGGCAGACCCTGTATATGCTCAACCCAATGGTTGGGGTGGTGGAAAGCTTTCGTTGGGCGCTGGTGGGTGGAGACCCGGTGCCAACCTTTGCACTGGTCTCCACCGGGGTGATCAGTCTGGTTGTTTTGGTCAGCGGCCTGTTCTACTTCCGCCGCATGGAACGCACATTCGCGGATATGGTGTGAGGTGAGAACATGGGCAATATAGTCGTTAAAGCAGAGAATTTAGGTAAAAAGTACAAGATTGGAGCGGTGGTTGACCGTTCTCCCACGCTGCGCGATGCGATAGTCCGGGCGGCAAAACGCCCGGGAGAGATCCTGCGCGGAGAATCGCCTCCGAAGACGGAAATTATCTGGGCGCTGCGGAATGTATCCTTTGAGGTTGAGCAAGGCCAGGTGCTGGGCGTGATCGGACGCAACGGGGCCGGCAAGAGTACGCTGCTAAAGCTGCTCTCCCGGATCACCGAGCCATCAGAGGGCTATGCCCGCATCACCGGCCGGGTGGGTTCCCTGCTGGAGGTGGGTACCGGATTCAATCCGGAGCTGACCGGGCGGGAGAATATCTTCCTGAACGGGGCCATTCTGGGGATGCGCCGCAATGAGATCGCGAGTAAGTTCGACGAGATCGTGGAGTTCTCCGGGGTGGAGAAGTTCATCGAAACCCCGGTGAAGCGCTATTCCTCCGGGATGTACCTGCGGCTGGCTTTCTCGGTGGCGGCGCATCTGGAACCGGAGATCCTGGTGGTGGATGAGGTGCTGGCGGTCGGGGATGCTGAATTCCAGCGCAAGTGCTTGGGCAAGATGAGCGAAGTCGCCGGCGAAGGGCGTACGGTGCTGTTCGTCAGCCACAACATGTCTGCTGTCATGCGGCTGACCGATGAATCCATCGTACTGGAAGGCGGCGAGATGGTTTTTCGCGCCCCAACCCAGGAAGCCGTGGAATATTATATGTCCTCGGGCTTTTCCCAGTCCAGCGAACGGCGCTGGAAAGCGGATGAGATCCCCGCATCGGCCAAACCTTTCCGCCCGATCTCCGTGCGGGTGATTGACCCCGCGGAGAAATAGGTGATGTGGTCCGTTCGATCGAGCCGCTGACTGTGGAAATGGAATATGAGCTGGATGAGGAAATCCAGGGCTTGCGGGTGGGTATTTATCTGATCACCATTCGGGGTGACTTGGTTTTCACCTCGTTCGATACCGATTCTGGTGAGGAATACGAGAAGTACGGTGTTCGTCCCAAGGGACGTTATATCAGCCGCTGCCAGATCCCGGCCGATTTCTTCAATGAAGGCCAGTATGTGTTGGGGATCAATGCTTCCTCCTTCCGGGTGAAGCGCTACTTCCAGGATGAGCACGCCCTGACCTTCTCGGTGGATCCGATGGGCGCACCGGGTAAGCAGTGGCCGGAGACCCGCATGGGCACTGTCCGCCCGCGCCTGAACTGGAAGATAGAGGAACAATTTGAATGAGTGAGCCCGAACAGCGCAATTGGCGGATCGGCGAAAAGCTCCCCTTCCTGGTTGATCTGGAATGGTACCTCTTCCGCAAGCGCAGATCCATGAATTTCAAACGCTTCAGGGATATGACCGAGTATGTTCTAGACATGGTTCAGGATGCCGAATCTGTCACCCCGCGTGAAGCGAATGGTAAGAAAGTGTTCATCTTCGGGATGATTAGATTGTGGATCCAGTATTCCGCCAGCCTGAGCCTGACCTTCGACCTGATGGGGTACGATGTCACCCTGGCATACCTGCCCTACAATGATTGGTTTACCGATAGTTCCAACCGGGAAGACGGGCGTTTAAATCATATCTACGGCGAGTGTCTTAAGCCGCTTTCCACGCGGGTAAAAATGGAACCGCTTTTTTCTCCGGCTGTCCTGGAAGTTGAACTGCCGGAAGAACTGGCCCGGGGGATTGAACTGATCTCAGAGCGTGATTTCCAATACTCCCGCCAGGTGGAAGAAGTGGATCGATCTGACCAATTGTTTGCCCTGCGCCAGAAGCGCAACCGCTATGCGGCGCGCCAATTCCTGGATATGCTGCAAGCTGACCGGCCGGATGTGGCGCTCATCCCCAACGGGATGATCCTGGAGTATGGGGCCCTTTACCAGGTTGCCCAATATCTGGGTATCCCCGCAGTGACGTACGAATTTGGCGAACAAAAGGACAAGATTTGGATCTCACAGGATAAGCCGGTGATGTTCCAGAATACCGATGCGATGTGGGCACGCTTCAAGGATCAGCCCTTTAGCGATGAGCAGCATCAGCAGGTTGAGGAGCTGTTTGCCTCCCGCAAGAATGCCACCCTGTGGCAGAAGTTCTCCCGCCAGTGGCAGGAAATCCCCTCCGAGGGCGAGAGCGAGGTCAAGACCAAGCTGGGGCTGGACCAGCGCCCGATCGTGCTGATGGCCGTGAATGTGATCGGCGACAGCCTGACCCTGGGGCGCCAGGTGTATTCCAAGGATATGACCGAGTGGATCAGCCGCACGCTGGAATATTTCAGGGACAAACCGGAGGTGCAGTTCGTGCTGCGCATCCATCCCGGAGAGCGGTACACAGACGGCCCTTCCGTAGAGGACATTGTCCGCCAGCGGATCGTGGATGTCCCCGACCATTTCCGGGTGATCTCGGCCAGCGACAAGGTCAATACCTATGATCTGGTGGAGATCGCCGATCTGGGGCTGACCTATACCACCACGGTGGGGATGGAGATGGCGATGAGTGGCCTGCCGGTGATCGTCTCCGGGAAGACCCATTACCGTGACAAGGGCTTTACCCTGGACCCTGGCTCCTGGGAAGAGTTTTTCTCGATGGTGGAAGCAGTCCTTTCCTCCCCGGAGGAATATCAGTACTCGGAAGAAAAAGTGAGGACCGCCTGGCAGTATGCTTACCGCTTCTACTTTGATTACCCCTTCGCCAGTCCGTGGCACCTGCGGGGGATGCGTCCGATGTTCGATGATTTCCCCATCTCCCGGTTGTTCACAGATGAGGGATGGCAGCAGTATGGGAAGACATTTAAATTCTTGCTGAATGAGCCGGATGAAGGTTGAAGATGATCGGGCCTGAGCGGATCAGGGAATAACAAACCAACTCTTTGGAGAGATTTATGAACTGGAAAAAATCAACAGTGCTGGTGACCGGCGGGACCGGGTCGTTTGGCAAGAAATTCATCAAGTCGATGCTGGAAAATCAGCAAGCAGAGAAGGTGATCGTCTTCAGCCGGGATGAGCTTAAACAGCACGAAATGCGCATGGCCGGTTTCAACCAGGCCAACCTGCGCTACTTCATCGGTGACGTGCGCGATCAGGACCGTCTGCGCCGCGCAATGCAAGGCGTGGATGTGGTTGTTCATGCGGCTGCCCTCAAGCAGGTGCCGGCGTGTGAATACAACCCCAAAGAAGCGATCAAGACCAATATCAACGGGACCAGCAATGTGGTTGATGCCGCCATGGATGCCGGTGTGAAGAAGGTGCTGGCCCTGAGCACGGATAAGGCCGTCAACCCGGTGAACCTGTACGGCGCCACCAAGCTGGCCGCCGAGAAGCTGGCAGTCCAGTCGAATGCCTATGCCGGCGGACCGAGACGCGCATCTCCTGTGTGCGCTACGGCAACGTGGTCGGCAGCCGGGGGAGTGTGGTGCCCATGTTCCTGCAGCAGCGCGATAGCGGCGCCGGCAAATTGACCGTCACCGACGAGCGCATGACCCGCTTCTGGATCACCCTGGAGCAGGGCGTGGCTTTCGTGATCCGCTGCATCGAGCAGATGCACGGCGGCGAGGTGTTCGTGCCCAAGATCCCCAGCACCACGATCGTGGACCTGGCCAGGGCGATTGCCCCGGATGCCGAGATGGAGTTCATCGGCATCCGCCCCGGCGAGAAGCTGCACGAGGTGCTGATCTCTGAGGATGAGGCTCGCTCCACCGTGGAGTTGGACGATATGTACGTCGTCCAGCCGGCTACCTCTCCGTGGTTTGGTTACGAGTGGGAGAAATCACGGCAAAAAGCTGGAAGATGACTTCCGCTATGCCTCCAACACCAATGATGAGTGGCTGACGATGGAAGAGATCAAGGCGATCGTCGCCCCGATCGAAGAAGAGTATCTGACAGGGAAATTGTTCTGATGAAGATCCTGATCACCGGCTCCAGCGGATTGCTGGGGCTAAACCTGGCGCTGGAGCTGTCTGCCGATCATCAGGTTGTCGGCGCAGACCGTAATCTGCTGGCGTCAAAGCCTTATTTTGAGTCGGTGGGTGTAGATCTGCTGGCTCCTGATGCGGTCGTGCGGCTGATGGATGACATCCGGCCGGATGCGGTGATCCATTGTGCTGCGCTGGCTAATATAGATGCTTGTGAGAGCGATCCGGAGGTGGCACAGCGCTTGAATGCCTGGCTGCCTGGTGAGATTGCCGCCCGCTGCGCCGAACACGGGGCCCAACTGGTGCACATCTCCACGGATGCAGTTTTTGATGGCAAGGTTGGCGGCTACACTGAGGAAGACACCCCCAATCCGCTGAGCGTGTATGCCCAGACCAAGCTGGACGGTGAGGAATCGGTCTTCTCGGCGATGCCGGAGGCAGCCGTCACCCGGATCAATATTTTTGGCTGGAGCGCAACGGCCAACCGCAGTCTGGCGGAATTCTTCTATTACGGGCTGGCTGCCGGGAAGCCTCTGAAAGGCTTCACCGATGTATGCTTCTGCCCGTTGCTGGTCGACGACCTGGCGGGTGTCTTCGCCCGGATCTTTGAGAAGCAGCTCAGCGGGTTGTATCACCTGGTCAGCCCGGTGGGATTGAGCAAGCACGAGTTTGGTGTGCGCATCGCCGAGATGTTTGGCTTCGACCCGGCAGTCATCGAGCCGGTCAGGGTGGCCGATTTTGGCCTCAAGGCGGCTCGCTCGCCCCTGCTGACCCTGGATACGAGCAAGTTGAGTCAAGCGCTGGGCCAACCGCTGCCGGATGTGTTTGACGGGCTGGAGCGTTTCTATCAGCTTCACCAGCAGGGCCACCCTGAAAAGCTAAAGGCGATGCTAGGCTAGTAGTTCAGCCGCAGGCTGAACGTCAGTCAGGAGAGAAACTATGGACATCAAAATTCTGGATAAAACCATTGGGCTGAACCACCCGACCTACTTCATCGCCGATATTGCCGCCAACCACGATGGTGACCTGGAACGGGCAAAATTACTGATCCGGCTGGCGAAAGAGGCCGGGGCGGACGCAGCCAAATTCCAGAACTTCCGCGCCCCAAAAATCGTCTCCGATTATGGTTTCAAGGCGATGGGCGGGCAGGTCTCCCACCAGGCGGCCTGGTCAAAATCGGTCTATGAAGTGTATAACGATGCCTCGATCCCCTTTGAATGGACGCCGATCCTTGCAGAAGAATGCGACAAGGTCGGGATTCATTATTTCTCCTCTCCCTATGATGATGACGCCATTGATATGCTTGATCCCTATGTGCCGGCTTACAAGGCGGGTTCCGGGCTGATCTCCTGGCCCGAGGCGATCGTCAGGATGGCTCAGAAAGGCAAGCCTGTGCTGATCGCCACCGGAGCGAGCAACCTGGGTGAGGTGGTCAACGCCATGGACAAGCTGATGGCGGTCACCGACGAGATTGTGCTGATGCAGTGTAACACCAATTACACCGCCAGCCCGGATAATTATAACCATCTGCACCTGCGGGTGCTGGAAACCTACAAGGCGATCTACCCGGATGTGATCCTCGGACTCTCGGACCATACCCACAGCCCGGCACCGGTGGTTGGGGCGGTGGCAATGGGCGCAAGGGTGATTGAGCGCCATTTCACCGACAGCAACGACCGTGAAGGCCCGGACCACAAGTTTGCCCTCAACCCGCAGACCTGGGCCGATATGGTCGAACAGGTGCGCCTGCTGGAGCGTTCCTTTGGCTCCCCAATAAAGCGGGTGGCCGACAATGAGAAGGATACCTATATCGTCCAGCGGCGCTGCCTGCGGGCGGCACGTGAGATCAAAGCCGGCGAGGTATTCACCGAAGAGATGATCGAGGTCCTCCGCCCGGCGACCCCCGGTGCATTGATGAGCTGGGACCTGGACAAGGTCATCGGGATGAAAGCGCGTGCCGCTATGCCCTTTGGCAAAGACCTGCGCTGGACCGACCTGGAGGAATAATCCCCGACCGGGACATACCTGCCGATGAAGATCATTTATTTATCCCGCGACTATACCCCGCATGACCACCGCTTCCTGACCGCCATGGTCGGGATGCGGTTTGAGGTGCATTATCTGCGGCTGGAACGGCGCGGGCACCCTCAGGAGGACCGTATGCTGCCTCCGGGGGTGATCCCGGTCTCATGGGCGGGCGGGCAGGAGCCATATGACCCGCGTCACCACAAGGAGCTGATTACAGACCTGCGCAAGCTGGTCAAGCAGATCAGGCCCGATCTGATCCATGCCGGGCCGGTGCAGACTGCTGCCTGGCTGGCGGCACAGGCGCGCTTCCGTCCCCTGGTGACGATGTCGTGGGGGTCGGATATGCTCGTGGATGCCGAATCCAGCGGGCAGATGCGCCGGATGACCGAGTTTACCCTGGGGAACACAGATGTGCTCATCGGCGACTGCCAGGCGGTGAAGGACAAAGCAATTGAATTTGGCTTTCCCGCCGATCGAGTTGTGACCTTCCCCTGGGGCGTGGACCTGGAGAGGTTCTCCCCCGGTGAGAAGCACAACGATCTGCGGGTGCGGGCCGGCTGGCAGGAGGAGTTTGTAGTGCTGCATTTGCGCTCTTGGGAGCCGGTCTACGGGGTGGAGGTATTCGCCAGAGCCTTCCTGCAAGCCGCCGGGGAATGCCCGGAACTGCGTCTGTTCATGCCGGGCAACGGCTCGCTGGCCCCGCAGATCCGCAAGATCCTCATGCCGGTGATGGATCGGGTGCAGTTCGTCGGTCAGGTCACCCAGGAGAAGCTGCCGGCCTATTACCAGGCGGCGGACCTGTATGTCTCTGCCTCACACAGCGACGGCTCTTCCGTCTCGCTGATGGAAGCCCTGGCCAGCGGCTTGCCGGCGCTGGTCTCCGATATCCCCGGCAACCGGGAGTGGATCGCCGATTCAGAAGCCGCCGGTTCAAAACCGGGCTGGCTCTTCCCGGATGGGGATGTGGATGCCCTGGCGAAGGGATTGGTCCAGGCGGTTGAGGAACGCAAGTCCATTGGCTGAGAATGGGGCAGCTGCCCGCCAACTGGCCGAGGAACGCGCCGACTGGACCAAGAATGTTGAGAAGCTGATGGAAGCATATCAGACTGGCTGTGGAATTTGGAGGAAAGCGATGAGTGCCGAACATAAAGTCGTCGCCATCATCCAGGCCCGTATGGCCGCCAGCCGGCTGCCGGGCAAGGTGCTGAAGGAACTCGGTCACCAGCCGGTGTTGGGCTGGATGATCGCCCGTACCCGCCGGGCTGAATGGATCGACGAGGTGGTCATCGCCACCACCACCGATCCCAGCGATGACCCGGTGGCGGCTTATTGTCAGGATCAGGGCGTGGCTTGTTTTCGCGGCAGTATGCACGATGTGCTCGACCGTTATTACCAGGCTGCCAAACAGCACCAGGCGGATGTGATCGTACGGCTGACCGCCGATTGCCCCTTCATCGACCCGGCCATGCTGGATGACAACCTGCGGGCCTTCTTTGCTTCCGAGCCGCGGGCGGATTTTGCCGCCAACCGGCTGCCGCCGCCCTTCGAGCGCACCATCCCCATCGGGCTGGATGCCGAATACTGCTGGTTCGAGGGGCTGGAGACTGTCTGGCAGGAAGCCAAACAGAAGCACCAGCGCGAGCATGTCATGCCATTCTTCTACGAGCATCCGGAGCGCTTCAATATTCTGCATATCACCCACCATCCTGGCTATGGGCACTTGCGCTGGACGGTGGATACCCCCGAAGACCTGGCGATGCTGCGCCAGATCGTGGAACACTTCCCCGGGCGGGATGATTTCTCCTGGCAGGAAGTGCTGGCGCTGGTGGAAGCCCATCCAGAATTGGGGGAGATCAACGCCGGGGTGCGGCACAAAGATTACCGCGAGGTGGATGAACGCTAATGACCCTGCTGACCATTTTTACCGCCCCCAAACCCTTTGTGGACCCGCATATCACCACCATCCAGCGGAATGCGCTGCGCTCCTGGCAACTGCTTGGCCCCGAGGTGGATGTGATCCTGCATGGGGATGATCCCGGGATTGCCGAAGCCGCCGCAGAATTCGGGATGATCCATGTTCCCGATGTGGCTTGTAACGAGAAGGGCGTGCCCTACATTGACGACTATGTTCCAGCGCACCCGGCAGCTCTCGGATGCCCCGGTGCTGGCGGTGGTGAATGCCGATATCCTCCTCTTCCCGGACTTTGTGGCCAATGCCCGCCATGCCCTGGAGACTTTGGGCGACTTCGTGCTCGTCGGCCGGCGCTGGGATCTGGATATTACTGAGGAGTTGGCTTTTGACGATGGTTTTGAGCAGCGTCTGCGGTCAGAAGTGGAGGCCAGCGGCGTGTTGAAAGGGTTTACAGCCAGCGATTATTTCATGTTCTCCCGTTCGGTGCTGACCGAGGTCCCCAACTTCACCATCGGGCGGGCTGGCTGGGACAGCTGGATGATCTACCATTCCATGCAGCAGCCCTGGCCGATCCTGGATGCGACCAGCGAGATCTTCATCATCCACCAGAACCATGATTACAGCCACCTGCCTGACGGCCAGAAGCATTACAAACTGGCAGAGAGCAAGCGCAATGTGGCTCTGGGCGGCGGTGAGCGCAATATGTACGATCAATCCGATCTGCGCTATGCCCTGGTGAACGGCAAGATGGTGCGCAAGCCAGCCAACTGGTACCGGATGTTACGCCGGGCAGAGCACTGGCTCCATCCGGGAGAAGAGATCACTGGTTTGCGGGGCAGGTTGTTTGTGAAGCTGAAACGCTACCGCAAGAGGTTGAAAAATGGCTAGATTTGGCGTCAGCCCAACGAGGAACAAGGTCTCAGAGTACCGCCCGTCGAAAGTGACCGCCGCGGTGCTGGTCTATATTCCCCAGAGTGAAGGCTATTACCGTCACCGGCTGGATGTGCTGCGGCTGAACCTGGAAAGTCTGATCCAGACCTCTGCCGGGGAAGTTGATCTGCTGGTATTTGACAACGGCAGTTCACAGGAAGTCGTGGACTATTTGCAGTCCCTCCACCAGGCGGGGAAGATCGATCTCCTGATGCTTTCTTCCCGCAATCTGGGCAAGATCGGCGCGCTGCAACTGATGTTCAATGCTGCACCAGGTGACTATATCGCCTATTGTGATGATGATATTCTCTTCTACCCTGGCTGGCTGCCGGCCCATCTGGCTGTATTTGACGCCTTTCCCAATGTGGGGGTGGTCAGCGGGCTGCCTGTGCGGGATGCCGCCCGGCATGCGGTCAGTTCAAATCAGCAATTCATCGAGAGACGCCCCGCGGGGCTGAGTGTCAAAAATGAACGCTGGATCGAAGAGGACTGGGACCTGGACTGGGCGGAGAGCACCGGCCGCGATCTGGAGAAGCATATTGAAGTTTTCAAGGATTTTCAGGACCCGTTGTGGGAGATGTCGGGCGTGAGGGCTTTCCCGGCAGCCAATCATTTCCAGTTTGTAGCCCGCAAGGACGTGATCCTCAAAGCCCTGCCGGAGGAATGGTCGGGCAGGCTGATGGGCAAAATGGTCGAGCTTGACCAGGCAATCGATGCCCAGGGCTGCCTGCGGCTTTCAACCGCCGGGAGATATGTCCGCCATATCGGGAATGTGGTCTCGCCCAGATTGGCGGCAGATATTCAGGATCTGGGGCTGGATCTGGAAGCCGCGGAGGTGGTCCGGCGGGATAAAACCCACTGGCTGCTTAGAATTCCGCGCATGTGGCATTTTTTGGAGAGAATTTACAGCAAGCTGTTTGATATTCTTTACCAGGTGGAACGATGAGGAGGGATGTTTTGAGAGATCATCCAATTTTTATTTGCGGGCATCCCAAATCGGGGACCAGTCTGATGCGGAACCTGCTAGACCACCATCCCCAATTGGCAGTATATCCGGAGGAGAGCCATTTCTTTCGCAATTTCCTTCCCAGGGCAGCGGGATTGTCATTAGAGCAGATGATTGCGTTAGGTGAGGAGAAACTGCTCCATATATTTGAGTGGAACCTGGAGAATCCGCCAGATCACCAGACCGGGTTTCTGGACCGTGATTACAGTTTCATTTCATTCGAGGAGGTCAGGCGAAAATTTGGAGAGCTGCTCAGGGCAGAAGGCATCCGCCATCCCGGGGATGTGCTTTGGGCGGCAGCCCAGACATTTTCCCAGGTGAGTGGGGGCCAGGTAGAAAAACAGGTGGGCTGGGTAGAAAAGACCCCGTCCAATGAGTATTATGCCCCTCGGATTTTTGCATGGTGGCCGGAAGCCGCGCTGTATCCATATTGTGCGTGACCCACGCGATAACTACGCTTCTTATCAGCAAAAACAGGGTTCCTGGTCAGCGGGGAAGTTCTCCGCCCACTGGAACCGGTCAACAGCCGCTGGCTGTCTGAATGAGGCGGATTATGGTGATGACCGTTATTGGTTGCTTCGCTATGAAGATCTGGTGACAGAACCGGAAAAAACGCTGGGACAAATCTGCCAATTCCTGGGGATCGAAGACCATCCTACCCTGCGGAAACCGACGCGGGTCGGAGACCTGTGGCGCGGCAATTCAATGTTTGCGGCTGAATTTCAAGGAATCAGTTCAGCAGCGGTCGGGCGATGGAAAGAGCAGCTTCCCGCTTCTCAGGCAGGTGTAGTCCAAACTGCCAGCCGGCAGTATATTAAGCGCTTTAATTACCAGGATGTAATTCCGGTAAGTTTCCGTGACCGGCTGACCGGCTGGTATTGGCGATTGCGCGGCCAATTCTATGATTTGCGGAATGGTTTGAGAAGGAAGGCCTAAGTTATTATGTTGAGAAAAATGAACAAACGCCTGGAGCTGGTACTTCGGATAGCCCGCTATGGGCATCTGGGTAGACATCAGCCGAAACCGATGCAGCAGATCACTGCGGAGGAACTGGCGGAGATCAAGAGCTTCTTCCCGATGGACAAATTCTTCGTCTTCGGGCATGCCCGGTCGGGGACCACGCTCCTCGCCCGCCTGATCCGGGTGCACCCGGAGATCCATTGTGACTATCAGGCACACTTCTTCAGCCGCCCGCCGCTGCTTAGCGGGGTCGCGGCTGACCCTGCTATCAGCGTCTGGTTTTCCCGGCCCAGCAACCGCTGGAACCGGGGTGAAAATCTCTCTACGCCAGCTTTGAGGGCAATGGCCGATTTCATCCTGGAACGGGAGGCGCGGGTGGAAGGCGCCAGGATCGTGGGGGATAAAAGCCCGAATGTGCTCTTGAATGGTCAGGCGATCCATGAGATGAATATGTTCTACCCGGAAGCAAAGGTGGTCTATATTGTCCGTGATGGACGTGATGCACTGATCTCTCACCGCTTCCAGCATTTCATTGATGGTTACCGGCACTTACGCCATGAGGACCTGCGTATTCGGGATGCCTTTGCGGCTAACCCCGATCCATTCCTGTCCGGGGAGCGTTCGATCTTCAATGACAGAAGTATCCGCAAGATGGCATCCAGTTGGGCTGCGAATGTGACCGAGACTGATCGGGAGGGCAGGGCGATCTATGGAGACCACTATTATGTCCTCAAATATGAAGATCTGCTCTCCCGTCCTTTTGAGACCATCTCCGGGGTGTGGCAGTTCCTGGGCGCTGATCCGACCGGGCTGGAAGCGCTGATCGATGAAGAAATGAATGTCAACCCGGATGCCGACTACCAGAATGTTGTTGCTTCTGAGCTGGTCAGGACGCTGGAGAAAGGGCACCGCGGTTCGTGGCGGGAGCTGTTCACCGAGCGTGATAAGCGGGTGTTCAAGGAGATTGCCGGCCAGGTATTGATCGATTGGGGCTATGAGCCGGATATGGAGTGGTAAGCGATGAGTGATCGCAAGTTGAAATTCATGATCGCGGGCCTGGGTTCGATTGGCAGGCGTCATCTGCGTCATTTGCAGGCACTGGGACAGGATGATCTGCTGCTGTTTCGCACGCTTCAGAGCACGCTCCCGGATGATGATTTGGCTGGTATCCCGGTGGAGACCGAGCTGCAAGCCGCCCTGGCGCACAAGCCGGATGCAGTGATCGTTTCCAACCCGACCGCGTTGCACCTGGATGTGGCCATCCCGGCTGCCGAGGCGGGCTGCCATATTTTGCTGGAGAAACCGGTTTCCCACTCGCTGGAGGGTCTCGATCGGCTTGAGAAGGCGGCTAAAAAGAGCGGTTCCCGCATCCTGGTGGGGTTCCAGTTCCGCTACCACCCTGGGCTGCGGCGCATCGCTGAGATCCTGCAAAGCAGCCAGGTTGGGCAGCCGATCTCCTTCCGTGCCCATTGGGGCGAGTATCTACCCGCCTGGCATCCCTGGGAGGATTACCGCACCAGTTACAGCGCCCGGCAGGACCTGGGCGGGGGTGTGATCCTGACCCTGACCCATCCGCTGGATTATGTGCACTGGCTGTTGGGGCCGGTTTCGGAGCTATGGTCTTTTGCCGGGCAGTACAGCGATCTGGACTTGGAAGTGGTCGATACCGCCGAGATCGGGCTGCGGTTTGCCTCAGGGGTAGTGGGCAGCGTGCATCTCAACTATTTCCAGCGCCCTCCCCGACATCAATTGGAGATCGTCTGCAGCGAAGGCACCATCCGTTGGGACAACGCCGGTTTGGCACTGGAAGCCTACCGCGCCGACCTGGCCCAGTGGGAGCAGCATCCACTGCCGGTCGGTTTTGATCGCGATGACCTCTTCAGCGCCCAGATGGCCCACTTCCTCAAAGTGGCTGCCGGCGAGGCGGAACCGGTTTGCAGCCTGCGCGATGGGATTATGGCGTTGGAGATTGCTCTGGCGGCTCACCGGTCTGCTGAAGACAAGAAAATGGTTAAGATCGGTTGAAAGAGTTACGGAGATTTCCATGAAAGTCCTGTATATTGCTGGCAAATATGATCCAAGAGACCACGATTCCGGAAGCGGGGTCGATTATATGATTTACCAGTCGTTAAAACAGAAGGGAATTGATCTGACTCTGGCTGGGCCTTTTGACAAACCTTGGACTCTTATTGAAGAGCTATATTTTCTGGTGCACACGATCATATCTTCAAAAGGCCCGGTCAAATATCCCCGCTCATACCTCAAGGATGCATCCCGGCAAGTGGATAGGGCGATTAGAGATGTGGACCCAGATGTCATTTTTACCAAGCACGCAGCTTCTCTGTCCTATTGCCCGATAGAAAAACCATTGGTATACCTGATCGATTCCACATTGGTTGGCTATCGTTCTCAATGGGGGAATTTCACCGATTCAGCCTATAAGAGTATGCTGGCCTGGGAAACCCGTGTGGTTCAGGCCAGCCGCGAGGTTATTACCAATAGTGATTGGTCAGCCTCAATTTTGGCTGATGACTATCATGTAGATAAGAGCAGGATCACTGTATATGCAAATCCTTCATCTATTCCTCAAGATGTGGTCCCTGAAAATCTTGAGCTTGATACCAAGGATTTTGATCCAATTAAGTTGCTTCTGGTTGGACGAGCTTATCGCCGCAAAGGTATCGATATTGCCATAGAAACCGTACAGCAATTGAATGCCAGCGGGCACCCAGCCGAATTGAGAATTGTGGGTATGGATGGCGAAGATAAGCCCCATGTACGCTATATGGGGTATTACAAGAAAACGATTCGGGAAGAGTTGATAGGATATGTGGAGAACTATTCTTGGGCCAATTTCCTAATTCACCCGGCAAGATTTGAAGCCGCAGGAATTGTCCCTGGTGAAGCCGCTGCCTTTGGGGTGCCTACCATCACGAATAATGCTGGAGGTCTGGGGACGACAGTAAAAGATGGTGTCTCAGGAATCGTGCTGCCGATTGGCAGTTCTGCTGATTTGTATGTCGAAGCCATTCTTCGTTTGGTCAATAATCCGGAAGATTACATAAAACTTTGTATATCTTCCCGAAATAGATACGAGAGCGAATTGAATTGGGACCATGCAAGCGATGTGATTATTGATGCCCTGAAACGGGCTGCGAGGGTTAGTTAGCGGTGAATGAGTCATTTAAACAAAATGTCACTTCGTGGTATCATGTGGGGCTGGGGTGGCCTAGCCACCCAGCTAAATCCATGAATAACTGCGTGAACGCAAGTTTGAGCAGAAAAATAAAAGGAGTATGTTAATGACATCAGAATTAAAGAAAGACGTATTGATCACTCCCTATGGTGGGAAACTGGTCAATCTGGTAGTGGAAGGCCAGGAGCGGGATGATTTGCTCAAAGAAGCTTCCAAATTACCCTATATCCAGGTTTCCGAGCGTGTGCTGAACGATCTGGAACTGCTGGCGGTCGGCGGCTTTTCGCCCCTGGACCGCTTCATGGGTGAGGCAGATTACCGCAGTGTGATGAAGGATATGCGCCTGGCAGACGGCACCCTCTTCCCCCTGCCGATCACGCTGCCGGTGGATATGGATGATATCCCGGAAGGCGCCAAGAAGATCGTGCTGCGCGATTCACGCAACAATGTGATCGCAGTCATGAAGATCGAAGAGGCCTACAAATGGGACTGGAAAGAAGAAGCCAGCAAGGTGCTGGGCAGCACAGACCCGCGTCACCCGCTGGTCGCCGAAATGGTGCGCTGGGGCGACACCTATATCTCCGGTGAGCTGAAGGTCGTCAATCTGCCTTCTTACAACGATTTTGTGGAAATGCGCCGCACACCGGCTGAAGTTCGCGAGACCCTGGGAGAGCTGGGCCACAAGAATGTGGTGGCTTTCCAGACCCGCAACCCGATGCACCGCGTCCATGAAGAACTGACCAAGCGGGCTGCCGAGAAGATCGGTGGCGCTTTGCTGATCCACCCGGTGGTTGGCCTGACCAAACCCGGCGACGTGGACCACTACACCCGCTGCCGTGTGTACAAAGCCCTGTACGAGCAATTACTACGACCAGAGCAAGACTGTGTTGAGCCTGCTGCCGCTGGCGATGCGCATGGCCGGCCCGCGTGAAGCTGTGCTGCATGCCATCATCCGCCGCAACTACGGCGCCAACCACTTCATCGTCGGCCGCGACCACGCCGGCCCCGGTGTGGATGGCGAAGGCAAACCTTTCTATGGCCCCTACGATGCCCAGGAACTGCTCTCCAAGCACGAAGAGGAAATCGGCGTCAAGATGGTGCCCTTCCAAGTTGATGGTCTACCTGGCCGACGAGGAAGTATACGAAGAAGCAGACAAAGTGCCGGAAGGCGCCAAAGTCAGGACGATCTCCGGTACCCAGGTGCGCGATGACTACCTGGCCAAGGGCAAGCTGCTCCCCGAGTGGTTCACCCGCAAAGAGACTGCCGAGATCCTGATGGAAGTCAATCCCCCGCAGCACCGCCGCGGCTTCTGCCTGTGGTTCACCGGTCTGAGCGGCTCGGGTAAATCGACCATCGCTGAGGCGGTCACCCCGATGCTGCTGGAGCGCGGCCGCCAATTGACCGTGCTGGACGGCGATGTCGTCCGCACCCACCTCTCCAAGGGGTTGGGGTTCAGCAAGGAAGACCGCGACACCAATATCCTGCGGATCGGTTACGTGGCCTCCGAGATCGCCCGCCACAACGGCACGGTGATCTGCGCCGCCATCAGCCCCTACAGCCAGACCCGTAACGAGGTCAAAGGGATGATCGGCCAAGATCGCTTCATTGAGGTCTACGTGGATACTCCCCTGGAAGTCTGCGAACAGCGTGACATCAAGGGCCTGTACGCCAAAGCCCGGGCCGGCGAGATCAAGGGCTTCACCGGGATCGATGATCCCTACGAAGCGCCGCGTGACCCGGAAGTCCGCATCGACACCGTCGCCCGGACGCCTGAGGAATGTGCCTTCCAGATCATTGAGTATCTGGAGGAAAGAGGGTTCCTGCACAAACATTAGTTTTTATCCCGGGGCGAGCGATGGGTTTAGACCCCTGCTCGCCCCGGATAGGATTTAGCCATGAATAAACTTCCAGAGATGTTCAGTCTGAAGGACCGCGCCGCGGTAGTCACTGGCGGGGCTGGCCTGCTGGGCAGGCAGTTTTGCCTCACTCTGGCAGAGGCCGGCGCATCTGTGGCGGTAGTGGATATCAATGCTGAGATGGCCGAGTTGGTTGCTGCCGAGATCAACGAATTGGGGGGGAAGGCGATCGCCATCCCGACCAATATCGCTGACCCGGATTCTGTCAACGCAATGACTGCTAAAACACTGAAATCCTTCGGCCGGTTGGATGTCCTGGTCAACAGCGCTGCCCTGGACCCGAAATTTGACCCGGACAGCATCGGTGAGCAGGGCGCCAATGCCTTTGAGACATTCCCGCTGGATGGCTGGCAGCAGGCTCTGGATGTCAACTTGACCGGGATGTTCCTGTGCTCGCAGGCAGCGGTTAAACCAATGCTGGAGCAGCGCAAGGGCGTGATCATCAACTTGTGTTCCACCTATGGCCTGGGCGGCCCGGACCAGCGTCTCTATCAGCGCAAAGGGCAGCCGCCGCAGTATAAGCCGGTCACCTACACCGTGACCAAGTCCGGCGTGATTGGGATGACCAAATATCTGGCCACCTATTACGGCACCCGCAATATCCGGGTGAATGCCCTGACCCCCGGCGGTATTTACAACAACCACGACCCGGAATTCACCATGGCGTATTCCTACCGCACCGCCATGGGGCGGATGGCAGAACAGGATGAGATGAACGGGGCTTTGCTGTTTCTGGCCTCGGATGCTTCCAGCTATATGACCGGCAATAACCTGATCGTGGATGGCGGCTGGACAGCCTGGTAGCGCATAACAAGGATTTTGTGATGGACGAGATCAGAGCAGGTGAGGTATTGGCCGTGATTCCGGCCCGGGGCGGCTCCAAGAGCATTCCTCGGAAAAATATCCTGCCCTTTGCCGGTCATCCGCTGCTGGCCTACAGCATCGCGGCTGCCTTGCAGTCTGATCTGGTGACCCGTACGATCGTCTCTACTGATGATGAAGAGATCGCCGCGGTGGCGCGGCAATATGGCGCCGAAGTGCCCTTCCTGCGTCCGGCCGAACATGCCCAGGATGCCACTCCGGACCTGCCGGTATTTGTGCATGCTGTTGAATGGTTCCGGGAAACGGAGGGATACTTGCCAGAGATGGTGGTCCAGCTGCGCCCAACCACACCGGTGCGTCCGCCCGGTTGTGTGGATGACGGGATCAAAGTATTACGCGCCCGTCCGGACGCCGATTCGTTGCGGGCGGTGGTGCCCTCAGGCCAGAATCCGCACAAGATGTGGCGGATCAATCGAAGATGGCGAGATGTCGCCGCTGCTGACTGTAGATGGAGATTGCCGAACCGTACAATGCTCCCCGCCAACACCTGCCGCCGACCTACTGGCAGACCGGCCACCTGGATATCATCCGCCCGGCGACCTTGCTGGAGAAGAAATCGATGACCGGGGATGTGATCCTCTCATTGGTGCTGGACCCGCGCTACACGGTGGATATTGATACATCCAAATGACTGGAACAAGGCTGAATGGCTGATCCGGCATGGCGGGCTGGATGTGGTTGTCCCCAAAAGCGCGGCTACGGCCTGCCCGAGAAACTGGACCTGATCGTCTTTGATTTTGACGGCGTATTCACCGATAACCGGGTCTGGGTGGACCAGAACGGGGTTGAACAGATCTGCCGCCAGTCGTGGTGATGGGATGGGCATTTCGCTGCTGAAGAAAGCCGGATTTGAAGCGATGGTATTCTCCACAGAAACCAACCCGGTGGTGGCTGCCCGCTGCAAGAAGATGAAATTGCCGGTCTACCAGGGCGTGGAAGCCAAAGGACAGGTGCTGCAAAATTTGCTGGAAGAAAAGGGTGTCCCCGGCGAGAATGTGATCTTTGTCGGTAATGATGTCAATGACCTGCCGTGTTTCCCGCTGGTGGGCTGTGCTGTGGCGGTGGCTGATGCGCACCCGATGTGCCTGCCGCAAGCTGACCTGATGTTGAGTAAGCCCGGCGGTTTTGGCGCGGTGCGTGAATTGTGTGATCTGATCCTCAGCCATTATCCAGATAAGGAGAACTTAATTATGAAACGTGAAGTCAAGATTGGCGAATACCTTTGTTGGCGATGGTCATCCGACCTATATTGTTGGTGAGATCGGGATCAACCACAATGGCGATATGGAAATCGCCAAGCAGTTGATCGATGTCGCCAAATGGGCCGGCGTCAGATGCGGTCAAGTTCCAGAAGCGCACCCCCGAACTGTGCGTGCCTGAAGATCAGAAAGGCAAAATGCGGGAGACTCCCTGGGGCTATATCTCCTATCTGGATTACCGCTACAAGGTTGAATTTGGCAAGGATGAGTACCAGGAAATTGATAACTATGCAAAGAAAAAGGGATGATGTGGTTTGCCTCTCCCTGGGATGAGAAATCGGTGGATTTTCTGGAAGACTTTTCGCCGGTGTGCTATAAAGTTGCTTCTGCATCCCTGACGGATGAGATCTTGCTGAAGCGGCTGAAGGAGACTGGCCGCCCGGCGATCCTTTCTACCGGGATGTCCACGGTGGAAGAGATCAAGAAAGCGGTATGCCCTTTTGGGTACAGATAATCTGGTGATCACGCATACCACCAGCGCCTATCCCTGTGAACCGGACGAACTCAACCTGAAGATGATCCACACGCTTGAAGAGATGTTCCCCAGTGTGCCGGTGGGCTACTCCGGACATGAGGTTGGTCTGGTGCCTTCGGCGGTGGCAGTGGCATTGGGCGCTTGCATGGTGGAGCGCCATATCACCCTGGACCGGGCATTATGGGGCAGTGATCAGGCTGCTTCTGTGGAACCCGGCGGGTTGAACAAGCTGGTGAAATATATTCGCACCACCGAGGCGGCATTGGGCACTGGCGAGAAAATGATCTACGAAAGTGAGACTGTCTTCACTCTCCAAACTGCGCCGCAGCAATTGGCGTTCGCCACAAGGTAAATAAGAGGATTAGCCGGATGAACCGAGTTTGCCAAGATGGCCCGAAGGGTGCAGCAGGAAATTTCCTCCTCCGCCGGGAAAAAAATGATCAATCTTGCCAGTGACGGGCTAGCTTGACCAGAGAGGTTGAGCAAGCTGCCAGTCCAGATCGCAGAAGATGCCGGCACGGTGGTGGTGTTCAATGCCAGTACCCGGCTGTCTAATTTCAGCCTGAATGCGGCTTATCTCACTGCTTTCATCCTGGGGGCTGCGCCTTTCCGGCTGGCGGGTGATCAATTTTGTCTGTCAGGGCGGGATGAGCCGCTGTCTGCAGGGCAGTTCAGAAAACCATCCATACTGCAGCCTCCCTGCACGATCTGTGCATGGCATTACTCACATCATCTATATACTGGCGCCGAAGTAAGCGGCTTTGAGTATAAGCGTGATGAAGATTTGAGCGTTGTGCTGGATCGGGAAATCGGTTGCCGAAATGTCTGATCTGGTGTTTGAGGATCTGCCGTTGGGTGAGCTGGTGCTGCCCTCCATTCGCTGGCGGATGCGCCGCCATCACCTGGAAGATGATCAGGCCACCTTGCTTTTGTTCCGGGAATTCATCCTCTCCGCCTACCACGTGGGGAAAGAGTTCAAGGCCTTGGCAGACCGGGAGCAGCCTGACCTGGTGCTGGTATTCAACGGGCAGATGTTCCCTGAGGCGATGGTCCGCTATTTGGCCCGCCAGCGGGGTATCAAGGTGATCTCCCATGAAACTGGCTACCAGCCGTTCACCGCTTTCATGACCACGGGAGATGCCACTGCCCGCAAAGTGTATCTCTCCGATGAAGAGCTCAATCTCTCACTCCGGAAGAGAACAGAAGCTGGATATCTACCTGGAGAAACGCTTCCAGGGAGAGTTCAGCATGGCGGGGATCCAGTTCTGGCAGGAGATGAAAGATTTCCCGGTTGAGATCGAGCAGAAGCTGGAAGAATATCGACCAGATGGTGCCGATCTTTACCAATGTGATCTTTGATACCAGCCAGGCACATGCCAATAAGGCCTTTGCGCACATGTTCGACTGGCTGGATGCCACCCTGGAAGTGGTCAAAGCCACCCGGATACCTTGTTTGTACTGCGCGCTCATCCGGATGAACTGCGGCCAAATTCGATGAAGAAGTCCAAGGAAACAGTCCAGGCCTGGGTCGAGCGGCGCAGGGCAGCCGACCTGCCCAACCTGGTATTCATCCCGCCGCTCCAGTTTGTCAGCTCCTATGATCTGATCCAGCGGCCAAATTCGTGCTGGCCTATAATTCATCGATTGCGCTGGAATCTGTATTGCTGGGCGGTTGGCGCTGTGTGCCGGATGGGCCTGGTACGCGGAATATCCGACCGTGATCCTGCCTGCCACCCCGGAAGAATATTCTAAACAGCTCGGTGAACTGCTGGCGGCGGAGAGCGTAATACTGCCGGAAGAATTCCAACAGATGGCTCGCAGCCTGGTATACCATCAGAATTTCCGGGTCTCGATTCCATTTGACCGCCATCTGGAGCCGCATACGCTGCCCGGATTTGTGCGCATCAAAGAGTTTGAGGTCAGCGAATTGAATGACAGGGATGATCCCGCGATCAGGTCTCTCGTCGCCGGCATCCGAAATGATCTGCCGGTAATCAGGATTGAGGAGCAAGAAAATGGCAACAGAGGACAGACTTGAAATTCTCTCCAGTCCTTTGCTGGATGACAACCGGGAGCTGGTCAATGAGCTAAAACAGATCGTTGCCCAGATGCGGCTGGAATTTGGCTGGCATTATTTGCTCGATCTGGTTTGGATCATCAATAACCTGGATCTGGAGCGTCTGGAAGTGGCCCTGGATGCCGGCGCAGGCGAAGGCGTGCTGCAGTGGTATCTGGCCTCTAAAGGGGTCGATGTAATCAGCGTAGACCGGGACAGCCGGGCATTCCTGCCGCTGCATTATCGTAAGTTCTATCAGATCGAAGGGCTGAACCCAGGCGACCTGGCATCACCGGTAAGGACGCTGTTCCGCTTTGGCGGGCGGGTTGGCAGCTTCAGCCAGAAGCTGCGCGAATTTGGCCGCGATCTGGTTTTCTGGCTGCAAGGCACAAGTCATACAGCGAACAGCGGCAAAGTGATCTTCTATCACCAGGACCTGCGCACGCTGAAAAATATAGCCAGTAATACCGTCGATGTGGTAGTGGCGGTCTCTTCCCTGGAGCATAACGACCCGGACCAGCTGCCGGTGGTGGTGGCTGAACTGCTGCGCGTGCTTAAACCTGGCGGCAAGTTGGTGGCGACCCTCTCAACGACCGGCGATGCAGATTTGTACCATGAGCCTTCTTCCGGTTGGACGTATTGTGAGGACAGCATGCGCTCTTATTTCGGGCTGGAGGCTGATACCGTCTCGAACTACGACCAGTACCCGGAATTATTAGAAGGATTGAAAAACTCTGCTGAACTGAAAGAAGGGCTGGCAAAATTCTACTTCCAGCGAGGCGAGGGCGGGATGCCGTGGGGCGTCTGGGACCCGCAGTATGTACCGATCGGAGTTTGCAAGGTAAAGCCGGTTGGAATTTAGGAGGATGATGACCATGGATACTCAAAATACTCTCGCAGAGAAAGTGCAGGCCGTATTGGCTGAGGCGCTGCGCGTGGAGGCAGGTCAGATCGGCCCGCAAACTGAATTCGGCGATCTGCCGCAGTGGGATTCGATGGGACACATGGAAGTGATGGTTGCCCTGGAGAAAGCCTTTGGCGTGGAGATCACCGCGGAAACGATCACGGAGCTGGTCACCGTGCCAGCGATCTGCGCCCACATCGAGGCCAGCGATGAGTGAGAAATTCGAATTTACCCCAGTTGTCACCATCCCGGCGCATCTGATCGGGCAGATCAGGGCCAAGCTGGCTTACGTGGATGAGCAGATCGGTGAGGCGGAGATCGCTGCTGATGGTGAGAAGATCACCCTGACCCTGCGCCGCGCGGTGGATGATGCCCACAAGACAAAAATCAAAGAGAAGGTCCAGCATGTGGTCGAGGAAATGGCCCGCGGGGCGATCCAGCCCAAAGTGGAGATCCTGGAAGACCACTCGCACCGCCCGACGTATTACGATCAGGATCCGATGGATGAGTTGCTGGCCCGCGGCGAGGTCTATGAAGAGGAGACCGGGGTATTTGTGTTTGGCCCGCTGGTCACCCGCTTGATGGACTTCTTTGAAAGCCGCTTCCTGATGCTGGCAGATGAATTTGAGGCCAAACCGTACCGCTTCCCGACGTTGATCTCCGCCAAAATGCTCGACCGGGTGGATTATTTCAGTGCCTTCCCGCATTCGCTGACATTTGCCACCCACCTGCGCGAAGACCTGGATGTGATCAATCATTTCGCCCATGAAGCGCACTATGAAGACGACGGGCTGAATGCCCCGGCAGACAGCTTCTCAAAGTTCAAGGTGCTTAATTCTCCGGCGGTGTGCTATCACCTGTATTTCTCGCTGGCCGATCATCCTTTGCCGGACGGAAAGCTGATCGCCACCGCGGTGGGGCACTGCTTCCGCTACGAGTCCACTAATCTGACCTCGATGGAGCGGCTGTGGAACTTCACCATGCGTGAGGTCATCTTTGTCGGGCCAAAGGACTTTGTGCTGGAGAACCGTGAGAAATCCCGCCAGTTCATGGAGAAGATCTTTGATCAGATCGGTCTGGTCTATCACGTGGAGACGGCCAACGACCCCTTCTTTGTCGGCGAGTTCCGCAAGCAGGCCGCCTTCCAGACTGCCTTCCAGTTGAAATACGAGATTCGGGCTGCGCTGCCGTTCAAGAACAGCACCCTGGCAGTCGGCTCCTATAACTATCACCAGAACTTCTTCGGCCGCCACCTGGAGATCACCCTGCCGGATGGCGATCCGATCCATACCGGGTGCACCGCCTTTGGCCTGGAGCGGATCGTGTATGCTTTCCTGGCGCAGTTCGGTTTTGACCAGGAGAACTGGCCCCAGGTGGTCAAGGATTGGCTGATATGACCGAAGGAAAAGTTAAAGTCACCTACCGGGTGGGCACGGAAGAAGATTACCCGGTGATCCAGGGATTTTACGAGAAGCTGGACGACGTTCTTCCGTGAGATCGATCTGGGGCTGCCGATGCCCGAGGATGTCGGCCAGGCCTGGCTGGATTCCTTTTCCCGGCTGTACGGCAAGTTCTCGCTGGTGCATATTGCCGAGATTGATGGCGAGATTGTCGGGTTCATGCTCTCGCGCATCAAGCGTGTGCCTCCCTATTGGGGCGGCGTGATGGTCGGGACGCTCAGCGATATGTGGATCGAGGAGAAAGGCCGCCGGTTTGGGATTGGGCGCAAGCTCTCCGAGCTGGCTCTGGACTGGCTGCGCGAGCAGGGCGTGCACTCGATCGAGATCCAGGTGCTGGCCCAGAATGACCCCAGTTGGAGTCTGTATGAGAGCATGGGCTTCAAACCAGAACTGCGGCAGGCCCGCCTGCTGTGGGAAGATTACGACACCTATAAAAATGCAAGAGGTTAGCCGGCAGGAAGTCATAGATTGTTTAGCGGCAGTGGGCATTTCCAGGGGCGATGGCCTGCTGGTGCACTCTGCCTTGCAGTTCCTGGGGAGGCCGGCAGGCGGGTATGGGAGTGTATCTGGAAGCGCTGGACGAGGTGGTGGGCTTATCCGGGCCGGATGCCGGGGGGCAGATTGGCGGTGCCGACCTTTAATTTTGGCTTTGCGCATGGTGAAGACTACGACCCGGCGACAGCCCCGGCCGTGGGGATGGGGGCCTTCTCCGAATTTGTGCGCCAGGATGTCCGAGCGCGCCGTACCACCCATCCGATGCAGTCCTTTGCGTTGATCGGCGACCAGGCGGAAGAACTGGCTGCCCTGGATACCCCCTCGGCATTTGACGATGGCTCCGCCGTGGACCGCATGCTGGAGATGGATGACAAATTACTGCTGCTGGGGGCCAATATCCAGGCGGTCTCGGCTTTACATTACAGCGAGCAGCGCGTCGGCGTTCCCTACCGCTTTTGGAAGGATTTTTCCGGCCAGGTGCTGCCGTGACGGGGAATGGCAAACCGCCGCATACCGCATGTACGTCCGCGATATGGAGATCGATGCCCGGTTGGAGATCTTTGAGGTCGAGGCAGAGATGAAAGCCCGCGGTCTGTGGCAGGAAGTCTCGCTGAATTACGGCAAGATCGCTGCCTGCCGGCTGCGCGATTTCATCCAGGTGACCAGCGAACTGCTTGAGGAAGACCCCTGGCGATTTGTGACCAATAAACCGGGAGGTACAGTATGAGCTCGATGATGGAACTGATCGGTGAATTGTGGTATCTGGCCCGCGAGCTGGTCTCGGATGAGTACGACCAGGCGCTGCGCCGTCTGGCAGAAGAAGTGCCGATGACGATCCACGAATATCCCAGCGGGATGCCGGTATGGTCCTGGACGGTGCCGGAAAAGTGGACCTGCCATGAGGCAACCCTGGAGACGCTGGACGGCCGCCGGATCATTGACCGGGCCGATCATCCGCTGCATGTGGTCTCCTATTCGCTGCCCTTTGAGGGCGTCGTCGAGCGGGAAGAGCTGCTGGCGCATCTGCACGTTCACCCGCAGGAACCCGACCTGATCCCCTTTGTATTCAAATACTACCAGCGCGATTGGGGCCTGTGTCTGCCGCAGACCCTGCGGGATACCCTGGACGAAGACCAATACCGGGTGGTGATCCGCACCAGCTTCGAGCCTGGGACCCTCAAGGTGGGGGAAGTGGCCGTGCCTGGTGAGGTCGAAGAGAGCTTCGTGCTGGCCGCCCATCTGTGCCATCCGGCCCAGGTCAATGATGACCTCACCGGGGTGGTGGTGGGGCTGGACGTGATCCGCCGTCTGCTGGCCGGGCCAAAGCCGCACTTCACCTATCGCTTTTTAATCCTCCCGGAGACGATCGGCTCGGTTTCCTACCTCAGCCAGAATGAGCACCTGATCCCGAAAATGGTCGGCGGGCTGTTCCTCGAGATGCTGGGCAATGATTCGGGTCTGGCGCTGCAGCAATCCTTCCTGCCGGAGAGCCAGGCAGACCAGACTTTGGTCGCCGCTCTGCGGGGTGTCGACCCGGAGGGATTTGTCGGGCCGTACCGCACGATCATCAACAACGATGAACGCCAGTTCAATTCCCCCGGGGTGCGTGTGCCGATGCTGTCCCTCTCTCGGGTGGAGCGTCCCGAACTGCTCGAAACCATGTACCGGCCATACCGGGAGTACCATTCCAGCGCCGATACCCCTGAGATTGTCACCCAGGAACGGTTGGAAGCCGCCCGCGAGGCCGTGCTGGCAATGCTGGCTGCCTTTGACAAGAATGCCTATCTGGTCAACCACTTCAAGGGGGAGGTGTTCGCTTCCGGATATGGTATCTGGATCGATTACCGGGTCAATCCGGAGGGGCACCGCAACCTGTTCCAGATCATGGAGCGCTGTGATGGCACTCGTACTGTAGCCGAGATCGCCAACCAACTGGGCATCTCATTCCAGGCAGTCTGGGAGATTGTGGCCCAATTCGCCGGGAAGGATTTGGTCAGCTTCAGCGCCGCGCCTCAGCCCACCGACCCGCATGAGAGGACACTTTGATCAAAACATTAAAGGATTCTGCCCGATTAGTGCGCTGGCGGCTGCGTCGGATGACTGACCGTCGGGGGAATCAACGCGCCGGCCTGCCGATCTTGTTCGCCAACTCATTCCCCAAATCAGGGACGCACTTATTAACCCAGGTATTGGCCGGGTTTACCGGGCTGGGGCAGTTCGTTGATTCCGGGCTGCCGGCGGTGACGATGTTCAAAGGGAGTACCGGCGAGGCAATTCCGATCAAGACCCTGATGCGGCGGATCAACCGTTTCAGGCCGGGGGATATCGGATATGGACATTTGCACGCCGAGCCGCCCATTGTGGAGGTGCTGTGCAAACCGGGGATGTCGGCGTATTTCATCCTGCGCGACCCGCGGGATGTGGTTGTCTCGCATGCCTATTATGTCACCAGCGAGGATACCCGGCACGCCCTCAAAGAGCATTACAACCAACTGGAGAGCTATGATGAGCAGCTCACCGCCAGCATCACCGGTCTGGAGGATGTTCAATTCGACTTCCCGGACATTGTCGGGCGCTTTGCGCCGTATATCGACTGGCTGGACCGGCCGGAGATCCTTGTGCTGCACTATGAGAAATTTCTGTCCCACCGCGAGGAAACCCTGCACCGGGTGCTGGAACATGCCATCGCCCGCGGCTTTGCCTTTGAGGGGGATCAGGACGAGGCCGTGGAGACCCTCTCAGCGGCGATTGATCCGGGAAGTTCGCCCACCTTCCGCAGCGGCAAGTCCGGCGGCTGGCGGGAGAAATTCGCCCCGGCGCATAAAGAGCTATTCAAACAGATCGCCGGTGACCTGCTGATCCGGCTGGGTTACGAACAGGACCTGAACTGGTAATGGACAAGCTGCAAGGCTGCTCGGTGGTCATCCGGGCCTATAATGAGGCCGCTCATATCGGACGCCTGCTGACCGGCATCCAGCAGCAAACCCTGCCGGAGGTAGAGGTGATCCTGGTGGATTCTGGCTCTACCGACGGCACCGTGCAGATCGCCGAGGCGTTTGGAGTTAAGCTGGTGACGATCTCGCCGGAAGAATTTACCTTTGGCCGTTCATTGAACCGCGGGATCGAGGCGGCATCACATGAATACGTGGCGATCATCAGCGCCCACTGTTACCCGGTCTACCCCGACTGGCTGGAGAAGTTGATCGAGCCGCTGGCAGACCCGGAAGTGGCGATCTGCTACGGCAAGCAGCGCGGCGGCGAGACCAACCAGTACTCGGAGCACCAGTGGTTCAAGCAGTATTTCCCCGATTTTTCCGTTCCATCGGCAGGGACACGCCTACTGCCACAACGCCAATGCCGCCATCCGGTGCAGTATGTGGGAGCAGCACCCCTACAATGAGCAGCTCACTGGCCTGGAAGATATCGGCTGGGGCAGTTGGGCTTTCGAGCAGGGCTATGCGATCTCCTATTCCGCCGAGGCCGAGATCATCCACCTGCATGATGAGAAACCCGCCCAGGTGTACAACCGTTACCGCCGGGAAGCGATCGCCATGAAGCAGATCCTGCCGGAGAGCACCTTCAGCCTGTGGAACTTCCTGCGTCTGGCAAGCAGTACGATCTTCTCGGATCTGCTTCAGGCCCGCCGCGAAAAGGTGCTGGGAGAGCATTGGCGCAGTATTCTGTGGTTCCGGACCTTGCAGTATTGGGGCACCTACCGCGGGTATCACTACACCGGGATGGTGGATTTTGACATGATCCAGCAATTCTATTATCCCCCGGGTACCCTGACAGAAAAGAAACCCGCCGAGCGCAGACGTGGAGCGGATCGAGTATTGATGGTGGTCTCGATACGGTGAAAAAACGCCATAGTTCGACTGAAGGTCGAACGTCAGGTAAAATCAGGTGTGATTGAGGTAGAGCAATGACAGAAAAACAACCGAAGATCGTGGCATTGGTGCCGATGCGGCACAATTCGGAACGGGTGCCGGGCAAGAATTTCCGCCCGATGGCCGGTAAGCCGATGTATGCCCATATCATCGAAATATTGCTGGCCTGCCCGAAGATCGCCCAGGTGGTGGTGGATACTGACAGCCCGCCGATCATTGAAGGTTTGCAGAAGAGTTATCCCCACGTGATGGTGATCGAACGTCCGGAAGCACTGCGTGACGGGATGATCCCGATGAACACTATCCTGCTGCATGATACCGCCCAGGTGGAGGCGGATTATTACCTGCAAACCCACAGCACCAATCCGCTGCTGAAGCCGGAGACGGTCTCAAGGGCGATCCAGACATTTCTGGCGCAGCGGGAAACCTACGATTCGCTCTTCTCGGTCACCCGCTGGCAGACCCGTCTGTATTGGGAGAACGGCGAGGCGGTTAATCATAATCCGGATGAGTTGCTGCGTACCCAGGATCTGCCGCCGATCTACGAGGAGAACTCGTGCATTTACCTCTTCACCCGCCAGAAGCTCGCTGAACGCAATCACCGCCTGGGGGATCACCCGTTGATGTTCGAGATCGATGCCGCCGAAGCGCTGGACATTGACGAAGAGCTTGATTTCACCATCGCTGACCTGCTGCTGCAGCGCAGCCAGGATTAGAAAGGACCCTCTGTTATGAGTGAAAAACAACGCGTGCTTTTTTCTGCGCCGTATATGGTGCCGTTCATCGACCGCTTCCGCCCGGTGCTGGCGCATTACGGGCTGGAGATCATTGAAGCGGAAGTGGAAGAACGCCTGGAAGAGGACCAGATCCTGGCCTATGCCGGGCAGTTTGACGGGGCGGTGTGCGGCGATGACCGTTTTACTGAGCGGGTGATCAAGGCCTGCCTGCCGCGCCTGAAGGTGATCTCCAAGTGGGGGACGGGGATCGATTCGATCGATAAGGGTGCCGCTGAACGCCTGGGCGTGATGGTGGGCAATACTCCGAATGCCTTTACCCTGCCGGTGTCGGACAGCGTGGTGGGCTATATGCTGGCCTTTGCCCGGCGTTTGCCATGGATGGACGCGGCGATGAAGTCCGGTACCTGGATGAAGATCCCGGGCCGTTCGCTGAGTGAGTGCACCCTGGGGGTGGTCGGGGTCGGCAATGTCGGCAAGGCGGTCATCCGGCGGGCGCGGGCTTTTGGCATGGAGATATTAGCGAATGACATCATCGAGATCAGGCATGATTTTGTACGCGAGATGGGTGTGGAGATGACCTCTCTGGAGGATTCACTCTCCCGGGCGGATTTTGTCAGCGTGAACTGTGATCTCAATCCGACCAGCGTGCACCTGATCAATGCGGAGAAGCTGGCGAAGATGAAGTCATCCGCAGTTCTGATCAACACCGCCCGCGGCCCGATCGTCAAAGAGGATGACCTGGTGGCGGCCCTGCAGAACGGCACGATTGCCGGGGCGGCGCTGGATGTGTTTGAATTCGAGCCGCTGCCGGCAGACAGCCCGCTGCGGCAGATGGATAACGTGATGATGGCCCCGCATAATTCCAATTCCAGCCCGATGGCCTGGGAACGGGTGCACTGGAACACGATCCGCAACCTGCTGGTCGGGCTGGGGATCCCGGTAGATGATTTCTCGCCGGATAAATTTGAATAGAGGAGCTGTGAAATGACCGACAAGAGAAATGTGCTCGTCACCGGCGCCAATGGGGGGATTGGGCGGGCGACTGTGCTGGAGTTTGCGAAAAGAGGTTGGCAGGTGATCGGGGTGGACCGCGATGCGCTCGGCTTCGAATTCCCCGAGGATGGCCTGTTCATCCAGACGGATATCGCCAAGCCAGAAAATGTGGCCGAATTGTTCAACCAGGTGGCAGATATGTACGGGCGGTTGGATGCGCTGGTCAACAACGCCGCCATCCAGATCGCCAAGCCGCTGATCGAGACCACCCTGGAAGAATGGGACAGTCTGATGGCGATCAACCTGCGGGCGGTGTTCTACAGTGTCAAGAAAGCCTACCCGCTGCTCAAGAAGGCCAAAGGCGCGGTGGTGAATGTCTCCTCGGTGCATGCGGTGGCGACCTCGGCGGATATTGCCAGCTATGCGGCCAGCAAAGGGGCGGTCATGGCGCTTACCAGAGCCATGGCAATCGAATTTGCAGCCGACAACGTGCGCGTGAATGCGATCCTCCCCGGTGCGGTGGATACGCCTATGCTCGAAGCCGGTCTCTCCCGCGGGCATGTTTCCGGCGGGACGATGGAAGACCGCAAAGCAGACCTGGCCCGCAAGACGGTCATCGGCCGGGTCGGCAAGCCCTCCGAGATCGCTTCGGCGATCGTCTTCCTTGCGGATAACGAACAGTCCTCGTTCATGACCGGCCATCCGATGCTGGTAGACGGCGGGGCTACGATCCGTTTGAGCACGGAATAGCTGATGAGAAACGCAGCCAAGAAACTGATCCCGCAGCCGGTTTGGGACGCGGCCCGTAAAGTGTATTTTGCTGGCAAGTATGCCGCTGAATGGCCGCAGGCCAGCTTCCACCCCTGGCGCCGGGCGTCGATCCAGCGTTTGGCGGCATACAAGGACAAGCATAAGGGCGAGCGTTGTGTGATCATCGGCAACGGCCCCAGCCTGAAGCACACCGATGTCTCAAAGATCAAAAACGAGTTCACTTTTGGGATGAACCGCATCTACCTGGCCTTCCCCGACTGGGGATTTGAGACCAGCTATTTTGTCTCGATCAACGATCTGGTCATCGAGCAATGCGCTGCGGATATCCGCGGGCTGAAGATGCCCAAGTTCCTCTCCTGGCACTCACATCCTCACATTACCCCCACCGATGACCTGATCTTCCTGCACACCACTTATTACGACCCCAAATTCTCCACGGATGTGCGCGGGCGGGTGTGGGAGGGCGCCACGGTGACCTATGTGACTATGCAGTTGGCCTATTACATGGGGTTTGAGGAAGTTGTGCTGATCGGGGTGGACCATTCCTTCAAAGCCAAGGGAGAGCCGAACAAGACAGTGGTCTCGGAGGGAGATGACGAATCGCACTTCGACCCCAAATACTTTGGCAAGGGCTTTCGCTGGCAGCTGCCCGATCTGGACACCTCGGAACTGGCTTATCTCCGGGCGCGGGGGGCGTATGAGTCTGCCGGGCGCAGAATTGTGGATGCGACCGTCGGCGGGCATCTGGATGTCTTCCCCAAGGTGGATTTTGACAGCTACTTTGGGTGAAAATCGAGATTGCTTCGCGCCGCGCAAATGCTTTGCGTCGAGCTTGCAATGACAATCGAACTTTTTCCCCTATCCGTGTTTATTTGCGTTCATCTGTGGTGAATTAGGTTTTTACCTTTCAAACCAATTACTACATTATAATGGCTTCCATGCCCGAGCAAAAACCGCTGGTCACGATCGTGACCCCTTCCTATAACCAGGCTGATTACCTGGAGCAGACCCTTGTTTCCGTGCTGGGGCAGGGGTATCCCAACCTGGAGTACCTGGTGGTGGACGGCGGCTCCACAGACGGCAGCGCGGAGATCATCAAGCGCTATGCCGATCAGTTAGCCTGGTGGGTGAGTGAGAAGGATGAAGGCCAGGCCGACGCGATCAATAAGGGCTTCAGCCGGGCCACCGGCAAGTATATCGCCTGGCTGAATTCGGATGATATTTATCTGCCAGGGACGATCGGCAAAGCGGTGGAGACTCTGGAAAAATACCCCGATGCAGGGATGGTCTACGCCAACCTGCTCTCGATCAATGCGCGCGGTGAGCATGTCAACACGATCCGCTACCGGCCGTTTGCGTTGGAAGACCTGCTGGCCTTCTTTATCATCGGGCAGCCGACCGTTTTCATGCGCCGCTCGGTGCTGGAAGAGGCCGGATGCCTCTCCAAAGAGTACAACTACCTGCTAGACCACCACCTCTGGCTGCGGATGGCTTCTCTGGCAGAGCTGCGCTATGTCCCCGAGCCGTGGGCAGCCGCCCGTTACCATCCATCCGCCAAGAACATGGCCCAGGCAGCCAATTTTGGGCCAGAGGCTTTCAGGATCCTGGAGTGGGCTAAAACTCAACCCAGGCTGGCTGAAATCATCGAAGGGGATACCGACCGGATTATGGGCGGGGCGCACCGCTTGGATGCTCATTACCTGTTCGATTCTGCCCAGCCGTTAAGAGCTTTGCGCGCCTACCATAAAGCATGGCAGTATTTTCCTGAATTTGCCCTGCGCCGCATGAAGCGGATCATCTTCTCATTTGCTAGCCTGGTGGGGCTAGGCGGACTGCGCCGAGTCATCTACCGGCGCTACCTGGTCTCTCCGGAGAAGGCAGCCGCGCTGAATACCGGGTCGGCGACGAATGAGCCGGCGGTGGTCGTTTCTGCCCCGGAACCGCGCCGCGCCAAACCCAGGGATGTGCTCCCGCCGATCCTGGTGACCGGTGTACACCGCTCTTCCACCACGTGGGTGGGCAAGATGCTGGCTGCCAATAAGGATTATGTCTACGTCAGTGAGCCGTTGAATGTCCTTCACCGGCGCGGGGTGATGCGCAAGCCGGTGCAGCATTGGTACACCTATGTGTGCAATCAAAATCAGGATGAGCTGCTTTCCAGCTTTTACGAGACGATGCAGCTTCGCTATCACACCTGGCTGGAACTCGGCGACCTGCGCTCCCTCAAGGATACCGGCCGGTTGCTCCGCGATTGGAGCAGCTTCACAGGGGGACGCAATCGCGGCAAGCAGGTGCTGCTGAAAGATCCTTTTGCGCTCTTCTCGGCAGAGTGGTTCTCCCGCCGGCTGGGCTGTGAGGTGGTGATCGCTGTGCGCCACCCGGCGGCGTTTGTCAGCAGCCTGAAGCGGCTGAACTGGCCTTTCCAATTTGAGGACCTGATGGCTCAGCCCCTGCTGATGCGGGATTGGCTGGAGCCATTCCGCGGTGAGATGATCGAGGCGATCAATAACCCCGAGGACATTATCGGACAGGCCAGCTTGTTGTGGCGCATGATCTACGATGTGGTCTCGCAGTACCAGCAGACTCATCCGGAATTTCACATTGTCCGCCATGAGGATCTCTCGCTGCGGCCGCTGCAGGAGTTCCAGGCGCTTTTCCGGGCGATGGAAGTGCCGTTCACCCGCCAGGTGGCGGAGACGATCCACAAGTCCACCAATCCGGGTAACCCCACAGAGCTGCCGCTGGAATCGATCCACTCGGTCAATCTGGACAGCAAGACCAATATCAAGAACTGGCAGAACCGGCTAAAACCCGAGGAGATCGACCGGGTGCGTGAGCTGACCGAGGATATTGCGGCACGATACTATACCGACCAGGATTGGGTATGATGGCAGACAAACAACCGCTGGTGTCGATCGTGACACCCTCTTATAACCAGGCCCGATATTTGCAGGCGACGATGGATTCCGTGCTGGGGCAGAGCTACCCGAATATCGAGTATATCGTGATCGATGGCGGCTCGACGGATGAAAGCCCGGCGATGATCGCTGCCCGGGGAGCGCAGTTGGCCTATTGGGTCTCAGAGCCGGACAAAGGCCAGACGAATGCGATCAATAAGGGCTTTGCCCGGGCGAACGGCGAGATCCTCGCCTGGCTGAATTCGGATGATACCTACCAGCCGCAGGCGGTGGCGGAAGCTGTTGCCTATCTGCTGGCGCACCCGGAGGCCGGACTGGTGTATGGCGAGGCCAATTTCATTGATGAGCATGGCAATGTGATCGGGCGCTTCCCGGCTGCCCAGACCGATCATGCCGCGGCTGCGGCGAGCCTATGTGCATATCCCCCAGCAGGCGTCCTTCTGGCGGGCGGAGCTGTGCCACCAGGTCGGCCCTCTGGACGAGAGCCTGTATTTCGCCATGGATTACGACCTGTGGTTGAAGCTGACCGCAGTCAGTCAGGCGCATTTCCTGCCCGGCCGGGTATGGGCCAATTTCCGGCTGCACGGGGATTCGAAAACGATTGCCGAAGATGACCGCTGCTGGATGGAGATGGTGCAGATCCACCACCGGAATGGGGGCAGGCGGTTCTCGATTATTACGATAAAATATATCCTCAGAAAGCTTCTCGCACCCCTGGTGACCTGGCGGCGGCGCAGAAGGGTTCAGATGGCAAGGGAGACCGGTAACCATGAATAAGGTGGTACACAATTTGCTGTATGTTGACGCGCACGATTCAATCATGCGGGTGCTGCAATCCTGGCGGCTGTGGGTCGTTGGAGCTTTGGTGGGCGCGCTGATCGCCGCCGGAGTCTATCTGGTAATCCCGCCGCCTTACCGGGCAGAGGCCGTGGTGGTGGTGGATCACAATATTGAAGATGTCTACGATATTCCCTACTCCCGGCAGTTTTATTTCATGGGACGGGAAACACGTAAATTGCAGGCTCTCGCCTGGAGTGATGAGACCATGCAAATCGTCGCTGACCAGGTTGGGGATGTGACCGTGCTCGAACTGCGGGAGAAGATCCTTTCTCTCAGCCAGCCGCAAGATGGCGCCTGGAGTTTCTTTGCAGATCATAAGGATCCCGTCCGGGCCGAGGAAATTGCCAGCGTCTGGGCAAAGGCATTCTATCAACAGGTGCTGGATGGGATCGAGATCTCGGAGTATCTGGTGGTGATCCGGTATGAGATCAACCAGATCTACGGTGAAAACCGCAAATATTCCGGCGGCGAAGCCCTTAATATTGCCGAACAGTTGCATCCCTATCTGGAGGAATCCAAGGGCATCTCTCCGTATGTTGAAGTGACCCTGTCGCAGACCGAGGATCTGCATGTTGAACGCACAGCACCGCTATCGGTGTATATTCTGGCAGGCTCAATGATCGGAGCTTGCCTGTTCGCACTGGCAGCCCTATTCATGCTGAGAGCAGAGGAGATTGATGTCTACCTGGCTGACTGAGGAACGCCTCGAAAAATGGATGCAGACCCTCTGGGGACTGGTCCTGCTCACCATGCCGGTGACCAGCTTCCGCTGGCTGCCGAATGTGATGGGCAACCACGCAAGTCCGCCCGCTGGCTTTTTACCCGCTGGCAGCAGCCGTTTTGGTGTTGGTCGTTTATCTGTGGAAGACTAAATCTTTCCGCTGGCCGGCTCAGACCGCGCCCCTGTTGGGATTTTTACTTGTGGCATTGATCTCAACCGTGGTCGGCGGCTTGAGCGCTCCCCTGGATCTGCGCGGCAAGACCTATTGGATGTGGGCGTTGCGTGCTTGGCTGTCGCTGGGGATCGGGATGGGTTTCTTCTGGGTTTCGGTGTACCTCTCCCGCTCGGAAGAATTCTTGCGTAAATCATTGCCATGGTTGTATACCGGCCTGGCGATTTCAATCGTCTGGGGTGTGATCCAGGCAATCGCATTGAACACCGCCCTGATTAGCCTTGAACTGGTGAACAAGATCCAGCTATCCTTTTCGATCCGGGAAGTGGCCGGCCGGCGGATCTTTGGTTTTGCCTATGAACCTTCCTGGCTGGCAGACCAGATGACGATCTTTTATTTCCCCTGGCTGTTCGCCTCGCTGCTGACCCGCATGCGGATCAGCAAATACCGCTGGCTGGAGCCGGTGTTGGCGCTGGGTGCAATCGGGCTGCTGCTGCTCTCCTATTCCCGCAGCGGTGTCATAGGTTTGGTCGTCTCTGTGGCAGTTGCCTTGCTGACGGTTGGCCGCGGGCTGCTGGTGGGGGCCTGGTCGTGGTTCTGGGGGCCGTTCGTACTCCCCGGAGATCCCCGGCCGGTGGAACCGGGTCCTGATCATTCTAATGGTGATCCTGACGCCGGCCGCGGCTTTCCTGTGGCTGGATCGTTATCAGTATTTTGCCAATCTGTGGGATGCCGACTTGAGCAATGGCCTGGTGGATTATGTGCGCGCCATCGCTGCCGCTCCGCGGGTCGCGTATATCCAGGCCGGGGTGAATATCTTCAACCTGAGGCCCTGGTTGGGTGTCGGGCTGGGGGGGAGCAGTTTCTATCTCTTCGAACATTTGCCTGCCTGGGCGCTGACCAATCCTTACGAGATCGCCCAGCAGTTCAGCCCCCCTCTACGACGATACCCAACGTGCGTAATTTGATCATCCGTCTGCTTTCGGAGACCGGGATCATCGGGTTCTGGTTCTACCTGGCGTTCAATATCTCCATCCTGGGTAGCATCCGCAAGATGTTCCTCTCTCGCAAGAAGCTGATGGTGTTTGCCTCGGTGGCCGGGTTGACTGCCTGGCCGGCGATCATTCTGCGGCAGTTCACCCTCTCCACACTGACAGCCCCGGTCATCTGGGTGACGCTGGGGATGGTCGTGGGATACGCCCATCACGTGCTGGATGTGCCTGAAAAATCTGCTGTGCCTGATAAATTAGAAATAGATAAGGAGTAACCATGTCGGATCGGACTGCCAGAACGATCGGAATTGTGATCGGTGGATTATTGATACTTTGTTTGTGTTGTACCGCGGTGGTGGCTGGCGGCGCATTCGCTTTGAAGGATTTCTTCCAGGAAGGGGAGATCTTCACCGAATACGGTGATTTTGATTTCTCCACAGAACCAACCCCGACTGCCCAGATCCTGGATGAATGGCAGACCTCTGAGGAGGGCATCCCGCTGGCTGAACAAACCCTGCTGACCCTGGAGCAGGCCATGGTACCGGAAAACGATCCGGCTGAGCTGGCTGTACGGTTGGGTGGTGTGCCGGAAGTGCCTGAACTGGCGATCGATGAGAATGCCCCGCACCAGGTTGGCGAGGTGCAGGATTTCTTTGTGACCAATACCGCCACCAATATCAGCAGCAAGCAGACTGCGGTGCTGCGCTATGTCACCGACCATTCGTATTTCTGGGTGGGGGAAGATGTCTCCTACAAAGAGAGTGATCTGGAGGACCTGGCAGACCATTTTGAGAATGAGATCTACCCGACCACGCGCGAATTCTTCGGCAGCGAGTGGAATCCCGGGATCGATGGAGATGAGCATATCTACATCCTGTATGTGCCCAATGTCGGGTTCAGCACCGCCGGGTACTTCTCCTCGGCAGATTCGGTGCATCCCCTGGCGCATGAATATTCCAATGCGCACGAGACCTTTGTTTTCAATGCGGATAACTCCCCGCTCTCAGACCCGTATACTTACGGTGTGCTGGCGCACGAGTTCCAGCATATGATCCACTGGTACCGCGACCGGAACGAGTCCTCCTGGATCAACGAGGGCTTCTCCGAGGTATCCACCTTGCTCAACGGGCTGGACCCCGGCGGCTTCGACTATATGTATACCAGCAACCCTGATCTGCAGCTAAATGACTGGCCGAACGATTCCTCGGCGACCACGCCGCATTACGGCGCTTCCTTCCTGTTCATGACTTATTTCCTCGACCGGATGGGCAAGGAGGTCAGCCAGGCACTGGTGGCGCACCCGGAGAACGGGATGGTCAGCATTGATCTGCTGCTGGAAGAGATCGATGCCCGCGACCCGCTGACCAATACCCCACTGCGGGCGGACGACCTGGTGATCGATTGGGCGCTGACCAATTACCTGCTTGATGATAATGTGGGGGATGGGCGCTTCTTTTACCATAATTATGAGAACGCTCCCCGCGCATATGAGACTGAGACGATCTACGACTGCCAGCCCGGCCTGCTGCCGCGCACCGTGCACCAGTACGGCGTGGATTATATCCGCATCGCCTGCCCGGGCAGCTACATGCTGCGCTTCGAGGGCGCCCAGAAAACCACCCTGCTGCCAGAATCAGCCTACTCCGGGGACTTCAGCTTCTGGACGAACAAGGGCGATGAGTCAGATATGACCCTGACCCGCCAGTTCGACTTCACCGGCGTGGAGGGGCCGATCAATTTCTCCTTCCGCACCTGGTACGACATCGAAACCGATTACGATTACGTTTATCTGCTGGCCTCCGCGGATGGCGAGACCTGGGAGATCCTGCGCACGCCCTCCGGCACGGATACCGACCCCAGCGGCAACAGCTATGGCTGGGCGTTCAATGACCTCTCCGGCGGGGACGGCAGTTGGATCCTGGAAGAGGTGGATATTTCCCAATTCGCCGGGCAGCAGATCTGGCTGCGCTTTGAATATGTCACCGATGCGGCTGTCAACGGTGAGGGGATGCTGTTGGATGACTTCTCCATCCCGGCGATCGACTACTTCAGTGATCTGGAGAGCGATGACGGCGGTTGGGAAGCGGCCGGCTTTGTGCGCGTGCCCAATCTGCTGCCGCAGACCTTCCGGCTGGCGCTGATCACCGGGAACGGGATGAACACCGAGGTGCAGTACCTGACTCTCAACGAGGACAACACCCTGGAGATCCCGCTGGAGATCGGCAACGGCGGGGACGAGGTCACCCTGGTGGTGGTGGGCACGACCCGCTACACCCGCCAGCTAGCCCCGTACCAATTTGAGTTTATGCCGTAGAAATGGATTTTTAGGTCAATTCTACCTGTCCCTGTGGATATAAAAAACTCACCGGTTTGATTGCCGGTGAGTTTTTTGTTTCTTGTTATCTGTTTTTAGTCCAGATAGTAGGTCATGTTCTGCAGGTGGACGGCGGGGTCGATATACTGCACGTGCACGCCCTGCGGCACCACCAGATTGACCGGGGCGTAGTTCAGGATTGCCTCAATGCCGGCTTCCACCAGCTGGTCGACGACTTCCTGGGCTACGCCAGCCGGCACGGCCAGCATGGCAATCTTGGTACCGGCTTTTCGGATCTCTTCCGATATTTGGTCGATGCTCATCACCTTAATCCCCTTGAAAGAATGGCCGATCTTATTCGGGCTGTTGTCAAAGATCTGGGTGATCTGGAAACCTCGCTCATGGAAGCCGCCGTAATTGACCAGGGCGTGGCCGACATCACCGGCGCCGATCACGGCTACATCCCAGACCCGGTCGACTTTGAGGATCTCCTGGATCTTGGCGGCCAGGAATTCAATATTGTAGCCCGTGCCCTGTTTGCCGAACTCGCCAAATTGGGAGAGGTCCTTGCGGATCTGGGCAGCAGAGATGCCCAGGCGTTCGCCCAACTCCTGGGATGAGGTTACCTGGCGGCCCTGTTCGATCAGGCGGGTGAGGGCGCGTAAATAAACCGGTAAACGACCAATCACAATATCGGGTATCTGTTTATGAAGCATCTCATTCCTCTCCTTATTCGCGTATTCGAATTAGTTCAATTTACCATGAAAACAGAAATTGTGCAAGAATACACAAGTGCGGTGCGAATACGGTGCGAACCTGGTGCAAATTGGGTACAAAATGAGAGGAGCTTTCGATCTGGAGATTGTCCCCTGGGTGGCTTCGAGTTTGAAGCTGCCCCCTCCTTGTGGGGAATGGCTATCTGGCAGAGATTGGTTCGGGTACAATTAGTGCTTATCAATACAGGCTTTCAAAGTGGATAAAAGCAGTCCCCAGGCTATTTGCGCTGAGAAGGGTCGATGAAAAATAAAAGGTCTTCAAGATTTATTTTGAACTTATTAGGGTATTGGAACCGCCATTTCGCTCCTCGGGGATGCCACACTTTATACCGTGTTGCCGCATCCAGATATTTCTGCCCAATTGGGAATCACACTCTCGATGGTGGGGCTGCTGCTGGGGGCAAATCGAGCCATCCGCCTGGTCTTGAATGGCCCCGTGGGTATACTTTATGATCGCATGCCGCGGCGCGGTTTATTAATTGCCGCATTGTCCCTTGGTGCAGGCTCCAGCATATTTTATGCTGTTGGTAATGGATTCTGGCCCTTATTGATGGGCAGGATTTTCTGGGGTTTAGCTTGGTCATTGTTGTGGGTGGGGGGAATTCTGTGGTGTTGGATGTGTCCACAGAAGAAAACCGCGGTCGCAATAGCGGCATTTATCAGATGTGGTTTTTTATCGGAGTGGCAACCGCCTCCTTTTTTGGTGCAATGCTGACTGATATGTTTGGCTTCCGCACCGGCCAATGGATCAGTGTGGCTGTTATCGCTGCAGCCGCCTTGGCCTGGTTTTTCTTCCTACCGGAGACCAGAGCAGAACATGCGACTGCCAATGAGCTACTGTCAAAGAAACGGACATCAGCAGCGAAGAGATTGCCCTGGAAGGTAATCAGCAGCGACCTCATTCACTGTCTTTATTGCTCGTTTCTTGGCCTGGGGAGTTTTGGCGGCCACGGCGATTCTGTGGCTTTCAGATATATTCGGAGAGGGCGCGCAGATTGCTCTCTGTTCATTCCCATAGCTACCCTTACAGGGCTGTATACTGCCTTGAGCAATCTGACCAGTATCGGCAGCACGCCGCTGGCTGGTTCTGTTTCCGATAGGTTTGGCCGGAGATGGCCGGTAATTGGGTGTGGCGATGGTTTTAGGGGGACTGGGCTTGTGGCTTATGAGTGGTGAAATCCGCAGCCTGGCCTTGATTGGCGCATTCCTGGTGCCGTTGGCGGGCAGTAGCACTGAAACCTTGATTCCTGCCATTGCCGGTGACCACGTCCCAAAAAATTTACGCAGCCGCGCTTTGGGTTTGATTAATACTGCTGGCGATCTGGGCGCCACAATCGGCCCATTTGCTGCGTTGGGTGCTCTGAGTTCAGGGTGGCTCTCGCTAGGCGACATTTATAAAATCGGGGGGATAATGTTAGCGGCTGTGGCTGTGTTGGCTTTTTCCCCCTGGGTTTCCAGGCAATCGCGAAAATCCTCCACATGATATAATACCTCGCTATGTTCATTGATCAGATTTCAATCACGGTATCCTCCGGCAAGGGCGGCGACGGCGCAGTCCATTTCCGGCGGGAGAAATATGTGCCGCGTGGCGGCCCAGATGGCGGGGATGGCGGCCGCGGCGGGGACGTGATCCTCGAAGTCACCCGCCATCTGAATACGCTGTACTACTTCCAGCACAAACGTATCTTCCGCTCCGACGATGGCAAATCGGGCGGTGGCAGCAATAAGACCGGCAAATCGGCCCAGGATCTGATCATCAAGGTGCCCGCCGGGACGATCGTCTACGATGAAAAACAGAAACGGTGGTCGGAGACCTGGTGTATGAAGGCCAGCAACTGACCGTCTGTAAGGGCGGGCGCGGCGGGCGCGGCAATGCCCGCTTTGCCACCTCCAGGAACCAGGCCCCGCGCATCGGTGAGCGGGGAGAGCCGGGCGAGGAGCGCATCATCCGGCTGGAACTCAAGCTGATCGCTGATATCGGGATCGTCGGGGTACCCAACGCGGGGAAATCCACCTTGCTCTCGGCGGTGACCAATGCCCAACCCAAGATCGCCGACTACCCGTTCACCACCCTGCAGCCCAACCTGGGCGTGGCCCAACTGGACGGTGATAATACCCTGGTGCTGGCCGATATCCCCGGTCTGATCGAGGGGGCCCACACCGGCCTGGGCCTGGGACACGATTTTTTGCGCCACGTGCAGCGCACCCGGGTGCTGATCCACCTGCTGGACGGTCTCTCGGAGGACCCACTGGCCGATTATGCCCAGATCAATTCTGAGCTGGCCCTGTTCGATGAGGATCTGGGCAAGAAGCCCCAGGTGGTCGCCTTTAACAAGGCCGATCTGCCCTTTGTCAAAGACCTCTGGCCGGATTACGAGCAGCAGTTCCGGGAATATGGGATCGAGCCGCCGATGTTGATCTCGGCGGTCAGCGGCGAGAACGTGCGCCAGTTGCTCTACAAGGCTGCCCAGGTGCTGGCCGAGACCCCCGAACCGCCGCCGGTAGCTGAGATGCCGGTCTACCGCCACGACAGCGATCCGAAAGCATTCGAGATCAACCGCGAGGATGACGGCGGCTATCGGGTCAGCGGTGAAGCCATCGAACGCGCCGCAGCAATGACCTACTGGCAGTACCATCAGTCCGTACGCCGCTTCCAGCGCATTCTGGAAGCCCTGGGAATCGATGAAGCCCTGCGTGAGGCCGGAATCGAGGCTGGCGACATGGTATATATTGGGGATTATGAGTTGGAGTGGGAGGACTGACCCCTTGCCCAGACGGATCGGCATCTTTGGCGGCACCTTCGACCCTCCCCATTTTGGGCACCTGATCCTGGCAGCGGAAGCCCAGTACCAACTGGAACTGGACCTGCTGCTCTTTGTACTCACCCCGGACCCACCCCATAAGCAATCCCAGACCCTGACCAACCTGGATGACCGCCTGGCGATGCTTTCGGCGGCAGTCGAGGGCAATCCTGGATTTATGCTATCCCGCGTGGATATCGACCGCCCCGGCCCACATTACACCGTGGATACGTTAAGTTTGCTGCGGGAGGAATATCCCCAGGATGTGCTCATCTACCTGATGGGCGGGGATTCGCTGGAAGGGCTGCTGGTGGACTGGCATCACCAGGAGGAATTTATCGCCGCCTGTGACCTGATCGGGGTGATGCGCCGCCCGCACGACCACCTGGATATGACCCCGCTGGAGCGGGCTTTCCCCGGGATCTGCGAGAAGGTGCGCTTTGTGGAAGCCCCGCTGCTGGAGATCGCCTCCAGCCAGATCCGCCAGCGGGTGCGGGAGGGACGCCCCTTCATCTTCTATCTGCCGGAGGCCGTGCGCCGGGTGATCGCTGAACGGGGGATCTACGCCGGTATCAACGGTGATCTGGAGTGAATAATGCCGATTGAATGATACACCTCTCCCCGAGGTGTTTTTGTTATGCTCCCTCACCAAGATTTTCCTTATAATAGACTTATAAAACTCATCCGAGGAGGAAACGATGACTGATTTTGCTGCACAAGCCTTATCGATCCTGCGGGACGGCAGCCAGTTCAAGTGGTATGTCATCCCGCTGTTCGCCTTGGTGGTGTACGTGTATGCCGTGGAGGTGGAACGCAAGAACTGGAACCTGGTCTTCGCCGGGCTGGCCTTCTGGGGGATGGATTGGTTCAACGAGATCTGGAACTCGCTGGTCTTCCATTTCAACGGGCGGGCGCCGGTCTGGGGCGCGCCAGGTGGGGGAACCGCCTACCTGATCTTCATCGGGCTGAATATCGAGATCATGTTCATGTTCGCTATTGCCGGGGTGGCCTTCGGCAAGATGCTTCCGGCTGACAAGAAGCTCAAGGTGCTGGGGATCAACAACCGGATCTTCATCGCCGTATTCGGGGCGGCTTTCTGCGTATTTGTCGAAGTGCTGCTGAATGCAGTCGATGCCCTCACCTGGGACTGGCCCTGGTGGGATGCCAATTCTCCCTGGCTGATCTTCCTGTTTGGTTACTTGCACTTCTTCCTGGTGTCCTTCTGGGTGCATGATATGGACACCGTCAAAAAGAAGTTCACCTTTGTCAGCGCCCTGTTCGCCTTCGATCTGATCCTGATCATCATCTTTGGCGTGATCCTGGGCTGGTTGTAAACAAAAACGGGGCAGGCTGATCCAGCCTGCCCCGGATAGATTTTCAATTCGAGCTTATTGTGCGGAGATATCTACCAGCACGGCTCTGACCACCCGCCGGAAGACATAATTCCCGTTGAACGGGTTATAGAACTCACAGGTCAGCAGGGTCAGCCAGTCGTATTCCTCATGCTGGAGCACGGTGCTGACCCGATGCGGGAGTGCGATCTGGTTTTCGCGCACCTCGTAGGTGTAGACCATCCCCCAGGCGCGGATCTGAACCTTGTCCCCGAAGCTGAGGGTCTTTAGCTGGTAGAACGGCCCGGGCTGGTTGTCCGCTCCCCAGACATGGCCGGTGAGGGCGGTATTCCCCTGCCAGGTGGGGAAGGCTGTGCCGTACAGGTAGCCGGCGTTGTCTCCCAGCCAACTGACATCCCAATTGCCATTTTCCAGCGGAATCCCCACGATCGGCATCTCGACTGCCAGGGAGGGAATCACCAAAGTCAAGTCGCTGCTGCTGAGAACCCCAGTCTCGGTGAGGGCTTTGCGCACGCTGCCGCGAGAGAATCCCGTGGCGGGAAGGCTCCCGGGTTCAGCATTAGGATTTGGATTGGGATCGGTCGGCGTAAAGTGGGCGTTGGCGTGAAGGTGGGAGATGGCGTAGCTGTGGGTGTGAAGGTGGCTGTTGCTGTGAATGTAGGCGTGGGAGGTGGCGCCAGCGGGTTGATCAGGAAATGCCCGAGGGCATGCCCGCCATCTGCGGCGCCAAAGTTGGCGTTGTAGATCACTTCCCAGGAGTCATCCGGGTTTGAGTTGGGTACCAGCCAGGCTTCGCGCCAGTCGTGTTCGGCTGTGGCGGTCAGCAGCGGGGTGCTCATCAGGCCGGTGGAATTATCGTGCCAGGTCCAGTTGGCCGGGTTGATGAAGGCGGCTTCGAATGCGGTAGGGGCAAGGCTGGACATAGCCGCTGAATTGACCGCCAGGTAAACGCCGGAATCATCCCCGCGCAGCTGGATCTTTCCCCAGCCGCGGTCATGACCAAGGTCGAAGAAGCTGCCGCTGGGAGTGGCCGATTCGGGGTAGATCAGTGGGCCGTCGGCCGGATTGGAGCCGCCGATCGAGGAGATCGCTGTCCAGTTGCTACCACCATCCGTGCTGTAAACCAGTTGGGTTTGCCCCTGGTTGGATTCACCCCAGGCGTAGTAGTGATAAGGGTCTGGCCCGGCGGATTGCGGGATGCGGATCACATCATGGAAGCCGTAATACACAAATCCGCGGCGCGTTGGTGAATCCGGGATCAAGGGGGATCGTGAAAGTCGAGATCAGGGTCCAGTTGACCAGGTCATTGGACCCGTAGAAGTTGTGTGAAGCGATATTCCCCACCGCTCCCCAGGCACGGTACTGGTACTGGACCGCGCCGGTATCCGGATAAGGCCAGTCCTTGACCACCAGGTGGGTGTCAGTGAAGTTGGTGGCGGTCGGCGCGGCCGGGAACCCGCTGACGCCGCTGTTGGTTTGGATGAAGGAGATTTGCCCACCGAGGTCGCGGTCTTCGAAGAAAATCGTGAAGCTGTCATCACTGCCAAACCCGCTCAGGTAGCGGGGAGCAAAGTTGGCCGGGATGGGGTTGGGCAGGGGCGCGGCGGGGTTCTGATCCACCACGGAAGCAGGCGTATAAGTGCCGAGGAGGGGTGCGGCGATCGAATTGATCTCGCCTGCGGCAAAAAGGCACAGTGCCAATGTCAGGGAGATTAGCAATATTCTGGTGATCAGTGGTTTTCTCATTTTTCTTTTCCTCGGATCAATCGGATGCTCAAATTTTACCAGAAAGGATCACAAATTCGCCCGGTAGACAGGCTGGCCTGTTACCTCTAATTGTACATGGAATACATCGCCGGCCAAAGGCTGTCCGGCTTTTTGTTCATCGGTCAGCGGCGACCAGGCAGAGGTGATGAAGAGTTCGTTCAGGTTAGGTCCGCCAAAGGCGCATGAGGTCGGGTGCGCCACCGGCAGTTCGATCTCCATCATCTTGGTTCCCTCCGGATCATAGCGGATCACTTTCCAGCCGCCCCATTGAGCGCTCCACACACAGCCCTCGGAATCGACTGCCAGCCCATCGGGGACGCCGGGTTCCTCCGGGCTGTGCACCCAGACCTGGCGAGTGGTGATCTCGCCGCTGGTGTTTTCATACTCATAACGGTAGATCGTGCGGATCGGCGAGTCGGCGAGATAGAAGAATTTCCTGTCCGGGCTCCACCCTAGTCCGTTGCTGATGTACAGGTTGTTTTCCAGGCAGGAAGCGGCCACATTCCGTACGAAGCGGTAGAAGCTGCCGGGGGGAGGGGCATCCAGATCGACCTGCTCGCACATCGTCCCAGCCCAGAAATAGCCATCCGGGCCAACTGCACCGTCATTGAACCGGTTCTCCGGCAGATCGGGTTCCGGGGCGATCAACTCCTCGAACCGGTTTGAGCGCCCATTCCATTTGCCGAAGCTCTTCTCGCTGGTAGCGACAAATCCGCCTTTGGCATTCACCCCCAAAGCGGTGATTGCGTAGGGAAAGTGCCAGGTCTTGCGCTCTCGGCTGGCCGGGTGATAACGCTCTACCAGATTCTGGTGGATGTCCACCCAGTAGAGGGCTTGCTGTTTCTGCCGCCAGATGGGACCTTCCCCCAGTTTGTTCTGGGAGGCGATCAGGGATTCGGTCAGACGCATCTTAGAGGCCTTCAACGTATTTGCTTTCCGGCAGTTGTTTATCCTGGCGCCACCGGATGCAGAATTCGCCGATCTGGCTGGCCGAAAGGTAGTAATCCGGTTCGCCGCGCAGCTCGCTGATCTGCTGGACGTAAGGCCCGATACGCAGCCAGACCTTGGAGACAGGCGGGCTGAGCCAGTCGATGTCGCTGGTTTGGGCATCCCAGAAATGCTCGCAGACGAACCCGATGAAATCCAGGTTGTTGAGCACCTGTTTGATATAGATCTGCCCCGGGCTGCGCTCCTGCTTCCATCCTTTTGGTTTAGCCTCGATAGCCGCGGTCACTCTGGCGAACCAGTCTTCTAGCGGCTCTTCAGGGGATTTGATCGGGATATTGGCGAAGATCCAGCGGCGGGCTTCTTCCTGCTCAGGGTTGACCAGCCGGTCGTGGATGTCCTGGAACTGCTGGAAGGAGAGCGATCTTTCCTGGGATGCTTCGGCGTTCTCCTTCTGGCGGCGGTCGATCACCCAGAAGACAAAACCGCCAGACAGCGCTGCCAGGGTCATCAGGCTGGTAAAGCCTTCCAGGTAGGCGATCTCAACGGCATCTACGCCGGACATCCGGGCAATGAACGCCGGAAAGAACCACAGCGATACCAGGAAGAATACGCCCAAACCGATCAGCGCCGAAAGCAGGATTAACCCGATCAGCTTACGGGGCGGAGATTGGTTGGGGGTACCTGACGGGTTTTGCATAGGGTATTGACCCATAGCGCCCTCCTCGGGGTGGTCAGAGATAATCCTATTATAAAACAAGGCAGCAATTTGCTGCCTTGTAGTGATAGGGTCAATTTAGGGAGCTGGTTATTCCTGCGCTTCCCGGCGGGGACGCGGAACCATCAGTACAGCCTGGTTGCTTTCTGCCACCACCGATTCAGCCACAGATCCCATCATCAGGCGGTCGAAACCGCCGCGGCCGCGGGAGGTGAGCATAATCATCTCAACATCTTCCTCTCTTGCAGTCGAGACGATCGTGCGCACCGGCAGTGAGCCTTTGGTGATCGTGCGGACATTCACGCCATCCTCGCGCAGGGAGCGGGCTACCGCGCCGAGGAAGTTGTCCATCGTGGCTTCCATCTGGGAGCGGATCTGCTCAACGGCCATGTCGGGGGCGCGGTAATCTTTCACCTGCGGCACCTGGGGAACGGCCAGCAGGATGATCTCGCTGCCAAATGCTTTACCGAAGGCGCGGGCGTACGGCAGGGTGTTCTCGGCCAGGATCGAGCCATCCAGCGAGACCATGATGCGTTCCATTTTGGGCGGGGTGATCGCCTGTTCGTCGGTGGTCTGCACCAGCAGCACCGGTTTGGTGACCTGGCGCATCAGCTTGCTGGAGATGCCGCCGCTGAGCCAGTGCGGGTTGCCGGATTTGCCTACCGTGGAGGTGACCACCAGGTCGATATCCTCTTCTTCCACCAGTTGGCGGGTTGTGTCGGCCAGATGTCCGCCGCGCACCTCGGTGGAGACGGAGATGCCGTCGGCACCCAGTTGGCTGGAAACGCCATCGAGATAATTCTGGCGCTGTTCGGAAACGGCGGCAAATTCCTCGATCTGGACCGGGGTCTCATTCTTTACCGAGGAGAGCAGCACCAGGTGGGCGTTGGCGGCTTTGGCGATCGCTGTAGCATAAGGGATTGCCTGAGCGGCATACATCGAGCCATCCAGCAGGACGGCGATCCGCTGGATCTCGATGCGCACATCCCGCCACACGCTCTTCTCGATCGGTTCGGGCTGCCATGGATCTCGACATCCTCGATCGTATCGCCATTCGAGCCTTTGCGGGAGACTTCCATCTGCCCAAAACCAAAGCCTGCCAGTTGGGCAGCGTCCAGCCGTCCGAGGTATTCCATCAGCGGGGTGGGGGCGCCCAGGCGGTTGCGGAAGTAGGTGAAGGCTACGTAAAGCAGCGGGATAAATAGAAGGTAGGTCCAGGCGCCTTCCATGAAACGCTCTTCAAAGATAATGATCGTGGCGGCGGTGGTCAGGATCGAGGCGACAATCGTGCCAACGATCACACCGATCTTGCCGAAGGAAAATCCTTCCCGGATCTGCCGGAAGAGGCGTTTGGTCACAGCCCAACCGGTCATGCTCAGGAGGATGAATACGCCGGCGGCATAGATCGCCAGGTAGGTTTCTTCGTGGGTGCCAAACAGCAGGAAGCAGATCGAGACGATCGCTACTTCCAGCCAGACGGGTTTATCGGCCACGCCGAACTGGTTGACCCTGCCAAATGTCGGGGGGATGTAGCGGCGTTCTTTGAGGCCAAGCGACAGGTTCTGCAAGCCCTGTGCGCTGGCTGCTGATGCGGACATCAGCACGGCAACACCCACCAGGGTGCCGATCAGCGGGAGCGGTTGGGGCAGCAGCTTGTCCATCGTCTGGGTGAAGACTGAAACGCCGGTGATGCTGGGGTCTGCCAGATTGAAGATCGCCGGGCCGACGATCAGCATCGTCACACCGGTGGTGCCCATGATGATCAACAGGCTGACGAATGATTTTCTGCTGCGCTCGGCAGGGGTGCCTTCGTAGGCGGCTACCAGGTTGGCAAACACCTCAATACCGGTCATCACCGCCAGGATGCGGACAAACCCGCCAATCGTGAAATGGAAGTATTCTCCGCTGAAGGCCTGCAGGTTCAGTTCCGGGAGCTGGATGCCGTATTTGAAGATCGTGGCAAATACCATTGCCCACAACAGCGCCAATACGCCGGCAGTCGCCGGGCCAAAGGCGCGGGCAGCCATCTTGGGGCCGCGGTTAACCAGCCAGCCGGTCAGGATGCTGAGCACGATGGCGATCAGTGTGCGGTACTGGATCCAGAGGATCGTGTTGTTCAGGACGGGGATGCGGTCGGCGATGAAGGTGACCATGGCGGCCATACTCACCAGGAAGGTGAGGGTGTATTCAATGAAAGTGATGGCGGCATTGACCTTGACGGCCCAGCTGCCGAATTCCTCTTCGCTCAGCCCGCTGCCGCCGCTGCCGTCAGTCACCCAGCGCATCACCAGCCGGTACATCGCCGAGACGACCGCGATCGTGAGGATCACCATCCAGATCGAAGCGCCGAAAGTGACTTCCGCCACACCGGCGACCACGATTAGTCTGAGGAAGGGGCCAAAGACATACAGCGGCGAGGTAGCGGGATCACCGCCCCCGGCGAGAGCGCCTTCGAATGCGTTCTTCAGTTTGTGTGAGACATGAGCCATATTGTGTTCCTTTGAAAGCATTCAGGCGATGAGCAGAGATAGCTGGGCGCCATTTGCTTTTGTGACAAAAAAACTCACCTGCCAAAGATGACAGGCAAGCTGCTAGTATGGTTGGGTTGTGTGCTGCAGTGCAAACGAGCGGATTATACCAGAATTCTACTTCATTTCTCTTGCTTTAGGGCTTGCAGTTGTGTGAAAATAGGTGATTAATCGATAAAAATCAACCCCCTCCGGGCGGCTTCATCCCCCTTTGAAAATGGGGAGGACAAAAGGGAACAAGCGAGACAACGTTTGAAACCCCCCTTCCCTTTCATAAAGGGAAGGGAAAGAGAATGCAAAGCATTCTCAGGGATGGGGTTGATCTGTGTGAAGTGGTAAAATTCATTTGTCTGGACAATATAAAATCTGCGAGGAAGAGGTCACATGGAGCTTTTAAAACAACGTATCATTAATCAAGGACAAAACCTGGGAAACGGGATCCTCAAGGTGGATGGCTTTGTCAACCACCAGGTGGACCCGGTGATGATGGATGAGTGCGGCAAGGAGTTTGCCCGCATCTTCGCGGATGTGGGCGCCACCAAGATCCTGACCGCCGAGATCTCCGGGATCGCCCCGGCAGTCTTCACCGGCAAACACATGAACCTGCCGGTGGTATATGCCCGCAAATCCAAACCGGTGACGATGCCCGACCAGGTATTCCTGACCCTGGCGCCTTCCCACACCAAGGGCCGCATCGTGGAGCTGATCGTATCGCCGGAATACCTGGCCGGCGGCGAGAAAGTGCTGATCATCGATGACTTCCTCGCCAGCGGGGCGACAATCCTGGGTCTGGTGCGGCTGGCCGAGACTGCCGGCGCCGATCTGGTCGGGATTGGGGCGCTGATCGAGAAGACCTTTGAGGAAGGGCGCATCATGCTGGGTGGTCTCGGTGTCCCCATACGGGCGCTGGTTTCAGTCTCCTCAATGGAAGACGGCAAGATCCTTTTCAAGGAATAATTCACAATTGGATACCCTTATAGTTCTTGATTTTGGCTCTCAGTATTCACAGCTGATCGCCCGGCGGGTGCGCGAGTCTGAGGTGTACTGTGAGCTGTACGCCTGGGACATACCCGAAGAAGTCGTCATGGCGCACGAACCGGTGGGGTTCATCCTCTCCGGCGGGCCGAACAGCGTCTACGAACCAGGCGCACCGCAGCTGCCGGATTATGTACTGGAGAGTGGGCTGCCGGTGTTGGGGATCTGCTATGGGATGCAGGCGCTGACCCATGCGCTCGGCGGCAAGGTGGCTGGGGCGCAGCACCGGGAATATGGGGCTGCCTCACTGGAAACCGGAACTGAAAATCCGCTCCTGCCGGCGGGGACCCAGCAGGTATGGATGTCTCACGGTGACCGGGTCGAGCGCCTGCCGGAGGGATTCATCTCCCTGGCAGCGACCAACAACGCCCCCTTTGCCGCCATGGGTGATCCCAGCCGGCACCTCTACGGGCTGCAGTTCCACCCGGAGGTGGCCCACACCCCCACCGGAGCCGAGATCCTGCGGCGCTTCTGCTCACCAGATCTGCGGGGCCAGGCCAGAGTGGACGCCGGAATCGGTGATCGAGCAGCAGGTCGCCAGCATCAGAGAGCAGGTGGGTGATGCCCGCGTGCTCTCTGCGGTCAGCGGCGGGGTCGATTCCTCGGTGGCGACCGCCCTGGTCCACCGGGCGGTGGGTGACCAGCTGGCGGCGGTTTTCGTGGATCATGGCATGCTGCGTCTGAACGAGGCCGAACAGGTGGTCGAGACTTTCCGCCAGCAAATGGGCATGGAACTGGTCGCCGTGGATGCCCGTGAGGATTTTTTCAGCGCCCTGGCTGGGGTGGACGCCCCCGAGGAGAAACGCAAGATCATCGGGGAGCGCTTCATCCGCCATTTTGAGCAGCAGGCCCAATCGCTGGGGATGCCGCCCTACCTTGTGCAGGGCACGATCTACCCGGATGTGATCGAATCGCGCGCCCCGGAGCGCGCCCAGGCGCACAAGATCAAGACCCATCACAACGTCGGCGGACTGCCGGAGGAGATGCACTTTGAGCTGGTGGAGCCGCTGCGCTATTTATTCAAGGATGAGGTGCGCCGCCTGGGGGAGGCGCTGGGCTTGCCGGCCGAGATGGTCTGGCGGCAGCCCTTCCCCGGGCCGGGACTGGCGGTGCGCTGCCTGGGTGAGATCACCCCGGAGCGGATTGAGAAATTCCAGCGGGCGGACGCGATCTTCACCGAGGAACTTGGGGAAGGCCGGTCTGCTGCGGATGCACAAGGATGAGCCGGCGAGCTGGTGGGGACTTCGCAGTCGTTTGCGGTGCTGCTGCCGGTGCGTTCGGTGGGGGTGATGGGCGACCAGCGCACCTATCAGGAGGCGGTTGCCCTGCGGGCGGTGACCACCGAAGATTTCATGACCGCCGATTGGGCCCGCCTGCCGCATGACCTGCTGGCACGCGTCTCCTCCCGGATCGTCAACGAAGTGGACGGGGTCAACCGGGTGGTGTATGATATTACCAGCAAGCCCCCCGCCACCATCGAGTGGGAATGATCAATTCGAACAGGAGTCCCTATGAAACAAATCCTTGAAACCCCCGCTATCTCGCGCATCCGGCGCAACCACGGGCTGGAACACGCCACCATCCACCTGCTTTCGGAGGCTAAACCCGGCCGCCCGCTGGCCGGTCATTCCGATAGAGGCGGGTTCTGGCTGCTCGGCGAGGTGGGCACCGAGGAGCTAACTGAGACTGTCCAGCAGGCCCTGGCCCGGATGCAGGATGGCGAGCGTGACCTGGCCGTGCATCCCAACTGCGGGACCAACTTTGCCACCTCCGGCGTATTTGCCGGGTCTGGGGCGTTCCTGGCTTTTGCCGGGTCGGGATCCAAGTTCGGGAGAAGCTGGAACGTCTGCCGCTGGCGATGATGTTTGCCACGATTGCCCTGATCCTGACCCAGCCGCTGGCTTTCAAGCTGCAGCGCGAAGTGACCACATCCGGTGACCCGGGGGAACTGCGCATCCTGCGGGTGACCCGCACCTCGCTCAACGGGCGCACTGCCCACCGGGTGGAGACGGCTGGCTAAATGGCCGATCCGGCACCGGTGGTCTACCTGCTGCATGGCGAGGATGATTTCGGGATCAAGGAATTCATCCACTGCGATGCAGGAGAAGTTGGGCGATCCCTCCATGGCGGAGATGAACACCACCTGGTTGACCGGGCGCTGATCTGGAGAGCATCCGCTCGGCCGGTTCTGCCATCCCGTTCCTCACCCCGCGGCGTCTGGTGGTGGTGGAAGAGACTGCACAGCGATATAAGGCGGCGGATGAGCAGAAGAAATTCCTGGCGATGCTGGAAAGCCTGCCGCAGTCCACCGCCCTGGCGCTGGTGGAATACAAGACCCTCACCGAAAAGAACTGGCTGATGAAGTGGGCGAGCAAAGAGAAAGAGCAGGCCTACGTGCGGGCCTATTCCGTGCCCGCAGGGCGCCAAGATGGCGGACTGGATCCGCAAGTATGCCGCTGAGCAGGGGGGAGAGATCAGCTTCCAGGCGGCGGCACTGCTGGCCGAGAGCGTGCAGGATTCTCCCCGGATGGCGGCTCTGGAAGTCGATAAGCTGCTGGCGTACGTCAATTACCAGCGCCCGGTGGATGTGGATGATGTGGAAGCCGCGGCGGCTTTTGGCGGCGGCCCGGTGGATTATTTCGCCTTCCTGGATGCGATCGCCGCCCGCAACAGCCGCAAGGCGATGGCGATGCTCGAGAAGCTGCTGGATGAGCGCGACCATCTCGGCCTGTTCTTCAGCCTGGTGGGCCATTTCCGGCTGGTGCTGCAAACCCGCGAGATCTATGAGAATGGCGGGCAGGATCAGGCAGTCGCCAAGCAGCTCGAAGATCCATCCCTACCGGGCCAAGAAGATGCTCGCCCAGGCGCGCACCCTGCCGCTGAAAGCGTCTGGAGAAGATCTATCTGCGCCTGCAGACGCTGGACCAGGAGATCAAGATCGGCAAGATCAAGCCGCAGCTGGCCCTGGAAACCCTGGTGATGGAGCTGAGCGCCAGGCAGTAGCTATTCTAAAGGGACTTGGGCTATCATATTTCACCACAATCAAAATAAAAGGGCTATCCATTGGATAGCCCTTTTATTTTGAAGTATTGTATGCTTATTCAGTTGCGGCCAGTTCTATGTTGGATTTGGCCAATCCTACTTGCTTTAATTGAGGTGATTTTAGTGAAAAGGTCATGGCGGCAGCGAGAGCAAGCATTATGGTGGCCAGGAGATAGGCATTCTCATAACTGCCCGTTGTATCTTTAATTGTGCTAGCTAGTTGGGAGACCATAAAACCACCCAAGCCCCAGGCAGTATAAACGATACCATAATTTGACGCCAAATTTTTTGGCCCGTAAAAAACTTTCATCAACGCGGGGAATACAGCTAGGTTGGCCCCGTAATTTGCCCCGATCAAGGCAACGAAAACAAGTAAAACAAGGGGATTAGCCAGAACGCTATTTGCAGCTTTGAAATATAAGGCACCAATCAATAGGGCTTGGGCAAGGAAGGCTATAATCAACACATTGGTGCGGCCAATTTTGTCAGAAAGCATTCCGTATAAAACACGTCCACTGCCATTGCCGATAGCAAGCGCAGAAACAGCAACTGCAGTTAATGCTGGGAGCCCGATCTGATCTTTGACGATAGATGAAAGATTGCCGATTATCATCAGTCCAGCGCCACTACCAAAGGCAAAAGCGACCCAAATAACATAGAATTGCCAAGTGCGGGTCGTTTCACCAACAGTGAAGTCAACGAGTGAGTTTTTTGTGGTTGTTTCTATTGTGTCATCGTTTTCAAGGACAAAGTCTTCAGGCGGGAATTTGATAAATTGAGCAAAACCAACAACCACAACCAGCATGCCGATGCCCAGGTAGAGCATTGTTGTTTGTAGGCCAAGCGATGCTATCAATGCGCGTGCCAAGGGAGCGACCCAGGCACTGCCCATACCAAAACCAGCAACGACGATACCAGAGATCAAGCCTGTTTTTGAGGTGGGAAACCATTTTAGAGCAGCAGGGCCAGCAGAACCATAAACAAAACCAATACCAGAACCCAAGAGGACGCCAAAAGTAAATGTGAAAATCCATGGGGAGTGGGAGAAACTTGAAAAGATCACGCCAAGACCAGCCAGCAGACCACCAGCGCTAACAACAGCTTGTGGACCAAAACGATTCAGTAAGCGAGCACCGACGAAGGTCATAACCGAAAAGACAACGCAGGCTACAGCATATGGTAAAGATTGTTGTGTTTCTGTCCACCCCCATTCAGCAGGGATGTTGGCTTTAAAGATACTCCAAGCATAAAGAACGCCTAAAGCCAATAGTGCTCCGGTCCCGGCGAAAGTTACCAGCCAGCCCCTGTCTTTAACCGTGCTTGAGTTTCGCATATTTTTGTTTTCCTTTTTACGAAAATTGTCTGACAACTTTGAATCTGGGATTATACTTAGTTGTCAGACAACCGTCAAGGAAATCTCTGCTGTATAGGAAATAGGTCAATAAAGATTTCGTTTCCAAGGTAATTAGGAAACCAGCTGAGAACGCTGACTAATTAAAATTGCCCTCACCCTAATTGTTGCTACCCCCCCAACTTACTGTAATTCTACTGCATTCCCAGAAAACAATATGTGCAAAAGGACAAACAAAAGCCCCTGTTTTAGGGGCTTTTTGCCTCGTATGTAACCAGAGAATCACAGAATACTATGAACCCTAATTCTCCTAATGAGTAGGTTGTGCCAAAGGATTGCGCCGCAATCCACTGGGTCAGCGCCCGAGGTATAATTTATGGAGCATTCTCAATTTATGGCTTTCTTTGCGGATAATAACAGTTAACTGGCTGATATACTGTAATCATCTAAAAAAAGAGAGCTGACAGGATCACGATGCTTCGACTCAACAACATAAGATTACCGCTCGACCACACCGAAGCCGAATTAGGCGCGGTGATCTTAAAAAAGTTGGGGATCCAGGCGGATGACCTGATCAGCTATTCGGTGCATAAACGCAGTTACGATGCCCGCAGAAAAGAAAACATAAAACTGATCTATTCATTGGATGTCGAAATTAGGCAGGAAAACAAACTCCTGCGCAGAAAAAGCAAAGATACTACCATCCGGCTCGCTCCAGATGAAACCTACAAATTTGTGACCCAGGCCCCCGATGATCTGCGCCAGCGTCCATTGATCATCGGCACCGGGCCATGCGGCTTATTTGCCGGGCTGGTCCTGGCTCAGATGGGCTTTAGACCGATCATTTTAGAGCGCGGCAAGCTCGTCCGGGAGCGCACGGAAGACACCTTCGGTTTCTGGCGTAAACGGGTACTAAATCCCGAATCGAATGTCCAGTTTGGCGAGGGTGGGGCGGGTACCTTCTCGGATGGCAAGCTCCATACCCAGATCAAAGATAAGGAATTCATTGGCCGAAAAGTGCTCACGGAATTGGTCGAAGCCGGCGCGCCAGAAGAGATCCTTTATATCAGTAAACCCCATATCGGCACGCTAAAATTGGTCAAGATCGTAGAAAATTTACGCAATACGATTCTGGGTTTGGGTGGCGAATTTTATTTTCAAAGCCGTGTAGATGATCTCATCATCGAAGATGGGCAGCTGCGTGGCGTGGTCCTGGCCGATGGCAAAAAGTTATTCCACGATCATGTGATTCTGGCGATCGGCCATAGCGCACGCGATACCTTTCAAATGCTCCATCAACGCGGTGTGGGGATTGAGTCGAAACCCTTTTCAATCGGCTTGCGAATTGAACATCCTCAACCCTTGATTGATAAAAACCGCTTCGGGGAGAATGCTGGCAATCCCATCCTGGGAGCCGCCGACTATAAATTGGTGCACCACAGCAGCAATGGCCGCTCGGTCTATAGTTTCTGTATGTGCCCAGGCGGCACTGTGCTGGCCGCTGCTTCTGAATTCGGAACAGTGGTCACCAATGGGATGAGCCAATATTCGCGCAATGCTGGCAATGCCAACAGCGCCATCATGGTCGAAGTCTTTCCAGAAGATTATCCAGAGAGTCCTTTGGCCGGGATCGATTTTCAGCGCAAATGGGAACAGCGAGCTTTTGAATTAGGCGGCGGCAATTATGATGCTCCCGGGCAGTTGGTCGGCGATTTTCTGGCTGGCCGCCCCTCAACTAAATTTGGCTCTGTCTCACCTTCGTATACGCCGGGTGTCCGTTTGGGAGACCTGAGCACCAGTTTGCCTGAATATGTCATCGAATCGATCCGTGAAGCCCTGCCAGTTTTTGAACAACAGATCCAGGGGTTTAGCATGGATGATGCCATTTTGACTGGTGTTGAAACCCGCAGCTCTTCGCCAATCAGGATCGTGCGCGGCGCGGATTTCCAGTCCGTCAATCTCCGGGGTCTGTACCCGGCTGGTGAAGGTGCCGGCTATGCAGGGGGGATTCTCTCTTCTGCCATGGATGGCATCAAGGTAGCTGAAGCTGTTGCCCTGAACATAGCAAAAATCTGAAATAAATCAGGATCGGTATTTGTTACCTATTACCCCTCGGAAAATAAAGGGATTGTATCAAACACAGATTGTGCCAATGGATTGCGCAGCAATCCGCCGCCCCAAGCATCGGGGAAACACCAAAACCCGCGGGGATGACCGCGGGCTTTGGCTGGAGAGGAGACGGAGGTAGCGTAAGGTGACTAAGTCCCTTGGCTATCTTTATTATCTTTGTTGCCAATCCAGAAGTGATGCAGCAGGATCATTGGGCTGGGCTTGACTTCCAGTTTGGCGGGGGCAGCTTGCTCATCCCCTCCGATCATCTGGGGGTGCACGAAACAAATGTCGGGGGACTGGCCGTATTTCTTGCGGTAATACTGGGCGGCTTCTTCGATCTTGCTCGTCAGGGTAGTCTGCTTGTTATTGTCAAACCAGAGCATGCCGGTGATCATCATCTTCCTCCTGTAAAGACCAGTTCCTTCTGGTCGGCCAGGTCCTCGGAGTAGAGCGTCTGCAGGTGGATCGGATGGCCGCCGGTGATCACCAGAAATTCCTCTCCGGGGGTCAGATCGGAGACCTGGTTGAGGATGAAGCCGGAAAGGAAGCGGGCCAGGTTGGCCTGTCTGACCGGTCCGAGGATCCGGGAGGGAAACATATCGATCGTGCCGGTCAGGTTCTGGGCCAGGTAAGTGGACTCGACCGTGGCAATCACCCACAGCCCGGCGGCCGGCCCGTTGCGGATCAGCCAGTCGAGGTTCAGTTTGGCCTGCGGGTCAAGCGCCTGCCAGAGCAGATCCAGCCCGTCGATGGCGAAGATCTGGCCGCTGCCGGGTTTATCCTGGCGCTGGCGGGAGACTACCAGATTGACCAATTCTTCAAGCATGATGGGAACGGCGGGGTGGAAGGGCTCGTAGCTGATCCGGAAGTGGGGCTGGCGGTGGAAATAGAGCAGGTCATCGGCGTGCGGGGAGATCAGGTGCACCTGCAAATCTTCGGGGTGGTTGCCTTTCAGCGCCGCGGTGATCAGGCTGTGCAGCAGGGCGGTGTTATCAAAACCGTCGTCGCTGGCGATCAGGAAGGCGCTGCCTTCCGGGTCTTCCAGGTCCACCACCAGGGGGAGGCCGTCCTCGCCGAGTCCCAGGATCAGGGAGAGGGCGGGGAGTTCGTCCTGGCTGGCGAGAATCTCTTCCAGGCTGGGGAACTGATTTCTAAGCCGGGATGGTGCCACCCGGTAGAGCGCTTCTTTAGTTGGGGTGCCCCAGAATTGGGGCTGGTTGGTGCCGATTCTGCTTTCGATCATGGCTTCCTGCCTTTTCTAGAACTTGTGTTCTTAAATAATAGCACAGTTGTTCTAATTAAGCAATCCCAGGAATACCGGTTTTGGTGGTGTCAATCCACTTGATTTTGGGGCATCCCTTTCAGGCAAGGGAGCAGGAAGGGGGTTTTGGCGCGGTACTCGGCGTAAGGAGCGCCGAAGATGCGCAGCAGCTTGCGTTCTTCAAAGAATGCCCCGATGATGAAATAAACCGTCATGGCGGCGAACATTAGCAGCAGGTTGCGGGTCATCACTGGGAAGAGCCACAGGGCCAGCATACTGAAGGTGTACAGTGGGTGCCGGACAAAGCGGTACAGCCCGCCGGTGTTAAGTCTCTCTGTAGTCTTCATTCCCAGCGCCTGGGGGACGCCGATGAACTGCATCGCCCCGGTCTGCGTGAGGCTGTAGACCAGCAGCCCAACCGCGGCCATCTGCACCAGCACGGTCAGGAAGACAATCGGCCGCGGAATCGTGTAGAGTTGGATATCAGGGATCAGCACCACGAGGGCGGCTATCGGCAGCAGGGATACCGTTGCAAAAAAGCTGTAGAGCAGGCGGTAATAGCGTTCAAACCCCGGGCCGAAGAAAAGGGCAATGAAGTCCTTGAATCCCAGCGAAGCGGTGATGGAGTGGAGCAGGCCGTAGATCAGCACGGCAGCCGGGATGTAGATAGGAGAGAGATTTATTTGAGGCAGGGACATGCTGTCTGGATGCGTTGACCCCTGCACCCCTTACCTGCCCGGACCAACGCTCAGTCTTCGGGATCATCCTCCAACGTGCGCCCCTGAGCGTACATCAACCCTTTGACAAAGCCTCTGGCCTGCTCAGTTCGGGGATAGGCGCGGCGCAGGGTCTCCCAGAAGGCCGGGCTGTGATTGGGGTGCAGGCGGTGGGCCAGCTCGTGGGCGATGATGTAGTCCACCACCCACTGCGGCCAGGGCTTGATCTCTTCACTGATCCGGATGTGTCCGTCGGTCGGGCCGCCGGTGGTGCACGATCCCAGGCGGGTCTTCATCGGCTTGACCCAGCGGATCGCTTCCCACTGGATGCGGCCGTCGAAGCAGGTCTGGTTGATGAATTTGGCCCGCTCCTCCAGATCGATGTCTGTGCGGCGGGTGGCGCGCTTTTTTTGCGTGTTGAGCTGCTTCCGGATCGAGTCCAGCAGCCCGGGGAGATTGGCCCGCGGTGAGCGGTGGGGGATCCGCAGCAGGATGCCGCCGTCCGGTTCACGCTGCCAGCGGGCGGTCTTTTTCAGGCGTTTATCCCGCCGGATGGTGACGGCAACCTCTTCTCCGGAATCGAGTTTGAGGGTCTGGATTTTGTCGGCCATGGGCCAATTCTAACATTCCTGTTCAGTTTTGTTCAGAACTTTGTTCAGAGGGTATTTTGTACAATAGGGACGAGTTAATGGCTGGGCGCTTTAAACTCGAAGGGCGGCAGATCTTCTGCCGCCCGTGTGTTTTAATTGGGTGGATAAGTTTTCTGGATTTTTTGGTCTTTTCCCTATTGACAATCTGTAAATCAGCGGTATATTCTGAAAAAAATTCTGGCTTTTTATTTCCAGGAGGTGGCAAGAACAAAGTTGTTCTCAAAATCCGAATATTCATTGCTAGGGGGATGGAATTGGTAAAACATTTACGAGACAAGGAGAACAAAAAGGTGAATGGAATTTGCCCGTTCTGTAAAGAGGCTGTTGAATTAGGAAAGTCAGCCAAAGAAGGAGATATCGTTGTCTGCAAGGCTTGCGATGCCGAACTGGAGATCGTCAGCCTGAAGCCGGTGGAGCTGGATTGGCCGCTGGATGATTATGATGAGGATGAAGACGACGATGACGATGATTATGAAGACTATGATGATGATGATGATTGGGATGACGACTAGAAGCAAGCCGATTTGAACTCAAGCGAAAATTATACTGAAGACTTGGTACATCTAAATCAATGCCCGGTGACATTATCTTCCGGGCATTTTTTCTTGGGTGAGGAGTCTAGTTGCTCTTATTCCGGGATGAGTGAGGTTTGGGGCAGATTATTATCCTCACTGACACTTTCCTCGGATTCTGTTTTATCCGGCCAGGGTTGTTTCCCTGCTTGTTTTCTATGGAAGAACTGGATCAGCAAGGTAATCGTCCCGATGGTGGGGACAATGATCAGTGCCAGCAGGGCGCCAAAGGTGAACAGGGTGCTGACGATCGCGATCAGCACCACACCCGGATGCAGGTTCATCCGGCGGCTCATCACCCTGGGGGTCAGCCAGAACCCTTCTATCAGTTGGACAACCACGAAGATAGCTACCGCGAGGAGGGTGACCCAGAGATTTGAGACCGGGAGATAGGAAGAGCCCTGGGTCCAGGCGACAAGGGCGGCAATGCCGGTTGCGATCGTTGGGCCCAGGTTGGGGATCAGGGCAAGGGTGCCAGCCAGGAACCCAAGCAAAAAAGCGTTGGGCAGTCCGATGGCAGCCGCCCCGATCCCGGAGAGCAGCCCCAGGACGAACATGATCAGCAGTTGGCCCCGCAGATAGGATTGCCAGATCTTTTTGATCTCCTTATGCAGGGTGCGGTATTCAGATTCCTGCTCTGCCGGCACGAAGCTAAAGATCCATTCTCTCAACCGTTCCCAATCGCGCAGGAGATGGAATACGGTGATGACGATGACGACAAACCAGACGATATTGGTGGTCGAGTCCAGCAGGACCCGGAAGATCCTCTCCGGTTGGATGATCTGACTGATGTCGGTTTCGAGCGAGGTAATCAGTTCCTCGGTATGGAGTTCGATGCCGCTGATCTGCTCCAGATCGGTTGTGAGCTCATTGAGTTGAGCCGGCACGGCTTCTAGTTGGTTTGTCAGCAGATTGGACTGGGTAACAATCGAGGGGACCAGATATGCGATCGCCCAGGAGAGCAGGATCAGGAAGATTAGAAATACAATCATCACAACCCGCTGGCGTTTTATTTTTGTGCGTGCCGAAATCCACCCCAAGATTGGATAGAGCAGGTAGGCGATCAGGCCCGAGATGATCAGCGGGCCGAACAATATCCGGTAGGAGATGGAGACCCATAATATTCCGATCACTAGCACTGAATAAAAGACCAGTGTTTGCCATTTGATTTTTTCAATTTTCATATTTTTTTCTCCTGCCGGTAGTGATGCGGTGAGCATGGGTGAGATAGTCCTTCTCTATTCTATCCTCTTAGAACAGGTTTTTCGCCTCAAAAAGAATGGAATTAATGATTGACTTTTTGGGAAAAGGCGGTATATTCTAGCAAATTTGGACAACGACAACGTCATGCGGAGGAAGATGGATAGAGAGAGGTCTCAAATCGAATAGTCCAGGGGGGAACCGGCCAGAATGTCCAAAACGATATAGGAGTTAGAAAGTGACTGGTACATGTCCGTTCTGCAACGAAGTTGTTGAAGTACGAAAGAATGCAAAAGAAGGCGACCTGGTTGTCTGTAAGTCATGCGAAACCGAGTTGGAAATCATCAGTGTCAAGCCAGTGGAGTTGGATTGGCCGCTGGAGGATTTTGATGAGGAAAACGATTTCGACTATGATGACGAAGACGATTTCGATGACGATTTCGACGATGACGATGATGATTATGATGACGATGACGACGACTAAAGTTCAGCTGATCTGAAGCGATATAAAAACAGAAGCGCTGTTATCAATGCCCGGTTGGTTACCAGCCGGGCATTTTGCTTTGTTGCGCTAACCCGCCTTTTCACGGTCAGCAGTGAACTTCGAAATTAATCTGCCTGGGATCAATCCGGTGAGGTTAAAACACAAACACCTGAGTTGAGGGGGGCAACCCAGGCGCTTGTGAGTATGATTATATGAGATGCTGGTGATTTGTCAATTGGGAAAAGGTTGAGAAATGTAGAGTTTGGCCTATTTTTTGATCTCGACACCGGATGTTTGTCCGGTTAAATCAAATAAAACTCATATAACAAAAGACCCCTAAAGTTTAATAAACGCGGTATAATCACTTGCTCGATTAAGAGAAGTTCTAATTAAAAGTTGTAATTTTTGATTTGGAACCCAGGCTTGACGGCAAAATTTTATACGAAAGGAGTTCCAAATCATGTCTGAAAGAGAACAAGGCACAGTGAAGTGGTTTGACAGTGTCAAAGGTTTTGGTTTCATCGAACGTGCAGAGGGTAAGGATGTATTCGTACATCACAGCTCGATCATCGCCGATGGTTACCGGAAACTGGAAGAAGGACAGGCAGTTGAGTTCGTAGTGACTGAAGGCCCCAAAGGCCCCCAGGCCAGCGAAGTCAAACCCCTGTAGTCTGACTGACCGAACCTAAAAAAACAGACCCGCTAATTTAGCGGGTCTGTTTTTTGTTTCCATCTGCCCATCCGCGGCTATTCAAACTCAACCCCTACCAGGGTGGCGAGGACTTCCATCTCTCCCAGATGCTGCCATGAATGGGTCAGCCCAAAGGTCATCAGACATTTCATCCGGCTCCAGCCGGTGTAGTTCTGGATGAAGCCTTCCGGATTGCTGTGGGCCAGCCCTTCGTCCGCAATGATCTGCCTCACCTGCGGTTCTTCCATCAGGCTGCCCAGATCATCAAGATCCAGCCTGCTGAGGATCTGGCGGGTGCGGGCCTGTACCGCCTGGGAATAGCCATGCAGGGCGTTGAGATCGATGCGCTTGCTCAGCTCATCCACCTCTACCAGGCTCATATCGGTGCCGTGGTGCCGCCAGGGGATCTGCATCTTTTCCAGCCAGCCGCCATCATCGAGGACCTGCGAGCCGCCGGTGACGAAGCGGTTTAGGCCGGCATCCTCCACCCGGGCGATGTGCCACAGGTTCCAGGCGATCGAATTGGCCCGCGGATGCGGCTGCTGGCGCATCTGATCGTGAGTTACAACCTCCCAGAAGCCGGAGAGGTAGAAGTTGTGGAGCGGATCGTAACGCTCAAGGAAGAAGAGAGTGTTCATTTTGGTTCGTTTCCTTTTATTCTGTTGGTTGGGGTTGGAGAAGGGTCTCTGCTGCCCAGCCGGATAATATCAGGTACAGGCTAAGAAGCAGGATTCTCACTGTGCACAATCACGCAGTTGCCTCCGGCGTGTTTTGCCTGGTAAAGCGCGCTGTCAGCAGCTTTGAGGAGAGCCTCTCCGTCTCCGCCGGAATCCGGATAAATGGCAATACCCTGGGAAATTGTCACCGAATTGATGGAGTGACCTTCAAATTCAACCACCAGGTTTTTAGTGCTATCACGTAAAATCTCAGCCCGTTCTATGGTTACTTCTCTGGAAGAATCGGCCATTACCAGGACAAATTCATCGCCCCCGTATCGGCAGGCAATATCAGATTGCCGCACATAATTGGTTAGGAATTTACCAATTTCCTGGAGCAAGAGGTCACCGGCGGCATGCCCCAGGGTATCATTGATGCTTTTGAATCCATCGATATCCATCATGATCACACCCAGGGAGTGCTGCTCACGTTCTACCCGGTGGATTTCACGCTTCAATGTTTCTTCCAGAAAGCGGCGGTTGAAAAGATTGGTCAAATAATCACGGGTGGAAAGTTCTCGCAGGTGGGATTCATTTTCAGCGAGTTGATCGACCAGCAAGTCGATCTTTTTGAAGTTGTTCTGGATGATGTTGTTCGCCAGGATACTGAAGATCGAGGTCAGGATGCAAAAAGCCAAAAAACTGAACCAGTTATACACCAGAATGGATGGGAAACGAATATAGAGGAAGACCAGTCCGGAGAGCTGGAGGGCAGCCAGCACAATGGTGATATTGGTAGGCAGCAGGATGCTGGACATCAGTACAGAGAAAGCCAGGTAGGTTAGGGGAACAAAATCTCCCTTGTAGATGGAGGTGTCAAATGTCATAGAGATCCAGGGAGTCAGGGCCGCGCTTCCAACCAGGAGATAAGCTGCAGCTTTGTATTGTCCGAAATAGTTCAGCCCGAAGGAAACTGCGAAGAATATTACCAGACCACTGATCTGCAGCACATAAGTCTTGTATAGGGGGTCGTTGTGCGGGTTGATGAAGAGCACAATAAATAGGACAACGATAGAAAAGATCAGGAGGAATAGGAGGATCTTTGCCAGCAGTTCGGTCTGCCGGCGCTTGGATTCGGGCATGTCCAACCCTGGATGAGTGGTCAGCCGACCAAGGGCGGTTGCGAGATTTTTGATCATGGCATCGTTTTCCTCTGAAAGCAGACCTAGTTAATGGCGGGCAATCATGTAAGCGATAACTGACTGTTCCAAACCGGACAAGTAAATGGTCATATTATATCGAAAAAATCTCACCTCTCTGCGTGATTATTTGAAAAGCACCCGTTTATCGGAACGGGTGCTCTGGTAGCGAGGAAATGAATTTGCCAATATGAATCATGGTGCGAAAACCGTATAATTATTATTGAGGAGGTATGAAATGGACAGGATTAAGATTTTTGCCTTGTGTTTGGTTGTGGCTGTTCTGGCAGCCGCCTGTGGAAACGGCGGAGCGGCCCCGAGCGCCCCGCTGATCGCACCGCAACCGACTGCAACCCCTACCCCAACCCCGCCGGCGGTCCGGGGGCCAGGCGGAGGAGACTTCCACCCGGAGATCGGGAAGATCACCCTGGATTTTGTGGAAGCCGAGACCCGCATGGCCTGCAGCGCAGTGTTCCCCTTCACCCTGGATTGGGACGGGGATACAGCCGCTCTTGCCGGTTCAGGTGAGATCGACTGCGCGCTGACCACCCAGCAGTGCGGCGATGTGTGTGTCACCTACCATATTGAATACCGCTATCACGGGGATCTGAGCGGCAGTGCTGACTCGTCTCAACTGATGGTCGATTTGCTCCTGGATGGCAGCCTGACCCAGTACTGGACAGATATCCCCCCGGGGGCGCTAGTGGCCTTCACCGAGGATAACCCGGCGGTGATCGAGGGCGCTAATAGTTTCCCGTTGAGCTTTGATTTTGTCGACGGGGCCGTCTTCACCCTGGAGAATGCCGCCTCCCCGGAGGCTCCGCCCTGGGTCTTCACCTTGCATTTAGGACAGTAGGATTGATTAAAAAAGGACACCCGCTTCAATCAAGCGGGTGTCCTGGTTTTTTAGGCAAACCTTGAAGCTGTTAATTCGCGCAGTACGAGTAATACAACCCCTTACCAAAATTGTTATATGAACCACCCGGGCCGCAGAACCCACCGGGCCCCAGGTAATATTCGTAATAGTCATCCCAGGTCGGATTATAGAAGGTATACCCTACACCGCTCTCGATCGGCGTGTTCTGGCAATATGTGCCGATATATTCCCAGGTATCTTCATCGGGGGGGAGAAGATAGTCGTAGACGGGCTGGCAATCTGCTTTGACTTCAACATAGGGCGCAAATCCAAAGCCATTGACCTCGACACTCACAACCTTGCCGCCAATACCAGGTACACCTTTTGCCATCCGACAAATGAGGACATCCTGGTTAGCCTGCCGTAAATTGCAGTTTAGATTGGTCACTTTGCCATTGAAGTACACCGAGCCCTGGAAGCTGGGGAAATCTCCATAAACCCTGAAAGTGAATACGGCCGCGTTATTTCCTACCACAGCTTCTGCAGAGATTCAAGGAGATACTCCGAGTTTCAGCACCAGCAGCGGTTACTGAGAACACCAGAATCGTCACGGCAGCCAGGATGATAGCTAAACCTAGTTTTCTTCGCATTTCTTTTTCCCTTTTATTTGGTTAATCAGAATTAAAATTTGGATAGTATTTATCTATTATATAGGATTAAATTCTTAATCGCAATCAAATTCCTTCATTGAAGATAACGGATCTTTCTTAGAGGGTACTCTATCCTGATAGCTTTGCTTAGTGTGATGATTTTTGAACTGATGGGCAGTGCTGATCGGCGTAGGAGCAATACACGCAGCAATCACCTGCTTTGGGTCTCAGGACTGCACCACAACTGGTGCATTTGTAAAAGTTCACTCAAAGATTATCAGGCATTTCTTCCTGTTTGGTGAATCCGCATTCCGGGCAGGTGATCTTGGCGATATATTCGATCATTTCAGTGTTCTCCTGAAATAATTATACCCGCTTCAATTGAATAGGCGCTTATCTAGCTCCTCGGGGGGGACTCGAACCTCCAACCCATCGGTTAACAGGTTCGGTTTGAGGAATCACCCATTGCATTGTTGTAATCTTCTAATGTGACTTTCTCTTGTTATCATAACATCTCTGGCGTCGCTCCGGATTAGTGGAAACCCTATTGCCAGAACGAATCTTTAACATACGATCCACGTTGTGAGGGTCTTATTCTTTTGACGATCCATAATTCGATTGCGACCCTTTCCAGTCCGATCCAGATGGCATTCTGGGGTGAATCTTTCTGAGCGATCTGGCCCATGCTTCGATCTAGCCAGCTTATGCGTACTTCATCCAATGATTGCAAGACAGCTTGAATCTTCGACGTGCCCAGAATATTGTCAGAACATCTCACATGCAAAATGTCATACCAAAGTGAAGGGGCTTTGAGCTTTTCAAAATCAGTCCCCATCGCGAATAGATAAGTCAGGCCTTTTTTCATTCTTTGTTCCCGCAAGGATAAGATTTGTTTCAACTCCTGTCTTGGCTTCAGTGTCAGTGTGTTTTTCTGAGAAATTGGGCTAATAGTTTCAACATGACCAGGTTGGCGTAAGGGCGAAGAGTCTGCTTTACGACCTGGGCCTCTAAATTTACCTAATTGTGGGGATACTGCGCAGGGCCAGCCATTATCTCTTTGTAAGTTTACTAGCTGTTCTATCGAATCAGATACTAGATGTGTTTCTTACCCCGAACTTTGCTAGCGCATAAGTAACTAATGGGGCATCACATAGCATCCAGGCATACTGGTCTTCGCCACTTCCACCATAGCTTGGGCGCTTTGGGGTGTCCTCATTTGAGAGATAAGAATTAATCATGTTTGGATTCATGGTGTCAGCATTTCTGGATTGGTATAAGGGAGACCTATCAAGAAGTATCAACCAAAAGAGGGTGAGATATATTGTCAGTCTTGTAAGACTTATCAAGTCATGGAACAGATCCAGAGCGGCATTATCACGAGGGAAAGCAACACAGCTTACAATATATGTACACTGTCGTCGTATGTGGGAAGCAAGCTCTCAAGATTTTGCAAGTTGCAGGGGGATAATCTGATCAAGTGATTAACCGCAGCAACTGGAAGCGGACTAAAGAACTATTTGGAGTATCGGTCGCATGTAGACCAAATCTCCGAAGGATCTTTGAATTTAGAAAAGACCTATGTCCGTATTATCTGCTTGAATGGGCGCAAGAGAAGCCCATTTAGAAACAGCATCCGTCTATCAGGCCAACATTTCCGGAATTTTTGCTTTCGTTTCGTCTGGATGGCTCACAAGAGCGATTGTCAGCTGTTTTGATCAAAAAAATCTTGGCTACAGCAAGGCGTTTCTTTACTTGGCTATCAGATTTCAAACCTGGCTCTGGTCGCATAAAGCAAACATGGGTGCAAACCTTGAAATACCGTTCGGTGAAAAGCAGGAGAAGAAAAGAACAGCGATCGATTTTCAAGAAATGTTGGAGATTGCCACAGCAACGGTTAGGAGTAATCAAGAGAGAAGGATTCGGGCAGCGGCTTGTTTCTGGTATCTCTCAGGCGTTCGGATTGGTGCGTTTATTTCACTAAGGCTAAGTACCATTGATATTGAAGATAGGGGAGACCTCCAGATATCCTGTAGCTGGGAGTTGGGACTAAGAACGGCAAAAAGAGCTAAAACCTGTTTCCGCCGATATTCCTGAATTGTTGGAATGGTCAAAGATTGGGATGATTTGTGGATCGTAATACCTTGTGAGAAATATTGGTTTTCTCCCTTTCAACCAGGTTCATTAAATTTGGATCCAAAAAATCTTGAGTATGTGTTGAAAGTTGGTGTTCTGGTGTGAGAAATCGATTTGGAGGCAGTGGCTAAAGAGAGTTGGTTTACCTTTTACTTCTCCTCCTCAATATGTTCAGGCATGGGCATGTTCAATGGGGATATCTCCATGCTGAAAAGCCAGCGCAGAAGAAAAGCGAATTAGTCGATAATGTTATGCACAGTAGCGAACAGATTACATGATAAGGTGTATAGCAGTTTCAAAGAGAGTGAGTTGAAAAGCCAGATATCCTCCTTAGGTGGGAATGGAAAAAATGAGCTGGTTGCTAAGTGAAGCGGATAAAAAAGACATAGCTAGATATGTTTGTTAATTATTTGAGACTATTTAAATTTCAATCAGAATTTACAGGGTTATAATTTAATAAATACCATTACTAAAAGGGTAAGTATAAAGAAGAACCGTTTTCTTATCCCTGATTTTCTTTTGCCTCGATTATCTTTTCCCTCTTACGCTGGATGGCTTCATCTGCCTCGGTGCTAAGCCGTTTGTTAGTACCCCTAGATACGTAGGCACCGATAGTTCCTGACAATTAGATAATGATCTGTTTCTGAAATGGTAGTTGTTCCTATTATACACAAAAAACGCCCATTCCAATCAATGGAATGGGCGCTTATCTGGCTCCTCGGGGGGGACTCGAACCTCCAACCCATCGGTTAACAGCCGATTGCTCTGCCGATTGAGCTACCGAGGAATGTTTGCCAACACGGCGGGCAGGATTATAAACCAGCGGTGGGGCTGTGTCAAGGCGGGGTGGGAGAGGTAGGGGTGAATTCCGTGGATACGAGCAGATCAGGTCAACCAATTTCAGTGTCATTGCGAGCGGAGCGAAGCAATCTCGGTTTTTCTCCCCTGGATACCCATCAAAATAACCTTCCCTGAATATACCCTGTAGGGACATGTTGATCGATTGCGGAGCAATCGACAACTTGTCCGCCCATGATCAACCCGCCCCCCCACACTCTGCCAAAACCCCAAACAAACAGCGAAGCTGATTGTCACCCACCCTTGAAACTGTAAACCAACTTTTTAAAAAGTGTCAGATTTTGTCAGATTTTGTCAGGTTAAACCTGAAAACTGTCAAGAAAAACCCCCAAAGTGTAACATTTTGGTACCTTCTGGTACCTTTTGCTGGCTTTTCAGGGAAGGGTGTCTCGCCATCTAGGTTCACATCTGGCCTTTGTCCTCCTTCTTTTCAATGAGGATGAGACTCTGATTTCCGAGAATTCCAGTGAACGCAATTGCCCTTCCCTTTCTCAAGGGGAAGGGAAAGCGGACGGTTACGTCCGGCCGGGAAGGGGTTAATTTGGGGTATTTTCCGTTTGACACCTGCCCCCCCTTTCCCTGATAATATGGATATCAGGAGGCTGAGATGAAAAATCTGCGAATGACCCTGTTTGCCATCATCGTACTGCTGTTGGTGCTAGCCGGTTGCAAGCCCAGGAATAATACCCCTGCCGCCCCGCCCAGGCCGCTGGCCGCCGCCACCACCCCCATACCCACCCTTGCCCCCACCAGCACACCCTTGCCTGAGGCGGGGCTCTATATCCCCCATTACAACCCCGGGCAGTCGCTGCTCATCTTCGATATCCAGATCCGCACCCTGATGGATGGCTGGGCCATCGGCCGGGCAGTCAATGAGGACAGCGACCATATCCTCGTCACCGCCAATGCCGGCTACACCTGGCAGCGATGTCACCCCGCCGCAGCCGGTGGAGGATGCATCTGCTCCGGGCGGATGGCTTCTTCCTCAATGCCGATACCGCCTACGTGATCTATACCGCCGTCGACCAGTTCACCTTCCTGGACGAGTACCTCGTTTGGCGTACCACCGACCGCGGCCAGAGCTGGCAGATCAGCGCCCCGCTGGAGCTCACCGGGCTGGAGGAATTCTTCGTCCCCGATAGGATCACCTTCGCTGATCCGCAGACCGGCTGGCTGAGCGCCGGTGTCGGGGCGGGGATGAGCCACAGCTTCACCAACCTCTACCAGACGCTGGACGGCGGGGCCACCTGGATCCGGGTCCTCGACCCGCTGAACGGCGAAGGGCTGCAGGCCTGCGAGAAGACCGGCCTCGTCTTTGCCGATCAGAACAGCGGTTGGGCAGGGCTTAACTGCCGCGGGCTGTATGGCCCCATGCTCACCTTTGCCGCCACCGCCGATGCCGGCCGTCACTGGCTCTTTGTCGATCTGCCCGCCCCGCCTGACAGCCCGATCTGTTCACCGCCGAGGGGAACGGCAACTGCTACACCCACTCCCTGCACCGCTTTGGCTTCAACAACGGGATCGTGGCGGTCACCTGTGAGACATTCGATTTCACCGAGCCGGCCTACAACTATCTCTACATCACCGAGGACGGCGGCGGCAGTTGGCGCTCACTGCCCGTGCCGGCGGGGGCGCCTGGCATTTCTACACCTTCTACCAGGCCTACCTCATCCGGGGAGAAGATCTGGCAGACCAACAACCAGGCCGCCAGCGTAGCCCCAATCGCCGATTATGCCCTGGTCCGGCGAATTCAATTTCATCAATTCACAGATGGGCTGGGCGGTCTCGCATGATGGCGGCGAAACCAGTCTCTACCGCACCATCGACTCCGGAAAGACCTGGGAAAAGATCAGCCCGGTAATTGGCAATTGAGATTGGCGAGTTCAGTGTAAACTAGACCCATAATCATTTGTCCGCGCCATACTTCCCTGGAGCTGCCCCGATGATCGAAACCAACGGAAAGTTCTATCTCGGCCGGAAGACCCTCTGGCGAGCCGCTGCTGTATAACCCCGATGACCTGACCACCCACGGCGTGGTGGTCGGGATGACCGGCTCAGGCAAGACCGGGCTGTGCATCGGCCTGCTGGAAGAGGCCGCCCTGCAGAATATCCCGGCCATCATGATCGACCCCAAAGGTGATATCACCAATGCCCTGCTGCACTTCCCCGATCTGCTGCCGGAGGATTTCCAGCCGTGGGTCAACCCCGATCAGGCCCGGCGGGACGGCTAAGCCTGGAACAGGCCGCCGAGACAGGCCGCTCGGCGCTGGCGCGAAGGCCTGGAGGAGTGGGACATCGGCCCGGAGCGCATCCTGGCCCTGAAGAACGCCGCCCACTTTCGCCATCTACACCCCCGGCTCGGATGCCGGTATCCCGGTCAGCATTCTCGCCTCGCTGAAAGCCCCGCCGATCCCCTGGGAGGGCAACCACGAGATTCTCCGCGAGAAGATCTCCGGCACGGTCACCGCCCTGCTTGGGCCTGGTGGGCATCGATGATATCGACCCGGTGCGCTCGCGCGAGCACATCCTGCTGGCCAATATCTTCGAGAAGGCCTGGTCGGCAGGGAAGGACCTCGACCTTGGGCGAGCTGATCCTCCAGACGCAGAACCCGCCCTTTGACAAGCTCGGCGTGATGGACCTGAACACCTTCTTCCCCGAGAAGGACCGCTTCTCCCTGGCCATGCTGCTCAACAACATCCTGGCTGCCCCGGCCTTCCAGACCTGGATCGAGGGGCAGGCGCTGGATGTCGAGTCCCTGCTGTGGGGGGCGGACGACCGTCCCCGGCACAGTGTCTTCTATCTGGCGCACCTCACCGACGCCGAGCGCATGTTCTTCATCACCCTGCTGTACAGCGCCATCGAAACCTGGATGCGCACCCAGCCCGGCGCCACATCGCTGCGCGCCCTGATCTATTTTGATGAGATCTTTGGCTATGCCCCGCCGGTCAGCAACCCGCCCACCAAGGCCCTCCTGCTGCGCATGCTCAAGCAGGCGCGTGCGTACGGCGTCGGGCAGGTGCTGGTGACCCAGAACCCGGTCGACCTGGATTACAAGGGGCTCTCCAATGCGGGTACCTGGTTCATCGGCAAGCTGCAAACCGATAATGACAAGCAGCGCCTGCTGGACGGCTTGCAGGGGGCCGCGGGCGGGTCCCTGGACCGGCAGATGTACGACCAGATCATCGCTGGCCTGGTCAAGCGCGAGTTTTTGCTGCACAACGTCCACGGGGCACAGCCGGAGACCTTCCGCACCCGCTGGGTGATGAATTACCTCGCCGGTCCGCTGACCCGTGCCCAGATCCCCGCGCTGAACCAGTTGGTGGGGGCAAAAGCTGCCCCGCCGCTGCCGCCCGATCTGCCCGACATGCCGCTGGATGAGGTCCAGCCGGTCGCCGTGCTGCCAATTGAAGAGGAGACCCGAGTCCCTGCCGCCCAGCGTGCAGACCCGCCCAAGCCTGCCCGCCGGGGTGCCGGAATTTTTCCTGCCCAACAACCTGACCCTCACGGAGGCGTTCAAAGCTGCTGGGCAGCCACAGCCGGAACATGGTCATCGGCAAAGGGATGCTGTACAAGCCTGTGCTGCTGGTGCAGGCCGAGATCCGCTATTTCCAGCGCAAGTACGATCTTGATTACTCCGAGAAGCGCACCGCCCTGGTGGCTGATCTTGACCCCCGCGGCATGGTGCGCTGGGAGGATTATTTCATCGAGGCGATGGATTACGATGAGCTTGGGCCGCTCCGAACCGCTGAATGCCCGTTATGCCCTGCCGGAAGCGCCTTTCACCAACGCCCGCACGATCACGCCGCTGGAGATCAGATTTCGTGGATTGGGCTTACCGCCGCTCCTCGGTGACGGTGCTTGCCAACAGGCGCTCAAGCTGTATGCCGGCCCGGAGCTGACCGAGGGCGGGTTCCGCAAGCTGGCCTCTCCGGCCGCCCGTAAGGCGCTGGATGAGGAAGCCGATGAGCTAAAGGATAAGTTCCAGAAGAAGTTTGATGCGCTGAAGAAGAAGCTCGGCCACGAGCGCCGCGAGCTGGAAGAAGACCGGGATGAGCATGCCCAGCGCAAGATGGAGGAGGTGAGTACCCTGTTCGAGAATTTGTTTGGCGGGCGTGCCTACGGCCGCCGGCGGGTGACTTCTTCCCTCAGCCGGCGACGCCTGACCCAGCGAGCCAAGGCCAAGATCGAAGAATCAGAGGATATGATCGAGGAGATCGAGCGTGATATCGACTGGCTCTCGGCGGAGATGGAGGAGACAATCGACGAACTGGAGGAAAAATGGGCCCGCGCCGCTTCCGGATATCGATGAAATCCCGGTCAACCCGTATAAGAAGGATATCCTGGTGGAGATCTTCGGTGTGGCCTGGATGCCCTACTCACCTGGTGGAGGCAGGGCGGAAAAATGACTGGAATTGCCCGGATACTCATGCCAGCCAGGGGTAGAAAATGATGAAAATTGTTAATTTTGCGGCTGTATAATAGGATAATGTCTATACATTTGTAATAAGAACTTGATAAGAGATGCCCGAGAATTGGCCTGTTAATACCTTAAAATTATTTGACAAAAGCTGCGAAATTTATTATAAATAGTATATAAGCGCTTGGGTTGCCCCCCTCAACTCAAGTGCTTATTCTTTAACCGACACAGGTGGGAGAATGATTGTGGACCTTTCAGCAAGGCAAAGGATTCAAAACTCATAACGGGACAAATCTCCCATAGGTGTCACGCTTGCGAAGGGTGGGCGTTATGTTAAAATCACCCAACGGGCAGCCTGAACTGTCCGGTTGATTAACTTTGTATGAAGCAAACTGAAATTACACAAATCTGTCCTGGCCTCAAATTCTCCCCGGCGCAAGCAGTTGATCCAACTGGCCGGGTGGCCTTTCCGGGTTCTGCCGGCAGATGTGGATGAGTCTGTGTTGCCGGGAGAGCCGGCGGACGAGTTACGTGCTGCGCCTGGCAGAGGTGAAAGCAAGAGCGGTAGCTTCCTAGGCGGGCTCCGGGTGAGATCATCGTCGCTGCGGATACCACTGTGGCTGATGGTGATGAGATCCTGGGGAAGCCGCGGGATGCGGAAGAAGCCCGGATTGTGCTCACCAGCCTGAGAGGGCGTGTGCACCAGGTCTATACTGCCCTGGCGGTCTATGACCCGGCGGCAGATGGATGGTCACTGAACTGGCGGCCACCGATGTGCCCATGCGGGAATATTCCGATGAAGAGATTGAAGCCTACATCGCCACCGGAGATCCCTTTCGATAAGGCTGGCAGCTATGCTATCCAGCACCCGGAATTCCGCCCGGTGGACACATCTGACTGGCTGCTATGCCAATGTGGTCGGGCTGCCGCTTTGCCATCTGGCGCGGGCGGTTGCTCGTCTTGGGAATTTCTGCGGCTGATGGTTTTCCGGCTGTTTGCCAGTCTACGCTTGCGTATGAATGCACCGTTTTTGAGCAGGTGCAAAAAGGAGTATTATGAATATCAGCGTCCAGAGAAATCGACAGGTTTCTGCGCATATCATTTTTGTGATATTGCCGTCCTGGCCCTGGCGGTGCTGCTTGGTGAGCTGTAGTTTCGTCCAGCCATAGCGGGGCCCGACGGCTACCGATCCTGTTGCCCAGCCGACCACCGCAGAACGGGGAATTTGCTCCTCCCAGCCAGACGATTATTCCGGTGCCTGACCCCAGTGAGGCGGCCAGGGCATATCTCTCAGCCTGGAATAACTTTGATTATGAAGGGATGTACAACCAGCTGACTACCCTCAGCCGTGACTCGATCCCCTACGAAGAGTTCTCGTCCGATATACGGAATGTGGAACAACAGAGTGGTGATGACCGGTGATTGGATTATGAAATTCTTCAGGACCTGGTCTCCCCGACCCACGCCCAGGTGGCTTTCAAAGCCACTTTGAAGTCCTCAATCGTGGGGAATATAGATGTGCAGACCCAGATGGACCTGAGCCTTGAGAACGGGCAGTGGAAGGTGGTCTGGGATGATGCTTTGATCATGCCGGAATTGACCAATGGCAACCGTCTGAGCATGGAGACCATCTGGCCGACTCGCGGGATCGTCTACGACCATCAAGGCGCCACACTGGCAGCTGATACCCGGGCTGTGGCTTTGTCTCATCATCCCCAGTGCGGTGGATGAAGAGCAAAAGGGTTCCTTGGTCAGCGCTTTGCAGGATGCCACCGGCATCAATGCCACCTACTGGGATTACCAGATCTCCAAGGAAGATAATCCCTACGTGATCCCGCTGATCGAGATCCCTTACAGCCAGTTTGAGGAATATGAGGGCCTTACTCTCGAACCATTACAATGCCCTGGGCGCCGAGGTATTTAATACCCATCTTTCCTATACCGGCACGGCGGGCTCGCACTCAGTTGGCTGGGTCGGGCCGATCCCGGCAGAGGAGGTGGATGAATGGGTGGAGAAAGGCTACCCGGTAGGTGCCCAGATCGGGCGCAGCGGCGTGGAAGCCTGGGGCCAGGAGATGCTCTCCGGCCGGCCCAGCGCTGACCTGTATGTCGTTACGCCGGATAACTTGCTGCTGACCCGCCTGGCGACGGCTGATACAGTGCCATCCCAATCGATCTATACCACGCTGGAGAAAGAACTGCAGCTTGGGCGCAGCTTTCGTTACAGGAGTTGACCGGGGCTGTCGTCGTGCTGGAACGCGATTCTGGCCGGGTGCTGGCGATAGCGTCCTCCCCGACCTTTGACCCCAATTATGCGGACTCCGAATAACCCCAACAGCCTGTGGGGTACCTATTTCCCGGATGAGCAAGGCCGCTTCTTCAACCGGGCTACCCAGGGCCAGTATCCGCCCGGATCGATCTTCAAAGTGATCACACTTTCGGCCGGCGCTGGAGATGGCGAAGTTGAGTGCCACATGATACGCTGGAATGCGGCTATGAATGGGAAGGCCCTGGTGGATGTGTGTTCTGACAGACTGGACATTGGAAAAAGGAGCGTCCGGCCAGCGGCAACCTGACTGCTGTGGAGGGTTTGATGCGCTCCTGCAATATCTGGTTCTACCAGATGGGCTACGATCTGTATGATGCCGGGTTACCGATGGGATTGCTGAAATGGCCCGCGGTTTTGGTCTCGGTACGCCCACCGGGATGGATATCTTCCCGGAAGAGAGCGGTCAGATCGAGAATCCAGATGACCAGGAGGGCGTAGGGGCCAGGGCTGGTTCAACTCTGTCCAGCAGGCCATCGGGCAGAGCACATACTCTGATCACCCCGATCCAGGCGGCGGTTTATACTGCCGCCTTGGGCAACGGCGGTACGCTCTATCGCCCGCAGATGATCGAGCGGGTGGAGAATGTCGCCGGGTGATGCCACCTTTGAGTTCACCCCGGTGGTCAACGGTGAGCTGCCGATCAGTGCAAACACGCTGGCCGCATCCGTGAGGGGATGCTGCTGGTGACCGCAGAACACACGCGGTACAGCTTATAATACCTTTGTCAACCGCAAGATCAAGGTGTGGGGCAAGACCGGCACCGCCCAGAACTCCGGCGGTGATCCGCATGCCTGGTTCATCGGCTATACGGATGAACAGGATGAGAACCGCCCTGATATTGCCGTGGTGGTCCTGGTGGAGAACATCGGCGATGGCTCTGAGTTTGCCGCCCCGATCTTCCGCCGCCTGATGGAAGTCTATTTCTACGGCCGGCCGTTGTCCGCCTTCCCGTGGGAAAAGCGGATCGGCGAGATCGATGAACAGCTATTTCATACTCCGAAGAGGAATTGGAGAGCTATGAGGCCCAGAAGGGCAGCAACGAGGAACAACGATAATTAGCCTATGACCGAAGAATATCATCCGCGGAATTGTGGTCCGCTCCCAGTCCGGGTTCTTTACCCTCGATACTCCCCAGGGGGAGGTGGTTGCCCGTTTGCGCGGACGCCTCAAGCAGGGGCGCAAGACCGGTGATCTGATTGCCGTGGGGGATTGGGTGAAGGTTTCCATCCAGGATGATGATACTGCCATGATCGAGGAGATCGAGGAACGCCAGCACAAGCTCCATCGCCTGGCACCCACGGCACGCGGCGAGTATGAGCAGATCATCATCGCCAACCCCGATCAGGCCATCCTGACGTTTGCCTGTGCCAACCCCGAGCCGAGTTTGCGCATGCTGGACCGATTTTTGATCATTACTGAGGAGCAGGGTATCCCGCCGGTGATCGTCTTCAACAAGACGGATCTGATCGGCATCCTGCTGGCCCGCAAGCTGTACGGGCATTATACCCAACTGGGTTACCGGGTACTGTTTACCTCGGTCAAGCGGCGGCGAGGGATCCATAAGCTGGGCAAATTGCTGCAGGGCAAGATCTCGGTACTCGTCGGGCCGTCCGGGGTGGGTAAATCCAGCCTGCTGAACGCCGTTCAGCCCGACCTGGGCCTGCACGTCCGCGAGGTCAGCGAGGCCACCGGCAAGGGGCGGCATACCACCGTGGTGCGGGAGATGTTCCCGCTGGAGAAGGGCGGCTATGTCGCTGATACGCCTGGCCTGAAAGCGCTGGCGCTGTGGGATATCGAGCCGGAGGAATTGGACGGCTACTTCCCCGAGATCGCCGAGCGGGTGGCGGACTGCCAGTTCAGCTCGTGTACCCATGTGGATGAACCGGGCTGTGCCGTGATTGAGGCAGTGAAAAATGGAAAAATCCATCCGGAACGCTACGAATCGTACTTACGCATTCGGTTTGAGGAATGAGAGGTAAACCCCCCAAAAGGAACATTGAGCATATGAAAAACTATCAATGGCTTTGGATTGGAATTACTGTGCTGCTGATCGGGCTGCTGGCCGGATGCGGCAGCGGTGACAGTGTAATGAATACTCCCAACCAGCCGGATCAACCGGCTGAGGAAACCACACCGGTCCCCACCCCGACGGCGATCCCCTCCTCACTGGTGGTATGTTTGGGAGAAGCCCCTAATACACTTTTCCCGTTCGGCGCGCCTAACCAGGCTGCGGAACTGGTCCTCGCAGCGGTCTACGACCGCCCGGTGGATCACCGCGGATATGCCTACCAGCCGGTTTTGCTGGATGGGTTGCCGGATATTAGCGCCGGGACAGCAGTGATGCAGACCGTCCAGGTGCAGACCGGTGACCTGGTGGTGGACAATCAGGGGAATGTGGTCCCGCTGGATCTGGGCGTTTTTATTCGCCCGGCAGGCTGTTACAGCCGCGACTGTGCCCAGCCCTTCGATGGTTCCCAGACGGTGATGGACCAGATGGCGGCTTTGTTCATCCTGCGACCGGGGATCACCTGGTCGGACGGCACACCGCTGACGGTGGAGGATTCGATCTTCGGCTTCCAACTCAGCGCTGACCCGGACACGCCGGTAAGCAAGTACAAGATCGAGCGCACCCTGAGCTATGAAGCTATCGATGTCAGCACGATCAAGTGGACCGGCGTACCGGGCTTCATTGACCCGGCCTACCAGGACAATTTCTGGCAGCCTGCGCCGCGCTATCTATGGGAGGGAATCCCGACCGCAGAGCTGGCCGTGCAGCAGATCGCCGCGCTCAACCCGGTGGGATACGGCCCATACGTGATCAGCGAGGCGAATCTGGATTCCTATACCCTGGCGCGCAACCCGAATTATTTCCGGGCGGCGGAAGGCTTTCCGCTGATCGACCGGGTGGAATTCCGCGTGGTGGGGCAGGAGTATGCTGCCAATCTGGAAATGTTGCAAACTGGTGAGTGTGATCTGTTGGATACCAGCGCCTCAGCCGGGATTGCCGCGGATGAGATTATCCAGTTGAGTAATGAAGGCAAGATCACGGCAGCATGGACGGACAAAGGGGGCTGGACGCTGCTGAATTTCGGGATCGTGCCGCAGAGCTATGATGACGAGTACAGCAGTTGGGCCGGCGACCGCCCGGATTATTTCGGTGATCTGCGCGTCCGCCAGGCGGTGGCTTACTGCCTGGATAAGGAAGCGCTCAGCCAGGCGGCCACCGGGTTGGTCACTCCGGTGATGGACAGCTACATCCCAGAGGGGCATGCGCTTATCTCCCCCAATATTCAGATCTACCGCCAGGACCTTGAGGCCGCCGCTGACCTGCTGGATCAGGCCGGCTGGGTGATCGATGAAGATACCGGCGTGCGCATTGCTTCCGAGATTGCGGGAACCCCGAACGGCACCCCGCTGTCCTTTGAACTGCTGTACCCCGATTATCCCCAGAACGAGAAATTGATGGCATTGGTCAGCGAGCAGTTGGCTGCCTGCGGGATCGAGGTGGTGCCGGTGGGGGTGTCGGATGAAGAGTTGTTCGCTACCGGCGAGGAAGCCCCGATCTTCGGGCGCAACTTCGATCTGGCCTTCTTCTCCTGGCAGTCCACGGAAGATCCGCCCTGCCAGTTGTACCTCTCCGATGCGATCCCCGGCCCGGATGAGGAGACTTTCCCCTATAAATGGGGCGGCTGGAATGCCACCGGCTGGGTGAATGAGGACTATGATGCCGCCTGTCGCCTGGCAAAGGGCAGCGCCCCGGGGATGGATGTTTATAACGCCAGCCACCATCTGGCCCAGCAGATCCTGGCGGAGGAATTGCCGATCATCCCGCTGTTCAGCTACCAGCAGGCGGCCCTGGCGCGCCCGGATATCTGCAACTTTGCCCTGGATGCGACCGCCGGGATGTTGTGGAATATCGAACAGATCGGGTATGGGAGCAGTTGTCCCTAGCTGGGAAAACAATTCACCACAGATGGATAAAGATAGGGGGATTGATTCAGCTAGCCAAGATCAGAGTAACCTGTGATTTTATTCAGATGAATGATCTCCCAACAGCCAGCTGGGAAAAGTGCTAAAGATGGTTAGTTCGGACATCAAGCACAGCTCCGCTATTGTGATATGTTTTTTTAGGTTTCAGACCGATTGATTTTCACCGATAATTAAAATTCGATTCTCAATAAAGCTAAGATTTCTACAAACTCCCCTTACGTAAGGCCCTTCTAATAACACTAATTCTGAATTTTCCGCCAAATTTCGTAACTTAGCATAATCCTTGGTTACTGAATCCATATATGAAGGACAATTGGGCGTTGGAATATTTGTTGTTATCACTACTAATACGGTTTTTATTGTCAAAAGAGGTTAACACATCAAAGTGTTGACTCGTGTCTTTTGTAAAAACAGATTGCAATCTTAGCACTCTATTCGAGAAATATTCTATTTCTTCTGTTTCATCCACCCATAGCAGATTACATTGAAAATGTACTTTTTTATCCATGATTTTCCTACTTCAATTTGGATTATATCAATAATGGTTTTATTAAACTTTTTTAGACCTTCATCAATGAAGTGTATTGCATTACCAATATTTGCATCCTTGAATTTTGTGCCAAAGGATAGAGTTGATTTAGGGATTTTAACTTTTACTATATTGTTATTCGTATCAGGGAAGATCTCGGTCCATTTTACCGCCGAGGACTCATCAAACCAAAAGTATTTTCCCTTAGTAGAAACAAAAGGTTTCTCTAGGAATTCCCCAATTTCCTTTACTTGGGTTAACTCTGTAATCCCCAATAGCCCGGAATAGATCAACAGCCTCATTAGCTGCGCTAACTGCTTCATCTGTGCTATTTGCAGCATCTATTGCAGTGTCTATTACATCGACTATTTTTTCTGTGCCTTTGACGACATCCACCACATCATCCACTTTGCTAGCAGCACGAACTAGTGCCCCACCTCCAGAGACAACCGGCAGTGCTAAACAAGCAACATCAACCGCAAGGGCTAATCCATTTGACCAATTTAGTCCATTCTGTGAGATATCAGCAACTGTGGATCCAATCGAAATTATATCTATTACAGTATCAAGCCAATGTCCCGTTGGATCATTATGAATAATCGGTGAGTTATTGACATACCCGTACCGATCATACCCCAGCGCTGACCCCGGATCCGGCACCACGCTGTCCGCCTGCACAAACCGCCCGATCGCCGGATCATACCAGCGGGCCACATAGTAATACAGCCCGATCTCGGCTTCCTGCCGCTGACCTGTAAACAGGTAATCCGTGGTCGTGGTGCCGGACTGGTAGCGGACCTCTCCAAAAGCGGAGTAGCGTACCTCGCTGAGCAGTGTGCCGTCCGAATTGACTGTCATCGAGGTCGATCCCAGGTGATCTCCCAACAGCCAGGTGGAGTCCGAGTAAGGTGTTTGAGTTGCCAAAATTTTGGGATCAGATAAAACCATAAACTGAACCTTTGATATGATTTGCGCAAAAACAATAGACTATTTCAGGTTTCCAATAAGCCCAATCAAGATTAGAACCACGGAGATTATGAGCGGAATGACAATTCCCAATATATGCTTTCTCTTGAGGTTTTTATCGTAGAAGGAATGTGGATCAAGCTTGTAATCACCTTCATCAATTTCCTTGAAAAAGGGAATTCCTCTTTTATTTCGCAAGTAAGGATTTTCAACTACATCTACAGTATTGACCAGCCTTAAGGTCACGTAAAGCGCGATAAAAACGCACAGTTTCAACTAAATTCGCACTTCCTTTCGAGTTGGGAAGTATTGGATTGGCTGGTTCTAATCTGTATTCGATCTGACCGTTCTCGTGATCATCGACAACTATTTTTACAAACATCCTATACATGGTAAACCAGAAATATGGAACAAACCGTACCTTTGCAATAGCATGAAAAGGAATTTCAATTAGATCGTTGTTCTCCATAGAAATCTGAATACCTGTTTCTGAAATCCAGCATATGGGCAATGGATTGATTTCCGAAATCAAGTCTTCCCGAGTTTTGATGGTTAGTAGATAGAATTTTAATGGTTTCATTGCTCTCCTTAGTCCACCAAATGTAGGGGATCGCGACCATGATACAATCCATACCCTCCAGCAGGTGAGGTGGTTGTTCCCCCACCCTTATTATGTGGGTTGTTATAGGTATTCTCTACAAGATCCCCAATAATTCCTGAATCCCTCAGCAGCAACATCTCCAGCGAAACCTGCTTATCCTGTTGCACTATCAACAATTTCACCGACAACATTCCCTAAAAAATCCTCAATAGCAAAATCACCGATAGGGTCTGGGGATGAACATATTTCTGAATTCCCACCAGATATTCCACAATCAAATGCCCATTGAAACCCACCATGTAAACCTGCCATAACAGCAGTAGAAGCAGCTTTAGTAGCAAATCCATATTCCCAACCACCGATTCCACCAGTAACAGCACCCAGAGAACCAGAAATAATACCAGTTCCCACATGATCCAATTAATTAAATCATCTCCCGTTGCAATATCTTCTACATGATTTGCAGCAAGTCCGCCTGCCATGCCTAATCCAGCACCTACCGCTATTATCCCTGCCCCAGAACCGATCAGTCCGCCAGCAAGGGCACTAGTACCTGCTGAAACTGCCAAGTCGGTCCAATCTTGTCTTTTAGTATTAAATCCATCCCCATTAGTGCTCTCAGTATAGGCATAAGTAACTGCACCCACCAATCCACCAACAACTGCTCCTATTGCTGCACCTACCAAGCCGAAATGTCCAGATGGATCGTTATACAAAATTGGATTATTAAACGTATAACTGATACCTATCAAACCCCACTGCACTCCCCGGATTCGGCACCACACTATCCGCCTGGATAAACCGCCCTATCGCCGGATCGTACCACCGTGCCACATAGTAATACAACCCGACCTCGGACTCCTCCCGCTGACCGGTGTACAGATAATCCGTGGTCATTGTGCCGGATCAGTCTCGGATCTCGCCAAAAGCGGAGTATTTCACCTCGCTGTGGAAGGTACCGTCTGCATTGGCGGTCATCGAGGTCGATCCCAAGTGATCTCCCAACAGCCAGTGAGAGAATCGTTCCATGGTTTTTCCTAACTGTACTGATCTTTGTGTGGCGTTTGACTGAAGCAAGCTGATTACCTTGCTGGAAGCCAAGCGCCCATAGCTCACCATAGGTTTGCGACCATCTGTGTTTTCAATGGCCCTTCATCCTGATCCCTATGTTCCAAATCACCAATCACTATCATTACAGCGGCCAAAAGACCGGCAGCACAAAGACCGTCAGCAGCAGGATGATCACCACCAGCGGGAAACCGGCTTTGATGTAATCGGTGAACTTATAGCCGCCGGGTCCCATCACCAGGATATTAGCAGGGTGGCCCACCGGGCTGAGAAATGAGGAAGATGCCGCTACGGCGACAACCATCGCCAGGGCGTAGGGTGAGAGTCCCAGACTCTCGGCGGTGGTCAGGGCGATGGGAGTTAACAAAACGGTCACTACCGCGTTAGGCATCACCTGAGAGGCGAACACGGTCAGAAGAAAGAGTCCGGCGATCAGCGCTTGGGAGCCGTACGGTTGGAGGAGCCGGACCATTTCGGAGGCCAGGAATTGGGCGGTGCCGGAGGTTTGCATGGCGATCCCCAACGGCAGCATCCCGGCGATCAGGAAGACAGCTTTCCACTCAATCGCGCGGTAGGCCTCGTCCATGCGCAGGCTGCCGGAGAGCACCATCAGCGCCCCGCCGATGATCGCGGCAACGGCAATCGGCATGATCCCCAACCCAACGGCGGCCACGACAGCCAGCATCAATCCGGCGGCGATAGGCGCTTTCTTCAGGCGTGCGGGGATCTGGGCTTCTTCCCGCAGAACGATGAAGTCCGGTTCAGTTGCCAGCAGGCGCAGCCGGTCGCGTGAGCCAAAGATCAGCAGGGCATCTCCAAAGCGCAGCTTCCGGTCCCGCAGGCCGGAACGCCGGGTGGTGCCGCCCCGCCAGATAGCCAGCACGCTGAGGCCATATTTTTCCCGAAAGTGGATCTCTCGCAAGGTCTTGCCCGGCAGGGAGGATTGCGGGGAGATGGCCACCTCCAGCAGCCCGACAGAGTCCGATTCCATATCCTCGTATTGCAGCCGGGAGTTGGTGTCGATAATTAATTCATGCAGGGATTGAAGTGTGGCGATCGTCTCCGGGTTGACGCGCACAAGAAGTTTGTCCCCGGTATTGATAGTTTCGTTGGCAACCGGCATGAGCATCAGATTATGATCGCGGATGATGCCCATCACGCCCATTCGGTAGGCATCTCCCAGATGGGATTCGGCAATCGTATAGCCCACCAGATGGGAGCCTGGAGGGATTGCAATCATGGTGAGTGATTGGGTTACGTTATAGCGGCTGGCATCGGTTTCTTCCAGGACCAGTTCACCAGCTTCGTTCAGGTTTTTTGCTTGGCGGCGGCTGATCAGCATAAGGAGTTTGTCTTCCTGCTGCAGAATGAGCGATTCCAATTGGTAGTGGATCGGCCGGTCGTCACGCCATAAGGAGAGGACCACCCCGCCGTATTGCTGGCGGAAATGCAACTGTTCCAGGTTCTTGCCCGCCAGGGGTGACCCGGACGGCAGACTGGCTTCTGCCAGCATCACATCCTTGGAGGTTAGGTATTCCGGTGGAATATCGTGGGACAGAATCTTGAACTGCGGGCCTTTGTTCCATTCGAGGAGGTATTCAGCCCGGCCGGTGACCAGCAGCCGGTCGCCAGAGCGCAGGACAGTCTCTGGGTTGGGACCAAGATTGGTGTGGCCCTCGCGCATCACGGCGATTACATTCAGTCCGAGGACCGAGCCAAACCGGCTGCGTCCTAGCGAACAGCCGTCCAGGCTAGTGTTCTCAGGCAGGGTGATCATGAACATGCGTTCTTCGATAGCAAAGGTGTCCGCCATATCGGCATCTGGCTGGTGGAATTCCCGGGCCATATCACGGTTGGGCAGCAGTCTGCGTCCGAAGGTGATCAGATAGAGGATCCCTGCCAGGGTGACGATGACGCCGAAGGGGGCGAAATCGAAGAGGGTAAAGGGCTGGTAACCAAACTCTGCCAGGGTATTACTCACCAGGATGTTGGGCGGAGTGCCGATCAGGGTGGTCATCCCACCCAGCAGGGAGCTGAACGCCAGCGGAAGCAGGACGCGTGAGGGCGGGAGACCGGTACGCCGACAGATATCCAGCACCACCGGCAGCAGCAGGGCGGTTACACCAACGTTATTCATGACTGCGGAAAGCAGCGCTGAAACCAGCATCAAGACCAGCAGCGTGCGCAGGTCGTTGTCACCACCCAGGCGCAGCACCTGGCGTCCCAGCCAGGCGGCCACCCCGGTGCGGGAAAGCCCGGCGCTGAGGATGAACACCGCCCAAACGGTGACTACCGCCGGGCTGCTGAACCCGGAAATGGCCTCGTCGGCGGTCACCAGCCCGGTGATTGCCAATGCCGACAGGGTCAGCAGGGCGACCAGGTCGGCGCTCAGCCACTCGGTGATGAATAGGATCACGGCGACCCCGAGGATGGACAATGTCAGGATGATTTCGGCGCTCATATTTTTTATTATACATTGCAGTGCAGGTATCGGGTATGATATTAATGGTTCCTGGTAAGTTTCCATGGATGGAGAGTGATGATGAGCGATCGGGATTTATTTAATGAGAAAGTATCCTCACAACCCGCCATCCGGATGAAATCATAGAGCGATTGGAAGCAGCAATCCTTGCCAGCGAAATCCCAATCCACCAAACGGCTTGATTTACTGGTAGAAAAAGGTAATCTTAAGAGGCAATAGATTTTTAAAAGGAGAATCATATGCATGGTGGCGGACGCGGCTGGCGGGCGCTGATCACACAGGATGAATCAAAAGGAAAGCCAACGGTTGACCGGGATCTGCTGAGACGCGTGTACCAATATGCCAGGCCTTACCTTGCCTGGATGATATTGGTGCTGATCATTATTCTGGTGACCTCGCTGGTCCAACTGGTGCCGCCGCTGCTTTACCGGGATTTGTTCGATCAAGTGATCCCGGAGAAAGATATCACCCGCTTAGTTGGGTTGAGTGCCGGGATGATCGGGATTCCAGTGGCCGCCAGTTTTTTGGATGTGGCCCAACGCTATTTCAGTGCCAAGTTGGGGGAGGGCGTCATCCATGATCTGCGCCAGGAGATGTATGAACATCTTCAGAATATGTCCCTACGTTTCTTTACCCATACCCGCCAGGGGGAGATCGTTTCCCGGTTGAACAGTGATGTGATCGGGGCGCAGAGTGCGGTCACCAATACGCTGCCGAATATGATCACCAACAGCTTCAGTCTGGTGAGTACGCTGATCGTGATGTTCAGTATCGAGTGGCGGCTGACCCTGTTATCAGTGATTGTGCTCCCTTTGTTCTTGCTCCCTGCCCGCCGGATCGCCAAGATCCTCCGGGATATCCGCCGGGAAGGGATGGAATACAACGCTGATATGAGCAGCATGATCGCTGAAACGCTGACGATCAATGGGGCTTTGCTGGTAAAAACATTTGGCCGGCAGCGATTTGAAAAGGACCGCTTCAAGGATGTAAACACCAAAGTGCGGGATATTGGCATCCGCCGAGCCTTGGTGGGACGCTGGTTCTTTGTCGGGTTGGGGATTGCGGCAACGATTGGTACCGGGCTGGTCTACGGGGTTGGTGGTTACCTGGCGATCATGGAGACAATCAGCACAGGCACGATTGTCGCTTTTGTCGCTTATCTCATCCGGCTGTATATGCCCATCTCGGCACTCAGCAACATCCAGGTGGAGTTCATCACTTCGATGGTCAGCTTTGAGCGTGTGTTTGAATATTTGGACCTGCCGGTGGAGATTGAAGATAAGCCGGATGCGGTCGTGCTGCAAACGGTCACCGGGCGGATCCGGTTTGAGAATGTCTCCTTCGACTACATGGAGGCCAATCAGCGTCTGGGGTTAGGGTACCCAGCCGAGGACAGCGACGAGGATGAGGCGGTGCCTGGTTTTATCCCCTCGCGGCGCTATGCCCTGGAAGGATTGAATTTTGAGATCGAACCTGGTCAGCTGGTAGCGCTGGTCGGGCCAAGCGGGGCAGGAAAGACCACACTGACCTACATGCTGCCGCGGCTGTACGACCCTACAGAAGGGAATATCTTTTTTGATGGGAATAACCTGCGAGATGTCACCCAGGAATCATTGGCCAGGCAGTTGGGGATGGTGACCCAGGAGACCTATTTGTTCCACGACACTATCCGGAAGAATCTGACCTATGCCCGCTCCAATGCTGCCGATGAGGAACTGGTCGAAGCGGCTCAGGCGGCGAACATCTATGACTTTATCCAAAAGCTGCCTAACGGTTTTGACACGATCGTCGGGGAGCGGGGATACCGTCTGAGCGGCGGAGAAAAACAGCGCCTGGCAATTGCCCGTGTGGTACTCAAAAACCCGCGCATCCTCATCCTGGATGAGGCTACCTCCCATTTGGATTCAACCAGTGAGGCATTGATCCAGCAGGCTTTAGAGCCGCTGATGATAGGGCGTACCAGTCTGGTGATTGCCCATCGCTTATCCACAATTTTGGCGGCAGATAAGATCCTGGTGCTGGATGATGGGCGCATGGTGGAACAGGGCACCCATGAGACCTTATTGGAAAATGGCGGGTTGTATGCCACGTTGTATGAAACTCAATTTGACCCAAGAGGCATGGCCAATTAAAAAACACCTGATTTCCAGGATAATCAGCTCAGGAGAAAATCATGATCGACAAAAAACTGTTTGGACGTACTGGCCATTTCAGCAGCCGGACACTATTTGGCGCTGTAGCGCTGGATAGACTTTCCCAGTCTGAAGCGGACCTGGTGTTGGAAGACCTGTTTGCCTATGAGGTCAACCACATCGATTGCGCCATGGATTACGGCGACGCGGAGCTCAAGCTGGGGCCGTGGATGAAGCATCACCGCGCCGAGTTCTTCCTTGCCACCAAAACCGGTAAGCGCACCTACCAGGAAGCCAAAGAAGACCTGCACCGCTCGTTGGAGAGGCTGCAAACCGACCATGTCGATCTGTGGCAGATGCATTACCTGATCAATCCGCAGCAGTGGGAGACTGCCATGGGGCTAGGTGGGGTGCTGGAGGCAATGATCGAGGCAAAGCAGCAGGGCCTTACCCGTTTCATTGGGGTCACCGGGCATGGCCTGGCCGCACCGCGTACCCATCTGCGCAGCCTGGAGGTGCATGATCTGGATACTGTGCTGCTGCCCTATAACTATGTGTTGATGCAGAACCCCACCTATGCGGCTGAATTCGAGCAGTTGTTGGCGGTGTGCCGGGAGAGGAACGTGGCTGTCCAGACGATCAAATCGATCGCCCGCGGGCCGTTGGGGGATAACAAGCATGAATACGCTGTCTGGTACGATCCGCTGACCACTCCGGAAGGTATCCGCCATGCCGTCCACTGGGTGCTGGGCAATCCGGAGGTGTTTTTGAACACTGCCGGGGATGTGAATTTGCTCAAGATCATCCTCAAGGCTGCCGACGAGTTCGAGTCTCGGCCGGACGATGCGGTCATGGACGCCGACCTGGCAAAATTAGGGATCACCAGCCTGTTCACCGGGGATGAGATGTAAGTGCTGAAACCTTGCTCGGTGTTATAATCCCGCGTATAAAATCCACGTTAACAATTCCTTCAAAACAACCTCGATATCGAGTCTGTTTTCGCCGGGAATTGTTACAATGGCATCAGAACATCACCGAGATGCTCTCTGGTGCATAAATTTCATATAGCTCGTCAGGAGACACACACTTATATGGAACCTTCGAAAGTACGCAGCACAATCGGAAAACATATGCTGGCCGATGGCGATCACATGGTGATCGACCTGGAACGCTCCCATGGACCTTATCTGGTAGATGCCTGTCACCGGCAAGGAGTATCTGGATTTCTTCACCTATTTTGCCAGCATCCCGATGGGGCATAATCACCCCAAGATGAAGGATCCGCATTTCTGGAGAAGCTGACCCTGGCAGCGATCCACAAACCTTCCAGTTCAGATTTCTACACCAGCCTGATGGCCGAATTTGTGGATACTTTTGGCCGGGTAGCGATGCCTGACGAGATGCCGCACCTCTTCCTGATCAGCGGAGGCGCCCTGGCGGTAGAGAATGCCCTAAAGACCGCCTTCGACTGGAAAGTACGCAAGAATTTGGCACGCTTCACCGGCACGAATACCGCCGCTCCTGGAAGGGATGGGCACCCAGATCATCCATTTTCAGCAGTCCTTCCACGGGCGCTCCGGTTACACTCTGTCGCTGACCAATACCGCTGACCCGCGCAAGACAATGTATTTCCCCAAATTCGATTGGCCGCGGGTGGTCAATCCCAAGCTGCGCTACCCGGTAACCGAGGAAGTGCTGGCAGATGTGCGCAAGCTGGAAGAGATCGCCATTGCCCAGATCGAACTGGCCTGCCGCCAGCACCAAGGCGATATTGCCGGGCTGATCATTGAACCGGTCCAGGGCGAGGGCGGAGACAACCACTTCCGCCCCGAGTTCTTCCAGGAACTGCGCCGCCTGGCGGATGAGCATGAATTCCTGCTGATCTACGATGAGGTCCAGTCCGGGATGGGGATCACCGGGAGGATGTGGGCGCACGAACATTACGATGTGCAGCCCGATGTGTTTGCTTTTGGCAAGAAATCCCAGGTGTGCGGGATCATGGCCGGGAAACGGGTCGAAGAAGTGGAGAAACATGTCTTTGCCGAATCCAGCCGGATCAATTCCACCTGGGGCGGGAATCTGGTGGATATGGTGCGCGCCACCCGCTATCTGGAGATCATTGAAGAAGAGAATCTAGTCGCCCACACCGAGGTGATGGGTGAGAAATTGATCGAGGGACTGAAGACTGTCGCCGATGAATCCAAAGGGATGATGACCAATGTGCGCGGCAAGGGGATGATGGTGGCTTACGACCTGCCAAACCCGGAGAAGCGCGACGAGATGATGGGACTTCTGGAGAACAACGGCCTGAAGGCCTTGAAATCCGGGGTGCAGTCGATCCGCTTCCGCGGCATGCTGGATATCCCCGAAGAAGCGATCGATAAAGGCCTGGAGATTGTGGCGAAGAGTTTACCGGTGGAATAAGAGTAGCGACAGGAAAATAGACGATGTTAAGTTTGCCTGATTATCGAGTGCGCCAGAGGGATTACCTGCTGGAGATCGCCCGAGCGATCACCCAGGAACTCAATCTCGATACTCTGCTGAAGCGCATTCTGCAGCTGACCGTGGATATCCTCTCCGGCAGCGCCGGGTTGATCGCCCTGCGCAGCGAGGAGGGGGAGTGGAAGGTATCCGCTTCGCATGGCATCCCGGCACCGCTGCTGGAACACCTGGACCCGCTGCTGACGGCCGTCCCCGATCACGAAGATCCGGCCCGCTTTGAACTGCCCAAGATCAATGAAGTCCTGCAGAAACTTGGCCAAACAGGTCAGCCTGGGTCTGATGACAGGGGTGGGCCTGCCGCTGATCGCCCGCAACCAGGTCATCGGGGTGATCTTCATCTTCCGCAATTATCGCGGCAGCTTCTCCCAGAACGATCAGGTGCTGCTGCAGAGTTTCGCCGATCAGGCTGCCATGGCGGTCAGCAATGCCCAGCTTGTATACCCAGGGCATCCAGGAAAAACAGAAGATGTCCGCCCTGCTGGATTCGGTGGCGGATGGGATTTTGATCCTGAAATCCAACCATGTGATCGAACGCGTCAACCCCGCCTTTGCCCGCATGGTGGGGATCAGCATGGATGAGATGGTCGGCAGGAACCATGATGAGATCATCCGCTTTGCGGATCCAACCACGGCACCACGCTGGAAGAAGCCGAAGCTGGCGGCTGGCCGCTGACCCCGCAGGCGACCCTATATGTAGAGGGCGATCTGCTGCGCTCGGACGGGTCCACCATCCCGGTGGGAGTGACCTATGCGCCCATGCTGGACGAGGATGGCGGTCTGGTCAATATCATTGCCTCGGCCCGCGATATCACCCACTTCCGCGAAGCAGAGGAAATAAAAAGCACTTTTATCTCGGTGGTCAGCCACGAATTGAAGACCCCGGTGGCCTTGATCAAAGGATATGTGGGCACCCTGCGCCGGGAGGATGCCGACTGGGACCAGGAAATCCTGGATGACAGCCTGGCGGTGATCGAAGATGAAGCCGACCGGCTGGCAGAACTGATCGAAAACCTGCTGGATGCCACCCGCCTGGAAGCCGGGGTGCTCTCCGTGCAGCGATCGATTTCTCGATGCCGGCGCTGGTCTAAGCGGGTGGTGGAACGGTTCAAGACCCAGACCCAGAAGCACACTTTCTGTATCAATATTCCCCGAAGATTTCCCGATGATCCTGGGAGATGAGGACCGGATCGAGCAAGTGATGTATAATTTGGTGTCCAATGCGGTCAAATACTCGCCCAATGGGGGTGAGATTTGCATAGGTGGCGAAGTCAGAGAGAAGGAAGTCATCATCTGTGTGGAAGATCAGGGGGGCGGGATCGCACCCGGAGATATCCACCACATCTTCGACCGCTTCTACCGCGCCGATGCGGCCCAGCAGAAAACCCAGGGGGCCGGGCTTGGGCTTGTACCTCTCCCGGGCGGTGATCGAAGCCCATAAGGGCAAGATCTGGGCCGACCCGCGCTATAATGCCGGCGCACGGATCTGCTTTTCGCTGCCGCGTGCCCAAGCGGACGATATAAACGTAATTCACTCTCCCCCGAGGAGAGAAATCTAATAAAAGAGAGAACTATGCCCGTAACACAAATCAATTGTCCCCAATGCCGTCAGCCGATCCAGGCAGATGTGCAGCAAGTATTCGACCTGAGTACGATCCAGCCGCCAAGAACCGGCTCTTATCCGGCCAGGTCAACGTGGCCCACTGCCCCAGCTGCGGGTTTAACGGCGCTCTGTCCACCCCGGTGGTCTATCACGATGCATCCAAAGAACTGCTGCTGACCTTTGTGCCGCCCGAACTGGCCCTGCCCAGAGATGAGCAGGAGAAAGTGATCGGCGGCTTGATCAAGCAGGTGGTGGATGCCCTCCCCGCCGAGCAGCGCAAGGGATATCTGTTCAGCCCGCAGGCTGCCCTTACTCACCAGGGGATGCTGGAACGCATTCTCCAGGAGGACGGGATCACCAAAGAGATGATCGATGCCCAGCAGAAGCGCATGAGCCTGGTCCAGCGGCTGGCCACGATCACCGATGATGAAGCCCTGGAAATGGTGGTCAAGGAAGATGAAGCAATGATCGATCAGGAATTCTTCGGTCTGCTTTCCCAACTGATCCAGGTATCGGCGTCCCAGGGCGATGAGCAGGGGGCTGCCTTGCTGGCAGGTTTGCAGCAAAAGCTGATGCCCCTGACCGAAGCCGGCCGCGAACTTCAGAAGCAGTCGCAAGAGGTAGAGAAAGTGGTCGCCAACCTGCGAGGAGCCGGCAAGGACCTCAACCGCCAATCTCTGCTGGAGATGGTCATCTCTGCTGAGAGCGATCTGCAGGTGGAAGCTTACGTCAATATGACCCGCCCGGTGATGGATTATGAATTCTTCCTGGCCTTGAGCGGGAAGATCGATGCCGCCGAAGGCGATGAGAAAGAACGGCTGACCGCCCTGCGTGAAAAACTGCAGGAAGTCATCCAGTCGATCGATGAGCAGGTCGCAGAACGGGTTGAGATGGCCCGCAAGAACGTGGATATCCTGGTTGGCATAGAAGAGAATCTGCCCCAGATCATTGTCCAGAACCTGCAAGCGATCGATGATTATTTCCTCCAGGCGCTGGCGATTGAAATGGAAGAGGCTGACAAGAAAAAAGATGCCGCCCGGGTGGAAAAGCTCAAAGAGATCATGGCCGTGGTGGAGGATGTGCTCCAGGCGGCTTCACTTGGCCCGGATGGTGTGCTGCTTGAGGCTTTGATGGAAGTGGAAACCCCCGAAGAGCGCCAGGAAGTGATGAAAGAGAACGCCGACAAGATCACCCCTGAGTTCATCGAGTCGGTGACCGATTTCATGATGAAGCTGGAAAACGCCGAAGAGAGCAGAGGAAAAAGCGCTGAAGGAAAAGGTACGCACTATCTACCGGGAGGCGCTGCGCTTCTCGATGAAAAGCCAGATGGAAAAATAGTTTCAGGGTCTTTAAAGGATCAAAAGAGAGGCAAAAATGTGCCTCTCTTTTTTGTTAGTAGTCAATATTTAGCGGTAATATTCACAAATCTGCGTTATTATATATGTATTCTTTCTAATTAGGATCCGTGGAGAAGAGGGCTATGCGTTTAACAAAATTATTTTCATTTAAAACAAATCTTTCTATCAATCGATTGTGGTTGCTGCTGGTATTTACGGCGGTAATTTTTACTTTAGGAGGGGCTTCACTGACCGCCTCCGCTGGTGTGCTGCCGACAGGACCTGCGTCCGGACCAGAGCCAGCGCCGCTGGCGCTGCCGGTGATCGGCGTTTCTCTGAGCGGGACAGGAACGATCATGCTGGGTGACGATTTTTCTTTCAATGTCACCTTTGATAATACTGGCGATACCGGTTATGGCCCTTTCATTGACCTGATCTTCCCGGTGAATGGCATCGATGGCGCAGGTAGTACCAGCTCCCCTCGTGATGGGTTCAACTTCGTGAGCGCATCCTATCTGGGAATAACATTCTCTGGCGCAAATCTGCACTTCGAATATTTCCCGGATGATGGCGGTGGCACTGGCTGTGTGGACCATCCCTGGGCGCGGAATAATGTCCCCGCCTTAGGTGATTATGCCCAGGTATGCGGCCCAACGGGCGACAGGTTTGTCTCCCTGCGGCTGCCGTTTGGTTCTTTCACTGATGAACAGCCGCCAGTGACCGTTTTGGTGAATGCTACTTCCACTGTGGATGGTTTCGATAATTATGCCGATCCTGACAAGTCGCTGACGATCAAGGCGCGCGGCGGGTTCATGTTTGGAACCACTGAACTGGATGACTGGTGCTGTGGCGATCCGGCAATCCTCCAGCCTGCCGACCAAAATGGCGTCGGATGGCCTGCCGCCACAATAGAACCCAGGGTGATGACTGTGGCGAAGTCCTACAATGGGCCGGCTAACCTGGAAGCCGAAACCGCCACAGGCCCGAACTTCCCGCGCAGCTACACCCTGTTGGTGGATATCGCCGATGGCGAAACGATCACCAATCTGACGGTAACAGATGATCTCCCGGAAACGGCTCAATTTGTCGGGGTAAGCTCCAGTGTGGCTTATAATGTCGGCGCCTCGACCCTGCCTTCTACCGTCACCCCCGGCGGTGATCTGATCCTGATTTACGACTCTGTCAATACAGATGTGACCATTACGGTGGATTTCTACATCCCGCGGCTGGATTCTTCCAGCAGCCAGGTGGTGGATTCTGTGGACGGAGATGATACCAGCAGCTATAACACGGTTACAGCCGTGGGTGATTGGCTGCCGCATGATTCCCGCGATCTGCCGGCGATGACTGTCACGGCGGAAGGGGTTCCGGGAGACCATACCCTGCTGAACAAATCCCTTGCCGTGCAGAAGAGCGTGCAGAATCTGACCGATGCAGATGTCTCTCCCGATGATCTCCTGAAATACACGATCAATTTCCAGGTCTCAGACTATTTTGCCTTTGGCGGCGATTACGACGGTACTCAGACCCTCGCGGATCCTACTGATGATCTTGGCCTGGTGGTCACCGATCTGCTCTCCGACGGGCAGCGGATTGTCCCCGGCACATTCACCTTTGCTCTGGCAGGGAATCCGGCCGCATCAGACCTGGCGGAAGCGCCTTTCACGCTAGCCAATTTTGATATCCATTGTAACTATACAGGAAACCCAATTCCTCCCCATCCGGCATGTACTATCATTGATGGTACCGTGCCTGCAGGCAGCACCCGGCTGGTCTTCCGGGTATCCAATGAGATCATCTCCCGCGGTGCGGATGCCGCCGGACGGATGGTTGGCGGCTGCATCAACCCGACCACCGGAACCGCGGTGCCGGATTGCAGCTATGATGACGGCCCCACCACCGGCACGATCACCTTTGAGGTTATGGTGCAGGACAAGTTCACGGATGACTATCCTTCCGGGGACATCAGCGTGGATCAGGGCGATGAATTGGGCAATCAAGTCAATATCGACGGGTTTGTGCTGGATACCAGCACCTTTGCGGTCGGAGAACCTGAGGGCGATGATGCCGCCACCTCACTGGTGATCAAAAGCCTGGAACTGACCAAGGAACTCTATGCCCTCAATGGTGTAATCCTGGCACAACCTGCCACCGATGTGGAAGTCAAGCCCGGCGATCAAGTCACCTACCGGTTGACCTATGATCTTTTCACCAGCGATGTGGAAGAATTACTCTTCATGGATTACCTGCCGCTTCCGGTCTTCAATGTCGATGACCCGGATAATTCTGGCGCGGCAGGTCCTGCCTGGAGCTATGGTTACAATGATTTTGGGACGACTCCCCTCTATGTGCCGGCTTCCGGTGTGGTCTCCAATGGGCCTGCAGACACTTTCTATGCATATATGCAGGATGGTCTGGATGACAGCGGCGCCGGATGGGATACCGATAGCGCCATCACGGGGGCAATTTCAGGAAACCCCAATCACCCCGTGCCGCCTCCGGCTACGGTCGAGCCCAGGGTGGTCCACAATATCCCCAACAACCGGCTAGAAATAGCCTATGCCAATTATGATGATACCCGCAACCAATCCAAAGTCGTGGATTTGCTTTTCACAGTTACCGCCACGGACGATCCCTTTGCGGACCGCTTGTATCTGACCAATATGGCAGAAGTGACTGAGGGCAGCACAAATGCTCTCGGCAGTGTTTCCAATGCGATCGTCCAGATCATTCTCACTCAGCCTGTGTTATTAACCAATAAGACTGTGGTGTGGACCTCGAACCCAGACGCGGTCTTTAGCCAGACCCCTCCGGTGACGTTCTATGACCCATCCAACAGCCCACGCTGGAATATTCTTACCCCGATCCATGATGGCAATGTTGGTAATCTGGAAAGTGATGCCTCCAGCCTGGATGCAGGCGATACGGTCACTTTTGCGATCGTGATCTATAACACCGGCTCCAGCCTGAAAGGCGCCTTTGATATCATCATCAAGGATGATCTCCAATCGGAGTACGAGGACCCGACAGATTCGCTTGGTTCATATCCGCTGAACCTGCAGATCTATTACGGCGACGGCACCGGTTATGATTATGGCACTGGTCCCGGTCAGATCCAATTTGTGGGATTGGGCGGCGGTACATTTGGTCTGCCTGATGATTCAGACGACCTGTTTGGCAATGGTATCCAGTTGCTGGATGATCCAGGTGGTCTCCAGGGGATCTGCCAGGCGCATGATCCCACCCTGAACAACGATATTATTATTATTACCTATGACCTGTATATCAGGGACAGCGTGACCCCCGGTTCGATCGTCAATACCGAATCGCTGGTCCGCTATGCCGGTGAGGAAGGCGGGGATAATCACCTGCCCACGCCCCAGACGGATGATGCCACAGTGGATGTGAACGCCTCCCCGACCAAGACCCTGGTTCAAACTTCGGAGGCCCATTCCACAGGCGCGAATGTGGTTGTCGGTGAAGTGATCCGCTACCAGATGAGCATCAAACTGCCAGAGGCGCAGATCACCAACCTGCAATTCCTGGATGAAATTCCAGGAGGATTGATCTTCCTGAATGACGACACTGCCAGGGTGTGGTTTGATACAACTGCCCCCCCCACAACCACCGATTATGATGTGATCCCGAGGATTGATCCTGCATGTGATACGTTAACACCTTGCACATTGGCTGACCTGAATATCAGCCGCAGCGCTGTCCCGGGAAACGATGACGACTCCTACGGCAACAGCACTGATGTACGCTTCCGTTTGGGGAGTGTGCTCAATAATGACCGGGATGATGACGATGAGTTTATCTATATCGAATTCAATGCTCTGGTACACAACCTGACAAACAACCAGAACAATCAGGGCAACACGCGGGATAACTACGTGCGTGTGTTTGTCGATGGGGTTCAATCCGGAGACCGTTCTCCGCGGGTCCGGGTTTGGGTCCGGGAACCAGTTCTCACGATCGATAAGACCCATTCTCATATCCTCACCACTATCGAGGCGGATGATGTCGTCACCTATACTGTGACGCTGGAAAATACAGGTCCGGTGACGGCTTTTGATATTGAGTTCGATGATGTTATCCCGGTCACCTATCTGGTGCTGGATCATTCCACAGTGAATGTCTCGGCTAGTTTAGCGGTTTCATTCACCAACAACAACCCGGCTGGCCCTGCCAATACGGTGGACATCTCGATCGACGATATCCCTGTCGGAGAGTCGGTCACGATCACCTATGATGTGACTGCCACAGACAGTGTGGAACCCAGTGAGGCCTATGACAACAATGCCTCGGAGACCTGGACGTCACTGCCAGGTCTCAGGGGAACCCTGGTCAATCCGACCGGTTCTTCCACGCCTGGCGGCAGCGGCGCTGGCGATGGCGAACGCAACGGCAGCGGAGGGGGTACGACTGAACCCAATGATTACATTGCAGGCGATATTGCCAGTGTAACCGTGCACAGCCCGATCTACAGCAAGACGATCACCGCCTCCTCTGAGGCGCACACTACCATTCCGGCACATGCGGTCGGCGAGGTGGCTACCTTCAGCCTGAGCGTGACCTTGCCGGAAGGCACCACGCCGTCTGTGCTGATCGACGATGATATCCCGGATGGTCTGGACTACGTTCTCGGTTCTGCCGAACTGATCACCGCTAACGGCCAATCAACCGCCTGTCCGCTGACCAATGATTTCAACGGCAGCTTTACCGTCGGCACCGATCCGGTCATCACGGCCACCGGTGGCTCCGGTGCAGATGTGACCTTTGAGTTCTCCCAGATCGATGTGGTCAGCGATGGGGATGATACCAACAATACCTTCCTGATGTGCATTCGAAGCGCTGGTGCTCAACGAGGCTCGGCGTGGATAACGGAGATGGTCTGCGGAACAGCGCGGACTTCACGATCAACGGCGTCACCGTTACACAAACGGTGGATGTCGAGGTAGTGGAACCGTTCCTGGATGTGGACAAGCAGGTCAGTGATGATACCCCGGGGGCTGGGCAGACGGTCTCATTCACCCTTGATATCACTCATGATGCCGTCGCCAGCAGTGCGGCTGATGCCTTTGATGTCGTCCTCACCGATGTGCTGCCTGCTGAGTTGACGCTCAACCTGGCTTCGGTGGCTTATACGGTTGGCGGAACCAGTGTGCCCACCGGGATCGCTGATACTTCCGCCGGGAACACGGTTTCGTTTACCATCGACGAGTTCCCGCTGACTGGTACCATGCAGGTCACCTTTGATGCGGATGTGGATGCTCTGGCAGTTGGATCCAGTTTCGATAATACTGCCAACCTGAGTTGGACGTCACTTCCGACGGTCAAGGCGGGTGAGCGCACGGGCGCCGGTGGAGTCGATGACCATACGGATTCTGATACGGTCACGCTGGATGTGCTGCGCGATCTGACCAAATCGATCATCTCTACCAACCATCTCGTCACAACACTCCCTGATGTTACCATCGGCGAGCTGCTGACCTATGAGATCACCATCGTGGTGCCGCCCTCATCTTCAGATACCTACATCCTGACGGATACCCTGGATGCCGGTCTGGCGTTTGTGGATTGTGCCGATATCACTGCCGAGCCGGGTCTCTCCAGTTCGACGATTGCCTTCAACACGGCCGGGAACTGTGCCCACGGCGCCGCTGGCAACCCGGCGATCAGCAACCAGGGCGGGACGATCGTGTTCGATCTGGGCACGGTCACAAATGTCTCTGCCATTGACCACCTGGAAATCACCATCCAGTACACTGTGGTGGTATTGAACCTGGTGGGTAGCTTTGATGGCAATGGCGTGACCTATGCCAACGATGTCTCCCTGACCTTTGGCGGGCACCAACTGACCGCGACCACGCCTGGCGTAACCATCATCGAGTCGGAATTCTCGCTGTCCAAGACAGTCAACAGGAACTTCGCTGCCCCCGGTGATACGATCACCTTCTCCCTGGATGTGGCCCATACCGCAAACTCCCACACGGCTGGATACGACCTGTTGATCACGGATGTGATCCCGGCAGAGTTTGATATCCCGGGAGGCGGTCTGGTGGTTTCTGATGTGAGCGGGCAAGCATTTGACCGCTACAACTATGATGTCCCCACCCGGACGCTGACGATCGAATGGGACGAGATGCTGTCAGGCAACAGTTCTGTGGTTAGCTTTGATCTTGTGATCGGCGCTGCCGCACCTTCGGGTGATCTGGTGACCAATACGGCCGTTCTGCAATGGACCAGCCTGCCCGGCGTGCCTACCGCTGCGTCCGGCCAACCGGCTGGCGTGCAGTCTGAGTATCATCTCGACTCTACAGAGCGCACGGGCAGTGGAGTCGCTCCCAATGATTACACCACCAACAATTCCGCCGGAGTGACGATCTATGATCCGTTCTACAGCAAGTCGATCACTTACTCTTCTGCGGTGCACACTGCCATCCCGGCACATGCGGTCGGTGAGGTGGCTACCTTTAGCCTGAGCGTGACCCTGCCAAAGGGCACTGCGCCTACGCTGCAGATCGTGGATGATATCCCGGCTGGCCTGGACTACGTGCCTGGTTCTGCCGAACTGATCACGACCAACGGCCAGTCAGCAGCCTGCCCGCTGACCAATGACTTCAACGGCAGTTTCACCGCCAGCGATCCGGTCATCACTGCCACCGGCGGCTCAGGCGTAGATGTGACATTTGATTTCTCCACCATCACTGTGGTTGACGATGGAGATGCGACCAATAACACTTTCCTGATCTGCTTCGAGGCATTGGTGGTCAATGAGTCCGGTGTGGATAACGGTGATGTTCTCACCAATAGCGCAGACTTCACCATTCGCGGTGTCACCGATACACAGACAGTGGATGTCCAGGTGGTGGAACCGATCCTGGATGTGACCAAGCAGGTCAGCGATGACACTCCGGGGGCGGGCGAGATAGTCACCTTCACCCTCGATCTCACTCACGATGCTCTCGCCAGCAGCGCAGCGGATGCCTTTGAAGTGGGGCTCACCGATGTGCTGCCTGCCGAGCTGATCCTTGATCTGGCCTCGGTGGCTTATACGGTGGGCGGGGCCAGCGTACCCACCGGGATCACCAATACCTCCTCTGGGAATACGGTTTCCTTTACCATCGACGAATTCCCGCTGACGGGGACGATGCAGATCACCTTTGATGCACAGGTGGATATATTGGCGGTCGGTTCAAGTTTCGATAATACCGCCAGCCTGACCTGGACTTCTTTGCCAGGTATCGATACTGGTGAACGCACCGGTACCGGTGGCGTGAATGACCATACTGATATAGATACAGTTACACTAAATGTGCTGCGTGACCTGACCAAAGCGATCATTTCCACCAACCATGCCGTTACAACACTTCCCAGTGTTACCATCGGTGAGCTGCTAACCTATGAGATTACCATTGTAGTACCGCCGTCCTCATCAGAACCCTACATCTTGACAGATACCCTGGATGAAGGGCTGGCATTTGTGGATTGTGCCGATATCCTGGCCGAGGCTGATCTCACCAGCACGACGATCGCTTTCAACACCTCCGGAAACTGTGCCCACGGCACAGCCGGCAACCCGGCGATCAGCAACCAGGGTGGGATGATCGTGTTCGACCTGGGCACGGTCACCAATGCATCCGCCATCGACCACCGGACGATCACCATCCAGTACACCGTGGTGGTATTGAACCTTGTAGGCAGCTTTGACGGCAACGGCGTGACCTATGCCAATGATGTCACCCTGATCTTTGGCGGACATCAACTGAACACAACTACGCCGGGTGTCTCAATCGTTGAAGCACAGTACTCACTGGAGAAAACAGTTAACAAGAAATCCGCGGCCCCTGGGGATACGGTCACCTTCTTCCTCGAGGTGGCGCATACTACAAACTCCCACACGACCGGATACGATCTGCAAATCATTGACGTGCTTCCCAAGCAATTTAATGTTCCTGATGCCGGCCTGGTGGTCTTCACGGAGAACGGCCAGCCGTTCGATCGTTACAACTATAACGATGTCACCCGGACCCTGACAATCGAGTGGGATGAACTGCCGTTGGGCAGCCGCTCGATGGTGGGCTTTAAGCTTGAGGTTGGTAAAGGTGTCCGGTCCGGCCAGTCCCTCACAAATGAGGCCAATCTGGTTTGGAGCAGTCTGCCGGGCATTCCGGCGGGTGCGGCTGGTCAACCGGCCGGAGTGCAGTCGCCCTATCATCCCAGCTCCACAGAGCGAGACTATGACCCGGCCAGTCCGGCAAACCTGAGCTACACGGCCAATTCAGCAATCAATCTGAGCGTGCCAGAACTTGCCCGACACCGGTTTCGCTCCGGGACAGGTCACACCTATCATGCCGCAGCCTGCTGATCTGGTCTATGACAGCTCGGATGACATGCGCCTGGTGATCCCGGCGCTCGACCTGGATCTTACGATCGTTGGTGTACCGCTCTCGCCAGAAGGATGGAACCTTACCTGGCTTGGCAGTCAGGCTGGCTACCTGGAGGGCACGGCATATCCGACCCTGCCGGGTAACACCGGGATCACAGCCCATGTGTATTCGGCCGATGGCTTGCCGGGTCCGTTCGTGGACCTGGAGACCCTTGCCTGGGGCCAGGAGGTGTTCATCTATGCCCATGGACAGAAATTTACCTACCAGGTCCAGTCCGTTAGACAGGTTGCGCCGAATGACCTGTCTGCGCTTGGACATCAGGTTTTGGATTACCTGACCCTGATTACCTGCCGCACTTACGATGATGCCCTTCAAGGGTATCGGTGGCGGACTGTTGTCCAGGCAGTGCTGGTTTCTGTCGAATCCGAATAGCAAACCTTTGTTGAAACTAGATCAAGAGCCGGGGCAACCCCCCGGCTCTTTTTTGATGCTGCCCATGTTGTGCAAATATTCACACGGGACTATAATCAAAATCCATTAGAACACTTAAACTTTGTCAAAGGCTGGAATACACCATTTCAAATTAGGAGAGCTGTATCTGATTTCCTCCCAAATATCCGTTTTATCTTTGACAAAGTACTAGCACAGGAGATGGAATGACCGACCCGAACCTCAAACAAAATTTACAAAAATACGCCGAAGTGGTGATCAAGATCGGTGTCAATGTCCAGCCCGGACAGCGCGTGCTGCTCATGCCGTGGACTGAAAATACCGAGTTCGCCCGCCTGCTGGCAGAGGAGGCCTATAAAGCCGGGGCCAGCTTTGTAGAGGTGTTGTGGGATGATGAACCCCTCCGGCTGACCCGTTTTGCGCACGCCCCCAAAGATTCCTTCGATCTCTTATCCGACTGGCGCGCCGGAGCGATCATCGAGGCTGGCGAGCGCGGCGATGCGATCGTGCGCATGGCCAGCCCGGACCCGACCCTGCTGCTGGAACAGGACCCGAACCTGGTGCAAGTCTTCCAGAAGGCGCAGACCAAGCAGTTGCAGCCGTATTTCAATCTGGTGCGCTCGCGGGGCGTGAACTGGGTCGGGATCGGCGTGCCGACCACCCGCTGGGCGGCTGCGGTGCTGCCGGATGTCCCCGAAGACCAGCGCATCGAGGCGATGTGGAACCTGATCTTCAAGATGTGCCGCATCACCACCACCGATGACCCCATGGCTGAATGGGAACGCCATATCGCCAACCTGGCGGCGCGCTCCAATTACTTCAACCAGAAGAAGTACACTGCCCTGAAGCTGACTGCCCCCGGCACTGACCTGTGGATCGGGCTGCCGGAGGGGCAGAAGTGGCTCAGCGCCCGCATGGACAGCAAATACGGGATCCCCTCAGTGGTCAATATCCCCACGGAGGAGACTTTTACCGCCCCCCATCGGGCGCAGGTCAACGGCACGGTGCGGGCGACCAAACCGCTTAACGTCCGCGGAATGATGTACATCGACAAGTTCTCGCTGACCTTCAAGGACGGCAAAGTGGTCGGTGCCAAGGCCGAGGTCGGTGAGGAGCATCTGAAAAACCTGCTGGAAACGGATGAGAACGCCCGCTACCTGGGCGAGATCGCCCTGGTGCCGCACAGTTCTCCGATCTCGCAGTCCGGGCGCTTGTTCCTCAATACGCTCTATGATGAGAATGCCTCCTGCCATATTGCCCTGGGCAGTGCCTATCGCTTCAGCATCGAGGGCGGTGAGGAGATGACCCCGGAGGAATTCGAGGCAGCCGGCGGCAACAGCAGCATGATCCACACCGACTTCATGATCGGCTCCGAGAAGATGGATATCGATGGGGTGACCGCTGGTGGCGCCCTCGAGCCGGTGATGCGCAGCGGTGAGTGGGCTTTTGAGATCTAGACTGAAATTTTGATGTACGAAGACCCGGTCGGTTGGCCGGGTCTTTTGTTTTTGGGGAACTAATTTCAGACCTCTGTCCGTCTAAGGAATATCACCGAGAAACGGAGGAATATGATGAAGCGGACAATTGGATTGATTTTCTGGTTTGCGATGTTGTTTATGGTGCTGGCATCCTGCATGGGGGATCTGGGTGCTGGCCTGGACGGGACTTCCTGGCGGCTGATCTCCCTGGGCAGCCGGCCGGCACTCCCCGGTGGTGCGCCGACCCTGGCGTTTGAGAATGGCGGTGTCAGCGGCAATTCGGGCTGCAACAGCTTTGGCGGAGAATACAAGGTGCGCGGTGGTCAGATCGAGTTCGATCAGATCTTCTCGACGTTGATGGCCTGCGCGGAAAATGAGCGTATGGAGCAGGAAACCCTCTACATGCAGATGTTGGGCCAGGTGGACCAATACGCGCTCACCGGCGGGCAGTTGATCCTGACCACCAGGAATGGGCAAACCCTGTTGTTTGTATCGGTGGAGTAACTTATATTCGTCAGTCTGACGATCGCTTGACCCGCTCGATGATCTTTGCAGCCAGCTCGAAGCGGTTGAAGGGCGGCATCAGGTAGATGCCCTGTGCCCAGGCGCGGATCTGCTCGATCTGCTCGACAGCTATCTGGATCCCCTCTTCCGCTGACTGATCGCCCGCTTTGCGGATCCGCTCGCGGATCTCTTCGGGGATATCGATCCCCGGCACCTCATGGTGGAGGAAATTGGTGTGCCGGGTGTTGTACAGCGGCAGCACCCCCACCAGGATGGGGTACTCAAAGGGGCCGAACTCCTCGGCATACAATTCGAGGAACTGCTGGGCTTTCTCCGGTTCATAGACCGGCTGGGTGAGGAAGAAATCAGCGCCGCTGCTGATCTTGCGCTGCAGCACTTTTAGCTCGCGGGCCAGGTTCTTGGGGGTCAGGTTGAGGGCGCTCCCGACAAAGAAATTGGTCGGCTCGCCGATCTCGGTACCGGCATGGTCCAGACCAGTATTAAATCCCTGCTTGATCAGTTTCACCAGCCCTGAGGGGGCCAGGTCGTAGTTATCAGCCGCCTCGGGGTAGTCCCCGATTTCGGTGGGGTCACCCATCACCACAAAGATATTGCGCACCCCAATTGCATGGGCGGCTAACAAATCTCCCTGGACGCGCAGCAGGTTTCGGCCGCGGGTGGGGAAGTGCAGGGTAGTCTCGATCCCAATTTTGTTTTGGAGCAGATCACAGACCGCCCAGGGACTCATCCGCATACGGGCCATCGGGCTGTCGGCGACATTGATCACATCCGCGCCGACCTCATGCAGCAGGCTGGCTCCGGCGAGGAGCTTGTGGGTAGAGAGGCCGCGCGGCGGGTCCATTTCCACACAGAGCGGGAAGTTGCCGGCAGCAAACTGCCTGGAGAGATGGGATTGCTGCTCTTCCGCCGGTGACAGCGGCAGGTCTGTGCCAACTCGTAATGCCGGCAGGCCAATCTCGTCCCCGGGGAGAGTGGTTTCCAGCGCCTGGCGCATCGCCCGGATATGCTCCGGGGTGGTGCCGCAGCAGCCCCCGATGATCTGCGCGCCAGCCTGACGGAAGGCGAGGGCATAATCGCCAAAATACTCCGGCCCGGCAGGGTACATGATCCGCCCGCCGACGCGTTCCGGCCAGCCGGCATTCGGCATCACCGAGAAGGCGGCTTCCGGTACGGCGGCTTTCATCTGGCGCAGGATGCGCAGCAGCTGGGCCGGCCCTTCAGAGCAGTTGACCCCGATCACATCGGCGCCAGCCTGGTGGAGCCACTCGGCGGCTTTTTGGGGCGAATCCCCCAGCAGGGTGCGGTCGTCGCGGGTAAAGGTGATCGAGGCGATCACCGGCAGCCCGCAGACTTGTTTGGCGGCAGCGATCGCTTCACGGATCTCGTAAAGGTCGCTGATCGTCTCAATGATGATCAGATCAACGCCGCAGTTGCACATCATTTCGATCTGTTCAGCAAATACCTGGCGGGCTTCTTCCCCGGTCACCTTGCCGTAGGGGGCTAATCTGACCCCGACCGGGCCGACATCCCCGGCGAGGAGCACATCCTTGAAGGAGGCTTCGACCACCTTGCGGGCCAGTTCCACCCCGGCGCAGATGATCTCTTCCTGGCGGTCTTCCAGCCCATGCCGGGCCAGCTTGAAGCGGTTTGCTCCGAAGGTGTTGGTGGTGATTGCCTGAGCGCCAGCTTCGATATAGGCGCGGTGTACTTCTGCCACCAGGGCCGGTTTGGTGATATTTAACTCATCAAAGCAGCCTTCCAGCGATTCGCCCATGCTGTGCAGCATGGTGCCCATGGCGCCATCAAACACCAGCGGGTTTTCTGCCTGAGCCAGTTTTTCCAGGAAAGATTGCTTATCCATGCTCAACGGATATTGGGCCTAATTCTCGAGTTCTGCTTCGATCAGGCGGGCGAACTCGGAGAAAGGCTGTGCCCCGGCGATGTACTGTCCATTGACGAAGAAGGTCGGGGTAGAGATCGGGGCATTCAGGTCCACCAACACCTGGATGTCCAGGTCGATGGTGTCCAGATAGCGCCCTTCTTCGAGACATTCCACGAAGGCGGGCATATCCAGTTCCAGGGAGTTAGCATAGGTGATGTAGGCATCGAATCCGAATCCGGCCTGATTGCCGAACAACAGGTTGTGGTAGGCCCAGAATTTGTCCTGTTCGGCGGCGCAGTGGGCGGCATTGGCGGCCGGTTTGGCTTCCGGATGCAGCGATTCCAGCGGCAAATCTTTGTACACATAAAAAACCACATCGCCATACTCGGAAAGGATCTTGCCGAAGGTCTCGTTATGATATTGGCGGCAATAGGGGCATTGGTAATCACTGAATTCTACGATGACCACAGGCGCATCTTTGCTGCCCATGACAGCATCGTCCTTAAAGATCGGGATGTCGTAGCGCTCAGCGACGCCGGCGGCCTGAGCGGTTTCTATATTGGGGGTTGCCCACAGCTGGTATCCGACGAATAACCCGGCGATGAACATAATCGGCAGTAATGCGATCAGCCCGGCAGTCATAGAGATCTCTGGTTTCTTTTTGTTGTCGATCATACGCTCACCTTTCCTGTTTGGTGTTCTTATATCGGTAAATTGGGGAAATATGGCTGAAATTATATCATTTAGACGCGGAGGAGGAGGGATCGACTCGTTCCGATATATAATACTTGCATGGAAGAGTTGCTGCGCCAACCGCCTGAATTCGATCCCCCGCTGATGAACGCGGCCGGCATGCTGGGGTTTGCCCTAAATTCATCTCAATCCAAACCAACTTATGCATTTCGCCCAGCCTGCCACGCTTGGCAGAGGAACGTCAACTTTAACCCGGGTTGGGTATGCTGCTAGAAATTAACTGCTGTGGACTTGATCTGGCATCTTGCCTTTTTTACAATCACACATTTAGTGGTGGCCCAACTAATTCCATATCATGAGCGCGCCACAATTCGGGATCTTCCGGCGGCATTGCATTGTCTTTCGTGACTTCTCGGAAAAATGCCCCCATTTTTCCTGCTGGCATAAAAGCAATTAGCATTCTTCCGTGATCGTCGCCTGTAAATGCCCAAACATGTGGCACCTTTCGTGGCGCAAGAACTGAATCGCCAGGGCTCAATGTAAATTGTTCTTGCCCTACTTCTAAAATAAATTCGCCTTCAACCGCATAGAACCATTCATCTTGTTCATAATGCAAATGTCTTGCGGGGCCACCTTTCTTGTGAAAGGTGTTTTCGATCACAAAGATACCATTGCTGTTCTTTGGGGCTACTTTGAAGGCAATTACACTGACCCCCATGCCGCGAGGTTCGCCGAATACATCTTGGTTTGCGGCGACTTTTAGTACGGTTGGAATATTGGATTCAGATCCAGTTGGTTTACCCATAGTAGTCTCCTAGTTGCTGATAAATTGTTACGGTACCATCCGAATGCTAGTAAAATTTTATTTAGCTCAAACATTCGCTCGTTGATCGCAGATTCGATCCCAAGTTCACAAATACTCACCGATTGAATACCCAATCCTTGAATACTTTATTTCAAGCAGATGGAAAATCCTTGTATTAAATCCGAACCTTAGGTTGAATGGAAGCACTCTAAAAACAATATTAAATAAGAAATCTATAGATAAGGAAAGATTTAATCATTTTCCCGATCGCCACCACGATAAGTGATATGTCGCCGATGTATTATGAAAAACCTCTCACCCCTCTACACTCATGCGAGTCCTTATTATAACATATCGGATAAAAAAAGCCCTATTATAATCTCTCGAATTTCATCCCGGTGGTCTGAATGGCATTAATCGTTGTAGGCCTGATTCCGATATAATATCTTTATGGAAGAACTGCTGCGCCAACCGCCTGAATTCGATCCCCCGTTGATGAACGCGGCCGGCATGCTGGGGTTTGCCCCGGATCTGCGCCTGCCGCTGAAGTGGGATCTGTTCGGCGCCTTCATCACCAACCCGATCAGCATCAAACCGAGAAAACCGGCCAGCGGCAGCCGTTGGTTGCCCTTTCCAGGCGGTGCGTTGATCCACAGCGGGTTCCCGAATCCGGGTTTCCGGCAGGCGGTGGCGAGATACGCGACTGGTTGGGCGCAGTCGCCTATTCCGGTGATCGTACATTTGATGGCTGATACCCCCGAGGACCTGCGGCGGAGGATCGAGCATCTAGAGACGCTGGAGAATATCCGCGCGGTGGAGATCGGCTTCCCGGATGAGATCAGCCCGGGGGAAGCCCGTGAGGTGATCGCGGCTTGTGTTGGTGAGCTGGCGGTAATTGCCAGGGTGCCGTTCTCACGGTCGCTGGAGATTGCCGAGGTATGCCTGGAGGCGGGTGCAGTGCTGATCAGCATAGCACCGCCGCGCGGTGCACTGCCTGCTGGGGAGTGGCCCCAGTCCGGCAGGATGTATGGCCCGGCGGTCTTTCCGCTGGCATTGCAGACGGTGCGCCATCTGGCCGCTGCCCGCATCCCGGTGATCGGATCCGGAGGTGTCTATCAGCCCGACCAGGCAGAAGCGATGCGACAGGCCGGTGCGCGGGCTGTGCAGCTGGATCTGGCCCTGTGGCGAGGCGATTGGTTTAGAGAGGAGCAAAGCTGATGGAGATCATCCCCGGTGTATTTCAGATCAAGACCCCGATGGTGAATTTGTATCTGATCACAGAAGATAACGGATTAACCCTGGTGGATGCCGGGATTAAGTCTTCCTACCGGCGGGTGGTCGATCTGATCGCCAGGCTGGGACGGAGCATCTCGGAACTGAACCGTATTCTGCTGACGCATGCCGATGTTGACCATGTAGGGGCAGCCATGCAGTTGAAAACCGGGAGCGGGGCGAAGATCTACGCCAGCCGGATCGCCGCCGAGGCGCTGACGGAAGGACATTCTTCCCGATCCCTCAAGCTGGGGGCGCTGACCCCGCTCTCCGATTGGTTTGAACGCAGCGGAAACGGAATGCAGGTGACGGTCGATGAGATCGTCGCTGAGGGTCAGGTGCTGCCTGTGTTAGGCGGCCTGAAGGTGATCGAAACCCCGGGACACACACCGGGGCATGTTTCCTTTTATGCCGTGGAAGAAAGGCTGCTGTTTGCCGGAGATGCGGTCACCACTGTGCCCGGCAGGATCACGTATAACCGCAAGAAGTTCTCCAATTGGGATCAGGAGATCATGCGCCAGTCGGCGAACAAGCTGGCAGGGCTGAAACCCGAGATCGTGTGCAGCGGGCATGGCCCGGTGGTGTTCGACGCCGCAGAGAAATTCCCTGGATAACCTGAGAAAATTGGGGGGCTTCATGGTAAACTCCAGAGGAAAAATTGTTAGAGTATTCTGGTCAATTAAATCTGATACAGGGATAAAAACAAGATGACAAAACCAACAGGCTACACTCGCAGCGGATTTACGGATGCATTGAAACAACGCGTGCTGATCTATGATGGCGCTAACGGCACCATGCTCCAGGCAATGAACCTGACCGCCGAGGATTTCGGTGGCGAGCAGTATGACGGCTGCTACGACTATCTGGCGGTCACCAAGCCGGAAGCGGTCGATACCGTCCACCGGGCGTATTTTGAAGTAGGGGTGGATGTTGTTGAGACCAACACCTTCCGCTCCAATCCGCTGACCCTTTCGGAATACGGATTGGGCGAGCAGGCATTTGAGATCAACAAAGCGGCAGCCTCTGTGGCCCGGCGGGTCGCGGACGAATTCAGCACCCCGGAACAGCCCCGCTTTGTGGCCGGCTCGATCGGCCCTTCAGGGATGCTGCCTTCTGCAGATGACCCAACCCTCTCGGATATCACCTACGATGAGCTGGTGGAGATTTTCCGTGTCCAGGCGGGTGGTTTGATCGCTGGTGGTGTGGATGTGCTCCTGATCGAAACCTCGCAGGACATTCTTGAGGTCAAAGCTATCATCCAGGGCATCCAAATGGCATTTGAGGACAGCGGCGAGGTTGTGCCGATCCAATGCCAGGTAACCCTCGATACCAGCGGCCGGATGCTGCTGGGGACGGATATTACCTCTGCCCTGGCGATCCTGGAAAGGCTGCCGATCGACGTGATCGGGTTAACTGCTCCACCGGGCCGGAACACATGCGCCAGCCGGTCAGCTATCTCGGGGCAAATGCCACTCTGCCCGTCTCGGCGATCCCCAATGCCGGACTGCCGCTGAATGTGGATGGCGAGGCGGTATACCCGCTGGAACCGGATCCCTACGCCGAGGCGATGCACGAGTTCATCACCAAGCACAATATCAGCGTGGTGGGAGGCTGCTGCGGCACGACCCCGGCGCATCTGGAGAAGCTGGTCGAAGAAGGTGCATGGCCTATCCGGCCCCCAAGCGCCCTGTGAAGGATATGGCCCGGCTGTCTTCCTCGATCTCTGCCGTGGATATGGCCCAGGAGCCGCGTCCCTTCCTGATCGGAGAGCGCTTGAATGCAACCGGCAGCCGGGCATTCAAACGCCTGCTGCTGGCCAGAGGACTGGGACGCGATGGTCGAATGGCCCGCTAGCAGATCAACGGCGGTGCGCATGCCCTGGATGTCTCCGTGGCGGTCACCGAAGACCCGGATGAGATTGGATTTATGACCACCCTGGTCAAGAGCCTGGCGATGAGTGTGGAAGCGCCTCTGGTGATTGACACCACCGAGCCGGAGGTGATGGAAGCCGCCCTCAAAGTAGCGCCAGGCCGGTGCATGCTCAACTCCACCCACCTTGAAGCCGGCCCGGAGAAGATCGAAAAGGTCTTCGGCATTGCCAAACGGCATAACGCCGCCGTGCTGATCCTGACGATCGATGAGCAGGGGATGGCCAAAACTGTCGAACGCAAGCTGGAGATCGCCAGACGGATCTATGATATTGCCATGAACCAGTTCGGGTTTGCTCCCGAAGACCTGGTCTTCGATACGCTGACCTTCCCGCTCTCCACCGGTGACCCGGAATTTGCGGATTCGGCAGTTGCCACGATCGAGTCGATCAGGCAGATCAAGGCGGAACTGCCCGGTGTATTCACCTCGTTGGGGGTCAGCAATGTGTCCTTCGGACTCAGCAAGGCGGCCCGCCCGGTGCTGAACAGCATGATGCTCCACCATGCCGTCCAGGCTGGTCTGGATATGGCGATCGTGCATGCTTCCAAGGTCAAGCCCTATGCTGAGATCCCGGAAGAAGAACGCAAATTGATGGAGGACCTGATCTTCAACACGCGCCCGGATGCCCTGCAGCGGGTAATCGAGTTCTATGAAAATGTCCAGGTCACCGATGAGGAGGCTGCTGATCCGACCGAGGGGATGACCTCCGAAGAGCTCCTCCATTGGAGCATCCTCCACCGCCACAAGGAGGGGGTTGAGGATGCCATCGATGAGATCATCACCCGCAAGGATAAAGCCAGCGACCACGAATCGGCGGTCAATATCCTCAACAACACCCTGCTGCCGGCGATGAAAGAGGTTGGTGACCAGTTTGGCGCCGGGGAGCTGATCCTGCCCTTCGTACTCCAGTCTGCCGAGGTGATGAAGAAGACCGTCACCCACCTGGATAATTATTTGGAGAAGGTGGCAGGCGTCAGCAAGGGCAAGGTGGTGCTGGCAACCGTCTACGGCGACGTACATGATATCGGCAAGAACCTGGTCAAGACCATCCTGGCCAACAACGGCTACGAAGTCGTTCGACCTGGGCAAACAGGTACCCGCCGAAGAGATCATCAGCAAGGCCGAGGAAGTCGACGCTGATGCCATCGGCCTGAGCGCCTTGCTGGTCAGCACCAGCAAGCAGATGCCCCTGATCGTCAATCAGCTCCAGCGCCGCCGGCATGGAGATCCCGGTGCTGATCGGCGGGGCGGCGATCAACCGCCGCTTTGGCTGGCGCATCCTGTAAACCGAGGATGGCGAGACCTATACGCCCGGTGTGTTCTACTGCGCGGATGCCTTTGAAGGCCTCGAGTGTGATGGACAAGCTGGTCAACGATGAGAAACGCCCAGCGCTGATGTCTGAACTCTTACGAAAAGGCTGAAATCGAACAGGAACGTGAACCAAGACCCAAAAAGGCTGCATCCCGGGGCAGGCCGCAGTCGTTCCTCCAGCAAAGAAGATCCCGCAGGTGCCCGGTTGGGGACCGCGCCTGGTAGAGGAAATGCCGCTGGAGATGGTCTTCGACCATCTTTACATCAAGGAGCTTTTCCGGCTTTCCTGGGGCGCAAAGAACGCCCGCGGCGAGGAATGGGAGAAGCTGCAGGCAGAATTCACCGAGCGCCTGGCACGCATGAAGCGCGAAGCCCTAAAGACCGGCTGGCTCAAGCCGCAGGGCGTGTACGGCTACTGGCCTGCCCAGGCAGACGGTGACGATCTGCGCATTTATGACCCGGAGTGCTTCCGGAAACCCGGTCGAGATCGCCCGGCTTGAGCTTCCCCCGCCAGGCTGGCGGGGATGGGCTGTGCCTGGCAGATTATTTTGCCCCGGTGGATTCCGGCAAGATGGACGTGGTCGCCCTGCAGGTGGTCACTGTCGGGCAGAAGGCCACCGAGAAATTTGACGCCCTGCAGGACGAGGGCGATTATTCCGAGGGCTATTACATCCACGGACTGGCCGTGCAGACCGCCGAAGCCTCCGCAGAATACCTCCATCGCCACATCCGCCGGGAGTTGGGGCTCGCTGAAGGGCAGGGCAAGCGCTACTCCTGGGGCTATCCGGCGATCCCGGACCTGGACGATCACCGCGTGGTCTTCGATCTGCTGCCGGCGGAGTCGCAGTTGGGCATGTCCCTGACCGCGGCCTACCAGCTTGTGCCCGAGCAGTCCACTGCCGCGATCATGGTGCACCATCCCGAGGCCAAATATTACAGCACCGGCACCAGTCGGGTGGAAATGTTGATGGAGTAACCCTGTTTTTCTAGGAAAATAAAAAGAGGCGCAGCATCATGTTGCGCCTCTCAACTTTTAAATTACCCGCTGGGGATTATCGTACCCGTTGTTTTGAGCGCTGGGATTGTCTCTTCTGACGCTCTGGCCTGGGCCGGCGGTTATTCTGGGGATAGTCCGGTTTGGGGACTTTGTAATCAAAATCGTCCAGGGTGCGCCGGTCCAGCTTTTGCTTCATGATCTTCTCGATCTTGCGCACCAGGTCCTCATCATCCGGGGTGGTCAGGGTGAAGGCTTCGCCGGTGCGTTCGGCTCTGCCGGTGCGCCCAATCCGGTGGATGTAGGCATCCGGGGTGTCGGGCATATCGAAGTTGATCACATGCGAGATCGAGTCAATGTCCAGGCCGCGGGCGGCGATGTCGGTGGCGACCATGATCTCAAATTGCCCCTTCTTGAATCCCTTCAAAGCGCTGGTGCGCTGACCCTGGCTGCGGTTACCATGCAGGCTGGTGGCATTGTATCCAGCGCGGTCAAGCTGCTTGGCGAGCCGTTGTGCCCGGTGCTTGGTGCGGGTGAAGATCAGGATCGAATCGGTGTTGGTCTCTTCCAGCAGGCGGAAGAGCAGCCCCTTTTTGAGATGGTGGGGCACCGGGTACAGGGTGTGAGACACCGTAATTGCCGGGGCAACCATCCCCACCGCGACCCGCTCAGGGTTTCGCAGGCTTTGTCTGGCAAGCTGCTCGATCTCCTTGGGGAAGGTGGCCGAGAAGAGCATGGTCTGACGCTCATCCGGCAGCAGGTTGAGGATCCGCCGGATGTCCGGCAGGAAGCCCATATCCAGCATCCGGTCGGCTTCATCCAGCACCAGGATCTCGATAGTGTTCAGGCGGGCATGCCCGTTCTGGATGTGGTCCAGCAACCGTCCGGGGCAGGCGACGATGATTTCGGTGCCTTTGCGGAGTGCATCGATCTGGCTTCCGGGTTTCACGCCGCCATAGACCGTTGCGCTGCGCAGACCGGTGCCTTTACCAAGCTGGACAATTGTCTGGTGGATCTGTTCTGCCAGCTCACGCGTGGGGGTGACGATCAATGCCCGGGTGCGGTTACGCGGCCCTTTAAGCAGCTTGTGCAAAATTGGCAGCACGAATGCGGCAGTCTTGCCGGTGCCGGTTTGGGCGGTACCGATCAGGTCCTGCCCAGAGAGGGCCAGTGGGATCGCTGAATTCTTGAATTGGGGTAGGTTCCTCAAAACCTGCCTGACGGATTCCTGTCTTTAAACGGGAATCGAGATTGAACTGTTCGAAGTTCATAAATTTTCCTTGTATTCAGAAGCCAGGCGGATGTCAGGGAAATCGGGCGGAGCCCAAAGGATAACAACAACGAAGACTGCTGGGTAGTTATAAATTAAACAAAGCTAACGATACTGTATTGTGATGAGGCTGTCAAGCCCGATCTTACGGACAGTGTGCGTCAGCATTCAGGGGGCGGCAGCTATTTAGAACAACACCGAGGCCAGCTCGTTGCGGTATGCCCGGGTCTCAGGGTCGCTGTCATCCATCAGGGAGAGCAGCCCGACCATCGCCCGCCGGACTTCGCCTTTGCGGTAGTTCTTGTCCAGGCGCAGGATGCCGAGGAAGCCGTCTGCCGCAGCATGCAGGTTGCCCCGGGAGACCAGGTCGAGGGAGCGGGTCAAGCTGACCAGCAGATCGTCGTCCACATTTTTGATTTCCGCCTCTGCCAGCAGGCTGATCGAACGCGCCAGATCGGCAAGCGTCTCAGCTTCGGAAAGCTGCTTGCTGGCCGGGAAGTCCATTAGCACGGCAAGGGCATTGCCAGTCTCGCCCTGGACGAGCAGCGACTTAGCCAGTCCAAGCAGGGCGGCGCCATTCTCTGGGTCGCTTTTCAGGGTCTTCCGGTAGGCCTGGGTGGCTTCGGGGTAGTTCTTCATCCCCAGCAGACCCTCGGCGCGGGCCAGTTCCAAGCTGCTGGCGGCGGGCACTAGGTTGTGCAGGAAGCCGCGCACAAAAGCCTCGGTTTGCAGCCCGGTGAATTCATTCACCATCTGGCCGCGATGGAAGGCTTTGACCGTCGGCAGGTTGCGCACGCTCAACTGGATGTTGAGATTGGGGTTATTGTCAGCGTTGATCCGGGCCAGACGGAATCCGCCGGCCATCTCGTCTGCCAGTTTTCCCAGCATGGGGGTCAGTAGATCGCAGGACTGGGACCACTCAGCCCACAGGTAAACCACCACCGGCACCGTGTTGGAGTAGGCGATGACATCATTCTGGAAGCTGGCTTCCGTTACATCAACAATATGTTCTGAGGCCATAGTTACCTTAATCCTACCAAAAATTTATAGGAAATGTATAGGAAATTGAGACGATTTTCTATGATGAATTGTAAATAGCAGGCGGTAGGTAGATGGCAATAAAATCAACCCCTTCTCCTCTCAGGGGATCGGGGTGGGGTCTGTCTGGTGCAGATGGCAGGAACTATGCACCTGGATAAGACGTTATACCTATAGGGCAGGTAAAGTTGTTGCCTTATTTTTTCCTGCCTATATAATAATAGTGATAGTCAACCTATTGTTTGAGAAGGCGGTCTGAAATGAAATCGATAGCCCGGACTCTTGCATTGATCCTGATCCTGCTGGCCCTGGCAGGTTGTAATTTTCCTATCCCTGGCGCCGAGCCGGCCACTTTGCCGGATGAGAACCTTCTCCCGGCAGTCTCAGTCGGCCCATTGGCCCCGGAAGTGGTGGAAACCACGCCTATGGATGGCAGCCGGCTCTCGGCAGCGGGTGAGATCGATATCTACTTCAATCAACCGATGGACCATGCCTCTGTGGAGGGGGCTGTTACGGCCAATTCAGCCCTGAATGGCAGCTTCACCTGGGAGGATGATCTTCACCTTGTGTTCAAGCCTGCCCAGCCTTGGCCGGCAGATAGCGAACTGGAGATCACCGTGGGGACAGGGGCAAAGTCCGCTGATGGCCTGACTTTGGAAGAACCTTATCAATGGCGCTATCAGTCCGCCGATTATCTGCGTCTGGTGCAGGCTTTGCCCGAAGATCAGACCCGGGAGATTGATCCCCAATCGGCGATCGTGGCTTCCTTCAACCAGCCGGTGGTCCCCCTGGGGGCAGCTTCTGATCTGCCGGCCGGCTTTACGATTTCCCCGGCAGCCGCGGGGCGTGGCGAATGGCTGAATACCAGCACGTATATCTTCTACCCCAACCCGGCATTGACCGGCGGGCAGGAATACACCGTCACCCTGAACCCCGACCTGGACAGCGCGGCAGGCACATCACTGGACACCGCCAGCAGTTGGACCTTTAAGACACTGTCAGCCCGGCTATCAATCCTATTCCCCGCAGCTCAAATGAACTGCATGTCCGGCTGGATGAGCCGGTACGGTGACCTTCAATCAGGCAATGGACCCGGCAAGCGTGGAAGAGGGTTTCTGATGGTGGACAGGATAACCAGGCGGTGGCGGGGGAATTTACTTGGTCGGATGACGACACCAGGATGACCTTCCAGCCCAATAACCTGTTACAGCGCGGAGGGCGGTATACCTTCTTCATCCCGGCCAGGTGTGCGTTCGGCGGGTGGTACCATGATCAGTGAGAACCCTTTCGCGCAGCTTCTATGCAGCTATGGAGTTGTTTGTGCTCAGCACTACTCCCGAGAACGGCGGCGCCAAAGCAGTATTACTCTCAAGTCGCCATCGAATTCAATGCCCCACTCGATCTGGAGGACCCGGAAGACTACATCACGGTGACACCGGATATTAAAGCCCGCGTCCGCCAGAATGGGGATTCGATCATCCTCTCTGGTAATTTTGTAGCCGAGCAGAGTTACACAGTCACGGTTGACGGTGGCGTGAAGGATATCTGGGGAGATGATCTGGGTTATGAGTTCAGCTTCTCCTTCACCGGGGCGCCGCTGGATACCTCCTTCCGTCCGGCTTACTACCAGGGCAGCGGGGTGCTGTTCGTCAATCCGGACCAGCCGCTGATCTCCGCCCAGGTAGTGAATGTCGATCAGGCTTCGATCATGGTTGGCAGTGTCGCCCTGGATTCATTCCTCTATTTTGAAAATATCGCTTCCTATGAAGAACGGGACCAGTTCGTGCCGGATGGGGCGAACAGCTTTCTCCAAACCCTTGCGATCGAGCGCAACCGCAACCAGATTGTCGGCTTGGAATTGAACAATGGCCGGAGTCTGACCCCGGGGATTTACTGGGTGAAATTGGATTCAGTCCCTTCCCTGAGTTATTATCCCGGTCAGGATGTCTGGGCGGTAGTCAGCCACGTGCAGTTGGCTCTCAAGATTAGCGCGACCAATGCCCTGGTCTGGGCGGTGGATACGCGTAACGGTTCCCCGGTTAGCAGCCAGCCGGTACGGATCCTGGATAGGCAGGGTAACGTGCTGGCTTCGGGCGTCACCGATGGGACCGGCTTGTTTAGCGCCGAGCTGGCTGAACGGGAGGACTACGAGGGCCGGGTATACGCTGAGCTTGGCAGTCCGGGAGAAGACCTTTACTCACTGGGGATGAGCACCTGGAATCAGGGGATCTCCGGCTGGGATTTTGGCTATTCCAGTCAGCTGACCCCGCCCCGCAACAGTCACTATGTCTATACGGATCGGCCGATCTACCGGCCCGGACAGGAAGTGGCCTTCAAGGTGATCGTCCGCGAGGCGTTCAATGGCCGGTATTCCCTGCCAGCGGTTTCCGAGGTCAAGTTGCAGATCACGGATGGCAGCGGTGCAGAACTGGAGACCGTTGTGCTGCCGCTCTCGGAATTTGGCACAGCCGAAGGCAGCTACCAACTGCCTCCCGGCGCGCTGCCCGGATATTATGATCTTCGCCCTCTCGGTGCAGATTACAACGACGCAGGATCCTTCCAGGTGGCCAATTACCGCAAACCGGAGGTCGAGATCAACTTGGCATTTGACCAGGAAGATGTGCTTGCCGGTGATCAACTGAATGCCGAGATCAGCAGCCGGTACTACTTCGATGCCCCGGCGGCGGGAAGCGAGATCGGCTGGAATGTCTATGCCCGGGATGCGTATTTCTCACTGCCGGGCTACCATGTTGGTCCTTCGAGTGGATATTATTCTTACTGGTCCCCCGGGTCCTCCCCACTGGGTGAGCATCTGATTGGCGGGAACGGCGTGACCGGTGACGATGGCCGCTTTGCGGTCAGTGTCGCTTCAGAGGAAGCCGATCAGATTCGTATTTACACCCTGGAAAGCGTCGTTATGGACGAATCCGGGTTTACTGTCTCCAACCGGACGGAAACCACCGTGCATCCGGCGATGATCTATATCGGGGTGGACGCCGATTCCTGGATCGGGCAGGCCGGCACGGATATGGGATTTGATATCCGCGTGGTGGATTGGGAGAAACGCTCTGCCGGAGTGCAGAACCTGACAGCCTCCTTTGGCGAAGTCACTTGGGAGGCCTCTGTTGCCGATCTGGGTGGCTTCATCACATATGAAAAAGTGGTTAAAGAGCTTTCCCATGGAGATTTTCAGACCAGCGAGGCTGGTCTTGCCCGTCTGGCGTTTACACCGGCAGACCCCGGTGTGTACCAGTTGACTGTGACCAGCGGGAATGCGCTCACTGAATATCTGATCTGGGTGGGCGGCCCAGGGACGGGGGTGTGGCCTGACCAGGGTGGAAAGCGGCTGGAACTGCTGGCGGATGCCGAGAGCTACAAGCCCGGCGAGGTAGCGACGGTGTTTGTGCCCAACCCCTTCCCAGGTGAGGCGCTGGCGCTGGTCACCTATGAGCGCGGCGAGATCATCGATAGCCAGATCCTGAAGATGGATGAATCCGGGAAGAATATCCCGGTGGTGCTGACGGATGACTCAGCCCCGAATGTGTTCGTGACCGTGACATTGGTCGGGATGGAACTGGATGGCGGTCTTGGCTACCGCTACGGGATGGTCAATCTAACCGTAGCCCCGGATGCCTACCTGCTTCAGGTAGAGGTGCTGGGCCAGCCGGAGCGAACCGCCCCCGGCGAACCGGTCACCATGGAGATCAAGGTCACAGATAATGATGGCAACCCGGTCCAGGGCGAGTTTTCCCTGGCGGTGGTGGATGAGGCTGTCCTGGCCCTGGCAGACCGCTTTGAACTGCCGATTGAAGAAGCCTTCTATGGGGAGCAGGACCTCGGCGTGCTGACCGGGATCTCTCTTGTGGCGGACGCGGAATTGTACTTCGATCTCCCCGGCGGGCTGGGCGGTGGCGGTGGAGACCTTACCATGCCGCCGACCCGCTCGGATTTTGAGGATACCGCCTACTGGAATGCGGTGGTTTCCACCGGGGCGGATGGTCGAGCCAGTGTTGAGGTTGTCCTGCCGGATAACCTGACCACCTGGCAGTTGCTGGCGCGCGGTCTCAGTGCGGATGCCAAAGTAGGAGAGGGAATCTCCGAGGTAATTACTACCAAGCCGCTGCTGGTGCGCCCGGTGACGCCGCGCTTTGTGGTCACTGGCGATCAGGTGCAGCTGGCTGCCGTGGTGCATAACAATACCGATGGGCCGATCGAGGCCGTAGTGGGCCTGACCGCCTCCGGATTTGAACTGGCAGACCCGGCAGCGGCACAGCAGACTGTTACCCTGCCGGCAGGCGGGAGCGCCCGGGTCAATTGGGATGGCAAGGTGACTCAAGCGGATGTGATCGAGGCTGTGTTTGCTGTGGAGGGTGGCGGGTACCAGGATGCCAGTACCCCGGTGGTCGGCGATATCCCCATCGTTGGCTATCTGGCCCCGCAAGCCTTTGTAACCTCCGGCGTACTGGACGAAGGCGGTGAGAGGCTGGAACTGGTCAGCCTGCCGCGCAGTTTTGTCCCCGAGGGCGGCGATCTCCGTCTGGAAATGGCTTCCTCTCTGGCTGGCGTGGCTCTCGATGGCCTGGAAGTGATCGAAACTTATGAGAACCCCTCAACGGAATACCTGATCTCCAGCTTCCTGCCCAATTTGGAAATCCTGCTGGCGATCCGAGAATTCGGTCTGGATGATGCCGCTCTTCAAACCCGTCTGGATGAAACCCTTTCAATTTCGCTCACCAAGCTGCAGGATGTCCAGAACTATGACGGTGGGTGGGGGTGGTATCAGAATGTCAATTCGGAGAGTGATCCTCTCCTGTCGGCTTATGTGCTGCTGGGTTTGGTGCGTGCTGATGAAGCCGGGTTCCCGGTGAAATCCTGGGTGCTGGAGAATGCCCGTGAGTATCTTACCAATCACCTGTATACCAATCAGCCAGAGCCAGATTGGTCCTGGGAGTACGAGCGCGATGTAATGGTGCACTATGCCCTGATGAAAGCCGGGTATCCGTTGTACCAGGTCGCCGAGACTCTGGCGCAAGGGGTTGACAAGATGTCCCCCTGGAGCCGGGCATTGTATGGCCTGCTGATATCGAATGGCAGTAATACCAGCCTGGCAGATACGATCTTCTCTGATTTGCAGACCACTGCTGTCCGCTCGGCAAGCGGGGTGCATTGGGCCAACCAGCCGGGGTATTGGGTGACGCTCTCCTCGGATGTGGTCAATAATGCGATTGTGATCTATGCGCTTGCCCAACGCGATCCGGCTTCCCCGCTGGTGGGAGATGCCGTCCGCTATCTGATGAGCCATCGGGATGCCAGAGGCGGCTGGGGCTCCTCGTATGGTACGGCCTGGTCCCTCCTGGCGCTGACTGAGGTGATGCGTGGTACCGGCGAGCTGGGCGGTGATTTTAGCTTCTCGGCTACTCTGAACGATAACCCCTTCGCCACCGGCGAGGCCGGCGGGGTGGGCCAGTTCAATCAGGTCATTGCCCAGACCGGCATGCAAAGCCTGCTGCCCGATCTGCCCAACGCACTGAAGATCCAGCGCGATCCGGGGCAGGGACGGCTGTACTACCGGGCAACCCTGAACGTGATCCAGCCTGTGTCGGAGATATCCGGGCTGAATCGCGGGCATCGGTGTTTCCCGGGCGTATTATCTGGCCAGCCAGGATTGCGCCGAAGTGGCTTGCGATCCGGTGAATAGTGTGCATGTCGGCGATCTGGTATTGGTGCGGGTGACGCTCAATCTGGATCAGCCGCTGCACTATGTGCAGGTGGAGGATTACATCCCGGCAGGCACAGAAGTACTCGACCGCAGCCTGAATACCAGCCAACTGGGACAGAATGAACAGGGTGTAACCTATAGTTCAGAGGATTCCAGCATCCGAGGCTGGGGCTGGTGGTATTTTGGTGCCAGCAAGGTCTATGATGACCGGGTTACCTGGGCTTCGGACTATCTGCCGGAGGGAACCTATCAGGTCACCTATACGCTGGTGGTCACCCAGCCCGGCGTCTTCCAGGCGAGACCGGCCCAGGCGCGGCAGATCTACTTCCCGGAGGTGCAGGGGATCAGCGCGGGAAGTATTCTGGAGATTTTGCCTTGAAGTAGTTAACAGGCACTCAGTCACCCAGTAATCAGGTCTTTTGCAGCCTTAAGGTTTTCCTGATCACTGGGTGCCTCTTCACTAGTCACTGTTTCTTTTACGTGATTCTTATCTAACAGGAGTTGACGCCGTTGTGCTGGCGTGCTATCATCGAGTCAGGATTTATAAAAATTTAATTATTAGGATTTATTTGACCCCGCCGGAAGCCGACCAAAGCAATTTAGCCATTATTCGATATTTTCTTGTCCGACATTTCCGCGATTTAGGCTTTGGCAAGCACTCAACAGAGTGTCTTTCATGCTCGCAGGCTCCCGGTGCTGCAGTTTGGGGTCAGTAAGGAGCTATTCATGAGCATAGAATTCATTTTCCGTATCATAGGGATGGTCCTCCTGGCGATAGGCGGTGCCTGGTTTGGCGTCTATTTCAGCAGCCTTTCCGGCGAAGATCCGGTGGCAAGAGCAGTTGCCTTTGGAATGGTCGGGGCAGTGGCAGGTTTGGTGCTCACGCCCTACTTAACTACTCGCCCCATGAAAGCGATCCGCAGGACACTGACCCAGGTCTCTACCCAAACCCTGGTGTCAGGCACGGTTGGCCTGGTGATCAGCCTGGTCGTGGCTGCCTTGCTGGCCTTCCCGCTTTCTCTGCTGCCATCTCCTCTTGGACAGATTCTGCCCGTGCTGGTTGCGCTGGTAATTTGTTATCTGGGCGTGACGATCTTCGTCTCACGGCAGACAGATGTTGCCAATGTTTGGTCGGCTTTCTCTCAGAAAGGTGGGGAAGGCAGCCAGGCAGAGACCGAAAACAGCCGGACGATCCTGATGGATACCAGCGTGATCATTGACGGTCGGGTGGCAGATATTGCCCGCACCGGCTTTCTCCCCGGAGAACTTCTGATCCCGAGGTTTGTCCTCACCGAACTGCAATATATTGCCGATTCTGGTGACAGCCTGCGCCGCCAGCGCGGCCGCCGGGGACTGGAAGTGCTCGCCCAACTCCAGAAGGATAATTCCATTGCCGTACGGATCAGTGATATTGATGTTGAAGGCACCAACGCAGTCGATGACAAGCTGGTCATCCTGGCCCGCCAGATGCGCGCCCCGGTTCTGACCAATGACTTTAACCTCAACCGGGTAGCCGAGATCCAGGGTGTCACGATCCTGAACATCAACGAACTGGCCAATGCGGTCAAGGCTGTTTACCTGCCTGGTGAAACCCTCGATGTGCGGATCATTCAGGAAGGACGGGAACACGGTCAGGGGATTGGCTATCTGGATGACGGCACGATGGTGGTGGTGCAGGATGGGGATGGCTTTATCGGCAAGGAGATCACCACCATGGTTACCAAAGTCCTGCAAACTGCCGCTGGCCGGATGATCTTTTCCAAGCCGGAAGAGGGCAAGTAAGAGGATGGAGAGCAAAATGGGAATCAAACTATACAACACACTTTCCCGTCAGAAAGAGGGTTTTGAGCCGCTCAACCCCGATCAGGTGACCATGTATGTCTGCGGCCCAACAGTGTATGATAACGCCCATGTGGGACACGCCATGTCCAGCCTGGTATTCGATGTGATTCGCCGCTACCTGGAATATTCTGGCTATAAAGTGCGTCATGTGATGAACTATACAGACGTGGATGATAAGATTATCATGCGGGCACAGTATGAGGAAGTCGATGCCGTCGAACTGGCCGAACGCTATATCAAGCAGTATGCCCAGCACTTGGCCGATTTGAACATCCTCCCGGCGACCGTCTACCCGCGGGTCTCCACTGAGATGGAAAATATCGTCACGGTGGTCCAGGGTTTGATTGATAAAGGCTATGCCTACGACGTGGAAGGCGATGTTTATTTCCGCGTGTATAAGGATGACGACTACGGCAAACTCTCCCGCCGCAAGCTGGAGGATATGGAATCCGGTTACCGGATCGATGCCGATACCCGCAAGGAAAGCCCTATGGACTTTGCCCTGTGGAAGTCAGCCAAGCTGGGAGAACCCGCCTGGGACAGCCCGTGGGGGCCGGGGCGGCCAGGCTGGCATATCGAGTGCTCGGTGATGTCGCTGGAGCACCTTGGGGAGCAGATTGATATCCACGGCGGTGGCAATGACCTGGTTTTTCCCCATCACGAGAACGAGATCGCCCAGTCCGAGTCTTATACCGGCAAATCCTTTGCCAAATATTGGATGCACAATGGGATGATGCAACTGGCGGGCGAGAAAATGTCCAAGTCGCTGGGGAACCTGGTCACGATCGGCGATTTTTTGGCGGAGCATGATGCCGATGTGTTGCGCATGATGGTGCTCAACTCCAGTTACCGCAGCCCGCTGACTTTCAGCGATGAGGTTATCGAGCAGACCACCCGGGCATTGGATCGGCTGCGCGGTGGGCTGCGTCCGGCATTCCCGGAAGCCGCCGGCGCGCCTGTTGAGGCCCTCGAAGTCTTGTCCGCACAGATAGAAAAGACCAGAACCGGTTTCCGGGAAAGCATGGATGATGATTTCAATTCCGCCGGGGCGCTGGGACACCTCTTTGACCTGGTGCGCAGCATCAACCAGGCGCGGGATGCTTCCGCCACCGCGGATGAATTGCAGCCTGCCCAGGACCTGCTGGTCGAGCTGACTGGCGTGCTGGGGCTGACGCTCGAGACTACCGAAGGAGATCAGGCCGGCGCCTCTCCCTTCATTGACCTGCTGATCGAAATCCGTAAAGAGCTGCGCAATGAGAGTTTGTGGGCGCTCTCGGATAAGGTCCGCGATGATCTCAAAGAGCTGGGCGTGCTGCTGGAAGATACCAAAGACGGCTCCACCTGGCGCTGGGACAAGTAGGCTTAAATCACGATGAATGAATGGCTCTACGGGCGTAACCCGATCTATGAGACCCTCCGGGCCGGGCGGCGGCAGCTGCGCGGGCTGAAGGTTGCCCGCGGGGTAGAGACCAAAGGCCGTCTGGCAGAGATCATTTCCCTGTGCCAGCAAAAGAAAGTGCCGGTCAAACAGGTGGAGCGCCAGGAACTGGACCAGATCGACCGCAATACCCAGGGCGTGGCACTCCAGGTGGGAGAATATCCCTATGCCGGGCTGGATGAAATGCTGCACCTGGCCCACCGGCAGGGAAAGCCGCCCTTCCTTCTGATCCTGGACACTTTGAAGGACCCGCAGAATTTGGGCACATTGCTGCGCACCGCCGAAGCGGTGGGCGTACACGGGGTACTGCTGCCGCTGGCGCGTACCGCCACGGTCACCCCGGCCGTAGTAAGCTCATCCTCAGGGGCGAGCGAGCATCTTCTGGTGGGGCAAACCAATCTATCCCAGGCGATCAGCATCCTCAAGAATGAGAATGTATGGGCGGTCGGGCTGGATGGCGGACCGGAATCGCAGCCTGCGGCCCAGGTCAACCTGAAAGGGGGGCTGGCGCTGGTTGTGGGCAGCGAAGGCTCCGGCATGCGCCGGCTGGTGCGAGAGAATTGTGATATCCTGATGCGGCTGCCGATCCGCGGGAAGATCGAATCGCTGAATGCGGCTGTGGCCGGGTCTGTGGCGCTGTATCTGGCACTGGCTGCCAGAGAGGGCTAGGGTAGATCGGCTCGAATTCCTGGATTCACCATTGACGCGCGTTGAGAATCAAAGTAAACTTTTTCGCTGCTAGACTTGCAAAAATCTTGTCTGGGTGTATTCGTTCTGGTATAATCGTTTGGCTCGGAGAAGTACATTAATAAAGAAGCATCAATCCGCAACCAGTACTGCTGGTGATCCGCCACCATAGCTCAGTTGGTAGAGCAATCGCCTTGTAAGCGATGGGTCATCGGTTCGATTCCGATTGGTGGCTTGTTGTGAGCCGGTGAGTGTGACTGAAGAATTCGGTCTCACTCCCTGGCCGGCAACGGCTGGAAAAAATGGATAGGTACCCAAGTGGCCAAAGGGGGCTGACTGTAAATCAGCTGTCATACGACTTCGGGGGTTCGAATCCCTCCCTATCCACAAAGAAGTTGCCAGAGGCAACTTCTTTAGTGCATGCAGATTAAAATCAAAGAACGAGAACCGGGAGATGCAGCAATGCCAATCCCAACGATTGAGTTGTAATTTCAATCGTCTGCCTCCATAGCTCAGGCGGTAGAGCGCATTCTTGGTAAGAATGAGGTCATGGGTTCGAGTCCCATTGGAGGCTCTCGAAATACGTTGGACGTAATCATAAGGAGTAAGTAAATGGCAAAGCAAGTATTCGATCGAAGCAAGCCCCACCTGAATGTGGGCACCATGGGTCACATTGACCACGGCAAGACCACGCTGACCGCGGCAATCACCAAAGTAGCAGCCATGGCCGGATACGGCGACTTTCGTGCATTCGACACGATCGACAATGCGCCGGAAGAGAAGGAACGCGGGATCACGATCAACATTTCGCATGTTGAGTACGAGACCGCCAACCGGCACTACGCCCACGTGGACATGCCCGGGCACCGTGACTACATCAAGAACATGATCACCGGTGCGGCGCAGGTAGACGGCGCCATCCTGGTGGTGGCCGCTCCCGATGGTGCGATGCCTCAGACCCGCGAGCACGTGCTGCTGGCCAAGCAGGTGGAAGTGCCGAACATCGTAGTGTACCTGAACAAGGTCGACATGATGGACGACGAAGAACTGCTGGAGCTGGTCGAGCTGGAACTCCGCGAGCTGCTGGACGAGTACGGGTTCCCGGGAGACGAGACCCCGATCGTGCGCGGGAGTGCCCTGGCGGCACTGTCAAGCGAGAGCACCGACCCGACTGCCCCGGAATACGAGAGCATTCACGAGCTGCTGCGCGTGGTTGACGAATACATTCCGGAGCCGGAGCGGGAGACCGACAAGCCGTTCATGATGAGCATCGAAGACGTGTTCTCGATCAAGGGCCGCGGCACAGTGGTGACCGGACGTATCGAGCGCGGCACAGTCAAGCTGAATGAAACGGTAGACATCGTAGGATTGCAGGATGCGACCCCGAGCACGGTAGTGACCGGGATCGAGATGTTCCACAAGCAGTTGGAAACCGGAATGGCTGGCGACAATGCAGGTCTGCTGCTGAGAGGTATCAACCGTGATGATGTAGAGCGCGGCATGGTGCTGGCGAAGCCGAAGTCGATCAAACCGCACAAAGAGTTCATGAGCGAAGTGTACGTGCTGCGGAAAGACGAAGGCGGGCGTCACAACTCATTCTTCACCGGGTATCGCCCGCAGTTCTACATCCGGACGCTGGATGTGACCGGCGAGATCACCCTGCCTGAGGGCGTGGAAATGGTCATGCCTGGCGATCGTGTCAATCTGAAAGTGGAACTGATCACGCCAGTGGCGTTGGAGAATGGTTCCAGCTTCGCCATCCGCGAAGGCGGTCTGACCGTCGGCGCTGGCGTCATCACCGAGATCCTGGACTAATCCCAGTCCCGGAGAAATTAGCAATATCGAAGGCATCCTGCTGAGGTAAGCAGATTCGGCAGGATGCCTTTCAAGGAAGTAAAAAATGTCTGGTAGACGAGGAAATCGTCCTGTGGTCACCCTGGCGTGCACCGAGTGTAAAGAAAGAAATTACACTACTGAGAAGAATCGCCGCAACGACCCAAGCAGGATGGAAATCAAAAAGTATTGCCCGCGGTGCCGCAAACACCAGTTGCACCGCGAAACCCGCTAGTTCTTTTTTAAGACAGCGATGTAGGCGAGTAGCTCAATTAGGCAGAGCAACGGTCTCCAAAACCGTAGGCTGCGGGTTCGATTCCTGCCTCGCCTGCCTGAGATTGGCAACGCCGCAGAAGATGCGGCGTTTTTAGCCGTAAAAGGATGAATGGTCTACTTCTAAATAGAGGAGCAACCAGTGGCAAAGACGAAAGAAGTACAGAAAAAACCAAAGAAGGCGCAAGCCCGCCGTCAACCCAAGAAACAGGCCAAACAGTCTAAAGGAATACGGCGCTGGTACCGGGATACAATGGGTGAGCTGCGCAAAGTCAGTTGGCCTACCCGCCGGGAAGCTCAGAGCCTGACAGTCGTTGTGGTCATCGTCATGGCTGTGATGGCAGCAATTCTGGGCAGCCTGGATGTAGGCTTTTACCGTTTTTTTGAGTTGATCTGGAACTTGTAGGGCCAAATAGGTGTGCCGGTAGATCCGTTTCACGGATCATCTGGCGGAAGCGTATATCATGATGGAAGAAGATAGATTGGAACAACCACAGGAAGAACTCCCGGCAGACGACCTGCAGGAAGAAGAATCGGCAATCGTTGACCCTGCGGCAGAAGAATCCGTAGACTGGGAAGAAACTGCCGAACAGGAACCTGAGTCTCGCCCGGGTGAATTCAATGCGCCCCGTCGGCATGGAAGAAGATGACGGCCGAGCCTGGTATGTGGTGCACTGTTATTCCGGTTATGAGAACAAGGTGCGTCACAACCTGGAGCAGCGCATCGAGACCATGGGGATGAAGAGCCTGATCTTCGATGTGGTTGTCCCGACAGAGGAAGAGATCGAGGTCAAAGACGGCAAACGCCGCACCGTCGAGCGCCGTGTCTTCCCCGGCTACATTCTGGTCAACATGATCATGTCAGAAGAGTCGTGGTATGTGGTGCGGAATACGCCTGGCGTGACCAGCTTTGTCGGGATGGGAAATGACCCCGTTCCGCTGCGGCCTGAAGAGGTCTCGCAGATCATCAAACGGATGGAATCCGATGCACCCCGTATCAAGGTCACCTTCAAGCCCGGCGAACGTGTCCGGATTGTGGATGGCCCCTTCAATGACTTCCGCGGCACCGTGGATGAAATTGACATGGAACGGGCTAAAGTCAGGGTAATGGTCAACTTCTTTGGCCGGGAAACCCCGGTGGAGTTGGACTTTTTACAGGTAGAAAAAGCGTAGTAGGACATACTTTCAACGTGGGAGGGATTGCCCCAATTGGCGGTGACCCGCTAATGCAGTTTGAGAGAACTGCAGACAAAACAAACCGTTGGTTTTGTCCCACCACTAGACAAAAGGAGAACCATAAATGGCAAAGAAAGTAAAAGCAGTAATCACATTACAGATCCAGGCCGGCAAAGCAACCCCGGCGCCCCCGATCGGCCCGGCTCTTGCCAGCCAGGGTATCAATATCATGCAGTTCACCAAAGAGTACAATGCCCGCACCTCCGGCCGCATGGGCCAGGTGATCCCGGCCAAGATCACGGTCTTCCAGGATGGGTCATTTAAATTTGAGCTGAAAACCCCGCCTGCGGCGATCCTGCTGAGGGAAGCTGCCGGAGTTGAGAAGGGTTCCGGTGTACCCAACCGCGAGATCGTTGGCACCGTCACCCGCTCTCAGGTGCGTGAGATCGCTGAAACAAAAATGAAGGACCTGAACGCGATCGATATCGAAGGCGCCATGCGCCAGATCGAGGGAACTGCCCGCAATATGGGCATCCGTGTCGTAAAAGACTGACCAATAAAACACTTTCAACGTGGGAGGGCGCACCCTTTCAGGGATGACCCGCTAATGTAGTTTGAGAAAACTGCAGACAAAACAGGCAGTTGGTTTTGTCCCACCACTAGACAAAAGGAGCAAAAATGGCTAAGAGAGGCAAAAAATACCGCGCAGCGCTCGAATTGATTGACCGGGAAAAGGCATACGCCCCCGCCGAGGCGATCGCGCTGGCAAAAGAGACAGCGAACACCAAGTTCGACTCGACCGTCGAAATTCACATGCGCCTGGGCGTGGACCCTCGCCATGCGGACCAGCAGGTGCGTGACGTGGTCGTGCTCCCACACGGCTTGGGTAAAACGATCCGTGTGCTGGTGTTCGCTCAGGGTGATGGCGCCCGGTTGGCCCGCGAGGCCGGCGCGGATGCCGTCGCTGACGATGAAGAGACCGTGAAGAAGATCCAGGATGGCTGGCTGGACTTTGATGTCGCCATCGCCACCCCGGATATGATGAGCACCGTTGGCCGTCTGGGCCGTGTGCTTGGGCCGCGCGGCTTAATGCCGAACCCCAAGACCGGCACGGTAGTGCCGATGGAAGATATTGGCCGGGCGATCGATGAGGTCAAAGCCGGGCGGGTAGAGTTCCGCGTGGATAAGACCGCTAACCTGCATGTACCGGTTGGCAAGGTTTCTTTTGAAGAGCAGCACCTCTACAACAACATCGCTGCCCTGGTTCAGGCTGTCCGCCGTAACCGGCCGGCTGCCTCAAAAGGCGCGTTCATCCGTAAGATTGTACTTACGACCACCATGGGCCCTGGTATCAAACTGGATACCAATCAGGCTATAACCATGGAAATTTCTGAGTAAATCGGGTAAAATACCTGATTGCGGGCGGAGTTGGCTGCTAGCATCAAATGCTTACCGCATTTGACGTGCAGCCGACCAGGCCCACGCCTTCGCCAAAGACAGCTGGTGACGGGAAATCAAATCCCCGTCTTAATTCCCAGCCGAGGTGAGGACTGAACAGCAAACCACCGCGAGATTTGCCGCGAAGTTGCCGAAAGTCTTTGCCTGAATTTTGAAGGCAAAGACTTTTATTTTTTGAAAGGAGGTTAACTCGTTGGCACTATCAAAGGAACGTAAACAAGATCTGGTTGCCCAGTATGAAGCATGGCTGAAGGAAAGCAAAGGTTTGATCCTGGCTGAATATACCGGCCTGAATATGCCTCAGATGGACAACCTGCGGGCACAGGCCCGTGAAAAAGGAGCTGAGTTCCATGTGATCAAGAACAGGCTGGCTAAGCGCGTGTTCGAGGAAGCCGGGATCGAAATTCCGGATGGTCTTTTTACCAGCAGCACCGCTTTCGGTGTGGCTTTTGAAGAGACACCCGGGATCGCCAAAGTGATCAAAGACTTTGGCAAGGATGCCCCTGCCCTGAAGATCAAAGCCGGTTTAATGGACGGAAATTTGCTCACCGCAGACCAAGTCAATGCACTGGCTGAGCTTCCCCCGCTGCCCGTTGTCCGCGCACAACTGCTCGGCACGATCAATGCTCCCGCATCAAAATTGGTGCGCACTATCGCCGAACCGGGCCGCTCTTTGGCTCAGGTGATCAAGGCACATGCAGACGCAGCAGCTGCATAACACCGCTGCAACTAAAATTAAAAAGATTACTCTAAAGGAGATTTTATAATGGCTGACTTAGACAAATTGGTAGAAGAACTTGGCAAGCTGACTGTGATCGAGGCTGCCGAACTGGTTTCCAAACTGGAAGAGACATGGGGCGTTTCCGCCGCTGCTCCTGTTGCGATGGCCGTTGCTGGTGCTGCTGCCCCCGCAGAAGAAGTTGAAGAGAAGACCGAGTTTGACGTCGTGATCAAGGACGCCGGTCCGAAAAAGATCGAGGTCATCAAGGTGATCCGCAAGCTGACCAGCCTGGGCCTGAAAGAAGCCAAGGAAATGGCCGAAACAGCCGGTTCCAAAGTAATGGAACAGACCGGGAAAGACGCCGCCGAAGATGCCAAGAAGCAGCTCGAAGAAGCTGGCGCAGTAGTCGAACTGGCATAGTTCGGTTTACCACTTAGTAAAAAACAAGGTCTCGTAAGAGACCTTGTTTTTTGTTAAGGATTTCGGCCAGGGATTTGGTTATCTTGTGGTATATTGAGGGTCACAAAATTAATCTGGGCAACATTTTTCAGGGATGGGTAATATGTCAGCGAGAATTTTGATCATAGAAGACGATGAGGCGATCCTTACCTTCCTGCGCCGCGGCCTGGCCTATGACGGCTATCAGGTAGATACAGCCCTGGACGGCCAAACCGGATTGCTCCTGGCTTGGGATAACCCGCCAGACCTGGTGGTGCTGGACTGGATGCTGCCGGGGATGGACGGCCTTGAAGTCTGCCGCCGACTGCGGGAGCGTGGCCGTCTCCCGATCTTGATGCTGACCGCCAAGGATACTGTTTCCGACCGGGTGCAGGGGCTGGATGCAGGGGCGGATGATTATATGGTCAAACCCTTTAACCTGGACGAGCTGATGGCCCGAATTAGAGCGCTGCTCCGCCGCACGCAGCCCAACCGCCCGGCTGTTTATGAATTCGAAGATCTGCTGCTGGATACCGGCGCCCGGCAGGCCAAGCGCGGCGAGCGCGTGATCCAATTGACCGGCAAGGAATATGAGCTGCTAGAGTTCTTCATGCGCCATACCCGTCAGGTGCTGACCCGCGAGATGATCTATGAAGAGGTCTGGGGCTACGATTTCGGGGGAGACTCCAATATTATCGAGGTGTATATCCGTTACCTGCGGCAAAAGCTGGAAGCGGACGATGAGCCTCGCCTGATCCACACGATGCGGGGGATGGGGTACGTCCTGCGGGAAACACCGTAGAGAGTCCAGAGCGCGAGTATGTCCCTTCAAATCCGCTTAGCCATGTTCTACGCTGTGCTTGTTGGCGCAGCTTTGTTTGCTTTCGGTCTGGCGGTGTTCAATCAGTCCACTGAATTCCTGATGCAGCAGATCGATGTCCGGCTTGGATCCGCGATCAAGGTAGCCGGGAATGCCTTGCGCACTCAGAGTTCCAGCGGGCTGATCACCTATGATGCCAGTATCCTGCTCCAGTTGTATGACAATAACGGCGAATTGCTGAATACTACCAGCACGACCGAATTGGGGTTCGGTGAGGGCGTGGTGATGGATACGGAAGGCTTGAGCATCGCAATCCAGACCCGCAAGGATCATTCGGCTGAACTGGTGCGAGGGAACCTGCACTATAAGGTTATTTCGGTCCCGCTGATGGTGGACGAGATCAATGTGGGGGTTCTCCAGGCGGGGACCAGTCTGGCGGCGGTGGATAAGCTCAGAGCCGATCTGCTGCGGTCTCTGGTGTTGATCGGTCTGGTTATCACCGGTGTGGCGGCTTCTTTTGGGTATTATATGGCCCGGACGGCATTATCTCCGTTGGCCACAGTTACAGAAACCGCCCTGGAGATCACCCGTTCGGATGACCTCTCACTGCGTATTCTGGAGGGCAGGCAAAAGACAGATGAGGTTGGGCGGCTGATCACAGCTTTCAATGAGACCATGGAACGGCTCGAGCATCTCTTCAATAGCCAACGCCGGTTCCTGGCGGATGTCAGCCATGAACTTCGTACGCCGCTGACGGTCTTGAAGGGGAATGCCAGCCTGATGCGCCGGATGAACCAACTGGATATGGTCGCCCTGGATAATATGAATCAGGAGATCTCCCGTCTGACCCGGATGGTGGAGGATCTGCTGTTGATGGCCCAGGCAGAATCTGGCCGCCTGGAGATCGAACTGCAGCCGGTGGAGATCGATACATTGATGCTCGAGGTCTTCCAGCAGATCAAGATCCTGGCAGGGGATCAGAAGAAGATGGTCATAGAGGAGATCGACCAGTTGGTGGTTTTGGGGGATAGAGACAGGTTGAAACAGGTTCTGCTTAATTTATTGAGCAATGCAGTTAAATATACCGAAAGTGATGGTAGGATCTTCCTGAGATTATCCAGGGTAGGAGATGAAGTCCATATTGCCGTGGAGGATGACGGGCGCGGGATCCATCCTGAAGAGGTCGAGCATATCTTTGAGCGTTTTTACCGGGTGGAAGAGTCCAGGACCAGATTCCTTCAGTATGATGAGAAGGGCTTTGGCCTAGGCCTTTCGATCGCATACCTCATCATGTTCCGTCATAATGGGCGCATTGAGGTGGACTCGGAATTAGGACGCGGCTCAATTTTTACTATTTGCTTACCGGAATATAAACCGGAATAATCCCCCTTTGTAAATTACGGTTGGATTCCCAGGCGATCTTCTGCCTGACGGCAAAGGCTGGCGCCGCCTGCCTGGTACCATTCTTCCAGGCGTCCGCTGCTGCCACCCCCATTTTTGGCTTCCTGATAGATCCCGCTCCCCCAATAAGCATACCGCACGGTTTCTGCGGGCCATTCCGATTCCGGTTTCTTGGCGGTGTTGATCCCGCCATTGTAGCCTGCCAGGGCCAGCCGGATATCAGCATGGGTGGCCAGGGACTGCTGAAAGTAGCTTAGCCCGCGGCGGGCATTCGTCTCCGGGTTGTAAGGGGCTTCGGTATTTTCAAAATGGTAGGGCATTACCTGAAAAAGTCCCATTGCCCCAGCTGATGAAAGCGCTCTGGGATCTCCGCAGGATTCGATCTGCATCACGGTGGCAACCAGATTAGGGTCTAAATCATATTCCGCAGCCCATGCGAGGATCTCCTCTTCCCAGAAGTGGACAGAGGGCGCAAAGAATCGGGCGATGGCGGGAGCTGATATCAGATTAGGTGCTGAGGATGGATTGGAGGTGGAGACGGCATGTGCGCTGGCAGGGATCTCATTGATCGTGATACGCAGGGCCAGTCCCTGATCCGAGCCCCCGTGTAGAAAGCGCAGCCAGGCAGTAATGATCAGGAGCGTGACCAGCGGGATTATCAGGAGAGAGAAACACCCTCCACGCCGGGGTGCGGAGGGTGCCTCTTCTGAATCGTAGAACGGGTACTGATCCATTTCTTAGCGTCTTAGCCCATGTAATCGCGGTTGTTATATTCCCGCGATGTTTGCTGGGATTGCGAAGTCTGTCGTTCGGATTTGCCCTGCATTGAGATCGGATGGTAGGTGGGCTCTGGCCGGCTGCTGGAGGGACGGAAGGATGGCTGGCTGGCAGGTCTGGGCCGGTTAGTTGGCCGGTTGGAAGGCCGGGAAGATGGTCGGTTGTAGCTGGTCGAAGGCCTTGCGGCAGGTCGGGGAGATTGGGTTCTTGCCTTGGCGTTTGGCTGGTTGAAACCGACCTGTAAACCTTTGCGTGCGGTGGGGGAATCGTCCTGAGTGAAGATCCTGTCTCCGGCTACGCTGAAGGTGCCAATGATCAGTACCCGGATGACGAGGACGATGACCGCCACAAAGACCGGAACGATCCTGAGCATATTTTCGCGGGGGACGATCGCATTCCCCAATGTGGCGTGGTTCAAGATCGCGATCGAGACACCCCACCATGTAAGTGAGGCGTTCATCGCGGCAGCCAGCAGCCATGCGCCAAACAAATACCACACCTCATTGGGTTCCTCTGCCCCTTGCTCAGGGGTGAACAGGCGGGCGATCCCGGCGAAGTCGATCCCGCAGAATGCCAGCGCCAGAATCGTGGACCAGCGCATTCCCATGAAGGAAAGATCGCCTAACAGGTCGCTCATTGCAAACTCTGTAGAACTGTAATTGAAGATCTCGAAGGCGATCAATGCGCTGATGATCAGCAGACCCCAAATCAGACCGCGGCTGATCTTGTTTCCCTGCAATACTTGAAAGAAATTCGGTTTTCTATTCATTTTGGACCTCCTGGGTGTCCTGTGATCCTGTTATAATAATAGAACAGGTGTTCTTATTTGGAATTATAGAACATGTGTGCTATTAAGTCAAGCAGGAATTTGCCACCGGAAATCCAGGAAATTTAACAAATAAACACCCCGTTTTGGGGTGTTTATAAATATTTTCTTTTACTTTCAGGGGTTAACTGAGATTTTTTCCCATTCCTCCCGCAGGAGACCAAATCGCAGCCGATCCTGCCATTCCCACTGCCATTCGATCAGTTCTCTCTCGGTGCCTTCATGGGTGAAGCCAAGTTTTTGTGCCACCCGGATCATTCTAGGGTTCAAAGACCATGTGTGCGTTTCGATCTTATGGATTTCTGAATTCTGGAACAAGTAATCGATCCAAGATTTGAATGCGATTGTGCCATATCCCTTCTCAAGATAGACATCTTCATAAATTACAATCCCTATATAAAAAACATCTTGAAATCGTTGGTCACCATACCGGTTCAATCTGCCAAACGGTGTGCCGTCAGGCAAACAGATACAGGCCAATCTGCGAGGGGTTTCTTGTGATCTGGAACTGATCTCCAGGTAAGTTGATCGAAATTTATCCCCCTCTTCCTCAGTCATCTGTTCTTTGATCCCTTCCCATGGTGCGTCATAATACCGCCACTCCCCACTCGTCTGCCAACGCAGGAATGTTTCCAAATCTGTCGGGAGAAGATCTCTAAGAACGATCCGATCACTTCTGAATATTTCAATACCGTCACTCATTGGGTTCAAACTCCCGGACCAGTTGTTCCTGGTCCTTTGTTTCGATGGCCGGGAAATACCGGCGGACGAATTCTATCGCCTGATCCCCATCCAGGCCGAGCGCTTGCCGGGTTAACAGGGCGATGAACAGTCCGGTCCGGCCGCGGCCGGCAAAACAATGGACGGCTACCTTTTCTCCATCCTGGCATTTTTCTTGGACTCGGTCTAAGGTATTCTTCAGATCAGCACTGTCTTCCGGCGTTTCAAAATCTCGGATCGGGTAATGGATCACATCGATATTGTGAAGCGCATATTCTGTTTTCAGATCCTTGCCGGCGTATTGGGTATCTTCCCCTTCTTCCACCAACATAACTACCGTGTTAATCCCGGCATCCTGGAATTCCTGGAAGGTGGTCCTGTCCAGATCAAATCTGGCAAACGGCATCGGGCTGCGGTATAGTTTTCCGGGTAAATTCAGGGGAATCTCAACCAGATTCTTAAATTCTATCATTTCTTCTCCACTGGCAGGGATATGCCTTTTTTCGATCCGGCAATATGCAAAGGAGCTAGCATTTTCATCCAGGCGGGGGGATCTGTTTTGTTCGTAGGTGCATAGCCTACATCGAGGTGATCCATTCGAGTTTGTAGGAATGCTTTCAGCCGGCGGGTAAAATCCTGAAAGGATCTGCTTTGATAGCGCCAGCCGCCTTCAGCCAGGGCTACCAGCCGGGGAAAGGTCTGGTACTCCACCCGCCGGTAGTTGGGAAGCCATTCCCCCCACATCAAGCCCTCAAACCCGAGGACGCGCTCTTCCGCCTCATCCGGCAGGGATGGGAAGCTGGAATCGAACTGGTAGGCCTTCTTCAATGGAATGGTGGCATAGGTGTGATCCAGGTAGGTGGAGAGGTAGGTGGAATTAATCACCTCGCGGCCCTGGGCGACAGATTCCAGCACCTGCTTACGGTTGCCCATCCAGAAATGCACGATCGCCTCCGGATCGATCTCAGGATCGAAGAAATCACCCCAGAAGATGATCCGTCTGCCGGACTGGCGGAGGAATTCTGCGATCTGGTTGACCATGGTGACTTGAAGGGCGTCCTCATCCGGGAGATTTTCTTCTGCCATTTTGCGCTGGCAATCCGGGCAGGCTTTCCAGCGTTTCTTGGGAGCTTCGTCGCCGCCGATGTGGAGATAGGGGGCAGGGAATAGCTCAATCACCTCAGTGAGGATGTTCTTGAGGAATTTATAGGTCTCCGGTTTCCCAGCGCAGTAGATCTCCGGGAAGATACCCCAGCGGGTGATAACCTCAAATGGTCCGCCGGTGCAGCTGAATTGCGGGTAGGCAGCCAGGGCAGCTGTGGAATGACCGGGGATCTCAATCTCCGGGATGACCATGATATGGCGCTCCTGGGCGTAAGCAACTACCTCCCGGATCTCATCCTGGGTGTAAAAGCCCTGGTGCGGGATGTGGTTGTGTTTCCGGCTGAGGTAGGGATTCCCGACCACGGTGCCGGCGCGCTGTCCACCGATCTCCGTCAGCCGCGGGTACTGCTTGATCTCGATGCGCCAGCCCTGGTCATCGGTGAGGTGCCAATGGAAGCGGTTGAGCTTGAACAGGGCCATCAGGTCGAGCAGCTTTTTGACCGTCTCGATCCCCTGAAAGTGGCGGGATTCATCCAGCATGTAGCCCCGCCAGGGATAGCGGGGGACATCCTCGATCTCCACGCAGGGAATCTGCCACACCATCCCGCAAACGAGAATTGGAATCTCAATTTCAGCCGGAAGCATCTGGCGCAGGGTCTGGATGGCGTAGAATATTCCTGTGGGGGTGTGCGCCTGCAACTGGATGCCTTCCGTGGTGACGATCAGCTGGTAACCTTCCTCGCCCAGGTGGTGGAGTTCCTCCCGGATCGTCAACCGGATGTCTTCCGGGTTATTCGAATTGTCTGGATCGATCTTGAATTCGAAACCTGTTGCCGGCTTGAGAAGCTGCTGCAGGTACTCGGCGTTGGCCTGGTTGGCGCGGTCCGGGCACAGACGGGTATCTTCATCCAGGCAGAATTGCCCATCTAAGGATTTCAGGTTTCCTGGGTAGGGAATCAGATTGAAATCAGACATCGGTGAGATTAATCGTCGGCGTGTTCCACGGTGAAGACATGCGCATACAGGTTGGCGATCCACTGCTTGCCCTGCTGGGTGACAGAGAGATACTTGATCGCATCCTTAATGTACGGGTTAACGATATTCCAGAAGAAGCCTGCGTAGCTCTTGCGCAGATCGGCCGGTGCAGTGTAGCCCAGGCTCTGATTGGAATTGGTTTCTTCGAATTCGTAGTACAGAGCCGGACTTTTGCGCAGGTAGTTGGGGTCTCCCAACTGGCCGATGAAATCCGCTGCGCGTGTCAACCCGTGATAACCTTTGGTATCGTTGTATTCACCATTATCCGGTGGCGGGAAGCGGGTGTACTCGATAAATGAGCAGATCTGCTCAGCGTCGATATCGGTATCGTCCAGAAGATTGTCGCCAAAACGTTCTAGAACGAATTGCTTGCTGCGGTCTACATGGTAGGGAGTCAAGGAAATGTCGGTGCCGCCTTTGGGGATCGTAATCATCTCATCACCAATGCCGGTGGCACAATACATGCCCTTATCCAGACTAAGCACGCCTTTGACGTAGCCGATATCATGGCATAGCAGGGCGATGGTGTAATGCAGCCAATCCTGCGGGGTGACTCCGCCCTCGGTGAGGTGTTTGCCTTCGAGGATCGACTGCCCCGCCAGGGTGACCATCACGGTGTGTTCCACGTTATGATAAAGTGCGTCGGTGTTGGAAATGATCTCCAATGCCAGCCGCGCCGACCAGCCAATCACGTTGTTGATCCATGGTTCCATGCTGCCGTAGGTGCGCTGGTAGGCTTGCTGCACTTCGTCAACGAGATAATTGATTGTCATCTGGTATAGATTCAGCATGGGAACTCCTGAAGGCTGGATATATTGGCTATTTCTCAATTATAAGGCTAGGCTGCTGTTTTCAGCTTACGATTTGGATAGCAAATTGGTCACGATTTCGTGAAGGTGGCCCGCGGACTCATCCTTATCTAATCCAGCCGATTGGCTTCCAGCGTAAAATGGTTTAGACCAACAGGTTAGCACAGGAGGAGTTGAATGTCATTGGCAAACAAGGGAATCGAACACAAGGTCTTTGGGGAAAGCTGGGCGGCGGTCATCCGGCTGAATGTGAAGAACCGGGGAGAGATTGAGGAAAAGCTGGCTGTGCTCACCCACACTGTCCCGGCGGAGATCGTCAGCGGCCCGCCTTTCTGGATCAGGAATTTTATCAACAGCTATACGGAGGGTTTTGACGCCGAAATCGGTTTGCCGGTCAGTGAGTTGTTCTCAGATGGAGAAATCACCTCCCGCAAGCTTCAGGCGATTGAGGTGCTTTCCAAGACCCTGACCGGCGAGTTGGACCAACTGGGGGCAGTTTACCAGGAACTGTTTGGCTGCTCTTCCGAATACGGCCTGATCTCTGATGAGTTTTGCATTGAGGTACTTCACAGCGGCAGCCCGCAGCAAGCGCCGATCGAGGTGATGTTCGTGCGCCATCCCTGGGAGGGCTTGTTTGAGAAATCCGCGGTGGAAGTTTTAGGTGAGGAGTCTGCACGCCAGGTGATCGGTGACGGGAGCCAGATCTTCATTGAATCCACGCAGACAGAGCGGTTTGACTGGGCCAAAGGGCTGGTGGACCGGCTGGATCAGGTAGCCGATGACCTCCAGCGCTATCAGATCCTGTCTTCCTGCTCGCATGTCTTTCCGAGGGAGCAGGCCGAAAAGATGCGGGATGTCTACCAGCGGGCGGTGGCACAGGGAGCCGGTCTGCTTGAGGCGGTCGATTCGGTCGTGGTCTTCATGGAGGGAGATCCGGGCTGGCGTCCCAATTTCCTCCGGGAAGGTCAGGTTTTGTTATCAACCAAGAACCCCAGCAACCCGGAGGCTTATCAAAAAGCCACCACAGATCTGGAACGCAAGCAGGCTTATTGCTTCTGCCCGATCCTTAGCGAGCATATTGAAGACGGGATGTCAGATACTTTCTGCTACTGCTCTGCGGGCTGGGAGCGCAAACAATGGGAAGTCGCCCTGGGCCAGCCGCTGCGGATCGAGGTGGTCAAATCACTGCTCAAGGGTGATATGGAATGCCAGTTTGCGATCCATTTGCCTGAGGGATAGGTTTACCTGTCCGGCGAGTTGATGCCGGAAACGCTGCTTTCCATTTTGACATGGATATCCTGCCGTGGGAATGGGATCTCAATCCCGGCAGTATTGAGGGCGTTGTACATTGCCGTGTTGACTTTATCGAACATGCGGCGGGTATCCACATAGGAATCCAGCCACCAGCGCACCCGGAAGATCAGGGCGGAATCCCCAAATTCGAGGAAGAGCGCTTCCACCGGATGGGATGTATCCACTCCCTCCACTTTGCTAACTGCATCGATCAGGGTTTGGCGTGCATATTCCAGATCGGTGCCGTAGGCCACGCCGATATGGATTTCAATCCGGTACTCGCTGTTGGGATAGGCATAATTCACCACCAGGCTCTTTGAGATTACCGAATTTGGCACCACCACCATGCGGTTATCGCGCGTACGGATGCGCGTGCTGCGCAGCCCGATATCTTCCACATCTCCCCAGGTATTCAGCTCAAGGATCTCAATCCGGTCTCCAATCCGGAAGGGACGGTCGATCATGATCATGAAGCCGCTGATCGTATCGGAGAGGGCTGCCTGGGCGGCCAGGGCCACCGCCAGAGAACCTACCCCCAGGGTGGCGATCAATCCACTGATCTCGATCTCAAAATGTCCGAGGATCATAATCCCGGCGATCCCGATGAGCAGGATCAGCGCCATGCGGCGGATGAAGGGGATCATCTGGTTATCCAGCGGTGTCTCGGTCTTGTCGGCGATCTCAGTGGTGTACCAGTTGGCAGCCTCAGTGATCAGGCGCCACAGGACGACTACTGCCAGGGTGCTGTAAATCAGGTAGGAGATCGTATCGATGGATTCCCGGAAACCATCAGTGATGAAGGTCAACCGGCGCAGGCTGAGATCCAGGGCGATGGCGATCACCAGCCAGAAGAGCGGTGGGCGGATGGCGCTGATCAGCGCATCGTCCAGGGTGTTCCGGGTTGCTCCGGTGATCCGGCCTATGATCCGGTCTAGAAGGATCTTCAGGATCGGCCTGGTCAGGATCAGGGCAGCGATCACGATCCCGGCGGAGAGGGCGATCTGCTGCCATTCGGTCTGGATCAGGTTCACAAAGTCCATTGGTAGGCTCCTTATTTCGAATTGTGTAATTGGAAAAACTCTTCGAACCTGGCCTGATTGTCTTCACGTATTGACCAGGTTTTAATTTTTTCCATATCGACCTCAGTCGAGTTGGAAACCAGCACAGCCTGTTCCAGGGCTTGCCGATCGCCCCAATAGTAGAATGCTGCCAGCCGGTCTTTGACAGAGTCTGTTGGTGAGATGATACGGATGGTTCCTGTCCCCATTTGGATCACGCAGATCTCATCGATCGGGTCCTGTCCAACGGCAGGAGGCCCGGGGATGAACTCGACAAAATAGGGTGTTTGAGGATGGACAAAATACTTGCCTCTTGAGTTGAAATCTAATTCTCCCATCGCCTGGGCAAGAAGTTTTTTATTCAGATTGAAGCGAACAATAAAATCCAAATCTTTGGAGACGTATTTGTGATCGCTGTATATTGCCACGCAAGCCCCGCCAGATAGAACTACATCGACCCCGCTCTTCTGCAGGTGGGAATCTATGAAGGCGGCAAGCTCCCCCTGGGTCATCTCCTGGATCGGTTTCATAGCGGTTTATCATCCTCTCGAGGTCTTCGCCGGTTCATAGTTAGACCCTCTTTCACATCTGGCGGATAAAACCCCAAAGCTTTTTTCAAGAGCGTCTTTAGTTCGATTAGGAACGGGTATCTGGGATTGAATTGATAGACTTTGGTGCGTCCAATTGGTTGGCTCACCAGGATATGATTTGCTTCCAGGCGTGCCAATTGTTTCTGGATCGCATAAAGATCAGAATCATAGAATCTGGCAATCTCTGTTGCATAGCCAGTCTCTCTGGCTGTCAGGAATATTAGGACTTGTTCGCTGCTTTTTGATCCGAGGATTGGTTCGAGCAAAATTCACCACCGATTTATATTATAACCAATAGTATTAGTTATATGACCAACATTATTGGTAAATATATCAATACCTATACAATCTGTCAATAAATTTCTACCCTGCAATTGGTCTGGACTGCCTGTTATAATGAATGAACTGGAATTACCTTTCCAGCCCGAAAATGGATAGAAAAGGCAGCAGAGTATGCTTCCAAAAATGAACCGAAAAATCTTTGTCGTGTTGGCCGGATTAGCGCTCACCCTGATGGTTTTTATGGGGATGTTGGCCCCGGTATATGCCGCACCCGGACTGCAGTTGACCCCCTTCCCCACCCCCACGCCGGGCGCTGACGGGCGCATCATTTACACAGTCCAGGCTGACGATACCCTCTGGCGGATCTCGGCTGTCTCCGGCGTATCGCTGGATGAACTGCGCCAGCTCAACAGTCTGGATGCCGATTCGGTAATCCGCCCAGGGCAGGTGCTGCTGCTGGGTGTAGTTGATCCGGTAGTTGCCACTCTGCCGCCTGGCGCTACCCAGGACCCGGCCACTTTGCCAACTCCCACCGCCACCGGCGTGGCCGATGCCAGCGAGATCTGTGTGCTGCTCTATCTGGATGAGAATGGCGATGCGATCCGTCAGGATCAGGAGATCGCCCTGGCGGACGGCGAGGTGAGTGTTACTGAACGGTTGGGGGCTTACTCCAATAAGCAGACCACCACCTTCTTCGATGAACCGGTTTGTTTCTTAAATATCCCGCCGGGAGAGTATCTGGTCACCATGGCGCTGCCTGGCGGGTTCAATCGCACTACCGAGCTGTCCGTCACAGTGGAACTCGTCCCCGGGGATACCTCCTACCTGAACTTTGGTGCGCAGCCGACCGCAATCTTCGAACCGCTGACCAATGTCACAGACCCCGGGAATAGCGGCAGTTCCAGCAATTTACTGGTAGCCGTAGCCGGTGCAGCTTTGCTGCTGGCCGGGATCGGGGTGGGCGTCTGGGCGGTGATTAATAACAAGCGCCGCTTTACGATCGATCAGGACTAAATTGCAATCATTTTAAGGAACACAAATTCATATGAGTAAACCAAGCAACTTTCAAAGTATGATCCTTGCCTTGCATCATTATTGGGCACAGCAGGGGGCGCTGATCTGGCATCCGTATTACAGCCAGGTAGGCGCAGGGACGAATAACCCCTCCACTTTTTTGCGCGTCCTGGGGCCGGAGCCGTTTAACGTCGGGTATGTGGAACCGTCGGTGCGCCCGGATGATGGCCGCTATGGCGATAACCCCAACCGGCTGCAGATGTTCTACCAGTATCAGGTGATCCTCAAGCCCGATCCGGGCAACCCGCAGGAACTGTATCTCGGTTCGCTTGAAGCGATCGGGATCAATCCGCATGAGCATGATATCCGCTTTGTGGAGGATAACTGGGAGTCTCCGGCGCTGGGCGCTTGGGGACTTGGTTGGGAGGTCTGGCTGGACGGTTTGGAGATCACCCAGTTCACCTACTTCCAGCAGGCCGGCCAGTTGAATCTTGACCCGGTCTCGGTGGAGATCACCTACGGCCTGGACCGCATCGCCGCTCCGTTGCAGGGTGTCAGCCACTTTAAGGATATCCAGTGGAGTGACAAACGCACCTTTGGCGATATGAACATGCAGGGCGAGCAGGAGCAGTCCAGATACTACTTTGAAGTCGCCGATGTGGAGCGCAACCGCAAAATGTATGATCTGGCGCGTGAAGAGGTCATCACCGCCCTGGATGCCGGGCTGGTGTTGCCAGCCTATGACCAGTTGCTGCGGCTCTCGCATCTTTTCAATGTGCTCGATACTCGCGGGGCAATCGGGGTGACCGAACGCCAGCAGTTCTTCCGCGAGATGCGCAATCTGGCCGGGAGAGTGGCTTCATTGTATGTGGAAGATCGGGAGAGACAGGAGTTCCCCTGGCTGGAAGACACCGGCACAGCGCCAGTTTCTGTGAAAAAGACCGAGGTGAAACTGACTGCACCCGACCGGCCGCGCCCGCTGCTGTTTGAGATCGGCACCGAGGAGCTTCCTCCCGCCGATCTGGACTATTACCTGTCACAATTGGAGGAGATCTTCCCGGCGTTGTTGGCGGAACTGAACCTGAACTATGGCAACCTGATGGTCATGGGCACGCCGCGGCGTCTGGTGGTGTACCTGGAGTGCCTGGATAACGAGCAGGATGACCGTGAGGAATTGGTCAAGGGCCCGCCGGCAGAACGCGCCTTTGGCCCGGATGGTGAACCAACCAAAGCCGCCGAGGGCTTTGCCCGCGGTAAGGGCATCCCGGTCTCCGATCTGGAAGTGCGCGAGATCGACGGCGGTGAGTATGTTGTCGCAACCGTGCAGCACAAAGGCCAGACCACTGTAGAGTTGCTGACCAAACGCCTGCCGGAGTTGATCGCCAATTTGAAGGTGGAACGCGGCATGCGCTGGAATGCCAGCAATGTGGCATTTTCCCGCCCGATCCGCTGGCTGCTGGCGATCCATGATACCCACCCGATTCCCTTTGAGTATGCTGGTTACCAGGCAGGGATGACCACCCGCGGCTTGCGTTTCAGCGATCCCGAAGAAGTGACTGTCTCCAGTACGGAAGAATATTTCAACCTGATCGAGGGCCAGGGCATTATCCTGGATGTGGATAACCGCAGGGAAGAGATCCTTGCTCAGGTGACCGCGCTGGCTGCCAAAGTGGGCGGTGAGATCAGACCTGATCCGGCGCTGCTGGCCGAGGTTGCCCATCTGGTAGAAGCCCCGACCGCCCTGTTAGGCACATTTGAGGAAAAGTACCTGGCCCTGCCGGATGAAGTCCTGGTGATGGTGATGAAGAAACACCAGCGCTACTTCCCGGTGTACAAGGACGGGGAGTTGCTGCCCTACTTCGTGACCGTGCGCAACGGTGGTGACCAGCACCTGGATGTGATTGCCAAAGGCAACGAGGCGGTCATCCGTGCCCGCTTTGCCGATGCGGCTTTCTTTGTGGATGAAGATCTCAAAGCCAGTTTGGAAGACTACCTACCCAAGCTGGATACCCTTACCTTCCAGACCGAACTGGGCTCGATGCTGGACAAGACCAAGCGCGTCACCAAACTGGTGGATGCGGTTGGCAAGCAGCTCGGGTTGAGCGATTCCGAAGTAAAAATCGCCAAACGCGCCGCCGAACTGTGCAAGGCCGATCTGGCTACCCGGATGGTGGTGGAGATGACAGCATTGCAGGGCTTCATCGGACAGCAGTATGCGCTCAAATCCGGGGAGACCGAAGATGTAGCCCAGGCAATCTCTGAACATTACCTGCCCAAGAGTGCCGGGGACCATGTCCCCAGCCAGAAAACCGGCCTCGCTGTCGGGATCGCCGATAGGCTGGACAGCCTTGCCGGGCTGTTTGCCGCCGGGCTGGCCCCGACCGGCAACAAGGACCCCTTTGCCCTCCGTCGGTCTGCCCTGGGTCTGGTGCAGGCGTTGATTGGCTGGGGGCAGGACTTTGATCTCCGCGCCGGATTGAAGATGGCCGCCAGTCTGCAGCCCGTAGAAGCCGGTGAGGCCAGCCAGCAGGAATGTCTGGAGTTCATCATCGGGCGGATGCGCAGCCAACTGATGGATGAGGGCCATAAGTTCGATGTGGTCGATGCTGTACTCGCCGGTCAGGGATACAATCCGGCCAGCGCCAGCAAGGCGGTCACCGCCCTGGGTGAATTTGTCGCCCGGGAGGACTGGGACGAGATCCTGCCTGCTTACTCCCGCTGCGTACGCATCACCCGCGATCTGGCGGAGCAGCACAAGGTGGACCCCGCCGGGTTTGTGGAACAGGCCGAGAAAGACCTGTTCGCCGCTCTGGAGAAAGCCGAGGCCGCCAAACGGGGGGCTGGATCAGTGGAAGATTTCTTTGCCGCCTTTTTGCCGATGATCCCGGTGATCAACACCTTCTTTGATGAGGTGCTGGTCATGGCCGAGGACGAGAAGATCAAAGCTAACCGCTTGGGGATGCTGCAGCGCATCGCCGCCCTGGCAGACGGCGTCGCCGACATGAGCCGGCTGGAGGGCTTCTAGGCTCACAAATTGACAAATAGCCGGGCAGGTTACACGCCTGCCCGGTTTTTCATTTAATCGGACTGCATGTTCCTGTATAATCAGTTCAGTGAAAGGGTGCATTAGATGGAAAAGATCCGGGTATTGGTGGAAGAGGGGCAGAAGAAGACCTTTGTGGTGGCGGTCGACTGGCCGGGATGGGCCAGGTGGGGGAAGGAAGAGTCGTCCGCATTTGAATCGTTGATCGAATTTGCGACTCGCTATGGGGAGGTGGTGCGGGCCGCCGGGCTGGCGTTCGAGACCCCGGATCGCATGGAAGACTTTGAGATCATCGCCCGCGTGGAGGGGAATGCCACCACCAGCTTTGGCGCGCCGGATATCCTCATCGAAGCATGATCTGCTCCCGGTTTCCCCGGAGGAATACCAACGTCAGATGGCAATCCTGCATTCAGCCTGGGATGAATTCGACCGGCAGGTGGATGCCGCCTGGGGAAAGGATCTGCGCAAAGGGCCGCGCGGCGGCGGGCGTGACCTGGAGAAGATCATCATCCACACCCTCCAGGCGGACGAAGCTTATCTCAAGCGGCTGGCGCAAAAAACTAAGCTGGATTTCTCCGATCCCCTCTCGGTTCAGATCGAGCAGGTGCGGGCCGCGGTTCTGGAAGCGTTGGAAGCTGGGATGCGCGGCGAGATCCCTGAACAGGGGCCGCGCGGCGGGAAGATCTGGCCGCTGCGCTTCTACCTCCGCCGGGCGATTTGGCACACCCTGGATCACGCCTGGGAAATAGAAGACCGAATGATTGGATAAACATTACTAATAGGAGTGAAACATGAAATGGACAAAAGGAAGGGGAAAGCTGGGAATCTTCACCCCGTTGCTGGGAGTTTGGCAGACGGAAGCCAAATCTGAGATGGGGCTGGTGAAATGCCATCGGGAGTATGTAAAGATACTCAATGGAAAGTATATCCAGTTGAAAGCCGCGTGGATCTGGGATGGCGGCAGCTATGACGAGATCGCCATGATTGGGGTCAATCGGGAGAAGCAGGTCTGCTTCTGGTCATTCACTTCGGATGGCAAGCAGTCGGAGGGGGTGCTGGCAAATGTCACTGACCTGCACCCGCAGGCCTTTGGTTTTGAAGCCCAGATGCCCGCCGGGCTGGGACGCATGGCCTACTGGCCGGATGAGAACGAAGGATTCCGCTGGGTGGTGGAAGCGCAGACCAAAAAGGGCTGGCGCCGGATCGTGGATCACCACTACACCAGGTTGGAGTAAATTTGAGCCAGCGGTGCGGGGATTAGAGTGATCCGCCGCAGTTGCTGCAGAATTTGTTCTCCGGTGGGTTGAGGCTGCCGCAACTGGGGCAGGGGATTCCCTCAGCAGGGGATCGCTGCTTCCTGACGATCATGAAGATCACCGCGCCGACAATTGCCGCCAGGATCAATCCGACAACGCAAAGAATCACTAATTCGGTTATTCCAAGCATAGACATAGACCTTTACCTTTTTTTTCTATTCAATTATATGGCGGAATGGATCTTTTCCATAGCGCTGATTGTAGCTGCGATCAGCACCGGGTCTTTGCTGACCGGGATGTTTTCCAGGGCGGTCACCAGCGGATACAGCCGGGGATGCAGCGGGCAGAAGCTCTCGGCCAGGGTCAGGACGGTTCCCTTGCGGAGACGCAGCGCCAGGAGCACACCTTTCTGGTCGTGCGGAGCATCCTCCAGCCGCTGGATGTCTTCGGTCAGCAGGGCGATGATCTCTTCTTTGGTGTAGGCTACCCGGTCGAAGAAGTACGGTTTGTAATAGCTCTTTTCCACCAGGACAGACGCGTCCAGAGATTCGTTCAGCGCGGCTTTCTCTAATGACTCCTGGCAGGCTGCCAGGAATCCGTTAAGCATGATGTAGAAGCGCAGGTTGAGATAACCGTTGGCAATAGTCTCATCCGCAGGGATCGAATCCAGCAGGCGTTGATAGGTTTGCACTGCACCGGAGAAGCATTCAATCGGATATCTGCCTGGCGGGAAGTGATCGTCCAGTCCCTGCCGGATAACTGGCAATAGGGCGAGGACCTTTGTGTCAAGCCCAATCCACTTCTCAACCTGGTTGTCCAGGCGGCCAAACTGCTCGCCCAGCGCTTGGAGGACAGGGTTTAGATTGGCAGGCATGGCTACAATCTTGTGGCCAGGAAGGGGACCAGCATCTCCTGGGCGCCCAGTCCACCGTGCCGGCCGCTGATCGGGTTGGCCCGGTCTCCCCACCACCAGAAGGCTTCCCCGTTGGCCACCGCGGTCAGGTCACCGATCCGGTTGGGCAGGTCGGGGTGCATCTCGCCGGGGCCGAAGAGACCTTTCTCGGCGGCATCCAGGCTGTCAAGCAGGGTGAACTGGCCCGGCCAGGCATGCTCCACATACTGCTTCACCGCTTCGATCTTGCCGGGCTTGACATGCAGGAAAGCCAGCCGGTTTTCGCCGGTCGGGCGGATGTGCAGCATCTCAAGGAATTCGGGATGGTTGCGCAGCTCGTAGTGCAGGTCGTACCGGTCGGTTTCGATCTGGCCGTGATCGGCGGTCAGGATCACCAGAGTGCCTTTTCGCTGCTCTTTGCGCTGAGCTGGTTGAGGAAGATTTCCTCAAAGTCGCGGCCGAAGGAGGCGAATTCAGAGCGGTTGCGCGGGTCATCCGGCCCGTAAGAGTGGGACATCGAGTCAACGATTGACCAGTAGGCCCAGGCAAAGGTCTTTTTATCGGTTGGCTGCCGCCAGAGATCTAACATGCTGTGCCACAGGTCTGCCGGGGATGCGATCCCGTGGCGTTTGGCGTCCCGGAAGAACATCTGCGAGAGGCCGGAGTTGATGATGCTGTAATGCTGGAAGGCGTGCGCCTCGATGCCGAACTCCGCCAGATGGGTATCTAGCGGGGGAACCGGCAGGAATTCTTCCGGATCGAAGCCGGCATTTTCGAGCAGTCCGACCCCGCCGGTCTTGAAGCTCATCGGGGTGTGCAGGATCGAATTGACCACCATGCCGTATTCCTTCAGCCACATCTCGTAGCCAGTGATGCCGTGGGCGTATGGGGAGGTAGCCGTCCAGTAGGTGGTCATTGCCGCACTGGTCGTGCTGGGGCAGATCGAGGTCAGCGGAGCGAGAACGCCGTCAGCCATCAGCTTGCCCCAGACCATCTCCGGTCGCTCTGCGATCCAGTTCTGCAAGCGGTGGAGGGCTAACGCATCCATCAGGATCACCAATACCTGGTCAATCCCATCTCCCAGCGGATCGAGGATCGCGGGGTCCAGGGCAGGGACCTCGTTCCTGGGCGGCGCTCCTAGCAGCTTGCAGATGCTGTTCGGGGTGTTCAGGATCGAAAATCCATCGTACTGCGGGTGGATCAATTCTGCGGGCAGGTCAATCCCCGCGATCTTGGTTTGTTGTAATCGGGGGAGAAATTTGGCGGTCAGGTCTGGCATGGGTACTCCTGGGTAATGGTTGATTGCCGGAATTATACTGCACCTCCTCCCCGGTAAGCGATATAATCCAGATATGCACAGACGAACTTTCACCAGTTTTCTGCTTATATTCGTGCTCCTGATCCTGCTGCCTGCCTGCGGTAAGAAATCGCCCGGCAACGAAGATGCCGGCGATTCCGGCTTCCGGATCATTACCGCTACCCCGCGGGAGACCGCCATCCCGACGGCCACACCTACCCCGCTGGTGCCGGTATTGGATGCGGCAGACCTCTCCGGGACAGAGATCGTTCTCTGGTATGCCACCGACCCGACTGCCCCCGATCTGATCGCCGGACGGCTGGCGTGGTTCAATCAGGAGAACGAGTACGGGATCACAGTCACCGGCCAAATTTGCGCTATCCCAATGATCTGGATGCAGCGGTCGCCGCGGCGATCGACAGCGCTCAGACCCCGGATGTGGTCCTGGCCGAACCCTACCAGTATCTGCCTTGGGTAAGGCTGGGAGAGGTGGTCGATCTGTCTCCGTATCTTGACAACCCGGCATACGGCTTATTGGATGAAAACTATTATCCAGAAATTTTAGACCGGGACGCAACCCACGATGGACGCTGGGGGTTCCCCGGGCTGTTCTCGGCGCAGGTGATGCTGTATAACCAGACCTGGGCCGGTGAATTGGGATTTCCTGCCGTCCCGGAGACCACCGCGGCCTTCCAGCGCCAGGCATGTGCTGCCCATCAGGCCAACGCCGACCGCACCGGCGGCTGGATCATCGATCCCTCTCCCGGCGGATCGGCGGCCTGGTTGTTGAGCTTTGATCCTGCCCTGGAGCAGTTGCTGGATTTCAAATCAAGAGAGGTGGAGGCGGCCTATACCTTCCTCTCGGAGCTGTACACCGAGGGCTGTGCCTGGGTTCCGTTAGAGGCGTATCCAGATAAGAATTTCGCCCTCCGCCAGGGACTGTTCTACGCCGTCGATACGCGTGAGATCGGGTATGTGGCTGAGGCGTTTGAGCAGACCAACTCGGCAGATGAATGGACCGCGATCGGGTATCCCAATCCGCAGGGGGAGCCGGTCATCAGCCTTTCGGGCAGTCCTATGTGGTTCTGAAGAGTGAGTTGCAGACCCAGATCGCCGCCTGGCTGCTGATCCGCAGCCTGACCGGAACTGAAAGCCAGTCCGCCCTGGCAAAATCCGGTCTCTACCTGCCGCTGGACCGGGAGACTGCCGCGCAGCTGCAGGAGAACGAGTCACTGCCGGCGTCCTGGCGGGATGCGCTGGCACTGCTGGATCAGGGTGTCGTCGAACCCCCAATCCAGCAGTGGGGTGTGCTGCGCAGTGTGCTGCAGGATGCCCAGGCTGAGGTGCTGGACGAACGCTTCGTGCCAGGGACGATGTCGCTGTTCCTCGACCGACTGGACAGCCTCGTCGAGGAAACCTTGCAGTAAGAAATAAAGCATCCCGGGGTTGGCAGGGGCTTCAATTGGCTCTATACTAGCTCTATGAGTAAACTTCCCAAAGTGACGATCTATACCGATGGCTCCTGTGAGCCGAACCCCGGCGCAGGCGGCTGGGCTGCCCTGCTGCTCTATTCTGATAAGCAAATTCCCCTGAGCGGCGCAGAGGCCGATACCACCAACAACCGCATGGAGCTGACCGCTGCGGTGAAAGCGCTGAATGCCATGCCGGAACGTTCCGAGGTGCAGTTTTACACCGATTCGGAGTACTTCGGCGCGGGATCACCGAGTGGATGCCCAACTGGCGGGCGCGGAACTGGCGGCGGAAGGGCGGAGAGTTAGCCAACGTGGATCTGTGGAAGGCACTCGACAGGATCCTGGGGGCGCACAAGATCGAGTGGCACTGGGTTAAGGCGCATGCCGCCAACAAGTACAACAATCAGGTCGATCAACTGGCCCGAGAGGCGATGAAACGGGGGAAGTAAGCTCCTGATCGGCGAATATTGACACAGGGCTATTTTGGTTCTATTATTATTACAAATAGGGTCATAAAAGGAGTAATAATGTCAAATCAAGCTGACTTGCAGGGGCAGGCAATGATCCAGAATATGCCTCAGAAGACGGGGAAATCACTTGAAGAGTGGTATGGTTTGATCCGGACTAAAAAGCTGGAGAAATACGGCGAGATCATGAAGATGCTCAAAGGGGATTTTGGCGTATCTCATGGGTATGCCAATACGATCACTCTGCTCTACCGTCAGCAAGCCGCCGGGGACCCGCCGGGCGAAGAAGATTTGGTTGCTGCCCAATACAGCAAAAAGGCAGATATGAAGCCCTGGTACGACAAACTGATCGGAGAGGTTCGCAAGTTTGGCAGTGATGTAGAACTTACCCCCAAGAAGAGCTATGTCAGCCTGCGGCGTGCCAAACAGTTCGCCATCATCCAGCCCAGCACCAAATCACGCATGGACTTGGGATTGAATCTCAAGGGCGAGAAAGCCAGCGGCGTGTTGATCGAGGGGGATAAATGGAGCGGGATGTGCTCTCACCGCATCGAAATATTCACGCAAGAGGATATTACTGCCGAAGTGATCGACTGGTTGCGCAAGGCATACCAAGAGGCAGGATAATTTTTTTAAAAGTTTTGGGTTATCCGAAAAGACTGCGTTTCTTTTCTTTCAGTCCGAGTACTTCATAGACTTGTATCGGCTGGCTCTTGCCTTTGGCCTGCACCGGCTCTACCTCTCTAACTTCGATTTCCTTCTTCACCAATTGATAGGCTTCTTCGCTGATCAGGATCTGACCATGAGAGGCATTCTCTTGGATGCGCTTGGCGGTGTTGACGCTGTCTCCGATGGCGGTGTACTCGATCCGTTGTTCGGTGCCGATCAGACCGAGCACGACATCCCCAAAGTGGATCCCGGCCCCAAAGGAGAGTTGGGCGTCCTCCTCGGCAATTCATTGTGCAGGGCTTCGATCCCGGCTTTCGGATGCCCGAGAGCGGCTTTGACCGCTCGCAGGGTATGGTCGGGTTGGGGGATGGGGGCATTGAACCAGGCCATGATGGCGTCGCCCATGAATTTATCGATCGTGCCTTCTTCCGCCAGCACAGCGTCTGCGGCAGTTTTCATATAACTGGTTGAGCACAGCCACCAGTTCTTCCGGTGAGCGTTTCTCGCTGAAGGTGGTAAAACCGCGGATGTCGGCAAATAGGGTGGTGATCTCGCCGCGGTGCCCGCCGAGGGAGATCTTATCCGGGTCCAACTGCTCGATCACCCGGGGGGAGACCATCCTCTCGAACAGCCGGCGTTGGGCCTCCAGTTGCTTCTGCTCGGTGAGGTCATCCAGCACAATGGCGACGCCCTGGGTATTTTGTTCGGCGTCTTTCAGTGGGGAGAGGGTGAAGCGCAGGTCTACCTCACCGCGCTGCGGCAGGGTCGGGCTTAACTCCAGGCCAATCACGCTTTGGTCAGTCTCACGGACCGAGGAGATGTGCGGGGAAATCGTTTCGGCCAGCGGTTTGAGAATCTCATCGATCGTGTAACCGACCAGATCCTGGCTGGTTTTACCCAAAATGCTCTCGGCCGCCCGGTTGATCAGGGTGATCTTGTCTTCAATGTCGGCAGTGATCACCCCGCTGACGATCGAGGAGAAGACATTGTCCATCAGGTTCTTCAGTTCGGTCACTTCGGCCAGGGTGCTGCGTACCGATTCAAATAAGCGGGCGTTCTCGATGGCGACGGCGGCCTGGTTGGCGAAGCCGCTCAGTAGGTCGCGCTCGGATTCGGTGAAGATTCCGGCCCGGAAGCGGTTATCGGCATATATCACGCCGGTGAGTTCATCCTTCACTTTCAGCGGCACACACAGGATCGAGCGCAGGTTATGGGCGATGATGCTCTCTTGTCCATGGAAGCGCGGATCTTCGATCGCATTGGTAGTCAGCACCGGCTGGCCATCGGTGATCACCCTGTTGACAATCGTGCGGCTGATCTCGGTCTCTTTGCCATCCACGCTTTCCTGCTCCCAGTTGCGGGCCAGTTTGATATCCATGTCTCCCTGTGGGTTCCTGAGCATCATAAAGCCGCGTTCTGCGCCGGTCAGGCGGATGATCGTGTCCATCACGATGCGTAAGACCTCATCGGAATTAAGCGAGGAATTGATCACCTGGCCGATATTAGCCAGCGCCTGGAGATTCTTCTTATCGGCGGCTTCCAGGTCGATCTGCTTGCTGAAGCGGGTCAGGCTGCTGGACATATGGCTGAGGTTGCCGATCGCTTCCTGGGAGACTTCGCCGGGGATGTCCTTCATCCGGCGGGAGATCTGGTCTGCCACCAGCGCCAGGGTGGATAGCTGCTGGGCGAGGGTCAGGGTGACGGTAGATTCGGGTGGGTTTGTCATCTAATCTCTTTCAAATCCTCACATATTCGCAGGGTTCAGTTACCATTTTACACGGAAAGAAGATCTGTGCCCTTTCAGAAGCGAAAGACTTGCAAAACTGAAAATCTTCGGGATTTCGACACGGTTTGGGACTATGAAAAACCCTTGTAAGTATTCATAGAAAAAACTAATGAGGCAATCCTGTTATATCCGTACATTTCTTATCAATCTGTGGTAATTTAATGAGGTGGAAATTATGTGCAATCATTCACTAATTCACATAAATGCAGATTTCGAACTTATGTTTTTTGGTATAATGTACTTCGTTCGATGACCCGAGGTGGAAGTTGGAGCAGATTTCACCTCAGATCGTCCTATTTGGCTTGTAACATTAGAGTGTGGAAGAGGAGCGTTGATGCTGCTGGATAACTGGTTATTTGTTGGTCTGTTAGTCCTCGTAGCAGCGGGTATACCGGCAATTGTGCTGGTGCTTGCCCGGTTGCTGGCCCCTCGTAAACCCAATGATGAAAAACTGGATACTTACGAGTGCGGCATGGAGACAGTCGGGGATACCTGGGTACAGTTTAAAGTTCAGTATTATGTTTATGCCCTGGTCTTCCTGGTCTTCGATGTTGAAGTGATCTTCCTCTACCCGTGGGCAGTCGCCTTCGACCGGCTGGATCTGCTGGGGGTGATCGCAGGAGTGCTATTCATCTTCCTGCTGGGGGACGGCCTGCTTTACGCCTGGCGTAAGGGCGCATTGAAGTGGAATTAGTGGAACAAGATCTGTAAAAAGCTGGCGAGAACCTTCATCAGCTTTTTATTTGTTTTCTTCAAAGTTCGCAGATTTAGATAACTGCGATCAACTGAGGAGTGAGAAATGCAATTTTTAGCTGACCCTGTACTCTGGATAGCAGAATCGCTTCGTGAGGTCCTGATCGGTTGGGGCGCATCTGATCTGGTTGCCAATGTCATCCTGAAGTTCTTGGGTGCCTTTGTGGTTGGCGCGATGGTCATGGTGATCTTCATCGTGCTGACCTGGATCGAGCGCAAAGTGGCTGCCCGCTTCCAGGACCGCATCGGACCCAACCGGGTTGGCCCCTGGGGTATCGTCCAGCCGATCGCCGATGCTGTCAAAATGCTCACCAAAGAAGATACTCGCCCGAAAGGCGCAGATGCGGTTGGTTACGTGCTGGCCCCGATCGTGGCTGTCTTCTCCGTGCTGATGGTCTGGGCGGTGGTCCCCTTCACCCAGAAGTGGATCGGCGCCGATCTGAGCGTGGGAGTGATGTACGTTGCCGCGGCCGGTTCCTTCGGGATTGTGGCCGTGCTGCTGGCGGGCTGGTCCTCCAACAACAAATATTCTCTGCTGGGCGCCTTCCGCGGTGTAGCCACCCTGATCTCTTACGAAGTGCCGCTGTTCCTCTCATTGCTGGTGCCGGTTTTCCTGGCCCGCACGATGAGCGTCAACGGGATCGTGGAGGCTCAGGGCCTTGAGAACGGCGGGGTATGGTTTGTCGTCATGGCTCCGCTGGCAGTGGTGATCTACTTCATCAGCTCGCTGGCTGAGGTAGGGCGTGCCCCCTTCGACCTGCTGGAAGCCGAATCCGAGCTGGTGGCCGGCTATCACGTGGAATATTCTGGGATGAAGTTCGGCCTCTTCCAGGCGGCTGAGTTCCTCCATTCGTTCACCTTTGCGGCCCTGATGGCGCTGATGTTCTTCGGTGGCTGGCGTGGTCCAGGGGTTGATCCCAATAGCTGGACAGGTTGGGTTCTGGGCGGCTTCTGGTTCATGGCAAAGACTTTCTTTTTCTATTTCATGGTGCTCTGGTCCCGCCTGACCTTCCCCCGCATCCGCATTGATCAGATGATGAACCTCAACTGGAAGTTCATGGTGCCGGTCTCGCTGGTGCTCCTGATGGGCATGCCGCTGATCGATTTTGGCTTACGGGGACAGGAACTCTGGATGAAGTACTTGGCATTTTTCCTGTTCAATGTCATCGTGGGCCTGATCGCTTTTGCCTGGGCCGCCCGGGCAGACCGCAAGAACAAGAAGCGCACCCGGGTGAGATTTGAAGGCCGGCCGGTGGCAGTCATGCCAGCGCCCCCCGCCGCCGAAGAAGAAACCGCAGCCTGAGTGAGGAGTTGTTGATGGAACCGATTCAAATTGTATTCCTGATTGGCGCTGCGCTGGTGCTCGGTTCGGCGGTGATGGTCGTCACCCGCCGTAACCTGATCCACGCCGCCTTATTTCTGATCCTGGCATTATCCGGGGTGGCAATGATCTTCGTGCTGCTGGAGGCCTTTTACTGGGCAGTCATCCAGGTGGTGGTCTACATTGGCGCGATCGCGATCCTGATCATCATGGCGATCATGGTCACCCGGGATATTACCGGCGAAACCGTCAAGCCGTTCAACAAGATCGCTGTCTGGGCGGCTGGGCTGAGCGTTCTGGCGGCTGGCACGCTGGTCTGGGCGCTCTCGTACTGGCCGGCGATGGAGACCCTCGCCCCCGCAGCAGATACCGGCGAAATTGTCGTCGAGCAACTGGGTGAGGCTCTGTTCAGCGTTGAGGGATATGTGATCCCCACGATCATTGCCTCGGTCTTACTGCTGGCAGCCCTGATCGCAGCGATCAAGACCGCTTTCCCGATCAGTGAAGAGGAGGAGTAAGCAATGATCCCGCTTTCATGGTATTTGATCCTGGCCGCTTTGCTGTTCGGAGTGGGTCTGTTCGGTGTCCTGGCCCGCAAGAACGTGATCGCCATCCTGATGGGTATCGAACTGATGCTCAATGCGGCCAATATTAACCTGCTGGCTTTCTGGCGCTATCTGACCCCCGGCGATATCACCGCCCAGGTCTTCACGGTGATGGTGTTCGTGGTGGCTGCTGCTGAGGTAGCTGTCGGTCTGGCGCTGGTGATCTCGGTCTGGCGCAAGCGCGATACAGCCTACGCCGACGAACTCGACATGCTTAAGTGGTAGGGAAGTGACGATGGAAATGACAAATATATTACTCTGGCTGCTTCCGGTACCGCCTCTGCTGGCTTTCTTCATCATCGTGTTGTTTGCCAACCGCAGCAACAAAGCCAGTTGGATCATCGGTGTGGGGGCTGCGGCGCTTTCCTTTATTGGGAGTATGGTGGTCTTCTTCCAGGCGGTGGGCGCTGAACATCTGGCAGAGCATCCCTTTGGCTCCCGGCTGGACTGGCTGACGCTGAACGGTGAGGCTTTCCAGATCGGGGTGATGGTCGACCCGCTGACTGCGATTGCCCTCTTCTTCGTGGCGATCACCGTCTTCATGATCTTCATATACAGTGTGGGCTACCACAACTGGGGCCAGCCCAAGGGAGACCATGATGTTGCCGGTCTGCCCCCGCACGGCGCCACTGTGACCGAACATGGTCACGAGCATGTGGTTCCCTCGATCGAGCCGATGTTCGCCCGCTTCTTCGCCTTTATCGGGCTGTTCGCCTTCGGGATGTACACCCTGGTGGTCTGGCCGATAACCTGCTGCCCTGTTCATCGGCTGGGAGATCATGGGCTTGTGCTCCTACCTGCTGATCGGTTTCTGGTACGGCAAGCAGTCCGCCCGGGCAGCGATGATCAAAGCCTTTATCACCACCCGCGTGGGGGATGTCTTCATGCTGCTGGGGATCGCTCTGCTGTACACTCAGGCGGCACACCCTCAGCTTCCGCGAGATCCTGTTCAACGAAGCAATTGCTCGATACATCTGGCAAATACGCCTTCCGGTTTCTTCGGACTCTCGGTGGCCGGGCTGGCCGGGATCCTGCTGTTCATCGGCACGATCGGCAAGTCGGCGCAGTTCCCGCTGCACGTCTGGCTGCCGGATGCGATGGAAGGCCCGACCCCGGTTTCGGCGATGATCCATGCCGCCACGATGGTTTCGGCTGGCGTTTACATGATCATCCGCATGTTCCCGCTGATGGCTGCCGGGATGGAACACGGTCACCTCACCGATCCAATGCAGGCGATGGCGATTATCGGATCGATTACCGCCCTGTTTGCGGCTACGATTGCCCTGGCGCAGAACGATGTCAAACGTGTGCTGGCTTATTCTACAATTTCGCAGCTGGGCTTCATGGTCGCCGCCCTGGGGATTGGCGCTTACGTGGCGGCCGCGTTCCACCTGGTGACGCATGCCTTCTTCAAAGCGCTCTTGTTCCTCGGCTCTGGTTCGGTGATCCACGGGATGGAGCACGGGGTGCTGCACACAGGCAATCATGAGGTTGATCCGCAGGATATGTACAACATGGGCGGCCTGAGCAAGAAAATGCCGCGCACCTTCTGGACCTTCCTGATCGGCGGGTTTGCCCTCTCCGGCTTCCCGGTGGTCACCGCCGGCTTCTGGTCCAAGGATGAGATCCTGGCGGATGCCTGGGCGCACCAACCGGTCGTTTTCTGGGTGCTGGCGATCGCCGCTTTCCTGACGGCTTTCTACACCATGCGCCAGATCACCCTGACCTTCCTGGGTAAGCCCCGCACCAAAGAGGCGGAACACGCCCACGAGACCACCTGCTGGATGACCGGCCCGTTGATGGTGCTGGCAGTCTTTGCCATTGGCTTTGGCTGGGTCGGTATCCCGGAGAGCTTCCCGGTGATTGGGTAACTTCTCGCACAACTGGTTGCACCACTTCCTCGGACACGGTTTGCCGGAATGGCTGGTTCCCGAGACGCTGGAATTTAGCTGGTTCCCGCTGATTACCTCTCTGGTGGTGGCGCTTGGCGGATTGGGCCTGGGTTACCTGGTCTATAAAGATGTCCCCTCTGCCGAGGAGGACCCGCTCAGGAAGCTGCCGGGCGGTTTATACGCCTGCTGGCAGAACAAATATTACTTCGATGAGGCTTACGATTTGCTCTTCATCCGGCCGGCCAAGTGGTTCTCCGAGAAATTCGTCTTCCTGTTCATGGACCGCAAGCTGATCGACGGCTTCCTGCACCTGGTGGTGCGGATCACCTACTGGCTGGGCGGCATCTTCCGCAATTACTTCGATCTTCCGGTGATCAACCGGTTTATCGGTGATACCCTGGGCGCTGCGGTGCCCCAGTGGTTTGGTAAGCAGTTCCGCAAGCTGCAAACCGGTACGGTACAGGCCTATATGATCATGGCGATGCTGGTGGCCTTCGGCGGCCTGTTCGTCTTCATGGTAACGAGATAGCGGGAGCGAAACGATGGAAAAATCTTTACTCACAATCATCCTGTTTGCTCCTTCAGTTGCAGCCCTGCTGACGCTGCTGATCCCGAAGGAATATAAGAAATTCATCCGCATCTGGGCGCTGGTTGCCAGCCTGGTGCCGCTGGTCTTTGCGCTGGTGACCTGGTTTGGCTTTGAAGGCGCCGCCGCGGATGTCAATGGCTACAAATTTGTGGTCAACGAACCTTGGTACCAGGCGATTGGCTCTTCCTACCATCTGGGGATGGACGGCCTCTCGCTGACCATGGTGCTGCTGACCACTTTGCTGACCCCCCTGGCGATCCTGGCTTCATTCAGTATCGAGGACCGGCCGCGGATGTACATGGCCCTGTTCCTCTTCCTGGAGACCGGCATGCTGGGTGTGTTCCTCTCGCTGGACCTGCTGCTGTTCTTCGTCTTCTGGGAGATTGGCCTGGTGCCGATGTACTTCCTGATCAACCAGTGGGGCAGCCCCAAGGGCGAGAAAGTACTGTGGAACGGGATGAAGGTCGCCAACCGCACCTACGCCTCGTTCAAGTTCATGATCTACACCATGGCTGGTTCGCTGGGTTTGCTGCTGGCGATCCAGATGCTGGGCGTGGTCTTCCAGACCTTCGACCTGCCCTACATTGTCAGTCAATGGAATGCTCTCGCCTCCGATCATGTCATCCTCGGCGGGTTCACCACTGTGGGGACCGCCAAAGCAGTCGCCTTCTGGGCATTCACGATTGCCTTTGCGCTCAAGGTGCCGGTGTGGCCCTTCCACACCTGGCTGCCGGATGCCCACACCGAGGCCCCGACCGCCGGCTCGATGATCCTGGCAGGCGTGCTGCTCAAACTGGGCGCTTTCGGCTTCCTGCGCTTTGTGCTCCCGCTCTATCCGGAGCAGGCCAAGGCGGCGCCAATATCCTGGCCGGGCTGGCTACGGCGGCGATCGTCTTCGGCGCATTTGCTGCCTTCGGACAACGAGATTTCAAACGCCTGGTGGCGTATTCTTCTGTCAACCACATGGGCTTTGTGCTGCTGGGGATTGCCGCAGCCGCCCGGGCAATCGGGACCGAGTCGGCCACCATTGCCCTCAACGGCGCCGTGCTGCAAATGTTCAATCATGGCCTCTCCGCCGCCGGGATGTTCTTCCTGGTCGGCGTGATCTATGACCGCATCCACACCCGAGACCTGGACGAGATGGGCGGGTACTTCCCACTGGTGCCAGTCTACGGCGGTGTGCTGATCTTCACCTCAATGGCCTCCCTCGGCCTGCCGGGACTCAACGGGTTCGTCTCCGAGTTCCTGGTGGTGCGGGGCGCCTGGGATATCTTCCCGGTGTGGACGGCGATCGGTATGATCGGCTTGCTGTTCACCGGGGCGTACATCCTCAAAGGGATCTCCGAGAGCTTGCATGGCCCGCTGAATGAGACCACATTCCGGCCACCTGAGCGAGATCAGCAAGCGGGAGCTGGCGGTGATCACCCCGCTGATGGTGCTGATGCTCTGGCTGGGAGTCTATCCCGGCTGGCTGCTGGATGTGATCGACAAAGCCATGATCGCGCTGCAAAGCGCAATTGGTTAGGATGGGAACTATGAGCTTACAAGACATTCCGTTCATCAGTGTAATCGTCTTCCTGCCCGCGGCTGTCGGCTTGCTGCTGATGCTGGTGCCGAAAGACAGAGAGAAACTGGTTTACAACATTGCCCTGGCCGCCGGTCTGGTCACTTTCCTGCTCAGTATTGTGGTCTATCTCGGCTTCGATCAGCAGTTGGCCGCTTCGGTCAATGACCGGCTGGCTGCCGGTGAAGTGCTGACCTCTGCCCAGATGTACCAGTTCTACGATGAGTTCAACTGGCTGCCGGCATTGGGGATCAGCTACAAGGTGGGCGTGGATGGCATCTCCGCTCCCCTGGTGCTGCTCACCGGCCTGGTGATGTTCACCGGCGTGATCATCTCTCAGCGCATCACCGACCGCAAGCGCGAGTATTTTGCCTTCCTCTTTTTGCTGGCCTCCGGTGTGTTCGGGGTGTTCGTCGCCCTGGATATGTTCATGCTGTTCTTCTTCTACGAGATCGCTGTCTTCCCGATGTATTTGCTGATCGCCATCTGGGGTTGGAAGCAGACCCGCGAATACGCTGCCATGAAGCTGACCCTCTATCTGGTGATCGGCTCAGTGATTGCGCTGGTAGGCGCGCTGGCGATGTACTTTACCGCCGGGCTGGGCACCTTCGACCTGGTAGCCCTGGAACAGGCCAATTTCTCTGTTGAATTCCAAAGATTATGGTTCCCCTTCGTGTTTATCGGTTTCGCCATTCTCGGCGGTATCTTCCCCTTCCACAACTGGTCCCCCGATGGTCACGTGGCAGCCCCCACGGCTGTCTCGATGTTCCACGCCGGCGTATTGATGAAGTTGGGCGCTTTTGCCGCCCTGCGCATCGGGATCATGTTGCTGCCGGAGGGCGCCAAGTTCCACCTGCCATGGATGATCCTGCTCACCCTGGTGAACGTGGTCTATGGCGCGTATATCGCTATGGTGCAGACCGACTTCAAATATGTTATTGGCTTTTCCTCGGTCTCGCATATGGGTCTGGTGGTAATGGGCTTCTCAACCCTCAACCACGATGGTATGGTCGGCGCCGGGGTGCAGATGGTCTCGCACGGTGTGATGACCGCTCTCTTCTTTGCTGTCGTCGGAATGATCTACGATCAGGTGCACACCCGCCAACTGGACGAACTCGGCGGGATGGTCAAATATGTCCCGCATGTGACCGTGGCCTTCATCGTCGGCGGTCTCGTCTCGATGGGTATGCCCGGATTCTCCGGTTTCATCGCCGAGTTCCCCATCTTCATGGGTGTCTGGGGCGATAAGCCCTTCTGGAGCCCGGATGCCTGGCTTGGCGGCGCTGACTCCAAGAGCTGGATCGCCATCGTGGCGGCCGTCTCGATCGTGATTACGGCAGCCTACATCATTCGCCTTATCCGCAAGGTGTTCTTCGGTGAGTTCCCCAAGGAATTTGAGGGGCACATGCACGATGTCAACCCGAGCGAGAAGCTGGCTCTGGCCCTGCTGGTAATCGTGCTGGTCGGAATTGGTATCTTCCCCTCGGTGATCGTGCCGATGGTTGAGACCGGCGTTGACAGGGTGCTGATCCTGCTGGGAGGGATGTAAGATGGAAATCCTTACAATATTGCCCGAAATTTTACTGATCGTTTTTGCTGCCATCCTGCTGATTGTGGACCTGCGCCTGAAGCGGGAACACAAAGAGTTTCTGGCGTATGTCACCTTCGGCGGTCTGGCGTTGATCTTCGTGCTGACGGTGATCTTCAACCGTCCGGAAGCCGGTGCTGATCCGGCCATTTGGGGCGGGATGCTGCGCCACGATATGCTGGCGTTTGTCTTCCGGCTGGTCTTCCTGGCCGGAGCGGCGTTGACCTCCCTGCTGGCTGTCGAATGGGATTCTGTCTCCAGGCGCGGCGAATTTTATATTTTATTGGTAGTCTCCACCCTGGGGATGAACCTGATGGCCTCCGCCGGTAACCTGGTGATGCTGTTCATTTCAATCGAGACCGCCTCCATCCCGCTGTATGCCATGGCTGGTTTCATGAAAGATGACGCCAAGTCCACCGAGGCTGGTTTCAAGTACCTGCTGTTTGGGGCGATGACCTCGGCAGTCATGCTCTACGGCTTCAGTTTGATGTACGGCTTCTCCGGCACGGCTGATATCTATGCCCTGGCCGAGGCTTTCCGCTCGGTTCCTTCGGTGCCGCTGTTTGCCAGCCTGGTGCTGGTGCTGGTCGGGTTCGGATTCAAGGTTTCAATGGTGCCGATGCAGTTCTGGGCGCCGGATGTGTATGAAGGCGCACCCACCCCGATCACCGGGTTCCTTTCGACTGCTTCCAAGGCGGCGGGTTTTTCGGTGCTGGTACGCGTGCTGCTGGCTGCCTTCCCGGTGGCCGACTGGCAGATCATCCTGGCGGTGATCTCCGCCATAACGATGACCCTGGGGAACCTGGTGGCCTTGTGGCAGACCAACATTAAACGCATGCTGGCCTACTCCTCGATCGCCCATGCTGGCTACATCCTGATGGCAGTAGCGGCAGGAGACCAGTTCGGCGTAAGTGCCATGCTGTATTACATCATCACCTACCTGCTGACCAACCTGGCTGCCTTTGGCTTCGTGATCGTGTACTTTCACCAGAGCGGCAGCGACGAGATTGCGGATTATGCTGGTCTCAGCCGCCGGAATGCGATCCTGGCCTTCGGGATGCTGTTTACCTTCCTCTCGTTGGGCGGGATCCCGCCGCTGGGCGGCTTCTTCGCCAAAGTGCTGGTTTTCTCCGCTGCGATCAGGGCTGATCTGACCTGGTTGGCAGTCATCGGTGTGTTGAATGCTGTTATCGGCCTTTACTACTACCTGAACGTCCTCAAAGTCGTTTACCTCAAGCGCCAGGTAGGGGACACGATCCCCATGCCGGTCAACCCGGTGCATGCCGTGGTGCTGGTGTTCTGCGTGATTGGTGTCGTGATGATGGGTACCGTGATGGCGCCCTGGTTCGAGCTGACCACCCAGGCGGCAAGTTCATTATTCTAGGTTTTCACAGGCGGGGATTGATCTCCGCCTGTGTTGATTGATCAACAACCTGGGTGCAGAAAGTGCCCTTGTTGACGCATATGGAACTCGTTGTTATAATTTTTGAGCCGTGACCCAGACAGATAAACAACCCACTCAGCGAGATCTAAGTACTCATGTGCTGAAAGCAGGCTTATTCGGCGGATTGCTGAACGGGTGTCTGATCGTGGTTATTCTGGGAATCGCACTTGGCCTCGGCCTGTGGCTGGATGCTGCCACAGGCGGTGGCAGACGCGTTTATACATTTATTCTGGTTTTGGCGAGTGTTCCGGTAACGATGGTAGTGGTCTTTTTTTTCAGCCGGTGGTTTTCTGCCCGCATGACCCCTCCCAAAGTTGAAACCGAACCGGAGCAGCACGATTTTTTGGAGGAAGGTGACAGTGGAAACGACTGAGAAGAAGCCGAGAAAAATCCATCGTTACGTATTGTTGGTGATAGTGATCTTTTCTGTTTGGTGGATGAAGGCATTTTCCCCGATCATGCCGCACATTCAGCTTCCCCCTGAAGCTGTTTACCCCCATGAAGGTCATGAACCGCTGTTCAACCTGTTTGGGGGTTTTTATATTACCAACACGATGGTCTCGACATGGATTGCCATGCTGATCGTGATCATCATTGCCTGGAACATCCGCAAGCAGTTGAAGGCAGGCAAGATGGTGCTGACCGGCGTTTCAGGGGCGATTGCTGCCTCTGCTGGAAGGCTTCTATAACATGACCGAATCCACCGCCGGCAAGTGGGCCAAGAAGATCTTCCCCTGGTTTGCCACCATATTCCTGCTGGTGTTGTTCGTCAACCTGCAAGAGCTGCTCCCCGGTCCGGATGCGATTGGCTATCTGCATGAATCCGATCATGGCTACCCAACGCAATCTGTCCTGGGTATTTTTGAGACAATCGTAAAGCCGGATGCCGCTCATGCGGATGAGCAGCATGGCGGTTACTCGTTGGTCCCGTTTGTCCGGATTGCCTCCACAGACCTGAATTTCACCGCCGCAATTGCTGTCATCTCTGTAGTCATGACCCAGGTGATTGGTTTGCAGGCACTTGGCGGCGGCTACCTGACCAAATATTGGAACGGCAAGGCTGTGGCTAAATCCTGGAAGCAGCCCCGTTTGGGCAACCCAATGGACTTCATCCTTGGCCTGGTCAAATGGCTGGCGGGTATTCTCGAGATCATTGCCGAGATCGCCAAGATCCTCTCGTTCACCTTCCGTTTGTTCGGTGTGATCTTTGCCGGCTCGGTGTTATTGTTCTTCCTGGGTTCTATGACGGGCGGTTTGGGACAGTCGATAGCGGTTCTCCTTGAATTATTATTCGGCCCGCTTCAAGCCCTGGTATTTGGGATGTTGACAATGATGTTCATGGCGATGGCGACAGTCAGCCACGACCATGACGAGCATGAACACGGCCACGATGAGGTACACTAAAGCGGCCCTCTTTTGTGGTCATCACTGGAAATAAATAATCTGATAATTCGTAATCAAAATTCAGGAGGTTTTACACCATGGAAGCAGCAGCAGCAAGATTTTTAGGAGCAGGTTTGGCAATGTTAGGGGCGATCGGCCCTGGGATCGGGATCGGTATGCTGGCACAGGGTGCTATGCAGGGTATTGCCCGCAACCCGGATGCCTCCGGTGATATTCAGACCAACATGATTTTGGCAATCGCGTTTACCGAGGCAGTCGCTATTTACTGTCTGGTGGTCGCACTTCTGCTGATTTTCGTTGCGTCCTAATCCGGTTCAGACAGGGTTCTGAGAAAGAGAGGTAGTTTGTGGAAGCATTAGGTCTAAATCTAGGATATCTCCTTGTACAGATCGTCTCTTTCGGCGTCCTGTTCCTGATCTTAAGTGCCTGGGTGTACAAACCCCTGATCGGGATGCTGGAAAACCGGAAGGAAAAGATCCATAAAGGGCTGGAAGATGCCCGTGTGGCCGCAGAGGCTCGTGAGAACGCCGAAGCAGAGGCCGAGAAGATCATGCAGGCCAAGCAGGCTGAGGCTTCTGACCTGGTGCGCCAGGCAACCGCCCGCGCCCAGGATGTCGATAAAGAAGTGAAGGCTGAAGCGGAGAAAGGCATCGCCGAAATGAAGGCGAAAGCCCGCACCGAGATCGAAGAAGAGCGCAACCAGCTCCTCGGCGAGGTGCGCGGGCAGATCGCCGCTTTGGCGATGGCCGCTACCCAGAAGCTGGTCGGTGAGGCCCTGGATGCCAACCGCCAGCGTGCCCTGATCGAAGAGTTCTTCTCCGGCATCAAGGATGGCAAGGTGACAGTGGTCGAACCGGCAGAAGGCGAATCCGCCGTGGTGACCAGCGCTCTCCCGCTGACCGATGCAGAGCAGAAGACGATCTCGGAGCAGGTCCTCAAGGGCCAGGGAACGGTTTCCTTCAAGGTCAACCCAGCCATTTTGGGCGGGTTGGTCGTCCGGGTCGGCGATAAGGTTCTGGACGGTTCTGTGGCTGGACAGCTTAGAGTCCATGCGCCAGAAACTGCACTAAAGGCAACAGACCCGAAAAATTGAGAGTATATAGAGACGCCCGGAGCTTGTTTCGGGCGTCTTTAACTTAGACAAGACTCCCCCATGACCATGAAACAATTAGATCGCCTGCTGGATGGTTTCCCTGTGCTTTCTGTTGTGCTGGCTGCCGAGATCACCGGCATCGCAGTCGATTCGCGGAAGGTGCGCCGCGGTGATGTGTTCGTGGCTACCTCCGACCGGGTGGACGGGCACCAGTTTATCCCCGACGCAGTCAAGAACGGGGCGGCCGCGGTGATCGGCACGCAGGAGATCGAGACGGATGTGCCCTATGTGCGGGTAGAAGATGCCCGGGCGGCGTTATTACATATCTCTGCCGTGTTCTATGACCGCCCGGCCAACCACCTGACCTTGATCGGAGTGACCGGCTCGGATGGTAAGACCACCACGGTCAATTTTCTTTACCAGATTATGAAAACCGCCGGGCTGAAGGTCGGGATGATCTCCACGGTGAATGCGATTATCGGTAATCAGGTGCTGGAAACCGGCCTGCATGTCACCACCCCGGAGGCGTTCGAAGTCCAGACCTATCTGCGCCAGTTTGTGGATGCCGGGATCACCCATGTGGTGCTGGAAACCACCTCCCATGGCCTGGCTGCCCGCAGGGTCAATGGAGAGGATTTTGACATCGGTGTGGTGACCAATATCACCCATGAACACCTCGATTATCACGGCTCGTGGGAGAACTACCTGACCGCCAAAGGGCGCTTGTTTGAAGGATTATCCCAACCGAAACGGAAGACCCATCCGATAGAGCCGCTGGCAGTGCTCAACCGGGACGACCGGTCCTATGAGCCGCTGCAGGCGCTGACCTCGGCGCGGCAAATTTCTTATGGCGGGGATTCGCGCGCTGAGGTTTGGGCGTCAGATATTGAGAATACCCCCGATGTCCTGCGCTTTGTCGCACATGGACCCGGGTTTGAAATTCCGGTTGAAACAACCATGATTGGGAATTATAATGTTTGGAACATATTGGCTGCCCTGAGCGCCTCGATCATTGGCCTGGGGATCGATCCGGTTATTGCTATGAAGGGCATCCGGGCACTGAAAAGTGTCCCCGGAAGGATGGAGCGCATCGATCTGGGACAGGACTTCCTGGCTGTGGTGGATTTTGCCCACACTCCCTTTGCAATCAAATCCGCCCTGGAGGCTGGCCGGCTGATGACCTCCGGCCGGGTGATCGCGGTATTTGGCTCGGCGGGTCTGCGGGATAAACAGAAACGCCGTATGATGGCCGAGACCTCCGCAGAACTGGCTGATCTTTCGATCCTGACCGCCGAAGATCCGCGCACCGAATCCTTGGACGGGATACTGGCTGAGATGGCCGCCGGCGCTGAGAGCAAAGGGGCGGTCGAGAACCATACTTATTACCGCATCCCGGACCGCGGCGCAGCGATCCAGTTTGCAGTTGAGCAGGCCCGCCCCGGCGACCTTGTGTTTGCCTTCGGCAAAGGCCACGAGCAGTCGATGTGCTTCATCGAGACAGAGTATCACTGGGACGACCGTACAGCAATGCAGGCCGCCCTGGCAAAGTTATTAAGGTTGGAGGGGCCAAAGATGCCATATCTACCAACCCAGGAAGTGTGACCGAATAGCCACTTTGGGGTTATTCCATTAGCAGGACTGCCCTGTATTCGGGCAGATTATGATCCAGGAGGATTAAACGATGACTGAGAAAGCTGTTTCAAAACGCCGGGAACAATGGGCCTGGTACCTGTATGACTTTGGCAACTCCGCCTATGCTGCGGTGGTGCTGCTGGCAGTCTATTCTGCCTACTTCCAGGGGGCTGTGGTTGGTGGTTCGGAAGGCACCCGCTTGTGGGGGATCGCCACCGGGATCGCCATGCTGGTAACTGCTGTGATCGCACCGGTGCTAGGCGCGATCGCCGATCACTCCGGCAAGAAGAAAACGGTATTATTCTTTATGTCGACTATTTCCATCATTTTCACTGCCACGCTTTTCACCGTGGGAAAAGGTGATGTCTTCACCGGCATGCTCTTCTTCATCATCGCAGAGATCGGCTACCGCGGCGGGCAGGTGTTCTACAACGCCCTGCTGCCCGAGATCGCCGACCAGGATGAGATCGGGTATGTATCCGGGATGGGCTGGGCGGTTGGTTCCGTCGGTGGGATCGTCTGCCTGGCGATCGTGCTGGCGATGATCATGCTGATTGGCGGCGATTTTATTACCCGCCTTTCCTTTATTATCACGGCAGTCTTCTTTGCCCTGTCCACCATTCCGATGTGGTTCTGGCTGAAAGAGAAAGCCGAACCTAAACCGCTGGAGAAGGGTGACAACTACATCAGGGTGGCCTACCGCCGCCTGCGCACCACCTTCCGCTCGGTGAATCAGTACCGCGAGTTCCTCAAGTTTATGCTCGCCTTCCTGGTATACAACGACGGGATCATCGCCGCCCTGGACTTTGCTGCCATCATCGGTGCGGTGCTCTATGGCATGGAACAGCAGCAGTTGATCATTATGATGATCCTGGTGCAGGTAGCCAGCGTGGCTGGCGCCTACCTTTACGGCGTGGTTGGCGAAAAGATCGGGTTCAAGCGCGGCCTGGTGCAGTCCTTGGTCCTGATGATCTTTGCTGTGATCCTGATCTACTTCAATAACTCGATCGGTGGTTTCTTCGCGATTACTTCCCTGGCCGGTTTTGCCCTGACGGGGGTACAGTCCCTCAGCCGCACAATGATCGGCGCATTCGCCCCTCCAGGACGGAGCGCTGAATTCTTCGGTTTCTTCGGCATGGTCGGACGGACCTCCTCTTTCATTGGGCCGTTCCTGTTTGGGATCATTGCCCACCGGATGACTCTGTTCCATGAGGCGGCTGGATTGAGCGCCGAGCAGGCTATTCAGTTGGGTCACCGCCAGGCCGTGTTTGCGATTGCCGCTTTCCTGGTGGTTGGTTTGGGCTTACTGCTCTTTGTGAATGAGAAGGAAGGCCGGAAGATCGCTCTGGGTCAGGTAGTGGTTGAGCCAGGGGACTGATCTATCCATGAAATTTGCCAAAAATTTAGACAGTGAAGAACTGGCTAAGCGAAAACCGCTGCGCAGGTTCTTTCACTGGCTAGCCAAACCTGTTTTCTGGCTGCTCACCGACCTGACAATCGAAGGTGAGGAGAATTTGCCTTCGGGAGGTCCGCTGATCGTGATCGCCAATCACTTCAGCTTTGTCGATCCGGCAGCGTTGGTAAGAGCCTTGCCATACTCGCTGGATTTTGTTGGTGGGGCCGTAAATCCGCATGCACCCGCGATCATCCTCTGGCTGCCCCGGTTATGGGGATTTTTCCCGGTGAAGCGCGGTACAGGTTCCACTTTTGCGCTCCGTGAAGCCGAGAAGGTGCTTAAGCGCGGCGGGGTCCTGGGGATCTTCCCCGAGGCTGGCAACTGGGCGCAAGTGCTCCGTCCGGCGCGTCCGGGAGCGGCTTTCCTGGTCTCCCGCACAGATGCGATGATCCTGCCAGTTGGTCTGGATAATATGGATCAGATCTTCCCTTCGCTGAAGAAGTTCAGACGGGCCAGGATCAACGTCAAGATCGGCAAGCCGTACAAGCCAGTCCCCGTGACAGGCAAGGGGCGCGAGCGCCGAAAACAGTTGGATGATCTTGGCCATGAGATGATGAGCAAGATCGCCGAGCTGATCCCCCCGGAGAAGCGCGGCCACTATTCAGATGACCCGGCGATCCGCGAGGCAGCCAAAGGGACGGAGATCTATCCCTGGGCAGACAAGGTGGAAGGCGAGGTCGAAGGCGAAGTCAGTTAGGACCTTGGTCGTATCTAAATAAAAAAACGAGGTGCGGAATTCCGCACCTCGTTGTGATTCTGGTTGGGTTTGTGGCTAACGCCGTCCGCCGCGGTCTCCACCGCCGCGGTTGCCACCGCCGCGATTGCCGCTGGGACGCCGTCCGCCGCCGCTTTTCTTTCCGCCGTCATCCTTGGCCTGGGCTTCTTCCAAAGTCCAGCCTTCGAGGACTGCCTGGCGGGAGAGCCGTATTTTCCCACTGCCAGGATCCATGTTGGTGACCATCACGGTGATCTCGTCGCCAACGCTGGCAACATCTTCCACACTGTTAACTCGTTGAGAGTCAAGCTGGGAGATGTGCACCAGGCCGTCGGTACCGGGGATGATCTCCACAAAGGCGCCAAAGTCTGTCGTGCGGACGACTTTGCCGGTGTAGATCCGTCCGGGGATCGCCGATTCGGTCAGTGCTTCGATCTTCTCACGGGCGATGCGCTCAGCTTCGGCATCTGCAGTAGCGATGTACACAGAGCCGTCATCTTCGATATCGATCTTGGCGCCGGTCTCTTCCTGCAGGGCGCGGATGGTTTCTCCGCCCTTGCCGATGACAGCGCCGATCTTGTCCACCGGGATCTGGATGATGATGATCCGCGGGGTGTGGTCTTTCAGCTCAGGGCGCGGGGCAGGCAGAACCTCCAGCATCTTGTTGAGGATGTGGGCGCGGCCTTCTTTGGCTTGTGTCAGAGCTTCAGCCATCAACTCAGGAGTCAACCCGTCTACCTTGATATCCATCTGCAGGGCAGTGATGCCCTTATCCGTACCGGCGACCTTGAAGTCCATATCGCCGAGGTGGTCTTCCAACCCCTGGATATCAGTGAGGATCACATATTTACCGCCTTCGCTGACCATCCCCATGGCGATGCCGGAGACCGGGGCCTTGATCGGCACACCGGCATCCATCAGGGCCAGGGTAGAGCCGCAAACGGATCCCATTGAAGTAGAGCCATTCGAGGACATACACTCCGAGACTAACCGCAGGGTGTAGGGGAATTCTTTCTCATCCGGAATTACAGGGACGAGAGCACGTTCTGCCAGAGCGCCATGCCCGGTTTCGCGGCGGGAGGTTCCCCGCAGGAAGCGGGTCTCACCGACTGAGAAAGGCGGGAAGTTGTAATGGTGCATGTAGCGCTTGGTTTCGGTGGGGGTCAGGTTGTCCACGTTCTGGGCATCACGCGGGGTGCCCAGGGTGGTAAAGGTGAGTACCTGGGTTTCGCCGCGGGTGAACAGGCCGGAGCCGTGGGCACGCGGGCTGTAGTTTACATCACACCAGATCGGGCGGACTTCGGTGGTGGAACGTCCATCAGGGCGTTTGCCCTCATTCAGGATCATACCACGTACCACTTTCTTATTGGCGGCTTCAAAGGCTTCCCGCAGGGCCGGGACGAGAGTTTCATCCTCAGCGCCAAGTTCTTCGATCATCTTGGTGCGCAGGGCGTTGATCGCCATGTCGAGGTCGTGTTTCTTCATCCCCTGCTGGTAGATAGCGGTCAGGCTGTCCTTAGTGTGGGTCAGTACTTTCTCTTTGATCTCATCGGCAATTGCGAAAGAGGGGTAGTCTTTCTTCGGCTTGCCAACCGCCTCAGCTAATTTCAACTGAGCATCGATCAGGGGCTGCATGGCATCGTGAGCAAAGCTGAGCGCCTTGTTCATCGTGTCTTCATCCACCTCACTGGCACCAGCCTCTACCATCAGCAGAGCTTCTTTGGTACCGGCCACCCGCAGGTCCAGCTGAGATTCATCCAACTGGTCGTAGGTGGGGTTGACGATGAATTCTCCATCGATCAAGCCGATGCGGACTGCGCCGACCGGTCCGCCCCAGGGGGCGTCGGAGATCAATACGGCTGCAGAAGCGGCGTTGATGGCGATCACATCCAGAGGAGTCTCGTCATCGGCAGAGAGAGTGTACATGATTACCTGCACGTCGTTGCGCATGTCCTTGGGGAATAGGGGGCGCAGCGGCCGGTCTGTCAGGCGGGCGGTCAGGATCGCGTTTTCGCCAGGGCGGCCTTCACGGCGGAAGAATCCACCCGGGATACGCCCACCGGCGTACATTTTCTCTTCATAATCCACGCTGAGGGGGAAGAAGTCGATCCCCTCGCGGGGTGAATCGCTCATCGTTGCCGAGGCGAAGATCAGCGATTCGTTCAGGCGTACGGTGACTGCACCGCCAGCCTGTTGAGCCAGTTGGCCAGTTTCAAAACTGATTTCTTGATTGCCAACAGTGGCCGTGAACTTGGTAAGTTCAGGTTTCATGGTTTGTAAACCTCCTTAGGTTTTCCCACCTTGTTAGGAACTGGAGGCTGTTGACAACAAACATTGTGCGTTGTGAGAGGTTATCTCCAGCATCCAAATCCCAACCTGTGGGCGTACATGATTTTTTCAAAAAGGGCAGATGTTCAAATGAGCATCTGCCCTGAATACTGCGAATTACTTACGGCGGATAGAAAGCTTTTCCGTGATCTGGAGATAGCCGGGGTAATCCTTCTTAGTGAGGTAAGCCAGCAATTTGCGGCGTCGCCCGACCAGTTTCAGCAGCCCGCGGCGGGATGATTCATCGTGCTTGTGGGTGCGGAGGTGATCGGTGAGCTGGACAATCCGTTTGGTGAGCAGAGCGATCTGCACCTCGGGGGAGCCGGTATCCTTATCGTCGCGCTGATATTCCTTGATTACTGCGGTTTTTGCTTCTTTTTCCATTTTGACATCTGTCCTTTCGTATATGTGCTCATAGAGCAGGTCTCCTGGCAGGCAGCCGGAAACAGCCGCCAATGCCGGTCTAGTCAGCCTAAAATTATACCATTACGTAGATAAGCTTACAAGCGCGATTTTTACGGGTGAAAGTGGGTGGATTGGTTATTCTTCCTGCCTGCGGCTGACCAGCGGCCGCAAGCGCGCCTGGTTCTCTTCCGGGAGGGCGGGGAGCGTGCGCCGCCCCAGCCACTTGAGCAGTTCGGTCGGTTCGGCTTCCAGTTCGGTGCGCAGCAGAAAAGCGACTTCCTGCGGAGCGCGCCCGGCCAGCGGGAGCAGTAGGTCCAGCAGGTAGGGACGCAGCACCCGCGGCGACTGCCTCAGCAGGGGGGTGATCAGGGCGTAGATGCGGGGCAGATTCTCGAAACCGGGGTCTTCCACGAAAGGCAGCAAGGCACACATCCCCAGCTTTTGCAGATTGGTGATCTCGGCGGAGCGGAAAGGCTCTTTATCCGGGGCCAACCAGCCCTGGATGCGGGAAAGCAGCAGCCCGGCATCCTGCTGGCGGATGGTGCTCAGGCTGCTGGATGCAATCGTCTGCAGGATCTGCTCTTCCTTGTTCTCCAGGCTCCAGCTTTGCACCAGATCAAGGGTCTCCTGGGCGTGGCTGATCGCTGCTTTCCCCAGCAGCATGGCGGCCAGCAAGCGGTATTCCAGGATCGGATGCTGCCAGAGTCCGCGGCACAGGTTGAGGATCGCATGGGGGGTATTCTCGGCGTAGGGGGTCAGTTGGGTAACCACCTGGCGCAGCACCGGGGCAGGCACGTTCTCCACAGGCAGCCGGGGAGCTTTTTGGGCCTGCTGGCTGGGGCGGCGGGTCTTGTCGCCGTAATATGTGAACAGGTCCCGCAGCTGGCGGGAGAATTTTTCGGCGTCGGCGTAATGCTCGGAGAGCGCTTCGACCTGCTGCTGGAGGCGGGGGAGGTGGATGGCGGGCATCAGGTCTCCATCAGGGTGTGGAAGGCGCTTTCCACATTGTCTGCCAGGTGCACCTGGGTGCGGTGCGTTTCGGGAATGTAGCTGTCCTGCCCGCGGTAGACGGCTTCGATCATCTCCGCCCAGCCTTCCCCGATCAGGACCAGCGGGCGGGTGGGAATGGAGGCGGTCTGCATCAGGTTCCACATCATCACGAACTCAGCCAGGGTACCGACCCCGCCGGGCAGGGCAATCGCGGCGTCACATTCGATGATCAGGGCCAGCAGGCGGTCGTGCAGGCTGGGGTAGCGCATCTCTTCCAGCACCCACTGGTTGGGCTTGACCGGCCGCCAGGCTTCGATCTGATCACAGGTCACGCCGATGACGTGCCCGCCTGCCTCGGCACAGCCGCGGGAGACCGCTTCCATCGTGCCGATGTAGCCGCCGGTCAGGGCTATGTGGCCAGCCTCGCCAATCATCTGGCCGAGCCGGTAGGCTTGCTGGTAGGCCGGAGAACCCGGCTTGGGGGCTGATCCGCCAAAAATTGTGATCCGCATGATTAACTCCTCAGGATAGCTGCCGTTCGACGGCCTGGTTGATTGGGGTGAAGAGCACTTCCTGCAGGGCTTCCAGGCGCATCGGCAGCAGTGAATTGGGGATCTTCGCCAGACGCCCGACCCAGCCGGTGACAAAGCCCCACATCAGGGTGTGGTCCCAGACATGGTCGAACTCGTCGTCGGTGTAAGTGTGGGCGCCGGCTTTGGAGAGCTGGCTGCGGTAGTGGGAGATGATCTCGTCCGCCGGGAGAGGCAGTTGGTTGAACTGCCATGAGCTGCCTTGCAGGAAGCTGAGCAGGTCCAGGGTGGCCGGCCCGATCCCGGCATCTTCCCAGTCATACACGGTCATCCCGCCCCGTTCGTGGATCAGGATATTCCCTGGCCAGTAGTCGCCATGCAGCAGGGTGGCCGGGCTGGCTTCCAGCACTTCGGCGATCTGGTCCAGATTCTCGAGGATCTTCTCGGTGATATGGGTGACATTGGTTTGGGTCTTTAGCAGGCTTTCTTTGTTCTGGGCCAGGGTGTGGGCATCTTGCATGGCGGCCTGCAGGTAGATATCCCGCGAGCTGTGCAGGGACTGCACCAGCCAGGGATACACGGCCAGATCCTCACCCAGGCCCCAGAAGCGGTCGTGGAGGATGGCGAGCTGCTCTGTGGCCAGCAGATAATCGGCAGCCTGCCATTTATTTGGCTGGCGCCCCGGCGGCAGGTGAACCATCACCAGCCAGGCCCCTTTGGGGTGGGAGGCGATCAGCACCGGCAGGCGCACGGGAAGCAGTTCCTTGAGGGTCAGATAGACATTCATCTCGCGCAATCCGGCGCCGGCTCCCCCGGCGCGGGTGCTGCCCATGTTCTCTTTCAGCACCAGGTGGAAGAACTGTTGGCCGGTGACCCCCTCGGTATGCACTTCCATGCCGCGCAGGTGGCCGACGGCAGGCAGCCTCAGGGTGATCTCGCGTTCGGAGAATTGGGTGATCGTCAGCCGCGGGTCGCCGGTGTGGCGGCGCAGCCCGGCGGCCAGCTCAGATTGGGTAAAAGGCCATTTGTCGAATGCAAGTGTTTCTTCCATCGCTCCGTCCCGGGGAATAATCCGGTTATGCTCCCCAATTCCGCTGATAGTTTTGGGCCAGTTTTTGTAGCATGGCGGCTTCCAGATCGATCCCGGTGACATGGGCCAACTGCAGTAGATAGAGACCCACATCGGCAAGCTCGCCTGCCAGGGTCTGGGCATCGGCCGGCTGTTCTTCCCATTGTACATGCTCCAGCACTTCGGCAGCTTCAATTGCCAGGGAGATGGCTATGTTGCGGGCGGTCTGGGGTTTGGGGCTGTCCTCCTGGTACCAGCCTTTTTCGGCGACAAATTCATCCATTTTGGCAGTCAGTTCCCGAATTTCCATGGGTTGCTCCTGTGGGTCAGGGAATATCCTTGATCGCGTCCAGGGCAGCTTGGGCTGAGCGGATCTGCTCCGGGTGCCAGCCGTCTTCGGTGGTCATCTTGATCAAGTGGGCGCGGGCGGCGATCTTCTCCGTCTGGTTTAGTTGGGAAAAAGCCCTTCTGATTAGGGGTTCATCCCGGGAGAGCAATTCGGTCCAGATGTCCATGCGCTAGTCTGCCGAATGGGTCTTGATCGGCTTGGCGGGGATGCCGACGGCGGTCACATGGTCGGGGATGTCCTTGACTACCACACTGCCAGCGCCAATCACCGAACCAATGCCGACGGTCTTGCCCTCGATGATGTTGGCCCCGGTGCCGATGAAGCTGCCGGATTTGAGCGTCACATTCCCGGAGATGTGCACACCCGGCGAGACGGTCACAAAATCTTCCAGCACGGCATCATGCCCCACGGTGCAGTCCAGATTGAGGTGTACGTGATTCCCCAGGGTGATGTTGCTGGTCAGGATACATCCGGCGGTGATGATTGTCCCCTCGCCAAAGGTCATCCAGCGGGTGGTGATTGCCCGCGGGTGGATCACGCTGAAGAACTGCACTCCCAATCCGGCGGCCTGCTCGATCATCCGCTGGCGGGTGGCCGGGGAGCCGACCCCGCAAATCGCTTTGACTTCGGCAGCATTCGCTGCCAGCCAGTCAAAGCCGCCGAGGACTGGGGCATCGTTGATCACCTCGCCGGTCTTATGATATTGCGGATCGGTGATGAAGCCGGCGATATCGTAGGTGGGGGAAACCTGGTTGACCGCTTCAAGGACATAAAGGACTTCGCGTCCAAAGCCGCCGGCGCCAATAATGACCACTTTTTGCAGGTTCATGGGGTGCTCCTTCTTTCAGGGCGGGTAGTTGAATTGGTACCGATGGCGGTGAAGGAACCCAGTTTGGGGTTCCAGGGGTTGCGCAGGCTGAGCAGGTTGAGGATTATGTTCTTGAACTTGGGTGGCTTGCGGGTATCCAGGTCGGCGCCGGGAGAGTGGAACAGGTGCAGCTGGAAACCGGCTTGGGTGAAGATTTCGGCAAGTTCATCCAGCGGGAAGCCCGTCCCCGGCTGGTGGTGGATCTCGGCCTTGAGGTTGAGTTTGGCTTGCTCCGTGTCTCGGAAGATATATTTATCCTTCTTGAAGTAACTGACTAGCTTATACACCGGGAAGCGCAGGTTGAAGACGAATATTGCCAGCTTGCTGAAGGCGACCATCTCCTGGCTGGGTTCAGCGTCCAGCAGGATACCGCCGCCGGGCTGGCATACGCGGCAGGCTTCTCCTGCGGCAGCACGCCAGTCGAGGATGTGGTGCAGCACGGACGCTTCGGTGACCAGGTCGAACTGATCGCTTTTAAAGGGCATCCGGGTGGCGTCTCCGCAGACGACCAGCGCACCGGTGGATTTACGGGTATTTCGCAGGTTGACCAGGGAGACATCGAATCCTACGGAGAGCAGGTCTTCATCTTTGAGCCAGCCGATCACCTGACCGGGTCCGCAGCCAAAATCCAGGTGCAGATATGGGTTTTTATCGCCGGTATGGGCCAGGATGCGGGCGGCGCCATCCTGGATGCGCAGGGCGTTCCCCGGCAGTTGGCGGGTGTACTGCTTATAGTCATCGGAGATGGCGTTGTAGATCTGCAGGTTAGCCCCGATATTGGAATCCGGGTCCGGCGGGGCGAGCATCTGGACCTTGAGGGCTTCGGACCACATCACAGGGATCAAGTCATCTGTCAGCGGATAGTTGGTCTGGCATGCGGTGCACTGCAAAAATTCTTTGGCAGCTTCAAAGGGAAGCGTCTCGGGGAAATTGCCGCGGATGCGGGTCATTTCTCCGCCCTGGCAGGTGGGACATTGCAGCATGGGCAGCAGGGTGGCGAGAGAGTCGCTCATTGGGCCAACACCTCAGCATAGAACTTACGGGCCTGCACCATCACGGTTTCGAAGTTGGCGCGCTGCCGGATCATTTCCAGGTTGGCGGCCACCGCCCGGTGTCTGAATTCGGTATCCTCAATCCCTCGCAGGATCGCAGTTGCCAGAGTAGCCGAATTGCCGGGGTCTACCAGCAAGCTGTTCTCACCATCCATCAGCCATTCGCGGATCGATTCGATGTCCCCGGCCACCGGGAAGCAGCCGCAGGCCATTGCTTCCAGCAGGGTGTTGGGAGAGCCGTCGTGGGTGGAAGGGGAGACGATGATCTGCGCCTGGCGGAACAGATCGGCGAGCTGGTCCCTGAGGGATCAGGGGCAGCAGCTCGACTGAATCCTGGATACCGTACTCCTGCACCCAACTGCGGGCTTGGAGTTCATCGTCCATCGCCGGGCAGATGAATTTTGCGCCAGGGTATTTCTCCAGCACGAGCGGGATGGCTTGGAAGAAGACATCGTTGCGGATATAGGTGCGGAAACCGCGCGGATTGATGATCACCGGCGGGTCTGCCGGGCGCGGCTCTGCGGGCGGGTAGAAGATCGATGCCGCGCACCCCGCCCGATCCGGGCAGCACCACGGACGGTTTCTCCGGGGAGAAGCCCAGTTTATGAGCGAGGAGGAGATCCCGCTGGCAGTCGGTGTGCAGGGCGTCGGTGCGCTGCAGGGCGTGCCGGGTGGCGCGGCCGATCAGCGGGTTGGATCTGGCGTGCAGGGTGAAGTCATTGCCCCACACGGAGACGATCAGAGGAGCGGACGGGTTGGCCTGAGCGGCGAGGATGCCCTCAAAGGGGAAACGCATCGCATGCACCAGATCGGGCTGGATCTCCTTGATCATCTCACTCAGGTGGCGGGAGGTGCGCGGCAGGGTCAGCGGCCCGAGCCACTGGCGGATGAATGTCCGCACCGGGATCGGGGCACTCTGTCGGATCCTGCCCAATATGCCAGGGTTGCCGCCGTCGGCGGATGGGGAGGGCGCACCCGCCCCGGAGAATGCCACCGGCAGCACCTGGAGAGAGGCTAGTCCAAGGATCACCTTGCAGTACGAGGTGGAGATCAGGTGGACTTCATTCTCTTCGGTGATGAAATCAGAGATCCAGTTGCGGGCCGTGGCAGAGCGCCCGTCGGCGATGAAAAGCAGTCGCATAACAGCTTTACTTTTAATCTATCCGGGTGAAAAATGCAACTTGGGAAAATTACTCAGGGTCAGGCGTGCCCATGAATTCCTGGGCGGTGGCGTTGCCGGGCTGGTTGATCCCCTCCCGGGTGATGACCTTGGCGACCGTCTTAAGAGAATCAGGAAATCCAGCCAGACCGACCAATGATCCGCGTACCATACATCCAGCTCGAACTTGATCTCCCATGAGACGTTGTTGCGCCCGTTGACTTGCGCCCAGCCGGTGATGCCGGGGAGCACATCGTGGCGGCGGGACTGTTCGGCGTTGTAGCGCGCTAGGTAGGAGACCAGCAGCGGCCGCGGACCAACCAGGCTCATCTCGCCTTTGAGTACATTCCACAGCTCGGGCAGCTCATCAAAGCTGCTGGCCCGCAGGAATCTGCCAAACCCGGTCAGGCGCTTCTCGTCGGGGAGCAGTTCGCCGTGCTTGTTGCGCGGCATCTGACATCGAGCGGAATTTGTAGAGCCTAAAAGGCTTCCCCCGGAATCCGGCGCGCTCCTGTTTGAAGATTACTGGCTGTCCCAGCCGGAGGGCGACAATCAGGGCAGTGAAGGCCAACAGCGGGATCAGAATAGGGGAAAACAGCAGGATCAGCAGGTAATCGAAGATCCGCTTGGTAATCGGGATGCGGGGGGGATGGGATGTGCTCATGGCGGGTGAATTGTACCAAACAAAAAGCCTCTGACCACAAGTCAGAGGCTTTGGGAATTCTGGTTTTGGAGTCTAGATTGGCGAGGCACCCATCTGGCGAATGACCATCACGACCTTGCCCTGTACCTGAATGGTGGAAGGATCATCAATGATGATCGGGTTCATTGTCGGATTGGCGGGCTGCAGACGAACGTGGCCGTTCTCGCGGTAGAAATATTTGAGGGTGGTGACTGGGCCGTCTTTATCATCCTGGATGCGGATGGCGACCATTTCACCGTTGCGGGCTTCTTCGGTGTGCTTCATGATGACGATATCGCCGTCATCGACCATCGCATCGATCATCGAGTCTCCCTGCACTTCCAGGGCGTACAGATCGGCGGTGGATCTTTGTCTGAGAGCATGCTGCGGGCGACTTCGATCCCTTCTTCGGCATCATAGGGATCAAAGTCGGAGTCTGCGGGATAGACCAGACCGGCACCGATGCGCCCGGCCATCGGGATGCGCATCATATTGTCGATCGCCTCTTCGACGCTCTCGATCAGGTTGCCGGTCACATCCTTGATCAGCCGCATGCCACGCGGAGACTTTCCGATCGCGCTCGATGTAGCCTTCTTCTTCCAGTTGATCGAGGTAATAATTGACCACCGAGGTCGAGGAGATGTCGGCTTCTTTGCCGATCTCCCGGATCGAGGGCGGGTAGCCGACATTGATCTGATAGTCCTCAAGTACTTCGAGGATCTTTTTGTGCCGGTCGCTGAGTCCTTGTTTTTTTCGGGCCATGAGTCAACTCCTTTGCAATGAACCAGTTCCAACCTTGGGGAAAGCACTGGATTGCTGGATTTATTTCACCCAATATAATTAGTTCATTTGTGCTAATTTTACATGAACATTCGTTCTATGTCAACCCCGATTTTACTTGACAATCCCTATATATAGGGGGTGCTGGAAAAGCTACGGCAACAGGTTCGCCCAATCATCCGGAACACGATCATATACAGTTCTACTTCTTCCGTCCCACTGCGCTCCCAATTGCTGGTGAAGAGTATCCTTGTAAAATCCTGATTGGTGCTGGCATGCGGTTCGGCCCAATAATCTTTTTCCATATCTTCATTGTAGCGTGAGTGGGTATGTGCCAACCGGACCACGCGGCCGTTCTCCTTTAGTTCAAGTGCAAAGATCGAATCATCCATCCAGGTGGAGTCAGTCGGATGGCCGCCATTGTAGGTCGAGACCAACCCCCACCCGGGTGTTTCAGAAGCCCTGCCGGAAAAATGCAGACCGATCCCGCTGAAGCTGAAGTCGATCGGGAAAAGCGGGGTCACCTTCCCTGACTCCAGATCGAGCATGGAGATATTGTCGGTATCGATGTCCTGATACAGGACCACTTCGCGGTTTTCGCATCCAGTAAGCTATCATAATGACCGATGATCCGTAAGAGTCCTCGGCCGTTTTCGAGATTCCGGTCATAGACCATCAAACCGCATGGGGCAGAATCCCTCCCCAATTGCCCATCCTCGCAGTAGTCATCAAAGCTGGCCAGAAAATAATTCCCCAACGGGCTGATGGTACATTGTCGATCGAATAGCCGCGAGGGATCTCCCTCGTGACGATGGTATCTTCCTGCAGGTCGTAGATCAGGAAGGCGAAAGGCTCCCAATCAGAATCCTGGGCGATCAGACCCCAGTAGCGGGTATCGTAGGAAGGACTGCCTTCATAGCGTGTCCAGACGGCAGCCAGTTCCGTTCCCGGGAAGTCGTTCGAAAAATCGCGTATCTCTTCGATCTTCGCCGCTGCTGATATCGTAGGACAGCAGCCGGGTCTCATCTGTATAGTAGAGCAGATAGGGTCTTGAGCATCCCAGCGCGGTTCTGACAGAAACAGGAAGCTCTCCAAGCGGCAGCAGTGATCTGGCATCATACAGGTACCAGAAGGATTCGATCGACCGAACGATCAGCAGGCTGCCATCCGCATTGAAGGATTGCACGCGGGCATATTCATTTTTAAGTCCCCTGGAGGGGTCCGAAGGATTGTAATGTCATCTTGCCTGTCTGTAACCCGGATAATGCAGGTGCCAAAGACTGGATCAAGGAAGGATGTGCGTGGGGCTGGCTCGGGGAGGTCGGGGGTTTGATAGATAGTCAGGTCTGTGACCAAATCCACATCCCTGGAGAGGGGCAGTATTGGGGTTGAATCTCAGCCAGTTCCCCCAGGGTATAGTATTGACCCTCCCCGAATTCTTGATCTTCAACCTCGTCCAGCCCAGGATTGCCATTTCCCGATCGGTGTTATTCGATTCGATGGAATTGCACGCTGTACCCAATAATGCAAATAAACGTGATTACAAGCATTAGCCGTTTCATAAAATTCCCTCCAAGATCATCTCATAGAGAACACTGAAATTGATTATTGCTGCAATGAATTCAGGTTGGGGGACTGAAATAATTGTACTACTTCCGGATCTGTTGGTTAATATCAAGCCTCTGGAGGAGTATGTTATTATTTCTGCCAGGGGCATAGATAGAATATGAAAAGAAAGGACACACGGATGGAATATCGTAAATTTGGCAGGACAGGATGGCAGGTCTCTAGCGTCAGTTTTGGAGCCTGGGCGATCGGCGGCACCTGGGGCAAGGTCGGGATGAGGATTCGATGAAAACCCTGCACGCCGCCCTCGATCTGCGGGATCAACTTTTTTGATACCGCCGATGTCTATGGGGATGGCCGCAGCGAGCGCTTGATGGCGCGAATTCGAAGCAAGACCGGCCGGATGAGTTTCACATCATCACCAAGGCCGGGCGCAGGCTGAACCCGCATAATGCTGCCGGCTACAACCGCAAGAATCTGACTGCCTTCATCGAGCGCAGCCTGAAGAACCTGGATACCGAAAGCCTGGACCTGGTGCAGCTGCATTGCCCGCCCACCGAGGTGTATTACATGCCGGAGGTGTTCGGCGTGCTGGATGACCTGGTCGCAGGCCGGCAAGATCCACTATTATGGGGTGAGTGTCGAAAAGGTGGAAGAAGCCATCAAGGCGATCGAATATCCCCAACGTGCAGATCCGTGCAGATCATTTTCAATATCTTCCGCCAGCGCCCGGCAGATTTGTTCTTCTCGCTGGCCCAGCAGAGGAAGACGGCCATCCTGGCACGCGTACCGCTCTCCTCCGGGATGCTGACCGGCAAGATGAGCCAATCCACCTCAATTTGAAGACGACGATCACCGGGCAAGTTCAACCGCCAGGGTGAAGCCTTTGACCGAGGAGAAACCTTCTCGGGTGTGGATTATGCAACCGGTTTGGAGGCCGTGGAAGAGATCCGGCCACTGGTCCCCGAGGGTTGGACCATGGCCCAATTTGCCCTGCGCTGGATCTTGATGCTTGAGGCGGTCTGCTGTGTGATCCCCGGGCGCCAAGCGCGCCTGCCAGGTGCAAGATAATGCCGCCGCCGCAGACCTGCCGCCGATCCCGGAGGATACCATGGCCGATGATCGCTGAGATCTACACGCGCAAGATCAAGCCGCTGGTGCACCAATACTGGTAGAGGTTTCGGGATGAAGATCATCCGGCTTACGCCTGCCAGCCCAGAATGGCCTGCTTATGTAGCCCACCTCAAAGCTGGTAAGGATGCCCAGTGGGTGCTGGATGAAGATGACCAGCCTCTGAAGGAGAATTTGGTATTTCTCGCGGCCTTGGAGGATGGCGAAATGGTTGGCTCAATTTCCCTGATCCGCCAGGAAATCACAATCCCGGAAACGGAGTGGGCTGGAGACCGGGACCTGGTATCTGCGAGAGCAGCAGGAAAAGCCTTGTTTGAGACCCTGGTGCAGACCTTCCGCGTAGATGAAGCTCACCGGCGAAAGGGATATGGCCGCGCCTTGCAGGAGGCTGCCCTGAAGTTCACCGAAGAATCTGGCTGCATCCAGATGCGCTCCTGGTCTTCGCTGGATAAGCAAGCCAATTACGCGCTCAAGCTCAGCCTGGGCTTTGGCTTCCACCCCGAAGTGCAGCAAACCGCCATCCGGGTTGCGGGTCAGCGGCGGCTATTTTGTCAAAAGAGTATGAAATGTATTCACTTATGCGAATCGGAATAGGGTCATTTGGCTGGTATTACGGCAGGACATCCGACACTTGAAAACCATGTCTGCGAAATTTGATAATGAGGATGGCCTAATATGCCGAAATGAGGTCTTTTATTTTGTGTCCGCATTTTTCAGCACAGGAGGATTGAAAAATATGTCTATTATGAGAAAAAAACCGTACAACCGCTCCCATTGAAACCCCTGAAGCCAGTCCCCAGCGACATCGAGATTGCGCAGAAGGCTGCAAAGGGAATGAAGAAGATCACCGCATTGATGGCAGAGGTTGGCCTCTTGCCAGATGAAGTTGAATATGTATGGTGATTACAAGGCCAAGGTCAGGCTGGATGTGCTTGAAGCGTCTGAAGGATGTGCCGGATGGCAAGTACATTGATGTGACTGCCATCACCCCAACACCGCTGGGTGAAGGTAAAACCACCACCATGGTGGGCCTCAGCCAGGCATTGGGCGCACACCTGGGTAAGAGCGTCTTCACCTGCATCCGCCAGCCCAGCCAGGGCCCGACCTTCGGCATCAAGGGCGGCGCTGCCGGTGGTGGTTACAGCCAGGTCATCCCGATGGAGGATTTCAACCTGCACCTGACCGGCGATATCCACGCCATCACTGCCGCCAACAACCTGCTGGCTGCTGCGATTGACACCCGCATGTTCCATGAGTCCACAATCGGATGAAGCCCTGTTCAGGCGCCTGTGCCCGCCTGCCAAAGACGGCAAGCCGCAAGTTCTGCCGCCTCAATGCTGCAAACGCCTGAAGAAATTGGGCATTGACAAGACCGATCCCAATGACCTGACCGAAGAAGAGATCTCCCGCTTTGTGCGTCTGGATATCGATCGAGATCACGATCACCTGGCGGCGTGTGGTGGATACCAATGACCGCATGCTGCGCGGCGATCACGGTCGGCAAGGCCCGAAAGAGAAAGGTTTCACCCGCGAGACTGGCTTTGACATCACCGTTGCCAGCGAGATCATGGCCATCCTGGCCCTGACCACCGACCTGGCTGACATGCGCGAGCGCTTTGGACGCATCGTGGTTGGCACCAACAAAGCCGGTGAAGCCATCACCGCCGAAGATCTGGGTGTCGCCGGCGCGATGACCGTCCTGATGAAGGATGCGATCAAGCCGACCCTGATGCAGACCCTGGAAGGCACCCCGGCCTTCGTGCATGCTGGCCCGTTTGCCAATATCGCCCACGGCAACAGCTCGATCATTGCCGACAAGATCGCCCTCAAGCTGGCCGACTATGTCGTCACCGAATCCGGCTTTGGCGCTGACATCGGCATGGAGAAATTCTTCAACATCAAGTGCCGCTACTCCGGCTTGATCCCGAACTGTGTGGTGCTGGTGGCCACCGTCCGCGCCCTCAAGATGCACGGCGGCGGTCCCAAAGTGATTGCCGGTAAGCCGCTGGATCCGGCCTATACCGAAGAGAACCTGGAACTGCTCGAAGCTGGGCTGCCCAACCTGGAGGCCCACATCGAAAATGCCCTGCGCTTTGGCATTCCGGTGGTGGTGGCGGTCAACTCCTTCAAGGATGACACCCCGGCCGAGGTTGAACTGGTCCGCAAGGCCGCCCTCGAAGCTGGCGCGGAAGATGCAGTTGTCTCCCGCCACTGGATGGAAGGCGGCGCTGGCGCTAAGGCTTTGGCCGAAGCCGTTGTTGCTGCCTGCGAGAAGCCGAGCAATTTCAGCTTCCTCTACGATCTGGAGACCACCACGATCAAAGAGAAGATCGAGACCATCTGCAAAAAGATCTACGGCGCAGATGGCGTGGAGTATTCTGCCAGAAGCTGAAGCCAAGATCGAGCTTTACACCAAGCTCGGTTTTGACAAGACTGCCGATGTGCATGGCCAAGACCCACCTCAGCCTGAGCCATGACGGCAGCGCTGAAGGGCCGCCCGACAGGCTTCACCGTTCCGATCCGGGATATCCGTGCATCGGTTGGTGCTGGGTTCCTCTACCCGCTGCTGGGTACGATGAGCACCATGCCCGGCCTGCCGACCCGCCCGGCCTACTACGAGGTCGATGTCGATCTGGAAACCGGGAAGATCATCGGTCTGTCCTAAATGGTATCCGGTTGACTGAGCAAAGGCAGTAAGCGCTCACATGGAAACCACTTCAGCAGGACATTTGATTGACGAGTTTTTTGAAGAACCCCGCATTGATTGCGGGGTTCTTTGTCTCTTCTTAATTTGTATCTCGATTGCAGAGTAATCAGGAGAAATTCATGCGGAAAAAAGTAGTCTTGATCACCGGCGCATCTGGCGAGATCGGCCATGCATTGGTGGAAAACCTGGCGGCATCGGGGGAATGCGAGATCGTCACCCTCGATCTGCAGGATCTGCCGGGGGATGTGGCTGCCAAAGTCAGCCGTCATATCAAAGGCAGCATCACCGACAAGATCATGCTGGATGATCTGGCCAGCCGCTATGAGATCGATGTGATCTACCATCTGGCGGCGCTGCTCTCCACCCGGGCGGAGATCATCCCGGGGACGGCTCACCGGGTGAATGTGGAAGGTACACTGCTGCTGCTGGAACTGGCGGCCGAGCAGTCCCAATTCCGGGGCAAGCCGGTGCAGTTCATCTTCCCCAGTTCGATTGCGGCTTACGGGATGCCAGACCTGGAGACCAAGGCTGAATATCCAGCGAGTGCGAGAGTGGGAGTGGAATTATCCCACCACGATGTACGGGGCCAATAAGCTGTACTGCGAACGGCTGGGGATCTATTTCTCTGATCATTACAAGCAGCTATCTGAAGAAGATCCGACCACACTGGACTTCCGCTGCCTGCGCTACCCGGGCCTGATCAGCGCTTTTACCATGCCCAGCGGCGGTACCAGCGATTACGGCCCCGAGATGCTGCATGCGGCGGCCAAAGGGGAGCCTTATGACTGCTTCGTGCGCCCGGATACCACGATCAACTTCATGGCAATGCCGGACGCGGTCAAGGCGGCCATCGCATTTGGCCAATGCGCCCGGCAGAATCGCTGACTCAGCGGGTATATAACATCACCGCTTTCAGCCTCTCCGCGGCAGAATTCCGGGAGAAGGTGCTGGAATACTTCCCGGGGCGGAGATCAGCTACAAGGTGCACGAGAAGCGCCAGGGGATCGTGGATACCTGGCCGATGGACACCGATGATCACCATGCCCGCCGGGATTGGGGCTGGGAGCCAGATTACGGCCTGGATCGCTGTTTTGGCGAATATCTGGTGCCAAACATCAAAAAACGCTATCGAATGAACTAGATCACTTCTCAAGCTACAACGGCCAGTGCATCACACAATATGCGCTGGCCGTTTTGGAAAGGAGCAAGGATGAAAAAAGTATTCGTTTTTTTGGTGTTGTTGGTTTGGCTTATCGCTGGATGCAGCAGCATAAAAATAAACGATGCCGGCCCAACGCCGACCATACCTGTAGAGGTTACCTTGGAGGGTTTGACGGTGAAGAACTATCCGATGGTGGATGGTTCTACCTCCGCCCGCCCGTTGCAGCAGCAAATCGCCTGCCATGTGTTTGGGTCAAGTGTATGTGGTATGAAAGTTTCTTATTTGATGAGACCCGCAATATCCTACCTGATCTGGAGATCCTCGGCCCCGAGGAAGAGGCGTTATATCTATTCAACCTGCAGCACTCCGGCACCCACGACGCCTACATGAATCTGATCCGCAACGATGCGGAATTGATCCTGGTTGCCCGATGAGCCCTCTGAAGATGAGATCAGTGCGGCAAAACTGCGCGGGGTGAACCTTGATTACCGCCCGGTGGCGTTGGATGCATTTGTTTTCCTGGTGAATAGTTGAAAATCCGGTTGAGAATTTATATGTCGATGAGGTGCGAAAGATCTATACCGGGAAAATCACCACCTGGGATGAGATCGGCGTGGACCTGGAACTGAATGGTGATCGCGCGATCACGCCTACCGCCGTGATCAGAATTCGGGCAGCCAGGAGTTGATGGAAACATTGGTGATGCAGGGAGAGGAAATGATCGATCTGCCGGATCTGCTGCTGATGGCATGATGGGCCCTTTCAATGCGATTGGCGGGGACGTGCTGGGGATCGGCTACTCGGTTTATTTTTACGCTTCTTACATGCTGCCAACTGAGACCGTCCGAATGGCCGCAGTGGAGGGGGTATTCCTACCTATGAAACCATTGCTGATGGCAGCTATCCATTTGTGACTGAGGTCTTCGTGGTGGTCAGGGGAGATGCAGACCCTGATAGTACGGCGATCCAACTTCGGAACTGGCTTTTGACCCCCGAGGGACAGGCTGTGGTCGCCGAAAGTGGTTATGTGCCAATTATTGGGGATGATTAGCCCAAATCGTAGGGGTAATCGTAGGGTATTCGGGGAAAGGTGGTGAACAAGCGTCAAGCAAGTTCTGGGGGAGGGTGCTAAGATAGTATCAACTTAGGGAAAACTCTTCTTCTCCTCCTCCTTGGCAAGGGCCGGGTATACCAAACCCCGGCTCTTCGCACTTAAAGAGGCAGTGATCAGACAATTGGTGATTAGTGATTAGGGATTGGGGAGAACTTATATTACCTTGGATGAATTCAGGTAAGATGAAAGAACCCCCCCTGGTCTTTCTAGATCCAGGGGGGGTGCACTCACTACCAAACGATCAAACTAAAAACTACCAAACTATTGCTTTACAGGCAAATCAAAAATGATCTTTAGCCCTTCACCAGCCGGACTTTCCGCCCAAATTTTTCCGCCATGCTGCTCGATAACTGACCGGGTGATTGCCAGCCCCAAACCAGAACCTTCCCGGTCTCTGGTGCGGGCGTTGTCGGAACGGTAAAAGCGACGGAAGACATTTTCCAGATCTTCGGGAGCAATCCCCGGGCCGCTGTCCTGGATACTGAATTGGACTCGGTCCTCAACTGGATTGACTTGGAAGAATATCTGGCTGCCCTCAGGGGTATGGCGGATGGCATTATCCAGGATATTGCGGATGGCCTGAAGGATGCGGTCCGGGTCGATGGTCAGGGCGGGCAGGCCGGGTGTTACTTCAATATCCAGGGTGACGTTTTTATCTTCAAGTTTGTTCTTCGTGGTGCGGTCTGCTTCAGAAACCAGTTCGCTGACCTGGATGTCGCGTCAGCTCGAGAGGGAGTTCGCCCACATCTGCTTGGGAGAGGGTCTTGAGGTCTTTGACCAACCTTTCCAGGCGCAGGGCTTCGTCACGCACGATTTCAAAGTTTTCCAGGCTGGGTTCCATCACTCCCTCATGTACGCCGTCTGCATAGCCTAATATCACGCTGATCGGGGTGCGCAGTTCATGGGCGATGTCGGCGGTCATTTGCTTACGGGCAGCGATAATCTTTTCGAGGTCTTCCATCATCTGGTTGAAGGAGTCTGCCAGGATGCCGATTTCGTCTTTGGAGTTGACCCCTACCTTGTGGGAAAGGTCTCCGGTGGCGGCTTGCTTGGCGGCGGCAGAAAGCTCCTGAAAGGGCGGGAGAGAGTGCGTGAGAGGATCACCCCCAGAACGACGGCCACCACAACTGATCCCACGGCGCTGTAGATCAGCAGACTGTCCATCGATTTGAAAATCTCATGGTCGGGTTTAGCCTCGCGCCAGTCAATCGGAGTAAATAATAACCAGCCGATCAGCTCGCCATCTGAGGTGATCTCCAGTGCATTCTCCAGCTCCTCATCAGGGATTATCTCGCCCTTTCTTTGGCCATCCTGTCGTCCACCGCGCCCGAAGACTACCTGCTGGTTTAGATCAACAAGGGTAAAAGGGCTGAAAGGGCCGGGTTTATTCCCTCCAGGCACAGTTGCGGGTGGAGGGGAAACCCAATCTTTGCCGAAGCCTTCCCACGAACCGTTTTCAAGGTAATATTCCGCAGCCCGTTCAACGATCTCAGCCTGATCCTGGTCGGAGAGGAAATCCTGGATCTCCCTGTTGGAGTTCCAGCGTGCTACCCCAAAGAAGATCGCCGTTCCGATGAGGCTGACGATAATGAAGCCCAGCAGCAATTTCAAAGAGATGGATCGCATGGGTTTCATTCTCCGATCATGCGGTAGCCAGCGCCGTAAACCGTCTGGATATATTTGGGTTTGCGGGGGTTGTCTTTCAACTTGGCGCGCAAGTTTTTGATGTGAAGATCTATGGTGCGTTCGTAGCCTTCAAAACGCACTCCCTGGATGATATCCAGCAGGTCCAGCCGGGAGAAAACCTTGCCGGGTGAAGACATCAGGGCGGTCAGCAGGTCAAATTCGGAAGGTGTCAGATCGATATTCTCGCTGCCCATATGCAGGGTGCGGTTATCCCGGTTGAGCACCAGATCATCCACCGAGAGGATCCCGGCATCCGGCTCGACCATGGCGCCCCGCCGCAGAACGGCTTTTACCCTCGCCATCAGCTCCGGGGCGGAAGGGCTTGACAACATAGTCATCGGCGCCCATCTCAAGCCAAGAACCTTATCTTCGTCTTCTACTCTGGCGGTCAGGAAGATGATCGGGGTGTTGGCCTGCTTGCGGTGCTGGCGGAGAAACTCGTAGCCGTCCATCTTGGGCATCATGATGTCCAGAATGATCAGGTCTGGCTTTTCTTTTTCTGCCAGAACCAAAGCTTCTTCCCCGTTGTATGATTTCACCACCCGGTAGCCGTATTGGGCCAGGTAGCTTTCGATCACCGAGACGATGCGGGGCTCGTCATCCACAACCATGATTGTATTGGTCATAAATTTTTCCTTCTACTACGAGTATATCAAAGGTATTTCCTAGTTGTGATGTGCCAGCGGGTTTAAACCCGCTGGCACATCACCATTCAGAGGAGGAGAGGAGAAAAGACTATTTACTTTGCAGCAGTTCGATCAAGGCATCAATCAGTACGGTATTTCCCATCATGCCCATACCGGCCGCCCATTCCACCACCGCCGGCCTCGCGGGTGGCTTGCATGGCTTCGATCTGTTCGGGGGTAAGACTCTTCCCCTCCCTGGCCACCACCAGGGCCCATGCCTGCGGGCATGCCTTCAGGGCGGTTGGCGCCTCTTTCGGCTGCCTTCTTCACCTTCAGCGGTTTCAGGGCGCTCAAATCCTTCAGTAAGCCCTAAGTTCATCCATCAGCGTGCGCATGGCTTTGGGGATTGAGTTCCAGATGCTGTTAATCTGAATGCCATCTGAGCTTCGGTCATTGTATCACTGATCTGGTTGGTGAGGGCAGTGATCTCTGTCCATGGCGGCGGTGTCGCTCTCCAGCAGGTTTTTCAGCACCATCCAGAGCGGCAGCAGTTCGGCGGCCTGTTCGGCTGTGACTTCATTTTCAGTGCCTTCAAGTTCAAAGGTGCCAACGATCAGGGCTGTTTGCAAAGGGACTTCAAATTCGAATCCTTCAGGAGGTGTGCCCTTCCTGAGATCGTAGTATCATCCTGGTCGTGTTCGATGCAGAGTCCGGCTGGTTGGCAGTTCGCATATTGATGCAGTGTCTGGTCGAGTTACTGCCGCAGGCGGCCAGTAATCCAAGGATGATCAGCAGACTGAGTAAAATCGTGAATTTTTTCATTGTGTACTCCTGTTTGTTAGTTTTGTAAATTTATAATTGCTTGGTGGCGATTGCCAAACATGATTTCTCCCAAACATTCAGAGCTATAGGCTTGAATGTCTATTCATACCTAAGGCGTCGATCGGGTCCAGTTCGGCGGCTTTGTTAGCCGGATAGAAGCCGAAGAAGGCACCTACCAGGGCTGCGGCTGAGAAGGCCAGCAGGATCGAGCTGGGGACAACTACAGTGCGCATATCGCTGACATAGCTGAAGATATAGCTTCCGCCGACACCGACGATCACACCGATCAACCCGCCGATCAGACTGAGCAGCAATGCCTCGGTGAGGAACTGCCAGCGCACATCGTTGGGGGTGGCGCCGACGGATTGGCGGATGCCGATCTCGCGGGTGCGTTCGGTGACGCTGACCAGCATGATATTCATGATCCCGATACCGCCGACGATCAGCGAGACACCGGCCACCCATGAGAGCAGGCTGCGGAAGGCCGCTGTGGTTGATTCCTGGGTGCCGATGATGTCCTGCTGGGTGGTGATCATGAAGTCGGGTTCATCCAGGGTGACTTCATGTCGTTTGGCCAGCAGCAGCTCGATCTGCAGGATGGTGTCATCCATCAGTTCTGGGTTTTCCAGTTCCACATAGATCATCCGCACCCGGTCGCCGATGAAGCGGGCAAACTGGTTATCAATGAAGTAGTTCAGCAGGGTGGTGACCGGGATATACAGGCGGCTGTCATAGTCCACATCGCCAACTGCGCCTTTTTCTTCCATCACACCAACAACTGCGAAGCGGGTTGTACCGATGGTGATATCCTGGCCGATCGGGTCTTCTTCACCAAAGAGGACTTCAGCCAGGGAGTATCCCAGTATGGCAATCTTGGATTCGCGCTCTAAATCCTGTTCATTGAAGAAGCGTCCATCAGCGACTTCCATATCACGCACGGAGGGGAAATCGGCAGTGGTACCTAAGACTGAAACACGGTGATCGTAGTGCTGCCAGCTTTTATATCCTGGGTGGTTGTTTGCTCCACGACCACACCGGCCACATTGTCCAGTTCGGCGATCGCAAAGGCGTCATCATACACCAGGCCGCCTGTCTAGGCTGCCGCCACCTCCACCTGACCACCGCGCATCCCCTGCACGCCGCCCATCGACATTGACGGTGGTCGACATACACCAGGTTGGAACCCAAACTGGTGATGCTCTCTTCAATCGTGGCTGAGGTGCCGGCGCTGATCCCGACCATGATGATCACGGCGGCCACACCGATGATGATCCCCAGCATGGTCAGCAGAGAGCGGACCTTGTTCTTGAGGATTGCTTCCCATGAAATTCGAAGGACTTCAGATGGTTTCATTGACAGGCCTCCTGTTTCACGGGAGCAGCTTTTTTGCTGTGCCCGTTGGTGTCGATTTTATGCGATCTTACCGTCCAGCAGGTGGATAGTGCGCTCCGTGTGAGCGGCGGTTTCAGGGTCGTGGGTGACCATCACGATCGTCGCACCGCTCTGGTGCAGGGTGTGGAGCACATTCATGATCTCTTCACCGGACTTGCTGTCCAGGTTGCCGGTGGGCTCATCGGCGATGATCAGCACCGGATCGTTGATCAGGGCGCGGGCCACGGCCACACGCTGCTGCTGTCCGCCGGAGAGTTCCTGCGGCTGGTGATCAACGCGGTCTCCCAGGCCGACCAGTTCCAGCATCTCATAGGCTTTGTCTTCCATGTCATAGATATCCATCTCGCTGTCCCGGTCATACATCAGGGGGAGGATCACATTCCTGAGGGCCGTGGTGCGGGGAAGCAGGTTGTACGACTGGAAGATGAAGCCGATCTTCTTGTTGCGGATGATCGCCAGGTCAACCTTATCCAGCTCGCTGACCAATTCACCATCGAGGATATATTCACCTGTGGTGGGCCGGGAGAGGCATCCGAGGATGTGCATCAGGGTGCTCTTGCCGGAGCCGGATGGCCCCATGATGGCAACAAACTCGCCCTGATTGATCTTCACATCCACTCCGTCCAGGGCATGCACGCTGATATCGCCCATGCCGTAGATCTTGGTGAGATCGTGGGTTTCGATGATTGTGCGTTGGGCCATTATTCTGTCTCCACGATCCCGGTGGTGACCACGTCGCCATTATTCAGACCGGAGATAACTTCAGCGTAGTAGATGTCTTCCAGGCCGATCTCGACCATGGTCAGTTTAGGCTCGCCATTTTCATCCAGGACAAAGACGGCATATTGGCCTTCGGAGACCTCTTTGAGGGATTCCACCGGGACCAGCAGCACGCCTTCGGCGCGTCCACCAATCACTTCCACGCCGGCGCTGCTGCCCAGGGGTAGTTTCTTGATCAGGGCCTGGTCTTCTGCTTCCAGGGCGACCAGACCACCGATCACAGTGGCGCCGCCTGAAGAGGTCAGGAAGGGGTCTACCTGGATGACTGAGCCGATGAAGGTCGTATCTGGCAGGGAGTCAAAGATCACTTCCACGTTGTATCCAAGGTCGATCTTGTCCCAATCTGAGCTGTCCAGGTAAATTTCGACATATAAGGTATCCAGGTTGGTGATAGTGACACTGGTGCTGCTGGTGATTTCATCGCCTACCTCGCCAACCAGAGTCGGTGATCACGCCGGAGATCGGGGCGACCATTTCTGCGGCCTCAAGGTTCTCCTGGGCGGTTTCCTTTGCATCCAGCAAGTTGTAGTAGTTGGTGATCGCTGAGCCAGTGGCTTCTTCGGAGACAGCGCCGGTGGTCACCAGGGTCAGATAATCCCGGGCTTCTGCCAGCAGGGCTTCCTGCAGCTCGAGCGTGAAACGGGCGTCAGCGATCGTGGCCTCGGTGGGGCCGGAGACATATTCGTCGCAGGTCTGGTTGCGCCCGCTGCCGGAGCATTCCTCGTAGGTGAAATATTCTGGCAGGTATGTGTTCTCGTAGTTGTAGGCTGCCTGCTTCAGGCCAACCTCGGCATCGGCGATCGGCGGTTGAGCCTCGTCAATGGCGGTCTGATCCTCGGCAGCCTGTGCATCAGCGAGGGTTGCCTGGGCTACTTCCAGTTTTTCTTCCCAGTAATAAGTGAGTGGGCTGATCAGCCAGGTGAGGGTGCTTTCAGCACTTCTACCTCAACCTCAAGGGCGGCAACATTCTGCTTGGCCTCGGCGATCGAAACGGGAGAGATAATCTCGTTGAAAGCACGCGCAGCGTCGGTGTAAGCATCCACCAGATCAGCTGGTATCCACGGTCATGAGAATATTGCCAGCTTCCACATTGTCACCGACGGCAAAATTAACCGCGGTGATCTCGGCGGTCACAGGGAAGGTGACGGTGGCATCTGTGGCAGCAATCAGCTCACCAGCGCCGCTGGCATACAGCACAATGTCTCCCTGCCGGATGGTGGCGGTTTGCATTTCAGCATCAGCTACCTCGGTGATTTCCTGGCCGGGCAGGTAGTAGAACTGGTAGTAGCTGAATCCGGCAGCGGCCAGCACCACCACAGCGGCGAAGATCAGCCAGTTGCGGCGGCGGGATTTGCGTTTCTCGCCGGGCACGGACGGTGGATTTGTGTTCAGTGGTTTCCTGAGTTATTTCAGTTGTTGTCATGTTGGCGTATATTCCTTTCGATGAGTATTTCTTACTCTACAAGGATAGCCATGAGTAGGATTAACATTCTGTCAGGAAATTGTGTAGGAATTGTGTAGATATTTAAGGGAATAAATTCACCAAAGATGGACATAGATACACACAGATGAGGGAGGGGGAATAATCAAAAGACCTGCTGTAAGCGGGTCTTAGAAGATCAGGAATGATTGTTGGGATTACAGGTATTTGACGAACTTATTATTCTCATCCACGAGGATGAAGATCGGCTTGATCGGCTCCTCGGTGACGGCGAAGGCCATGATGATGACTTCTTCACCGGGTTTGATCAGATGAGCGGCAGCCCCATTGATACAGATACATCCTTTGCCGGCCTCGCCCTCGATGACATAGGTCTCCAGGCGGGCACCAGAGGTGTTGGAAACCACCAGCACCTTCTCTCCAGGCCACAGGTCGGATTTTTCCAGCAGATCCTTATCAATCGTAATGCTGCCGATATAGGCCAGGTTGGCATCGGTCACGGTGGCTTTATGGATTTTTGAGCGGATTACTTGTCTGAGCAATCAGATTTCTGAATATTATATCGATTACGGTTAGGCCGGTCATTTTAACCTATTTTTTGAATTGGTGGAACACTCTCATTGACCTCCGTTATAATGGGGGTGGAAACCCTGTCAATTTACAAAATGGAGTTGGATATGCCTCTGGATATGGTGCTTGGTGCTCAATGGGGGGATGAAGGAAAAGGCCGGATGGTCGATCTGTTTGCGGAGAAAGCCAGTATTGTGGCCCGCTTCAGCGGCGGGGATAATGCCGGACATACCGTCACCGTTGGCAGCCAGATATTCAAGCTGCATCTGGTTCCTTCCGGGTTGGCCAGAGCGCATACGATTGGCGTGCTGGGCAATGGTGTGGTGGTCAATCCCAATACACTGCTCAAAGAGATCAAGATACTGGAGGAGGGCGGCGTATCTGTGCCGCCGGAGCGGTTGCGTATCTCACCGGCGGCGCATCTGATCACCCCGGCGCACCGTGCGCTGGATGCTGCCCAGGAGAGCGATGCGCGGTAAGGACTCGATCGGCACCACACTGCGCGGGATCGGCCCGGCATACATGGATAAGACAGCCCGCCACGGCATCCGAGTGGCTGAGATGCTGGATGAAGAAGCCTTTGCCGACCGGATCAAGGCGCACGTCGAGGCCGCCAACCTGCTGCTGACCAAAGTTTATGATGCCGAGCCGCTGGACAGCAAGCTGGTGGCAGCAGAATATCTGGAATATGCCCGTGCCTTGCAGCCGTATATTGGCGATACGGTTGGGCTGATCGCCGAGGCGCTGCAGGCTGGCGAGATGGTGCTGGCGGAAGGCGCTCAGGGAACCCTCCTGGATCTGGATCACGGCACCTACCCATTTGTGACCAGTTCCAATCCGACTGCGCCGGGCGCCTTGATCGGCCTGGGAGTCGGGCCGGTATGGGTCAACGAGGTCATCGGGGTGGCCAAAGCCTTCCAGACCAGGGTGGGCGAGGGTGGCTTCCCCACCGAATTGGATGGCGAGATGGCCGTCCGGCTGCGCGGCACTGGGGAGAACCCCTGGGATGAGTTCGGCACCACCACCGGGCGTCCCCGCCGGGTCGGCTGGCTGGACCTGGTGCTGCTGCGCTATGCCATGCGGGTCAACGGCTTCACCCATCTGACCCTGACCAAGATGGACATCCTATCCGGGCTGGAGACGATCAAGCTGTGTGTCGCCTACCAGCGCGACGGGGTCACCTATTCGAATTTGCCGCTCGGCGTTTACCAGATGGATGCCTACACCCCGGTGTACGAAGAATTGCCTGGTTGGGAAGAAGATATCCAGTCGGCTCGCGTCTGGGATGATCTGCCGGCCGCCTGCCAGCAGTATGTCCGCCGCATCGAGGAACAGGTCGGCGTCAAAGTCGGCTGGATCTCGGTCGGCCCGGAACGCGATCAGATGGTCCAGTTGGCGGATCTGGGATAGATCTTATGCGGATACGAACCTGGGGACGGGGACTGTTTCTCCTGCTGGCAGGTGTGCTGATGCTGGCAGGCTGTGCCCCGCTGGCTTCCGGTTTCCCCACGGCCACCCCGGACAGTTTTACGCCCACGGATACCCCGGCAGCCGCACCCCCGACCGCCACGATCATGCCTTCCCCGACGATCGAATGGTTCCCTGCCACCTCCACGCCCACCCTGCTGCCAGACATTGAGAAATCTCCCACCCCGGACCCGCTGGCCGGCACCGGTGATCTGGTTTACCGGGATAATTTTGACGATCCCGACCAGTGGGTGCTCAATCAGGTGCTGGGGGGCAATATCTCGATCCTGAATCAGGATATTACCTTTGCGCTGGGGGAGAGCGGCGGGCTGGCCTATGCTTTCCGCTCGGCGCCGCAGTTGGGTGATTATTATGCCGGGATCACTGCCAGCCCGAGCTACTGCGGCCCGGAGGACGAATATGGGCTTGATGATCCGGGTTACCGGAGAGCGGCGGGACCATTACCGTTTTGCAGTCACCTGTGATGGGCGCGCCGGTGTCTACCGGGTGGTGAACGACCGGGCGATCCAGATCGCCGATTGGCTGCCGCATCCGCTGCTGGCGCAAAGCTTCCCTGCCACCCGGCAGTTGGGAGTGCGGATCCAGGGGCGGCAATTACAGTTCTTTGTCAATGATTTTCTGCTGCTCACGGTCGAGGATGCCGTCATCACCCGCGGGACGGTCGGGGTCTTCGTGCGGGGGATCGGCGGAGAGCCAGCCCTGGTCAGCTTCTCTGAACTGGAAGTCTACGAACTGATCGGGGAGGAGTGATGGGGGAGAAGGGGCTTGGGCTGCCCTATACCTCTGATCTGGCCGTCACCGGTGTGGCAGAGACCCTGCGCTCGCTGGTGCATCCCTCCCGCCAGTTGTTCTTCGGCAGCTTTGATGCCATGCGCATGCGGGTGGCGAACAACATCGTTTCGCTGGCCCTGCGCCGTTTCCTTGTCGATCAGGAGATTCCTCACCACTTGGCCGCCCCGATCAGCTTCACCGAGGCAGATCAGCTCGACCTGATGATCGGCGGGCGGCGCTGTATCCCAACCGTCCAGCTTTGCTGTGGCAACCAGGAGGGTGAGGATGCGGTCTATCTTCCCGATCTGCGCGGCGCCAGCCTTTACCGGGATGTGGACCTTTACCTGTTCTATCGATTAAAAGCCAGGGTCACCCGCAGCCGGGATGAGACCGATGAAGCCATCTTTGCCGGTCTGCCGGCCTGCCTGGTCCACCAGATGCCCGAGATCTGGGCTTCCCCCGATCACTGGGATGGGCTTGACAAGCTGGCCGTCAAGACGGATGCCTCAGATGCGGTCCGCCTGGCGCTGCACGGGCTGGACAGTCAGCGGGTCTATACCCGGTACGACCTTGAGGCCCTCCCCCGAAAGCGGGAGACGATCGAGAGCGGCCTGTTCACCCTCGGGGCGGTCTGCGCCGCGGCCTATCCCGCCGGCCCGGTGGGCATCTTCAGCCCGACGCTGGACGACCTGCACCTCATCCATCCCTACGCCTGGGGCAATATCTGGGTCTATGCAGAGCAGATCGAAGCGCTGGGGTATATCACCAAGGCGGCTTTTGACCAGCAGGCAGAAAAAAGACCCGGCCCGGAGATGGTCAGCGCCAACCCGTGCCTGGGGGAGATGGACTATCTGTGCCTGCCGCTGGCCGCCCTTACCCCGCTGGAGGATCTGTTCTCGACGGGCACGGCAGTGGGCGGGGAGGTGAATTTGGAGATTATCGATTCAGCATCTAGGCCTGGAGGCGAAGACATTGTTCCTCTCCTGAGGAAAATGATTATTGAAAGGAGCCAGTGAAAATATGGAAGTAATTCTCCAATCAAAAGAAAAATATAATGAAATTGCATTTCTCAACTTAGACACCGAAGCCTTTTCCATTCATTCCAAAGCCGATGTTGAGATGCAGAACCTTTCAACCCTAGGTGTGTTCAGTATTCACGATAACACGGTTGTTTGTTTTTTCCGTTTTGGACACAGTTTGTTTTTTAGGCTAGACCATACTATGATAGAGTTCAAAGACAATGACCGAGTAATACTTGAGCCATTATCTGACGACATACTCACCTTCTCAATAGAGCGAAACAACGAAACTATTTTTTCCTCGAAATATAAGCGCGCTGAAATTGATCCACCTCTTTCTGCCTTTCAATTTTTCTCTCCTTAATATCTGAAGAGGACTTTGATATTTTCCAATTAATCCACAATGTTATAAACAATGATGAACGAAGGACGCGTTTCTATCGTTAATCATAAGCTAGGTGACGGTCGTGCTAATTTCTATGGTATTACTAGGTGATCAATTCAGGAAGTGTCAGAGATCGTGAGAAAATGATAGGGCTATGTCATTGGGGCCAGTGGTCCTCAAGACGAATTAGGCTCAAGGCTAATACCATCCTGTATTCTCATGAAACCTGTATTGACCAAAAGTAAACAGAATTTAGCCTTGTAAGCTAGGGCAAACAGGAATTAGTTTGCCAAGACTCACCTTGCAGGGGGTGGCGCCAACCCCTGCCTGGGGGATGCGGATTATCTCTGCCTGCCGCTGGCCGCCCTCACCCCGCTGGAGGATCTGTTCTCCCGGGCAAGGCAGTGGGCGGGGAGGTGAATTTGGATCGCGGCATCCTTCCCCTTGAGAAAGGGAAGGGCATTTGGGATCAGAGTCGCGTTTGCTCGCTTTTGTCCTCCCCTTTGAAAAGGGGGAGGAAACCGGCGTTAGCCGAAGGAGGGGGTCGGTTTGGCTGTTTGTCAATCTCATCTGGACTATAATTTGATTGTCACTTCACTCATTCAAAGAGGGACTTATGGCCGCACCTGAGAGCATTTTGGCGTTGGTAGAACGGTTTCACAAGAACCGGGCATGATACCCCCAGGTCTTTCGAAGACTGTGAGTGCCATAATTGCCCCGAAGGCCAATCTCTTTGCAGATGTTTGTGATGAACTTCCAGGCTTGTCCCCGTTTGATATGCTGCTTGGGCCTGGGGTTGAAAAACAGATAGCTTTGGAGATCTTTCAGGACAAACGGATATGCCTCAAGGTAGTCAACCAAAGCTTCTTTGATGCTTTGGTTGACTGTAATCTCATGGCGCTTTCCCCGCTTTTGTTCCTTGATCCAAAAACGATTTCGGATATTCCCATCTTCGCCAATGAATTGATTGACCCGGAGTTTCAAAAGGTCTGATATTCGCAAGGCAGTGTTGACTCCCACTACAAACAGCAACAGATCTCGATAGCGATTTTGTCCCCGCAACAAGTTTTTGATCTGAGTGATCTTCTTTCGATCACGGATTGGTTCAACAAATTTCATACCTTCAAAACAGCAAACATATCGGCCTCTAGACGAGATATGTTCACTGGGATCAGATTAGCATTTTGAGAGAACAAAAACAAGGGCCGAAAAAACAGCCCTTTTTCAGATCGAGTGAACACAAGGGATATTATGTCTAGTTACAAGTTTCTGGTTTGCCGCCCAACGGCTCGCTATACTGGCGCGGGGTGGGCGTGGACTCTGCTTGGGAGCAGAAAAACCTGAAGCGAGGAAAATGCTCGAAAATGCGACAGAATCCCCAGCGTCCAGTGCACGCTTTGTTAGGCGTGTTATGTCAGGTAATCAAAAATATCTTCAATATAATTATTAATGGTGGAGAAATGTCCGCCATTTTCTACTTCTATTAAACTCGCCTTTGGTAGAACACTTGCAAAGTAGCGACCCATTCCAATTGGCACTTGTTGATCGTGAAGACCGTACCATAATTTTACTTCACGATTTATATCGCTTATTTTAAAGCCCCAATCGTTGACATACAAATGCCACTCCCATGCATCACCTTGAATTCCATTGCGATGAGATTCTTTAGTGGCTCCCGCAAATATTTTTATAATTTCAGGGTTTCTTTCAATTAACTCAACATCTGGACGCGGTAATGCTTGCTTCATCCGCTTCATCATTTGCTCTTCATTGCTATAAAAACTCGACATTTGTTTTAATAAGAAACGATTTACCATCGGCATATTTTTTGCAGTTAGGAAAATAATTTTCACTGGTGGCCACATGCCATTGAATTTATCCGACATCTCTGGCGGTGCAGTACCGCTAACAATGGCAACCTTCTTAATCTTTTCTGGAATATTGTATATAGTTGCCAGCACATGTGGTCCTCCACCCGACAATCCAAATATTGAAAAGGAATCAATTGATAGAGCATTGGCTAATTCAGTTACATCGTTTGACCAATCAAGAAGTTGGCGGTTAGGCTGAAAGGTTGACAAACCAAATCCTGGACGATCAGGAACAATGAGTCGAATATGTTTCTTTCTTGCTGCATTTTCAAACCATTCACCTTCAAAACGAGAACTATTTCCACCTGTAAAATAAAACACAGGCGCACCATCTGCTGAACCATATTCCGCGTAACCAAGTGTTCGTCCGTCAAGTAATTGAATTGTTTGATTAACTTTGCTGGTTTGCATTCTTTATCCTTTCAATTCCTAACTCTAACAATATGAAAACGCCTAACGGGAGTTTCACCAGCCGGGCGGGTTCGCTCCTAACGCGTTGCATACCATAACCGAACTTGGCTTTTCGCACCGCGTTCCTTCCGGGCGAAAGCCCGGTCTGTGTGCAAACAGGGTTGTGCAGCAAATTTCATTTTTTCTAACGAAAATTCCTTTCAGGACTTTGACAATCTTCTGCTTCCCCAAATGGACAAAACAACTATGGCCGCGACAACCTGTATTCCAAAATTTATCCAACGCCCCAACTCGGTTGTCCAGAATGGAACCACTGCTGCTGACGTGTTGGCAACCGCATGAAATAGGATCGCAATAAACACGCTGCCACCGGTGTTATTGTGCAACCAGGTATAGAATATGGCAAGTATGATCGTTTGTAGATAATACTGATACATGGGGATTGCCGCCTGGGTTGTCCCCTCGATAAAGAACAGCGGCAGATGCCAAACCGCCCAAATCGAGCCTAGAACCAAACTGGCACCAAGTGCAGTGTTGCGTTTTTGAAGGGGATCTAGCGCAAAGCCTCGCCAACCAAATTCTTCTGGGAGGGCATTTGCAAAGAATATGAGTAAGAAAACAGGGACGATCATCATGGCAGGTATGCCATATTCCCAGGAGAATGAACCGTTTACAATAATCAGGATCAATACGGTTAGTAGGGCAGTCATAGGACCCAAGAGCAGAGCGGGCAACAACCAGACTTTTTTGAATTTTAAACGCCACCCACGCTGCCAAAGCGCTTTTACACCCTCTCTGCCATCTGCTCTCCAAACAAGATAAAAGGCAGCTACCGCGGGGCCAAAGGGAGCAAACATGCCTGGCAAACCGACAATATCAGGCCATTCAGGAAAACCATTGAACTTCAGTACCTGTGGCAGCCACAGAATCCAAGAAAATGCAAATGTAATGATAAAAAAGTGAGTCAATTTGCGATTACTAATTTCTTTCATTTGATCACACAACCTTTTCTTGATTTCTATTCCGCCACAATACAACGCCAATAATCAAGCCGATCACCAACATAGCCAGGCTGGAGATCAACTCCCAATCGGTTTCAATGAGCGCAGGGAAGATGACTTCAAATATTTCTTCTGAATTTTGAGCGGCATGGAACAGAAGTACAGGAATCAGAGAACCGCTACTTTTGTTAAATAGGAAGGTAAAGATAAAACTGAGCATGAATGCCAACAGCAGAAAAGCAATCACTGAAACTACATCTCGTCCAATGAGAACCGGGATATGCCAGGCTCCCCAAAAGATACCGATGATGATGCTTGCCGAAAATGGCGATCGGTTTGATTGTAATCTTGGAAGCGCAAAGCCTCGCAGCCCTAATTCTTCGCCCATGGGACCGCGCAAGAACAGATAAACGAGAAAACCAGCTTCGGCCTGGACCAGAATGGTGACAAGTGTTTCACCCGAAAACTGGAAACTGCTAAGACTCCCCGACAAAACCGTCGCCAGAAAATAAAGCCCAAAGGGTAAAAAGGCAAATAAATACCACTTCCAACTGACACGCCAGCGGATTAAGCGCTGCCCCAATTCTTTGAGTCCATCCCGCCCGGTAACAACTGCAATCATGATGATCCCCGCAATACTGAAAGAAAAATCTTGTATTCGGGTGATGAGATAAACCACCCATCCAGGCACAGGCAATTCAACGCTCTCAAAGTTCAGTGCTTCGGCCATCTGACTGAGTGTTTGCCAGTTGTCAAGCCCTGATTTGTGGGCAATATTACTCAAGACTGGGATCAAACCCCAACCGATAAGATAAGCAATAAGAAAAAAGATGATGAGTGGCACATCTACATTCCTTTTTAGTTCTTGTGGTGAAATTTCTTTCTTCTTATTCAAGTGCAAACTCCTTTCTGGACTAATTTAGTCCAATTACTAATTCTACCATTACAATGCTACCAGTAATTGCTGCACAACTGGTTGATAACTCAATTTCTTACACCGAAATCACCCAAATACATTTTATGCGAATCAAATTTGGTAAATAATTTCGATAATGTCTCTCTGAAGAATATTATCAACAAAAAAAATTTGGATATAGTGAAATACTGGAGCTTATCCGTTAAATCTTAACGATAATAGATTATATCAATGTTTGTGAGCTGCTTTTTCAACAACCTGCTTTCTTTTGCGAACCATTTTTCAGGCGGGAAGGGATTAGCATCCACCAATAACAAAGGCTGCCAGGGAACCGGCAGCCTTTGCAGCGACTTATAGTAACTGTAATTCGGGTACTATTAATGATCATTTCCAAGGATGTAATCAACCGCCTGTTGTGCTTGAGATGCGGCTTTGACGACCATCTTTTTGTCATCTGATAACGCTTTCAACCAGCTCTGGATATAAGCAGTGGTGTTGGAGGTCAGTTCCGAGTTATCGATGTCGGTGAAGGCTGTCAGGAAGGATGCGCCCATCTCAGCGACCAGTTCTTCCTGGGCGTACTGGATTTTGTCACTGCTCTTGGCGTTAGCAATGCCTTCTCGGTCCAGGCGGGTATTATGTCCAGTGGAATGAACCAGTTCGTGAAACAGGGTGGTTGCGAAGCAACCGGGATGGGGTTATCAAAACCCCCTGGCTGTCAGAACTCAAATTCTGTGAATTTGAGTCGATCACCTGGGATCGACCTCGTTGGTGACCGGCTACTCCGGGGACACAATCCTGAGTGAGGTGCGCTATTCGGCCTTTGGGGAGATCCGCTACGACTCCGGCACAATGACCACCGACTATCTGTTCACCGGTCAGCGGCAGGAGACTCTGAGTCCAGGAGTTCTGTTGATCGCAATTGCCCTTCCCTATACCGAGACTTCGCTGAAGTCCGGGATAAGGTGGACGCTTTCGTAGGACGCGGACGGGAAGTGGTTGTTTTTCCCATCTGTGTTTATCTGTGTGCATCTGTGGTGAATTCGGTTTTGCCTTTTCCTCATCAATCCGCTTTAAACTGTAAAGCAGCTTTCAAAAAAGTGTCAGATTTTGTCCGGTTTTGTCCGCTTGGACTTCAAACTGTAAAGAGACTTTGTAAAAAGTGTAACCTTTTGTAACCTTTTGTCACCTTTCAGGCCTGGCTTTCAACCCCGTCAACTCCCTAGTTATACGTCAGATGGTACAGCTCGAACAGCGGGAACCCCTGGTGAGTGATCTGCACCACCGGGATGCGTTGCCCCAGCCAGGTCAGGATCGGCCAGGAAGCCCCGCCGTTTGTCGTCGAGGTCTGCCGGTAGTGCAGCACGATGAAATCAGCCCGCTGGTAAGGGACATCCGTCAGCGGGGCGATCAGGTTGATCGTGCTCGATGCGCCGGCGGGCGCAGTGATCTGGAGATCATCCCGCAGGCGGCCAACTTCCATGTAATAGACCATCACATCATAGCTGTACGGGTCCACCCACACCACATCGCCCGGCTCGGCGTGCTCGTTGATGTACTCCAGAGACTCGTTATACGTCTCGCACCAGTAGGTCGTCTCCAGCCCGATCCGGGTAGCGCCGGGCAGCCCGCCGACTGTAGCCGAATAGTAGGAAAGCAGATGGGGGTATAGCGTGGCCGCGCTGATGATCTGCGGGACGAAGGCCAGCAGCACGATCCCCACGGCCAGCGGTTTTGCCAGGGAGCTGAGCGGTTCTTTTCCGCCAGCCAGTCCCTTGAGTTTGCCCAGCACCCAGTCCAGGCCGATGGCGGCTAATCCAGCCGTGAACACAAACGCTGGCATGAACAGCCGCTCGTTGTCATACACCATGCTCTGCCCGATCGCCAGCGCCAGCAGCGGCACCAGGGCATTGATCAGCAGCAGGAAGCCCAGCGGCTGGTTGGCTTTCTCCTTGCTGGTGCGCACGATACCGGTGACCATCAGCAGCAGGATCGCCAGCGGGGTGACCGCCGCGAACATCACGAAGGAGAAATGCCAGGGGGGCGGCATGTAGAAGCGGTGCAGGTAGAACTGCCCGATCTGCCAGTGGTCCACCGTGATCCAGAGCACATACTCCCAGATGCGGCCGACCAGGGCCGGGAACAGCCAGGGCCAGGAGAGAATGAAGACCGCAAAGGCGACCAGGCTGGCATACACCAGTCGCAGGATCAAGTCTTTCTGGCGCTGGAAGATCAATACCCAGACGAGCAGGGCCGGCATCACGAACACAGCGTTGATCTTGGTTGCCAACCGCCAGTCCCCAGACTACACCCAGCCCAATGGTGCTGCCCGCACCGGGACGGTCTTTGGTCCTCCAGAAGACGAAGATCACTGCAAAGGTCATCACCGCCGCGGGGACATCCAAAGAGGCCAGGTGGGCATGGAAGAAGAAGCGCGGGAAGCTCAGCAGCAGCCCGGCAGCCATCAGTCCGGCCTTCCAGTCGTACGATTCGGCGATCAGCAGGTACAGCATCGCCACCAGTCCGGCCACCAGCAGCATATTCCCCAAACGGTGGGCAGTCAGATCATCAGTAACGTGGCGGGCAGCGGACCAGACCAGCCCGGCCCAGATCTTGTCCACGGGCGGGTGTTCGTGGTTGGCGGCCCAATATTTGTCGATCCCCTCCTGGCTGAGCATCTTGCCCGGCTGGGTGAAGATCCGCCCGTACCAGTTGATGTAGGATTCCGCCGCGCCGATATAAGCCGGCTCATCCCAGGTAAGCCCGATATCCGGGTTGGTCGCCAGCAGCAGAACCAGGGTGAGCACTGCCAGCAGGGCGGCGATCAGCAGATGGGTGCGTTTGGAGGGAGTTTTGGTTTCCATGTCGTGATGTTCCTTTGGGTGATTTATCCAGAGACCAGTAAGACAACGATCACCGCCACCAGCCCCACACATAAGGATAGACCGGCCATTGCCAGACCGATCACCAAACCCAGGCGGCTGGCTTTTCCCTGGCGCAGGTTGGCAGACAGCGTGCTGGGGGCCAGTTCTTCCTGCGGGGCCGGCTGGCGTTCGGCCAGTTCGGCGATCTCCGCCAGGATCTGCACCCAGCGGCGGGCTTGCTCAGGGGTGAAGCGGAAGTCCATCAATTGCTTACTGCGGTACAGGCGCAGCAGGACCGTGCCCGGCTGGATTTCAATTGACCGGATCAGGAAGGGGTGCTCGTCGAAGATCAGGTCTTTGCAAAGCTCCCGCACCGCCGGTTCGGCCAGGAAGGCTTTTGCCCAGACGGGTTCTTGCGCGTAGGCGATCAGTTGGTCCTGCGGGAACTCGATCGGTTCCTGGTTGAAGGCGCCCGCCAGTTTCTGGATGACCGATTGTGGATCGTTGATCGTCAGGCGGGTCATCAGGGAGGTGCTCAGATAGATCATCAGGTTCGGCCCGCGCTGGAAGAGCACGTCCATTTCCCTGCCGCGGACCCTCCCGTGGAACTGGCGTCCGGTGATGTTGTAGCGCCCTCCCTCCAGCCCGAAATAATTGAAGGCTTCATCCAGCCAGGCGGCTCTGCGGCGCAGGGTGATGAATGCGTACCCACCCACACCGCCGAAGATTGCCAGCAAAAAGAGTGCCCCGCCGGCGACCATGATGACCAGCGATTGGCTTTGGGAGACGCCGGGGCGGTTGGCGAGGTACAGCGGCAGCATGATGAAGGCCAGGAACAGAGGAATGACGATCAATACGGCAATAACCTGGATCAGACATCCGCGCTGCATATCCTTCCCCCATGCACCAAAGATTCTCTGGGACATAAACTCCTCCTTCCTGTGCGTGAACCGATAGGACAATCTTATCAGAAAGAATTCGGCGGAATAGCTCTTTTGTGGGGTGGAAAACACTTCCATTCGAGGGTCGATTTGTGGTATTGTAAATTTAGAGGATTTAGTATCCAGCCCTTGGGCTGAGAAAGGACTACGGAAGATGAAAAGGATGATTTTGGTTGTTTCACTGTTGGTCTTCCTCTCGCTGGCTTGCTCCTTACTGCCGGGCGGTGGGAATGACACCAATACCTCTGGGACGGAGGATAATAATATACCTTCAGGCGCGCCGGGCGGAGGATGTAAACTCCCCGGAAGTGGGAGAAGAACCCCCGGCATCTGCCCCCATGTCTGATTCGCCCTGCTATAACCCCTTCTACCCGGTGGGGATGGGAGAGGCATATACCTATCTGCTTAGCTACTCAGATCCGATGAGTGCTGATCCCAATCAGCTTGAGACGGCTGAGTTCCAGATCGTGGCTGTGGGCGAGACCGATAGCACCCTCACTGTGCAGACGGTCTTTGATGATTTCTCCAGCGAGGTGGACTGGGTCTGCGGTGCGGATGGCTTATTTTCAGTCGAGTTTGCCCAATTCACTATCGATGTGCTTGGCGATATCGATATTGAAACCCTCAGTTATGAGGGGATCACCCTGCCAGTCGAAAGCATGTGGAATATCGGCTATGCCTGGCCAATGAATTACGAGATCGTCATGACCTTCTCGGTTGATGGGGTGCCAGTAACTTCTCATGCGATTGGACAATTGACCTATGAGATCACTGCCATCGAGTCGGTGACTGTGCCTGCCGGGACGTACTCCGAGGCTTACCGGGTAGAGACCACCGGTACGATCACGCAGAATACTGAAGTGGGGGGGAGCAATGTTTCCATGGATACTCCGCTGGAATTTGTTTCCTGGTTCGTCAAAGGTGTCGGGATGGTCAAACAGGATGCTTCAAGTGTTGAGAACGGGACCAATCTCACTGAATTGATTGCGGTTGAGTGAGGTTTCTTCGGTCGAATTCAGGCGCCGGACAATCGTCCGGCGCTTTTTCTTTGGTGTAGAGACCTTGACACTTCATCCATTTTTGCCAGTCTTGATTGACGATTCGATAAAAAAAATGTACAATTTTTGTGAAGTTGATCGGTAAGCGTTGAATTGATAAACTGCCGGGGTGGTCCACACCTCTAACTGAACACCAGACCGCTTACCGGGAAGGAGTACAAATGAATATCTCGTTTCAGCACTTGCACAGGCAGCGGATGATGTCCCATCATTCGGCTGTCTTTGTCATTTAACCATCAAGTTCACTAATTACTAGATAAGGAGAACGAAATGTCATACACCAAATTAATGATCGTCGGCAACCTGGGGCGCGACCCCGAAATGCGCTATCTCGAAAGCGGCCAGGCTGTCACCAACTTCAGCATTGCTTCCAACCGGCAGTACACCGCCAGCAGCGGGGAGCGCGTCAAGGAGACCACCTGGTTCCGGATCACTGTTTGGGGCCGCCAGGCTGAGACCTGCAATGAATACCTGAAATCAGGTTCCCAGGTGCTTGATCGAAGGCCGTCTCAACCCGGATAAGGAAACCGGCGGCCCGCGGGTTTACCAGCGCAATGATGGCGGATACGCTTCCAGCTATGAGGTCACTGCAGACCGGGTGATCTTCCTCACCCGTGCGGGTGGCACGGGCGATTATGATGGCGGCGGGTCTGCCGCTCCGATGGAAGACGATGAGATCCCCTTCTAGCCAGGTACAGACATTAGGAGCTTACCATGTCTGAAATGAAAGCAAAGCCGGCTCCACCCAAGCGTCCGCAGATCATTCTGCCCAAGGACCTTGAAGTCCGACTTATGCCAACCTGGTGCGCATCTCGCACACCCCCTCTGAGGTGATGATGGATTTTGCCCGCCTGCTCCCCGGTGATCCCGGGCGCTAAGATCGTCTCTCGCGTGCTGGTCTCCCCGCTCAGCGCTAAGCTGCTGGTTAGGGCCCTGACCGAGAACCTGGCCAAGTATGAAGCCCAATTTGGCGAGATCAAGATCCCGGAGAGACAATCTCTGGCAGATTTTCTGTTCAAGCCGCCTAACAAAGATAATGAACCAAGAGGAAGAGGAATAATGCAGCACTTAGATGAAATTGCCGACCGCCTGCGTATCAACTCTGGATGCGCAGAATGATGCGCGTGATAAAGCGCTGGTTCAGACGCGCACCCTCACCCGCCACTGTGCCCATGCCATCCGGGCGGTCCACCGCCAGGAACGCGAAAAGGCGGCAGAGGAACTGGAAGAGGCCCAGAAGATCGTGGATGGGGTCATCTCCTTCCTGAAGAAAGACCACCCCAATCTGTACTTTGCCGGCTATACCCAGGATGCCCTCAAGGAATACGCCGAGGCACGGATTGTGTATGCCCTGGTGGATGATCTTCCCGCTGCCCACGCCTGAGGAACTGGATCTGGAGCCGCCTACCTACCTGAAGGGACTGGCTGAGGCGGTTGGAGAACTTCGCCGCCGGACGATGGATATCCTCCGCGGCGGACACTCCGAGGAGGCTGAGCGGCTTCTGTCCCACATGGATGAGATCTTTGCCGTGCTGGTGACGATGGATTACCCCGATGCGGTCACCTATGGCCTGCGCCGCCAGACCGATATCACCCGCGGGATCATCGAACGCACCCGCGGCGATATCACCCTCAGCTTCCGCCAGCAGCAGTTGGAGAAGACCATCCGGCAGGCGGAGGAGAATATCCTCACCAACCATGATGAGTGAGGCATAAGGAGCAGCGTGCGCGTCATCCGGGCTTCTGAGATCGGCACCTATCTCTACTGCCGGCGGGCATGGAAATACATGCGCAAGGAAGTGCCCTCGCAGAATGTGCGCTGAGATGGCGATGGGTACCGAGATCCACCGCCAGCACGGCCGCAAGGTATTTGCAGCCGGCTGTATGCGACGTGGCGCTTATGGGATGCTGCTGGCAGCGCTGGTGCTGCTGGTGATCCACTTTGTCGGGGAGCGCGCTGTAATGCAGTATCTCGGATTGGCCCTGCTGGTGCTGGCGCTGGTCTTCCTGTTCATCTCCGGGCGGACGCAGCGGTCTGCCGGGCTGCCGGGCGGGCAGGTGATCTATGAAGATACAGCGAATTGGGAAGAACTTGAGAAGCCGCTCTACGACCCGATCACCCAACTGGCCGGACGCCCGGATTACCTGGTCCGCCAGGGGAGAGCGGTCATCCCGGTGGAGGTAAAATCCGGCCGCACCCCGGAAAGCCCGTATGATTCGCATATCTTCCAGTTGGCGGCTTATTGTCTGCTGGTGGAACGAGAATTTGGCGAACGGCCGGAGTATGGCATCATCCGTTATCAGCGGCGGACCTTCTCCGTTCCCTATACCGAGGAATTGGAGGAAGCGTTGATCGACCTGCTGACCGAGATCCGCCAGGATGACCGGCGCAAGATCGTGCACCGCTCGCATGAGGATGCGCCGCGCTGCCGGGGATGTGGCTATGCGTATACCTGTGATGAGTCGTTGTGAAAATGTGCCAACCATGAGACCCTTGTTTTGGATATAATACCGATATGGGCAATCAGGAATCTCCCCAATTAACAAAATTGCCTTACTGGCGCATCCCTCAGATCGAATCCGCCGCCGACCAGGCGGTTCAGATGGCGCAGTATCTCTCCACGCGGGGTGTGACTGCCATCCACGGCAATCTGAACGATTCCGACCTGCGCCAGCAGGTGGTTGATCAGGGCTTTGATCTGGTGATCACCCTGGGCGGGGACGGTACCGTGCTGCGGGCGGCACATTTGTGCGCCCCCAACGAGATCCCGATCCTGCCGATCAATATGGGCAGCCTGGGTTTCCTGATCGAGCTGGAGCCGGAAGATTGGCCGGGCTGTGTGGATCGTTTGCTTTCCGGAGATTTCTGGATCGAGAAACGGATGATGCTGCACACCGCTGTGTGGCGAGGGGAGGCATGCCTGGCAGAATTTGACGTGCTCAACGATACCGTCATCGCCCGCGGCGAGCATTGCGGCCGGTGCATCTGCGTGCCAGCCTGGATGGGCAGGCAGTGACCACCTATGTGGCTGATGCGCTGGTGGTCTCCACCCCGACAGGCTCGACAGCTTACGCGCTGGCCTCTGGCGGGCCGATATTGCCGCCCGAACTGCAGAATATCCTTCTCGTGCCGGTCGCCCCGCATCTTTCCATCGACCGGGCGATTGTGCTGGCAAAAGGCTCCACCGTCTCGGTGACGGTGCTTTCCGATCACGACTAGGTGGTCAGCGGGGATGGCCAGACTCCGCTGCACCTCGAGGATCGGCGACAGGGTGGAGGTCAAGGCCAGCCGAGTATTACCACCCGCCTGGTGCGTTTCCAGGAGATGGGCTATTTCTACCAGAACCTGGTGACATTGATGGACCAGAATCCCTCCGCAGGAGGAAATTAGCATGACCGAACAGACTCAATTTGTTACCGCCACCCTGACAAAGAAACCGGCCTGCGCTGTAACCGTTGCGGCAAGCCGATCTGCCCGCAAGTGTGCCCGCCGGACAGCAACCGGCTACCGCTGCCCGGACTGCATCAAGGAGCAGCAGAAAGTGTTCGTCACCGCCCAGTGGTACGACTACCTGACCGGGTTTGGCACCGCCACGTTCCTCTCCTGGATTGCCAGCCTGCTCTTCGGGCTGGTGAGTGGGTTCGGCGGCTTTATCTGTTGTTCTTCATCGTGGCAATCGGGGCTGGGGCTGGCTCGCTGATCGCCGAGGCGGTGCGCTTTGTGATTCGCAAGCGGCGGGGCAGATCACTGTTCATCACGGCGGCAGCCGGTGTGGTGTTTGGCGGTGTGCTGGCGAATGCCGGCAGCCTGATCTATATGTTCCTGACCGGCGATATCTCCTCCTTACTCTCATTACTCTGGCCGGCAGCATTTATCTTCCTGGCAGCCACCACCACCTTATATGCGGCTCTCCGGGATTCAAATTAGCAGGTAATCTGATGTTAGTTGAGCTGCGGATTGAAAACTTTGCGATCATCGATCAGATCGAGTCTGGAGCTTGGCCCTGGTCTGACGGTGTTTACCGGCGAGACCGGGGCGGGCAAATCGATCATCATTGACGCCGTGGAGACCCTGTTGGGCGTGCGCGCTGATATGGGCGTGATCCGCACCGGGGTGGACCGCTCCAGCGTGGAAGCGACTTTCAAGATCATGCCCAAGGTACGGGCGCTGATCCATGAGATTCTGCGGGAAGAAGAACTGCTGGATGACGAGAATTATGTCACCCTGGGGCGCGAGTTCCGCCGCGAGGGGCGAAATATTGCCCGGGTAAATGGCCGCACGGTCAACTTGGGGATGCTGCGTTCCCTGGGAGAGCTGCTGATCGACCTGCACGGCCAGTCGGAGCATCTCTCCCTGCTGAAGGTGAAGAACCACCTCTCGCTGCTGGACCGCTTTGCCGAGGTGGAGACCGAACTGGGCGCATATCAGCAGACCTATCAGGAGATCCAGCAGGTGCGTAAGGAACTGCGCCAACTGCGCCAATCCGAGAAGGAAGCCGCCCGCAAGATCGAGATGCTCACCTTCCAGGTGGATGAGATCGACAACGCCGGGCTTTCCCCGGATGAGGAAGATAAGCTCAAAGCGGAGCGCACCCGGCTGGCGAATGCCGAGAATTTGGCCAAGCAGGCCCAGATCGCTCTGGTGGCGCTGGATGAAGGTGAGCTGGATTCCGCCTCGGCGTCAGACCGGCTGGGGATTGCCCTGCAGGCGTTGGAAGCGCTGACCAAAGTGGACGAGGAGCGCTACTGACCTGCTTTCCAGGGTGCAGGACCTGTTTGAGGGTACGGTGGAGCTGGCCCGCGAGCTGAGCAGCTATTTGCAGGAAGTGGAATTTGACCCCGACCGCCTGGAAGAGGTGGACGAGCGCCTGAACCTGATCTTCACCCTCAAGCGCAAGTACGGTGAGAATATTGAGGCGATTCTGGCCTTTGGCGAGCAGGCCCGGCAGGAACTGGATGCGATCACCCACGCCGAGGAGCGCATGCAGGAACTGGAGAGCCGCGAAGAGGCCTTGCTCAAGGTGCTGGCGGAGACAGGCTCAGGTGGTCTCGGAGCGCCGTCATCAGGCGGCGGAGAAGATGAGCGCCGAGATCGAGTCTGAGCTGGCTGATCTGCGGATGGAGCGGGCCAAATTTGCCGTGGATTTCCAGATCACCCCGGATGAGAGCGGCTTGCCCCTGCCGGATGGGACACGTGCCGCCTTTGACGCCAGCGGCTACGAGCAGATCGAGTTCCTGGTGGCACCCAATCCCGGCGAGGGACTGAAACCGCTGGTCAAGGTGGCATCCGGCGGTGAGACCTCGCGCCTGATGTTGGCCCTGAAGAATGTGCTGGCCCGGGCAGACCATACCCCCACACTGATCTTCGATGAGATCGATCAGGGTATCGGCGGGCGGGTTGGTGCGGTGGTCGGCGAGAAGCTGTGGAAATTGGGACGTGAGCACCAGGTGCTGTGCATCACCCACCTGGCGCAATTGGCCGGGTTTCGGCGAGCAGCATATCCGGGTGGAGAAGGAACTGGTGGAAGATCGCACCACCACAGCCGTACAGCGCGCTCTCCGGCAAGGACCGGATCATCGAGCTGGCCCAGATGCTGGGCGAGGTCAGCGAGGGCACGCTGCAATCTGCCAATGAGATCATGCAGGGGGTGGAGAAAATAGTAGGTAGTAGGTAGTAGGCAGAAAAAACCAACGTTGGTTTGTAGGGACATGTTGACCGGTCGACGCGACCGGAAACTTGTCCGTTTTTTTATTCACCACAGAAGCACAAAGTCCGCCCTTTGGCGGACTGAGAATTGCGATCTGTATTCGTTTTGAAACCCACGAAGGTGGGTTTCGTGCATTTGTGGCAGCGAATTTATTCGCCACCACAACCCCTATTTTTTATCCATGTTCATCTGTGTGTATCTGTGGTTTGATAGGTTTTTTCTGTCTACTACCTGCTGACTTCAGCTAACTGAGATAATCCCGCAGGTCCCTGCTCCGCGTCGGGTGGCGCAGTTTGCGCAGCGCTTTGGCCTCGATCTGGCGGATGCGCTCGCGGGTGACCTTGAAATACTGCCCGACCTCTTCCAGGGTGTGGTCCTTGCCGTCCAGCAGGCCGTAGCGCAGTTCCAGCACCTCTCGCTCCCGGTCGGTGAGGGCGGCCAGGGCGTTCTGCACCTGGTCGCGCAGCATCTCGCGGGCGGCGGCGTCCATCGGCGGCAGGGCTTCCTCGTCGGGGATGAAATCGCCCAGCTGGCTGTTATCGCCAGTGCCGACCGGGCTTTCCAGCGACATCGGTTCTTCGGCGGTGCGCAGGGTCTTTTCCACTTTGGTGGTCGCCCGGTTCCAGCGGCGGCGCAGGTCGGTGGGCACGTCAAGATCTTTCTCGAGGGCTTCCTTGATCGCATCGACGTGGTCATCCTCCATGAAGCCGGACTCCAGGGCCAGCTCATCGCTGCGCGGGTCGCGTCCCAGTTTCTGGGTCATCTCGCGCTGGGTGCGCATCAGCCGCTGGATCGATTCCAGCAGGTGCACGGGGATGCGGATCGTGCGGGCCTGGTCGGCGATCGAGCGGGTGATCGCCTGCCGGATCCACCAGGTGGCATAGGTGCTGAACTTGAAGCCGCGGGTCACATCAAACTTATGCACCGCTCGCAGCAGGCCGATATTGCCTTCCTGGATCAGGTCCTCAAAGGAGCTGCCGCGGCCTACAAAGCGCTTGGCAATGCTGACCACCAGGCGCAGGTTGGCGCTGATGATCGCGTCCTGTGCACCGTTGGCGCGCAGTCTGGGTGGCCTTGATGTGCAGCTTGAGGGTGTCCTCATCGGGGATATTGCGGTTGAAGGTGCGTTTGTTGGGCAGGTTGTTTTTTTTGTCGTAATGCTCTTTTAGCCAGTCCAGCGGTCTCCGGCGGCAGCAGATACAGGATCAGGAAGACCTTGAAGATCGTGCGGGCAATCTCGTCCCAATCATCGTTGTTGGACCACATCCCGTTATTGAGGTAGCTGCGGGTGTAGCCTTTTCCTTCCATCATCCAGCCGGACTGCAGCATCTCCGGGCTTCTTCCAGGATCTTCAGGAAGTCGGGCGGGTTCTGCTTCATTTCTTTTGTGTCTTCCAGGATCGCCTTCCAGTGTTTGGTCAGATCGCTGTACAGGGCCCGGTAGGCTTCAGTTTCGGCAGCGTTGCCGCGCTGGGCGATCGGGTTTTGCTTGCAGGTCTGATCGATAAATTTGGGGGCTTCCAGTTGGGTTGCCAGCCAGAACTCATGGTTGACATCCAGCAGTTCTACCTGTCCGATCTCTTTGAGATACAGCCGGACTGGGTCACTGCCGGTATCGCTGGTGACCTGGGCGATCGGCACCCGGTCGGCATTGCGCTGCTGCTGGGCGCGCTCCATCCGCTGGATCTCATCGGCCAGGGCAATTTCCTGGACGAGTTCTTCACTCAGTTTTGGGTCATCCAGTTCGTCGTCATCAACATCCAGATCGAGGTCGTCCAGGTCATCATCAGATTTTCCTGGTCTTTCTTATCTTCTTCGGCTGGGGGCATGGACGAATTGGTCATTTAGTTACCCTTTACAATGGTTAGTTGACCACTTTCATGCTCGGTGAGGCCAGTGCTTTGTGAATGCGGAGCAGAGTTAGGACATTTTGATGAATGAGTGTAATTATACTGGTTAATTTCATCTGAGTTGGCTTCCTGGGCCTCTTCCATCAGGAAGCGGATCTGGTTGTTGGAGGCTTGCAGGCTGGTTTCTCTCAGCCGCAGGATCGCCCGGAGGACATCATCGAGCACATGATCCTGGCCGGGTTGATCTTTTCGGAGGCTTCAAGGAGCTTTTCGGCTTTTTCCAGCAGCTCAAAAGGAATATGATCCAGCGCAAAACTGACCGGGTTGAGGTCGTCCTGATCCAGCGATTGGGTCGCGGCGGTCAGAAATTCCTGGTGGATCGTGTTCTGGAAGTCATCGGGGGAAAGCGGGGCTAGTTCAGCCTGTTTCAATGCCCGGTCCAGTTTGTAGATCAGCTCAGGCTCGCGCATCAATATCGAGAGGCAGTGTTCTTCCAGCTTGTTGACCATGTGCGCCTGACCGGCGTCGGGCATCGAGACCAGCTTGTCAACGGTGACTTGCGGGCCGGGGGCATCCGGGTCGGGTTGGAATTGCGGCTGGCGGCGTTTGGGCCGGGTTTTGGTCTTCGGGCGCATCGAGAGCAGGCTGCGTTCATCTACCTTCAGCAGGCGGGCAAGCTGCTGGAGGTAGGTATCTCGTTCGATTGCGTTGGGTAGATCCTGGATCAGGGGAAGAACTTGCTGGGCGATCTCGGTTTTGACCTTGGGATCGTTAATATCCTGCCCTTCGGCGAGCGTGCGCATCACATGGGCCACGATCGGGCGGGCCTCTTTGATGATCTCTGCCCACTGCTCGGGGTCTTCAAGGACGACTTCATCGGGGTCCTTTCCATCCGGCAGGGTGCTGACGCGGATATCTGCCTGCAGCCGGGCTTCGGAGTGCAGCAGGCCGCGGGCATCGAAGACCATTTCGGTCTCCCGGTCCAGGGTCTGCCGGGCAACCTGCAAGCCGCGCAGGGTGGCCTTCTCGCCGGCGGCATCGGCATCCAGGGCAAGCACGATCTTGCGGGTAAGCCGTTTGAGCTGGCGGAGCTGCTCCTCGGTCATGGCGGTGCCCATCGTGGAGACCAGGTTGGTGATAGCCAGCCTGGTAGGGGCCGATCACATCCAGGTAGCCCTCCACGATGACTGCCTGGTCCTCTCCCCGGATGCTGCGCCGGGCTTTGTCCAGCCCGTAAAGCAGGTTGCTTTTGTCGAAGAGCACGGTTTGCGGGGAGTTGAGATACTTGGGCATGTCGTCCGGCAGGATGGCGCGGGCGCCGTAGCCGGCCATTCTGCCGCGCCCATCGCGGATCGGGAAGATCACCCGGTTGCGGAAGCGGTCGTAGAGGCTGCCGTCATCGCGCTCGGAGGCCAGGCCGGCGGCGATCAGATCCTCGCGGGGGTAGCCTTTTTCCAGGAATTTGGGGTAGGTGGTTTCCCATCCTTGTGGGGCGTAGCCAAGTTCAAAGACCTCGATAGTTTTATCGGTCAGGCCGCGATTATGCAGATAATCGAGGGCAACCTTGCCCTCCGGGTTGTGGAACAGCTGATGGCGGAAGTAGGTGGTGGCCTCTTCCAGCAGCTGGCGAAGGTTGTCGTGTTCTTCCCGGCGGGCGGTCTCTTCCGGTGTCTGGGGACGTAGTTCTACCCCGGCGCGTTCGGCCAACTGGCGCAGCGCTTCGGGAAAATCCCAGCCCTCGCGCTTCATCACATATTTGAAGATGTCGCCGCCATCATTGCATTCGCCAAAACAGCGCCAGGTGCCGGTATCGGGCCAGACTACGAAAGCCGGTGTGCGGGTATTGGCATGGAAGGGGCAAAATCCGGTATAATTTTTTCCCGAACGCTTCAGTTGAACATTCTCAGAAACAATATCCAGGATATCTAGACGGGCTTTGATCTCTTCTATTTCATTCATTTCAATCAGGATAGAGATAGTGTTGATGTGGTGGCGACAATACTGCCATTATATCATTCAAAATTTTAACCTGATACTCATCTGCCTTGGGTGAGAGAAAGACACATACAGATGCCTTACGTTTCGGTAAGATACCTTCACATCAGACAAACGGATGTTACAATATGCAACCGTTTGCATCAAACCTGAGAGGTGAGACTATATGAAGCCATTTAGAGGCACACCCGCCAATCATTTTGACCTGCCAGAACGGATTGAACGATTGGGAACACTGGCCTATAACCTGTGGTGGACCTGGCGTCCTGATGCCCAGCGGTTATATAAATGGATAGACCCCTATCTGTGGGAAGAAACCTATCACAACCCGGTCAAATTCCTGCGCCAGGTGCGCCGGATTGACCTGAATGCCGTGACTCCATGACCGTAATTTCATGGACCATTACGAAAAGATTGTCTCTGATTTTGATAAATACATGCAAAATGAGGATAGCTGGTACGTTCAGAATTATGAAAAACCGGCTAAACGCTCGATTGCTTATTTCTCTACTGAATTTGGCTTGCATGAGACCCTGCCGATCTATGCCGGCGGCCTGGGCATGCTCTCTGGCGACCATGCCAAAGAAGCCAGCGACCTGGGACTGCCGTTTGTCGGCATCGGGTTCTTCTATACCCGCGGCTATTTCTCCCAGCAGATCAGTGAAGATGGCTGGCAGACTGCGCATGAAGTTCACATGAGCTTTGAAGATCTGCCGGTGATGCCCGTCCTGGAAGAGGACGAATCGCCGATGACGGTCTCGGTGGAACTGCCGGGGCGCTCAGTCCTGGCCCGCATCTGGGAGATCCAGGTGGGGCGTGTGCCGCTATATTTGCTGGATACCAATGTGGAAGGCAACTCCGATAACGACCGGCGGCTGACCGCCCGACTGTACAGCAGTGACCTTGACCTGCGCATTTCGCAGGAGATCATCCTGGGCGTTGGCGGGGTGCGTGCCTTGCGCAAGCTGGGCTATGACCCGGAAGTCTGGCACATGAACGAGGGCCATTCCGCATTCTTGAGCCTGGAGCGCGCCCGCGAAATGGTGGAAGCCGGCAGAACTTCGAAGAGGCTGTCGAACTGGTCAAGCGCAGCAGCACTGTCTTTACCACCCATACCCCGGTCCCCGCCGGCAGCGATCAGTTCCCGCTGTGGCTGATTGACAAATATTTCTCCGATCTGTGGCCCAAGCTGGGGCTGGAACGGGAGGCATTTCATTGACCTTGCCCGCCACGAAGTATCCTGGGGAGAGACATTCAGTATGCCGGTGCTGGCGATCCGCATGGCACAGAAGATCAATGGCGTTTCTGAACTGCACGGGCAGGTGGCCCGCAAAATGTGGCAGTTCATGTGGCCGGAGAAGAAAGTCTCAGAAGTGCCGATCACGCATATCACCAATGGTGTGCATACCGGTACCTGGCTGGCCCGCCGCCTGGGCGTGCTTGTTTGATGAATATCTCCCAGAAGGCTGGCGCACCAATCTGGATGACCCGGAGATCTGGGAGGCGGTGATGGAAATCCCCGATGAAGAACTGTGGGACGTCCGCCGGCACCTGAAGCGCAAGCTGGTCTGGCTATATGCGCGAACGCGCCCGCCAGCAATGGCTTGCCGACAGCGTGCACCCGGTGCAGGTGGTCGCATCCGGCGCTTTGCTGGACCCTTACATGCTGACGATCGGCTTTGCCCGCCGTTTTGCTACCTACAAACGCGCCGGGCTGATCCTGCAGGATTTTGACCGCCTGCTGAAGATGGTCAACCAGCCCGAATATGCCGGTGCAGATCATTTTTGCCGGTAAGGCGCATCCCGCCGATGAACCAGGCAAGCTGCTGATCCAGGAAGTCTACCGCAAGGTGAAGAAAGCCGAGACCGGCGGGCGCCTGGTATTTTTGGAAGATTATGATATGAACCTGGGGCGCTATCTGACCCAGGGCGTGGATGTCTGGCTGAATACACCCCGCCGCCCGAACGAGGCTTCCGGCACATCCGGGCAGAAAGCTGCCCTCAACGGTGTGTTGAACTTCTCGGTGCTGGATGGCTGGTGGCGTGAAGGCTACAATGGTAAGAACGGCTGGGCGATCGGTGAAGATAAGGATTACGATGACCCCCATCTGCAGGATGCTGAGGACCTCGCCAGCCTGTACAATACGCTGGAAAACGAGATCATCCCGCTGTACTACGAAAAGGAGTCGGGTGAGAGTTTCTCTGTGGAGTGGATGAAGATGGTCAAGGAATGCATCCGCACGAATGCCCCCAGCTTCAGCATGAGCCGGATGGTGAAAGAATACACCACGGAACTTTACCTGCCGGTGATGGCGACTGCCGCCAAAGCCAATGGGAAGCCGAAAAAGGTCAAATAAACGGCCTGATAACGAAGTAACATCCATCCAGGACCAACCAGTAAGGATGTTAGTGGGACGGTTGCTCACTCCTAGAGCAGCCGTCCCAGTGGTTAAGGGAGATTGTAGGGGATTCGTTAGATGATCTTGTGGGATACGCGTCTAGCAGAATACGATAGAATTAGTGCTATGGAAAACTTTATTATTTCAAATATGTGGGCAGGGGCAGCGATCATCTTTGGGTTACGGGTAATCAATATGACAATTGATACTCTCCGCCTGCGGATGATGGCACGCGGCCAAAAAATGATAACTTTCTTGTTTGGCGTGATTGGTACCCTGATTTACCTCTATGCGCTCACTTCTGTGATCCAAAATCTGGATGATTGGATCAATATCGCTGCTTATGCCCTTGGTTATGCCTTCGGCAGTGTGGTGGGGATGGCGCTCGATGAGCGCATGGCGGTGGGATATTCGCATATTAGGGTGATCAGCCCGGGACGAGGTGCATTGCTGGCTGAAACACTGCGTGAACATGGTTTCGCCGTTACCGAGTTTTCCGGACGCGGCCGGGATGGGACTGTCTCAATGCTCAGCGTGAGCGTGAAGCGCAAGAACAATAAAAAGGTGCGTGCCCTGGTAGAGGAACTGGATGAGAATGCTTTCATCACCGCCGAGGATCTCACCCCGGTCCGCCGGGGTTATTGGGGGAGGTAGTTTGGCGACGAAAGGTTAATTACGGAATTGTGTAGGGACAGGTCGACTCGACCTGTCCCTAATTTGCTTTAATCAGCCTAAGACCCCGTCCCCGTATAACCGTTGACC
>CAVROH010000013.1:0-75522 GCA_963722735.1 uncultured Chloroflexia bacterium
GCAGCAGAACCCGTGGATGAAGAGCCCCCGGTGGCGGAAGAGCCTACCATGGAAGTGGTTGAGGAGCCCGAGGTGACCACCACTCCGGTGGTGCCGGAGAGCACCAGTGCCGTCTGCGTGCCGCCCGCCAGCCACCCGGACCTGGCTTACACCGGCTACCAGGAATTTCCCCAGGCGATATTGGATTATCTGAATGCCGGCGCTTCACCGGAAGAGCTGGCTGTTACCCTGATCATCAATGGATATGGGCCGGAGGAACAGCCTGTCTGGGCTGAGGACCTGACCGGCGACGGTGTCCGTGAGGTGGTGGTGACCGTATTCGATGACAGCCAGCCCAACCAGGGCGCGCTGTTGATCTTCAACTGTGAAGACGGGCAGTATCAACTGAATCACACAGCCGTCTCCAGCCAGGAAGCGCATGCCCCACGGCTGCTCTATATCCAGGATATCAATGCAGACGGCATTCATGAGGTGGTATTCAGCAGCACGCACTGTGGGGCGCATACCTGCTTCGAAGATATGAAGATCCTCACCTGGGATGGGGGAGACATATGTCAATAAACTGGAAGGCAGCACCCTGGAATTCCCTTACCCGGACATCAAGCTAACCGATTTCAACCATGATGGGATCTATAACCTGGAAGTGACCGGGACAGTGATCGCCTCGGTTGGGGCCGGGCCGCAGCGGAATACGGTCAACATCTGGAAGTATGATCCCGCTTCCACCACCTGGATAGTTCTCTGAGCATTTCTTCGCCAGCCTCGGATTTCCGCGTCCACCAGATGCATGATGCCGAAGATGCGATGGACCGGGGTGAATACCAGATCGCCAGCTTGCTCTTCCAGCAGGTGATCGAGGATGACATCCCTTCTGGATTGGGCCGACCCGGACAGTGAGCGTGCTTACCTTTCTGCCTACAGCTATTACAAACGGATCGTGGCAGCAGTCTTCCTCGGAGACCGGGCAACTGCGCGTGATCTATATGAAGAGCTGGATGAACTTTACGGCGTCTCAGACCAGTATGCCTATGTGGATCTGGCCTACGCCTTCCTGATGGACAGTGAAACCCTTGGCCTGGAGGGCGGCTGCGTCGGCGGCGATGCAATATGCCCGCACGAACAAGGCCGTAATTCTGGACCCGATCGGCTCTCAATGTTTGGCTACGCCAACCGGGATTTTGAACCCGAAGATGTGTGTCCGTAAGCTTGGATTGATAAATGCTGATGAAAACGGCTGATGGAAATCCACCAGCCGTAATACTTTTTAAGTAATGTTCGGGTCAGTTCGTTGGCATAACGTTTGCCAAGCGTATCCCGATGCGAGATGACCCAATCCGTCAGGCGGGTTTCTCCCGCAGGGGGGGCATCAACATACAAGCTGCCCTTCCATCAGGCCGACGACTTCCTGCTCGGTGAGGACGACATCCCCGACGAGCCTGCCGACGACCGAGGACAGCCAGCGCGCCAAATCCCGGGGGACTCGGTACCAGCAGTGACCGGCTGTCGATCGCCAATCCTTCAACATCTCTAGCATATCTTTGAATGTGAACGTCTCCGGGCCAATCGCATTGATGATCACATTCTCGACGCTTGACGGCCTGTTCGGCGGCCAATTTCGCCAGGTCGGCGACATAGATCGGCTGCAGGCGGTATTCACCATCTCCGGGCAGGGTAAACACGGGGAAGCGGCGCAGGAACCAGGCAATATTATTGATCAGGATATCTTCCTTGCCGAAGATCACAGTTGGTCTGAGGATCGCATAGGACATCCCGGATGCGATCAGATCCTCTTCCAGGATCGCCTTGCCCCAGAAATAGGGCAGATTCGATTGTGGGTCCGGGTTGGTGATCGAGACATGCACGATCGCGCTTCACTCCGGCCTGTTTGGCGCATCGGAAAAGCGTGCGGGTATTTGAGACTGCCCGCAGGAAGGTGGTCTCCTCGTGGTCAAAGCGCACCCAATAGGTGTTGATCAGGGTATCGACACCTGACAAGCGTTCTGACCAATTCGTCTGGGTCATCAAAATTAAAGGGGTAGGCTGTGACCTTGCCCTCAAAGGGATTGGGTCGCTGCGGGTTCCCCGTCAGGGTAATGACCTCGTGTCCGTGCGTGCAATAATTCCTGGGTGATATATTTGCCACTGTAGCTAAATGCTCCGGTAACTGCGATCTTTGCCATTTTATTTTCCTCCGGCAGCCTGGGCATTCGGCTTTTTGCTGCCGGCGGATGAAACGTCGAGACTGTGAAGGTCAAAAATCCGGTTGATCAATAACAGTCCGACCAAAGTGCGGCTCAAGTGCCCGCTGAGATAATAAAATGGGGCCAGAATTTCGTCGGGCTGGTAACTCAGGGACATCAAGCGCAGTCATCAGCACAAAGCTCAGGACTGTGATCTGTGTCCAAAATTGGGCTCGCTCTTCGGTTCCGCACAGATCAAGCAGGATTGTGCGCAGGGGTTTGCGGATATAAACCACTGCCGCGATTCCAAACAGGCTGGAAAATCCAACCCCGAGTAAAAACAATGATATTTCAGACATTTTTAGCTCCTATTGATAATGGTTTTATTTCTTTCCGGCTTTCTCCAGCATAGTGCGCACCGCACTGAGTGAGACCAGTCCTTCCAGCGCCATTGCGGCGGAGACCAGGCTGTCCAGGGTTTTGAAGAAGGATTGCATCGCCCCCATCCGTTCTTTGTAGAAGGCAGCTCAATTCCGGGTCTTCCCCGGATTGCTCTGCCAGCGCCAGACTCTCGGATGACAGTCCCAAGGGCTTTATCAAATTCGTTTTGCTCGCGCTGCTGAAGGATCGATTTGATCATCTTCCAGAAATCGGTCTCGGCGGTGTAATAATCCTTGCGGTCACCGACCAGCAGATGGCGGTGCACCATATTCAGGCGCTCCAACTGCCGGACGTTGGTAGAGACTGCCCCCTTGCTGACCCCGGCTTGTTCTACCAATTGGTCCAGGGAGATCGGATCAGGGGAGAGGTAAATTGCCCCATAGATCGCCCCCATCGCTTTTGGGAAGCCCCAGAAATTGCTGATCCGGCTCATCCCCTGAATGAAATGCTGTCTCGGCGATTGATCAAGGTGGGTTCTGACATATCGAATACCTTTATTTAGTATGTTTAGTTATATACTAAACAAACTATACAACAATTTAGATAACTTGTCAAGCAGGAGCGGAACTTTTCCAGATCCCACCCCATATCAATCGAGGAAGAGAAGATTTTGCCCGAAATTGAAACGAAATCTGATTGCAGGGAGAGTGTGCTTGGGTTAAAGTATAGTGTGAGGTTCAGGCAACCGTCCCTGGGCCTGATTTAGCTGTTCACAGGAGACCAGCATGGAAGATCATTAAAGGCCGGCAGTTAGGCGACTATCAGATCATCGAGCAGATCGGCAAAGGTGGTATGGCCAGCGTTTTCAGGGCCTACCAGCCCTCACTGGACCGTGATGTGGCGATCAAAGTGCTCCCGCCCTATTATGCCGAACAGGATGAAGCCTTTACCCAGCGTTTCAAGCGTGAGGCCAAAGCAATTGCCGATCTGCGCCATCCCAATATCCTCATGGTGATGGAGGCCGGCGAGCAGGATGACCTGGCCTACATCGTGATGGAATATGTCACGCCGGCACGCTGAAGGACCGTCTCCGAAACAGCCAATCTCCCTGAAAGAGATCTACAGCCTGGTAAAGCAGATCGCCAGCGCTCTGGAACATGCCCACGAGCTGGGCATCGTGCACCGGGATATCAAACCCTCCAATATCATGCTCCCGAAACCAGATTGGGCCCTGCTGACCGACTTTGGCCTGGCCCATATCGTCGGGCGGCAGCTTCCTGACCCAATCGGGGATGACGGTGGGCACCCCGGCTTATATGTCTCCGGAGCAGGGGCGCGGCGAACGTGTGGACCACCGTACCGATATCTATGCTCTTGGGATCATGCTGTATGAGATGACCGTTGGTGAAGTGCCTTATACCGCCGAAACCCCGATGGCGGTGGTGGTCAAACATATTGTCGACCCGCTGCCGATCCCGCGTGAGAAGAACCCCAATATCCCCGAAGAACTGCAGCGCATCATCCTCAAAGCGCTGGCTAAAAACCCGGAAGACCGCTTCCAGAGTGCTGGCGAGTTTGCTGCCGCGCTTGAGCGGGTGGCGGTCGATCATCCGGATTGGTCGGCCGCCGAGATGAAAGCGGTCAATGCAGTGCGCGGACCGCAAATCGATAAGCCTGAGACCCGCCAGCTGGACGACGAAGGAAATTGAGGCCGGGATGGCGGATGATCCCACGATCCTGCCGCCAGGTATGAAACCCTCCTGCAGGAAGCATCCGGCCCGGAGACATCGGCGGCTCAAACCAGCCGCAGCGCTGGCAGACCCGCGCTGGATTCCCAGGCCGGGGAAACCAGCTAAAAAGAAGAAGAAAGGCCGCGGCTGGATGATTGCCGGGGCGATCATCGGTGTGCTGGTCTGTGGTTTGATCGGATTGGCAGTGCTGAACGGTATCCGTGAGAACCGGCAGGCTGCTGAGAATGATGCTCCCGTTGAGGTGATGACCGGTGAGGATGAATGACCCGGAGAGATGCCCGCCGGAAGAAGAATTTCCCGATGGCAATGGCCGAGGAAGCGATCGCCGAAGGGTTTGACCAGATCGGTGAATTGGTGGATCAGGGCGATATCGCCATGGCCCAGGAGATTTATACCCAACTGGAGGAACGCTTCCCGCGCGATCTGGGATTTGTTCATGATGCGCCGCTTCTATCCGCTTCTCGACAGCGGTGAGACCGAGCAGGCTTTGATCCTGCTGAATGCTGCCCTGGAGGTCAATCCTGATGCTCCGCCGGAAGCATATGAAATTCCGGGTTCCTGTACTGGGAACTGGGCCACCCGATCAAGCCTTGGAAGCATTTGAGAAAGCGATTGGGCATCATCCCTGGTATGCCCCGGCCTATTCCCATATCACCAATCTGGCATATGTCAATGAGGGTGATGTGACGCTCCAAAGCAATTGATGTGATGCAGAAGATCAGTGAGTCACATCCTAACGCCAATGCTGCCCATACACTGGGCAACCTGTATTTCCTGGTCGGTGATGAGAGCATGGCAATGATGCAGTACCATGAAGCCAAAGACCGCTACCGGGATGCAATGAGGAGATTCTAAGAATAATGCGGGCTGGAATTCCTTGGGACTTGGTACCATGCTCTACTATGTAGATGAATCCCCAGATGAGATGCGGAAAAGCTCAACGAGGCAGAACGACTGGGTTTAAAGGACGGATGTCTGGCTGCTGGAAGAACTCGGCTGGCTGCTGTTATGAGATGGATGACTGCCAGGGCGTGAAGGAACTGCTTGCAAAATGGAAAGCCGGATCCCGGATTATGTCTGCCAACCCGAGATGCTTGAAGGGTCTGCCCGTAAATTTTTTACTGGATCAGGAAAGCCCACGAGGATGAATGCTCGTGGGCTTTTTTTTGGATTCCCGGCATAAGCGATGGGGAAATTACCCGAGCACGTCCGCCGGATATCGTGTTCTCCAGATACGTCCTCAAATTTTTTCAATGCTTCACCGAAACCGCGCCGTCCAAAGCCCATGCGCATATGCTGGTCATCGCTGCCCAGGTTGACTGCCGGGAGGATTAGTACCCCGGCTTCCTCTGCCAGCCGCTCGACTGAAAGCGGAGACCGAGGGGACATTGCATCCCCACCAGGGCTACCGACCCGCCTGGGGCCGCCGCCAGGTGAATAGATCCGGCCAGCGGGCAAAGAAATCATCTGCCAGGATGCAGATTCTTTCGATCAGGGCCTGGCTCCGGGCGCGGAGTTCCTCCCGAACCTGCCAGGCGGCTGCTGCCAGAAACTCAGATGGGGCTGGTGGGCAGATCGTGGTGTAGAACTTCCAGTTGAGCAAATTGTCACGCAGGGCCTAAATCCTGAACGATCAGCCAACCGGTACGCAGGCCCGGCAATCCATAGGTCTTGGAGAGGCCGGAAAGCACGACCGCATTTTTCAATTTTCCCGGCGGCAGAGGGGATCGGCTCGGTGCCGGCATTGACCAGTCCATGATACATCTCGTCGCAGAACAGGATCAGGTCATGCTTTTCTGCAAAATCGACCAGCCGGTCCAACTCAGTTGCGGGGTGGGCAGGTAGCCGGTGGGGTTATGAGGGAAATTGACCACCAGCATGCGGGTCCTTCCACTGACCAATTTTCAAGATGGTCGAAATCCAGCAGCCATCTTTCTTCCCCAGGGATGAATTCCCAGCGGCGCAGATTTTCTTCCCCAACCACATGGGCAAACATATTAATCAACGCATCGTAAGCCGGGTTGAGCACGATGACCTCATCTCCCGGGTTCAGGGCGGCACGCGCCATCAGGTAAATGCCCTTCCACTGGCGCGCCGAGGATGATGACTTGATCAGCGATCCACACCGGGGTAGGCCTCGGCGATCATCTCCCGCAGTATCGGAGTTCCCTTGAGATTCGGTGTAGCCCAGTTGGAGCGCGCCGAGGTCGGCAAGCGGAATACCAGCCATTTCCAGCAGCTCAGCGACTGTGATGGTCTCGCAGTCTGAATTGCATAGTTGGTAAGGGGTGTTGAATTCATATCGGGCGAAAAAATGCTCGGTTTGGAAGGGGGCGATCTTCATCATGACTCCTTAGAGTTGCGCCTGGGGATAGAACTGCAGGATAGCGGGGGTGACATCCGCCAGGGTGTGCAGATTTTGGGTGAAGCGGCGGCGCAGATCCGGTGCGCCGATCACCAGGGCAGGGACGGGATTGCCGGTATGCCGCCGGGTATCGAGCGATTCGAGATTCCCGTGATCGGAGGTGATCAGCACAAGCCCGGTTTGATCATCCCAGGCAGATAATAAGCCGCCGAGCACCTGGTCAAAATGTTCCAGTAGGGCAAGTGCGTCTTCCCGGTTCTGACGGTGCCCGGCGTAGTCACTGGGCCAGAATTCGAAGAAAGCCAGGTCGAGGCTAGCAGACAGCGCGGCCATTTTCTTCCCGGCCTCGTGTGGGGAATAGACGGGCACATCCGGCATCTCAGCCGGTCGCGCCAGCCTTCCCCGGTGAAATCGGCGGAAAAAGCTTGCCCATCAAACAACTCAGCCGGGCCTTTGAGCGGGATCCCGGCGTCGGTAACCGACTGTGGGATGGCGGAATGCAGCCGTTTGCCGGAACGGATGGCAGAAAAATACCCGTCGGGATAAGCGTTCAGCAGGGCAGCCCGGTATCCGCCTTCTGCCAGGGCGCTGAACAGGGTGCCTTCTGCCAGTACGTCCCGGACTGCCTGGTTGGGTTTGGGACCGTAATGCCGTCCGATCCGCCCGGAAACATTCTTGCCGGTCAACAGGGCGGCTTGCCCGGTGGCGGACTGGGGAAGCCCTGCTACCCCATGACTGCGTCCAGGGCCAGCAGGCTGGCGCGTTCGGTCTCCAGCGGGGGCAGGTTTGCCAGCAGGCGGTGTCCATCCAGCAGATTGATGAGATTGGGCATCTCGGCGGCAGCCAGGGGATTGGTCTGCGGATCGTCCGCGCCCAGCCCAACACCGTCCATGAAGAGGAAGAGGAATTTCATGCTCTTTGATTCGAACCACAGCCACACGGAACCCTTCTCCCCCTGATCGAAGCCATCCTCGCGCCGGGTGAGGGTCAGGAGGGCTTGGAAGGCAGCCAGATCCGTTTCGGAGATCTGATCCCCGGTGGGACTGTAAAAGCCGTAGAGCATATAGCTGCCTCCCGGAGAGAGATGTTCGGCCACCAGGTTCTGGTAGCGCGCCCGGTCGGCGGGATCGATGATGTGATAGCAGCCGATATCGTAGATCAGATCGTACTGGCCCTTGAAATGGGCTGGATCGGTGACATCCCCGATGTGGAACTCGATCTCCAGACCAGCAGCGCGTGCTTTTCGCCGGGCCTGGCGGATGGCTTTGGGGACAAAATCCACGCCGGTGACCTGCCAGCCGTGTGCTGCCAGGGTGATGGCATTTGTGCCGGTGCCGCAGCCCAGGTCCAGTGCCCGGCCGGGTGGGTGGCTGGCAATGAATTCTTCCAGCTCCGGCGGAGTGATGCCGGTTTCCCAGGGCGGCTTGCCCAGGTAAAAGATGCGGAAGAAAAGATTGCGGTTGAGATGTTGGATGCGCTTGAGCATGGTGTGATTATAATCGAGTGATCAGTGAACAGTCACCTGGGTATCAGGGAAAACCCGACACAGATATATTCATATGAATCCAGGTGGAAGGATAGATTCCCGCTAAAAGCCTGCGGGAATGACATACAGATATCCAGTAGATTCTGTCATTCCCGCGGAAGCGGGAATCCAGGGGATTAAGGGAATCTTCTAATCCAGCGCCAATGACAGGAAGACGTCTTCCAGGCCGGGGGTGGTCTGGCTGACGTTGACCCCCTGCAAGCCGGCTGTTTTCAGCATGCCTGCCAGCGTGGATTTTTTGATCTTCTTATCGGTGATCACGCGCAGGTGGTCGCCGGAGAGGCCGACCCGCAGGATGCCGGGCTGACCCTCCAGTACGGAGATGGCCTGCAGGGCGGGGTGGGCGCTGACATCCCAGGCCAGCCCGGGAAGCACATCCCGCTTGAGACGTTCGGGGGTGTCCATCGCCAGTAACTTGCCCTGGCGCATGATCCCGACCCGCTGGCAGTATTCAGCCTCGTCCATGAAGTGGGTCGTGACCAGGGCGGTGATCCCGTCCTCGACCACCTCGTAGATCAGGTCCCAGAAGGCGCGGCGGGCCATCGGGTCCACACCGCTGGTCGGCTCGTCGAGGAAGAGCAGTTTGGGCTGGTGGACGATGGCGGTCGCCAGAGCCAGACGCTGCCGCCAGCCGACGGGCAGGTCTCTGACCATCGCGCCCGATTGGTTGAGCATCCCGACCCGGTCGAGGGTTGCCTGGAGGTAGGCCTTATCGGTGACGGCGTACACACCGGCGTAAAATTCCAGGTTCTCCCAGACGGTCAGCTCATCATACAGGGCGAAACGCTGGGACATATAGCCAGACATGCGCCGGATTGGTTCGGGGTTGGTGCGGATATCGTAGCCGAGGACTTCGGCCTCTCCGGAGGAGGGCAGCAGCATCCCCAGCAGCATGCGGATGGTGGTGGTCTTGCCGGAGCCGTTGGGGCCGAGGTAGCCGACGATCTCTCCGGCGTTGATCTGGAAGGAGACCGCATCCACGGCGGTGAAATCGCCGAAGCGTTTGGTCAACTGGTCGGTGCGGACGACGATCTCAGTCATGGCTGGCTCCGTTGATCCGGTAAAGCCCGTCGGCGGAGATATGGTCAGCCAGGGCGGCGTTGAAGACATCATCCAGCATTGGTTCTGCCGGGCTGATCGACTCCAGCGAGAGACCGGCTTCCCGGCCGGCACCTCGGGCTGCAGATTTGAGGGCCCGGGTAACGGCGCGAGCGCGGCCGGGGGCAACCCGCAGGTGCAGATGGGTGCCAAACACCTGGATATCGCGCACATCGGCGATCCCGGCGGCGATCCGGCGCCAGCCTTGCAGCGGTGTACCGTGGATCTCGAGGATCTGCCCGGCGAGGGTGGCGCGCAGCTCTGAGGGCGGGCCTTCCAGCACCAGCTTTCCGCCGACCATCATGCCGACATAGGTGCTGCGGACGGCTTCATCCATATAAGGAGTGCTGACCAGCACACCGACGCCTTCCTCGCGCACCAGGCGGATGAGCAACTGCCAGAAATCCTGCCGGGTGACCGGATCGACGCCGCCGGTGGGCTCATCCAGTAGCAGCAGGCGGGGACGGTTCACCAGCGAGGCGGCCAGCCCGAGCTTTTGTTTCATCCCCCCGGAGAGCTTCCCTGCAAGCCGGTCGGTGAATTCCCCCAGGCCGACAAAATCGAGGATCTCCAGAGTGCGGGGACGCCAGTCATCGGCGGAAAGCCCGCGCACCTCGGCGAAGAAGCGCAGGTTCTCAAGCACGGTGAGGTCATTATATAAAGAGAAGCGCTGTGAGAGATAGCCCAGTTCGCCGCGGGCTTCGTCCGGTGATTTTTGCATGCTGATGCCGTTGATATATACCTCGCCGCTATCCGGCAGTAGTGCCCCGCAGATGATGCGCATCAGGGTGGTCTTGCCGGCGCCGTCCGGCCCCATCAGGCCAAAGATCTCACCGCTGCGCACCTGCATGGTGAGGTCCTGAACGGCCTGGTGGTCGCCAAAGCTGCGCGAGACCAAATCGACTTGAAGTAGTTTCTCAGCCATGATGCTCCTAGTCCAGACGTTTGCGGAAGCGTACCGAGGCGACTACCAGCAGTCCCAATCCAAAGAGGGTCAGAAGGAGCACATCAGTCTGCATGGCGGGGATGCCGACACCCTTGAGCAGCAGGGCCCGGATGATGCTCATGTAGTAGCGCAGCGGGATGCCGTAAGAGATCCACTGCAGCACTTTGGGCATTGCCTGGATGGGGAAAAAGAAACCGGAGAGGAACACCGATGGCAGGAAGATCATATAAACGATCATCATGGCTTCCTGCTGCGTGTTGGCGATCGTCGAGGCCAGCAACCCGATTCCCAGACTGGTCATCAGGAAAACCCCGGACAGCCCGAATACGAGGATCAGGCTGCCGCGGATGGGGACGCCAAACCACAGCGAACCGATCAGGAGCACCTCCCCGGTATTGATAAAGGCCAGGATCACATAGGGCACCATTTTTCCCAGTACCATCTCCCAGGGGCGGATCGGGGTGACGATCAGCTGCTCGATCGTGCCGCGCTCGCGTTCACGCACGATCGAGTTGGCGGTCACCATTGAGGTGAGAGTGAAGAGCACCATGCCGACGATCCCGGGGACCATGAAGTAGGCGTCTTCGAGGGTCGGGTTGTACCACACCTGGGTGCGCACTTCCACCGGCTGAAAGTTCATTCCCCCCATGCCGTTGAGCGCCAGCCGTTCTTCCTGAATGGCAGCGCCGTGGGCCTGCCCGATCAGTTGGGAGGTGGAAAGTGCAGTCTTGGCGATAGATGGATCGGAGCCGTCGATCACAAAGCCGACCTGGGCCGGTTTTCCGGTGCTCAGGCTGCGGCTGTAATCCGGGGGGATCAGCAGCCCAACCCGGACTTCACCGTACTCGATCAGCTTCTGCAATTCCTCTTCTGAGGAAACGTAATTTGTCACCAGGAAATATTCGGCGTTGCCGTAGGCCTGGATCAGGGCGCGGGATGCTTCGGATTTGTCCAGGTCATACACGGCCATGGCAACATCGCTGACATCGTTGGTGGCGGCGTACCCCAGCAGGAAGAGCTGCATCACCGGGATGATGATGATCATCGCCAGGGTGCGGGGATCGCGTTTGATCTGGATGAATTCCTTGCGGATCAGGGAACGTAAGCGCTGGATCATGACGCGTCTCCTGGCTGAATGCCATGCAAATAGATCTCCATCATCTGGTGGAGGATTTGATCGGGCTCCCCGATATCTACCAGTTTGCCAAACAGCCGCTGGAAGAGATAAAAAGAAAAGTTCATCCCGATGAAGGTGGCGACCATCACCGGCAGGGGGATATCGTCCCGCAACGCGCCGGGTTTGTTCTTTAAGCCGCTGGCTGAATTGGACTGCACGCGGGAATATCTCTGAGAACAGGCTGGGGAAGTGTGCCCCCTTGAACTCGACCGCCTCGATCAGCAGCAAGTTCATAAAGTCGTCGCGCTGGTTGAGGGTGCTGAACATCCGGTCGGCGGAATGGTGGATGACTTCTTCAACTGTGCCGCCCTCGTCGGCTTCCAGGGCAGGGAGGATCGTGCGGATGGGGTGGAAATGGCGGGCAACATCGGTGAAAATGGCTTCCTTGCTCTCGAAATGGTTATAGATGCTGCCGAGGGCAATGCCGGCCCGGTCCGCGATCTGGCGCATGGAGGTGCCGTGGAAGCCCTGTCCGGAGAAGAGCTGGTTGGCGGCTTCCAGGATCTGCAGGCGGGTGCGCTCGCCTTTGGTGAGGGGATCGGTTAGGGATTGGTCTGAGGTCATCTTGCCTCCGTGAGGATTTATATAAACGAACGTACGTTCATATATTATTTGAAAGTTGATCTGGAGTCAAGAGGGGAAAACCACCCTTTCACCTTTTAGGTGAAAGGGAAGGTTAGCTGGCGTTCTGGAGTGGTTGCCCTTCAGCCGTGCTGTGCTGGTCGAAGTTGATCATCAAAATCGGGATTAAGGCGAAGACCGAAATTACTGCGCTAATCGTGAAGGTGGTTCGCAGCCCCCAGGCATCTCCACCGATACCAAGCAATACCAGCACCAGTGAGCGCACCAGGAAGTTGATCGTCATATACAGACCGTTGGCAACCGCCCGGTTGTCGGGGACGGCATCCTGCACCAGGGCAAGGAGCACAGGCTGGGGGGCTATGGAGAAGAATCCCAGCAGCAGGAGCACTGGAATGGTCGCCCAGCCGCCCACCTGGAGGAAGACGAACATCAGAATTGATGAAAGCGATAGGCAGATCAGCAATACCGGGCGGCGGCCAAGCCGGTCGCTGGCTGTGCCGGAGAGCAGAGCTCCGGCCACACCGGCGGCTTCCAGCACGGAAAGCGAGATTGCGGCAAAGGTCAGGGAAGCGCCTTCAAAGCTGAGGAAGGTGGGCAGGTAGGTGGTGATGCTGCCGGTGAGGAAGGCGCGCGTGAAGGTTAAGAGCACAATCGGGAGGAAGAAACTGCGCAGCTTGGGCAGTTCGGTGATCAGGTTGCCGGCCTGCATGCGGTAATCGCTGGTGGAGACATTGCGGAAGCGCCAGAAGAGGATCAGCGAGGCGGCCCAACCCAGGACTATAAGGCGGTAGATGCCCTCCAGACCCCAGAGGGAGACTGCCGAAACAGCTACTAATGGCCCAACGGTGCGCCCAAGCTCGCCGCCTGCCATGTACAGGCTCATCCCCAGGCCGATGCGCTTGCCGGAAACGCGGGCGATCATCGCCGGAGTGGGGGCGTGGAAGGCCGCCACACTGATGCCGATGAGGATAAACAGGAAAACCAGGGTGCCGTAATTGGGCGCCAGACCCATCAACCCGATCAGGGTGGCAGTGGCGGCGGGGGCGAAGATCACAAAATAACGCAGGCTGAGCTTGTCGGCCAGATAGCCGATGAAAGGATTAAGCACCGCGGGGAGCTGCATGAAGGCGTTCAATGCCCCGGCCATGGTCAGCGACAGCGACAGTTTTTCGATCACCAGGGGGAGTAGGGGGGCGACAAAGGCGGTGAAGGTGTCGTGGACGAAGTGCCCGCTGGCGATCGTCGCAACCAGACCGGTGCGGAATTCTTCCTGTGTCTCTATGGGGATGGTTGGTTCTGCAGCAGCGGCTTGTTCGGTGTTGGTCATTGGTTTGCTCTCTCGCGGGCATTATCGTCAGGCACATATCTTACCACTAAAAGAGGGGGCAGTCCGCTGCCTGGAGAGGAACAGCGGAAAGATCTTCGACCTCCGGCTGGTTGAGCTGGTTTTAGAAATAGTTCGTGAAAACTAAGTAGAGGATTAATCTTCCTCATCCTTCCCTTGACATTCTTCTGAAACCTAATATGATTGATTTCCTGTTTGAGTGGTGAAAATTAACCCGATTCAATCTGTAGAGATGACGATGAACGAGAAACCAAACCTGATTATAAGACGTTACCGGATTATTGATCTATCTGGTTGGCGTAGTTCTGGCACTGGCATTGCTGACCCTGGTCATCTGGCCGGATATTGAGGCCAGCACCTTCGACTCAGCCATCGGGGCGGATACAGCCCTGCGCAGCCTGCACTGCCCGGCATTTATTACCAAGGATGAGATCGGGACGATCTCCGTCCGCGTGGATAATCCCAGTGATCGTGAAGCGAACCCGACGGTGCGCGCCCGGATTACCAAGGGATATATCACCTTTGTACAGGAATACCGCGAGAAAGTGGTAGTTGCGCCAGGCGGCTCTGAGAAGGTGGAGTGGCAGGTGGAGCGCAAGGATGCCGCTTACGACCGGATGATCCTGGGGCGTTTCTACCAGTTACGCAACTATTCGCTCCCATCGCGAATGTCAACCTGCGGCATCTATGTGCTGCCATTCTCCGGCCCAAGCGGTCAGCAGGTTCTGATCGGTACGTATGCCGCCAGCCTGGTGCTGATGGCGGTGGGGCTGATCCTGATGCTGCCCAAAGACCGCAAGAAATTAATGTATTCAGCCAATGAGAGCAGTGTCCGGCAGCGCAAAAGACTGAAGGCGTTTGCCTATTTGGGCGGCTTATTGCTGGTGGGTACGCTGATCGCCTTGATCGGTGAACGCTGCTGAGCATTATCTTGGCTGTGCTGGTGGCGACTTCGATGATTGCCGTGTTTTCTTATGCGCTGATCTCCCATTAGCCGGGATGAATTCCTGCTGGTAGGTGTGGTAATATAATTCAGGCTGAGGCAGATTGCTCTGGTAATCGGCCTGGCCTGATTTTTTATTGCAGGGAAAAGAAACCATCCAGAAAACCATGAAACTCTTTCCAAAGCTTACAAAGGCAGAAACACTCACTCTGCTGCTGGTGTGCGCCTTTCCGGTCCACCTCTGGGCGATCATAATCCTGATCTATGATCTGTCCTGGTATCTTCAAAAGCGGAGTTTAGGTTTCTTCCTGGGGGTCTCTGGTTATGGTCTGGGCTTTGCCATTCTGGAGAGCCTGGTATTCTTTGGATTCATCTATTTGCTCACATTTTTATTTCCCAGGAGTTGGCAGGGGAGCACACCGATAGCCATTGCCAGTACCGCGGCATTGGTGATCGCTTTTTGGGCGATTATAAATAAGGTGTTCCTGTGGACCTCGGAAATCTCCCCAGCCTGGTTTGAGTGGATCATGCTGCGGGCGTATTACCGCCAACCGCAACTCTACCCGATCTTCTGGATCGTCCTGTTGAGTTCAGCGGTCTTCCCGTTCTTTGTCCTGCCGCGCTGGGGAAAAGGCCAGAAGGGGATGATCGCCCTCACCGAAAAGCTCACCATCCTGGTGCCGATCTATTTACTCTTCGATCTGATCGGGATCGGGGCTGCCATCACCCGCGTGATCAGTTACGGTATATAACCAATATGAAGATCCAGGATCTCTCCCGCCGTGATTTTCTGAAATTAGCCTCTTTGGCTTCGTTCAGTTCGGTCATCCCTCGCCAGATGGTCCAGCAGTCTGAGAAACCCAATATCATCGTGGTCGTATTTGATGCCTGGAGCGCTAATAATATCGGGCTGTACGGATATCTGCGCCAGACGATGCCAAAGCTGGCTGCCCTGGCGGAGAAGGCGATCGTGTATCACAACCACTATGCTGCCGGCCCGTGGACGGTCCCCGGTACTGCCAGCCTGCTGACCGGCACTTACCCGTGGACTCACCGCTGCATCAGCATGGACCAGATCCAGATCGCCGACGCCGGAAAACAATCTCTTCCGGCTGATGAAGGAGGCCGGCTATGCTTCGGTGGCGGCTACCCATAATATGTATGCCGACAACATCCTCTCCCAATTCAACCGCTGGCTGACGCTCCACCCGCGCTTCACAGAGCTGTTCCTGCCGACCCGCTTCCCGTTTACCCGTCTGTTCAGGAAGGATATTGAGGTGACTGCCCTGGCCCAGCAAATGGCGATCTGGAACGTTCAGCCGGGCCGCCAGAGTTCTATTTTTCTGGGTGAGTTCTTCAAAAAAATGATCCAGGCCAACCTCGACCGGATCAATCAGGAGTACGGAGATCAATTTCCGGATGGTGTTCCCCAGATCCCGGTGCTGGATATGCCCTTCCTGCTGGAGGATGGGATCGACCACCTGTTGACAACCGCAAGCGCTTTCGCCCGGCCCCAATTGAGCTATTATCATTATTATCCCCCGCACCAGCCCTACCGCACCCGGGTTGAATTCGTTGATGCTTTTAAGAATGACGGGGTCACATTCCCTGAGAAGCCGTTGTCCCACATCTCCGAGGGGAAGACCCATCCGCAAGAGCTGCGCTCCCGGCAGGATTATGATGCAAGCCTGCTGTATGTGGATGCGGAAATTGAGCGCTTATACCAGGGGCTGGAAGCAAACCGGACAACTGGAGAACACCTGGCTTGATGTTGACCTCGGATCATGGGGAAATATTCGAACGCGGCAACATCGGCCATGAGACCCCAATGGGGTACGAACCGCTGGTGAAGGTGCCATTGCTGATCTTCCCGCCCGGGACAGCAAACCGGTGTCGATATCCACGCCACCACCGGGGCGGTGGATGTGCTGCCGACCTTGCTGCAGCTTGCCGGACAGCCGATCCCGGATTGGGTGGAAGGGGCAGCTTTACCTCCATTTATTGAAATCGGTTCTACGCCAGACCGGGCTGTATTTTCAGCGGACGGGATGATGATCAAGGCAAAACAACCTTTCTCCCAGGGGTCTGTCACTATGGTCCGGATGGGATCAAATTGATCTTTACCTTTGAAGAGGATCGTCTGGACGCCAGCGGCCATGTGCTGGAATTGTACGATCTGGCTGCCGACCCGGAGGAACTGAATAACCTGTACACGGACACTCACTCCGCTGCCCGGCAGATGCTGGCAGAAATGCAGGCACAGATCGAGCGTGCCGACCAGCCGTACAAGTAATCTCAGATGAAAACCCCGCAAAAGACCAAACGCGTGCCGAAAATTTTGCTGGCCGACCTGGGGCTGGTGTACGCCAGCGCCATCTGGGGCAGCACCTTCATCATGGTGAAGAACAGCCTCGATTCACTGGACCCGGTGACTCTGGTGGCTTACCGCTTTTTGCTGGCCGCCGCCCTGATGGGCGCTTATCTGCTGTGGCGGGGCAAGCCGCTGTTCCGGAATTTTATGCCCGGGCTGATCCTTGGAGTGGTGCAGATGTTCCTCTACATCCCGCAGACGATCGGGCTGAAGTTCACCACCGCGGCCAATTCAGGGTTCATCACCGGGCTGTTCGTGGCTTTCGTGCCCCCGCTCTCCCTGCTGATCCCCCGGCAGAAGCCGCGCCCGATCCCAGTGGGTCGCGATAGCCATCTCACTGGTGGGGCTGTGGCTGGTGACCGGCGGAATGGACTCGGTGAATGTGGGGGACCTGATCACCCTTTCGGCGGCGTTCACTTATGCGCTGCACGTGATGTTGTCCGACCGCTACATCCGGGATCACCGATCACTGAGCAGCTGGTCTTCCAGCAGTTCCTGGTGGTGGGGGTGCTGAGTCTGGCGGTGTCGGCGATCTTCAGACTGCCGTTGGCGGTGCCGAATCTTGGGGCGGGTGGGGTGATCGTCTTTCTGGCGCTGTTCCCGACCCTGTCGGCCTACCTGGTGCAATTCAAGGCGCAGACGGTCACCTCTCCGATCCGGGTTTCGCTGATCTTTGCCCTGGAGCCGGTGTTTGCCGGGGTATTTGCCTGGACGGTGGGCCGGGAGGCATTTGAGCCGCTGAATGCCCTCGGCGGGCTGCTGATCTTCCTGGCGGTGGTGGTCAGTACGGTGCAGCGGCAGCCTGAGTTCGGGGATCGGCGGTAAAAAATCTCTAATGAAACCTTGATATTCCTGCTCCCCAAATCTGGTTTTCTGTGGCTTAATCGCAAGGTGCTGGAGAGAGAAATAACCCTAAGTTGCCGCTTCACCCCAGACTGGGCTGATTGTCTGTGTGGGAAGACGACAACTTTGATTTTTTAACCAGAATTTGGAAGGTGATATGAAAATTAAAACAAAATGGATGTTTTTGCTGGCTCTGATGTTGGTGATGGTCCTGGCTCTGGCTGCCTGTGGCGGCAGCGGGGATGCCCCCGAGGATGAGAACTATGCCGTCACCCAGGTGGTAGAGACGGCGATGGCGGCGATCTCGCAGACTGCTGCTGTGCAGTCGCCGACCCCTAATAACACACCAACTTTCACCCCGGCACCGACAGAAACCCCCGCGCCGACGGCGACTACTGCTCCGGTGGCAACCCTGCCGTCAATCCCGACCAGTACCAGCGTTTTCCAGCAGCCCGGCACGAATGTCTCGACCTGTGATATCGGCGGGTTCGTGAAGGATGTGACCATTCCGGACGGCACCAATATGGCTACCGGGGCCAAGTTCACCAAGACCTGGGAGATCAAAAATATCGGCACCTGCACCTGGAACAAGAATTACCAGATCATATTCTATGGCGGTGACCAGATGGCGGCTGATACCATCTTCACTTTCACTGATAAGGATATCGAGCCGGGTGAGTCCGTGCAAATCTCGATCGAGATGACCGCACCGGAAAAGACCGGTAACTTCCAAAGCTACTGGATCTTCAGGAACGATGTGGGGCAGAACTTCTTTGTGGATGGCAGCTCGATCTATGTCCAGATCTCTGTAGGGATCACCGCCACGCCGACCAAGACCACCAGAGCCGAATGATCCGCCCACACTCCAGATCGATTCGCCGGTGATTGCGTAACGATTATCCGTCGGAGACTGTGACCACCTTCACCGGGACTGCTTCCGATCCCGCAGGATGGGGATATTTCCACCTCGATTGTGTGGAAATCGGACATTGATGGAGTTCTGGGCACCGCGGCCAGCCTGAATTTCACCCTGAGCGAAGGTTCGCACACGATCACCGCCTCGATCACAGACAGTGGGGGAGCAAAGGTGGAGAAGACGGTCACTATCGTGGTCAACCCATAGCCATCATCAGGCAATTGATGAAATAAACAGGCGTGACCGACTATCGGTCACGCCCGTTTTGATTTATAGGGAATGCCAGATTACTTATCCAGCCGTTCCTTCAACGCCGCGGTCAGCGGGGGCAGGATCTGGTAGAGATCGCCGACCACGCCAAAGCGGGCGTATTTGAAGATCGGGGCATCAGCGTCCTTATTGATCGCCACGATCACCTTGCTGGAGCGCATCCCGGCGAGGTGCTGGATCGCCCCGGAGATGCCGCTGGCAATGTACAGATCGGGGGAGACGACCTTGCCGGTCTGCCCGACCTGGTGGGTGTAGGGGATATAGCCGGCATCCACAGCGGCGCGGCTGGCGCCGACAGCGCCACCCAGCACAGCCGCCAGATCGTTGATCAGCTTGAACCCCTGCTGCGCCTTCCAGATCTCTTTCTCTGCGTCATCGGTGATCTCGGCGGGCGGGTCTGCAGGGTTGTTGCTCGTGCCGCGGCCGCCAGAGACGATCACATTGGCATCCGTCAGGCTGACGCCGCCTTCCGCTTCCTGATAGCCGGTGACCTTGAGCTTGACTCATCCTCTGCCATGGCGGCAGGGATTTTGGTGACGGTGCCGCTGCGACCTGCATCGGCGACGGGCTTCTCAAAGGCGCGCCCGCGCAGGGTGACCAGTCTGCGGGTTTGGCAGCACATACCACCTCTGAGAGCAGCTTGCCGGCATACACCGGGCGGATGGCAGTAACTTTATCGCCATCCAGCTTGATCTCGGTGACATCCACCAGCACGCCGGTGTTCAGGTCAATGGCGGCCATCCCGGCGATCTCGCGTCCCCGGGTGGTGGTGGGGAACAGGAAGATATCGGGTGCAGCTTCACCGGCAGCTTTCGCCAGCACGGCGGCATAGGGGTTGGCGCGGTAGTCTGCCAGGCTGGGGTCATCTGCCAGCAGGACTTCATCAGCGCCGTATTCGATGGCGGTCTTGGCCGAGCGGTTCGATCTCGCTGCCGATCACCAGCACGGTCAGGCCGGAGCCGAGCTGATCGGCCAGCTTGCGTCCGGTGAACACCACTTCCCAGGAAGCGGGAAGCGCCTGGCCTTTGAAATGGTCTACGTATGCCCATACTTTGTTCGCCATCACAGCACCTTCTCTTCCATGATCTTGTCGGCCAATTTGGCAGCGATCTCTTCCGGGCTGCCGCCTTCGATGATCTCGTTGGTGACCTGCGCGCTCCGGCGGGGCCATCACATTCGGCCAGGAGACCAGCGCAGCCGGGAACTTCGATCCCGGTATCGGCGACAGTCCATTCTGGCACTTCGGCCCGGGCAGCTTTGCGGATCCCCATGAAGGAGGGATAGCGCGGCTCGCCGTAGTCCTTGACGATGCTGAGTACCACCGGGAGGGAGGCTTCGACCTGCTGGCGGCCTTCTTCCATGGCGCGGGCGGCCTTGATCTGCGCTGTCGCTGCACTCGCTGATCTCAGAGACCAGGGTGAGGGCCGGCCAGCCGAGCAGACGGGCAACCATCGCCGGGGTAGCGCCGACATCGCTGTCGATCGCCTGCTTGCCGAAGACGACAATATCTGCATCGCCGATCTTCTGGATGGCGGCGGCCAGCACCCGGGCAACTGCCTGGGTATCGGCGCCAGCCATGGCAGGATCATTGACCAGGATGGCTTCACTGCAGCCCATTGCAAGGGCATGCTTGATCGCCTCTTTGGCGTTTTCGTCCCCGAGGGAGAGGGCCACTACCTCACCGCCCTGTGCCTCAGTCAGACGCAGTGCGGCTTCAACGGCGTATTCGTCCCAGGGATTGATCACCAGGGGCGCATCTCCCCAGGAGATCTTGCCATCTTCCACCGACATGGTGGCGGCGGAGTCTGGCACCTGTTTGACACATACAATGATCTTCAAGTCTTCCTCCTTATCTAATAGTGAATGACTGAGGTCATCCAACTGCTGCCGGATCTAGATGTCCGGCAGCAGACAATCACTAATTAATTATGCTTCTTCCTGCCAGAGATCCGGGTCGTAGGCGGGGAGTTCACAGCGCAGCGGGCGGTCCTTGCGGTAGCCAAGGGCGTAGTCCGCCTGCATCAGGGTGTGGACTTCGCTGGTGCCTTCATAGATCACCGCACCCTTGGAGTTGCGCAGGAAGCGCTCGACGGGGTATTCATCACTGAAGCCGTAAGCCCCATGCACCTGGACAGCCTCGGAAGCGGCGGTGAAGGAAGCGTCGGTGGCAAACCACTTGGCCATCGAGGTCTCTTTGGTGTTGCGCAGGCCCTGGTTCTTCATCCAGCCGGCCTTCAGGATAAGCATACGGGCCATTTCATAGTCGCGCTTCATGTGGGCGATCTTCTGTTTGATCAGCTGGAAATTGCCAATCGGGCGGCCAAAGGCTTCGCGTTCATGGGCATATTTCACACTGGCATCCAGGCTGGCGCGGATCAGGCCAGTTGCCCCGGCGCCGACGGTGTAGCGCCCATTATCCAGGCAGGACATGGCGATCTTGAAGCCTTCGCCTTCCTCGCCGATGCGGTTCTCTTCCGGGATGCGCACATCCTGCATCGCCACCCAGCCGGTGGAACCGGCGCGCACACCCAGCTTGCCGTGGATATCGCCAGTAGTTACGCCTCGCGGTCGGTTTCGACCATGAAGGCGGTCAGCCCGCTGAAGATTTGTCAGCTTCAGAATCTGTGCGGGCGACAACCAGCACATTGTGGGCTTTGGTCGCCAGAGAGATCCACATCTTCTCACCATTGAGGATGTAATCACTGCCGTCCTTGACGGCGGTGCTGGCCATGGCGGCCACATCGGACCCGGCACCCGGCTCGGTGAGACCAAAGGCGGCATACTTCTCGCCTTTTGCCTGCGGCACCAGGAAGCGCTGCTTCTGCTCTTCGGTGCCCCACTGCGAGCAGACCCATGCTGTTCAGCCCCATATGCACGGACATGACCACCCGCAGGGTGGTGTCGGCGTATTCCAATTCTTCACAAACCAGGCCAAGGGTGATGTAGTCGAATCCCTGTCCCCCATATTTGACGGGGATATTGATCCCCAGGATGCCCAGTTCTGCCCATTCTGGGCAGAATGTGCGGGGCCATTTCCTGCTTCTGGTCCCACTCTGCGATCGTGGGGATCACTTCTTTGTGGGCAAAGTCCCGCACCATCTTTTGCAGCCATCCGATGTTCATCAGTCAGGTTAAAGTCCATTATCTTCCTCTAGGTTGAATTTACAGCCTATCCAGAACAATGGCGCGCCTCAAAACATCTGCCATTTTCTGGCTCTTCAGGCTGCATCAGGAATTCCATTATAACATTTGTGAGGTGTGATTGGGAATTTGGGATTGGCGACGAAGCAATCTCCAGTTGTTGGCTGGCAGGTGTAGAGAGGTTCCTTCATCTTTGCAGTTTCGCTGACCCCAGTTTTTCTGACCCGGCTTCGCAAGGGCACTGCGAGGTGGATGCTTTTATCTGTGCGCATCTGTCTCCATCTGTGGCGAAAATTTTTAGGTCTTCTGCGCATGTACACATTTATCCCCAGCGTGTATACTGGTACCAATATTCGATAGAAGGCACAGGCTGGCTGTGGTCCGCTTGGGCGCTGATCTGTTATGGCTGATACTGAAAAAGACCTCCCCGAATTTACCGAACCCTCTGTTTTGGATTATGTGCGTGCCCGGCTGATGCCCTGGCGCGGGCCTGCTCCTGAGATCCCGGAAGCGCCGACTGAAGGTGTCTACTGGCTGGCGGAAACTGACCTGGGCGGAGGCATGGACTTGCCCCGCGAGCGGGTCGCCGACCGGCTGCCGGCGAAATCTCTGGGGGCGCTGGCTTTGGCCCTTTTGGGGCAGTTTTTCCTGATGCCGCCGCTGCGCCAGCCGCTGGTGGGGAGCTTCTTCTTCATTTTGGCGGTGGGCGTGCTGATCTGGGCAGTCAACAGCGGGGAATTGACGCTGGCCGCGCCGCAGCCATCCGAGGAGAGCACCGACCGGTTTGAGGTGCGGGTGCGCCCGCTGATCGCCGGGATTATCGTGCTATTTCTGGCCTTCTGGGCTTTCTCCAAAAATCCGCAGAGTGGCGAATTCCTCTACACCGGGTTGAATCTTATGCTGTGGTTCACGGGGATCGGGCTGGTGCTGTGGGCGTTGTGGATGCCCGTTCCCGATTGGGCCGGGCTGTGGGAGAAGGCCAAAGGCTTTTTCAGGCGCGAGAACTGGGAGATCAAGATCACACCGCATGCGCTGCTGGTGGTGCTGGTCTTCCTGGTGGCGGTGTTCTTCCGCACATACTCGGGTGGGAGATGTGGTGCCGGAGATGTTCAGCGACCATGCCGAAAAGCTGCTGGATGTCTATGATGTGCTCCAGGGACATTCCAAGATCTTCTTTGAGCGCAATACCGGGCGCGAGGGATTGCAGTTCCATCTGATCGCCTGGACGGTCAAGCTGTTTGGCACCGGGATCTCGTTTTTGAGCATGAAGATCGGGACGATCTTCTTCGGTATCTTCATGCTGCCGTATATTTATCTGCTGGGCAAGGAACTGGCGAATAAGAATGTTGGCCTGATGGCGATGTTGTTGACCGGGGTGTCCTACTGGCCGAACGTCCTCGCCCGGGTGGCGCTGCGTTTCATTCTCTACCCGGCCTTTGCCGCCCCCACGTTGTATTACCTGGTGCGCGGGCTGCGCACCGGCAAACGCCATTATTTCATCCTCAGCGGCATCTTCCTGGGGATTGGTCTGCATGGGTACAGTCCTTTCCGGGCAGTGCCGGTGCTGGTGGTGATTGTGATGCTGTTGTATTGGCTGGAACGGCGTGAGAGCAACCGCTTCGACCGGGCATTTGTCTGGCTGGGGATCGTGGCGTTCGTCTCATTGGTCATCTTCCTGCCCCTGCTGCGGGTATGGACCCAGGATCCCGAGATTATTCAATTACCGGATGGCCTCCCGCCTGACGGCTTTGGAAGCCGGTGATCAGATGGCCCAGGGCTGGGCTTTGGTGGGCGTGTTCATTAAGAATGTGTGGGATGGGCTTGCTGATGTTCAACTGGAACAGCGGTGAGATCTGGGTGAATACGATTGTGAATACTCCCAGCCTGGAACTGGTTTCCGGGGCGGCGTTGATCATCGGCGCGGTGCTGGTGATCGGCCGGTATGCGCGGGACGCCAGTGGGAAGACGGCCTGCTGCTGTGGGGGATCCCGATCCTGATGCTGCCCTCGACGCTTTCGCTGGCTTTCCCGCATGAGAACCCGGCCCCCAACCGGGCCGGTGGAGCGATGATCATGGTCTTTATCCTGGCGGCAATGGGGATCGAGGCGGTGCTGCGGGCGGTGCGCCAGCGGACTGGCGGGGTATTAGGCCTCCGGCTGGCAGTCGTGCTGGGGATTGGCTTGATGTTGATCTCCGTGGGGCAGAATTACCATCTGACCTTCACGACCTTCCCAGAGAATTACATCCCGAATTCCCGCGATACCTCCGAGATGGGCGCCGTGATCGCCCAGTTCACTGATACAGTTGGGTCTCCGGACCAGGCCTGGGTGGTGGCGTACCCGCATTGGGTCGATACCCGCCTGGTGGGGATCAATGCCGGCTTCCCGATCAAGGATTTCGCCATCTGGGAGGAAGATCTGGATGAGACCTTGCTGGTCAGCTCCCCCAAGTTGTTCCTGCTGAAGCTGGATGATAAGTACCGGGCTGGACGAGGCTGCAGGAGCTTGTATCCCGAAGGCAAGTTCTCGGTTTATCCGACCGAATACCCGGTGCATAGTTTCATTATTTATTCTGTCCCATAAGTTGAGCCGATACGTATGAGCGATCAAGAATCAATGCAGAAGCCGGAGACTGAATCCGGCACAATAAAGATGAAGAAACCGGCCCGCAACGACTGGATTTTTGATGCGGTGATGATCCTGCTGCTGATCGCCGGGGCGGTGCTGCGTCTCTCGGGGATCGAGTGGGCGGCCGACCAATATCTGCACCCGGATGAACGCCATCTGGTAAATGTGGAGACCGCCCTCTCCACGGTGCAGACCTTCGGCCAGTATTGGGATACGGCCAATTCCACCCTCAACCCGCATAACGTGGGCTATAACTTCTTCGTGTACGGCACTCTGCCGATCTTCCTGGTGCGTTATGTCGGCTGAATGGCTGGGCCAGATCGGCTATTCGGAGATCATGATCATCGGGCGGCAGCTTTCGGCGATCGCCGACCTGTTCGTGGTGCTGCTGGTCTATCTGACCGCCTCACACGCCTTTGACCGCCGGGTCGGACTGGCAGCGGGGGCCTTCAGCGCCTTCACCGTGTTGGAGATCCAGATCTCGCATTTCTTTGCCGTCGATACCTATCTGACGTTGTTCAGTATGCTGGCGGTGTATATTGCCGTGCGGCTGGCGACTGAGGAGAATCCGGAGGAAGGGCCGGTGTTCAAGCCCTGGCTGTTCGTGTTCTTCGGCATCGCCCTGGGGATGGCGGTGGCTTCAAAACTGAATACCGTCCCGGTGGCGATGGTGCTGCCGCTGGCGGTGTGGGTGCGCATCTCACGCCTGCCGCGGGAGGAGCGTCTTGATGCCGCCTGGCATGCCTCCGGATATCTGATCCTGGCGGCGGTGGTCAGCCTGGTCACCTTCCGTATTTTCCAGCCGTATGCCTTCAGCGGGCCGGGCTTCCTGGGTGTGCTGCCCAATCCGAAGTGGATCGATGATATTTCTGAGCTGATGCGCCAGACCAGCGGCGATTTTGACTGGCCGCCCTCGATCCAATGGGCGCGCCGGCCGGTATGGTTCTCCTTGCAGAATATGGTGCTGTGGGGGATGGGCATTCCGATGTCGGTGATGGCCTGGGGCGGGTTCCTGGTCTCGGGCTGGCAGATGTTGAAGGGCAAGTGGCGCACCTTCGTGGTGATGTGGGTCTGGACGGCGTTTTATTTCGGCTGGCAGTCCATGGCCTTTAATCCGACGATGCGCTACCAGATTCTGGTCTACCCGATGCTGGCGATCTTTGCCGGCTGGGCGGTGGTGAGCCTGTGCGACTGGGCCGGCGCAGCGGCCAGGGGACAGCGTGCAGCCCAGATCGGGGCGGCGGTGTTGGGCGCAGGCTCGATTTTGCTGACTGCCTGGTGGGCGGTGGCCTTTGCCGGGATCTATACCCGCCCGATCACCCGGGTGGAGGCATCCGAGTGGATCTTCCACAATGTGCCCGGCCCGTTGAACTTGCAGATCCAGACTGGTGAGGAATCCTATTCCCAGCCGCTGCCGCTGCCGTATGGGCAGACGGTCAGTGACCAGATCGCCGTATTCCACCAGCTTTATCCCCAACCAGGCCGGCTTGCTGACCGAGGTGGCCTTCAAGGATGTGCTCACCGGGGGCGGTGACTCAGCTGGTGACCGTCTCGGTGGCGGAAATGGGTGGGTTGGACCTGCCGGTGTATGTAGACAGCGGCGAGGCGTATTTCGGTCCCGATGGCGCGCCGCTGCAGCTTACCCTCACGGATGAAGACCACGCCGTCCTGCCCGGCAGCCGGACTTATATCCTCGAAGTGGGGCTGTTTTCCGGGGATACCCCGCTGCTGCTTGAGAACGGCTATCTCCGGTTGCAAAGCGTTTCGGGAGCGATCAGTCTGCCGATCACGGTGGAACCGGTGATCCTGGAGGCCGACGGCAGCGTATTCAGCTATTCATTCACCACTGTGGAGACTGTCTCACTGGTGGATGTAACCCTCTTCCTCGGCCAGGTCGACGTGGACCGGCTGGATGAGCAGACCTTCCGAATCCTGCTGGATACCGATCCGCGAATTCAGCAACCCGGTGGTCTCCGAGCCGGTCACGGTCACCGGGTTGGCGGACGGGGTCAGCCGGGAGGGCGGGGTTTTTGATCTGGATCAGCCAGTGCTGATGGAATCGGCGAGTATCTATCATCTGCGGATCGAGAATCTGACCGAGGGCGGTGACGGCAACCTTCCAGGGCGCTTCACTGGCAAATGAGGGTGCCTGGGATGACGGCTTGCCGATGCGGATCGAGAGGCTATAATGCTTATGGCGGGATCTATCCGCCCGACCTGGGCTTCGATATGTACAACGATGCCAACCCGGAAAAGCTGGACCGCTTCCTCGATTTGCTGGAGACCTCCGAGTACCTGACGATCTCTTCCAGCCGGCAGTGGGCCAGCACGACTCGCATCCCGGAACGCTACCCGTTGAATGTGATCTATTACCGCAACCTGCTGGGCTGCCCGGAAGAGCGCACAATCGAGTGGTGCTACAACGTGGCTGAACCGGGGATGTTTGAGAGCAATCTGGGCTTCGATCTGATCAAGACATTCCAGTCAGACCCGGAATTTGCCGGTCGTGCGGATCAATGACCAGTTTGCCGAGGAAGCCTTCACCGTTTACGATCATCCCAAGGTGTTCATCTTCGAAAAGCAGGCGGGTTACAACCATGCCGCCGTGGTGGAGATATTTAGCCGAGGCAGATTTTGACAATGTGATCCGGCTGACGCCCAAGCAGGCCAGCGAATTCAAATCGCTGCTGCTGTCCGATGCCGCGCATCGCCCGCCAGCGGGAGGCCGGCACCTGGTCTGAACTGTTCGATTCGGATGCCTGGTACAACCGCTCCGGTTTGGGGGCGGTGGCGGTCTGGTATCTGGCGCTGACCGTGCTGGGGTGGGCGGTCTTCCCACTGGTGCGCAAAGCGCTGCCCGGACTGCCGGATCAGCGGCTATCCCGCTGGTGCGGACTGCCGGGATGCTGCTGCTGGCCTATCTGAGCTGGCTGGCGGGGTCAGTGGGGTTGGGGTATACCCGCCCGGTGATCGCTGGGCGTCTATCTGCTGCTGGTGGCGGTGGGAATCTGGCAGGCGATCCGGCAGCGGGATGAGCTGAGTACCGCTGCTGCGGGAACACTGGCGCGATTTCCTCCGGGCGGAACTGGTCTTCCTGGCGGCCTTCGTGCTGGTGCTGCTGGTGCGCTACGGCAACCCTGATCTGTGGCACCCGTATAAGGGCGGCGAGAAGCCGATGGACTTCGCTTATTTCAATGCCATTCTGAAAACGGTTTCCTTCCCGGCTTATGATCCCTGGTATGCGGGCGGCTACATCAACTACTATTATTTCGGGTTTGTGTTCGTCGGTACGCTGGTGAAAATGTTGGGGATCGTCCCGGCGCTGGCCTATAACCTCATTCTGCCGACTTTGTTTGCGATGATCTTCTGCCGGGGCGTATTCTGCGGCTGGGTAATCTTTTCCGCAAATGGCAGGAAGACCGGGGCGGAGATGCAGGCGAAGCTAAAGCTGCCCGGCCTGGCTGGTAGGGATCGCTGGGGCGCTGGTCACCGCATTCCTCGGCAACCTGGGCACCGTCCGGTTGTTCATGGAGGGCTTCCAGCGGCTGGCGGCTCAGGGTGATTTCAGCCGGGAAGCGGCCTTCTTCACCAAATTGGGCTGGACCTTCAGCAGGTTTTGGTCAAGTATTCAAGGGATCGGTCTGCCCTATGCCACGGGAGAATTTTACTGGCAGCCAAGCCGGGTGATCCCGGCGATCAACGAGCCGGAACCGATCACCGAGTTCCCCTGGTTCACCACGATCTACGCCGATCTGCATGCCCATTTCATGTCGCTGGCGCTGGTCTTTTTGGCGGTGGCCTGGGTGCTGGCGGTGGTTTTCTCCAAAGCATGGCAGGGGCAGAAGCCGCTGGCAGGTGGCGTGGAGCTTTGTATTTGCCGGGGTGGCGATTGGTGCATTGCGCCCGACCAATACCTGGGACCTGCCGACCTACCTGGCGCTGGGTGTGGTGGCGGTGATTTATGCCGCTTTCCGCTATGGGGGGGAGAATCCGCCAGGTAAGCCTGAAGCTCCGGTCAATGGAAACTGGATCCAGGCTGTGGGTGGGGCGCTGGCCCTGATTGCGCTGACCTTCATACTCTACCAGCCGTTTGCCCAGTGGTACGGCATGCCTTACTCTAAAATCATGGATCTGGCGCGGCACGCATACCCCGGTCAGTTCATATTTCTGTGCATTGGGGGCTGTTCCTCTTCATCCTGGTGTTCTGGATGGGTTGGGAGACGCGCCAGTGGATGGCGACAACCCCGCTTTCCGCTTTGCGCAAACTGGAACCGTACCGTAGCTGGATCTGGGTCGGGGTTGGGCGGTCTTGCTGGTGATGGCTGTCATGGCGCTGGCGCTCAAGGTGCGCATTCAGTTGATCGCCTTGCCGCTGGCAGTCTGGGCGGCGATGCTGCTCTTCCGCCCGGGGACCAGCGACAGCAAGCGGATCGTGCTGTTCATCACCGGCACGGCCTTCTTCCTGACGATGCTGGTGGAAGTGATCGTGCTTTCCGGCGATATTGGCCGGATGAACACGGTATTCAAATTCTATTTGCAGGCCTGGGTGCTGTTTGGGGCCAGCAGTGCGGCCGCCTTTGGCTGGACGCTGATGGAACTGCGCCGCTGGCGGGAAGGCTGGCAGGTCGTCTGGCGGATCGGGCTGGCGGCGCTGGCATTGGGGGCTTTCATGTTCCCGCTGACAGCGACCACGGCCAAGATCCAGGACCGGATGTCTGCTGACAGCGCCGCATACCCTGGACGGGATGGCCTTCATGCAGACCTCTGAGTACCCGGATGAGGGCGGGGTGGTGCAGCTGGATGCGGAATATGAAGCCATCCGCTGGGTGCAGGAGAATATCTCCGGCACGCCGGTGATCGTGGAGGCGAATACGCCGCTGTACCGCTGGGGGAGCCGCTTCAGCATCTACACCGGGCTGCCGACCGTGCTGGGGTGGGACTGGCATCAAACCCAGCAGCGCGGCCACTCACCAGGTCAGCGATATCTCCGGCCGGCAGCAGGATATCAGCATGTTTTACCTGATGGATGACCGTATGATCGCCGAGAACTTCCTGCGTGAGTACGAAGTGGAGTATGTGATCCTCGGACAGCTGGAGCGCAATTATTATCCCGGCGCGGGGCTGGACAAGTTCGAGCGCTGGGAGGGCGACCTGTGGGAAGAGGTCTACCGCAATGAGCAAACCGTGATCTATCGGGTGATTGGAGGATGCCCTGTATGATGGGGCGGGAGAGTAGGCGGAGATGGTCTGGTTAGCGCCGGTATTGTGGGTTTTGCTGGTCAGTGCGGTGGGGTGGGGCGTGTTCCCGCTGGCTTACCGCTTCTTTCCCGGGCTGTCAGACCGGGGCTATGCGGTCAGCCGAGCGCTGGGCCTGCTGCTGTGGGGGTATCTCTTCTGGCTGCTGAGTTCGCTGGGCGTGCTGGTGAATACCACCGGCGGGATCCTGACGGCGCTGCTACTGGTGCTGGGGGTCAGCTATTTCTTCTGGCGGAAAATTGATAGAGACGAGTTCAAAGCCTGGCTGAGGGAGAAGCGTAAGACCCTGATTATCGCAGTAGAGATCGTCTTCCTGGTCAGCTTTGTCTTCCTGCTGATCTTCCGGGGGATGGACCCGGCGATTTTAGGCACCGAGAAGCCGATGGAACTGGCCTTCATCAATGCGATCCTGCGCTCCCAGCAGATGCCGCCGCTGGACCCATGGCTGGCGGACTATTCGATCTCGTATTATTACTTCGGTTACGTGATGGTGGCGATGCTGGCGAAGATCACCGCGGTCAGTGGGGGTGTGGCCTTCAATCTGGGGCTTTCGCTGGTGTTTGCGATGGGCGCGGCCGGGGCGTATGGGATTATCCATAACCTGCTGGCGGCACTGCCCGAGGAACGGCGGCCAAATCTGACCAGGCTGCCGGTGCTGGGGCCATTGTTTGTGCTGATCCTGAGCAATGTGGAGGGCTTTCTGGAGTTCATCCACGGGCGGGGGGCTTTCTGGCAGCAGGCTGCAGACGGCACCTGGACTTCCACATTCTGGACGTGGGTCAACCTGGATAATCTCAAGCTGCCGCCGCCGGACAATACTGCTCCGGGACAACTGCGCCACTGGTGGTGGTGGCGGGCCTCCCGCGTGGTGGCCGATTTCGACCTGTTCGGCAACTTCCGCGAGGTGATCGACGAGTTCCCCTTCTTTTCCTTCCTGCTGGCCGATCTGCATCCGCATGTGCTGGTGATCCCCTTCGTGATGCTGGCGCTGGCCTTCAGCCTGAATATGTTCCTGCAGCCGGCGGAGGAATTCGAGCGCCGTTTCCGCCTGTTCCGGTTCGATTATGATTTCTCCCCGCAGACCTTTTTCCTGGGGGTGGTGATCTTTGGTGGGCTGGGCTTCCTGAATATCTGGGACTTCCCCTGGTACGTGGTGGTCTTCGCCGGGGCGCATTTGCTGCGCAAGGCAGAACGGCGCGGCTGGCATGGCGACCGGCTTTTGGAGTTCGTGGTGCTCGTGCTGGCATTCGGCGTCTTTGGGATCGTGGCGTACCTGCCGTTCTACATCAGCTTCTCCTCACAGGCCGGTGGGATCCTGCCGAATGTGATCAACCCGACGCGGGGCATTCACCAGTGGATCATGTTTGGGACGCTGTTCCTGCCGCTGTTCTCCTTCCTGATCTACCTGGCTGCCCGGCGCAAGAAGACTGGGTATACGCTACGCGGCCTGGGTCTGGCATTGTTTGGGATTGTGCTGCTGTTTGGTGCTCTCGCTGGGGATGACCAGTTCTGATGGGGGCGCAGACCGAGGTGGCTGGCGGCGTAGAGGTACATCCATTCTTGCAGCTGTACGGTGCTGAGTCAGCGGGGCAGTTGATCCGTGAAGGTCTTTCCCGGCGGGGGACGGCGATCTTCAGTGCGCTGACCCTGACCGCCTTGCTGGGACTGGCATTTGGTGCGGTCTGGCCGAGGCGGGATGTAGAGGGTGAGGAAGAGCCAGAGGAAAAACTGCCAGCTCCGCACCAGTTTGCGGTGGTGATGATCATCGTCGCCGGGCTGCTGGTGGTGGTGCCGGAGTTCTTTTACCTGCGGGATCTGTTTGGCAGCCGGATGAACACGATCTTCAAGTTTTATTACCAGGGCTGGATCATGTGGGCGCTGGCTGGCGCGTATGGCAGCGCCGTGCTGTTCAGCGCGCCGAAGAAGCAGCTTGCCGGCAAGATCTACCCGGTGGTATTTGTGATCGCGCATGCTGGTGGGGCTGACCTACCCGGCGATGGGGCTGCATACGCGCATCTCTCATTTTGCCGCCCAGCCGGAGCCGGCGCTGGAGCTGGACGGCACGGCGAATAATTTTTATCTCAGCGAGGAGGAGCATGCCGCCGTGGATTGGCTGATGGATGCGCCGACCGGCACGCTGGTGGAGGCGGTGCATCCCTATGGGGGCAGCTATACCCATTACGCCCGTATCTCGATGAATTCCGGCCAGCCGGCTTTGCTGGGATGGGTCGGGCATGAGGGCCAGTGGCGCGGCGGCAACGAGGAGATGGGGTCCCGCCAGTCGGATATTGAGCGGCTTTACCAGACGCCTTCCTGGCAGGAGACCTCGGGAGATCATTGACCAGTACCAGATCGTGTACATTGTGCTGGGCAATCTGGAGCGGACGACCTATCGGTCTACGAGGAGAAGTTTATCCAGAATCTGACACCGGTCTTCCAGCAGGGCGGGGTCACGATCTACCATACGGGTTTGATCGGTGAGTAAGATTTAATTCACCACAGATAAACACAGATGAACACGGATAATTAAAATTAATTTAGAAAAAATTAAAGACCATGGAAATAAATGTGATCTCTGAGAAGATAATTGGGGCGGCTTATACGGTCAGCAACGAATTGGGCGTTGGCTTTCTGGAGAAAGTCTATGAGAATTCCCTGGTGCATGAATTAATTAAGTCTGGACTTGAGGTCAAGCAACCGCATCCATTACGGGTATTTTACGATGTCAGATCGTGGGCGAATTCTTCGCCGATTTAGTGGTAGAAGATACTGTATTGGTAGAGTTGAAAGCAGTCAATGCGTTGAATAATGATCACCTGGCTCAATGTTTGAATTATTTACGGGCCAAAGATATCCCGTTGTGCCTATTGATTAATTTTGGAGAGAAACGGGTAAAGGTGAAAAGAATAGTTGGTGCAAACTTCAACCTCGAGGCTGCAGAATATACATTAGGCAATTATCGAATACCACTATCTGTGTTTATCTGTGTGCATCTGTGGTGAATATGGTTTTAATGATGTATAAGATATAATCCCTAATCAGGACATGGATATGGAAGCAAGAAGCGATTCAAAACTGAAATGGTCGCCGACGCTTGAAGAATTGCTGTACCTGCTGGCGTTTGTGATCGCGCTGGTGATGCGGCTGGTGATCCTCGGGCAGTACCATCTCTCTGAGACGGAAGCGGGATACGCCTTACAGGCTTACCAGGTCTCTCAAGGGGAGGATCTGCAGATGCTGGGGAATCCGGCCTATATCCAACTGACCGGGATATTGTTTTACTTGCTGGGCAGCGGTGATGTGATTGCCAGGATGCTTCCGGCAGTGGTGGGCAGCGCGGTGGTCCTGCTGCCGTATCTGTGGCGGGAGCATCTCGGTGAGAAAGCGGCCCTGGTAGCGGCGTTTGGCCTGGCGCTGGACCCGATCTCGATGGCGGTCTCCCGGCAGGCGGGCAGCCCGGTATGGCGCTGGGATTTCTGACTCTGGCGGTCTTCTTCTGGCAGCGCAAGCGGATGCTGGCTGGCCGGGATCCTGGCTGGATTGCTGATCATGTCCGGGATATCATTCGTGTTCGGTCTGGTGGGCCTGCTGGCGGCCTGGGCAGTGATCCATTTTGTCTCCGATATCCGGACCGGAATTTAAAATCGATCCCGCAGGAGCGCAACCTGCTGCTGGCCGGGATCGGGATTGCGCTGGTGGCGGTGGGGACTCTGTTTGCACTCGAATTCCAGGGGCTGGCGGCGACAGTACAGGCGCTGGCGATTATATTGCCGGCTGGTTTGGCGGAGTCCGATGGGCAGCATCCGCTGGCGATCCTGCTGGGGCTGATCGTCTATCAGCCAATGGGGCTGCTGTTTGCGATCCTGCTGTGGCTCAACCGCAACAAGAATGGCGAGATCGTCAATATCCTGCTGACGATCGTCTTCCTGGTGTTCCTGGCGCTGACGCTGGTGTATCCCGCCAGGGGGATGTGGATGCTGATCTGGGCGGTGGTGCCGCTCTGGCTGCTGGCCGGCCAGGTTGATCGGCGAGTATCTCTCTGCGCCGGATGAGCAGGACCGTATCCTGGTGTGGGGCGGGGCGGTCTTCTATTTGATCCTGCTGGTGTACTGGTGGATGAACCTGGCTCAGATGACAGCGGAGATCGGTCTGGTGCGGCCGGAGGGGGTGAGGTTGTTGGAGTTGACTCAGGGTCGATCCGGTTTCCAGGGTGTATGTGGTGCGCCTGGCTGGTCACGATCCTGATCCCGCTGCTAATCGTGATATTATCAGGGCTGGTCTCATGGGGGTGGGCGGCAGAAGCCTCGATCCGCGGTGCTGTCTGGGGGGTGGGGGCGTTCCTGGTGTTCTACATCGTAATGGCTGCCTGGGGATTTTCAGCCCCGCCGGAAGAAGTGGCTTCCGAGTTGTGGGTGCAGGGGCCGTCTGTCGGGCAGACCGAGGTGAAATGGTGACTGCCATCGAAGAGGCCTCCATGCAGATCACCGGGACGAAGTATGAACTGGCGTTGGTATATCAGATTGATTCCCGGCTGGTGGACTGGCTGCTGCGTGATTTCCCCAATGCGCGTTACAGCCCGACCCTGGCGGCCAATGATCTGCCGGATGTGGTCTTGAATCAGGATCTGGGCTTTGTGGAGACGAATCGGGGCAGTTGTATGGCGGGCAGCAGTTTGTGCTTCATCTGGAGCGCGCCTGGGGGAATCCGGTGCTGCCGCCTGATTTTGACCGTTGGCTGGTGTTCCGCCAGTCTCCGGTGAGTCAAGGATTGGGCCTATCTCTGTGGACACGGGCAGACCTGTTCCCGTTGTACGACATTCTGAGAATAGCCCGGTAGAGTAAAATACAGCCTTGAAAATTCAATCCTGGAGAGATGATGCATGATGAGTGAAGATCGCGCGCATAAATACAATTGCCCTGGATGGCCCGGCGGCCTCTGGAAAATCCACTGTAGGAGAGCTGGTTGCCAAAGAGCTGGGCTTCCTGTTCTTTGATACCGGGGTGATGTACCGGGCGATCACCCTGGCGGCGCTTGAGGCGGGCGTATCTGTATTTGATGAAGCGGGTTGTACCCAATTGGCAAAGGAAACCCAGATCGACGTGCAGCCCGGCTTCTATGGATGACGGCCGCAAAAATGATATTTTGATCAATGGGGTGGACAAGACCTGGGGCATCCGCACACCGGAAGTGGATGCGAATGTCTCTGAGGTCTCCACTTATGCGGGCGTGCGCACTGCTCTGACCGCCCAGCAGCGCAAGATCGGTGTGCGCGGGCGGGTGGTCATGGTGGGGCGCGATATCGGCACGGTGGTGATGCCGGATGCTGCCCTGAAGATCTATCTGGATGCTTCTGCCGAGGAACGTGCCCGCCGCCGGCATGCGGAACGGTGGCCCGCGGTGAAGAATCGGATTATGAGGAAGTGCTGGCGATCGTGAAGAAACGCGATCAGATCGACTCAAGCCGGGAAGTGGCTCCGCTGTGTGCCGCCGAGGATGCCGTGGTGATCGATTCGGATCACTTGAGCATTGAAGAAGTATTCGCGCCATGATGGCGTTGATCAGAGGAAGCTGGAATTGGATGAGTGAGACTTACACGGTTTCCACGAGTTCAGCAGATGAAGCGCATTCTATTGCGAGGATTTGTCCGCATGTTGTTTAAGCTGCTGTTCAAGGTAAAGATCTCGGGGAATGGAGAATATTCCGGTCAGGGGGAGCGTATGTGATCGCCTCCAACCATGTCTCGCATTATGAGCCGCCGCTGCTGTTGGCCTTCTGGCCGGAGATCCCGGAGGCGTTGGCGGGGCATGATGTCTGGGATCGGCGGAATACCGGAATTTTTCCGCGTATATTTGGCGCCATCCCGGTGAAGCGCGGGGAATATGACCGCCAGGTGATTGAGACCACCCTGAATGTGCTGGCTTCTGGTACGCCGTTGTTGATCGCACCTGAGGGCGGGCGCTCAAACACGCCGGGGATGCGCCGGGCAAAGCCTGGAGTCGCTTATCTGGTGGACCGGGCAAAAGTACCGGTTGTGCCGGTGGCAATATTGGGGACGCGCAACGATTCCCTGAACGAGGCGCTAAAGTTCCGCCGTCCGATGCTGGAAATGCGCATCGGGGAGCCGTTTATGATCCCGGAGATCACCGGAAAGGGTGAGGAACGCCGGGCGGCGCGCCAGAAATCTGCGGATGAGGTCATGCTGCGGATTGCCGCGATGCTGCCGGAGGAGTATCATGGCGTTTACTCCGGCAAGGTGGAAAGCTTTCCTCAATCCTGAGCGTGGGGCGGACGCCGACCAGGTGGAGAATTTTCCCCAATTTGAAAAGAGGCCGCTAAATGAGTAAGGTCGGGGGAAAGTCCGTCAGAAACCCTGGCGCATTCATATTTATGCGTGAAAAGCACCTGAATGCTATAATGAAACTCCGATTTTTACGCACTAATTCAGAGGTTGAGCATGTGGTGAAGCAATGAGTTTCATTGATCAGATTATTAATCACCAGGTTATTTTGACCTGCCGCAGGGGGTAGACGGTTGGTTGTTTTTCGCGTTGATCATCACTCTCAATATTTATCTGGCGATCCGTTGGCGCAAGTTTGATAAGCCGATGAACCGGATGCGGATGATGATCATGATCGTGCTGGTTGTTTCAACAGTCGTGACCAGCCTGGTGATCGGATGCATCTTCCCTCGGCGGATAATATGCCCGTGCCAGGGAAGACCTGCTTACCCGCGGCGCGACGCTGATGTTCTTTTCAGCGCTGCCCTGGTGTCTGGCGGCAGGATTCCTCGGCCCGGTGTGGACAGGCGCGCTGGCGGGTTTTCCGGCTTGCTGATCGGCTATTACGATAATCATAATCTTTTTCTGCCGCTGGTGTATTTCATGCTGGGGATGATCTTCAGCTTCTTTGTCCGGCAGAATTATCGCACGCTGCCTACCGGTTGCTCAGACATCCGGTGCTGGCCGGTTTTGTGATTTCGCTGATCTATCCCGCTGATGGTGGTGGTCTCGATGATCTTCATCACCGCAGATACATTTGTGGTGCGGGTGGGCTATGCGGTTGCCCAGATGCCGATCAGCTCGGTGGCATATATTGGCCAGTTGGTTTGGGGCGTGATCGTGGCTCAGGTGTTGGCAATGACCATGCCGCAGTTCTGGTATGGGGAGATTGAGGAGAAACCCTCTCCTGCTGAGGCCAGCCTGGAATCCAATCTGATCTACCGCCTGATGCCGCTGGTGATGGTGTTTGCGTTCATCCTCCTGATCGGAATTGGCTTGCTGTCTGGTGGATGGCAACAAACGCCAGTTGTGGTCCAGATGAAAAATGTGGCTGAGGCTTCGGCGGCCTCGATCCCATTTTCTCTTGAAACTGGCCAGAACCTGATCGTGCAGCTTTCAGAAGACCCGCGCATGCTGGTAACGGATAACCCGGAATTGCTGCAGGTCACCTGATTGAATATTTGCGGCGGGTGCCTTTCTTCAACCAGCTGACCTATCTGGACACATCCGGGAAGCTGATCGCCGCTTATCCACTGGAAGACCAGGACCATCTCTTCCTGACCCTGGAAGAACAGCAGGCAATTGATTTTGCAGCCAGCGGGGTAGGGTTCCAGATGTACAGCTTGCCGCCGGAATCTGGCGATGATATTGCCCGGCTGGTTTTCGTGGTGCGGTGAAAGATGACGGATGGACTGGCGGGGTGGTTTTGGGCCGTACCTATCTGGATGAGAATCCTTTCTTTTTGCCGGTGATGGATACCCTGGAGATGCTTACGCCTCTGGGGGGCACCGGGATGCTGCTCGAGTGAACAGGGGATGATCCTTTACCATCCGGATGCTACCCGGATCGGCACGATCTACCCACAGGAAATCAGCCTGACAGAGGCATTCTTATGATCCTAAACATACAGCCACGGATGGGCACCAGGAGATGATGTATGCCTATCCCTGTGCCGGGCCGCTCATGGGTGGTGGTGACGGCGATCCCGCTGTCAGTACCGCAGCAGGCGGGCTTGCAGCGCTCTATCAATCTTCTGGCGATACTGGCGTTGCTCCTGTTTGGTCTTTACAAGCTGCTGCAGCGGGTGGTGCGTTCGGTGATCAAAGAGATCAGCCGTCTGGCAGATGATGCCGGGCAGATCGCTGCTGGGGATTTGAATATGTCCTTGAAGACCGACCATGTGGATGAGGTGGGCAAGCTGGCCGAGGCTGTGGACGGAATGCGGGTCAGCCTGAAGGCGCGCATGGATGAAGTGGACCAGCTGCTGACCGTCAGCAAAGGGGTGGCTTCCTCGCTGGATCTGCAGTCGGCGGTCAAACCGATTTTGAATGGTGCGCTGACCACCGGGGCAAGCTCGGCGCGGCTGGTGCTGGCTGATACAGCCGCGCCGGAGTTCGAATCTGAACTGCGCACCCGCTATGGCGAAGGTCCCTCTACAAGTACATACAAGAATCTGGATCACCAGATACTGAAGATGACGACCCAGCGCCCGGAGGTGGTGCTTTCCAACCCGGCCAGGGCCAGGCTGCAAAATCTGGGGTATCCGATGCCCGGGGCGATTTTGGCCGAGGCGCTGGAGCATGAGGGTATCCATTACGGGGCGCTGTGGATCGCCTACGATCAGGCCCATCCTTTCAGCGAGGAGGAAAAACGGTTCATCCGGGCGGTGGCGGGACAGGCGGCGCTGGCGGTTTCCAATGCCAGGCTTTATCTCTCTGCCCAATTGGGCCGCCAGCGGATGGAGGAGATCCTCTCATCCACACCTGAACCGGTGATCGTGACCGATTCGCATAACCGCTTCCTGCTGGTCAATCCCCCGGCGCAAAAATTGTTGGGACTCCCGTTGGGAGAATTGATCGGGCAGCCGGTGGAAGAGATTGGTGAGCAGAGGCGGCGCTGCGAGAGCTGCTGGTCTCTGATCTGGTGAAGGATAGCGATGCTCCGAAAGAAGTGAAACTGAAGAACATGAACACTTATTACGTGACCGCCTCTCCGGTGCTGATGGACAATGGCAAGCGGGTGGGGCGGGTTTGTCTGCTGAGTGATATTACCCGATTCAAGGAACTGGATGAGATGAAATCGGACTTTGTGGATACAGTCAGCCACGACCTGCGCTCTCCGCTGATGACCATCCGGGGATATGCCACCATGCTGGATATGGTTGGGGATCTTGAATGAGCAGCAGACGATGTATGTACAGAAGATCAGCGAGAATGTGGAGCGTACTCATCACCTGGTGAATACGCTGCTGGACATGGGGCGCATCGAAGCGGGCGTGGAGCTGAAGGCTGGAATGGCTGATGCTCTCCGAACTGGTGCGCCAGGTGGCAGAAGATTTGCGCATGAATGCAGTCCAGAAGCGGATCAACTACCAGGTGGATTTGCCGGAGGGCACAGAACCGATGGTGCAGGCTGACCGCGATCTGATGATGCAGGCGGTACAGAATGTGATCGATAATGCGATCAAATATACTCAGAACGGCGGCGAGATCCGCATCTCCGTGAGCTTTGAAGAAGATAGTTGGGTCAGCTGATCAGGGTGGCGGATAACGGTTCTGGGATCGCGCCAGTAGACGAGCCAAGACTGTTTGAACGGTTTTACCGCGGCGCTGGGCGCTCGACCAAGGATGGTGGCAGTGGGCTGGGGCTGGCGATCGTTAAATCGATCATTGACCGGCATAACGGTTCGATCCACGTGCAGACCCGTCTGGGGGAGGGCAGCACCTTTACACTGCGGATTCCGCTAAAACAGCCGGAAGGTGATAGTCAATTTGCTGATTTTGACGCTTATAATGAAGAATACAGGCACTTTCGAGTACGAAAAGGCAAATTTGCTTGACTTAAAGGGCCTGCTTTCGTTATAATTCTTAGTCTGGGCAAACTAAAAGCCATTAAATTAAGCAAGCGAGCGATTGAGAAACAATTCTCAATCCGCTTGCTTCGTTTTGCATGTTTTTGTAGCACATTTGTTCAATGATTGCGTGCCCTAAATTTTTAGGATAAACTGGATCAGGATTAATATGGAACGGTTGATTATCGAGATTACGGGGATAGCAACAAACAACCAAACAGTTTTCCGGACCTCAGATTTTGCTGTACTCAGGAGGCATAATTAGTATGGAAGCAAAGGGATTGCGGGCATTAAGGGTAAGTCTTGCTTCACCAGAGACGATCAAGAGCTGGTCGTATGGTGAGGTGCAAAAACCAGAAACGATCAACTACCGCCGGCTGCGGCCTGAGAAAGACGGCCTGTTCTGTGAGGCGATCTTCGGCCCGCAGCGTGACTGGCAGTGCTACTGCGGTAAGTACAAGAACATCCGCTATAAGGGGATTGTGTGTGATAAGTGCGGCGTTGAAGTAACCCGCTCTTCCGTGCGCCGAGAGCGTATGGGGCATATCGAACTGGCCGCCCCGGTGGCGCATGTCTGGTATACCCGCCGGATCCCCTCTTACCTTGGCCAACTGCTGGATATTTCCCGCCGTAACCTGGACCGGGTACTGTACTTTGCCCAGTACATTGTCACCTATGTAGATGAAGAAGCACGCGATAAAGCCCTGGCACGCCTGGATGAAGAGATCGCGGAGCTGGAGGTTGGATTCTCACCACAGCTTACCGATCAGATCGGCGAGATCGAGATCGGCCGGGATAACCGCCTGGCTGAATTGCAGTCCCAGGCAGAAGATATTGAAAAACGCTATGATGAAGAATTGGCCGCCTCGCTTGATCCGGTGATCAAAGAGGGTCAGCGCCTGGAAGACCGCCTCTCAGATGAGATGGGTTCTCCTGCCAAGCAAACGATCACGTTCTCTGCTACCCAGACAGAGATTGTGCAAAAAGGGGAAGAGATCAGCAACGAGCACCTTGCCAAGGTGCAAAACGTGGTCAAGAGCTATCTGGAAGAACTGGAGCAGGAATACCAGCAGCAGCAAACAGCGCGAGCTGGAGCACATCACCCTGAATATCGCCAGCACCAAGGCTGAGACCGATATGGCGATCACTGAGCTGCAGGCCCAGGCAGATGAGGAATCTACTGCGGTTCGCAGTGAGAAGCAGAGCCTGCGCGATGAGCTTCTGGACCTGCGGCCGATGAGTTCATGGGCGAGCACCGCTACCGCGAGCTGCGTTCCCGTTGGGGGCAGGTCTTCCGTGCCGATATGGGCGCTGAAGCCTTCTACGACATCCTCAAGCGGCTGGACCTGGATGCGCTGTCTGAATCCCTGTGGAAGGAAGCCCGCAATTCCCGCAGCAAGCAGCGCCGCCGCAAGGCCACCAAGCGCTTGAAGGTCGTGGAGGCTTTCCTGCGCTCCAACAACCGGCCTGAGTGGATGATCCTGACCGTTCTGCCGGTGATCCCGCCCGACCTGCGCCCGATGGTGCAGTTGGATGGCGGCCGTTTTGCCACTTCGGATATGAATGATCTCTACCGCCGGGTGATCAACCGCAACAACCGTCTCAAGCGTCTGCTGGAGCTGGGCGCTCCGGATGTGATCGTGCGCAACGAGAAGCGTATGCTCCAGGAAGCAGTCGACTCGCTGATCGATAACTCCCAGCGCGGCAAGGCGCTTTCTCGCCGCGGCCGCCGTGAGCTGAAATCCCTCAGTGACCTGCTGAAAGGCAAGAAGGGCCGCTTCCGCCGCAACCTGTTGGGTAAGCGTGTGGACTATTCCGGCCGTTCGGTGATCGTGGTCGGCCCGCAGCTCAAGCTGTACCAGTGCGGTCTGCCCAAGACAATGGCGCTGGAACTTTACCGCCCGTTTGTGATCTCCCGCTTGGTAGAGCATAACTATGCCGCCAATGTCAAAGGCGCCCGCCGCTTCATCGAGCGCAACCGCCCTGAGGTCTGGGAGGTGCTGGAAGAGGTGATCAAGGAACGCCCGGTGCTGTTGAACCGTGCGCCTACACTTCACCGCCTCGGTATCCAGGCCTTTGAGCCGATGCTGATCGAGGGCAGCGCCATCCAGCTTCATCCGCTGGTGACCACGGCTTTCAATGCCGACTTTGACGGTGACCAGATGGCTGTGCATGTCCCGCTCTCCGAGAAGGCTGTCAAGGAAGCCCGCGAGCTGATGCTTTCCTCCCGCAACTTGCTGAAACCGGCCGATGGCGAACCGATCATCGGCCCGTCCAAGGATATGGTGCTGGGCGTGTATTACCTGACAATGGAAAGCAAGCATGAGCATCAACGGCCAAGGCCGGGTGTTCGCCAGCATGGATGAGGTCAGCATGGCCTACCAGCTGGAACAGGTGAACATCCATGCCGGGATCAAGGTGATGGCCGCTACCTGGTATGACGATGAGGGCAACCGCCTGGATGAGATGGAAACCCGCCTGATCGATACCACTGTTGGGCGTGTGCTCTTCAACCGGATTCTGGCTCCGGATGTGCAGTTCATGAACCGCACCCTGGACAAGGGTGGGGTGAAGGACCTGATCGCCGAAGTGCTGGAGATGACCGATGAAGCAGTGACCACTGATGTGGCTGACAAGATCAAGGCGATTGGCTTTGAATACGCTACCCGCTCCGGGATCACTGTGGCGGTCTCCGACATTACCATCCCGGATAGCAAATACACGATCGTTTCTGATGCGATGGAAGATGAACAGAACGTAGAACGTGATTTCCGCCGCGGCCTGCTGACCGCCCAGGAAAAGAACGACCGCGTGATCGAGATCTGGACAAAGGCTACCGATGATACTGCCAAGGCGGTCAAAGAAACCATGGATCCGGAAAGCAACCTGGCAATCCAGGCGAGCTCCGGTGCTGGTAAGGGCGGCTTCAGCACGATCTCTCAGCTGGCCGGGATGCGCGGTATGATGGCTGACCCGGCAGGGCGCATTATCCCGCTGCCGATCCGTTCCAACTTCCGTGAGGGGCTTGAATACCCTGGAATACTTCATCTCCACCCACGGTTCCCGCAAGGGTCTGGCTGATACCGCTCTGCGTACTGCAGATGCCGGTTACCTCACCCGCCGTCTGGTGGATGTGGCGCAGGATGTGATCACGATCGCAGATGACTGCGAGACTGAGAATGGCATCTGGATCCGCTCTGCGGATGATATTGCCGGTCAGACACTTGGCACCCGCATCTTTGGGCGTGTGCTGGCTAAACGGGTGGTTCACCCCGAGACCGGTGAGGTCCTGGCAGAACGCAATACTCCTGTTGGATAAGGACATCACCCGCAAGATCGAGAGTGCTGGCGTGGAAGAAGTTTTTGTCCGCTCTCCGCTGACCTGTGAAAGCAAGCGCGGTATCTGTGGCCAGTGCTACGGCCTGGACCTCGGGCCGCGGCAAGATGGTACAGCCTGGTGCAGCAGTTGGTATTGTGGCTGCCCAGTCGATTGGTGAGCCGGGTACTCAGCTGACCCTGCGTACCTTCCACTCTGGTGGTGTGGCCTCCAGTTCGGATATTACTACTGGTCTCCCGCGTGTTGAGGAGCTGTTTGAAGCCCGCCGTGCACCGAAAGGTGAGGCGGTAGTCTCCGAGATCGAAGGGCGCGCCGAAGTGGTGCAGTCTGATAAATACAGCGACATGCGCGTGGTGAAGGTGCGCAGCAGCGAGATGGCCTCCGATACCTATGAGATCGCTTCCGGATGGGAGGTCAAGGTCAAGGATGGCGGCGAAGTCAAGGACGGCGATGTGCTGGCCGAACATGAAGACAGCACCCTGACCGCAGAGCGCGGCGGGCGTGTCCGCATTGAAGATGACAAGGTGATCGTCTCCTATGAGATCACCGAAGAAGATGGAATACGAGATTCCGTCCAATACACGCCTGATCGTGAGCACTGGCGACCAGATCACCCCTGGACAGGCGCTGACTGAAGGTTCCCTCAACCCGCATTCGATTCTGCGCATCCAGGGCCGGGAAGCCTGCCAGATTTACCTGCTCTCTGAGGTGCAGCAGGTGTACCGCTCGCAGGGCCAGAACATCCACGATAAGCACTTTGAAGTCATCATCCGCAAGATGATGTCCAAAGTGATGGTGACCGGCCCCGGCGATACCGAACTGCTGCCCGGTGATTACATCAACCGCCTGGATATGATCGATATCAACAACGAACTGCTGGCCGAGGGCAAGCAGCCCGCCCGCTTCCAGGACGAACTGTCTGGGGATCACCAAAGCCTCGCTGAATACCGAGTCGTTCCTGTCGGCGGCCTCCTTCCAGCACACCATCAAAGTGCTGGCCGGGGCGGCAATTGCCAGCACGGAAGACCCGCTGCACGGCCTGAAAGAGAACGTGATCCTGGGTAAGTTGATCCCGGCCGGAACCGGCTATGAAGTCCATGTCGCCCAACTGGCTGAGATCGCCGCACAGGAAGCGCTGAAAGCCGCCGCTGAGAATGGCGATTGCCGAAGTGGCCGATGAGCTGCCTGAAGGCGAATGTGGTCCTGTGATCGATGATGAGACCGCTGAAGCTGAAGTCGAAGAAGCAGCCGGCGACTGATCCGAATTATAGCATCAATCCATCCGCAGCCCTGACAGGCTGCGGATTTTTTTAAGGCATCTTCTGACATCCGATTATGCTTTCTCGGGATAAAATCAAGCTGAATCGCGGGCATTTGATATAATTAGGTTTCCGCGTCTGGACGTGGCAGGGAGCCAGTATTGGCCCGCCAACCATCCAGCGGACGCCGTCAAGTGGATTTCTTTGACGGAAACTGAAATTCGTACTACAATACAAATATAGCACATACGTTCTATAATATGGAGTTTGTTTGATGGAAATTGGTTTGGTTCGAAAGATCAATATTGATGAGGAGATGCAGCAGGCGTACCTGGATTATGCGATGAGCACGATCGTCTCGCGTGCCCTGCCGGATGCGCGTGACGGCCTCAAGCCGGTGCACCGCCGAATCCTCTATGCAATGTATGATATGGGCCTGCGCCCGAATACGAGTTACAAGAAATCGGCCCGCGTGGTGGGTGAGGTGCTGGGTAAGTACCATCCCCACAGTGACGCGGCGGTGTATGATGCCATGGCCCGTATGGCGCAGGACTTTTCTCTGCGCTACCCGCTGGTGGATGGACAGGGGAACTTCGGCAGCGTGGACGGCGACCCGCCGGCGGCGATGCGCTACACCGAGGCCAAGATGGCCGCCGCCGCCATGGATATCATGGTCGATATCCAGAAGGATACCGTCGATTTTACCGAGAATTTTGATGCTTCGCTGACAGAACCGAGCGTGCTGCCGGCCACGATCCCGAACTTACTGGTCAATGGGGCTGTGGGTATTGCGGTGGGGATGTCCACCAGCGTGCCGCCGCACAACCTTGGCGAGGTGGCCGATGCGGTGGTCTATATCCTGGAGAACTGGAGCAAGGTGGACAAGATCGATGTGGATACGCTGATGCAGTTCATCAAGGGGCCGGATTTTCCCACCGGGGGCGTGATCCTCGGCGGGTTGAAGGAAGAGGGCGGCCTGGCGAAGGCTTACGGCTCCGGACGGGGACGGATCACAGTGCAGGCGCGGGCGCATGTCGAAGATATGACCCGCGGCCGCCAGCGGATCATCATCACCGAGCTGCCTTACATGACCAACAAGACCACGCTGATCGAGCGGATCGCCAAACTGGCCCGCGACGGCGTGCTGGAGGGGCTTTCCGATCTGCGTGATGAAAGCGACCGCCAGGGGATGCGGATCGTGATCGAGCTGACCAAGAACGCCAATACTGACAAGGTGCTGGAGCAGCTCTATAAGCGCACCCAGATGCAGACCACCTTCAGCATCATTCTGCTGGCATTGGTGGATGGCGAGCCAAAGATGCTCAGCCTGAAGAATGCCCTGATGGTGTATATCAACCACCGGCTGGAGATCATCAGGCGGCGCAGTGAGTATGACCTGGCGCGTGCCCGAAAGCGGCTGCATATCCTTGAAGGGCTGCGGATTGCCCTCGACAATCTGGATGAGGTCATTGAACTGATCCGGCGCTCACGGTCTGCGGAGACCGCCCATGCCAATCTGAGGAAGACCTACAAGCTCAGCGATGAGCAGGCTACCGCGATCCTGGATATGCCTCTGCGGCGGCTGGCCGCCCTGGAGCGCAAGAAGATCGAGGACGAATATAAAGAGGTGCGCCGGCTGATCCAGGATCTGGAGGGCTTGCTGAAATCCCCCAAGAAGATGCGCAGCGTGGTGGCGGAAGAACTGCTGGAAGTAAAAGAGAAATACGGCGACCGCCGCCGCACCCAGATCATCGAGGTGGCGGAAGGCGCTAAGATCAAGGATCTGCTGACCGCCAGCGACCTGGTGGAGGAATATACCACCTATGTCAACCTGGACAGCGAGGGACGCATTTCCCGCACCCCGGAGGGCAAGGATGCCCGCCTGTGGGGCAGCACGGCTGCCGACCTGGTGCTGGAAGGCAATACCCGCGATACGCTGTATGTCGTCTCGGCCAGCGGGGAGACCGCCGCGGTGGCGATGCACGCCATCCCTGAAGCTGAACTGGCCGATCAGGGTGTGAGTGTGGCTTCGGTCACCCCGTTTACTGACAAGGTCAACGTGAAAGCGATCTTCAGCCTGCCGCCGGAAGCCTTGCAGAATGAAGACTGGTATGTGATGACGGTCTCGAAATATGGGATGGTGAAGAAGAGCGCCCTCAGCGAGCTGCCCGGCCCGGCTGCCGAGACCTTTGAACTGGCCCGCACCAAACCCGGTGACGAGATCGGCTGGGTGCTGATCACCAATGGGGAGAACGAGGTTATGCTGGCGACGGCCAATGGGATGGTGATCCGCTTCAGTGAGGACGCCGTGCGCCCGATGGGGCTGATCGCTGCCGGCGTGAACGGGATCAAGCTGAAGGGCGAGGACGAAGTCATCGGCGCGGCGGTCTTCAATCCGCAGTATGACGTCTTCCTGCTGACCAGCGAGGGGATCGCCAAACGGGTCAAGGCGGACCAGTTCCCGGTGCAGGGACGTTACGGCCAGGGTGTGATCGGCTGGAAGCTGGATGGGGATGCCCAACTGGTCGGCCTGGCGCAGAACAAGCCGAACTTCGAGGTCGGGATTCATCTGGCCCGGCTGGCGGCCAAGCGCGTCCGGCTGGATGATGCCAAGCTGCGCGGACGTCCGTCGCAGCGGCAACTCGGTGATCGATAAGTTGAAGGAAAAGGTCACCCTCGTGACCGTGCCGTGGGAGACGCCGGACGGCCTGCCGGGACCGGAGAAGAAACGCAAAGCGCCAGAAACGCCTACTCTGCCAGAGCCGCCGAAGGAAAAAGCCAGGCCTAAGGCCAGGAAGAAATCAACGCCGGTAGAGCAGATCAGCATGGATCTGGACACCCCCGCGGCCAAGACGCGGGCGCGCAAAACCAGCACCCGCAAGGCGAGCACGCGTAAGACGACGACGCGCAAGACCACGACGAAGAAAACCCCGGCGAAGAAGACCAGCACCCGGAAAAAGAAGTAAATGGCGAATAGGGATTTCCGAAGGAGAAAATCATGGGAGTGATCTCAGAACTGTATGGGGATATTCGTTTCATCCTCAAGTATCGCGGCAAGGTAATGAAAAAGCAGTTGGCGCTGAACAAAGCTGCGCCCAAGGCTGGTGATCTGGCCCCGGATTTTACCCTGTATGATATTTCGGGGACAGCATCGGTGACCTTATCCGAATTCCGCGGTAAAAAGCCGGTTGCACTGGTATTCGGGAGTTTTACCTGACCGCCGTATGTCCGGGGTACCGTGAGTATCCAGAAACTTTATCAAGAATATCATCAGGAAGTGCAATTCCTGAGCATTTATATCCGTGAAGCCCATCCGATCGACGGCTGGTGGCTGGGACGGCGGCTGACGAAGAAGGTGATGTATAAGATGGCCCCGAAGGTCTCGGATGGCGCATTATGATCCGAAAACCATCGAGGAGCGCCGGGCTGTCGCCGGGGAATGTGAAACCGCCCTCCAGTATGGGATTAGGACCTATGTGGACGAGATGGACGACTTTGTAAACGATTCTTACGCCGCCTGGCCGACGCGTTTATATCTTATCGGCCTGGATGGCAAAGTGGAATATGCGGGCGGGCTGGGCCCGTATCGATTTCAAGCCGGCGAAACTGAAAGCAGCGATCGACCGGTATCTGGCTGGATTGAACCAAGAATTGAATTAGATCCTGAATCTATTCAGCAAACGAAAATCCTGTTCTGCATTGAAAGATGGCCAGAACGGGATTTTCTTATTCTCCAAGCATCACAATTATCATATTTTGTCTGATTTCTATGGTTCTGCCCCGAGAGTATAATCATTGAAAATAAATCAGCAATGGGATAGGGATCATGGCAATTCAGCGGTTTTTTGCTCGGAGACGATATCGACGATTTCAACGGCAGGCGCGCGAGCGAATCGTGCTGGCAATCATCCTGGGCATCTTCATCCTGAACTTCTGCCTGTGCTTTGGATTGGGCTTGGTCACCACCGCCCTGCAGCAGATCGGGATTTTGCCGACACCCACGCCCACGCCGGTAGAAGTGGAGACTCAGGTGCAGGGGGTGGTTCTCCACCTAAAACAGATGTATCTAAAGACATAAAAAAGGCGGGCGTCCTTCCCGCACAAGCGGGAATCCATCAAGTAAAAGAGTGCAGGTAGGGAAAAATCCACCGTGGAAAATGAGAGGAGAATGCCCCAGGCTTGAACGAAGTGAACGCGGTACGTTAAGGTGCCATTGCCGGTCAACCCCCTTGAATCTGTAAATCAACTTTTTAAAAAGTGTCAGATTTTGTCGGGTTTTGTCGGGTTTTGTCGGGTTGTGGTGTGAAAAGGCCTATCCCCCCGCCAGCCCCAATTCCTCGGCGATCCCCTGCATCGCCTCCAGCACGTTGCCGACATGCTCCCATTTCTCCACCCCAAAGGCTTCGATCGCTGCGTCCATCTCGTCCCGGTTGGCGCCGGCGGCAAAGCTGGGCACCTTCCACTTCTTCATGCACCGATTTGACCTCCACATCCCGGATGTCTTTGGAGGGGCGCACCAGGGCGGTGGCGGTGATCAGGCCGGTCAGCTCGTCACACGCCGCCAGCGCCTTGCGCAGGGGGGTATCCCGCGGCACGCCGGTATGGTCGGCATGCGAGAGGATATCCTCGATGATCTCTTCCTCGATGCCGCGCTCCCGCAGGATCGGGGCGCCGGCTTGGGGGTGGCGTTCCAGGTCGGGGTGGATCTCCCAGTCGAAGTCGTGCAGCAGGGCGACCAGTCCCCAGCGCTCCTCATCTTCGCCCAGCTTGCGGGCATACCAGCGCACCGCGGCTTCCACCGCCAGCATGTGCCGCACCAGGCTCTCATTTTTCACATATTCCCGCACGATGGCAAGCGCTTCTTCTCGGGTGGTCATGGCTGGGTTCCCTCCTGGTACAGAGTCGGCGTATTCGCTGGTGTCTGGCGGGGAGATATAGATCTCGATGAAGGCCAGCACGGTCGCCAGCGTCTCCCGGATATTCCATGCGATCCTGGAGCCGAGCCAGTACATGCCGTGATGGGCAGCCACGCCGGTGGCTTCGATCCCCAATGAGCGGCACAGGAACAGCGTCCGCGGCAGGTGATACGGCTGGGTGACGAAGATCGCTTCGTCCAGGCCCAGCTGGGTGTGGGCGTTGTAGCAGGTGGCATAGGTGCGGATCCCGCCGTCATCCAGGAGGATGTCTTCCTCAGGGACACCGTGCTCAACGGCATACGTCGCGCATGATCGCCGGCTCGGGGTTGCGTCCGGACATCACCAGCTGATCTACCACACCGGCCTGGTACAGTTCGACGCCGCGGTCAAGCCGGTCTCGCAATACCGCCGATGGCTTGCCGTTGATCGTCTCAGCCGCCAGCACGATCCCGATGGGGGTGTGGCCGGCTTCCTCGATGGTGGTAGTGTACCCGCGGGCGATCGTTGTGGTGATCATCCGGGGGATCACCGCCAGCACCGCCAGGATCACAATCCCGCGGTAGATGGAGGTGAGGATCGGTTTACGTTTGCGCATGGGGGTGATTTTAACATCAAACCACCCAGTTTTAGAAATACACCCGTTCAATGCCCATTACATATTTTGAACTTTTCGTGACCCGGAAAGGGAAAAATCCGGCGACATGGTTGGCTTCCACATCTTCGTCTTTCCCGTATTTCAGCTCGACGATGATATTGCGGAGGTCGCTTTGTGAGTGGATGAAGCGGTTTTCAAAGTGCGCCCACCCGGTAATACGAGAGATCGGTATCTACCGTCAGGCGGAAGCGATTATCGTGGGTGGCAAAGTAGTGGCGGAAATAGCGGTTGAGCAGCACGATCTGTTGGGTAAGGAGCACCAGTTTTATATCCTCCGGCAGGTCTGGATGGTTGGCAAATTGGCGCAGTTCTCTGGTGTTGTAGCCTTCATCCAGGGTGAACCCGTCCAAGCGGATAGAGCCGTTTGGTACCGACCAGGCCGCGCTTGATCTTGAATTCCAGGGTGGATTTGTCGATCTTGACCAAAAAGGGGACCATACCAACGCAGGCGGACCTTACGCCGATCAGCCGCCCCGCTGACATTGTCATCATAGTTATCCATGTCCGGGGTATCCAGGTAGAAGTTATTGATGTAGCGGGGCGGATACGGCTGATAGAACAGGTAAGGATGGCGTTTGATCAGCGCGATCGCCTGGTGATGTTCAAACTGATTGACCAGGAATTTCCGCTCATAGCGATAAGAGCGCGGGTTCGCTTTCAGCCATGGTTACCAGATGCCTTTGTTATCCAGGAAGGAGATCTGCATCGCAGGAGAGAGGGATTGCAAGATCAGCTTTGGCCTGGCTGAGGTCTGAGAGTTTTTTGAACTCGATCACAAAGGATGATTCCTGAGCACATCGGCGGTCTCATCAAAACGGAGCAGCTTGATCTTTGAGCAGTGTTTCTCCAGGATAGCAGTGATCTGGTCCATATCAACCTTGTCCGGGGCTTTGCTGGATACGGTCAGGTGCAGGTTGACATCTGCTTTGGTGTTGCGAAAGATCCTTCAGCAGGCCCATGATGGCAATTGCCACTACCAGGGTCAGCAATGTGATCAGTCGCTGGTTATCGCCGAGTCCGATACCGAGGCTGATGGCGAAAAATAGATAGGCTAATTCTTCGGGTTCTTTGACAGCCGCACGGAAGCGGACGATGGAGAGGGCGCCGACCAGACCAAGGGACAGGGCCACCGAGGAGCGTACCACCAGGATGATAAAGGTGGTGGTGATGGTGAGGAGCATGAAGTTGGCGGCAAATGCCCGCCGGTTGGAGAGGGAGGTGCCCCAAAAGATATATACCCGGCCAAGGATGAAAGAGCAGATTGCTGCCAGGAGGAGATTGATCAGGAAGGTGCTCAATTCCAGCTGGTTGGATTGGCTGGATATTAGCTCTTCTATCAGGGAGAGCTTTTCACTGCCGGTGGAATCTGTCTGGATGGGTGGAGAGTCATTTGCCGGAATATTTCCGGGGAACGGCTCTTCTGGGGTAGGGCCTTCTTCAAGCGGTCCTTCACCTTCCGGCATGGGGCCTTCCGCTGGGGTGCCGCTCAGACTGATCGAGTCGATCTCTGCGCCGGTCTCGCCGAAGACGTGGAGTATGAAACCTCCACCGGAGAGCGGTTGATCATCGGTGACGGTGAGGACCTGAGTATCATTGAGAGATAATCGTATGTGTTACCGTTTTCCACCTTTATATTGATCTTATTCCAGCTTTCGACGCTAAGGTATTCAACTGGTGATTCACCTAACTGGGAGGGCTGTTCATCACTGATCCTCTCGAGGATGATGTGGTTGTCTAGCAGGATGAGAGCGTTGTGCGCCCCTTCCTGCGTGTTGTAATTCACAATGATCTCATTGGGAGACTCGAAGCGCAGGGTGATTGTCAGGTCTATGTTGGACCAGCTGCCCATGACGGAGGATGAAATTACCTGCCGCCCATTTTGAGGACGCCGTTTTCCACAGTAAGATCCTGGGAGCGTTCCCATTCCTCCCAATTCACATCGTCAAATTCCTCGGTGAATTCTGAGGCTCCTTCCTGGGCGAAGCCCAGATCGACTGGAACCAGGCAGATAGCTGCAACCAGCGTCAGGGCGATTAAAAGTCTGATTATATTTAGATTTCATGTTTTCCTCCTCACTTATGGAACCGGGGTGAGATTCTCTTGAATAAATTGGCTGCGATCTCCGGCGAACTCCGCCAGTTGCAGCCATCCGTTTTCAAATTCGTTGTAGTTCTGAACCAGGCGGTTTCACCGAAGAAAGCTTTGTCTCCGGTGGACTGGCTGACATAGGGTGCAATAAGCTGATGGTGGTTGGCTGATTGCTGATAGATGTTTTCGTAATTGAACCATTGTCTGGAGAGCAGATCGACGTAAGCAGCAAATTTCTGCCGGTAGCGCGGGACTTTGAAGATATTCTCGGTGAGTGGGGCGCGCTCCATCAGCCCGAAGCCTTCGATCTCATACAGGGGCATACTGGGATCTCCGCCCCAGGTCTGATCCCAAGGGATCCATTCAAAGCGGTTGGTGCCGGGGTTGTTGTAAAGATAGAAGTTATTGCCAGTATAGGGATAATAGTCCCAGCTGGATACGGTGACCATGACGGCCATGTAACGCAGGAAGCTGTCAACATTGAAGACGGCCTCCAGATGCTTGGGCAAAGTCTTCGGGGGTGTTATAGCTGGCGCCATCAATGATATAGGCCAACTGGATCACATCTGAATAATCATTTTCTTCTTCGTTGGTCATTTTACCGTAGGCGTACTGGCCGTTCTGGGTCGGGTAGCCGGTGATATCTGGTCCGTAGTAGATCAGGTCCATCGGGCCACGCTGGGCATGGCTGGCCTTGTACAGGTTGCCGTTACGGTTGTCGTTTCCAAAGCGGCTGGCGAGGAATTTGCGGTCAACGCGCTCGATGAGGGTGTACACACCCCAAAATTCAGCTGGCTGTGTATCATCGGTGAAGTCGATCCACATTTCAGCGAAGCTAGCGAAGCTGGCCGGTACACCGGCAAAGTTGAGCATGTCATAGGTCATCTTTTCCTGGATGATGTTGCGTCGCCGATGCTGTTAATGAACATGAACTGCTTGAGGTTGTGGAATTCCTGCCCGTCAACGTAGTAATCGGTGTCAATCTTGAATGGTTTCTTTTCCCCGGATTCGCGCAGAGAGAACTGCCCGCGGAAGCGCAGTCCAACATCATTGAGACGCTCTCCGAAAATGACAGCATTGGCGGGTACAGTTGTCTTGGCTTCAGGATCCTGCCACATCAGGGCCCAGTTCTCTTCGGTGATCTCGATAGCAACCCGGCCTACCTTGCTGTCATCAAAAACTGACCAGTAGTCCACACTGGCAGAGCCTGGGATGGCGGACATAGACCCACAGGTTGTCGGTGGTGGTGCGCCCGCTGCTGTCTATCACCCGCAGGGTGACCTGGTATTCTCCTGGTTTGGCGTAATAGTAGGAGGTGTATCCGCCGGTGGAGGTGGCGTCGGTGTCGTAGATGCCGTTTCCGTCAAGATCCCACTCGTAACGGGTGATCTCTCCCGTGGTGGATGAGCTGCCAAAGGCGCTGAAGTAGACTTTCATTGGCGCCCAGCCCTGATGGGGCATGGCATTGGCTTGGGCAGTCACACTGCTTGCCGCGCTTACTTCTATGTTCTCGGCGGAGAGGAAATTTGGACTTATCAGAAGCAGGAGAATGCTGGCGGCGATGAAGATTCCGACAAGTACCCTTTCAGCGATCCGGAACCATTCAAAGTTGTGGCCCTTCCTGGATACTTGCATTTTGATATTCTTTTTCAAGTTCAACTGGCGAGTAGTGATTTGATTATAGCAATTTCAGGTTAGCGAGGCAACTCTCAGGGAAAATTAAAAAGACCCGGCAGGTTCTCGCCGGGTCTTTGGAGGTTAGTTAATCAAATTAGACAAACCGCTCGCGCAGGCTGGAGGAAATGTAATCCATGCTGGCAACCACGACAGCGATCGCCAGCATGTTAACGCTGGCCGCCCGGTAGTTGAGCAGGTTGACATTCTGCTGCAGCACAAAGCCGATACCACCACCACCGACGAAACCGATGATCGTGGACATACGCACGTTGATATCCCAGCGGTACATGGTAAAGGAGATGTACGGCGGGATGATCTGCGGCACAACCGCGAAGACGATCGTCTGCAGCCGGTTAGCCCCGGTGGCTGTTACGGCTTCCAGCGGCCCTTCCATGATGCTTTCTACCTGTTCTGAGTAAAGCTTGGACAGGGCAGCAATGGTGTGCAGGCCAAGGGCGAGCGCACCGGCGAAAGGTCCTAGACCGACCCAGGTAACGAAGACAATCGCCATCACCAGGGCTTCGATAGAGCGTGTGCCGTTCAAGATCGTGCGGATGATCGCGTAAATGACCATCCCGATCGGGAGAGATTGCTTCGGTGCCACCAGAAGTGCCAGGGCAAGCCCGATCACAGCGCCGATTCCTGCCGGCCACCAAATGGTGACTGCCGGGTTATTGAACTGGTAGAACCAGTCGATGCCTTGCATGACCAGAACGGCCACAATACGCCGTCGCAATCGGTGTGATCACCAGATTGAGTATCTTGGCGGCCTGCGGCTGATTTTGTCACTGATGTTCTGTCCGATATTGCCAAGTAACCCGCCGATAATCCCGCCAAACGCCAGGGCTGTGATTGCAGGTACCATCATGACGATCAAGTCGCCGATCTGCTGAATAAACCGCCGCAGGAAGTACAGGGGCACGTCTTCAGAGGGGTCAGCGCAACACCGATCTCGGACAGCAATTGACCAAGGAGCAAGGCTGAGAAGATTACTAGCAAAAGGGCTACCAATGTGAAGAGCAAGGTCAGCAGCCGGTCGCTAAAGGTGATCTCTTTATCGTCGTCCTGTTTGGAGAGTCCCCATCGAATGAACAGGAAGGTCAGAATTGGGAAGAGGATTGATCCTCCGACCAGTACCAAGCAGGTTGGAGAACAGGGGATTTGCCAGACTGATGGCCAATTGTGCGGATTGAATTCCCAGCCACATGCCGAGGGGCCAACCGATCAGCGAGAGGGCGATGTTGCTCAATGGCAGCTTGATATCGGACATCAGGTTGCGGGCAGCAAAGAAACTGATCGGGATGGCGATCAAAGTACCGAAGGTGGTGGCCAGCAAAGCCATGAAGACAGTCTCAACGATCTTATCCCAGGTGACTTTGCTTTCCCTGGAGATCATCGGCGCGCCAACTTTCACCCTGCCGGTGACCGAATCGCCTGGGCTTCCTCTTTTATGGTCCGGTTGGGTATCTTGAGTTCCTCTGTAAAGCTGCCATTGGCATCCACCTGGAAATTCTCCATCTGGATGGGAACGCCATCCGGCGCTTCGGCACTGAAACCAATGAAGTTGATCGGGCCAGAAGAATTTGACTGGAAGTTGTATCCTTCGATAGTGATGGTTTCGCCGGGTTCTGCACAACCAGCGCTCGGTCAGGATGAATGGACCGAAGCGGTCAACGTCTGGTACATCGACGCCACCTTCAGGGCAGCCAAGGTAGAAGGGGATTTCAACATCGGTTTCTTCATAATTGTAATCCACCAGTTTGGGGTGGGCCAGCGCCCGCAGGATGCGGGTAAGTGAAGCGAGCCGTTTTTCAGAGCGGGATTCCTCAAAATCTACCCTGGTGACATTGAAACCGTAGGCCAGCACTATCAGGACAACCAGGGTAGATGAGACCAACACTAGCAGATCGTAAGAGAGAAGGTTTCTTTTTCATGGTATCCTCCTTAGCCTACCCTTTCAGCGTCTTTGCCGTAGATTTCTCTGAACTTATCATCGTCAATGTCTTCTGGTTTTCCGTCAAACATGAGGATGCCGTCATTGAGGGCGATGGCCCGGTCAGCATAGCGGTGTACCAGGTCGAGGAAGTGGAGGCTGCACAGGATGGTCACGCCGTCTTCCTTATTGATCTTTTCCAGGTACTGCATGATCGAGTGGGCCAGGACAGGGTCGAGGCTGGCAACCGGTTCATCCGCCAGGATCATCATCGGTTCCTGCATCATTGCCCGGGCGATGCCGACGCGCTGCTGCTGCCCGCCGCTGAGTTCGTCGGCCCGCTTGTAGGCCTGTTCCTTGATGCCGACCCGGTCGAGCTGTGCCAGGGCGTTGTCAACATCTTCCTTGGGGAACCTGTTGATGGCGCTCATGATCGGGCTGACATATCCAAGCCGACCTGATAACACATTGGTGATCACCTTGGAACGGGAGACAAGGTTGAAATGCTGGAAAACCATGCCGATCTTGCGGCGAATGCGCCGCATCTCGTCCTGGCTGGCGGCAGTGACGTCCTGCCCATCCCAGATGATCTGTCCCCCGGTAGGTTCGATCAGCCGGTTGATGCAGCGCAGCAAGGTGGATTTCCCGGAACCGCTCAAACCGATCACAGCCAGGAACTCCCCTTGTTCGACATTGAAGCTGACACCCTTGAGGGCCTGGACTCCTCCGTCATAGGTTTTCGATAGATTTTTGACTTCTAACATAGATGCCATTCCGCCTTTCTTAGGAATATTCGCAAATCGTGGGGAATACGCTATAAAATGATAAATAAAATGATTATGCCGAATTAAAATCATGCCCCAGGATATTCTGGGGCATGATCAGGTCAAGCTTCATTAGTGTTAGAACTTCGAGCAACTACTCGCCGAGGTTCTCGAGGGTGATGCCTTGCTGGGCAACCAGGATGCGGACGCCATCGAAGTTTTCGTCAGCGATGGTGTCAACTGCGGTCCAGTTGTAGAAGGCTTCAGCACACAGGGATTGGACACAGGCTTCGTTGTCGAGGGACACGAAAGCGATCATTGCATCAATGATGCCCTGCTTCATCTCATCCGGGAAATCGGGGGAGAAGGACATGGTGTCATTCGGGATTTCCTTGGAGAGGGTCAGGATGCGGACTTTCTGAACGATGTCAGGGGCGTCCGTGGTGACTGCTGCACGGGCATCCAGCACGCGGTATTCACCGCAGTACAGTTTACCATCTTCGTTCGGGGCGCAGTCTTCAACAACCTCATCTGGAACATCCGGGGCCATATCGACGGTCCAATTGCCTTCCGGCAGGAGCGGGGCGCTGAAGTAAGCGGTGGATACATCGGCATCGCCATTGTAGACTGCCAGCACGGACTGCGGGTGGCCGCCAGCTTCAACGGTCTCACCAACCTCAACACCCAGATCTGCGAAGATCGAGGAGGGGTAGAGGAAGCCAGAGGTGGAGCCTGCATCCGGGTATGCCCAGGTGGCGCCGGCGAGGTCTTCCAGGGTCTGATATTCACTGTCGCGGGCAACGTAGAAGCCGGTCCAGTAAATGTTCCAGCCATAGCGCACGGAGGCCAGGCCAGGTTCAACACCACAGAGCTGGTTGGCCAGCACGTAACCGAGGGCGGGGATGAAGCCGATGGTGTCCTCAGGAGAGGCGCACATTTCCTCGATGGTGGCGGCGTAGGAGGTCGGCACGCTGACTTCGAAGACGTAGCCAGTGGCGTCCTGCAGAGCCTGGGCGATCAGGTCACCGGATTCGATCATGAAATCTACGTCCACGGAGGGGACGAAGAGGACTTTGACCGGGTATTCGGCGGAGCCAAGCATCGGGTCCGGTTCTTCCATCGGTTCCTCTGCCGGTTCTTCTACTGGTTCTTCGACGGGCTCTTCAGCCGGTTCTTCCATTGGTTCTTCCATTGGTTCTTCGGCGGGTTCATTCGCAGGGGTATTTGTGGAACCACATGCAGACAGAACCAGCGCGGCGATAACCAGAAGACCCAAAACTACAAACAGTTTGTTGAACTTCATTTCTTCTCCTTATCTAAAGATCGTTTGTGGTATACAGGCGTATACCTTTAATGGGTTTATACTCAATTTTACCCCAGATTGTTTGGGTTTCAAGTTTTTTTAAGGTATGTGATTTGCTTATCAATCAGATGGCTGAATGCAACAAATTATGGTTTCTGGCACGATTATACCTGGGTTTCTATCCGGTTACAGCTTGCGGCAGGCTGGATCAGACGTTAGAATCAGCCCTATGAAGGAAATTAACAATTATCAGCAGGCATTGGATTTTTTATTCTCATTTGTGGATTTCAGCCTGACCCACCAGGAGCAAATTGCCCCGGAGCAGTTTGAACTGGAGCGAATGTTCCAGTTGATGGAATTGCTTGGCAATCCGCAGGAAAGCTTTGCGGCGATCCATATTGCCGGCACCAAGGGGAAGGGCTCGGTGGCAGCGCATTGTGCGGCGGCGATGCAGGCAGCGGGTCTGCGGACGGGGCTGTACACTTCTCCGCACCTTTCGGACTTCCGGGAGCGGATCCAGGTGGATGGTGAGATGATCCCGGAGGAGGATTTTGTGGCCGGGATGCAGGTTTTACAGGAGGCTGCCCCAAAGCTGCCGGGCGTGACCTCGTATGAGCTGCAGACCGCGCTGGCTTTCTGGTATTTTTCCCGGGCAGGGGTGGATGGGCTGCTGTGGAGGTGGGGATGGGCGGGCGGCTGGATTCTACCAATATCCTCACGCCGCGGGTCTCGGTGATCACCAATATCTCCTATGACCATACCGCCATCCTGGGGGATACGTTGCCGAAGATCGCTGCCGAGAAGTGTGGGATCATCAAGCAAGGTGTGCCGGTCGTCTCTGCTCCGCAGGAACTGGACGCTTTGATAGTGATCCAGCAGATCGCCGCTGAGAAGGGGGCGGATCTGACCATGGTGGGTGCGCATCTGCGGGTTGAAACTCTGACCAGACTGACCTGGCGGGGCAGGATTTTCGCATCATCTGACGGGGAAGAGGAAAAAGCAATTCTCCACCCGGCTGCTAGGTCCGCACCAGGTGGAGAATGCAGTGACGGCCTATGCTGCGCTGAACTGCTCCGGCCTGGAGATCTCTGATGAAGCCATCCGGGCTGGGTTTGGCAGGGTGCAGTGGCCGGGGCGGTTTGAGGTCTTTCCCGGCGCGCCGGTGATCGTGCTGGATGGGGCGCATAACCGCCAGTCGGCCCGACGGCTGGCAGAGACTGTGCGGGAACATTTCCCCGGGAAGAAGGCTGGCGATGATCTTTGGCGCTTCGGAGGATAAGGATATCGCCGGGATATTTGCCGAATTGCTCCCTCTGGCAGCCGGATTGGTGCTGTATCAGGCAAACCATCCCCGGGCGGCCAGCAGCGAGGATCTGGATGGTCTGCTGGAGGATTTTGACGGTGAAGTGCAGGTCGCTGGGTGAGGCTGAAGAGGCCTTTGCCGCAGCTGCACGAGATGGCCGGGGAGGACGGGGTGGTGCTGGTGACCGGCAGTTTGTACCTGGTGGGCGAATTGCGCCGGGAATTGGTCTAAAAACTGGTTATAATATCCAGACATTAACTGGAGAGTGAAATTGTATGAACGATCAAGACTGGTATTCTCAAATTGAAGGCGCTCTGAACACCGAGGAACTGCACCAACGGGCCGAACAACTTGAGAATATCCCCAATATTCAGACCGGATGAAGAAGGGATCATCTTTTGTCCGATCCTGCCGCTGCGCGAGGTGATCGTCTTCCCGCATATGGTGGTGCCGCTGCCCGTTGGGCGTTCTGGCACAATGGAGGCGATCGAGGCTGCCAACCAGCAGGATCAGGTGATGATCGCCATCCCCCAGCGCAACCCGCGCAAACATTCAGTCCAGAAGAAGGATTTTTTGCCGGTTGGCGTGCTCTCGGCGGTAAGTGATATGTTCTCCACCGGGCAGAGTGATAATCTGGTGATCGTTCAGGGGCGCTTCAGGGTGGAATTGATCGAGATCGTGCGCGACCATGCTGTGCTGTATGCCAAAGCGCGGGTGGTGGAAGAGCGCATGCGCCCTTCCCAGCAGGATACTGCCCTGATGCGCAATCTGATGCGTTTGTTCAAGCGCTATGCCGAACTGACCCGCTCGATCCCGGATGAGGCGCTGGATTATTTGATCGAGATTGACGAGCCCGGCTGGCTGGCGGATATGCTGACCAACTCGTTCTCTGTGCATCTGGATGACCGGCATGAACTGCTGCTGAGCCTGGACCCGACCGATCGGCTGGAGAAGGTCAATAACCTGCTGATCCGGGAATTGGGCGTGCTGGAACTTGAAGATGAACTGCATGCCAAAGTGCAGGATGAGGTGGAACGCGGCCAGCGGGAGAATTATCTGCGCGAGCAGATGCGCGTGATCCAGCGCGAGTTGGGTGAGCAGGACCCGTGGAGCAAAGAACTCCAGGAGCTGCATAATCACGATCAAAGAGGCCGAACTGCCCGAAGCAGGCAGAAGAAGCCGCCATGAAGGAATTTGAACGCCTGTATCAGATGCCGCCGATGTCGCCGGAAGTGGGCGTGATCCGCACCTATATTGACTGGATCCTCGAACTGCCGTGGACGAATATGACCGAAGACAACCTGGATGTAACCCATGCTATTGAGGTGCTGGAAGAGAACCATTACGGCCTGGAAAAGCCCAAGGACCGCATCCTGGAATCGATTGCCATCCGCAGCCTGAAACCGGGTAAGACCCGGCAGCCGATCCTGTGCTTTATCGGCCCGCCCGGGACCGGGAAAGACCACCCTGGGCAAGTCGATCGCTGAGGCGATGGGGCGCAAATTTGTGCGCATCTCGCTGGGCGGGGTGCGGGATGAGGCCGAAATGCGCGGCCACCGGCGCACCTATATCGGGGCGCTGCCGGGACGGATCATCCAGACGATGAAACGCGCCGAGACGCTGAACCCGGTCTTTATCCTGGATGAGGTCGATAAGCTGGGCGTGGGTTACCGTGGCGATCCGGCGGCGGCGCTGCTGGAAGTGCTGGACCCGGAGCAGAACCAGGAATTCTCCGACCATTATCTGGAGATTGCCTACGATCTTTCCAAGGTGCTGTTCATCACCACAGCCAACGACCGCAGCGATATCCCCTGGGCGCTGCTGGACCGGATGGAAGTGGTCGAGTTCCCCGGCTATATTGAGGAAGAAAAGGTCGAGATCGCCAAGAAGTTCCTCATCTCCCGCCAGCTGGAAGAATCCGGGCTGGAGGAGGGTGAGCTGAGCTTCACCGAGAAGGCCATCCGCCGGATCATCAATGAATATACCTATGAGGCCGGGGTACGCAACCTGGAGCGCGAGATCGGACGGGTGTGCCGCAAGGTGGCCCGCCTGAAAGCAGAAAAGAAGGCCTTCCCGGCCAGGATCGGGGACACTGTGCTTGAGAAGTATCTTGGCCCGCCGGAATATTCGGCCACGGATGTGGAGACCGAGGACCAGGTGGGTGTGGCCACCAGTATTGCCTGGACGATGGCAGGCGGCGATATTATGCCGATTGAAGTCGCTCTGACCGAAGGTAAGGGAAATTTGCAGATCACCGGCCAGATCGGCGAGGTGATGCAGGAATCGGCTCAGGCGGCTATGACCTACCTGAAATCCCGGGCGAAGAGATTTGGGATTAAAGAGTGATGTATTTGAGGGTGTGGATGTGCACATCCATGTACCGGAGGGCGCGATCCCCAAGGATGGCCCCAGTGCGGGAATCACCCTGGCAACAGCAATGATCTCGGCATTTACCGGGCGCAAGGTGCGCAAGGATGTCTGCATGACCGGTGAGGTCACCCTGCGGGGGCGGGTGCTGCCGATCGGCGGGGTGCGCAATAAGGTGTTGGCGGCGCACCGCAATGGCCTGAAGATGGTGCTGCTCCCAAGCCGCAATGAGAAAGACCTGATGGATGTGCCCAAGAAGGTGAAATCCGACCTGAAGCTGATATTTGTCAAACAGATGGACGATGTGCTGGATGCGGCTTTGCTGCCCGCTGAGGAGAAACCCAAGAAAGACAAAAAGGCTTCCAAAAAGGACCAGCCTGCGGCGGTGAAATCAGCCAAGCAGGTCTCGGATGAGACCCAGCCGCCGGCCTCGGCTGGGGTCTAGATAACCCCTTCCCGTCAGTTTCCAAACGCCAGGTGTGAGACTTGATTGAAACATGAATGGGGTATAATCAGCAGCGCTTAAAAACGGAGAGGTGCCAGAGTGGACGATCGGGGCGGTCTCGAAAACCGTTGTGGCCTTCCGGGCCACCGTGGGTTCGAATCCCACCCTCTCCGCAGAGATTGAACGTTGAGAGAAATACCCTCGGGTACCATTGGTTGAATACGACGAACTGTTGCGCGGGGTTACCCTCTCTTTTTTTATTCCCCAAACCAGATATCCTGCCCGAGACAATACTCCCTTGAACTGTCAGGGTCAATCAGTCTGTAGATAAAGGAAAACCGGATAAATTTGAAACGCAAATCGCCTTGAGGGAGGATCTTGATGATGTTGCTATTTGGCTCAAGGCTAAATCCGATGCAGCCATGCGTTTTTGGACGCAGGCCAAATGATCCATCCACGCCCCCTAATATAGAAACGATTACCGGCTGAACCTGGCATAGGATGACAATGAAAAGAATCGTTATGAGGATGATGACCGCCAATTTCTGACGATATTTTGAGCGATTAGTTGAGGGTCCTCTGTGTTTCATAGAAATACCCATCCTAATTCATCGTCCAAATCCTTACCCCTGATCGCCTGTTTTGACGGCTTTATTCACCAATCGGTCTACCAGGCCAGGCAGGAGGAATTGAATCAGGGGGAGGAATTTGCCCCGCGTGGATAACACCGCGTCGCGCTTGCGTTGGGCAATCGCTTTGAGGATCATCCGGCTGGCTTCTTCCACGCCCATGACTTTGCCGCCGCGCCTGGTAGGATCGTAAACCGTTTCCCCGTCCGGGCCGAGCGATTCCAGGCGGGTGCCAGTCTCCACAAAATCGGGGTAGAGCACTGTCACACTGACCCCGCTGCCGGCCAGTTCCACCCGCAGGGCATCAAAGAACCCGGCCATGGCATGTTTGCTGGCGCTGTAGGCAGATCGATTGGGTACCCCAACTTTTCCGGTCATGCTGGAGACGGCAGCAAGACGGCCCTGGCTTTGCTTGAGGTGCGGCAGGGCATGCCATGTGCAGTACACGCTGCCCAGATAGTTGGTCTGCATGACTTTCTCGATGGGCCAGAGCACCTGCATCTCATCGAATCGGTTGCGGGCGGTGATCCCGGCGTTGTTGATCAGCACGTCAATGCGGCCAAATTCAATGATGGCGGCCTCGATCAGGGCTTTGCACTCAGCTTCGTTGGAGACATCGGTCCGCACGGCAACCGCTTGCCCACCAAGCGAGGCGCATTCGTCCACCAGAGAGTTGAGCTTCTCGATTCGCCGGGCAGCCAGTACTAGCAATGCGCCCTGTTGGGCCAGGTCCAGCGCCATCTGGCGGCCGATCCCGCTGGAGGCTCCGGTAAGAACTACGACTAACTCTTTGAAATTTGCCATTTCAACAACTCCTGCCGTGGGGTATTGTTATTGTAGCGGATTTTTGGTCTCCGGGCAGTTATAATATCCGGGATGATCCTGATAGGCAGGATCGGTGGTTGTAACAAGGACGCTGCTGATGAAAGAGAACAAAGCTGTAAAGACCCTGCTGACGGTGCTCTTCTGGACCGGGCTGACCCTGGTGGTGGTGCTCCTGGTGGGAGGTTTTGGCCCGCTGTACACCGGTAACCAGACCACAAAGCTGCTTCCTGGGATGGCCAAGGCCGGGTTTGGCTACCTGTCGGATGACTGGATGGCAAATGCCAGGGATCCGCTGCCGATATTCAGTTGGCTGGTGCAAGTCACTTACATGTATCTTGGCGAGTGGGCCTTCTTGCTCTTCCAGTTTATCCTGATCGAGATCTATCTCTACAGCCTGGTCCATATCGCCGACCATTTCTTCCAGATCAAACGCAACAACCTGGTGTATTTCCTGTTCCTTTCGATCTTCCTGCTAACTTTCTCGGCGGTCTGGCTGGGAACCGTCTCCGGTGTGCTCCAGCACGGCGTTGCCGGGCAGGACTTTGGTTTCGGGCAGTTACTGCCTAATGGGTTTGCCGCTTTCCTTTTCCTGGGGATACTGCTGTTCCTGAAGGAGAAGCCTTATTGGGGGGCAACGGCGGTCGCCGTGGCGGGCAATTTCCATACCGGATACCTGATCAGTGCGGCGGCAATCGTGGCGGCATTCCTGCTGGTGGACCTGTGGGAAAAGCGCGATCTGAAGCAGATGCTGAAGATTGGCGGATTGGCTGCGGTGCTGGTGCTGCCGATCGTGGTGTACTATTACACCGCCAATTTGGGGGCGACCGGGGCTGAAACCGCGGAGGCGATCAAAATCTTGGTCAATACCCGCATTCCGCACCACGCGCTGGTAACCGTATGGTGGAATGACTGGGTGGTTGTGAAGACACTCCTGGTGTTGGGGGCATTGCTTGTAACCCGGCGGACAAAGATATTCCCCTTCTTTTTGGTGAGTTTCCTGATCGCCACTGTCCCGTCAGTGCTCCTGGCGGTGCATCCCAGCAATACGATCGCCATGCTCCAGCTCTGGCGGGTGAGCGTTGTCACCGTGCCGCTGGCGACGGTGATCCTAGTGGGGGCGCTGGCTTCAAGCCTCTATCAGGCTGAAGAAGCAGCGATTGAAAAATGGCGCTGGGTGTGGGGGACGACGCTGGCTGTCATCCTGCTTGCTGGTGTTGGACTAGGGTTGCGAGATCAAATCCAGTGCACCGAGATGTGGTATCTGACACCAGCCGAGGCAGACCTGGTCACCTATGTGCAAGAGAATGGTGGGCCGGGTGAGATGTACATGCTCCCTACAACAGAGCTTTATTCTTTTCGCTTGCTGACCGGGCAGCCAATAGTGGTTAATTTCAAGGACCACCCGTATTCCTCAGTGGAGGTTCTTGAATGGCACAAGCGCATTGTGCGGCTGAATGTGTTTTATGGGGCCAGTGATGAGAAGCGCTGTGATCTTCTCTTCCCGCTGGTAGAAGATTACCGGGTCACCCACGTGGTCATGCTGAGATCCCGTCCGCTGGACTGCGTGGCCGTGGAGAAGGTGTACACGAATGACGGGTACTGGGTGTATCAGATTGCGCCGTAGTACCGCAAATTAATAGTCAAGAGCCGCACTTTGAAGTGCGGCTCTTTTGGTATCAGACGGTGTTACTTCTTGATCGGGATGTACACGTATAGGATCGAGTCGGGCTGCGAGGGGTCGAAGGCTTCGTCGTAGAATTCATAGTCGGGGCCGTCGGCGCGCTTGTAGCCGTTCTTCGGCATCCAGGTGCCGTGGGCGAACTCATAGGTCTGGTGGATCTCTGCCAGGGTGCAGGGGAAGACAGCGTAGGTGTTCTCCGGGACATCCCAGATTTCCATGTCGGCGGGCAGGTCTTCTGCCTTCTCTACCTCGATCCCTGCCAGGTAGGAGAAGCTGCCGTCCTCTTCCATATCGCCGCAGATGCCGAAGGCACGTTCACCGGCTTAGCAGGGTGCTTGATCTCGTCCCAGCGGGGATTGATCTTCCCCCACATGGCTTTGATCTCCTGGTTCTCGTTCTTGCCTTTGTACATCATCCCGGCGGCAGTGAAGGCGGGGATAGTTTTGATTTCAACATTCATTTGATCTGACTCCTTGTCTTTGGTACTGGTTCTGATTCGGTTGGCTGCACGCTGGTGATCTGCTCCAGGCCACCGCCGTTCTCCAACTGGTTGAGACGGTCTTCGATCAGGGCCAGTTGGGCAATGTTGGCTTCGATCTCCTGCTCAAGTTCAGTCTGCTTGAGATGCAGCATGGCTTTGAGCTGGGGGAGGGTGATCTCCTCAAGGAGGATGGTCTGGACCTGCTCCAGAGAGAAGCCCAGTTCCTTGAGAGCCAGGATGCGGTTGAGCTCTCCACCTGGGAGCGGTGATAGAATCTGTATCCTGTGAAGCGGTCCTTCCAGGTGGGTTTGAGCAGCCCCATCTGGTCGTAGTAGCGCAGTGTTTTGACGGATACTTTGGCAGCCTGTGCGAATTCGCCGATCTTGAGCATATCTCACCTGTGCGGTTCACTTCTGGCCGGAAGTTTGGTTGATGCTTAAGCATCACACACATTGTAACCCCTCCAGTAGGGGGAGAGTCAAGGGATTCATAGAAAACTTGTTCTTGATTTCTGACAGCCTGAGGAAATTAATAATGTTCATTAAAAATATTATAAGTGACTTGAAAAATATCAAGAGGAACATTAAACTATTGACATTCCTTTTGAAAGATATTTTATAAATGAAAGGCTAACATCATGCAGCAGGAAAATACCAAGCTCGGGGGGATGAAAGGTTTCATTGTGGTCTGGCTGGGGCAGATCGTTTCGGTGCTGGCATCCGGGATGACCCAATTTGCGCTGACACTGTGGATCTACGACCAGACCAAGAGCGCTATGGCGTTCGCCGGGATGCAGGTGGCATTTATCCTGCCTTTCCTACTGATGTCGCCGGTGGCAGGGGTATGGGTGGACCGCTACAACCGCAAGCTGATGATGATGGTCAGCGACCTGGGTGCGGCGGTGGGTACGGTATTGATCCTGGTTTTCAATTCCATGGGCGTGCTGGAATTCTGGCATTTGTATGTGGTCAGCGCGTTGATCGGGATCGGAAACACTTTCCAGTGGCCGGCATATTCGGCGGCGATCAGCACGATGGTACCCAAGGAGCAATACGGCCGAGCCAACGGGCTGATGTCGGTGATGGAAGCCGGGCCGGCGGTGCTGGCGCCTTTACTGGCCGGAGCATTGCTGCCGATCATCGGTTTCAACTGGATCCTGGCAATCGATCTGATCACCTTTAGCTTTGCGATTGGCGCCCTGCTGGTCGTGCATATCCCAGCTCCGGCGAAAACCGTGGAGGGGCAGAAGAAGAGCGGCAGCGTGTGGTCGGAGGCCTGGTACGGCTTCCAATACATCTTTGAACGCCCCAGTTTGTTGGGTTTGCAGTTGATCTTCCTGTTCGGTAACCTATTCAGCGGGATGGCATTTACGCTGATGGCCCCGATGATCCTGGCGCGCACCAATTCGAATGAGATCCTTTTTGGCACGATCCAATCGATCATGGCGGTCGGCGGTCTGACTGGGGGGATCATCATGAGTGCCTGGGGCGGGTTCAAGCGCCGGGTGCACGGTGTGCTGATGGGGTGGATCATCATCAGTCTGTTCGGGATGACCTTGATGGGAATCGGACGCGGCCTGGTCGTCTGGATCGTGGCTGCGGTGTTCGTGACGATTCCGAATGCGCTGATCAATGCCTCCAACCAGGCGATCTGGCAGGCCAAGGTAGCCCCAGACCTGCAGGGACGGGTGTTCTCCGCCCGCAGGCTGATCGCCTGGTTCACCCAGCCGATCTCTCCGCTGATTGCCGGGGCGCTAGCTGACTTTGTGCTGGAGCCGCGCATGGTCGAAGGTGGTTCGCTCTCCGGAGTATTTGGCTGGCTGGTGGGCACCGGGGCGGGGGCGGGGATGGGACTGCTTTTCGTATTTGCCGGTTTGGCGGCAGGGCTGGTAGGGATCAGCGGGTATTTCTTCCCGGCGATCCGCAATGCGGAGGATATTTTGCCCGACCATGATCAGCTAGAGAAGGTGGAAGCCGGTGGGGAGGGGGAACTCGCAGTTGAGACGGTTTGAGCATCCGGCAGCGTTAGAAGTCAAGGCAGGCGGCACTGGCCGACTGCAGCCATACGCATGAGCCGGATTGCCGGGTCAAGACAGCGGTGGAGTAGGGGGAGGTCTCTCTGATGCGCTATGAGAACTATGTCAAGATACTGGAGGGTTTGCCGGGGTAAAACGATGCGTAAACCAATGGGAGGGTTCAGATCTTTCAGGTCCAGAACCCTCCCTGTCTGTGTGGGTCTCGGGTGGACTCCCGCTTGCGCGGGAGTGACACGAGAGCATTCATGGATTCATCGAATTGCTTTGTGAATCAGGGAAGAAAATCCGGGGAATTGTGTTTTAATTGGATGCGGGAATCAACCTGCTACTGAGAGAAAAGGAAACCGATATGACCCCAAAAACCGAACCGATCACTGATCTGCCAGAAACCAATATGCCCCAGCGCATCCTGCTGGGACCCGGCCCCAGCATGGCTGATCCACGCGTGCTGAAAGCGATGGCGACCCCGCTGGTCGGGCACCTCGACCCGGAGTTCATCAAGCTGATGGACCGCACCCAGGATTTGCTGCGGTATGTCTTCCAGACGGAGAACGAGATGACCATCCCGATCTCAGGGACGGGGACGGCGGCGATGGAGGCGGCAGTTGCCAATATCATCGAGCTGGGGGATGCGGTATTGGCCTGCGTGAATGGCTACTTTGGCGGCCGGATCGCCGAGATGGCGAAACGCTATGGGGCAGACGTTGAGATCATCACCCGTCCGTGGGGAGAGATCTTCTGCGCCGAGGAAGTGGATGCCGCTCTGAAGGCGCGTCCGGCAAAGATCGTGACGGTCGTGCATGCCGAGACTTCCACCGGGGCGCTCCAGCCGCTGGATGCGATCTCGGAAGTGGTCCACCGGCACGGGGCGCTGTTCCTGGTGGATGCGGTCACCTCGTTGGGTGGCCTGCCGGTGCGAGTGGATGAAATCGGGATCGATATTGCTTACAGCGGGTCGCAGAAATGTCTATCCGCCACACCCGGGGCCAGCCCGATCACCTTTGGGCCGCGGGCTGTCGAGAAGATCACCGCCCGCAAGACGGCGGTGACCAACTGGTACCTGGATATGTCGCTGCTGATGAAATACTGGGGCGAACCGCCCAAGGGCTACCATCACACTGCACCGATCTCGGCGTTTTATGCCCTTTACGAGGCGCTGCGGATTGCCACTGAGGAGGGGCTGGAGAACCGTTGGGCGCGTCACCGCCGGAATGCCGGGATGCTCTGGCAGGGGATCGAAGAACTCGGCCTGGAGATGCATGTGCCGCTGGAAAACCGGATTCCCTCCCTGACCACAGTGCGCATCCCTGAGGGTGTCGATGATCTCGCCATCCGCAAGGCGCTGCTGAATGACTATAATATCGAGATTAGCGGCGGATTCGCAGAGCTGGCCGGCAAGGTCTGGCGGATCGGGTTGATGGGCTACTCCTCCCGCCCGGAGAATGTGCTCCTGCTGCTGGCTGCTTTGAAAAAGCTGCTGTGAGTTCGAATAGATAATTCTAAAATGGATAAAGATGCCCCACATCAGAGTGGGGCGTTTTGCAATTCAGACTGGTGGCAGTATAGGAGGCAAGCCTGTAGAGTAGGTTGAAATTCCCCTGTGGAACAAAACTGGATCGGGCAGCGTTATATCATCAAAATACAGCAAGAGGAGGCATTATGCGGTTTCAGCCTTTGATGATTCTAGGGGCGATTGTTTGTCTTTCAGCTGCCTGCACGTTTTCAATAACAAGCGTACCAAACCAAAACCCTGAAATTGAAACGTCAGAACAAATTCTCCCTGCTGATGTGGTTGCGCGAGCTACTCCCTATGCTGACAGTCCAGCAGCTGGTATCTGTGGGAGTTTTGAAGGGGAATGGGTTACCATCACGATCTACCCGGATATTCCGGACCCTCGCTGTGCAGCCATCCGTCCGGATCAAATGTTGGAGGTTGTCAACTTGCGGGAAGAGACCCTTATTGTGAAGCTTCACTACCTGGATGCCGAGATCCCGCCTGGGGAAAGCCGCCGGTTTGAAATTTCATTTGGGGAATTATTACTCCCAGGTGTGCACCATCTCTCCGTTCAGCCTTGCTGCGGGGCAGAATTGGTGCTGAGGGAATAATCCAACTCTGGTGATGAGGATAGCTTTGACTACTCCTCAGCCCTGGAAGCTTAAACATTCCCGGCCGATTCTATCCTGAGATCTTAAAGGAGAGGTGGTATTCTGCCTCACCACTTGGCCTGGTGATCCTCGGCAAACCCTATCAGACCGTCAATCTCGATCTTCTCCCCGCCGTCGGTGACCACAAAGCCTGAATACTTGCCAAACATCTGGTGGACTTCGCTGTCGATCACCACCAGGCGGGTTTCGGCAACCCGCTCAGTGAAGGGGACGAATTCCAGGTCGAGGCGGCTTTGGTTATCGGTGAAGTGCCAGGGCTTCATGCGGTCGGCTGGCTGATAGTCGATAGTGACCTGATCGAGCTTGTGGAGAATGCCGTCCACAAAGAAAGCGTTCTCGCTGGCCTGGGAGGTATCTCCGAATCCGCCGCCCATATTGAGTCCGATGGTGCGCCCATCCGGGAGGAAGCCGGAGGCGCTGGCCCATTTCCAGAAGCTGGTATATTCCCATACCCCGCGGCCCCAATCCAGTTGGCCCAGGCAGGTATCCGGGGTGAGAGTCTCTTCGATCTCGCCGTAGCGAGGGTGCCGCTTGCCGGCAGGCAGTTGATCTTGTGGTTGTAATAAAAGCGCTTCTCCCCGATGGGGATGACGATGTTCATCGACTCATGTTGGCTGGACTGTGCCAGGCTGATCTCGGCTGCGATACCGCGGCCTGATCATCGAAGTCCGGCCAGGAGACGGACAGGTTGCGGGTGCCCTCTCCGAGCTTGAAATCGAGGGAGACTTTGTCGTTGGCAAAGTGGGCGTCACCGGTATGACTGTTGCGCGGCAGGGTGATGCCTTTGCCCAGCGGGATGACCAGCCCCTCTTCATGGATCACGCCGGTGGTAGAAATCGATGGTGTAGACGAAGATGTTGCCGGCATAGCCCAGGTCGGCGATGGTGGCGGAGAAGAAGCGATTGGGGGTGAAGATGGCGTAATAATCCCACCGCTTGACCCGGAAGCGCTGCAGGAACTTGAGGGCGTAGAAGTTGACATTCTCCAGGTTGCAGTCCAGGTTCTGATGCCGCGCCCAGCCGATCTGGGTAAGCCTGCCGTTCTGGTCAAGTAAGGGGCTGCTGGTGGTGATCTCGGTTTGCATGGTTCACGTCTCCTCTGGGGTGGATTTATTGATTCTCTCGATTCTATTATATGGGTCGAAATCAGTTTTTTTCTCCAATTTGATGGATCTGCTGGTGATTGGATGGAGAGTGGAATAGAATACGGAACAGATGACAATTCATCGATTTCAGGAGGAGATCTATGACCGAAGCAACCAGACCTATTGCGTCGAAATTGCGAGAGATCACCAGCTGTCATTGCTCGGCACGGCCACCCAGGGCAAGGTGTGGTTCCTGCTGGAGTACCCGGCTGCCTGGGACGCGAAAGCCTTTGATGCCTGCAATATTCCTGAGGAGGTGAAAGCGCATCTTCATCGGCGGTTGAGGGGGCGCGCATTCTGCTGATCCGTAAGGCGGGGAAGGCTGGGAGAGGAAGGGTTGCGCTTCTTTATCGGCATCACCGACCCGCAGGCCCCGAAGTTGTATGAATACCAGATCGGGGAGTATGCCGACCTGCTGGAGATTGATCTGAGCTTCCTGGCAGCCGGTAAGCCCGGTGATCCTGCTCATCTGCGGGAGGAGCCGCTTTACCTGGCCTGCAACAACGGCAAACGCGATCTGTGCTGTGCCAAATTTGGGATGGAGGTCTTCAAAGCGATGACGGAGGTATCTCTCCGGATGCATGTCTGGCAGTCCTCGCATATCGGCGGGCACAACAAGGCCCCGGTGACCCTGTTCTTCCCCCACGGGCTGAATTATGGGAGACCTCGCCAGAAGATATCCGCACGCTGATGACGGAATACCAAGCAAGGGCGGGTCGGGCTGGATTTCTTCCGCGGCCGGGTGGGATACGACAATCCGGTCCAGGCAGCGGAGCATTTCTGGCGGCAGGAGACCGGGATCCTGGACCTGCCGGGGATGGAAGTCGTCTCGGTGGAGGAGTTGGGTGAGAACGAATGGCAGATCGGCGTCCAGGGGTTGGACGGTGGGAATCAGATGCAGTTCCATATCCGCCGCGAGGTCTCGGAGGAGGAGATTCCGATGACCTGCTCAGGCAAGAAGGTGGAAAAGATCAGCCGGTTTAGTGTGGTGTAAGTGTTGAAATAGGATGTATGAATGCCCTGGAGAAATCCAGGGTGATTTTTTTACTTGATTTATCCAGCCTGGAAGTTATTATGGTTCTCCAACCGGTGAGTTTTGCCTCTCCAATTGCAGGCTGAAATATGCTAAACTGATAAAAAGAGGTGACCGATGAAAAAAACAGTAATATCTGCTCTGTGTGTCATCGTATTTCTCATCGCAGCGACTGGATGCTCTCAAACAAACATTGACCAGGGAGAGGACCTGCCCCCGGCAGAAACTAACACACCTGCCGACACCCCTACCCTGACTGCAACATATACATTGGAGCCTTCAACTACACCGAGTCCATTACCGACTGCAACCCCAGACCCATTACAGGGTCTGGGGGTAATTGTCTACCGGGTTCTTGAGGGGAATAATCGGGACTACTATTATCAAAAACCAGATGGTTCTCAGACTTATTGGGATTCTCAGTCACCAGGGATGACAGAAGCAGCCTGGTCTCCTGATGGAACCCGAGTCGTGTTTGTTGCTGACTGGGATGGGGATGATGAGATCTATGTGATGAATTCAGATGGGTCTGAAATAATCCAGTTGACTTTTAATAATGCAGATGACGGGCAGCCAGCCTGGTCTCCTGATGGTAGCCAGATCGTTTTCGCATCAATTAGGGATCCTGTTCCCGGTTATGAAGGCCCTCCACCTGAGATTTATGTGATGGGAGCAGATGGTGCCAAACAGATCCGTTTGACAAATAACAACCTATCCGATCACTCCCCAGCCTGGTCTCCGGATGGTGAAAAGATAGCGTTTACAACTTCCCATTTCTCCTATGAAAAAGGAAGCCGGATAAATACAATGAACCCTGATGGCAGCGAAATTACGCTATTGGTGGATTTGCCGGGAGACGATCTGGGGCCGGAGTGGTCTCCAGATGGGTCCCGGCTGGTTTTTTTTCACAATATCCAAAGACAACATCAGTTTTCCTGGTGAATGCAGATGGCAGTGACGTAAAACAACTGACAGTCGGGCGCGATACGCACCACGATCCGGTCTGGTCTCCGGATGGTAAATGGCTGGTGTATTCCTCGTATGGGGATGAGGGCGACGACCTAATGGTGCAAGAAGTTGATGGATCGATTCGGATTACCATCACCAATTCGCCGGATGTAAAGGAGCTTTCCCCGATTTGGATTCCGTGGGAATTCATTGAACCGGGAAATTGACCGGGGTAGATTTAGTTCGGAGATAGATTAGCGATCAGTTGCTAATTGTTAAGCAGTATCGGTCCTTTACCCCATAGACGAGGTGTGGGCGGGTTTGTTCTGGATCAGCCACCAAGCGCCACCCCATACCCAGGGGGCATAGAATAGGAAGCTGATTACCAGCGGTACTGCGAGGGCGGGGGCAAAGATCAACAGCAAAATGGCGACTGACGAGATTCCCCATTCAATCACACCCAGGATTTTGAGCCATTTGGGGAACCCCTGTGTGGCAAAAGCTGACGGTAAGATCAACAGCCCTGCAAGGGTGTACAGACCATATCCCCCGACATTGGTCAGGTTATTGGCCAGCTTTTCCATGGAATGGAAGACAGCAGCCAGGGTCGGGTCTGCTGCGGCGGCATAGGTGAGTTCGCCTGCCAACTCAGGTAATACGGTCAGGTTTATCAGAATTCCAATCACATCCACTGCGGCTGCAATTATGGCGACACCAATTGCCAGATTGCGCCAGGTTCTTTTCATATCCAGATGCCGGCCGAGGGCGTAATAGCTCCAGGAAAAGGTCAATGTCGGGGCAAACCAGAAAAGCCAGCCAGCTTGCCATAGCTTTGCGTTTTCAGTGATCCATGCGGCCCGCAGCATCAGATCGGGCTGGCTGTTTGTCGTGCCTGGCCCATGTATGAACAGTGCCACGAGCAGGGCCAGGAAGGTATTGTTCAGGCCTGCCAGGAAAAGTCCAGTGCATCCAGTTTGATTCCGGGACGATTCTTCTTATCCATGAGAGACAGTTTTCTCCCTCTTGCGATAGCTGAGGATGATCAGTCCACCGGCCAGGATAAGAATGCCGGTGATCAGATAGTAGAGCGTGAGAGAGAATCCGGCGTCTGGCCGTAGATCACCGGGGTGGACCAGGGGAAGCAGGGCAAAAATAATGCCGGTCAGATGGGGCCTGCCAGTAGATTGGCCTGACTCGCAGCCAATCCCCATCCCAAATAGCCCAGGTATAGGCCGCTGCATGGGTCACGAAGAGCACGCCGATCAAGACCGCCCACCAGCGGGAGGCAGCGTCCAGGGCCAATATTGATTGACAAGCTCGATATTGAAGAGCAAGCCTAATCCACAAACCAGGCTGATGAGGGCGAAGATGCCGGCTGACAGCCGGGCGCCGATATTTAGGGGAACTTCGACAGGCAACTTCCCGCCGTATTTTTTCTCATGGGTGATAAAAACATACGGGGCAGCAAAGAAGAGGATCAGGTACATGGTCAGCCAGTAGGCGAGATGATACCAGGGATGTGCCAGGAAGGGCTTCAGGTAGACGAAAGTCAGTAAGGTTGCGAAGATGGAGAAGAGCGTGATCACGACCAGATTGATGCGCACTTTTGCCCATTTGGTCTGAAAGGCGCTGAAAATCACCAGGAGCATGGCATTGCTGTACATCACGCCGATCAGCCGGGCGTTGATCACGGGCTTGATCGTCCAGACAAACAGGATTTCGGTCAGGTTGGGCACTGCATCAGGATGATGAACGCTGGCAGCCCATTTGCAAGTAAGGCCAGCAAGACGATCTTGACACCGAGTGAGAGATCGTTTTGCCACCACTTTTTGATTGTATTCATCGTGCCTCCAGATAGTGCTTATTGTAAGATGCCGAATAATATGGATAAATAATATATAAATTATCTAATAATTCTACCATGCCATCCAGGGACTGAGTGTTGATTTGTAAAGAAATGGGTGAGTGGGACGTTCCGGCACAAGGGACCGAATTGGAAATGAAAAGCGAAGAATGGATTACAAATATATTCCCAAAATTACCATCCGGTGTATTATGAATAAGACGGGTTTATAAAAATTAGGTAAACTTAAGTAGCTGCTTTTCCAATTTTCCATATACTTTCTCCTGCTAAGGCTCTGCGTCGGTATGGTAAACCGTTTTAGGTGCCAACGTTGGAGCAGGGCACCAGATTATGATTTTCCAAAAATTCAATGATCTTAGTGATTTCCCCATGGCGTTTGAAGATGTGCCGGAGATGGGAGCCGTCTTGGTGGGAGTGTTTGCAGCTGATCGGATGTCTACTTTTTCTGCAAGGTTGACCACAATAACATTTTCGGCTGTGCCATTTGTTGATTTCTGAGGGCTTAATAGTAAGATGTTATCATTCGCCGGTATCAGCCTTTCATTGGGTCCAGGTGGCGATTACTTCAAGAGCCGATTCTTTCGTGGTTAAATTTACAACCAGGATTAAAGGTGAGTATGCCCAATCGATTTTAAGGAATTAACTAGTTTGGAGGTATTGGTTATGACACAAGAAAACATGCTTCGTACTGGGAATCCTGGCTGTAGCTGTGGTCTTATTTGTCAGCGAACGCTTACGTGTCGATCTGATTGCCATGATGGTGCTAATTACACTAAGTCTAACCGGATTGGTAACTATCGAGGAAGCCTTTTCAGGATTTGCCAGTCCAGCGGTCATTACAGTGTGGTCAGTATACATCGTCAGCGGAGCGCTCTTCCGAAGCGGAGTGGCCGATGTCCTGGCTAATTTTATGTTACGGTTGGCTGGTGCATAGCTCTCTTTGGCTTTTGTTTGTAATCATGGCAACTGTAGGAATTATGTCATCCTTCATGAATAACATTGGCGCAGTGGCAATCCTTTTGCCGGCAGTGGTCAGCGTGGGGCGGCAAATCAATGTCGCGCCCTCCAAACTACTGATCCCGA